>JBCLSG010000005.1:0-283081 GCA_041225375.1 Eggerthellaceae bacterium 24-137
GTAGGCCGCCCCACTTTAGCTAAAGTGGGGCGGCCTACCCGGCAAGGCGCCCCGCGTGATGCCGCGTTCGGTTTCATTGGCTGCCGCTAGCATATTGGGCCTGTGCAAATACTGCGGCGACGGCGGGGGAATGGTAAAATAAAGGCTCGCTATTCGTTCGGAGAATCGAGGATCGTGTCGACACTGCTGAACATCATCCGTTCCCAATGGGAACGTCGCGAGCAGATTTTCACTTTGGCCATGTTCGATCTGCGCAAGCAGGGCCGTGGCACGGTGCTCGGGCCGGTCTGGTTGTTTGCGAAGCCCATCGTCTACATCGCGGTATTCTGGTTCGCCCTTGAAATCGGTCTTCGCTCGGGTTCTGACAGCCCCAGCGGCACTCCTTATATCCTGTGGCTTATGGGGGGATTGGTACCCTGGTTCTATATCCAGACCATGTTGGGTACCGGCTGCAGCGTGCTTGGCCGTTTCAAATACCTGGTGAATAAGATCAAATTCCCCATTGCAGGCATTCCCACCATCTTCGCCATCGCCGAGATGGTCATTCATTTGGGTATGGTCGTCCTGCTTTTGGCGGTGTACTTTCTGGTCGGCCAACCGTTCGACGCTTATTTGCTACAGATACCGGTGGCCATTGTGCTCATGTTCATCTTTTTCTACATGTTCTCTCTGACGGCTAGTTTGCTCTCGGCGGTCAGCAAGGATTTCAAGAACCTCATCACCACGTTCTCGACGCCGCTGTTCTGGTTGTCGGGCATTATCTTCAACGTGTACAACCTGGGTATCCCGTGGTTGGAGACCCTGCTCATGTTCAATCCGATCACGTTCATCGCCACGCTGTTCCGCTGTGCGGTTTACGACAAGACATGGATCTGGGAAAACCCCATGGCCATCGTCGGCTTTGCCGTGGTGTTCATCGCGATGCTGTTGGTCATGATTGCGGTGTACAAGCGCACCTATGAGGAGGTGCCCGATGTTATCTAACGAAACGACGATCACGCCCGAAAGCGTTGCGGCATCTACGCGCAACGCACCTGCATCGGACGAGGTGGCCATTGAGTTTGACCACGTCACCAAGACCTACAAGCTGTACAAAGACGACAAGCAGCGCTTCGCCAGCATTTTCTGGGGGAGGAAGAAGCGCGAGATGGTGGCTTCCATCAATGCCAACGACGACTTGTCCTTCCGCATTCACAAGGGCGAGGCCGTGGCGTTCCTCGGTTCCAATGGCGCGGGGAAATCGACGGCGCTGAAGATGGTGACGGGCGTGGCCTATCCTACCAAGGGCACTGTGACGGTGAACGGGCATGTGAGCGCCCTGCTCGAACTGACGGCCGGCTTCGACAAGTCGCTGACCGGACGTGAGAATATTCATCTGCGCGGGCAGGCTCTCGGCTTTTCGAAGGAACAGCTCGAGGAGCTGGAACCCAAGACGGTGGAATTCGCTGATTTGGGCGTCTACATCGATCAGCCCATTCGCATGTACTCCTCGGGCATGAAGTCGCGTCTCGGCTTCGGCTTCGCCGTGTCCTCCGATCCCGAGATTCTTGTAGTTGACGAGGCTTTGGCCGTCGGTGATAAAAAGTTCCGCGAGAAGTGCTATGCCCGGGTTCGCGAGATCATGGAGGACGACAAGGTGACGGTGCTGTTCGTGACCCACTCGTCCAGTGCAGCCGAGGAGTTCTGCAAGCGCGGTATCGTGCTCGATCACGGCCGTAAGCTCTTCGATGGCACCATCGAAGAGGCCTCTGCATTTTACGAGGCGATGGAGTAGGGGCAAACGGTCTTTCAGGGCTTTTAGCGCAACGGCAACTACTAGGGAGATGCGGCGATCGTTCGAGCCCTTGTTCTTATGGGCGGCCTCGTTGGGGGCGCTCAGCTTTCTCGGCAAAGGCGATGATCTTGCGACAGAGCTGCTCGGTGCAGCTACCCTTAGCCGGCAATGTCACATTGCCGGCTAAGAAGCGCCCGTAAGCCTCATGATCGAACGCGTCTTGCTCGATGGCGTTCATGATAGCGGCGGCGTCGTCGGTGAACAGGGTGGGTACCTCGTGGGAAATATCGAAGTTGAAGCCGCGTTTACCGTTGTAGCTGTCCCAGTCGTAGGCGTACAGGTACACGGGCACATCCAGAAGTCCGGCTTCGTAAATAACCGTGGAATAGTCGCTGATGACCGCATCGGCGCCGTAAAGTGCATCGGGGTCGTTGCCTGCGACAGTTATGACGCGGGGGTCATCGAAGGCAAGACGGCTTAACGGGTGCGGCTTGAACACGAAGTGGAAGCGCTCGAAGTTAAAGGCGCCGAGTAGGCGCTCCATGGCTCGAGGCTGGCAGGCTGGCACGTCCTTGCGATAGGTGGGGGCATATACAACGATGGGGCGACCGTCATCGAGAACAGGGTAGGCGTCCAGCAGCGCGCGGCGCTGGCATGCTCGGTGATGGGGGTCGCGCAGTAAGTCAACCCGGGGCAGCGGTGCTTCGAAGATGATGGCGGCGTCCACGTTGAAGCCGGCGGCGAACTGCTCACGGAAGCTCAGAGAGGAGATGGCCACGGCGTCATATCCAGTATGCATACGCGTGAGCTTCATCACCTCGGAGGAATGGCCCTCGGGCGTGTCCACGACGGTGTAACCGAACTTCTTCATGTTGCCCACGGCGTGCCAAATCTGAATGACCGGGGCGGCGATGCGGTCGCCCAGAAGCGACACGGCGATGCAGATGCGCTCGATAACGACGGCGCGGCTGGTGGCGATGTAGTAGGTCTCCCGCAGAAGCTCGAGAAAGTAGCTCAAGGGGTTGGCGGTGGACTTTGCAAGAACGACCACGTCCCAACTTGGCTCGTTGGCGGTGAACCAATCGCGGATGAGGACGAAGTCAACGGGAGGCGCGCCCTCTTTGCGGGTGATGCAAACAATGCGATGGCGGGCGGGGAAAAGCCTGCACAGATAGTAGATGGCCGCGAGAAAACCCGCGGCCAGCGAGATAATCAGCTTCCGCACGTGTTCTTCCCTTCCCATCGGCGGCTTGTCGGTAAAGACAATGGTATCATGATTCCCGTTATTCCCAAGATTTGGAGGACCTAGTGAGCATCACCATCGAGGACATTTCCTGGAACCGCGTGTTCCTGAATGTGCGGTACCGCGCAACGGCGGGGGAGGTGCTCAAGTTATACCGCATCAAGCAGGAGACGTTCATCGATTTTCGCGAGCAATCGCGGGAGGGCGATCTCGTCTGGGCCCAGCTGAATCTGGCCGATGCGGGTCATCGCGAGCCGCCGGAGGCCGGCGAGTGGATATTCTGCCGCGAGCTCTCGAAGGAGGAGGCCACCCTTGCCTGGGCGCAAAAGCACGCGCCCTATCTGATCCGGCTCGCTCGAAAGCGCCTGTGGAACGAGTTGCCCAAGCGCAAGCGACGTCGTGCTCGCGAGGCTGAGATCACCTTCGACGATTACACTTTCACCGATGCGGAAATAGACGAGGAGATCGCGTGCCATCCCTTCGCTACTCACGATATTTCCTACGACAAGCAATTGTTCGGCGATTTGCAGAGCCTCTCGCGGGTGTTCCGCTACTTCGGCGGCCGTTATGCTGTGGCGGCGTCTATTCTGCCACGCACCGATGCCACCGATTTCCCCTTCGTGGTGCTGGCGGTGGACTTCTTCATCAAGAACTACCATCCTCGTATCCGCCGAGTGAGCCGTGTGTTCTTCGAGAAGCAGTGCTTCATCGCATTCCACAAGGTCATGGGTCTGTTCTTCCCGAAGAAGGGCAACCGGGTGCTGTTCCTGAAGACCAATGGCGATGAGCCCACCGACAACATGGCCACTATCCGCGACCGCATGCTGGAGCGCGGGCTGGACAAGCAGTTCAAGATCGCTGAGCGCTACCGCAATACGCTTGAGGGCCGCCAGAATGTCTTCTCGTGGTGCCGCGATATCATCCAAATCGCGAAGAGCGACTACGTGTTCATCGACGATTACTGTCCGGTATTCAACTTCCTCGACCCTGGCGACAAGGCGGTGCTCACTCAGGTGTGGCACGCCGGCGTGGGCTTCAAGTCGGTGGGCTATGCCCGCTTCGGCATTACCGGCTCGCCCGACCCCTACCAGTCGGGGCATCGCCGTTACGATTATGCGCTGGTAGGCAACGAGCATTTGCGCGGCATCTACTCGGAGGTGTTCGGCATTGAACCGGAGGCCCTGTTAGCCACGGGCATGCCGCGCCTCGACCACTTCTTGGAGAAGGAGCGCGGCGAGCGGATTCGAGCGGAACTTGTCGAGCGCTTTCCCTGGATGGCGGAAGGCCGCGTCATCGTGTTCGCGCCTACGTTCCGCGGTACGGGTCAGAAGACGGCGTTCTACCCGTACGACACGTATCTGGACATGAAGGCGCTCTATGAGATGTGCGAGCGCACGAACTCCTACTTCGTGTTCGAGATGCACCACTTCATCGACGAACGTCCGGTTATTCCAAAGGAGTACCAGGATCGCCTCATCGATTTGTCCGACGAGAACCTGAATCAGCTGTACTTCGTGGCCGATGTGCTCGTAACCGATTACTCGTCGTGCTTCTACGACTATCTGCTGCTGGAAAAGCCCGTGGTGTTCTACGTGCCCGACAAGGATGTGTATCAGGCGACGCGTGGTGTGCAGCGTACAGTGGACGAGCTGGCGCCGGGTGTGGTGTGCGAGACCATGGACGACTTCGTGCGCGTGTTGGAAACCGGGGCCTATGCAGAGGTGGAGCCCGATCCGTCGGTGCTCGATCGATGCCTGGAGCGCTCGGGGTTGGCGAGCGATCGAGCCATCGATACCATCCTGCTCGGACGGGACGTACCGGGGGTGAGAATGGGGGCGAATCTTCGCGGCTAGCCGGTACAGAAGCGGGGTGAGATAGTTCCCTTATAGAAGAACTTACCGAAAGCCCAGATGTCAGGCCTTTTATTGATCTGGGAAAACGTGCTACAATGTCGCGGCTTATTGACATGTTGAAAGGAGCTTGATGCGCAGGTTCTCGATAGTCGTCGCCGCCCTTGCGCTTGCTTCGGTCGGCATGCTCGCTGCTGCGTCGCCAGCCTTTGCCGAGACGGTTTTAGAGGTGACGCCAATGAGGGCCGATGCGACTCCCGAGATTCGGGCCAAACTTCTCGAGGCACGTAAAAACGCGACGGCTAAGAACCCTTATGTTGTCAAGGTGACGCCCGGTTTCTACACCATTGGAAGTGCTCTGCGGCTTTACAGCAACACGACACTTGTTCTGGAGGGCGTCAATTTGCGCTTGGCTCCGCTTGCCAACTGCAACATGATCCGTGTCGGCGACCCTTCCGACACTCAAACGGGTTATTACTACAAGAACATCAGAGTGGTAGGTGGCGACCTCGACAATACCAACCATCAGAACACGTGCGTCAAGCTCGCCCACGCGAAGAACTTGAGCATTGAGGGCGTGACTATGCACAATACGCGTAGCGGGCATCTGATGGAAGTGGGCGGTGTGGCGGATCTTACCGTGGACGGCTGCACGTTCCGCGATCAACGGCAGGCTTCGGGCGCGGCTATCCCCGAGGCACTTCAGATCGACGTATTGAACCAAAAGCACATGCCCTCTTATCGGTCGGAAGACCTGCCGACGAAGAACGTGGTCATAGCGAATTGCACATTCTCCAACGTACCTCGGGGAATCGGGTCGCATACTGCGGTGCTCAACCGCTATACGAAGAACGTGGTCATCAGGAACAACACCTTCTCCAACTTACGCAGCGACGCCATTCGGCTGATGAATTATTATGATTGCCGTATCGAGGGGAACGTGATCAAGGGGGCGCCGCGCGGTATCGCTGTTTACATGGGGCACTCCAAAGGCATGTACTTCGGCGCATCGCTCGCGAAGGAGGGCGGGATGGCTTCCTCTACCTCTAGTGCCTATAAGGCACCGCCGAAGAACCAGCACATCACGATCAGAAACAACACCATCGCAACGAGTGGCACCGATTGCTATTATGGTGGCGCCAACGATGGCATCTTTCTGTGCGGTTACAGCTTCAGCCGGAAGTTGACGAAAACCGTCGAGAACGATGCTATCCCCAAGGGGAACTACTACGTTAGCGGCATCAAGGTGACCAACAATACGATTAAGACACGCGGCCACGGCATTCGGCTCGATGATGCCCGCAACTGCACGGTAAAGGGCAACAAGATCACGTTTGTCGGCAATCGCTCGGTCAAGGCAAGCTATCATGGCATTTACCTGCTCAGCGGAAGCAATTGCAACACCATTGCCGGGAACAAGATCGTAAAGGTTCGCTCTCACGGCGTCTTCGTCGCATCGAAGTCGAAGGGCAATGTGGTGAAGGGCAATATCATCTCGGCTTCAGGTCAGTATGGTATCAGCGTTCAGGGCGCCCAAGCCAAGATCATCTCCAAGAACACCATTGCAAAGTCTGGGTCGCACGGGATTGTCTTGCTCGACGCGAAGGGACCCATGACGGTGTCCTCGAACAAGGTGACGAAGAGCAAGAAGTATGCGGCTTTCGTCGACGCCAAGAGCAAACGCTACCGGATGGCCTTCAGAGCCAACAAGCTTTCCGCCACCAAGAAGGCCAACGCTGCCGTTGCCGTGGAATCGGGCCGCGTGAGTGTATCGGGTAGCAAGAAGATGAAGATCGCGCCGACTTAAAAGAAGTAGAGTTTGACGCGGGTTTCTTATAAGTGTGTGCCATGTGCTAACTAAAAGAGAGGAGAAAAGGGATGCAAATGGTATCGAAAGCGTTTCAGAGGGCGGCGGTGCTCGTCGCAATGAGTATAGCGCTCTCGCTGGCACTAACCGGTGTCGCCCATGCTGCCACTGTGACCGTGAAGCCTAAGGCGGGACAAGACGCCTACAAGGTCATTCAGAAACAGCTCGATAAAGCCAAGGGTGGCAAAAAGAAGATGAACATTGTCGTGAAGCCTGGATCCTACAAGCTATCACACGGGCTCAATGTGTACAGCAACACGACTTTGACGCTCAAGGGTGTGAAGCTGACTTTAAGCAAATCGACTTCCTCCAATCTGCTTAAGATTGGCGCAACGCACGATTCAAAAAAAGGCTATGCCTACAAGAATATCGCTATTGTCGGCGGCAATTTGAATGCCAATAAGTCTGGATCAACAGCCGTTAAGATTGCCCATGCGAAGAACGTGAAGCTTCAGGGTGTGACGGTTCGCAACACAGTGAACGCTCACTTGATGGAAGTGGCTGGCGTGAACGGCTTTACCGTAGAGAAGTGCACGTTTAAAGATCAGGTGCAGACCAAGAAGGCGAAAGTGCTCACACCCGAGGCGATTCAGATCGACGTGCTCGTCCAGCGTCATATGCCGGGCTACCGCTCTGAAGATCTGCCCATGCGCAATGTCAAGATCAACAAGTGCACCTTCAGCAATGTACCGCGCGGCGTAGGCAGCCATACGGCCATCGTGAATAACCCTGTGAACGGCATTGCCATCACCAATAGCACGTTCACCAAAATCAAGAGCACTGCTATTCAGGGCATGAACTACATCAACTGCACCATTACCGGCAACACCATCAAGAGTGCTCCGCGTGGCATCGCCCTCTACTCCGTTTTCAGCAAGGGCATCTTTCTGCCTACTACAGCTGTGAAAGAGGGGAAGGTCAAAAGCAAGACCTCAGCGAAGTACAAGACACCGGTCGCCAATCAGAACATCGTGATCAGCAACAACAAGATCACCGTTAAGGGTACGGATTCCATTTCTACTTACATGAACGAGGGTATTTGCGTAAGTGGACTGAACGTGCCGAAAAAAATGAAGAAAACAGCCGATCAGGATCCTATCGCCAAGGGTAATTACTATATCAGTGGCCTGACGGTGGCAAACAACACCATATCCTCAGTGGGAACGGGCATTCGCTTGTGCGACGTTCGGAATGCTAGTGCGAGCTCGAACACCATTGCCTATACCGGCAAAACCGCTTCCAAGACGCCCTATCATGGCGTTCATGTGACTCTGGGCAGCAAGAATGTGGCGGTAGTCGATAACGTTATTAAGGCGTCCCAGAGTAACGGAGTCTATGTGAACGAGAATTCTGCGGCATCCCTTGTCGCTCGCAACAAGATTGCCAGCTCCGGTAAATACGGCATTGGAATTGAGCGGTCGACAGCTGCCACCATAGAGAGCAACAGCATTGTTTCCTCAAAAAGCTCTGCCATCGTGGCTTACAATAGTAGTCGTGTGACTTCTATTGCAAAGAATGCGATTTCTGCAGCCGGGGAAACGGGATTGTATGCGTCTTTGAATTCGACAGTGGGATCGGTGTCAAGCAATTCTATAACTACGGCTAAAGTTTGCGGTATTATGGCCAACAATGGATCGACTATCAAATCGATCGAAAACAACAAAATCTCTGGCGCCGGGAAAGTCGGTATCGGAATTTATTCGGCCGTCGATGACAATTCTATTATCGGCAATGTTGTGTCCAACTCTGCAAGTTACGGCGTTTATGTTGATACGCCCTCATCTATCGTGGTGACGATGGAGAGAAATACTTTGAGTGGTTCTGGGAAGGCCTCAAAGGTCAAGACTGCTGGCGGAAGTAAAGTCGTTCTAATATAAGCAGCGTTTTAGAAGAGCATGGAGCCGCCCAAGTGTAAACAGGGCGGCTCTTTTTATGCGCTTTTGTCTTTTTGCTTGTTAAGTTTTGCACGAAGAGTAGAGGCTTTGCGTGTTAGGGCTCTGTTTTGGGCGGAGAGGCGATTGAATTTGTTATAAGATCGCCTGAACTTTCGCTCAAGCTTGGCTTCCAGCTCTTGGGGAGTGGTGCCTTGAAAACGGGATATACGTTTGTTGAGTTCTGCCATGGAAAAGGCCTGAGCATCGCCTTCTGGGCGCAGTATTCCTTTCAGTCCGAGAAAAAGCGACTCATAAACGCTATAGCGATAGCTGTCATTGCGCTCAATCCCTTTCTCCGAGGCTTCAAGGAGAGCTGCAACGGTTCTTGAGGCCGATAGATTGTCGGTCTTGTAAGCGCGTTCGGGGTGTCCGATGATGTCGTAGAAAAATGAGACTTTCGAATTCCAGATCAGACTCACTGACGGCACTCCGAGGGAATAGGCGATAATGCTAGGGTGAAGGCGACATGTCAAAAGCGCACGATAGCCCGAGATCTTCTCTACAAGTGTTTCCGGGATATTCATGTTGAAGAAGCATTTGCTGGACGAAACACCACAATTTCTAATGAGATGCTCAAGGTAGGCTTCGTCGCTGAAATGACCGCTGGTGATTAGCTCGTAGGGGACTCCTTCATTGTCAAGCTCCCGCATTATATTGAGCCAAAAGCTATCGAGTTCTTCTTCGGGAAGGTCGATTCCGTTGTCTTCGAATATTTTTGAGCGAACAACGAATAGTCCGATAGGGCGTCGATCGCTAGCTTCGACCTGTTTCAAGAAACGAGAGAAGACGACGTTGCTGAAAACTGCGGGGTCGGCCACTCGATCTATAAGAAGCGAATTCCGTTCAACGAATTTCTCAAGGGATGAGAAATCGTCTCGGGTGGTAATTTGTCGAACGCAATCGAGATTGAGTGCGCTCTTTAGAGATTGGCATGCCTCGCTGTCATCCTCGTAGCCTTCAACACCTATGGCTGAGAAGAGCACGGGCTTTCCATACTCCTGCGCAATCTGGATGGTGAGTGCTGTTCGTTCATGAAAAACTTGATAGCGGTAGTTGAAAAGCGGTGCCCCGCCAAAAACGACGACGTCGCATTTCGCGATGGCCTCTCGTGCCTCCTGGAGGAGTGCGGAATTGCGAGTGCGGAGATAGCTTTTGGGGATAATTCCCGCAGCTCGACTGGATATTTTGTAATCTGGGATTCCTAGGTTCCGCATAATTGTCTCTAAAAGGGCGATATCGCATTCTTCGATGACCTGATCACCCACATTATCGGAATCACGGTTGGTAATAAGAAGAATGCGAGGGGCGGGTTTGCCCGATAGAGAGGTAAAAACACGCCCCAAAAGTTTTCGCTGGAAACCCGAGAAGCCATGTTTTCGCAACCTGCGATAGATTAGAGAAGGCGATATTGCGCTCATGGCGTACCTTTCTGTCCTTGAAACTCTCGGAGACTATAGTAGCGTATGGCTGCTTGCCTGGGGCTTTTGGTGGCAAAACTACGTTAGAGTCGCGATTGTGGTGCGAGATTGGGCAGGTTACTTTTCGAAGTAATTGGGGAATCCCTTTGGGATGTGAGCGTAAGCAATTGCGCTGCCTATGAAGTAGATATCGTCCGCCTCTGCCTCGGCAATGCGGTCGACAAGCGATTCTTCGCCCTTCGAGCCAACACGAATGTCGCGATAGCAGCGCAGGTAGCTATAGTTTTTGGCCAGCAGCCAATGAAGGGAGTCTGCAAAAGAGTCCATAATAACAACGGCGCGCTTGCCCGACGGCGCAGCGGTATTAATTAGGGGGGATTGGTGCGTAAGCAGGGATGAGCCATACCATTGTGTGTAAAAGTTAAATTCGGCCATAAGACCGCGATCTTCCATGTCGATGACGCTGTCGGCCATGGCGATCGCTGGTATCTCCTCGTTTTGCACTTTAAGGTTCGACAAGTCGAACTGGGGTTCGCAGGCTGGTTCGTTGATGAGAGTCAATCCGTCGCGAGCATAAGATCCGTTAGTGAGGAAACCGCCGAAATCAACAGACGGTATGCTGGTGATATCGGGATGGTAGGGCAGCCGCGCCTTGCTGGCTACGCTATCGTACAGCTCTAAAGTTCCAAAGCCGTTCCAGTGGTGATCGGACCGGTAATAGTTCCGGTAGTAATCCTTGGGGTTGTCGTAGGGAATGCTAACGACGTGGACGTTAGGCAGGTTCTCTGTAACCTCGTTCATTGCGGTAAGGAAATCGTCTGTATGGATTGCGCCGGTTACCAGATGCGAGGCCGGATTGGCTAGCGAGGTGTCCGACATGTCAGCCACAATCAAATAGAAGTTCTTCGCGGGGTACTCATTTGCAATGGAGGCGATGCTCGCGACGGTTTCGATAGAATCATCTCGAAGTTTGGAGTTGGTGGTGGGCATCGTGGCGAGTGAATCGGTTTCGGGAATGTAGATGGTTCCGCTGCCGTAAAAGGTCGGATACGCTTCGAATTGGAAGAGCGCGTTTGAAAGAGAGATGGCGCTACGTTGCAGTGAGGCATTTCCCAAGAGCACTTCAGCCCGGCATGGGATGTTGTTATCCAGCTCCGTGTCGAGTGCTTTCTGAAGTTTCTCGCTCATAAAGCCTGAAAGAGAGATTGTTTTGCTCAGATGGGACTCCTCGATGCCGCCCGAGAGATAGGAGGCATTCTCTGCGGTCAGCCAACTGGGGAGCTCGACATGGGCTCGGCTCAACATCCAAAGAGTGCCGGGGGCAAGCATGAGCGCACAGGCGATGATTGTGAGAGCGAGGTTTCGTGCTTTCATGGAGGGCCTTCCTAGAACTGGAAGTAGATGAACGGGTTGTACGAGCTGGAGACCACCGACATGGCCGACAGCACCAGAACGCCTAGCAGCGCCGCGTCCACGGCGATGTTGGCGGCCAGCACCATGCGAGCGCGGGCCGGGGAGGCGGCCGGTGCGGCCAGCTCGGCCTGGCACGGGGGCACGGCCTCGTTGCCCTTCGCGGGCGCAGCCACGATCTTGCGGTGCGGGTCTCCCTCGGCCCACGCCTGCAGCTTCTTGCGCAGGAAGGGCGCCCACGGCAGCGATCCTACGATGAAGACGGGCACGAGGCTCACGTAGCTCCACGACTGCAGCTCCCACAGGGTGGAGGTGCCGAGCCATCCGTAGGCGCCGAACATGGCGCAGAACCACTCGCCCACGTTCGAGAGGCCCGTGACGGCGAAGAGCAGCCAGCCGAAGAAGAACAGCACCGCGCACCAGATGTGGCTCACGAAGCCCGGCAGCCGATCGAGCACCTTCATGATGAAGAACTTCTCCAGCAAGATGAGCGCGCCCCAGTACAGGCCCCACAGCACGAAGTTCCACGCCGCGCCGTGCCAGATGCCCGTGAGACCCCACACGATCATGGTGTTCAGCACGAAGCGCGGTGTGCTCACGCGGTTGCCTCCCAGCGGGATGTACACGTAATCGCGGAAGAAGCCGCCCAGCGACATGTGCCAGCGCCGCCAGAACTCCGTGGCCGATTTGGAGGTGTAGGGGTAGTTGAAGTTGCGCGGGTACTCGAAGCCCATCATCTTGCCGAGGCCGATGGCCATGTCCGAGTAGCCGGAGAAGTCGAAGTAGATCTGGAAGGTGTAGGCGGCCACGCCCGAGAAGCAGCCCACGAAGCCGATCTCGGCGGCCTCGCGAGGCAGCAGCGAGTCGGCGAGCGTGCCGGCGGTGTTGGCCAGCAGCACCTTCTTGCCGAGGCCGATGCAGAACAGGCGCAGGCCCTGGGCGAAGCTCTCGAGGGTGGCGCGGCGGTTGTCGATCTCGGCCTCGATGTCGGAGTAGCGCACGATGGGGCCGGCCACGAGCTGGGGGAACATGGCGATGTACATGCCGAGGTACAGCGGGTTCTTCTGCGCGGCAACCTGGCCGCGGTAGACGTCCACCACGTAGGTGATGGCCTGCAGCGTGAAGAACGAGATGCCGATGGGCAGCGCCAGGTTCAGCTCGGCGATGAACTCCTCACCGATGGCGCGGTTGACGTTCTCGGCCAGGAAGCCCTGGTACTTGTAGAAGCCGAGGATGAGCAGGTTGAGGAAGAGATCGGCGATAAGGAGCGCCTTGCGGGCGCCTCGCGCCGACTCCCGCACTTTGGAGATGGCGAACCCGAAGGCCCAGTTGAAGCAGATGGAGAACACCATCAGCCATACGTACACCGGCTCGCCCCAGGCGTAGAACAGAAGGGAGAACGCGAGAAGAACGATGTTCTTCGCCGCGCGCTTGGGCATGATGAAGTACACCGCCAGAAACGCCGGCAAGAAGGCGAAGAGGAATACAGTACTTGAAAAGACCATGGAGATAGACCTCGTTGCAGGTGGTGGCAGAGAACTATTTGGAGGAGCCCTGAAAACCCGTGAGACGCTTGACTGCTCGCTTAAGCTTTCCTCCAATGGACGGGTCGGCTTTCCATAAGGCTTCCACCGCAATCGCCTCAATTGAATGGCTGGGAATGACGGGAATGGCTGCATTAGGAAGAACAACCAGACGTTTTCCATGTCTGTCTGCTTTCCAGGACTTTACAGGATGGGCGTCGCCATTCTCGAGTATCCAGTGCCATTCGCCCCCAATGCGAATACGGAGGCGCCATCCTGAAAGGATGAAATCTTTCCGTGTAAATGCATTGGGGTCGATAAGGCACTCCCCGTTGTTTAACCATCCATTTTCCAGGCGGTATTCGCGAGAGCCGCTCGGAAGCACCGCGACCTCGCCATATGTGGAGTTTTGTCCGGCTACTGCAGTTTTGCAGCCGCTATTGACGATCAGTTCCCGAGGTCCGCTTTCAATATTGCTCCACGTTGCCACGGTTGCCGTCATGGACGAAATGCCATTAACGGGAATATAGGGGATACGGTCGCGGGTTTTGAAGATTTTTCGGGGAATGGGATCGTTCTCACTCCATTGAGAAGTGGGAGTGAAGCTGCCATCTTCAAGATACCAGAAAGATGTGTTGTCGATTTTGAACTGCATATACCATCCCGAAGGAGCAGCGTCGGTTCTGAAGAAGGGGGAGCGCGCAAAGCGGCTAAGGCCGTCATTGACGCTTGCGGCTTGAGAGCGCAAGACGATAGAACCGTCGGCTCGATTGGTGATTGTTCCGACGACGTTACAGCTTAAACTCATTTGCGCTGGTTGTCCCAACCCCGAGTCGTATGCTATCTGATAGGTTTGCTCGCGCTTCCACCATTGGTAGTCTTTGGTCGGTCGTTTTTTCCCCTCGAAACTTTTAATGGCACCGAGAATGAACTCGGCAGAACTTTTAGTTGCTTCGGATAGAAGGGCCTTAACGCGAGGGTAGTCAATGGGCTCCGAAGAGGGAAGTGGCTCCGAGGCTTTGGGGTTCAACTGCCTATTCTCTAGTCCGAGAGTCTGAAGGAGATTCGCGATCTTGTCGCCGTGACGCGATCCAACGTAGAATTCCCTCTCGAAAAGAATGCTGAAACACGTACCGTGGAAGGAGTTGGTGAAAACGCAGTCGGCATGCTGAATGTAGCCGAGCCACTCCGCCGGGCCGATGTCGTAGCGAAAGACGCTCTCAACCTCGTCGTTGCCGCTGAGTTCGCCTCCGGGCATCGGAAGGTTGGTGGTCTCAACGACTTTAAGGCCACGCTCCTTGGCGTACTCGACGGCCTTCCTCATGGTGTTCGCCGACCGTTCTTCGGCGTAGTACACCAGCACGTAGCCCTCCTCTTCGGGTTTAACGGCAACGCTTTCGTAAAGAGAGGCATCGTTGAGGAGGACGGGGTCCATGACGAGTTGGGCCGTTTTGTCGCTTTCGGTTTCGATAAGCTCCTGCAGGCTGCGCTCTCTCACCGAAATGGCATCGATATCTTCAACGTAATAGAAGAATTGGCGATACTGGTTATCGTCAAATTCTTTGGGAACGCCGCGGCTGGCCGAGTAAGCGATCTTCCACTTATTCTCCATGGCGGTGCTTCCGAGGAAATACCCACGGTCGAAACCTTCTACATCTTGATATTTCCAAATAACATCGGTCACGCAGATGTAGCAGTCAAACCCCGGATCTTCAATTTCAAGTAAATCCGAATCGTATGTTCGGTCGGTCTTAATGTAGTATTTGTCGATAAAATCCCAGAAGCGATCATGACGCAGGGCGCGCTCCTCTTCGAGAGCTCCATATCCCTCGGCCTTTTTGCGATGTTTGTGCAGCCGTGCAAGTGCATCGGCGTCAAGGACCTTGCCCGCAGCGATGGCTTTTTCCTGTCGTTCAACGAGGCGGCGGTAAAGGTTTGCCGGGTAACGCGACTCGAAGTTACCGTAGTAATTCGGCTTGTAATCGATAACGGTGTTCTCGATGCCATGGGACAAGAGAAACTGCTGAAATGCGAAGGTGTGAACGGGACAGGCGTAATTGAGGCCCTTGGTATACATGTTAATGGAGATAAGGCCGATGTTCATGGGGATCCTTTCGGCGGGAGGCGCGTCGGTCGCCTCGGGTCTCGACAGCACGACTCATCTTACCGCATGTTCTGGTTTATCGGCGCATCGCGGGTTCGTTCTGTTGCCGTTATCCACAGGTTGCACGATAATCAAGGTTCATTGGCAAACAGAGTTCGGAAAGCGTGACGTTATGAATTGCGCCCTTATCTTCGCTGGCGGTACGGGCCAGCGCATGAACACGAAGACCCGGCCGAAGCAGTTTTTGGAACTGCACGGCAAGCCCATCATCCTGTATACCATCGAGGTGTTCGAGAACCACCCCGATATCGATGCCATTGTGGTGGTGTGTCTGGAGGACTGGATCCCGTTTTTGCAGAAGAAGCTCGCGCATTACGACATTGCCAAGGTAGTGGATGTGGTGCCGGGCGGCGTCACGGGGCAGGAATCCATTCGCCATGGGTTGGATGCGCTGATGGAGAAGGCGGGGCCTGACGCCACGGTGCTCGTGCATGATGGCGTGCGCCCGCTCGTGAGGCCCGAGACCATTTCCGACTGCATTCGCTCGGTGGCTGAGCGGGGCAACGCCATCACGGTGACGCCGGCTATCGAGACCATCGTGCAAGAAGAAGATGGCAAGGTGGTGAATGTGATCGATCGCGCGGCCTGCCGTATGGCCAAGGCGCCCCAGTGCTTCAACCTGGGCGAGCTTGTGGACGCTCACGAGCGTGCCGCGGCGGAAGGACTGTCCGACTTCATCGACTCGGCCAGCATGATGCGGCACTTCGGCCACACCCTCTACACGGTTGAAGGTACGCCGGAAAACATCAAGATCACCACGCCCTCTGATTTCTACATCTTCCGCGCCTTCGTGGACGCTCGGGAGAATTCCCAGATATTCGGTCTGTAACGCGAGGAGCAAGCTATGTTTGACCTGCAGCAGGAGGCGCGCGAGATCGCGCTGGGCGACGATATCGATTGGGAGAAGCTTGCCGGTGCCTCGGTGCTCGTGACGGGGGCGACGGGGCTGGTGGGCTCGGCGTTGGTGCGAACGCTGCTGGAGCGCAATCGCGCGGCCAACGCGGGAATGACCGTTCGGGCGCTTGTGCGCGACCGCGCCAAGGCCGAGGCGATGTTCGCCGGCTATGGCGCTGACGACGGGCTGGAGTTTGTCGTGGGCGATGTGGCCGAGGTGGAGCCTGCGGCCTGTGTCGCTAACTACATCGTGCATGCCGCGTGCCCCACGGCTTCCCAGTTTTTCATGGCGCATCCCGTAGAGACGGCCCGGGCTATCGTGGACGGCACCGTGAATATGCTGGAGGCGGCGCGTGCGGCAGGCGCCCGTTCGTTCGTGTATGTGTCCAGCATGGAAGTGTACGGCGACGGCAACGAAGCGTCCGGGCTCGACCGGTTACTCGGCGAGGGCGACGTGGGGTATGTGGACCCGCTGTCGGTGCGCAGTTGTTATCCGGAGGGCAAGCGCATGGCCGAGCAGTACTGCGCGGCTTATGCCGCGGAATACGCGGTATCTGCCAAGGTGGCGCGGTTGGCCCAGACGTTCGGCCCCGGTATTCCCAAGGATGACAAGCGCATCTTTGCCATGATTGCCCGGGCCGCTATGGCCGGCGATGACGTGGCGCTGAAGACCACCGGCGCCAGCACTCGCATGTACGTGTACATCGCCGATGCGGTGCGCGGTCTTCTCGCTGTTCTTTTGCACGGCGAGGCGGGGCGTGCCTACAACGTGGCGAACCCGGCCACCTACTCCTCGGTGCGCGGAATGGCCGAGGCGGTGCTCGCGGAGTTCGCTCCCGCAGCTCAGGTGCGCTTAGAGGTGGATCCGAATGCGCCGTATCCGCCGGAGCACCATCTGCCTCTGGATGTGTCGGCCCTCGAGGCGCTTGGGTGGCGGCCTCAGGTAGGTTTGCTCGGCATGTACGGCAACCTGATGGCGTATTTGGGGGACTAGGCGAAATTGACAGTGGGTTTTCATTTTGGTCGGAGGGGGAAGACGTCGGCCTCTTCGCGCGTAGACGGGTTATTCGCGCCGCCACGACGCGCTGATGTATGCCTTGTTGCCGCGATCCTGTTCACCGTCGCTCTTTCGGTGCTTCTTGTCATGAATGATGTGGGGCGAGGGCCTGACGATGATCTGGGTATCGCCATGGTTCTGTCGGGTCTTTATCCCGATAGTGGACAATGCCCGTTTACTAACGCGCTCCTGAATGATTGCATATATGCTCTCAACCTGGCTGTTCCGACGATCAATTGGATGCTCGTCGTCGAGCGTCTCTCGGCGGCGGTGGCGCTGTTCGCCGCCGTCTACGGATTGCTGCGCTATGGGTCATGGGGAGTTTCCCTGGCGGTTATTGGCTTTGTCTCGTTTCTCATCTACCCTCTATGCACGGTTTCGGCCAACTTCACGGCGGTTGGTGCCCTCTGCGTGTTTTCAGGTGAGATGCTCGTGGCGCTCTCGGTGCTTAGGCGCTGCCCGACTCAGGCGGCTGCCGGAATAGGGCTTACGGCGCTGGGTTTTATGTGGCGCGCTAATGTGTTCCTCCTGTCGCTCCCATTTTTCTTTGCTGCGTGCGGCGTCTTGCTCCTATCGTTGCGGAAGGAGAACCGTTCTCCCCAATGGCGTGGGCGCCTCATGATCGTTGGGGCCTGCGTTACGTGCATCCTCGTCGTCGTGGGCGCTCTTTCTCTTTACAATCATGCGGTTTGGAGCAAGCCGGAATTGGCTCGATGGAGCGATTACAGTCAAGCGCGTTCCCGGCTTTGCGATTACCCGGTGAAACCTTACGATGAGATTGCCTCTGAGCTCGACGATCTGGGTGTGTCCGAAAACGATTACTGGTGCATGACCCACTGGATTACCGCCGATCCCGACTTCTTCACGGTCGAGCGTCTGCGCGCGGTGGCAGATGTCGCAGCAAAAGATGCGGGCAAAACCGTCCCGGGTGCTCTCAAAAGCGAGGCTCGCTCGCTGCTTACGAAACGCGTTGCCCTGCTTGCGGGCCTTATCCTTATGACGATCGTTATATGCCTGAGGGGCGGCCGGAAAGCTGCTGTCCTACTTGTCTTGTCGGGCGCACTGTGTTTCACGGTGTGCATCTACTTTCGCTATATAGGAAGGTTCCCCGTTCGAGTGGAGTATTCCGCTTGGATGTTTGCGCTGCTGCCCTCTGTCGTCTACTTTTTCGCAAGATCTTTCCCCTCGGCGCCTTCAGCGCTGTCTGGTGAGGGGGTCAGTCGGTTGAGCAGCAGAAGCGGGCGCTGCCATAGGGCGGCGACGGCCATAGGAGGAGCTGCGCTTGCGCTGGCCTGCGGGACGCTTGCCGTGTGGTATGGCCCCACGCTGAGCGCACGCAGTGTTGCGCAATTTGAGCAGGAAAGCACATTTGCCGCATCGCGACCTTTGATCGAGATGTTTCAAGAGGTGGAGGGGGTTAGCATATGGGACCCGTACTCGTTTCCTTTCGTCGAGAGAGAGCTGCTCTACCGATGCCTGCCGCCGCGTTCCTTTATGGAGCACACTACTTTTGCTGGAGGATGGACGGCCGGGTCGCCTTTGATGGCCAGGCATAACGAGGAGCTCGGGGTTTCCAATCCGCTGCGAAGCTTAGCGGAGCGTTCCGACGTGCGCTTCGTTACGTCCAAGAAAGCTGCCGCCAAACATGTGCGACGTTACTTGAGGGAGCATTATGCGCCCCATATCAAAATGCGCATCGAGCGGAAGATTCCCGTGGCGTCCCAAAAAAAGAATGGTGATAACAGGACGCTTTATGTGGTGTCTTTTCAGACGCCATCTGCCTAAGTCGGGAGATTGCGCCGTCTTCCTCTTTCTTAACAAAATGTATCAACAAAGAGGAGAGCGGGATTGGTGCGGCTGCAAGGGCTATAATCGATGGAACTGAAATGCTTATCGTATGGCGCGCTCTGAGAGCCATGCGATGATTTTCGAGGAAGGCTTCCATGAAAGGCATTGTGCTGGCGGGTGGATCGGGCACGCGTTTGTATCCCATTACCAAGGCTGTGAGCAAGCAGCTGCTGCCCATTTACGACAAGCCGCTCGTGTACTACCCGCTGAGCGTGCTCATGCTGGCGGGCATTCGCAAGGTGCTCATTATCTCAACGCCCCAGGATATCGGCGGGTTCGAGAAACTGCTCGGCGATGGCGCCGATTTGGGCATGGAGCTTTCCTATGCCGTGCAGGAGCACCCCGACGGTTTGGCCGAGGCTTTTGTCATTGGCCGCGACTTCATTGGCGACGACAACGTGGCCCTGGTGCTCGGCGACAACATGTTCCACGGCCAAGACCTGACGGCCACGCTCGTGAGCGCTCGCCGCAAGGTCGAGCAAAAGGGCGGAGCGGTGGTGTTTGGCTACCCGGTGGCCGACGCCCGCGCATTCGGTGTGGTGGAGTTCGACGAGGCGGGGCACGTCATCGGCATTGAGGAGAAGCCCGAGGTGCCGAAATCGAACTTTGCGGTGCCAGGCTTGTACTTCTACGATAACCGCGTGTGCGATATTGCCGCGAAAGTGCAGCCTTCGGCGCGCGGCGAGAAGGAAATCACTGCGGTGAACAGTGCCTATCTGGAATCGGGTGATTTGCGTGTGGAGCTGATGGGCCGCGGCATGGCCTGGCTCGACACTGGCACGCCCGAGGGACTCCTCAAAGCCGCTGAATATGTGGAGGCGGTGCAATCGCGCCAGGGCTTCTATATCGCATGCTTGGAAGAGATCGCCTATCGCCGCGGCTTCATCGACGCCGCTCATCTGATGGCTTTGGGGGAGGGCCTGAAAAAGACCGCCTATGGGCGTTATTTGATGGCCATTGCTCGGGAGGGCGGCGCCGCATAGGCCGCGACCGCAGCGTTTGGCATAGGCAAGGAGGGCCTGCGGGCTCGGGTCAAGGAGTATTGTTTTGAAAACCTATCTGGTAACCGGGGGCGCCGGGTTTATCGGCTCGAACTTCGTGCTGTATATGCTGGACAAGCACGATGACGTCCGCATCGTGAACGTGGATGCGCTCACCTACGCGGGAAATCGCGAGAATTTGCGGGCTGTAGAGGACGACCCTCGCCACGTGTTCGTGCAGGCCGATATTCGCGACACGGCGCGCATGGCCGAGCTCATAGAGGTTTACGACCCCGATTATGTGGTGAACTTCGCGGCCGAGAGCCATGTGGACCGCTCCATCTTGGATCCAGGCGTGTTCGCCGACACCAACGTGCTCGGCGCTGTGTCGGTGCTGAACGCCGCCCGCAGCCGGTGGGAGCGGGCCGACGGCACCTGGAAGCCGGGCAAGCGCTTTCTGCAGGTGGGCACCGACGAGGTGTACGGATCGCTGCCGCTCGACGACCCGGAGGCCTTTTTCCGCGAGGACACGCCCCTGTGCCCCCACAGCCCCTATTCGGCCAGTAAGGCGGCGGCCGACCAGTTTGCCCTGGCCTATCACGATACCTACGGGATGCCCGTGCTGGTGACACGCTGCTCTAACAACTACGGCCCCTTCCAGTTTCCCGAGAAGCTCATTCCGCTGATGATCCGCAACTCGCTGGCCCACGAGCCGCTGCCGGTGTACGGGGATGGCCTGAACGTGCGCGACTGGTTGTTCGTGGAGGACCATTGCAAGGCCATCGATATGGTGCTTCAACGCGGGCGCGTGGGCGAGGTGTACAACGTGGGCGGCCACAACGAGCGGCCGAATCTCTTCATTGTGAGGAAGATCATCGAGGAGTGCGCAGCTGCTACGGGGGACGAGGCCATTACCGAGGAGCTTGTCACCTTCGTGGAAGATCGTAAGGGCCATGACCGTCGCTATGGCATCGCTCCGGACAAGATTCGCGAGGAAATCGGCTGGGAGCCGGAGACGACCTTCGAGGACGGTATTGTGCGCACCATCCGTTGGTACCTAGATAACCAGAAGTGGATGGAGCATGTGCTGTCGGGCGCCTATCGCACGTATGAGCCTGCTGCGACGAGGAAATAGAGGAGCGTCATGGGAGGTGGCATCTGTTCGCGCAGCCGCTACTTCGGGCTGCTGGCTGCTGCCTGCGCGATAGCTTTCGCCTTGGCTTGCTCGGTGTGCCTGATGGGAGGCCGGTCGCTCCTGTGGGAGAACGACGGCCTTTCGCTGTACTATACGATGTTCGTGTGCGAGGGCCAGTGGTTGCGGGAGATTTTCGGCTCCATCGGCCAGCCTGATTTTGCCGTGCCCCTGTATTCGCTGAATATCGGCTATGGCGCCGATATTCTGGCAACGGCCGGGGGTTGCTTCAACGATCCGCTGAATGCGGTATCGGCTCTCTGCCCTCCTGAATACGCGGAGTATCTGTTTGAAGCACTTATATTTCTGCGGTTCTACTTGGCCGCTGTTGCGTTCTCGCTCTATTGCTTTAGTCGCGGCAATGGGCAGGCTCCGACATTTCTCGGTGCTCTTGCTTATGTGCTTGGTGGCTACGTGGTGCTCTGGGGCGTTCTTCGTCACCCGAACTTTATCAACTTGGCCATTTTGCTGCCGCTTATTCTCTGGGGTGCCGATAGGGTGTTTGAGCGAAAGAGCCCGGCGCTGCTCATCGTCTCTATGGGGCTGCTGTTCTTTTTCTCGGTGTACTTTTCATACATGACGCTGATCGTGCTTTTTGCGTACTGCCTGCTGCGGTACTTTTTCGTGCCGAGGACCCGTTCGGTGCGTGATTTTGCCGCCCTGCTGGGACGTTTCGTGCTCTATTTGGGTACGGCGGCGCTTTTGGCGGGCATCGTGCTGGTGCCTATCGTGCTTGTGCTCACCTCCATGGGCCGTGTGGGTCTGACACGGGAAATACCTCTGGTAGAGACGTTCAATTTCTACTGGCAGCTCGGTAGCAACTTGGTGGGAGGAACGTTCGCGAAACGCGGTGTGTTCGTGGGTGTTGTTCCTTTGCTCGGCGCTATCGCCTTTCTTCTTTGCCGGCGTCAATTGGGACGACGGTGGGCTCCTTGGGCGCTCGGGTTCGGTCTGTGCCTTGCGGGTGCGTTGCTGCCGCCTCTCAGCTCGTTTATGAACGGTTTCGGATACGCCACGGATCGTTGGCTCGTAATCCTTTCGTTCTGTGCTGCCTATATGACGGTGCTGGTGGTGCCCCAGCTTCGAAGCACAAGTCGCGAGCAGCGGATTGCCCTTGTCGTTGCAGGCGGCTTGCTTGCCTTGTGGACGGGAGTCTACGCTTACGATGTGCTCTCTGCGCAGGCGGCGATAGCGTGTGGGTTCGTGATCGTCGCGGCGGCCGTGCTCGTGGCGCTTCCGCGGCGTGTGAGCGTGAAGGCGATGAGCGCGGTGCTCGCGACCGTTCTGGTCGGGTCGTCGGCGGGCCTGGTGGCGCTAGGGAGCTCGAGGTGGGGAAACGGATCGGCTAGCTCGTTCATTCCCGCTGGAGAGGCTTTCGTGAGGGCGCAAGCGTTCGTGGCGGCCAATGAGGCGGCTATGTTGGATGAGAGCTATCGCATCGATAGGGCCAGTGGCTATGGGTCTCGCAACCAGAGCATGGTGTCAGGCTTTAAGGGCTTCGATTTCTTCTCGAGCTACTACAACCAGGAGCTTGACAACGCCCGCTACGATCTTGGGCTGGCGAGCCACTGGACGAATTACATTTTCAATGGGGTTGACAGGCGCCTTGCACTCGAGTTGTTGTGCGGGGCCCGTTACTTTGTCGCAAGCGATGCGGATGCCCACTGTGTCCCCTTCGGCTACGAGGTTGTGGCCGATCTGGGAGAAACGGTTGCCGGAGGCGAGGAAAATGACGGTGAGGAGGAGGTGCAGTCCGAGGGGACTCGCGCAACGCCAGTGCGGCTCTATCGGTCCGACAGCGCCCTTCCCCTTGCCTTCGTCTACCGTGAGACTGTGACCGAGGATGCTTATCGGGAATTGTCGATGGTGGCGCGGCAAGAGCTGCTCACTCGTGCCTGCGTGGTCGCCAACGATGAGGCGGAGGGGGGCGAGCGCGCTTTGGGCGCTCTCTCGACTGTTGAACAGTCGGTCGAGGTAGTTAAGGAAAAGGGGCTTGCGGTCCGCGATGGAGTAATCGAGGTGGCACGGCGGGGCGCTCGGGTGAAACTGAGGGCCGAGGGACTGGCTAACGCAGAAAACTACGTGGTATTCGAGAACCTTCAGTTTCGTTCGGTGGCTCCCGCCGAAACCCGTGCTCTTGCTGATGATATCGGGGTGTCGCTTAAGCCGCCGCTGCGAGGGCCCGTATGGTGGGACGATCTCAAGCACATTCCAGCAAACAGCGCCACGCTGGAAATCAAGGCGAAGGGTCGCGAGCGCATTTTGAAGATCACGAACGGTCGCCACGCTGGCTACGGCGGCAAAGTGGACTGGGCTGTGAACATGGGCTACTCTGAAGAGCCCGTTACCTCTTTCACCATCAAGTTCGATCGCCCCGGCATCTACACGTTCGACAAGATGTACGTGGCCTGCCAGCCGGTCGCGGCCATTGAGGAGAATGTGAAGAAGCTCCAAGCCGAGAACGATGCCTCGGTGTCTTTCGGCACGAACCGCATATCGGTTGATGTGGCGGCCGAAAAGAACGGATCCGACGATGAGCGTTACGTTTTCCTTTCGGTACCCTATTCGGCGGGATGGTCTGCTACCGTGGATGGGCAGCCCGCTCAGATCTTAAAGGCAAACGTGGGCTTCATGGCATTGGCCGTAGACGGTGCCGCCCATGATATTCAGTTGACCTACATGACTCCCGGCCTTGCGGCCGGAGCGTGTTGCTCGGCGGTGGGCGTCATCGCGTTCGCCGGTATTCTATTGGTTCGTCGGAAGATGAGGAAGCGAGCATGATTCCCTTCAACATCCCGCCCTATGTGGGCACGGAAATGGACTATGTACGGGAGGCGGCCGAGGCAAATCGCAAGATTTGCGGCGACGGCCCCTTCACAAAGCGCTGCAGCCAATGGCTCGAAGAGCGTTTCAGTGCTCCCAAGGCGTTGCTTACGACGAGTGGCACCACGGCGCTGGAGATGGCCGCCATCCTCTGCGAACTTGAGCCTGGCGATGAGGTTATCTTGCCGAGCTTCACCTTCTCCACGACGGCCACGGCTTTCGTGCTAGTGGGCGCGAAGCTGGTGTTCGTGGACATTCGCCCCGACACTATGAACATCGATGAGGCGAAGATAGAGGCGGCCATCACCGACCGCACGCGGGTGATCGTGCCGGTGCACTACGCGGGTGTGGCTTGCGAGATGGATGCCATCATGGATATCGCGCGTCGCCACAACCTGAAGGTGGTGGAGGACGCGGCCCAAGGCGTGATGAGCACCTACAAGGGGCGGCCTTTGGGCACGATCGGCGATTTCGGCTGCTACTCGTTCCACGAGACCAAGAACTATTCCATGGGCGAGGGGGGAGCCGTTCTGGTGAACGACCCAGCCTGCATCGAGCGTGCCGAGATCATCCGCGAGAAGGGAACTAATCGCGCCCGCTTCTTCCGCGGCCAGGTAGACAAGTACACATGGGTTGACTACGGCAGCAGCTACCTGCCGAGCGATATGAACGCGGCCTACCTGTGGGGCCAGCTCGAGGCGGCCGATGCCATCAATGAGGATCGGCTGGCTACCTGGCATGCCTATCGCGAGGCCTTTGCCGATCTGGAGGAGGCGGGGCTCGTGCAGCTGCCCTGCATTCCCTCCGACTGCGAGCACAATGCGCACATGTTCTATCTGGTGTGCGATAGCCTGGAGGAGCGCACGGCCCTCATCGACTTCCTGAAGGCGCGCGACATCTATCCGGCGTTCCATTACATCCCGCTGCATTCCTCGCCGGCGGGCGAACGGTTCGGTCGCTTCCACGGGGTCGACGAATACACGACGGCGGTAAGCGAGCGTTTGGTGCGCTTGCCGTTCTACTATGGCTTGGCGCCGGAAGACCGGGAGTCGGTTATAACGGCGGTGCGTGACTTTTACGCGCGAAAGACGAGCGAATAGGAGGCCCTTGTGGCAGTAGATATTTCGGTAGTGGTGCCTGTGTACGGCTGTCCGGGTGCTTTACCCGAGCTGCATCGCCGTCTTGTCGAGGTGCTTGAGGGCATGGGCAAGAGCTTCGAGATCGTGCTGGTGGACGACCATGACCCGCAGAATTCCTGGGAGGGCGTCGAGCGCTTGTGCGCGTTGGACGAGCGCGTGGTGGGAGTGCGGCTGTCGCGCAACTTCGGGCAGATCCGCGCCATCACGGCGGGCTTGGATTTGTGTCAGGGCGACTGGGTGGTGGTCATGGACTGCGACCTGCAGGATCGGCCTGAGGGTATTCCGCAGTTGTACGCCAAGGCTCAGGAGGGCTACGATGTGGTGTTCGCCCGACGGGTGGCGCGCAAGGATTCGGGAGCGACTAAGCTGCTCTCGCGGGCGTTCTACAAGGTGTACGAGTACTTCACCGACGGCAACTACGATGCGTCGCTCTGCAATTTCAGCATTTCGCGGCGCATTGTCATCCAAAGCTACTGCTCTATGCGCGAGCGCAATCGCGCCTATACCATGTTCATCAAGTGGCTCGGCTTCAAGCAGACGGCTATCGATTTGGTGGGCGACGAGCGCTTCGAGGGCGAGTCGTCCTACAGCTTCAAGAAGAAGATGGCCATGGCCTTCGAGCTGATTACGGCCCAGTCGACCAAGCCGCTGAAATTCGCGGTGACCATCGGCTTCTTTTTC
Source organism: Eggerthellaceae bacterium 24-137 (assembly GCA_041225375.1). Lineage (GTDB taxonomy): Bacteria > Actinomycetota > Coriobacteriia > Coriobacteriales > Eggerthellaceae > Adlercreutzia. The sequence goes on from JBCLSG010000005.1 coordinate 25,798, forward strand.
GCGCTCGTGGCCTTTCTGGTGATTGTAGCCACGCTAGTGAACCACTTCTTGAACCCGGCCGACGTGCTTGCTGGCTGGACGAGCACCATCGCCTCCATCTTCTTTATGGGCGGTCTTATTCTTGCCTCGGTGGGAGTTGTGGGACTGTACGTGGGCAATATCTTCGAAGAAGTGAAAGGCCGTCCCCTGTACGTGGTGGCTGAGGTACTGAACGGTACGGTGACAGCTGAGGATATCTTGAATGCACGGTCGCTCGGTCGCCGATATCATTTAAGTTAAGGGAAATGCCGGCTGAGGGAGAAAGGCAGTTTGGAATGGTTATCGTTATCGGAGCAACGGGATTTATCGGCATGTACACCGTGGATTACCTGCTTTCCCAGGGCAAGCAGGTGGTGGCCACGGGTCGAAACGCCGCTCTTGGCGAAAAGCTCGAGGCCATGGGGGCGACGTTCGTTCCCTTCGATATGACGAATCCCGCCGATTTGGCGAAATTGCCGACTGAGGATGTGGAGGGCGTGATCGTACTGGCAGGGCTTTTGCCGGCCAATGCCACGGCTGATCTGGACGACGAGGAGAATGCAGCCGAGTACTTCGAGGTGAACGTTATCGGCCTCATCAATATTTTGGAGTGGTGCCGCAAGCACGATATTCCCAAGGTGATTGCCACGTGCAGTTATTCCGATGTATCCGGTGCCTGGGGCACGGGGCGGGTTATCACCGAGGAGGAGCCGCGCGACTTCAAGTTCACGGGCGATCACGCGGTGTATGTTATCAGCAAGAACGCTGCCAACGATGTGATGGAGTACTACAACCAGCAGCATGGTATGCAGTGCGCGAGTTTCCGCTTCCCGCCGGTGTACGGCGTGGGACCGCACGGTACTATCCTCGTGAACGGCAAGCCCTACAAGTCGGGCATCCAAACCTTTATCGAACGCGCTCAAGCGGGTGAGGACATCGAGCTGTGGGGTGACCCGCATATCAGCCGAGACATCATCTACGTGAAGGACGTGGCGCGTGCCTTCGCCCTGGCCCTTGAGAGCGATAAGACGCGTGGCTTGTACAACATGACGAGCGGCGTGGGACTCGATTTGGAGGATCAGGCTCGTGCGGTCATTCAGGTATTTGGCGATGGTGCGGAGTCGAAGATCGTGTACCGGCCCGATAAGCCGAACCACACGCCGTCGTATCTGTACTCCATGGAGAAGGCCAAGCGCGACTTTGGTTTTGTGCCCGAGTACACCGATTACGTGGCCATGATGGAAGACTACCGCGACGAGCTGGAGAGCGGTCGCTGGGAAGCTCTGATGGACTCGCGGAAACGCGAGGCGTAGATGGAAGAGACAGTGCGCGATCTGCATGCTCCGAAGGAGCATGCAGATCAGCTTAGGCATACGCCTAAGCTGGCCATCATCGGTGCGAACGAATTCCAGAACCCGCTTATTCTGGCGGCGAAAGCGCGCGGCATTGAGACCCATGTGTTCGCTTGGGAGGCGGGAGACGTGGGCGAGAAGACGGCCGATTTTTTCCACCCGATAAGCATTACCGAAATTGACGCGATTGCCGCGGCGTGTCGCGAGATCGGGGTAGACGGCGTCGCCAGCATCGGTTCAGATTTGGCCAACATCACCGTGGCTGGCGTGGCCGCAGCCTTGGGGCTTACGGCCAACAGCGTGGAATGCGTGGACAAAAGCACGAACAAGGAGCTCATGCGCCGCGCGTTCGAGGAGCATGGCGACCCTTCCCCGAAAAGCGTGCCCGTAACGGCTGATACCGACTTGAGCGCGCTTGATCTGGCGTATCCGGTCATCGTGAAGCCCGCCGATCGCTCGGGTAGCCGCGGCATTACCAAGCTGGAGTCGCCTGCAGGGCTTGCGGAGGCCGTAGACCGGGCTCTGGGTGAGAGCTTTGCCAAGGAAGCCTTGGTGGAGGAATTCGCCTGCGGCGACGAATACAGCGTTGAATACATTTCTTGGGAGGGGGAGCACCGCTTTTTGTCGGTGACTGAGAAGTTCACCACCGGCGCGCCTATGTTCATCGAGCAGGGACACTTGGAGCCGGCGCGCATCAGCGCCGAGCGCGAAGCAGCTATTCGCGCAGTGGTGGAACATGCCCTGGACAGCCTGGGTGTGCGCTTCGGTGCGTCCCATTCCGAGGTGAAGGTAGACGCCGACGGGACGGTGAAGATCATCGAGATCGGCAGCCGCATGGGAGGGGACTGCATCGGCAGCCATTTGGTGCCCCTGTCGTGCGGCTACGACTTTGTGGGCGCGGTCATCGATGTGGCGCTGGGCGTGGAGCCGCCTCGGCCGGCGGAGGGCCCGTGCCGAGCCGCTGCGGTGCGCTTCGTTTTCAGCGACGGGGACGAGCAGGCTTTGGCTGCTCTTCAGGCCGCCTTGCCGGAGTCAGTGGAGTTCGTAAGCCCCATCGAGCACGACGGCCATGCCATTGTCGATAGCGGCTCCCGCTATGGGTTCTTCATCTTTTCGGGAGATAATCTAAGCGACGTGGAGCCCTATCTTCCCGCTATCGGGGGCGCGTGCTAGTATGCCGTTTCGGGCCAAATCAGCCAGGCACTCGACCGGGAGAATGGTCTCTCCGGGGTATCTGCTGGGATTGCTGGCGCTGTGCGCAGCTGCCTTCGGCGTGGTGGGAACCTTCAATGCCGTTACGGGGCGATCGCTTATCTGGGTGCCGGACGGGGTGGCCCTCTATCTCAACTTCTTCATTCGCGAGGGGGAGATTCTTCGCGACTTGCTGGCATCGGCGGGGCAGCCGGATTTCGCGGCCCCCCTTTACACGTTCGACGGCGGCTACGGCACGGATCTGCTGGCCTTGATGGCGGGGTGTCTGAACGACCCGTTTAACCTCGTCTCGGTTTTCGTGTCGCCCGAACAGTCCGAATATGTCTTCGAGGCGCTCATATTCGTTCGTTTCTATCTTGCCGCAGTGGCTTTCGCGCTCTATAGTCTGAGCAGGGGGAATGGGCGCTGGCCTAGCTTGTGCGGGGCGTTGTGCTATGTTTTCGGCGGATTCGTGCTGTTCTGGGGGGTTCTCCGGCATCCGAATTTCATCAACGAGGCAATCCTGCTTCCCCTGTTGTTTTGGGGCGCGGATAGGGTTTTTGAACGCAAGAGTCCGACGCTTCTGATTGTCGCTATGGCTCTTCAATTCGTGTTTTCGGTGTACTTCTCCTACATGATGCTCATCATTCTGGTGGCATACTGCCTGTTGAAGTATTTCTTTACGAGGAAGGGCAGGTCTCTTCGCGATTTCGCAGGCCTGTTCGGCCGGTTCGTGCTCTACATCGGCTGCGCCGCCCTGGTGGCGGGAATTTTCGTGGTGCCTATCGTTCTCATGCTGACGTCAATGGGGCGCGTAGGCATCGAACGCGAGATACCGCTCTTCGACAACTTCTGGTACTACTGGCGCTATGCATCTACCCTTGTCGGGGCGGCTATGTCCAACCGAGGGCTTTCGCTCGGCATAGTTCCCGTTGCCGGCGTGCTGCTCCTCATTGTCGCGGGCAAGGCCATCGATTGGCACGCGCGCGTCCCTTGGCTGATCGGGCTGGGCGTATGCTTCATCGGTTCACTGCTGCCGCACTTCGGGTCTATGATGAACGGTTTCGGGTATCCCACCGATCGGTGGGCGGTGGCCTATGCGTTCTGCGCTTCATACGCCGTGGTTCTCGTCATTCCGGCGCTGCGGTCCTTTTCTGGCCGTCAATGGGTCGCGTTCGGCGCCGGGGCTGTCTTGTTCGCGGCCCTCGTCGTTTTGTTCGCGCTTGTCGAAGACTATCCTCCTTCTGCGGTGATGGCGGCCCTTTTCGTGATCGTGTCGGTTATAGCTGTGGTCGCGGGCCGCAATTGCTCGCCTCGGGCTGTGTCGGGGGTGCTTGTGAGTTTGGCGATCGCTGGTGCGGCGTGCTCGGTGCCTATCATGGGGGGCGAACTCGGGGCTGGAGACAATTTGGGTGTTTACCAAGAGCGCGACAACAGTTATAGCGCCATGAACACGATACCGCTCGATCGGGCTTCGTCGGCTATCGATGATGACTACCGTATTGATCGTCGTGAGGTCTACGGGGCGCGCAACCAATCCTTTGCGCAGGGTTTTATGGGCGCGGATTTCTACTCGAGTTTCTACAACCAGAACGTCGATGACTTTCGGCAGGCTTTGGGCATAGCCGATAACTATTCGAACTACATTTTCAACGGACACGATGGACGCTTTGCCCTCGAGTCTCTTATGGGCGCCCGTTACTTTGTATCGGCCAGCGAAGCCAGGGGGGCGGTTCCCGAGGGTTACGAAAAGGTGGCAGATCTTGGGGAGGGTGACGGCGGCGCGCTTTATTCCCTTTATGAGAACTCCTCCGCAATGCCGTTGGCCTTCGTGTACGAAACGGCAGTGAGTGAGGATGATTTTCAGCGTCTTGGCATGGTGCAACGCGAGGAGCTTCTTACGCGCGCCTGTGTAATCGAGGGGTTGCCCAGTGGGGCCGATGAGGGGGCTGGTGTGCTTGCCCCTTCGGGCGTTGTTGATCAGGAAGTATCGCTTGAGTCGGCCGAAGGCGCGCTGTTCTCCGATGGTGTGATACGTGTGTACGAGCCTGGCGGCAAGATCGTTGTGAAGGCGGGGGGCGTGGGGAAGGCGGAGAACTTCCTCGTGTTCGACAACCTTGAGTTTGAGGCCATGCCCCTCGAAGAGCGTGCCGATCTTGTTGATAAGGTCGGATCCTTTGCCTCTACTAGCGAAACTCCTGAGTACACAGTTTGGGACGAGTTGAAATGGGCTCCGGCCAGCTCATCGAATTTGACGTTGGAAGCTGCCGGTGTTCATCGGGTTGCTACAATTGTCAACAGCGGTCACACGGGCTATGGCGGTAAAACGGACTGGGCCTTCAACATGGGCTATTCGAGGAAGCCAGTCAGGGAGTTTTCCGTGGAGTTTTCAACCTGCGGAACCTATAGCTTCGACAGCCTGTATGTGGCGTCGCTCCCCCTCGAAGGCGTGTCGTCTGCCTTGGATAAGCTGCAAGAAGATAACGCTGCCGTGCTTGAGTTGGACACGAACGCTATGACCGTCCATGTGGAAGCTGAGCCCGAGGCGAGCGATGATGCTCGCTACGTTTTCCTTTCGATACCCTATTCCCGAGGATGGGCGGCCACGTTGGATGGGCAACCGGTGGAAATTCAAAAGGCGAACGTCGGCTTTATGGCTATCGCGGTGGATGGGCGTGCTCATAATATCCACTTGGAGTACTGCCCTCCCGGCTTAAAGGTGGGTGCGGGCTGCACGGTTGTGGGTATTGTCTTGTTTGTCGGCTTGGCTGTAGGGCGCGCGTTGCGTATTCGCCGACGTAAGGGGGTGCTAAGTGATGGGTTCGCGTCTTAAAACGCTCTTCGCTCTTCACCTGCTGCTGATGGTGTATTCCACCAGCGGTATTTTAAGTAAGCTCGCTGCGGGCGTCGATTTTCTCAGCTGGCAGTTTATCGGACTCTATGCGGGGGTAATTGCCCTGTTAGGCTTGTACGCCATCGGGTGGCAGCAGATTCTGCGCCGAATGCCGCTGACCAGCGCTTTTTCCAATAAGGCAGTCACCATTGTGTGGGGAATAATCTGGGGCGCCCTGTTCTTTGGGGAATCGGTTTCGCTGTGGAAGGTCGGGGGCGCCGTTCTCATCATTGCCGGGGTGGTCCTGTTCGCGCATGCTGATGGCGAGGAGAGCGGGGGAGGGGCTGATCGAGATGGAGGTACGAGCGATGGCCTCGTGGGCTCAGACGGGGTGATCATCGATGGATAGCTCGTTGGTTCTCTATTCGGGAATTTTGCTGCTGGGCACCTTTGTGAGCGCCGTCTCGCAGGTTATCCTGAAGAAGGCGGCTCAGAAAACCTATGATTCGAAGCTTGCCGAGTACCTGAATTTCCCGGTCATTTTTGCCTACACCTTGTTCGTCGCCACGACCCTCATGTGCATCATTGCCTACCGGGTCGTGCCCCTCTCGTTCGGGCCGGTGCTCGAGTCAACGAGCTATTTGTACGTGACAGTTTTCGGCGTTGTGATCTTCAAAGAGAAGATCACGAAAAAGAAAATAGCAGCTCTCGCTCTTATTCTCGCCGGAATTGCCGTATATGCGATGGGAGTCTGATTGGTTGGTCGCGCCCTCGGCATTCCAAACGAGTACGTCCAGGTCGTGCATAAAGGGAGGTTGATGCTGCACGGGCTTGGAGAAGAGGGTTTGGGCTAGGGTGAGCTCTGGTCTTCGAATGAGCGATGCTGTGAAAACAGCGAATGACATTGACCGACGTTCGCAGTTTGATAGTATGCCCTTATAAATTATTCGCGATAATGAAATGTTGGCAGGGTGCCCTTCTTATAAATACGAGCTGGGGCGGCTGTGGCGGAGAAATCGTTGGGCCCTTGCTGCATATGAGTAATGGTGGATGCTTGAGAGACTTCAATTGGGCGTGCAAATGATCCGTAGATGGACGAGCCAGGAAGGCGCTATTGTTGTGGGTGGCAGGCATGAAAGGTTTCGCAGCTGTCTCATCACCGCCCTTTTTTTCTGCGTCTTTGTTTTTCTGCTAAAACCAGAAGTCAATAACTCTCTCGCATTTTTTGACTTGCCGGATATCGCGTCCGACCGTTTTTGGAACATAGTTTTATTTGCGGTGTCCGTCGTTTGCATTGCGCTATATATAGTAAGGCGGCATTTCGATCCGTTTTTCCTGCTAATGGCAGCTGCTTTGGTGTGGATAGCGCTGTCCACGGCAATTAACGGGGGGGAATTCAAGAGACTTTGGAACGACTGGCTGCCCCTTCTGGCTGTAGTTGGTTTGGTGGGAGCGTTTGTCCGCTCGAATTGGCTTGAGCTGACGCGCGCCATGCTTGCCGCATGCCTGCTGTATCTCCTTCTCAATCTGGCGGGGATATTCCTGGATGGGCGCATTGGGCTCCAAGCGCAGAATTATTTGTTTTTTGGAGTACGGACAATAACATTCAAAGTGGCGGTACCCGCCATTTTATGTGCCTTTTTGCTTGACGTTGCCCAGGAAAGGCGCATCAGCGCGCTGTCCGTATTTACTTGTTTGCTATCGATATTCGAAACATTTGTTGGATATTGCGCGACAACGCTGGTTGCTATTTTGGTATTTATCGCTCTGCGTATTGCGTGCGAGTCGCGGGTGATGCGCCCGAAGCTTAACATTTTCGTGTATGCAACGATAGACATCGTTGCTTGCCTGAGCATAGTGATCTTGAGGGCGCAAAACGCTTTTGCGTGGTTTATTGAGGGCGTGCTCCACCGTAGCGTCACGCTTTCTGGGCGTGTGGGCATCTGGGATACTGTTTTTACCTTGCTGGGTAACGGCCATTTGGCTCTAGGTTACGGCGCATCTTACACATGGAATACAATATTTGTGGATGGTAAGGTCTATATGCATGCCCACAACGACCTACTCAATCTTCTGATGACGGGCGGAATTGTTTTGACGGTACTGGTGACGGTATTTTTTGCTGTAGCTGCCTTGCAGTTGTACAGGTGTCGAAGTTCGGAGTATGCTGCGATTCTGGCGGCCGCCGTTTTCTGCTTTATGATTATTGGGGTATTTGAAGTTACCAATTGCATTGGATCTTTTTTTCTGCTTGCGATGTCATACGGTGTGAAAGATTTTGTGGGTGGAAAGTCTGTGGCGTAGTTTCTGATAGGGCTTCTTACTGGTGCGCTGTAAAGCCATCACCAGTGTGTATGCGCACTGTTTGCCGGCGTCATCGGACTCGATCATGCTTAAAAACATTTCGGATGCAGCGGTTTGTGGCGTTAATTGCCGTTCAGCGATGTGGGCTTGCGCGGCTATTGCGCAAATTTGCACCGGTGAAGGCGTGGGCTATAATGATCCTGTTCGTCTTTTAACGAAATGAGGGTATTTTGACACTGAACGACCTGTGGCTTCTTGTACGACACTATGCTAAATGGCTGGTCGCCGTTTCGGTTACTTGTTCGCTCCTGGCCGGGGGTTTCGTATATGCATCGAATCATGTGCAGGGTCCTTCTGGACACACGGAGGGACAGGATTACTATGTGGCAACGTCGACGCTTGCAGTTGTCGATCCGATGGGCATCCTTAATGCGACGAGTCTTTCAAATTTAGTGGACGCGCTTGCCCAAAATGAGGTTGCTGCCATTGCGGGCGACAATATAGAAGCGGCAGCCGAATCCGATACTGCTGCTCAGTCTATTACATTTTCGGCGACAGCTGCCAGCGAAGGGGATGCCGTGGCAGCTGCTGACGATCTCGCCTTGCGCACGGTTGAATCAGTCAAACAGGTGCTGGGCGATCAGAGTGATGTGTATTTGGACGCTGCCGATGAGGCGGCTCGCGTCGACGGCGCGATTCAGTCGACGGGCGTTACGGCGGCGGATCGCGTAGCCGCCTTGCGCTCCTGCGTATTCACTGTGTCAAAGGCGAAGGTGTTAACCGAGGACGAGCGTAACGTCCCGTCCGAGACAAGTGGGGCAGATGCGAGCGATATGGGTGAGTCAAGTGGGGCTAGCGAGCCGGATGAGGATAAGCCCAGTGGCTTCTCTGCAGTGATCAAGTATGCAATGGTGGCTCTCGTAGGTAGCTTCTTTTTAGCTCTCTGCGTCTTGGCGTTGATTGATTCTGCGCGCCGTCCCATTAAGGGAGAAGCGGATGTGTCTGCGGTTACCGATTTGCCCATTCTCGCCGAGAGCTCAGATTGTTTAGCAGGGGAGCGCTTGTGGACAAATATTCAATTCCGTGCTGGTGAGGCCTTGGATTCGATTTGCATTATTCCGGTGTCGGGTGGAGCGAGCGCGACACTTGCTGCTGAGCTGGCGCGAGCAGCAAATGGCGTCTGTGTCAATTTGCCTGCAAGGGAAAGCTTTGAGCTTGGCAGGGGTGCGCAGCAGCGTCCGTCAATCATCAGCTGCGATGCTTTAAGGGATGATGTTTCAGGTGCGCGTGCGGCCAGGCAGGCAGATGCTACGGTTGTGGTCGTTCGTTTATGGAGTGATACGGAGTCGTCGCTGGGTGACACCCTGTCCGAGCTGGCGCTTGCGAATGCTTCTATTGCGGGTGTTGTTGTAGTGGGCTAACGACGGGCTGACTCGTTTTATGGATCCTCGAAAGTGAAGGCAAATGCCAGATTACAAGCAGAAAATTAAATACCTTATACGCGTGGTCCCTCTTGCAATCATAGATGTTTTTGCAACTGTTGTTGCTGTTCTTGTCGCTGCGTGGGGGACCCAGACCGAGGATCTTGTTGTTGATTCTATCAACTTCGTGCCCCATCTTCTGTTCCTGGCGGTAGTGAACCTTGTTGTATTCGCGTTCTTTCGTATGTACAACAGCATGTGGGAATATGCGAGTGTCGACGATGCAGCGCGTATTCTTGTTGCCACCATTGCGGGTTCGCTGGTTGGCGATGTGCTCGGTGCCCTATTGTTTGGTGGGCGCCTCCCGTTTCGCGTATATTTTTGCGCCTGGGCCATACTCTTCGTGCTTTGCTCATTGGCTCGTTTTCTTATTCGCGTTAACTCTCATGGGCGTAGCTGGTCCTTTTTCGGCATCTCGTCACCTGGCCTTCCACGCACTCTTATCGTGGGCGCGGGAGAGAGCGGCTCGCTCGTGGTCAGCCGGATGCTTGCTGGTAACGACGAGATCCCTGGTTGTCCCATTGGCTTTGTCGATGACGAAGCTGAGAAGCTGCACCGTCGAATTCACGGAGTTCCGGTGCTGGGCTCCTGTAAGGACATCCCTGCCATCTGTGCGCACCGTGGAATCGAGCAGATAGTCGTTGCGACTCCTGCGGCTTCACGACGTCGTAAGCAGCAGATTTTTGAGTTGTGCATAGAAGCCGGCTGCAAGGTTCTTACAGTACCGGAGAGGATAAAAGATATTCCGGAGGATCAGCTCGGTCGTGTTGTTCTTCGTGATGTGGAAGTGCCGGATTTGTTGGCTCGCGAGGAAGTGGTTCTGGACGAAGATCTCGTTGGAGATTATCTGACGGGGAAAACGGTCTTTGTTACGGGCGGCGGCGGCTCTATCGGAAGCGAGCTCGTGCGTCAGCTTCTGCCAGCGCGCCCGGCAAAGATTGTGCTGTTCGATATTTACGAGAATACTGTCTACGAGCTTTTTCATGAAGTGAGTGGTAAGGCGAAAGAAGACGGTATCGAGGTTGTTACCGAGATAGGTTCCATTACTCATATGCCGGCGCTCCGAGAGGCATTCGAGCGCCATCGACCCGATGTGGTCTTTCACGCGGCGGCCCATAAGCATGTGCCCCTGATGGAGAGCAATCCTCGCGAGGCTATCGAAAACAATGTTTTCGGTACGCAGAATGTTGTCGATATGGCTGACGAGTTCGGATGCAGTCACTTCATCCTCATCTCGACCGACAAGGCAGTCAACCCGACCAATGTGATGGGTGCGACAAAGCGCATGTGCGAGATGATAGTCCAGAAAAAAGCAGAAAGCTCCAAGACGGTTTTTGCAGCGGTACGCTTTGGGAATGTGCTCGGCAGCCACGGCAGCGTTATCCCCCTCTTCAAGCGGCAGCTTAAAGAGGGCGGTCCGCTCACGCTCACGCACAAAGACATAACGCGCTACTTCATGACCATTCCCGAGGCATCTCGCTTGGTAATTACCGCCGGTGCTTTGGCTAGGGGAGGCGAGATATTCGTTCTGGATATGGGCGAGCCGGTTCGCATTTACGATTTGGCAGAAAATCTCATCCGTCTCTCCGGCCTTACGGTGGGTGAGGATATCGAAATAAAGATAACCGGCCTCAGGCCCGGTGAAAAACTTTACGAGGAGCTCAATATGAGTGATGAGCCTACGCGACCAACTGCAAATGGCTCGATTACGGTCATAAGTGGTGTGCGGCCGGAAGTTCAGACGGTCTGGGAGCGCATGGATCTTTTGGCGGCATCACTGGATCTTGACGTTCTGGCAATGAAGTTAAAGTTGGCCGAAGCGGTGCCGACGTATCATCCCGAGATAAAGATGCAGTAAAGAAGGTAGGGTGAAAATGGAGCAGGTGCCTTTCGCGGAGAAAGTTTGGCTCAGCAGCCCCACTATGCACGGCGACGAGCTTCGGTATGTGACAGAGGCCTATGAAACTAACTGGATGTCTACAGTGGGGGCCAATATAAACGAGGTAGAGCGACAAGTGGCCGAAAAGGTGGGATGCGGTTATGCCGTGGCTCTTTCGGCGGGGACGAGCGCGCTTCACTTGGCTATGAAGCTCGCCGGCATAAAACCTGGCGACAGTGTGCTTTGCTCCGACATGACGTTTGCGGCTACGGTGAATCCGGTGGTTTACGAGGGAGGTGTCCCTGTTTTTGTCGATAGCGAGTACGAGACGTGGAACATGGATCCTGTGGCCCTGGGGAAGGCGTTCGAGCTCTATCCACAAGCGAAGGTGGTCGTGCTGGCGCACCTCTATGGTACGCCCGCGAAAATGGATGAGATTCGCTCAATCTGCAACACCCATGGAGCTTACCTTGTAGAGGATGCTGCTGAGAGTCTGGGCGCCTCTTTCAAGGGCATCCAAACGGGTGCTTTTGGCGATGCGAGCGTTATTAGCTTTAACGGCAACAAGATTATTACCGGTAGCTCTGGAGGCATGCTTCTCACCGATAGCGAAGCGGACGCGAACCGTGTTCGCAAGTGGTCTACCCAGAGCCGGGAAAATGCCCCCTGGTATCAGCATGAAGAGCTGGGCTACAACTATCGCATGAGCAATGTGATTGCTGGTGTGGTGAGGGGCCAGCTGCCTTACCTTGATGAGCATATTGCTCAGAAAAAAGCCATTTACAAGCGGTATAGCGATGGTTTTCGGGACCTCCCGGTGTCGATGAACCCCTTCGACGGGGCCAACAGCGAGCCGAATTTTTGGTTGAGCTGTCTTCTCGTTAACCCTGAGGCAATGGCGCCCCACGTTCGTGGTGAGCAGGAGCCTCTGTATAGGTCCGAGCCTGGTAAAAGCAGCCCAACAGAAATATTGGAGGCCATTTCATCTCTCAATGCGGAGGGGCGCCCCATCTGGAAGCCGATGCACATGCAGCCTATTTTCCGCATGAACGGATTTGTCACCCGCGAGGGCGATGGCCGCGGTTTGACGAACGCCTATATTGCGGGTGGTTCGATCGGAAAAGACGGTGAACCTCTCGATGTTGGTGCCGATATTTTCCAACGAGGGCTTTGTCTGCCGAGCGACAATAAGATGACGCCCGATCAGCAGAATGCGATAATCGAAGCTGTTAAGTCGTGCTTTAGCTAAACGGAGGTTGTGTTGACGGATTGGAGACATCTCGCCAAGAAGTATGGGGTCAGCGGAGGGATATATGCTCGCAAGATAAAACGCATTCTTGACATGTGTTTGACCTCTGTTGGCTTGATTGTGATCTCGCCCCTGTTTCTCGGCCTGTGCCTGCTTGTTAAGGCTAAGCTCGGATCTCCTATTTTTTTCAAGCAGAAGAGAACGACAAAAGGGGAAGAAACCTTCGAGCTCATTAAATTCCGAACAATGACTGACGCCCGGGATGCGAATGGCAACTTGTTGCCCGACACTGAGCGCTTCACGAAATTCGGCATGTTTCTAAGAAGCTCAAGTCTTGATGAGCTTCCCGAGTTGATTAATGTGATTCGCGGGGATATGAGCCTCGTGGGGCCGCGTCCATTGTACCCATTTTATCTTCCATACTATACTGAACAAGAGAGCCTTCGACATGCGGTAAGAGGGGGGATTACTGGCTTAGCTCAGGTTAATGGCAGGTCGCTTCTTCGATGGAGCGAGAGGTTTGCGATGGATGTTGAATACGTCAAGAAAATCACGTTTCTTGGTGATTTGAAAATACTATTTCTAACATTCTATAAGGTGTTCAAGCGGGATGACATTGGGGTGCCAAGTGTTACAGAGGAGGGGGGATTGCATATCGTTCGAGAGGTGATGCGTCCTGAATGTATGAAAGACTTGGAGGTCGACCCCAATTGTCCGAAGTTTGTTCAGGGGGTAAGTGATATTAAAGATTAAGCGTTCTGGTGCTGAGCTTCATCGTTGAAGCGACCAGCTTGACTGACTTTGAACTGGCGAGATTAGAGGATCGGGCCTGTCGCGTTGCTGCGGCAGAATGGCATTGCACGGAGCTGATCCTAATCTTACCGAATCGATCTGTAGGCAAATTGACTGCGTTGGTCGCTGCCTAGACAGCGTGTTCCACTGATTAGATGTTGGAGATGAAAGCGTTTTGGCTATTTTAGAGTTTGCAAGAAAGGCAAGTTTTTGGATGATGGATGCTTGGGGGGGAGCTCCGGTTAAAACGGAGTTGTCTGCCTTGGAGGAAGTCAACTCTTCTGGTCCTCAGGAGAAAAACTTCGAGAACAGGAAAGAGCTTGTCGATCTTCTTAAGCATGCTGTGAAAACCACACGCTTTTATTCCTCCTTTGATTCGGGATCCTTCTTTTCTTTTCCCGTAATTACTAAGGCAACAATTAAAGAAAGCTACGATAATTTCGTTTCAGATGCCTTTGAGCGAGACTCACTGTACGAGATGACAACGAGCGGCTCGACGGGCACCCCTTTCACCTGTCTTCACGATTACGGAAAAAAGAAGTCCACATATGCTGAGGTTCTCTACTATAACGGCATGATTGGTTACGACATAGGGAGGAGGATCATCTACCTGCGTTCGGTGGTAGAGGAGTGCTCTAAAACCCCGTTGCAGCAGTTTATGCAGAACATATACCTAGTTGACTGCCACGACCTAAGTGATGCCGGGATTGAATCACTGCTGGACAGGATTCGCGAGTTGTCTACCCGCAATGGGGCTATGTTGATGGGGTACGCATCGACACTTGATGCGTTCAGGGACTACTTTAGGCGCAAGGGGGTGGCAAAGGCCGAGGGGGTAAAACTCTATGGTGTTGCCAGCGGGAGTGAGATGCTCTTTGATGACACTCGGGAGGCTATCCAGCAAGCTTTTGGGTGTAGGTGCGTTTCAAGGTACTCAAATGAGGAGAACGGGTTCCTTGCGCAAGATCTTTTCCACAACAATGAGTTTGTGATTAACAAGGCACATTTCATTTACGAGGTTTTATCCATGAATTCTGACGAACCCGCAGCCGAGGGGGAGGTTGGACGAATCGTGATAACGGATCTGCGCAATTACTCAATGCCAATGATTAGGTATGATACGGGAGATGTGGGCCGCTTGGTCGACTTGTCGACCGACAAAGGTGAATGTTACAGTGCAATAGTCGATTTTGGAGGAAGGAGAGTCGACGTTATCTATGATTGTTACGGCAATAGGATCTCTCCTCATTCTGTTACAAATTTAATGTGGCGGTATACCGATGTGAACCAGTACCAGCTCGTGCAAAAAGACGAATCATCGTATCTACTAAAACTAAATGTACCAGATGCGTTTAGTCGGGATCAGGAGCTGATTGCTGATTTAATGAAGGTGCTGGGCGGAGAATCTCGCCTGATGATTGAGCGCGTGGCAGATATTCCCGTACTTGCGTCCCGAAAGAGAAGGTACATCGTGAACGAGTGCGGTATGCATCGGGATGATCGCTCTGCGGAGGCGCAGTGAAAGATGTTGATCGTTGGAGATCTCGCATGTCCGACAACTGAGCATGCGCATAATTTGACCAAGTCTATGAGGCAGTCGGGTCTTTTCGATGGCCAGCTGGTCTTCTGCAACCTTGAAGGCCTGTTGGCCGCTGATGCGAACTTAAAGGATGAGAAGCTTTTTAATGTTGCTGAGGTTCTGGACGCTTTTTGCCCGGAGCGAACTGTATTTTCCCTGGCAAATAATCACACCTATGACTATCCTCAATCTATATTGAAAACGAAAGACGTGCTTGAGGGGAAGGGGTTTGGGACTGTCGGCCTTGTGCGGGGTCACGGCTTTGAGCCATGCGTGGTACAGGGAGGGAGCACGACGTATGCCCTATTTGCCCATTGCTGGGATGTGTATACTCGAACCAATCCCAATAAGCTGAGCCAAGACCGAATTGTCGACTGCGATTATGAGGCATTTGTTGGAGAGGTTTGCAAATACGCTGCACAAAATCCGAACCAGCGAGTAGTTTGCTACTTTCACTGGAATTACGATCTCGAAACACTGCCGTTCCCGATGCATAGGAAGCTGGCTAAAGATCTGATTGACGGGGGGGTGTTTGCGGTCGTCGGGGGACATTCTCATCTTCCTCAAGGTGGAGAAATGCACAAGGGGCGCCCCATTGTATACGGCTTTGGAAACTTCTTCATTCCTTCAAATGAGTATTTTGGGGGCTCCCTTGTATACCCCAATTGCTCAAAAACGACAATGGCCCTAGAGATTGATGATGAGACGGGTGCTCTTACCTGTCATTGGTTTGCAACCGATTGTCGTGCAGGGATAAAACTCATCTCTAGTGAAGGGATTGAGGAGGGCACAATGATCACCGGCTACTCCCCCTATCGAGGCCTTGGCGAAAGAGAATATGAATCGTTTTTCAGGAAAAATCGCAGGAAAAGACTCTTGGTTCCAGTGTTTAGCGAGTACAGAGGAGCTGTGGCTCTGCTGAAGCGAAATCTTGCGGTGTTAAGAATTCGCGCAATAAAGAAGATCAAAGGCTAGGAGCACGTGTTGAATATATTGTTTGTTACGATTAGCTACTCACAAGATTCGCACGTTAGCTTCTATGAAGATCTATTGCAAGAGTTTGTCGCTCATGGTCATGAGGTGCATGTTGCTTGCGCGTCCGAGAAGAGGGACTGTGCGAAAACTTGTAGAAGCCATGTCAGGGGCATAGATGTGCTGCGTGTTCGAACAGGAAATCTTACTGGCAATGTGGGTATTATCGAAAAAGGAATAGCTACTATTGGCGTCGACGGCCGCTTCAAGAGAGCAATTGCTAGGTTTTTTGATGGCATAGTATTCGATTTGATTATTTATCCAACGCCTCCCATAACGCTTGCGGGCACAGTGGAATACCTAAAAAAGAAGACGGGCGCGGCGACATATCTGCTTCTGAAAGATATTTTCCCTCAAAATGCGGTTGATCTTGGTATGATATCAAGATCGGGGGTAGAGGGCGCTGTCTATCGGTTTTTCAGGGAAAAGGAGCGGCGCCTGTATCGCGTCTCTGACTTCATTGGCTGCATGAGCCCCGCGAACGTTTCATACCTCCTTGAGCACAATGAGGGGATTGATTCTTCGATTGTGGAGGTCTGCCCTAACTGCATCAAGCCGAAGAATTATGACGCGCTCTCTGCGCAAGCATCTTCGATGCTAAAGAGACGATACGGAATTCCTGAGGAAGGAACCGTATTCTTATACGGAGGAAATCTTGGGAAGCCGCAAGGTATCGATTTTGTGCTCGATTGCCTAAAGTCTTGCTCGAGCCAGAAAGACGCCTTCTTCTTAATTGTTGGGGGAGGTTCGGAGGCGGATCGAATTCATGAATTTATAAGCGAGAACGCAATATCAAATGCGGCCATAGTCGGCCCTCTCCCGAAAGAAGAATACGAGTTGATGGTTAATCTTTGTGACGTTGGACTCGTGTTCCTTGATTATAGGTTTACGATTCCGAATTTTCCCTCACGAATGCTGTCATATCTGCAAGCTGGCCTTCCAATCATCGTTTGTTCTGACCCTTGTACAGACATGGGTGATATTGCGGAAGATAATGGTTTTGGCTGGAAGTGCTTGAGCGACGATTCGCGTCAGTTTGCCCGCATTGTGGCCGAGGCGACGCGCGCAAACGTAGGGGAAATGGGAATGCGCGGCCGGCGATTCTTGGAAGAAAATTATGACGTGCGCAGGGGATATGAGATAGTCATGGCGCATTTTGCATAATCTATTGAGCTCGGAGAATCCAGGCGTCGCATCGAGCGAACAAGGGAGGTATTCATGACGACGACGATCCTAATTACTGGTATTGGGGGCTTAACGCCTCGTTCTGTTGCGAAGACGATAAAAAGGAGTCATCCTGAGTATAGGCTCATTGGCTGCGATATAGATGAAAACGCAATCGGATTTTATATGGATGGACTGGTGGACGAGCATCGTGTTTGCCCCAAGTGCACATCTCCGGACTACTTTCCTTGGATTAAGGAGCTGGTTGTTGAGGAGGGTGTTGATTATGCGTTCGTTCAGCCCGAAAGCGAAATAGTGGAATGGGCGAGATATCGGGAGGAAACGGGCGAGTATCCTTGCCCGGTCTTCATGGGAGATCTGAGATTATCTGCCGCTCTTAAAGATAAAGCAGTGATGGCCGAATTGCTCAAGGGTACGCATTTCATCCCGAGGACGATAAAGATTACCCAGTCGATGCCGTGCTATAAGGAAGTAGAAGAGCAGATCGGGTTTCCGTGCTGGATTCGTGCGACTGAAGGCACAGGGGGGTTGGGGTCGCTGCGCTTGGAGAATCTAAGCAGCTTCAAAAGCTGGTTATTTATCAACAGGGATATTGAGGAGTTCACCGTTAGCGAGTTCCTTCCGGGGCGGCACTTGGCAAACGAAATGCTTTATTATAACGGCGAATATGTCAAAGGGGCTGCCCTTGAATGCGCGGAGTACGTGATGGCCGATGTGGCTCCATCTCGCGTTACGGGCAATACTCGCTTGGGTCGTTTTTTAAATGATGATCGCGTAAATGCATTTTGTGATGAGTGCATCAAGTTCCTCGAAAAAAAGCTCAGTACGCAAGCGCACGGAATACTCTCTTTCGACCTAAAAGAGGACGCTTGTGGCAATCTCAAAGTGACTGAGGTCAACATTCGACATATGGCTTATGTGGGCGTCATGGCTCAAGCTGGTTTCGATCTCATTGAAGACACTATTGCAATTTTGGAATCGGGGACGGCTGACTGCGTGCACCGTGAGCCGTACTTCCATTTCGCGAAGCCGTTCGTTTTTTTGCGTGATGTAGATGTAGAGCCTATACTCTTGGATTCGGAAGCTTACCCTGCGCTGTGCGGAGTGGCTGAGGGTAAAGTTCGTTAGCGCTGAAGTCCGTTTTCAATTTATCGTAGTCGGTGAAACGAATAAAAATGTTTTGCCCTCGGGCGTCTTTAATTGAGAAGACCTCATTAACTCTCTTAAGGGTACCAATGAGGTCTTCTATGTTGTTGCCGTAGATCTTTACAAGACCAGCATTCAGGCCTTTCGCCACTTTTGAGCCTACACCCTTAGGAAGATCAACGAACACGTTGCCCATTGAAGAGAGAACATCCAGTCCTTCAATGCTTGCAATTTCGCAGGCATCCGATGTAAAGAGATGGTAAGATCCGACGCATGACTTGCCTCCGGGGACGAGGTCCGGTGGGAGGCTTTTCGCCGAATGCTTTACCCCCAACGCAGACTCTATGTACCATCTAACTGAGTTGAAGCCATCTACCCGCTCGTGGAGGGCGTAAAGGGTTTCGCTGCTGAACCGATAGGCGGGTTCAATTAGGTAGAAATGGCCATCTTTGTCACGCATGGTTTCGACCCAAGCAATTCCATTGCAGAAACCAGCTTCTTTGAATACCAACTTAACCTTATCGTTTACCTCGGCCAAATATTGCTCAAGGCCGTTTGATGTGGTGCAGATAAAAGAGTACATATTGGCATTTTGCCCAGGCTGATGGTACTCCTTTCCAAAGTAGATGAGGCGAGCTTCGCCATCTTCCAATATATAGTTGGCAACCCACTCCTCTCCATGAAGCTGTCGCTCGCAGACAACGTAATCCTTGTCAGAGATGCTCTGCGCCTTTTCGAAGGCGGCGAGCAGCTCTCTGGAATTGCTGCAGTAGCTCATGCCCCTATTGGCGCTCTTGTCAACTGGCTTGATCACTACAGGAAATTGGATATTTTCGATCTCTTGCGATGTGGGTTGTGTCGAGAAGGTCACTCCTTCTGCAATCGGGGCATCAACTTTTAAACAGAGCTCGCGAAACTTTGCTTTATCGCGTGCAACTTCGATGGCACGTGCATCTGAGCTATATTGCGGCAGTCCGGCGCGAGCGCAGAGTTGAGCGCACATTGTCATATTGAAGTCGCTAGCACCAAATGTTACCCCTGCGATATCTTCCTCGATACATTTGCGGGCCAGGGTGTCAATGTCGGCGGTGCTGATGTTCCAAGCTTCGGTGGAGGCCTCCTTCGTGGGGCTGCTCATTGTATTGTCCGAGGTGATGACGTGAAGTCCCATCCTAGTAGCCTCGATGGCGATTTCGCGAGTCCCGTAGTCGCTTCCAAGGATGAGCAGCTTTTTGCACATAGGATCCCCTGATGGCCGAGTTTGATAGAAGTTGCACTAACAGTATGAATTGTTTGGCAGGCAGCAGTAAAAGCAGCTTACCTAAAAACGATAGTAACAGATGATCAAGACTGATTTAGTGTAGTCTAGGTGAAAAGTTTTGAATGCAACAAGGGAATGATCTCCCATTTTTGCCCAGAATGAAGACGATGCTTTAAAATCGAAAAGCGATAGATATGGACTCGGTGCTGGTATTGGAGTAATGCAATGGCAATTGGCGATGTCTACAAAGACAAAACCCTACTCATAACGGGCGGGACTGGTAGTTTTGGTCACGTTGTTTTCGACCACTTTCTGGATTCCGACATCGGGGAAATCCGAGTCTTTTCTCGTGACGAAAAGAAACAAGACGATATGAGACATGAGCTTCAGGCACGCTATCCCGATCTCGCATCAAAGGCGCGTTTTTACATCGGTGACGTTCGAGATGAACGTGCGGTTCGCGATGCAATGCGTGGTGTTGATTTTGTTTTTCATGCTGCGGCCTTAAAGCAGGTTCCCTCTTGCGAATTTTTTCCAATGGAGGCCGTGAAAACAAATGTCATCGGAACCGACAACGTGCTCCATGCAGCAATCGACGAAGGAGTTGAAAGGGTTGTCTGCCTTAGCACCGACAAGGCGGCCTATCCGATCAATGCGATGGGAAAATCCAAGGCTATGATGGAGTCTATCATCTATGCGAATGCTCGCAATGGCGCAGGAAGGACAACCATTTGCTGCACTCGGTACGGAAATGTGATGTGCAGCCGCGGGAGTGTCATTCCGCTGTTCATTGATCAGATACGTGCTGGCAATCCGCTGACGGTCACAGATCCGGAAATGACTCGTTTCCTGATGAACCTGGATGAGGCGGTCGATTTGGTTCAATTTGCGTTCGAGAATGCTAATCCTGGAGATCTGTTTATTCAGAAAGCTCCTGCTTCCACCATTGAAACCTTGGCGGAGGCGGTTCAGGCATTGTTCGGCAAGACGGGAACAAGAGTTATAGGGACGCGTCATGGTGAAAAACTTTTCGAAACCCTCATGACGCGAGAAGAAAGGCTTCGCGCCGAGGATATGGGGCAATACTACCGCGTGCATCCAGATACGCGGGATCTAAATTACGATAAGTTCTTTGTTGAGGGCGATGCGGAAACGCAGGCGGATGAATCGTATACTAGCCACAACACCAATCGCCTCAATCTGCAAGAAACTATTGAGAAAGTTAAGACTTCAAGTTATGTATCCGAGGCGCTCGAGAATGGCTTAAATCAATGAAGGTGTTAGTGACTGGGGCGGGGGGATTTGTTGGCAAGAACCTTTGCGAGAATCTGAAGAATATCAGGGATGGGAAAAACGCCGATTCGGCCTTTAGAACGTTGCTTCCCTTGGAGATTTTGGAGTACGACAGGGCCTCTACGAAAGAAGATTTGGCGGCATTCTGTTCGGAGGCTGATTTCGTCTTTCATCTCGCAGGCGTTAATCGCCCAAAAGACATTCGTGAATTTATGAAAGGCAACTTTGATCTTACCTCAGAGCTTCTTGCCTACTTGAGGGAGGCCGGCAATAGGTGTCCGGTAATGTTTGCCTCGAGTATCCAGGCAGCTCTATCAGGAAGATTTGCTGATAGCGAGTACGGGAAAAGTAAACTTGCGGGGGAGGAGCTGGTCTTTTCATATGGAGATGAGGTTGGCGCTGAAGTCCTCGTCTACCGTCTCCCCAATCTATATGGAAAGTGGTGCCGTCCGAATTACAACAGTGTTATTGCCACCTTTTGCCACAACATAGCAAATGGGCTTCCGGTGGAAGTCAGCGATCCATCAATAGCGTTGGATTTGCTCTATATAGACGACCTTGTGGATGAAATGATGCGCGCGCTCTTGGGAAATCCGACCACAAACGGGAGATACTGTGTGGTGCACCCTGTAGATAGAGTGAGGCTGGGCGATATAGAGGCTCTTCTGAGATCGTTTGAACGGGCGAATGCTGACCTGGAAATACCTGAAGTCTTACCAGGCTCCTTCGGCAAAAAGCTATATTCAACGTATCAGAGCTACCTTCCAGAGAAGAAAATGGCTTATAAGCTCGATCCGCACAGAGACGATCGTGGGAGTTTCGTCGAACTTTTCCGGACCATTGACAGGGGACAGGTGAGCGTTAATGTTTCGAAACCGGGAGTAACTAAGGGTCAGCATTGGCATAACACCAAGTGGGAAAAATTCTGCGTCATTTCCGGATGCGGACTTATACGCCAACGAAAGATTGGCTTTGATGATAATGGCGAGGAATACCCTATTGCAGAGATTGAAGTCTGTGGCGAGGAGCCGATGGTGGTAGAGGTATTACCAGGCTATACGCACAGCATAACTAATCTTTCGGAGACCCAGGATCTTATAACTATAATGTGGTGCAATGAGGTTTTCGACCCCGCAAGGCCAGATACATTTTTTTCGGAGGTATAAGTGGCGAAGTTGAAGTTAATGACCATCGTTGGCACTCGGCCAGAGATAATTAGGCTATCAGAGGTAATCAAATGTTGTGATGCTCATTTTGAGCATTACCTGGTGCACACTGGTCAAAACTACGATTATGAACTCAATCAAATTTTTTTCGAGGACTTGGGGCTGCGTCAGCCCGATGAGTATCTGGATGTCGCGGGGGGTGATTTGGGCTCCACTATAGGAAACGTGATTGCGGAGAGCTACAAATGCCTTAATCGCGTTAAGCCGGATGCTCTTCTGATCCTCGGCGATACAAACAGCTGTCTTTCGGCTATTGCGGCCAAAAGGCTGCATATTCCCATATTTCATATGGAGGCGGGAAATCGTTGCTTTGATGAGCGTCTTCCGGAGGAGACCAATCGGCGCATCGTGGATCATATCGCCGATGTCAATCTGTGCTATTCGGAGCATGCTCGTAGGTACCTGATTGCCGAAGGAACCTCCAAGGAGCGCACGTTTGTGACGGGTAGCCCTATGGCGGAAGTTCTTTCGGCGCACTGGAGCAAGATTGAGGCATCGGACATCCTTCAGAAACTTGGCTTAACCCCGAAGGGCTATATTCTCCTCTCCGCTCATCGGGAGGAGAATATCGATGACGAGGGGAACTTTAAGGCGCTTTTTTCATCGGTGAATGCTCTTGCAGAGACGTATGAGCTGCCCATTTTGTATAGCATGCATCCTCGATCGAAAAAATATCTGGATCAACGTGGCTTTTCTTTGAACCCACTGGTTATTCCGCATGCCCCCCTAAGTTTTACCGACTATAACAATTTGCAGATGAATGCTTTCTGCGTTGTTTCCGATTCTGGTACTTTGCCCGAGGAGTCTGCCTACTTTGCGACGCGGGGATGCGCTTTTCCCGCTGTGTGTATTCGCACAAGCACTGAGCGGCCCGAGGCGCTGGATACGGGGAATTTCATAATTGGTTCTATCGGGAAAGAGAGCGTGATGCAGGCAGTTGAGCTGGCAGTTTCGATGGTAGAAGAAGGATCTCTTGCATCGCCTGTCGTAAATTATATTGATGAAAACGTATCCGGTAAAGTGGTGAGGATCGTTCAAAGCTACAAGGATATTGTAAATCAGGTGGTTTGGCGCAAGGAAAGTGTTTCCTCCTGAAATATATATGAATTGGTAGCACGATTGGCGAATTGGTCACATCAATAGCTCTTATCTCCACGAGGTCTTTAATATTTGGGGGTAGCGTACGTTTGATGGAATAATTCGAAGCTGCTGCACATCCAAAGTGTAGCCTGTTTATGGATGAGGATTGTAAAAGGCTCACCGCTTTGTTCGATGAATATAGAGGAAGTGAAAAAATAGAAATGGGTGTGAAATCGTGTCTTCTTTCCTTCGTTTGAGGAATATCGAGGGAGCAGGCAAATGAATGAAGCGAGAGCGCTGCTCCGACATACAGATGGGGTTAATAGTGAAGGACGGGTTCTCCTTTTTTTTGGCGTGCTGCTTTTAGGTGGCTCTTACCTGCTCTATTCGACTGACGTTCTTAGTGGTGGCAGATTTGTCGTTCGTCTCGCGGCCATATATTTGCTCCTGATGTCCATTGTGCTATGCCGGACGAACAAACCAACGGCGGTTTCATTATGCGTATTGGCGGTGCTTGCTTGCTGCATTCTGTCAATTATTCTTTATGAATCAGAGTCTGTTAATTTGATTGTAATTGTCTTGATCGGTCTTTGTTTCAGGCGGTATGGGATTCGCACCTTATTAGGAGTTGCGGCGGCTGTCGTCTCGGTGCTTTTCGCAGCCTACTTCTTTTTGCTGATCGTAGGATTGATTGAGCCGGTCGTATACTCGGTGGGTAATAGAACGAGAAATACTCTAGGTTTTAGCAATGTAAATCAGGGCGCTCTTTTTTTTCTAAGCGTTTTCGTTTTTCCCCTGGTCTTTTACGGGAAGACAAAATGGTGCCTCGCTGCGATTATTTCTAGTGCAATCCTGTTTTCAGTTACTGATACTAGGTCGGTTTTGCTGTTTTCTGCTGCATTTGTTGCGTTTTATTTTGTTTTTGGGCGGTTCAGCAGGTTCCACAACGGGAGAGGTGCTCTTTTTTTCTCGGAGGCGATATTACTTGCCACATTTTTTGGATCGCTGTGTATGGGATACTTTGATAATCCAATATTGGACGGGCTTTCTAGTGGGCGAGTGTCCATGGCCTCGGATCTTGTTAATTCGTTCACGCTTCAAGACTGGCTTTTTGGATACGGTCAGCCAGTTTGGATAGATAATTCTTACTTGAAGATTCTGGCATCATGTGGACTTCCCGGAACTTTGTGCCTGCTTGCATTTCTTGCGGTGTCCATGCGCGGACTTTCTGTGACGGGCAATGCTGAGCGCTTGGCGTTTTTGTGCGCATCGCTGGTGTTGGGGGTGTTAGAAAGCGTTTTGTTTAGGCCCGAAATAATGATCAGCATCATATTCTGGGGTATTGTTTTTTGTGGACCAGAAAGCTCGAAAAATTCGAGCGGAGGTGGAGCCGAAGGAGATTCGGCACCCCGAGTGACGTCCGGCCTTCATCCGCGATCCAAACATCTGCTTCGTTTTCGACGGGAGGGCTGCATTGGGTGCGACGAGGAGCCTGATAGATCTTAACTGTCTCGTGCTCGCGCCTGGGTATTCTGGGAAATAATGGTGTGGTCGCAAGCAGTTGCTGAGTCATAAAAGGTAATCTGGGATCCGCACGGGGGTTAGTCGTCAGTAGCGCTTTTTTCTGTGCCTGTTTTGCCAAGCGAACTGTCGTGGTGGACGCAGCAGGCGATGACGGCGATGGCCATCGTTGCATATATTAGGGAATACCCCGCGGAGACTATTGTCAGGAAGACCTCTATACTGGCTGATGATAGTCTGGCGATCAAAAAGGCAAGTGCAATGCAGACAATCAGAGAGATATTAAGAATCAATTCGTAGCTTTGCCGCTTGAACGCAGTAAACGCTCCAGCGAATGACGTGGCAACAAGCCGCGTTCCATACATCAAGCATAGGCATTGAATATATGCTCCAGCAATGGCGTATGAGTCCCCGAAGAGGAACTGGCAAAAGGGGATAGCAATTAAATATAGCAGGCCAAATGAAGCCACCGATATAATGGACAGGATTCCCATCACTGGTAATACGACCGGAAGTACTTTGCTCTCGTGGGAAATATTGTCGCAAATCTTTTGATAGCAGACTTTGCTCACATTTGATGCAATGAAAATTATAGGCGTATCCAAAACTCGCACGCCCATAGAATAATAACCCAGAGCAACAGGAGAAAAAAGCGATCCGATCATTAGTGTGGTGATTGAAGATGAGAAGCTATTGACGAGTTGAGCGGGCATGATAAAAAGCAGCTGCTTTCGTCCCGTATTGAGCAGAATGTCTTTGAATTGCCTCCTTGTGATTGCTTTGCGTTTTTTGCGACCTTCAAGGTAGCTTTTGATTTGTAGTCGATAGCCAAAAATGGGGGAAACAGCGTAACCGGCAATTAGGCCTATTGGACCAAGATGTAGCACGCCGGAAAGAACTTGTAGGACCGCCCTGGCCCCCTCTCTTATAATACCAAGTTTCGAGATGAGTTTGTATTGCATGTATCGGTTGTTGTAGCTGATAAATAAAAACCGAAGACCATTAGTTAGTACGAGCAGGGGGACTAGGTACACTATGCGTCCATATTGGAAGAGGACGCAGCTTGGATAGAGCAGATCTGCCCCAATTAAAAAGACGAGTGAGGCTGCGGCTATAAAAAAGTTTATGAAGATGCACACGTCGGTTATATATTGCGCCCGTAATTCATCCTTTTCCGAAATGATTAGAAGATCGAGTTTGAGCGAGGCTATGGGGATAATTATGTTTGCTATCGAGATGACGAACGTGTAGATTCCCAGATCTTCAACTGGAAATAGCCTGGTAAGCAAGGGTTGGACTAGAACATTGATTGATTGTGCCAAAATGGTTCCAAAGCCCATAATGGCAATATTTCTTCCGAGCGATTTTAGTTGCATAAGATGCTCCTGAATGCCAGGCGCTCTCTTGCGCTGAAGCGCAAAGGACGGCGGCGAGGGCGAAGAATGAAATGATGATTTAACCCGAACGCAAGTAGATGGCCTTTTGCTTGATGAGGCTGCCTTGTGAGGGGCCGGGATAGCTGGGGTGCAAAACCTGGACGAATGCTACACCCCTCTCGCGATTTGGTTAAAACTGAAACGATCTAATAATACCGTAACGAGAGGCGATCGCAAGAGACACGAGCTGTTGGCAGATGTCCTATGGTCCGCGGCAGCTTTTCTTGTCGCGAGGGTTGTGCGCTCTTGGCCGTTGGCAGTAGTGCGCTTAATATATCAATATCAAAGTTTGGAAACTATGGACTACAGAGCGCTTATTATATAGTCATGTATTTTTCTGAGGCTCACGAGGCTTGGTGAGTGTTGGCGTTAGTTATAAAGACGAGGAGAGATCGTGAATATTTGCATTGCTGGAACTGGATATGTGGGGCTTTCTTTGGCGGTTCTGCTGTCTCAGCAGAACCGAGTAAACGCCGTAGATGTTGTTCCCGAGAAAGTTGATCTAATCAACAGAGGGCTCTCTCCGATTGCTGACGCGGAAATCGAAGAGTATCTAGCGAGTCATAAACTTAATTTGTGCGCAACACTTGATGGGGCGGCCGCTTATCGCAATGCGGAGTTTGTGATTATTGCTACGCCAACGAACTACGATCCGGATAAGAATTTCTTTGACACTAGCCTGGTTGAGCAGGTGATCGAACTTGTGCTCCAAGTGAATGCTGAAGCGGTGATGGTCATCAAATCAACGGTGCCCGTGGGGTATACTCAGGCTCTTGTGGACCGCTATCCCCAAGGTAAGTTTCTGTTTAGCCCCGAATTCTTGCGCGAAGGACGCGCGCTTTACGACAACTTACATCCCTCTCGCATCATTGTTGGTATTCCCGAGGATCCGACGCATGCCTGCGAGCTGCATATCGCTGCTGAAAAATTTTCCTCACTTTTGGAGGCTGGTTCGCTTGAGCGAGAGGTTCCGATTCTTTTTATGCGCGCAACTGAAGCGGAGGCTGTGAAGCTGTTTGCAAATACTTACCTCGCATTGCGCGTTGCCTATTTTAACGAGCTTGATACCTACGCCTCCGTTCGTGGACTGGATGCATCCAAAATTATCGAGGGTGTGGGCTTGGACCCGCGCATTGGGGGTCACTACAACAACCCGTCTTTTGGCTACGGAGGCTATTGCCTTCCGAAGGACACAAAGCAGCTTCTTGCCAACTATGATGAGGTGCCCCAGAATCTCATCGAGGCCATTGTCCGGGCTAACTGCACGCGCAAAGACTACATTGCCGATCAGGTTCTTGATCGTGTGACGCACCTTGTATATCAGGGAGTTGTGCGACCTCAAGTTGGCGTCTTTCGTCTCACTATGAAAAGCGGCAGCGACAATTTCCGTGAGAGCTCCATTCAGGGAATCATGAAGCGTCTGAGGCGGCACGGAGTGCCGGTGGTGATCTATGAACCCACGCTAGATGATGATACTTTTTGCGGTAGCGAGGTCGTCCATGATTTCGGTTTTTTCAAGGAGTCCTGTGACATTATTCTTGCCAACCGATGGAGCGAAGCTTTGTCTGACGTAAAGGAAAAGGTTTTCACGCGTGATTTATTTAAGCGCGATTAAAGCAACGCGAGCATGCCCGCGGGTATGCTCGCGTTGCGATGCGGCATGAAGGTGAAGCTATCGCTCAGGGCGCGCATGCAGGGTCAGCGCTGATCGGGGGCTGCTGCCCCTGAGTCTGAGGTTGCGATTAAGCGGAATGCGTCTAGGTACTTTTGCTGCTGTAGCTCAAACTGCGCGCGGCGCTTAAAGAACGCTTTCGCGGCAAGTCTCTTTCTCTCCATGGCACTATGGTCGGAGTCGACAATGGTTTGCACTGCCTCTATGAAGGGGGTTTTTTCATTCAAGGGCAGTGCGCAGCCCGCTTCATCCGATTTGGGGAAGATCCAGGGAGTTTGATCCGAAATTGCCACTGGGCATCCTGCCGACAGCGCTTCCGCGATTACGTGGCCAAAATTTTCGCTTTGAGTGGGGAACAGGAATAGATCGTAGCCGCTAAACACTTGTTGCGATTCGCATTGGCTTATGACTCCCCTGTAGCTGACGGTGATATTGGCGGGAAGTTTTTGGCTGCATTCCACGCAGCGCTTGTAGTAGTTCGGTTCTTCAATGGGCCCATATATGTCAAATTGTACGGATCCACGAACCTCTTGAAGGCAAGAGAGCGCGAACAAAAGGTTCTTTTTGGGAACAATGCGCGATAAAAATACGATTCGGGCCGTTCCTGGTTTTTTTATTGCAGCAGAAGGGGTTTCTTTGGGGAGGGATGCAACGTTTTCGAGGTCAAATACTTTTTGGGATCGGCCGAAATATTTTCTAATTCCGACCGTTTCATCGGGGCTTGTACTTTGGAAGTAAATGCCCTTAACAAGTGAGGATGCCTTGAGTAGCAGAATATAAGGAAGCTTTTTATATTTCTTTCGCATAGCCCCCCGGCACAACTCTCCTCGTGGGGCAAGCAAAACGGGCAGCTGTTTCATTTTTGCCAAAAGCAGACACCGCATAGTGCAGGAATGGAATAAGCTTTGCAGGTAAATGAAATCGGGCTGCACTTCGTCGATCAAGGAGCTCAGCAGTTTTGCGGAGGAAAACTGCCTATCGCTAAGATAGGCGACCTTGCAGTTTCCACGGTCATTCCAGCCTGCGTGTATCTCGTCAAAGGCTTTTGATTCTCCCAGATCGTGGTTCTTTGTAATGATGTAGAATTCTTCGCTTGCGAGAAGTGAGCAGAGGTTATTGATGCTGACGGGCGGTCCGCCATATTGCTTTGCTGGGAAAAACCCACCTATTACCACTAGGACTCTCATACGTGCTCTTTCTTGTCAATGACTGTAAATGCCAGTGCTATGGCGTGTTGGAACGAGAGCGTTCCTCGGCGGAAAATCCATCCGGGATGCATATCTCCATCAGAGGATATGCTATATCAAGATTTACCAATGCGTTGGCTTTTTAAAGAAGGAACATGAGTTGGAGGCGATAGGGCGTTTTTTTGCAAAGAAGAGTGTTTGCGCTAGCTTAATTTTAAATGAAGCGTAGTTGCTCGACGACGTCTTGCAAAACCATGTTGGCTTCTTAGGCTGAAGATCTTTCGGCGAGTAACTGTGAGACAGTCAAACGACAAAGGCTGTGTAAGAAATTACTGCTACTCATTATATGATCACGTGTTTTTAGTGGCATTTTCGGACAGAAGGGAATCCATGATACGATGGTGAAAATACCTAGTCGTGTTTGAAAATGCATAGATTGGTGGCACTATGAAGCTGGCTACGCTCTTCAAGAAAAAGGGGCGGTCGTATTCGGAGGGCAATCGCGGGAAGGGTTCTCTCGGGAATAGCTCGGATGCGTGGAACGAAGGCATCGCTCGTCGCATTTATGAGTGGGTCGAGGGCTATGATCGCGATCATGTGTGGTGTTTCATGGCGGGTCATGCAAGTCAGGACTTTCGGGGGAACCCCAAGTACCTTTTCGCCTACATCAATAAATATCGCCCCGACATTAAGGCCTATTGGCTGTGCGGCAGCGAAGAAACCATTGCTCAGGTTCGGGCTCTTGGGTTCGAGGCGTTCGACGAGTCTACACCCGAAGCGCAGTTTCTCATCAACCGAACAGGCGTTCTTGTTACCGAGCAGGTGAAGTCTCGCATTCCGGATGGCTTCGAAAATGTAAAGTACATCAACCTTTGGCATGGTGTGGGCGGCCTCAAGCGCGTTGAGCGCAGGCAGTTTGAGAACGATCTTTCGATATCACTTGCGCAAAAGTACGTTGCGCGCAATGCCTTTTACCACGATCAGCAGATGGTCAACGCGTCTTGCCCGGCAATCGAGAGCGAATTCGTTTTCGACATGGGCGTCAACGATGCGGGCAATTTTCTGCGCGCCGGGTATCCCCGGAATCTGTACCAGCGTTATTTCGAGCCGCTTGCCACGTTTGATCATGACGTGCGCAAGAAAAAGGGGCTTTCCGAGGAAGCCAGAATCGCAGTTTATGCGCCGACCTTCCGAGCGGGGGAGGGGGAGGTGTTTTCGCGTGCTGTTCCCGATGTGGAGCGCCTGGAGCGATTCTGCCGCGAACAGAATATCCTCCTTATTCTCAAAATGCATCCGCTAATCGAAGATGAGACCTCCTTCCTCAACGCCAAGAGGCGTTACGGCGACTCCCGCAACCTTTTGTTCTGGGATAACAGCGACGATCTCTACGAGATTATCGGTGACATAGATTTGGCAATCGTGGACTACTCGTCTATCACCGCTGATTTCTGCGCTGCCGGTGTGCCGCACTATATTCGTTATGTGTTTGATTACGATGAGTACGCAAAAACTGTCGATACGCACGATGCGGGGCAGGTCGGCTACTTCGATCGAACGTTGGGCGCAGTATGCAAGAATTTCGATGAGCTGATTGCCTCAATGGGGGAATACTCCGGTAGAGACGAATCGGCCGATGTCGCGCGCATCAATGAGTACTATTGGTCATATTCTCAGGGGGAACAAGACTTCGAGCGCATTGTACAGGCGGTGCTCGAGTTCGAGCCGAAAAAGCGTTTCTACCCGACACTCTACAGCTTCGACATTTTCGATACGCTCATTTCGCGCAAAGTGCTCGACCCGGTGGGCGTGTTCTACGGAGTGCAGGAGCGTATGGTCGCCGAAGGGGGGTTTCCTGCAGCGCTGACAAGGGATTACCCGAATATTCGCCATTGGGCCGAGTTGTGCGAGCGCGAATATTTTGCCAAGAGCACCGATGTGCGGCAGAGCAAACACGTTGAGGTTGGGTTCGAGCAAATTATCCAGCGTATCGGGACGGTGTACGAACTCTCAGATGAGCAGATGGGATTGCTCAGCGATTGGGAAATTGAACTTGAGATAGACAACACGATTCCCCTTGCCGAGCGCATTGAGTTTATAAAGTCGCTCTTGGCCGAGGGCGAGTTCGTGGTGCTTATTAGCGACATGTATTTGCCGCGATCGATTATCACGCAGATGCTCGCCAAGGCTGATCCGGTTCTGGCGCAGCTTCCCTTGTTCCTGTCCAACGAATATGGGGTTCTTAAGGCGTCTTCGAAGCTGTATTTCGAGGTCTACAAGAGTTTTGAGCCTTATTACGATTTTGGGAAATGGATTCATTACGGCGACAACGAGAAGGCTGATGTCAAGAAGGCCCGGGGCTTCCAGATCTCGTCGCGCCGGGTTGCCAAGCCTTCCTACAACAACTGCCAGCAGGCGCAGGTGAATGCGCTAAGAACCTACGATTCGTACCTCGTTGCCGCCATGCAGGCCCGGCTCTGCATGGACAACACGTTCGAATGGGATGAGTTTACTATTTCGTTTGTATCGCTTTGCTTCGTACCGTATATCGATTGGGTGCTGCGGGATGCCGAGCGGCGGGGCTATCAAACGCTCTACTTCGTATCTCGCGACGGCCATCATCTGAAGCGCATTGCGGATGCCATTATCGAGCAGAGGGGCCTCTCCTTTAAAACGAAATATATTTACGCGTCTCGGCGCACATGGCGCATCCCTTCTTACATTGAGGAGGTCGACGAAGGGTTTTGGGGAGATTACGGCAACTTCAAGAGCGTTACTTCGAAAGAGAAGCTCTTTGCGGCGATGAGCCTCGATGAGGACAGGTTCCGCCAGTTTTTCCCCGCAATCGATCCCGATTCGATCGAGTTCTCCGACAAGGTTTCGTTTGCGGCGCTTGTGCAGTCTTTCCGCGATTCGGCGGAGTATAACGAATACTTGCTGGGCGTTGCGGCCGAGGGCAGGAAAAGCGCAGAGGCATACTTGCTGCAAGAGGTGAACCCCGCCGAGCGTTTCGCTTTCGTGGAATTCAACGGGCGCGGCTATAACCAAGATTGCCATGTGCGGCTTTGGCAGGACGCTATTGGAGACGACCAGGCGGTGGTGCCGTATTATTATGCGAGGAGCATCCTCCCCACCGATGGCTGCTCCGTGCGGCACAACTTCACCGTTAATCATACGCGCCTGTTTTTCATTGAGGCGATTTTTGCCAATATGCCGTACCGCAGTGTTGAGGCCTATGAGGAAGTTGACGGGGTGCTTCGGCCGGTTATCAGGGATATTCCCTGCAACCAGAACCTCTTCGATTCCATGAGCCGTCTCTTGCCGGAGTTCGCGCGTCGATATGCGGCGTTGGATCTGGAAGACAGCGAGGCGACGGATCATCAGCTTTTCGACTTCGCATTGGAATTCTACACGGCCAATCGCGATAATACGGATTTTGCCGACAGGATCGGGCAGCTTATGGACTCCGTTCTTCTTTATGGGAAGAAGCGCGAGTTTGCGCCGGCGTTGACAAATAAGATGGTCGACGCTCTCGAGGCTAAAGAAGCTGAGCGTGGAAACATGACGCTTACTTCTAGCATTACCATGTCCGTTACGCGTGCCACCCCGGACATTCGCAGGCGTTATTGCGATCTCTATCAGATTTTACCTGGCGATGATTTCGCAAGCGGTCGCGTGCTCTCGGAGGCCGAGCGCGAGCGCAACGACGAGTATCGCGAGAAATACGGAGAGATGGCTGCTCTGGCCGCACAATGGCGTGATGCATACGATGAGGCGTGTGTATCAAATGATGTCGAGCACACGGTGCTCATTGTCCACGACGGTAAGAATCTGAAGACGAAGGGGCTGCATCGCGCTTACACCGAGCTGGCAGATCGCGGCATAAATGTGCAGGTTTTGCCATTGGACGCAACGGATATTGCAGATGCGGCCGCGCAACTTGCCTCAGCGCGAGTGGTTCTTGTGGACAAGCCCATAGCTCGTTTCGCCGATGTTGGCTTCCGTGAGGAGACCAAGCTGGTTCTTGCGGCGCGCACTCCGTTCTCGCTGCATCGAAAGGGTCTTGCTGCCCATTCCTTCCTGAAGTGGAAACGCCGCTACGAGCGGGCCTTCGCAGGCAATGATTTCGCAGCCATCCAGCTTTCTTCGCCATCGTTAGCGAAACGCATGCTGGAGAGCTACGCGCTGTCTGCGGAAACCCAATGCGACATTCTGGGCTCATGCGTTACCGATCTGTACTTCGATATGCCTCAAGCAGAGGCGCGGCGCAAGCTCGAGCAGCTTTTCCCGGATTGCGAAGGGAGGCGGGTGGTTCTGTATATGCCTAAACTTCGCAAGCGGAATACCTGCGATGCCTGGGCGGATCTCATAGATTTCGGCGTGTTGTCCCAGCTTATCGGCGATGAATGGTGCCTTGTTTTCAATTACAATAAGAATCAGGCCGGTGATTTCGTCAACCTGGATGGTCTGCCTGGATTCGCCAAGGTAATCACCGAGAAGCAGATGAACCTGAGGGAATTGATCATTGCCTCTGATGCGGTTGTCGGAGATTACCGCGATACCTACTTCGAGAGTGTGATTGCTGGAAAGCCTGTGTACTCTTCGGCTTTCGATTACGAGAAGGAGCTGCGGGCTCCCTCCGTCGACTTGGATGGTGTCGTCCCGAACGACCAATATGAGAAACTCGTTATCGGTCCGCTCGTAAAGTCTGCCGAGGATCTGGCTGGCGCGCTAGCTGAAATCGAAAGCTACGACTACTCCGATGTTGAGCGTATGCGCGAGCTGCTCTTCGCATACTGCGATGGGGAATCAACGAAGAGACTGGTCGATCGGGTGGAGGAAATCTGCAATGGCGAATAGCAACGTCGAGACTGGTCGCCCCTCGCGGGCGTCTTGGGGCTCTCTCAGCAATTACCGCGAAGTTTTGTTCGGTATCGCAATTATCGGCATCGTCGTTTTCCATCTGTATGAGTCGACGATGCGCGACACATTGGTTCACTCTGCACTCGGGTTGTTCGGTCGTTTCAGTGCCGGCGTGGATGCTTTCTTGTTCCTCTCGAGCATGGGACTCTATTTTGCGTTTTCCAAAAACAGCAACCTCGGACGCTTCTACAAGAGAAGGGTTCTTCGCATCCTGCCAACGTTTTTGGCGGTTGCCATTCCCTTCTATGCCCTGCAGGACTTCGTGCAGTTCGAGGATGGCAGTCGGTTCCTGTCCGATCTGCTTAATATCTCTTTCTTGACTGAAGGATATCGTCAGTTTTGGTACATCTATGCGATCATAATCTTCTACTTGTTCTACCCTCCGCTCCATCGCTTCATTGATGGATCTGACCGTCCGTTTACGCGTATGTGCATTGTGATAGGGTGCGATGTCGCTGTCACCGTGGCGCTTGGCGTGTTCAATGAGGATCTTCTCTCGAACACCGAGCTCATGCTCACGCGCTTTCCTGCCTTTGTGGCAGGCATTTATGCGGGAAGACTCGTTAAAATGCGAGCCCCTATGAGGGGGTGCCACGTTCTTTGCTTGGTGGCAGTGGCTCTTCTTTTGTGGTGTATATCATTGACTCCTCTTACGCAGTTTGGCGGCGCAAATCTTGCGCGAAGGTATTTCTATACATGTGCGGCAGTTCTCCTCTGCCTACTGGTTCCTGTGATTTTGAAGGCTTTCGAGTGTGTCACCGATCAAAAAGTGCTCGTCTTTTTCGGGCGCATTTCTCTCGAGATGTATATTGTCAATGTTGCCTCGCGGTCGCTTGTGGTGTGGTATGCAGGAGATTACTTCTTCAGCGGTCGTTCGAATTGGATCCAGGTCGAGTACTGCATTGTCGAGGTTCTGCTGACGGTATTGGGGGCCTACGTACTCCATAAGGCGGTGCAGCCAGTCAACACCTGGCTCATGGGGCTTGTGGATAAGACGGACAAGAAGCCGCAGATTGGACCTGGGAGCGTTCGGTGAGTTCGAGGTGGAAGGAGACGCTGCGCAGGCTCGTCTCGCTTGCCGATCGATATCCGCGCACGGCGTTTTTTGTCGTGTACACGCTACTGTTTGCTCTGACGGCTCTCGCTTGCTTCTTGCCATTCATTGCTAATGGCAAGAGCTTTATTTGGAGTGCCGATGGCTTAAGCCAGCACTACAACGCCCTCATGTACCTTGGAGATTGGCTGCGTGAGATCGCTCGCAGCGCAGTTAGTGGCAATTTCGCGATACCGCTTTGGGAATTCGGCGCCGGCTACGGCAGCGATGCTATTGCGACAATTCACTACTATGCATTGGGAGACCCCCTTAATCTGATAAGCGCAATTGTCCCGTCGAGCATGACCGAGTATCTTTACGGGGGCCTCGTCGTGCTGCGCATTTACCTGAGCGGCCTGGCCTTTGTGGCGTATTGCCGTTGTATGGGGCGCAACTCGCGGGCTGCCCTTTTGTGCGGAGCGTTGATATACGCCTTTTGCGGCTGGACGCTTTTCGGAGCCGTCAGGCATCCGTACTTCGTGAATCCGCTCATTTATTTCCCATTGCTTCTGGTGGGTGCGGAAAAGATTTTAAGAGGCAACGATCCGCGCTTGTTCATCGTGATGGTGTTCATCTCGGTGGTTAGCAACTTTTATTTCTTCTACATGCTGATTGTGCTCGCTGTTTTCTATGTTCTGGTGAGGGTGATTGCCTGGAGGCCGCAGCCTTTTGGTCGCTTTTTCCTGCAGACGTTGCTGCGATTTGTGGCAAGTGGCCTCGTTGGAGTTTGCATGGGTGCCATTGTGCTCGTGCCTGTCCTCGTATTTGTGGCGGGGAGCGATCGTCTTGGCGCCGATCTCGCCCACGATCTCTTCTATTCGGTTTCGTACTATGGGAGGCTGGCGGGATCGATCATCTCCGTTTCGGAGCCCGATATGTGGGCCGTGCTCGGCTTCTCTGCACCGACTTTGCTGGGTGTTTTCGCGCTTTTGGCGCGCCGCGGCCATCGGCTCATAAAGGTGGGCCTCGCGGCATGTGTCCTTGTTCTGCTTTTGCCTGATGCGGGAAGCGCTTTGAACGG
Organism: Eggerthellaceae bacterium 24-137; assembly: GCA_041225375.1. Classification (GTDB taxonomy): domain Bacteria; phylum Actinomycetota; class Coriobacteriia; order Coriobacteriales; family Eggerthellaceae; genus Adlercreutzia. The sequence continues at coordinate 61,549 of JBCLSG010000005.1, forward strand.
CTTCTCCTACGTAACCAATCGGTGGTCGTGGGCTTGTGCCTTGGCGGCTGCCTATGCGTTTGTGGTGTCGTGGCCGTATCTTTTGCGGCCGACGAGGAAGCAAGCACTTTTCTGCGTTGTAGGCTGCGCGCTATACGTTGTGGCCGTCTACCTTGCGGAAGGGGTTCTATCCGAGACGGCTTTCGCGTCCATCGAACGCGCTCCCGAGGCGGCCTTTGTCTCGTGCTGCATCTTGTTTACTGCCGCTTTGCTGGTTTGCGCGAGGGTCGGTAAGGTGGAACTCGCTTCGCTGCCGCCTACTCTCTTCTCCACCCTGATGACGATTATGGTGGTGGCGGGCATTTGCATTAACGGTCACTACCTCTATGCGCCAGACGAGGGCAATTACGTGTCGCAGTTTGTTGATGCTGGGCGCGGAGAGGAGACGATCGCTGCTACCCCCTTGAGCCAGGTTGATGTGCTGATGGGGGATGAGCCTTTGCGGTGCGACCAGGGGATGGTTGCTGTTAAGAACGCTTCCCTTCAACTCGACCTCTCGACAACGCAGTACTATTGGAGTCTCGCCAACGGCGAGGTGTCCTCGTACCTTCTGTCTCAGGGCATTCCCGATATGCAAGCTCATGCCTACAACGGAGTCGATCAGAGAAGCTATTTGGAGGCGCTTGCGTGTACCAAATACTACGTAACTCTGCTTAAAGACAATGGCGAGCCTGTCGGGCCGGTGCCGTTCGGATTTACCAAAGTGGACGAGGTGGTTGCAAACCGTCAAGAAGTAAAACGCCTGAAGGCCGCTCTCCAGAAGGAGACGGGGTCTGCAGAGCTGGGTAAGGAGCAAAAGAAGCTCGTCGAAAGCTACGCCGAGCGCTACGGCATATACGAGAACGAACATGCACTGCCTTTCGGCTACACGTTCGATGAGTGCATGAGCGAATCACGATACGCCGCGTTGTCTATTGAGCAACGGCAGGAGGCTATGCTGCAGGCCGCAGTGCTTGAGGACGATCAGATTGGGCCCGCGTTGAGCCAGGTGGAGGTGGAGACGGTTTCGACCCAACAACATGCGGTTCCCTATACCTGCGCGCTTGGCGCGGGAGTAAAACAGCTCGATAAGACGCGGTTTTTTGTAAGTGAGAAGAACGCCGCTATCACATTGAATTTCGAGGGCGCTGCAGAAAGTGAGACCTATCTTGTGGCCGAAGGGCTTGAGGTGGAACCGCTGTCGGTGCTTGACATGTATCTCGATGGTGATGATCAGCTTTACCCGCGTGCGGAATTCGATAGCCTTCCGCTTATTGAGCGCAACGCGATAGAGTTGGAGGCACGCCAGGAATCGCATTGGAACGCGTCTTCCGAGTTGTTTCCTCTGACGGTAAGCACAGATGGGATTTCAAAGACTCTGAACTACAAGAACTCATACTACCAATGGAACGACGGGCAGGATGATTTCTTGGTAAACCTGGGCTACTCGAAGGAAGGGACAAAGGCTATTTCCATTAGCTTTCCTCGTCCTGGTGTGTATCGGTTCGAGGATCTCAGAGTTGTCTGCCAGTCGATGGAGAAATACGAAGAGCTTGTTGAGTCGTTGGGTCGCTATAGTTTGGACAATGTCCGTGTGGGCGGGAATAAGGTGGCCGGAACAATTGCGGTCCCCGACGAGAGGGTTCTTTGCGTGTCCGTCCCGTACAGCGCAGGATGGCGGGTCCGGATTGATGGCGTGGAAACCCCCCTTCTCAAGGTAAATGAGATGTATATCGGCGCCCGTATTGTTCAGGGCGAGCATGAGATCGAGTTTGTGTACGAGACGCCCGGATTGCGGTTGGGGGCCGCTCTTTCCGCGGCGGGGGTCGTTTTGTTTGTTCTGGTCTGTGTATGCCGCCGACGAGCCACGGGGAAGCGTGGGCGCGATCGAGGCGCCCTGTGAGGTAGATAAAATGATACTCTTCGACTGATGTTGAGACGCGTTGATTTTGAATTTGGAGAGAGCTTGTGGCTGATAGCATGTTGCAAATGTTAAGGAACGGCTTGCCGGTGCGCACTATGGGCGAGAAGGCGCTGATAGTGGCTGTGGCAATCTGCTTGATGTTCCTGACGCCACCCAATATCGTTTCAGCATATGGTGATTCTTTTGTTCGGGCGGTGTTTCGCTACGGGCAGTATGCGAGCATCGCGGTGGCGGTCGCTGCGTTTGCGCTGCGCGGGAGGTTGAGCGTTTTCTCTGTCGTGGCCATTGCCTATGCATTGTTCGGGATATTAACAGCCCTCGTAGGCGGTGCGACGTTTTCCAGTGGCGTTCGGTCGACATTGCCCTTTGTGGCAGCGGCTCTTTTGGCGTGTGCGATGATGCCTCGTCGCCGCAAAGAGCTGCTGTGGGGTGTCTTGCTCATCTATGGTGCCTATTCCGTGGTTAACCTGGTAGTAATTTTGATGGTGCCTGCTGAATCTTCAGTGCTTCATTTTTCAGAGATCTCAACGCTTTTTGGAAACCGAAACAGCTTCAATCGCTTTTATATCGCAGCGATTTTTGCGTCATTTCTACTCGACGAGTCGCGGGGTCGCTACATCTCCGTTCGCAGCGTTATTGTCTACGCTGTCGCTGTGGTTCAGTCACTAGTTATGCCATCGGCGACGGCGCTAGTGGCGCTACTGCTTGTTACGATAGGTTATTTCCTCGTTGTCGGACGGAAGCTGAGGCATGTGCTCACAGCATTCACCTATGCCGGTCTCTACCTTACAGCTTTTCTCGCTTTTGTTGTGGTGAGGGTGCAGGGCGTTTTCGGGCTCCTTATTGAGTCTGTGATGGGGAAGACGCTGGATTTCTCCGGTAGAACCCTCATTTGGGACGCTGCTTTCGACGCAATGGACCCCAGCCATCTATTGCTTGGGTATTACCGAGGGGGAACTTCTCCTTTGGGCTCCATATGGAGCGGTCAGTGTTGGTCGGCCCACAATGCTGTTCTAGATTTGCTCGTGTGGGGTGGCTTGGCGGGGCTTTTGCTAGGCTGTGGCCTCATTGGCCTGGCATGCTTGCGCCTTTGGAAGACCCGCAACGAAAGACGATCTGCTCTCTACTCGCTTTACCTAGGTGCTTGCTTTATTTGCGGCCTGATGGAGGCCATTATGTTTCCGCAGTTCGGTCTTTTTCTGGGGATGGCGTACAGCGACTCGTTCAGCGATGAGCGCTCGTCAGAGGCAGAAAGGCCACGAGGATCGCTGCATGAGAGCTTCGCGAGAACGCGACTGGCCAATTGGAACAACCGGGAGCGATAGGGATATTGCCGAAAGGCTAGTTTGTAGAAGGCTCTTGCGGGGAGTCCGAGCGGATGGCTGTTTTAACGAGGTAGATCGGCCGCTGCTTTCCCTGTAAGTAGGTTCGGGCAAGATACTCTCCCATAATGCCCATGCAGATAAGCTGTGCTCCTCCAAGAAGCAAAACCACGCTTATGAGCGTGGCGTAGCCTGGCACATCGACTCCATGGATAAGAGTCTGGACGAGCACGATCAGGAAATATACCACTGCACAGACGGCTGCAACCAGGCCCAGTACCGTGGCCAAACGCAGGGGCGTTACGGAAAACGCGAGCATGCCGTCAATCGCATACTTTGTGAGGCCGACGATCGACCATTTCGATTGTCCGGCCTGGCGATCGGCGGCGGTGTAAGGATAGGGGCAGGTGTTGAACCCTATCCATGCGAAAATGCCTTTCGAAAAACGAAAACTTTCCGGGAGTTGCAGGATGGCGTCAGCTACATTTTGGCGAAAGACGCGGAAATCGCTGGCGTTTTGCAGGGCGTCCAATCCGGAAAGCTTCGAGAAGATTCCGTAGAAGGCGTGTTTGATGTTTTTCAGCGGGCCATGCTCGAGTCTGCTTTTCTGGAAAGCGGCGACACAGTCGTACTCGGGATTTTCTACGAGAATCTTGCACATTTGCATCGCATCTGACGGCGGCTGTTGCAGGTCGGCATCGATGATGCCGATGATGTCCGCTCGGGTGTTGTTCAGCCCGGCCCAGATAGCGGCTTCTTTCCCGAAGTTTCGAGTAAGCTGCATGCCTTCGACTTCGTCGTGCGTATGGCAGAGGGCTTCGATATGCTTCCAGGTGCCATCGGTGCTTCCGTCGTCGATGAAAATGAGCTGCCAATCGAAAGGGGAGGAATTGAAGGATTCGGCAAAGGAGAGGTAGAACCGCTCGATGTTGTCCTCCTCGTTATAGCAGGGCACAATGAAGGAGGTGGTTGGCACGGCGTTCCTCTCTTGCTCGGTGGTTTCGACGCCTACTATTCTAATGGAAAAACAGTCCGACCTGTTAGATGCTAGACAAATACTACTTTCCTGTACAGAAGGAAGTTCCACGACACAATGCAGATCATTGTGGCCAGCTTGGCAAGAAGGGCAGGGACTTGACAGGTTATCAGCCAGGTAATAGCTATGCTGGAAAAAGCAGTGTTGAAGATAAGCAGGGCCACATACATCACTATGCTGCGAGGCAAGTTGCTGGCCTTTTGAAAGGTAACTGACCCATTGAGGCAGAAATTGAAGATCGTGGCGAGTGCCACGGCGATTACGTTCGAGGGTGCTGCTCCCAGCGGCGTGAGGCACCAGAGCGTTTGAAAGGCTGCAAGTTCGAGGAGCGCCGTGCCGGCGCCGATTGCCAGATACGAGACAACCTGCCTCGTTGTTCGACTGAGATGTTCCATGGCTGCATTATACCGTGAGCGCCGATTGGCGGTAGGCGAGGCATGTTGGGGGTTCGTTGGGAGGTGGGGCGGATCCCTATTCCGCGTTCCCGTAACCGTCGGGGTTCTGCGATTGCCAGCGCCAGCTGTCCTCGCACATGCGGGCCAGGTCGTACTCGGCTGTCCAGTTCAGCTCGGTTTGGGCTTTGCTCGCGTCGGCATAGAACTCGGCGATGTCGCCCGCTCGGCGGGGGAGCACTTCGTAGGATATCTCATGCCCGCAGGCTGTCTCGAAGGCGTGGATCACGTCGAGCACGGAGGAGCCCCTGCCCGTTCCCAAGTTGAAGATGCCCACGCCCCGGCGGGAGCCGTCCGGTGCAGGCGTCCCCGTTGCGGAGCCCACGCCGATGGGCTCGCCGGTGCCGACGCGCCCCGCCATCCAGTCCAGCGCCGCCGCGTGCCCGCGAGCCAGATCGACCACATGGATGTAGTCGCGCACGCCTGTGCCGTCGTGGGTGGGGTAGTCGTCGCCGAACACGCCGACGGCCGGCCGGCGTCCGACGGCCACCTGGGCCACGTAGGGAACGAGGTTGTTCGGAATGCCCTTGGGGTCCTCGCCGATGCGCCCCGACTCGTGGGCGCCGATAGGGTTGAAGTAGCGCAGCAGCACGACGCTCCACTCGTTGTCGCCTACGTACAGATCAGTGAGTATCTGCTCGATCATCGACTTGCTCGTGCCGTAGGGGTTGGTAGTGGCCCCGCGGGGCAGCGATTCGGTATAGGGGATGGGCGCGTCCTCGCCGTACACGGTGGCGCTCGACGAGAACACGATGTTCTTACAGCCATGCTCCCGGGCTACGTCGCATAGCACGAGCGTGCCTGCGACGTTGTTCCGGTAGTACTCCAGCGGCTTTGCCACCGACTCGCCCACGGCCTTGAAACCGGCGAAGTGAATGATGACATCAATGGGATGGGCGGAGAAGATGGCCTCCAGCGCCGCGCGATCCAGGATGTTGGCCTCGTAGAAGGTGAGCGAGGGGCCGGGGGCGGTTGCGGCGGTGCCGGCTGCGGTTGCAGCGGGGTTGTCAGCCTCTCGGGCGCTGGCGTCAGCTGCAGCTACGGTGGGGCTGGCGGCTTCGTGAGTGTCGGCTTGTGCGCCGCTATCGCCCTGCATGCTTGCGGTGGCTATCGTGGTTGTTGTTTCGGCTACTTCCGTGTCGTGCACGTCGGCAAATACGGGGACGACGCCTGAGATCTCGCCGACGCGTCGTACGGCTTCGCGGCTGGAGTTGCTCAGGTCGTCCACGATGACCACCTGGTAGCCGCGCTCGAGCAGCTCAACGACGGTATGGCTGCCGATGAACCCGGCGCCTCCCGTCACGAGCACGCAGGTGTCGGCGGGATCTTTCGCGAGCAGGGCGTTTGCCATGAGGATCTTCTTTCTCGTTGTGCGGGTATGCGCCGAGCGTTCTGTTTGCACCCATGGTACCAGCGGTCGCCGTGTCGCGCGACGATGCCCTCAGAAAAGACAGGCCAACGTGCTGTGAGGCAATAGGTTGCTTGCGCCGACGATGCGCGGCGTGGGCGACAGGATCCACGGGTGCTAGGCGACGGCTCCGATTGGGTGGTTGTTTTCACGTACACAATCCGTCGGTAGGGCTATGAGCCGCCCAGGGCATCCGTCGCGGGGGGGGGTGTCATCCGAGGTGCGCTACGCCGCCGCCGTCGACTTCGGAATGGCCGGAACGGGCTGGTAGAAGATCGAGGAGACGCTACCCCATCAAAGCCACGCCGTCCTTTGCGCCGTCCGGTTGCTCGGGGGGGGGGGTCTTGCTGTCCTCAATCTTCATAAGTAAAATGTCATATTAAGTATGCAAACTAAGGCGTGGGTGAGAGCAATAGATAGTTCATCGATTTTGGGAGGCCTGCGTTGGTTGGCCGGGTGACCCAGGTATACGGGTTGGTTGGCAACGGCTCAACTCGGCCGCTATTTGCGGGGCTCGAAGGCGGCAATGTCTGGGATGCGATAATAAAGACGAAAGACAACCCCCAGGGAGTGCTGGCTGTTGTAAACGAGGCTATTGCATATAGGCTGGCAATCGAAGTGGAGATCCCGATGCCCGCAAGTGGCATTGCGGTGATTGACTCCGAAACAGACACGCAGGGGTTGCTTTCGGAGTCAAGCTGGGGGCACTGCTTTTACTCAGAGAGAGTGGAAAAGGCAGCAATTGCCATCCCGTCAAGCCTGTCCAACATGTGCGATGCGCTCCTGTTTGCTAAAATTATTCTTTTTGACCATTTGATTTACAACAAGGATAGGAATCGTGGAAACCTTCTTGTTACCATGAGAAAGGGGCGGAAAAAACTTTACGTAATTGACCACACCCATGTTTTCAAGAACCAGACTATATGGGATGCGAATTGCTTGCGTAGGGGCATGAACGAAAGCGACTATCGAGACACTTCAATAATGGATTCAAACGGCTATGAAGGGTTTACCGAAAATGCGCGAATTGATCTCGACCTTCTAAGGGAGGCTGCACGCGTCTTTGAGACGCGTTATACTGCGTCGGTGATCGAAAGCGCCATCGATGGTATCCCAGACGATTGGACTGTTGAGCAACAAAATGTATCCGCATTGAAGGAATACCTAACATATCGAGTAAAGCATATCGATGATATTTGTATAATGATAGACGAATGGATGAGGCGGTGAAAGTATGGCCGAGGTAATTGAATTTTCGGTTCTGGGATACTATCCGTCTATTGTCACTGATGAAAATATCAATGTTGGAATCTTGTTTCATAATATAGATAGAAACGAGCGCTATTTCTATGTGACGAAAAACTGGAAAAGGCTCGAGGGATTTGACGATGAGCTGGATGTCGAATTCATGAAGGAATACTTGTCTGGCATGCGAGGAGAGATAGAATGCACTCTTTTTAATCTTGAAGCACAGTTTTCCGTGCGCGACTATATACGCTTTTACGTAAACGAGCTAAGGTTCGGTGAGGTTCGCTCAGCTTCTGTTGACGACGCAAGTGCATTTATAGAGGCAACGAAAAAGATTTGCATGCGTTTTGATTTCGATAAGAAGGAGCGGATATCAAAGGTCAGTGAAGTAAGCTATTTGAAAAGACTGCTGCGACAGGATGGGATCTCATTCGACGCAAGACCAGTTCGAGGCTCCTTTGAGGAAAACGTTAAATTCGATTTAAGGATTAATGATTACTGCTTCAAGTTTTTCACTTTTGAAGATAAAGAGCTCAAATATATGATGAATTCGGTGAAGGCATGGGCCTTTACTGCCGATTCGTTGCGCGATTCGTATAAGACTATCTTTGTCGTGGATGTTGATAGACTGGATTCTAAGGAGTTTGAGATCCTCAAAAGAATCTTGAAGCGGAGTGGCCGTGTTCTTACTAGCGTAGAAGCTATCGACTTTGTGTGCAGTATCTCATCTCCGACGGTGTGATAGCGTTATTGGTGGGGCAATACCGCTGCAGCCCATTCCCTGCCTGAGCTATGGCAGCGGGGAAGCTCAGTCGTACGATGCATCAAGGAAGAAGACGTTGCCAATAGTCTTGTGCGCTGTGGTGGGCGGCTGGCGCACTCCGACGAGGTCACTTACTTGGCGGCGGTGCGACCAGATGTCAGTACCTCGACGGCAACTGATATGGCGTGGCTTGGCCTTCCCGAAGTCTAAGCCTGCAATTACCTCCTCGGTCTGATATAGTGATCTCATCGATCATCTATGCGGTAAAGTATTTGCGAGGGGGTAGTCACAATGGCGAAGAGGTTCTTCTGGATAGTCGCTACATGCGTGATTGCTTTTGTTGGGTTTGCGCCGGGAATTGCGTCTGCGGCACCGGTCACATCAGATTTTCTCGTAGAGTCGGGCTCGTATGAGACGAGATATGATGGCGGGTTTTATTACACGGGTGGCGAGATAAGGCCTTCGGTGTACTGTATGGACTACAGCTATAGGGTGGACTCAGTTCAATACCGCAACAATACCAACCCGGGTACGGCAACCGTTATAGTGCGCTGGTCTCTCGACAGCTTTTACGGTGATTCCGAGAGCGGGGAAACGGAGCTGCATTTCACGATCTGCAAGCGCGACCTTCCGACTTTTGAGATATCGGTCGATGATGACGCTTACGACGAATGGAGTGACGCGGTTTGGTACACGGGTAAGGAAATACGTCCCGCGTTGGAAGCTTGGGAGGATGGGCTGAGGTTGGGGGTTGACTACACGGTCTCCTATGCCAATAACGTTAAGCCCGGGACGGCCAAGATTGTCGTTGCAGGTAAAGGATTGTATGGCGGCTCTCAGACTTTGACGTTCCGGATCAAAAAGCGATCGATCCAGTGGGATGATTTCTCGTTCGCGAGTGACACGTCGAAATATGCATATACCGGCAATGCCGTAAAACCCAAAATTGACTCAGGGGAACTCGTGAGAGGTAAAGACTATGTAATTAGTTACCAGAACAACAAGAAGATCGGCACTGCAACAGTGACAATGACAGGTGTTGGATTGTACCAGGGCAAGATAGTCAAGAAGTTTAGCATCAAGCGTGCGACGAAGGTCAAACTGAATAACGTGTACAAAAACACGAAGAGAATTACGGGTAAGGTTACCAATGTTGTCAAGGGCGACAAGATTCAGCTGAAAATAGGTGGCAAGACGTATGTGAAGAAAGTCAAGAAAGCGGTAAAGTCCCTAAAGTTCACCTTCAAGGTTCCCTCTCAAACATACGGAAAGAAATACACCGTAAAGGTGCTTGATGGCAAAAAGAAAAAAGTGGCATCAAAAAGTTCAAAGGTCTGGTATTCGAACAAGCTGAAGCTCGGGCAGACGAAGAAACAAGTCAAGCTTAATCCCAACTGGGGCTCACCAAGCTGGGTGAATAAATACAATTACGGTAGTGGCGCGACCGAGCAATGGGTGTATGAGTATTACGATAGCGACGGATATGCCACCGATTGGTCGTACCTGTATTTCAGGGGCGGACGACTGGTTTCGTGGACCTTGTAGTTGTCGCGCCAAAGTGCCTAAAGTGGAAGTATTCTAGGGGCAGCGCGTCTTCGTATGGCCCGGCAGCCTGGGGTTTGGCTGAAGGCGGATGAATGCCTGATATTGTTGCGTGCTGTCGAGAAGATCTATTGGGGTTCTTGAAGCCTTCAAGGGCCTGCGTGTGGCTGCCCATTCTTTTCGCGCTTAGCCGATGGGTTTGGATTGATCCTCGCGCCTACTCCACATCTCCATAGCCATCGGGGTTCTGCGACTGCCAGCGCCAGGAATCTTCGCACATGCGGGCCAGATCGTGCTCGGCGGTCCAGTTCAGCTCGTCGCGGGCCTTGGTCGCGTCGGCGTAGAACTCGGCGATGTCGCCTGCGCGGCGGGGGAGCGCCTCATAGGGGATCGCGTGGCCGCAGGCTGCCTCGAAGGCGTGTATGACGTCGAGCACGGAGGAGCCCCTGCCCGTTCCCAAGTTGAAGATGCCCACGCCCCGGCGGCTGCGGTAGCGTCCCAAACGTTGGTGTAGACGCCTAGAATCTTGCTCGTATTCTAGCCCATCATTTACGCCGCCCTCCTTCCGATCGGGTTGTCGGCGACCACAACTTCCATGATGCGCCTGGCGTGTTCTCCGGCGGTGCCGTCGTAGGACGGCGCCGGTGCGGCCGACTTTGCCGAAGATACGGCCAAAGCTATGGATTCCTCCGTGAACCACCTTCTCGACGCCCAGTCCTCGTCCATCTCGGAGAAGACTGCGCCCAGCATGCGGATGAGCGATTTCCTGGACGGGAGCACCTGCACCACCCGGCTGCGTCGCTTGAGCTCGCGGTTGGCGCGCTCCTGGACGTTGTTCGTGCGCAGGCGGCGATGGTGGGCATAGGGAAAGTCGAGGTACGCCAGGGCGTCGGCCTCTGCCTCCTCGAGGAGCTCGGCCGCCTTCGGGCAGAAGCTGCAGATCTCCCGGCATGCCAAGTGGTAGAGTTCGCGAACGAGGCCCGGGTCCCGTTCGGCGAAGACCGCATGCAGGATGGCGAGCGCGGCCGCCCTTTTCTGGCGCGTTGGCGCCAAAGACGCCGCATTCCTCATGAGGTGCACGACGCACCTCTGCCAAGCGGCCCCCGGAAACACCTCCTCGACGGCGCGCCTCAAGCCCTCATACGCATCCGACGTCACGCAGACGACGCCGTCCACCCCGCGCTCCCTGAGCGATCGCAAGAAGGCGAGCCATCCCGCATACGACTCCGTGTCGATGGCGTCCAATCCCAACAGACTGCGATAGCCGTCAGCTCCTGCCCCCATGGCCGTCACCAGCGCGCATGACGACACATGGCTCTCGTCGCGGCACTTGATATAGGTCGCATCGACCCAAATGTAGGGAAACGCCGTATCGGACAAATCGCGCTCCTGCAGGTCGGCTATCGTCGCATCCAGCGCCTCGCAGATCCTCGACACCTGGCTCGAGCTCATGCGGTCTATGCCCATCTGCGGCGCTATCCGCTCCACTTTCCTCGTGGACACGCCGCAGGTCACCATCTCGGACACGGCCGCTATCACCGCGCGGTCCACGCGCGAGTAGCGCACGAGGAGGTCCTCTGGGAAGTAGCTGCCGTGTCTGAGCTTGGGGATGCGCAGATTGATGATGCCGACGCTGGTGACGAGCGTGCGCTCGCAATAGCCGTTGCGCTGGTTGCCGTCGGTGCACGCATCCTCCGCGTGCGCGTCCATTATCTCGTTGACGAGAGCCTCGGCCATGATGCGGACGAGCTCTTGGATGTTGACCATTCCGTCATCGAATCGAGGAATCTCGGTCGCTGTCGGCGGCCCATGCTCTACACTTTCCATTAGGTCATCGCCTTTCTCTTGAATCCATCAATCTCGACAATTGAAGATTCTAAGCGATGGCCGTTTCCTGTCTCTCAAGCGAAACGGCTCTTACACCAACATTAGGGACACGATCTTCTCGCGAACGGCTTCCTCCGGCTAATCTGTTCCAGAAATCGTCCGCACTCCCGTGCCGCTTCTCATGCATTGGGGAAGCGGTCGTTACGCCAATATTTGGCATGTGATCCAAGTATCCCTGCTTCTTCTAATTCACTTCAGTAGATCGAGCAGTCTGATGCAGGCATCTTTTCCTGCTTTTGGCATAGATTCCAAGTTGGCGTGATGCTTGATAGTTTCTCGTATTCTTAAAAGATTGCCTGCAAACAACCTTTTTGGGTTAGTACTCTCGCTTATGATTTCTACCAAGGGCACGCATTTTCTCGCTGTACGTTTTTTGATAAGTTCCTCCACGATTTCATAGCGCTTAGAAGGAGAGAGCGTCTCGAGCCACTTGCATCGCTTCAGAATGGGGGCGTACTCGGCAAAATATCGAACGACAAGATTATCAGCCTCGGCCAAAGATCGCGCTAGCCCCTCCAGATCGCACTCGTATACATCCATCATTTCATGCACCGTTCCCAGCATGTCCTCTCCAGGAAACGCGCTGCACAAACGATCTCTCAGCGCTCGATCCAGGCAAGGCAGCTGCTGGCTTGATGACGTCGATCGCATGATATCCCTTAATCTGCCAATCTGACTAATGCCCAGGGCCCTCAACCAGTCTGCTGAGTCAAGCTCTTTGATTCCGGCCGCAAGCCATTCCATATACTTAGTGCGTTCGTCTCCGGTGAGTTCCTCTAAGATTCCTAGGTATATGCTGGCCCAATGATAGTCGAAATTTGAATTCATAAGCTCCAACGCTCGACCCTGACGACCAAGCATTCGCCCATAGTCAAGGCGGTTCTTGACATCTGTCGATAGGGAGAAATACAAGAAGCAGGTGTCGAGGTCTCTTTTCGCGCAATCGTCTTCGCTCCAAAGGGATTGCGCAAGGTTTTTGGCGGCGAGGGAGACCGCTGAATGCTCGCTGGCGACGCGTATGGCCCGGGGTAGAACATCATCGTTGCACTCCCTGAGAATCTTAATGGAATCTTTATTGACTAATCTGGTGCAAAAATCGTCATCTATTCCCGCTAGTTCTTCATTCCCGTTTGCGGCTACATCAATGAGCAAAGCGAGAATGGCAGCGTTTTGATAGGGATGATCGGGGCGTTCGCAGAGACAAAGTCCATTAGTTGGGATAGGATTGTCTTGCAGCAAAGATAGAAGTTGCGCGGTATCTATTCCGTACACATTCAGAAGGAGCCAACAAACGATCAAGAGTTCGTTCGCAGGCTCACTTGGTGGTGCCGAATTGTCGTGGAGGATTACTAGCTGCTCGATAGCCGCATTATCCAAATTCATACGACTTAGGAATTCGTTCTTCTTGATCGCAGCTAGAACAGGATCGTCAAACATCCCACTATACACTCTCTTTTTCGTGGCGTCTAGAAGTGAAAAAAGCTCACTCAAATCTCTTGGAGGCCTATCTTTCAGCCAGTTCGCTGTACCGGAATGCTCGATGGATTCGACGATAAAGGGTGCGTAATGGCCTCCAAGAGGGAGCTCGTTCAAGATGGTTTGCACGGTGCTGTGCGTCTCAGAAACACTAGTGTATGATTCTGCAAGAATTGGGGCCAGTTCTCCTGATGTTTCCAAAAACAGCGATCGAGCCTCTTGGACTGCCTCCTCATCCTCCCTTTCCCCATTCTCAAGTGTTAAGAGTTTTTCTAGATTGCTCGACAAGGCGTCATTGACCACCGATAGCAGCTTGGAGACTGTTGTATCAGAGCATTTGGGTATGAATCTGGAAATGACGTCGCTGCAGCCTCGCGTACCAGCTCGCATGTTAGCAATGCTAGCAATAAGAACGGAAGCCAAGTGATCTCTTTCGACGCTATCTGCCTCATAGTGCCCGGAGTTCTTATCTCCCAGCGAAAGAAGTGCTTCAAATACCCATGAGGGAGTTGCGTCTTGAGATACACTCAGCAACCATTCTTTGATCTCTTTTGTAATAAGTGACCATGAGCCCTCGTTGCCTCTAACAACACTGTAGATGTCAATGCGAATCCTACCTGACAACATCGAACGTATTTGAGACACTGCGAATACTTCGGAGGCCGCTTCGGGTGTAAATTGCCCATATGCCATCATTGCGAGATCACCGAACAAATCATCCGCGCAGCCAGAAAACGACTCAATGTAAGGAGACAATTTATCATTGCCGGCAATTACATCAGTTGCGAAGTCGCCAAAAGAGCGTGTCGAACCGCTTGCCCTGTCTAAATTGGTTTCCTTTCGAGTGATCAGGGTGTAGCTATCCTTCATGAGGCAGTGCACGGCAATCGACGCAAGGCATATCTTCGGGAAAACTCGAGCTTGTGACACCATGGAGTTTATGAATCGCTTCGCATTTCTAGGGGTTCTTCCTTCGGTTCTGAGAAGCGTTCGGCTGGCAATCGCATACACCGTGGACAGTTCCTCTTCTGTGCTGTTTGGGAAAGCCTTTTGTGCTTGCGAGAGGAAGTAACCGCGCCAATCAGTGGTGATCAGGGTGGGGATCTCGAATACCCGAATAAAGAGCTTAGCGATGCTCACGGCTCCTGAACTTGTGCCAAATTCGTCCATCAGTTGAAATGCGTTTCCCGAAATAGGGAGAAGAATCCACGGTTTAGTTGATTTTTGTGCGTGCGGTTGCGTCAACGCAAATTGTCTTCCAAGGGGACCTTGGTCGAAATGATTGGCAAAAATCTGTAGAGTACCCCAGGCCTCCTGCAGTCCCTTGCCGTCTAGACGATCGAGGTTGTCAAATACTATGACAATAGTTTCTTCAGCGCTTATTGCAAGCTCTTCGTAGATCTCTTCGAAGGCCAAGGAGTCCAGCACTGGGGAATCGTTTCTTTTGCTCACGGTTGTGGTGTCGGCGTTTCTGGAAAAAATGTCAGTTAGTATTTTTGTGGCTCGCTTGGCGCGCTCGCGTTTCCCGTCTCTTTCGCCTTGTGGTTCTATTTGTCTTGCGTCGATCTTGGGCGTGAGCGCTGGTTCCTTTTTGTTGTGAGGTGGCCCGTCGAACTTTGAAACGCGCCACACACAGACAAAAAGAGCTGCAGCGACGAGCAGCGATATAAAGTCAGTCCATAGTGAAAGCCCAGTGTGAGTATCTGGGGTTAAGATTCCGCACGCCACCAAGATGGTGCGACCTAAAGGCAGCAGGCTGCTAAATATCGTGGTCAAAAGAACATATGTTGCGGTCGCAACGATTGACGCGGATACTAGCGGGGCAAAGGAGGTGTCTTCTTTTATCGTGCTAGAACTCGTCCGCCCATGTATTCTGTCATCTATGCGTTTCTTCTCCTTCTCGCTTAGTTCGCCTTGCTCTTCCAACCTGTCAGCAAGTCCTGACAGAAAATTTCTGCGTAGCGAATCGCCCGAATGTGCCCAAGCATCAAATTTGAAGTAGATAAAGCCTTTTTTTGCCGCAGTCGATTCGTCGCCGCTTTCGCTGTCTTTTCCGCTTTCTGACTGAAGTAGCTCTTGAACTCTATTAACTATCGTCGACTTACCTGATCCCCAATTTCCTATAAGGGCAATATTGCCAGATTTGCCTGTTTTGATTTCGCTGGCTATGGCCTGAGCAATCTCCTCATGTATCTGAAAGGCACTAGGAGTGCGGCAGGGCTCGTCCTCTAGAAAGTGTGCTGCACAATTCTTTAGATCGCTCGTTCCCATCGTAGGTCACCTAACATATTTTGGATTCAACCGGATGAGCTTTATTATATTCCACTGACGATCTGTTCGGCCTAGAGCGCTGTCAATGGGGGCGTGGTTTTGATGGGCTTTGATTGCAATCCAAAGTGCAACGCTGCAAGACAAATTGCAATGCGTAGCGTTTGGCTCTGCAAAAGTCGGAGGATTTCGATCCTAGGCGTTGCGTTATCGTGCGCAGATAAGGCCTTTTGGCTTGCTCCCGCTCTCCCGAGGGCTGTTTCTGGGCATGCTTGCGCCGGCCATCGCGATTTTCTTGCAGAGCTAAACGCAAAGACCTCGATTGAACGGCTTGGGTCTCGGGTGCTTCGGTGTCAGCCGTTTATCGTCGCTGCTTTCTGCAGCTCAACACATCGGGCGTCAGGCACACCTTATCGGCGCTAAGCCATATGGTGTCGAGCTCGTCTAGCAATGCTCTCGGGATCTTTCTCGTTGTGAGCGCAAGGGGAGACCTTCCTCCAAGACTTGGGGGCGAGGATCGCTTCGCGCTGACGCGAGTTGAGTCAAACTACCGAGCGCCCGAGGCGAACGTTGTCTCCGCAGAAGATTGGCTGCTGGGCGAAAGATACCGAAACCGATACACGAACTCGCAAAACTTGGGAAAGCTCGATACCAAAGAGAACAAGAGACCAGGGTGTGGTGCGAGTCTTCGCCATTGCCGGTGTTTGCGCCTACTCCGCGTCCCCGTAGCTGTCGGGGTTCCGCGACTGCTACGCCCGCTGTTCTCGCGCATGCGGACCAGGCCGCGCTCGGCGGTCCAGCCCAGCTCGTCGCGGGCCTTGCTCGCGTCGGCGTAGAACTCGGCGATGTTGCCCAGTCGGGGGGAGGACGGCTTAGACGATGGGCTAGAACGGGAGCTATATTCTAGGTGATTGCGCTAAGATTTGAGACACTGCCGGATGAGACGTTGATCTGAACAGCGTTCGACGAATTTGACTGCGACAGGAGGGCCTGGTTATGGAGAGTGTGGGCTGCGCGATTGATGCGAGCATTTTTCCTCGTGATGGTTTTGGGAGAACTGAGGCTGCGAGGCTCATGAGGGTGGGGGACTGCTTTCCGAGTCAGGAGAACCTGCATGGAGATATAGGTAACGATATCCTCTACCAACTTTGCGAAAGCCACCCCTTTCCAGCGCCCTGCATATGCAATGACGGTGTGAGTGTTGAGGAGCTTAGGGAGCAGGAGGGTATTCTTGCGGGCAAAATGTGGGTTATTGGCAGGTCATACGCAGCTTCTCCCGAACGATATGCCTATGTGAGGTCGGGGAAGATCAGGAAGCCGCCAGAGGGTGGTTCCGAAGGCTACGAGAGCTTTTTCAACGATGTCTCTGCCATACTGTTCGAAGGCGAGCCCTACTTCCGTGGATGTGGGGCCAAGGAAGAGGGCAGAGAATTCTGGGAGAAAGCTAAGGTTCACGCGAGGGAGGCAAAAGGCTGGTTTCACGAAGCCCTTGTCTTGGTTCATGAGTTGGCGAGCGAGACTTATGACCTTCATGGGGGCTCAAACGATGTCGATATCTTGGCGAGGGTTGCAGATGCGGTCACTACATTTGGCTCTGCTATCCAGGAAGCGCGGGCAGCCCGAGATTGGGCCATAATTGCTTGCAACAACAAGAGCGAGGGCGAAGAAGAAAGTGGTGAAATCAGGGTTGAGGATCAATATTTCCCGCTTTCGTTTAGCAGCAAGTTTCTCCATTTTCACCTCCCGCGTCTTGTTTTCATATATGACAGCATTTCTGGTGACATTCTCGCTCCCAACCATCGTTGCTGCTATTTCGATGGAACCGGCCAACGTGCTTCGTGCGAAGTCGGCCAATTTAAGGTTGACTGCAATCATGCTATGGGCCGAAAAGTTGGTGATGACCCGAGCAGAAAGTATTTTCTTCATGCCGCAAAGGAGCTTGCCTTAGCCACTGCGATCAGTGGGTATTTTCAAGACCAAGAGGGCAACGAGGGTGTTCGAGAGGCAATTGAGAAGGGGCGTATCGACGTCGATTCAGGCATACCCTGCTATATCAATATAACGAGAATGATCGATGCTCTTGTAACGAACTCAAAAAAGGAGAAAGATAAAAATAAAATACCGCCCACCCCCGCCGATGCTTTTAGCGGCAGGGTGGCTTGGGAGGCCAAAGCGGACGATATTCTTCCAATCGAGGAAGCGGAATCGCAGTAAACCAGATAAGGGCGCAGCGCGGCTGGGCATTTCGGACAGTGCTCGATCTGTGATCTCTCTATGCGTCGATCTCGCCCATTTGGTTGGGCTTTTTGGAGAACTCTCACGCTTCTCTTCGTTTGAGCAAGGGCGTGTATACTTGCGGAGCCGCCAGGAGTAGAATTCTTTCCGGTTTTGGATGCTATGAGCGAAAGGGCGCAGGGCTATAGTTTTATGATCGAGAATCAATTGGACGTAGCAGCGAGAAACCGCAAGCCTTGGCTGACGCCGGCGCAGCAAGTGGAGCACCTGAAACAGAAGGGCGTGAGGTTCGAGAAGATTTCCGAGGAAGACGCCCGTACATACCTCGAGAGGAACAACAATTTCTTCCGTATTCGCTCATATAGGACGAATTTCGAGAAGGTGGCCGAGGGCGCTCGTGCGGATCAGTATGTCAATTTGGATTTCAAGATGCTCATCGACCTTTCGATCATTGACATGCTCCTGCGAAACGAGCTTTTGCCCATGACGCTTGATATCGAGCATTTTGCGAAAGTGAATCTTCTCGGGGAGATAGAGCGGCATGGCGAGGACGGCTACTCTATTGTCGAGGACTTTTTGGCCGAGGCGGATCGGACGGATTCCAGGGGAAAGATCCGCAATCGTACTAAAGACGAGATTGAGAGAGGGCAATCGAGCGCTTACACCTCGGGGCTTTTGGAAAAGCACCCCGAGCATGATTACCCCGTTTGGGTCTTTATGGAACTGGTGTCGTTCGGCGCGTTTTTGCGGTTCATGAAATTCTGCGCTGATAGATTTGGCGACAAGCGCTTGAGAGATGACTATTACTTGCTGCAGAACGTCAAAGCGCTGCGAAATGCGTGCGCTCACAACAGCTGCGTCTTGAACAACATGATCGGCTGTCCAGCACGACACAATGCTCAGCCAGCTGTTACGCAGGGCCTTGAGTCCATTGGCATCTCTCTAAGTCAGCGGCGCTCTAAAATGAAAAACGAGGTTTTTCAGCAGATCGCGACCGTGCTCTATGCGCATCAGCGCTGGGTCTCCGAGGGTGTGCGGAAAAACCGAGGAGACAGTTTGCGCAAGTTCAGCAACCGAATGCTAAAGAACTGGGAATTTTACAAAGACAACGGGCAGGTGGTCTCAGGGTTCTTCTTTATTCTTCGCTTGATTTCCGGTTGGTATCCTGACGGAAATCATGCCATGCAGGATGGCGAGACGCTCCGGGAAACGAGGGGAGAGACCGTGGAGGAAATGGGGAATTGCGGCGCCGCTGGGGCGTAGGCCTCTTGCAGCGCTGCAAGTTTTTGCGTACCATGTGCTCATAACGAAAAGCGCTTTGCGCTTTGTAAAGGGGGGGCTTCGCAAGAGGATCCCCCTTAGTTTTTCTCCCGAGCTACGTTGTATTTTACGGGCGCCCAAGAGGCTTTTGCCGTCGCGGCACTGCGGAGAATTGCCCGGATTGCTTCTCTGCTGGGCCTCTGACTATTGGCCAGGAAAGCGATGCCGTTGTCTGGGCGGAAGACCGCTCCTGGCCTTTCGATGCAGTCATTTGGTGCGAACTGTCTTTAACGTCCAAAACGTATCACCTTGTCATCTAGTGAATCTCCCCATACAATGATGTCAAAGCACAACAATTGCGTTGGCCGATGAGCGAGATGGGGGGGGCTAGGATGAAAAAGAAGCGGTCGAAGGTCATTGTGCCCGTTGCCGTGGTGTTGGCCATCGCGTTATTCGCCGGCGGCTCTCCAGATTCGGAGATGGACGACGCGACAAGCAGCCAGTTAGCCCAAACGGGTGTCGAGCAGGCGCAGCCATCTTCAAATGATGCTGGAGGCCAAGGGCAAGCTGAGGGGCGGAAAGACTCCGAGGCCGCCGACGATCTTGCTCAGGCCGAAGAGCCCAAAGCGCAAGCTGAAGCAGAAGAGCAGGCTCGGATAGCGGCAGAGGAGCGGGCGCGTGCAGAAGCTGAGGAAAAGGCAGATGCTGAGGCGAAGGCCAAGGCGGAGGAGGAGGCCGCTGCAGCCAAGGCGCAGGCAGAGGCAGAGGCTAAAGCCAAAAAAGAGGCTGCCGCTAAGAAGAAGGCCAAAGCCGAGAAAAAGAAGAAGGAAGAGGCGGAAGCCAAAAGACGTGAAGCCGAGGAAGAAGCTGCGAAGAGCGCTGAATCTTCGAGAACCGTGTACATTACCAACACCGGCTCGAAATATCATAGCGGCGGTTGCCGCCATCTGAAAAAGAGCAAGATAGCCATCGGCTACAACGAGGCCCGCTCTCAAGGCTATGAGCCTTGCGGCGTTTGCAGCCCCGGCTGATCCGCCCTCCCTATCCTCCTACCTTGATCAGTTTACTCAGGTTCTTCTATAATAGAACTCTAGAGAAGGAGAGGTTTGGAGGAAACCATGTCAAAGCCAAGGCATCTACTCATTGCGGTTTGCGCGGTGGCGATCGTCTGTCTTTTCCCAGCCCAGGCGTTCGCGTACGGTTGGTATGACGATTCGGTAGATATCAGCAAGGGAACTATTCGACTTTCCCAATCGAGTTTCGAATACACGGGCGCTCCTCTTGAACCGGCGGTAACGGTTACGGTGGACGGTGAGACGCTCGACGACTGGGACTATGATGTGGTCTACAGCAACAACACCAATGCTGGCACGGCTACGGTGACTGTTACTGCCGATTCCTACTACTATACGGGCACGCTGAAAAAGACCTTCACAATCAGCCCGAAGAAGGTCAAGAGCTGCTTCATCGAGCATGCCCAGTACAACGGCAAGGTGAAGGAGCCGCCGGTTTACGTGGCCACACAAGTGCAGAGTAGCTATGACGGCAGCTATTACGAAGACTATACGAAGCTCAAGAAGGGTCGAGACTATACCATCAAGGTGTCGGGTGGCCACAAAAAGGTCGGCAAGTACACTGCCGCTATTACGTTCAAGGGAAATTTCACCGGCAAGCTGAAGAAAACGTTCAAGATTTTGCCGAAGGCTCCTACTATTAAGAAAACTAAGACCCTCTCCACCTCCCAAATCAAAGTGACTTGGAGCAAGGTGAAGGGCGCGTCGGGCTACAAGGTGTATCGCTGGAACAGCAAAAAAGGCAAGTTTACTCTGTACCGCACCACGAAGAGCCGTAGCTGTACCATCAGCCGTGCAAGCAAGTACGATCGTGACGTGTCGTTCTACATTCGCGCATATAAGAAGGTTGGTAAGAAGAACTATCTGAGTGAGGGGTCTGCCTACGGTTCAGAGTATCTCAAGCTGTCCAAGCCTGCGTTCTCGCTGAAGCGCACCGATTTCGGCAAGTTCGAGGTTCGCTTCAAAGCATCGGGCAATTATCAAATCCAGATTAGTTCCAACAAGAAATTTAAGAACGACTACCCTGAGTTTTCTAAGGAATGGAAGGGGTATACGAGTACTTTGACCTGTTACAACTACACTTCTGGACAGAAGGTGTACGTGCGTGCTCGTGGCTACTACTACAAGAATGGCGTGCTGAAAGTGGGCCCGTGGAGCGCGGTGAAGGGCGTAACGCCGTACTAGAGTACGAATCTTCGAGCCGCACGGACGTGGCGCATGGTCTTACCTTAGCAAGGGCCGACATCTCGTCGGCCCTTTTTTGCGGAAAAGATCATCGAAGGACTCGTGTCTCCTCGCCGAGCTTCCGTGCCTTACCCTTTGCTTTACAGGCTCTGGTATCATGGAGTGGCAGAAGGGTTGCGTGGCTGCGTTCTCTATGCGTGGCTCGTATGGCGTGCCGCTCGGCGCGGCGGCTGGTGTTGTCGAGGGAAAGGGCTCTGAGTTATGGGAAACCGTCGTCAGGTGACGCGGAGGAGCATTTCGGTTCCGCGGGGGTCGGGACGTCCTCCGGCGGACTCTCGGCCCAATGCAGGCCGGCGGCAAAGCAGCCGCTTCTCTGGGGGCGCTCCGTCGAGCGGTTATCGTCCGGGCGCAGATATGCCGCCCTCGTGCGGCATGCCGGCTGGGTGCGGCGGTCGTCCGCGACCCTATCAACCCGGACAGCTGGATAGCGCCTATGTAGCTGCTTTTCGCCCCCAGCGCCGTCGGAAGCCTTGGGGTGTCATTGCTCTGGTCGTGCTGGCGGTAGCTCTCGTCGGCGGCGGTGTTGCCTGGGGCATTGCCTCGGGCGCTCTGCCGGGGGTGATCGGCCATCTGCAAGTTCTTCTGCCTAACGGCTCTTCCCAGAGCGAGGGCGCTGCAGCCGATGTCGCAGCTCCCGATGCCGATTCCGCTGCCCCGAGCGACGCGGCCGCACCTGCCGTATCTGAGAGCATCGTCATGACGCTGGGCGGTGCGGCGGATACCTATGTGCTCGTCGGCGAGGACTTCCTTGACGGCGGCTGCCATGCCTACGACACCGCGGCCAAAACGCCGCTGGATACTAAGGCGGAAGGCGCGGTGGACACCCAGACGCCCGGCGACTACACCGTCACCTACACGGCCGTCGACGAGGCGGGCGCCCAGGCCACGGCTACGCGCACCGTGCATGTGGTGGAGAGTTTCGACGACTTCGACGGCAACGCGGAAACGCTTGCGGTGCTCATGTACCACTACATCTACACCGAAGACGATCCACCCGAGCAAGAAGACGCCAACTACCTGCTTGATACCAAGTTCGAGAAGCATCTCCAGTACCTCACGGAGCATAACTATTATTACCCGTCCTTCGCCGAGGTGCGCGCCTTCACGGAGGGTGCCCATACGCTGCCGGCGCGCAGCGTCGTGCTCACCTTCGACGATGCCCAGGACGGCTTTCTGAAATACGGTACGCCGCTGTTGAACCAGTACCAGGTGCCCGGCACCTCGTTCATGATCTGCTCGAAGAAGAAGTCGAAGGCGAAGATCGCGAAGTACACGTCGCCCTACGTGCAGTTTCAATCCCACTCCTACGACCTGCACGAGCGCGGTACTGATGAGGGCAAGGGCGGCATCATCCATGCAAAGACTGTCGAGGAGTTGGAAGGCGACCTGAAACGCGCTCAGAAGATCCTCGGTACCACCGAGGCCTTCGCCTACCCCTTCGGCGATACCGACGAGGATGCCGAGGAAGCCCTGGCAAACCTTGGCGTACTGTGCGCCTTTACCGTGGAGAACACCCGCGTAGAGCCGGGCGATAATCCGCTCACTCTGCCCCGCGTGCGCATTGCGGGCGAGTATGCCCAGGAGGGTTTTGAGTACCTCGTGGAGCCTAACGGGGGAGAGCAGTAACCCGTGGGCCTTCGGGCGCGCGGCGCGAGAGAAAGAGGGGAGCGATGATGCACTCAATGATCAGGGAGAAGGTGCCCGCGCGGGCGATTGCGGCGCTGACCGCTGTGCTGGCTTCTGCGCTGCTGGCGACAGCGTTCTGTGCGGCCGCCTTTGCCGACGAGCCGGCGACGACGGCGTCCAAGGCCAAGGCCGACAAGACGGTGAACATCACCATTAGCGCGGCGGGGGATTGCACGCTCGGGGTCGATTCCCGCTACAACAGCGTGTTCAACAGCTACTACAACCGCAAGGGGTCGGCTTACTTCCTGAAGAAGGTGCGGTCCGTCTTCGCGAAGGACGACCTGACCATCGTGAATTTCGAGGGTACGCTCACCACGTCGAAGAAGCGCGCGGACAAGGCCTTCACCTTCAAGGGCCCGGCCAAGTACGCCTCCATTCTGAAGAAGGGCTCGGTGGAGGTGGTCACGCTGGCCAACAACCACTCGCGCGACTTCGGCGCGAAAGGGCTGGCCGACACAAAGCGCACGCTGAAGAAGAACGGCATTCCCTATTGCCAGAACACCACCATCGCCTACAAGACGGTGAAGGGCGTGAAGGTCGCGTTCCTCGGGTTCAACGCGCTGGAGAAGACTACGAAGAAGCAGATCAAGGCCGGTATCGCGAAGGCGAAGAAGGCCAAGGCCGCCATTGTCATCGTCAGCTTCCACTGGGGCATCGAACGCGACTACTACCCGGCTTCGACGCAGAAGAAGCTGGGCCGCTACGCCATTTCCTGCGGCGCATCGCTGGTGCTGGGTCATCATCCCCATGTGCTCCAGGGCATCGAGGAGTACAAGGGCCGCTACATCGTGTACAGCCTCGGCAACTTCTGCTTCGGCGGCAATACAAATCCCAAGGACAAGGACACGATGATCTTCCAGCAGACCTTCACGGTGAAAAACGGCGAGCTTACCAAGAAGGACAATGCCCGCATTATCCCGTGCTCGCTGTCGGGCAGCAAGACCACCAACACCTTCCAGCCGCGCATATTGAAGGGCTCCGAGAAGCGCGCCCTCATTAAGAAGATGAACCGCCTGAGTCGCGGCATGGGCGTGAAGGTTGCCTCGAACGGCCGCTTGAAGTAGGCGTTGCTTGTCGGCGCAGCGCAAGGGTCTCGCACTGTGCACCGCCGGCCGTGGGCTTGAAACACGGGGGCTCGGGCCTGTGCGCCGCCGCTTGCGAGCGCGCTGTACCTCAGTTCGCAGTGTCGCCCAGGGAGGCGAACCATCTGTCGGCGCGCGTAAGTTGGGTGCCGAAACGGTCGTTCAGCCAGCGGAAGAGGGGCTTTTCCAAAAGCGTGATGCGCAGGCCGTCCACGGCGGCTCCGCAGGCGTACACCGCCACTGCTGCGCCTAGGCTTGCGCCGATGATGGCTGCCGGCCCGAGTGCGTACACGGCTGCGAAATGCGGCCACAGCCAGGCGCGCACGAAGGGGTTGTCGTGGATGAGGTACACGCCGAGGGCGCACTTGGCGAGTGCGTTTACCGCTGGGACGGGCGGCATCTTAAGGCGCGCGAAGGCAACAAGGAGGCCGAGCGATGCCAGATAGGTGGAAATCATGTACTGCCACACCGGGTACTGGGCGTTCACGCGGGTGAAGCCGAGCCATTCTTGGGCGCAGCAGATGCCGGCGATGGCAGCCCACGATGCGGCGATGCCCACTGCCGCCATGGCCGCCCCGCCGAAGCGCGCGGTGAGCCGGGCCGGGTCGAGCCACCGCAGGACTCCCGTCTCGGTGCCGCCCTGCCCGTCGATGAGCGTGCGCGCCCAGCCACCCATCAGGTACAGGTAGAAGAACCACAAAAGATCGGAGCCGAGGGGGTTGAAGGTGACGATGGTGGGAATCACCGAGCTCATCACGAAGCCGATGGCCGCCAGACGGCTGAGGCTGCGCGGTGTGAGGTGCGCGAACAACAGGTTCAGAAACGGGCTCAGTACCATGAGCGCCACGAAGTTCGTCATGAACCAGTACTCGCCGGATGCGAGGGGGAGCACGGCCTTTTCCAAACGGCCGGATGTTACAAGCTCGGGATCGGTTATGGTGAACAGCGCCAGTAAGGCATACGAGTAGAACCACGTTTCAAAGATGACGCGCAGCACCGAGGCCGTGCGTACCGACGAGCGCGTCATGAAGTAGCCGGTGATGAGCACGAAGCAGTTTACGCCGATCTTGCCCCCGAAGGCCAGAATTCCCACAGCGATGTTGCTGCCGAGAGCACCGTCTTCGGGCCAGGGCCCGTGCACGCTGAAGTGAAACAAGATGATGAGCCCCATGCTCACGATACGCAGAAGCTCGATATTGGAATTCCGCACTTCCGGCCTTTCTTCTCTGATGATGGGCAGCGCCTCAGCTGCGGGATACCGCGGCCAAAGACGGCTGGCGGTGGGGTGCTCCCGAACCGCCGTTGCATACTATTCCACGGAATGCTGACAAATGGAAGAGCGAGCGCTTCAGGCGTCGGGGGATTTTGATACCCTTTTCAGAAGCTATATTCCGCATGGTATGCGAAAGGGGACTTATCATGATCGATCGCAAGGCGTTTCGCACGCTTACGTCGGGGCTCTACCTTATCTCCTCCCGCGACGAAGATCGCAAGGTCGGCTGCGTGGTGAACACGCTTGTGCAGGTGGCTTCCGAGCCGCCTATGGTGTCGGTTGCCCTCAACAAGGGCAATGCCACTACGACTGCCGTGCAGGCCACGGGTCGCTTTGCCGCCACGGTGCTCTCCCAGGAGGCTACGATGGAGCTCATCGGCACCTTCGGCTTCCATTCCAGCGCCGATACCGACAAGTTCATCTCCTACGGGCATTGCCTCGATGGTGCCGAGATTCCCTATGTGACCGAAGGCGCCCTGGCACGCTTTTCGGTAGCGGTAGTCGATACCGTTGATGTGGGCACCCACTACCTGTTCATCGGCCGGGTGGAGGAGGCCGAGGTGCTGGCATCGGGCGAGCCGCTCACCTACGCCTACTACCATGCGGTGAAGGGCGGCAAGACGCCCCCGAAGGCCGCTTCTTACAACGACGGTGAGGCCGACCCGGCGATGGAGCCGGCGCAGGGAGGCGCAACGGGCGCGCCCAAGCGCGTGGCATGGCGCTGCATGATCTGCGGCTATGTGGAGGAGGGCTACCCCGACGGCCTGCCCGAGGGGTATATGTGTCCCATCTGCGGCGCTGGGCGCGAGATGTTCGAGCGCATCGAGATATAGATTCCATAGATTGTGCCCATGCGGCGGTTGCGACTGGTATCCTAAGGTGTCAATCTGTGCAACCGTACGTTAAGGAGGCAGGCGCTTCGCGCCGAATCTATGGGAAACAGACCGGGAAAACATTCCGCACCGCTGCCGACGGGAGGCCGTCGGCGCGGTGCCCACTCTGCCAACTTTACCGCCGCCGATAATCATCAGGGCGCCATGCGACCCGCATCCTACGGCAATTCCGCGCCCTATGGCTCGCCTGCGTCCTACGGTGCCGGCGGCCAGAGCTTCTCCGCGACTGACAGTCTTGCCCGCGCCAAGGCGGCCCGCAAGAAGGGACGCGGCAAGAAGATTGCGCTTGCCGTGGCCATCGCGCTCGTCGTTGTGCTCGCCGGCGGCGGCACAGCGCTCGCCATGTACCTCAACGGTATCAACAACACCATCCAGGGCGGCATGGACGAGACCGAGCGCATGGAGCTCGCCGATCAGCTGGCTCCCTCGAAGAACGCGGACGGATCCTACTACGTGGGTATCTTCGGCAGCGATGCCCGCAAAGGCGAAACGGCCAGTCGTTCGGATGTGACCATGCTCGCGCGTATCGATGTGTCCACCGGCGTGGTCGAGCTCATCTCGGTTCCGCGCGATACCATGATCGCGATGGGCGAGCACGGCACGCAGAAGATCAATGCCGCCTATGCTTTCGGAGGCCCGTCGGAGGCCGTGAAGACACTGTCCACGTTCGCCGGCGTGCCCATTACCCACTACGTGGAGGTGCACTTCGACGAGCTGCAGGATGTGGTGAACGAACTTGGTGGCATTCAGGTGACGGTGCCCGAGGGCTTCTACTCCGACACGAGCGGACTGACCATTGAGGCCGGCGAGCAAACGCTCGATGGCGCCCAGGCCCTGGCCTTCGCCCGTGAGCGTCACGCCGTTTCCGGCGGCGACTTTTCGCGTGCCCAGGCCCAGCGCATGATCATCGAGGCCATCGTGGAGAAGGTGCTCGCTGCTTCGCCGACCGAGATTCCCGGCATTGTGGAATCCCTCGCTCGCTGCGTGACCACCGACTACTCCGTGACTGATTTGGTATCGCTCGCGCTTGACTTCAAGGACAAGGGTCTCACCATGTACTCGGCGGCCTGCCCCAGCTACACGCTGAACCAGAACGGCGTCAGCTACGTGGGCACGCAGTACAAGGAGTGGCAGGCCATGATGCGCCGGGTTGATGCCGGCCTCGATCCCAACGATGAAGAGGCTGAGATCCCCGAGCCGCAGGCCAGCGACACCGAGCTGGGCGCGGCCACCAACGCCGCATCGCCCCAAGATTACGAGGGCCTGGTGGCCGACGCCATGACTACCGATGATGTGAAGAAGGTGGACAAGGGCAAGTCAGACGAATAGCGCGGCTTCGAAATAGTCTTGCTTCCAATAGGTGAAATCCCTCGCTTCAGGCGGGGGATTTCGCTATACTGCGCCCAAGAAAAATGAACAGCGACATCATGGGAACGCAGGAAGGGGGCGGGTCTTTATGGGCGTGATGCGCCGAAGGTTGAACGCAACAGCGCTCGTGGCGCTGCTCTTTGCCGCGCTCGCTGGAGTCCCGATGCTCGCGTCGCCCGCTTATGCCGATGATGGGCAGTCTCGCACCGCCCCAGCTGGCTACGCCACCGACATTTCCGATGCGAACCGATTCCAGCTCGTCTTGGCGGTGCGCTTTGCGGGCGACGATACCGGCGAGGGGGAGACGGGTCTGAACGAGGTGCGTACCTTTGACGGTCGCACCGAGTGGGAGGCGCTTGCCGACCGTCTT
The DNA here is from genome assembly GCA_041225375.1 of Eggerthellaceae bacterium 24-137. GTDB lineage: Bacteria > Actinomycetota > Coriobacteriia > Coriobacteriales > Eggerthellaceae > Adlercreutzia. The sequence goes on from JBCLSG010000005.1 coordinate 89,378, forward strand.
AACGGTTTTTCCGACAGCACCTTCCTCGCGCCAACGCTGTACAGCTATCTGAAGGACGTCTCGGGCGGTTTGTGTCGCCTGCAATCGATTTGCCCTCAGGCCGATGAGACTGGTCGCGTGCGATATCTCACGCTGCCCAAGGAGCGCGGCGCCTATGCTTACGCCGTTCAGGTGGTGGAGGATGCTCTTGCGGCCCTCAACGACGCTTATGCTTCTTTTGACGGAAAGCCTCTTGACGGCAATGGTGACGGGTTTGTCGACAACGTGCTTGTCGTCCCCGAAGTCGGCAAGGACGCTCCGACGTTGGGATCGCCTTTGTGGCCTCATGCAGCGACCTTTACCGGCTCCGGTGGTATTGGGTCGGGCGCTAAGGCGATAAAAGTGGGCTCTTATACTATGGTTGATTCCTCGCGCGTGCGGCTCGGATCTGGCACGATTATTCACGAGACCATGCATTCTTTTGGCGCGAAGGACCTCTACCGAAACGCCGGCGAAATTGCCAAGGAGGGCAATCGTCCCGTAGGCGTGTGGGACATTATGGCCGAGCACGGCGGATCGAAGCTCATGCGGCCCTTGGCTATCACGCGCCAGGATTGTGGCTGGGACGAGATCGAGGAGGTGCGTGCAGGCACGGTTCAGTTGTCAGCCTCTGGCAGAGGCGGTCGTCAGGCAGTGAAGTTCAAGACCGATGCCCATGCGACCGAGTATTTTGTCGCCGAGTTTCGACGCGCCAACACCGACATCGCCAACCTTGCGGCTCTTGACACCTCGTCCGAGGGTTCTCCTATGACGATCGGCGGCTCGGGGCTTATTGTGTACCGGGTTAACCCCACCATGAAAGCCGAGGGAAACGGCAACAAAGGGGAGAAGGACTACATATACATTTTCCGATCTGGGGAAACGGGTGGTCCGCGAGGGGACGGAGCTGGTGACGTGCGGCACGCTCAGCTGACCGCGGCGGATCGGTCCGTGCTCGGAAGCGCCGATCTCGCCATGGGGCTGCTTGACGGTGCGATTACCTACTCCGATGGGCAGAACTCGGGGGCGGTGATCCGAGTGACGGCCCAGAGCGACGACTCCATTACGTTTACGCTGGAGCTGCCCGATGCGGACGAGCTCGGTTTGTGGAAGGCGGCTGCCGACGCTGCGGGGGCCACGACGCCGTTGGGTGCGGGTTTTACGGAGACGAGTCTGATCAAGGCAGCCGATGGATCGGTTTATCAACTCTGCGAGAAGAAGACATCTGGCGGTGCGTCTGCTTGCCGCTACGACGGATCGTCGTGGAAGAACTTGGGAGCGTTTGCCACCGGCTTCGCTGGCTTTGGGGCCGTTGTGCACGACGGGGCGTTCTATGTCGCCGGCGTTCGCTATCGCGATGGGATGATCGGGCTTTGGCGCCACGATGGGGGCCAATGGGTCTCGGTCGCCTCGGTTTCGGCTTCGGCTAACCGTGTCGTGCTCGGCGTGGCGGGAGGCCGTCTTTTCCTGTTTGCCGATGGGGGAGGCGGCGCGGCTCGGCTATTTGTTTTAGAGGGGAGCTCCCTCAAGGCTGTGGGCAAGCCGCTCACGGGAATAGGCGTGGCTGGCGCGTGTCTTTTCGATATCGACGGCGCTCCGGCGGTCATGCTCGGCGACTATCAGGATAAAACGACCAAGCTTTTGAGCTGGGCGGGCACTCAGTGGGTCTCCCGCAATGTGCATGCCGACTTCGCCCATGCGGTGAGTGGATTTCAAGATGCCCGTTCCTCGCTGGCACTGACAACGACTCAGGACGGGACGGTGCGCTTTATTGACCTTGCCTCGCAAGGCACCTCGTCGGTTCGCGAGTTGTCTGACCTTCCTGCGGCGTTCTCCGCGGCACTGGCCGTGGAGAACGGCGTCCCTTACGTTGGGATCGTCGAGCAGGGTACGCAGATCGCGCGTGTGTACCGCTTGCACACTGTCGGCGCTGGACGCTGGGAACAGGTCGGCGCCAATGTCGTCTCGCCTTCCACGGCCTTCGACGTGGAGTCGCTTGGCGGGGCCGTGCTGGTCTCTTCCATTGCAACGCCGAATGACCCGGTTGCTATGCTTCGATTTGGCGAAGTCGGCTCGCTTGTAGCGCCGTCAGTGCCGGGCACTGGCAGCTCGACGGGGCCTGTGGCTCCTGATACTGCCGATAAGCCCGGGACGTCTTCCAAGCCCTCGTCATCGGGGAGCGGTGTCTCGGGTTCAAGTGCGGGTTCCTCTAAGCCTGCGGGCTCGACCGCGGGCGCCACCTCGACGCAGAAGCCCTCAGTCTCTGCGCCCTCGACCAAGCCCTCGTCTCAGGCTACCGCCCGACCGAAGCCCCAGAGCACCTCTTTTTCCAAGATGAAGGGCAAGAAGCGCGCGCTGGTTCTCTCTTGGAAAAAGAGGACGAAGCAAGTGACGGGATATCAGATTCGTTGCTCCACGTCGAAGAAATTCTCCAAGAAGACGACGCGGACGATTTGGGTGAAGAGCGCCAAGAAGACTTCGGTGACGGTGAAGAAGCTCAAGTCCAAGAAGACCTATTACGTGCAAATTAGAACCTACAAGAAGTCAGCTGGAAAAACCTATTACTCTTCTTGGTCGAAAATCCGAAAGGTGAAGACGCGGTAAGTTTCTTTCGCTCCTGAGGAATGCCAGCGAAAATCCCCCGTCATCGACGGGGGATTTTTTGTTACACTGCCGGCATGACAAGGGGTTTCGGGGAAGCCCGCAGAAGAGAAGGAGCGAAGATCATGGGCGAAATGCAGAGGAAACTCTTCGGAGGCCTGTCGGGTCGGTGGACGTTTGCACTGGCGGCAGTGCTGCTGGCTGCGGTTGCGGCCGCTGCCGGGGTTGGCGCGCCGGCTCACGCGTTTGCCGTCGAAGAACCTGCGGCTTCGGCAACCACCGAGGAAGCGAAGGCAACTTCAGCCGACCTCACGTGTAAGACGGTGCGTGCGGGCGTGAAGGGCTGGCGGAGCGTTGCGGGGGGCAAGGTGGCCGGCGCGAAGAGCGGTTCGACGGCGGTGACTGCCCTGCGCATCTCCTATGCGGGCGATGTGGACGGGTCCCTCAAGTACCGGACCTATCAGAGCGCTACGGGCTGGTCGGACTACGTGGAGGCCGGCGCGGCCTCTGGTTCCAAAAAGGCGTCGAACCCCGTGCAAGCTTTGCGCGTGAAACTGACCGGCGCGCTGGCCAAGCGCTACAACGTGTACTATCGTGCCAATATCGTCGGCTACGGTTGGACCGATTGGGGCAAGAACGGCCAGGCCGTAGGCGCCCGCAAGCTGGCGAGTGTGCGCGGCTACCAGGTGAAGCTCGTGAAAAAGGGCAAGGATGCCCCGGGTGCTACGAAGAATCGCTACTTCTCCAAGGGCGCGTCCTCCGCTGAGGTGTTCTACGCCCAAGGTGGTAAGACGCGCGCTCAGCTCACTAAGATCCTCAACAAGGCCAAGGGGTCCTCGTCGGGCCTGAAGGCCTTTGGCGGGAAGTACAGCTTCAACTCCAAGGCGGGCAAGCAACTGAAGGCCGCCATTAAGAGGCTCGGCCGCTACAAGCTCAGCTTCACCATGATCGACCTGAAGACGGGGCGGGGCATCTGCTACAACCCTACGAAAGTGCTCTATATCGCCAGCTCCATCAAGGGGCCCTACGTGGCCGCGGTGAACAAGTATCGGCCCGGCAGCGTGAGCGCCGGCGTGCGCTCCACTATGAGCAGCACGATCAAGGTGTCCAGCAACGAGGGCTATTCCAGCCTGCGTCGTCGTTTCGGCAACGGCATCATGAAGAGCATGATGAGCTACTGCGGCATCTCCGAGAAGGAGATGACCTCTACGCGCAACTATCCGTATATGTCCTCCCGTACGCTGGCGAAGCTGTGGGTGGGCACCTACTGGTCCTACTACCGCGAGACGAATTCCCGCTCGACCTGGGCCCGCGCCCTGTATGCACATCCGCTCAACTCGTTCATCGACCGGGGGCTTTCCACATCTACACGTACCAAACCCGGCTGGTACCCGGGCGGGGGCTACAACGTGCAGAACGATGCGGGGGTCGTGCTCTCGAGTGACGGCCATTATGTGCTAGCCGTCATGAGCTCGGCTTGCGGGCAGTATGGTAGCCTGGCTTCCCTGGTTCGGGCCATCGACGCCGTACATGCCGACATGGTTGGATAGGGGAGCGCTCGCGCCCAAAACGGCGCACCCCATTGTGTTTCACCTGGAAAGAGGGCTATAATGCCGAACCATGCTCATAGGTGGCCATCTGGGGACGACTGGCTGCCGGATATCGACGAATACGAGAGGGAAGGCGAAGACAACCTATGGAAATGACGAAGACCTCATGGCGCACCCGTGCGCTGTCCGTGGTGCTCTCCGCGGCGTTGGTAGTGACACTCTGCCCGGCTGTGGCCTTGGCCGATGAGCCTACGGCCGATCCGGAGACTACTGCATCCGAGCCTGTTGCCCAGGCCGATGAGGCCGTGACGCCCCCGGCTGGCGAAACGACCACGCCGCCTGCTGCCGAGCAGACACCGGGCGAGGGGGACGCGAACAACACCGGCGGTGATGCGAACAAGCCCGCCGATGAGACGCAGAAGCCGGCAGAGAAGCCGAAGCCTGCTGTGAAGCCGAAGAAGCCGGTTGTCTCCTTCCGCACGCTCGGAAAGATCCCGGGCGTTTCGGCCAAGTATCAGAAGAAGGGCTCGGTAACGGGCAAGACGGCCTCCACCAAGCCGCTCACTTACATCAAGATCAAGAACGATTCGAAGAACATCAAGGGTAATATCACCTATAAGGTTCGCATGGCGAACAAGGGCTGGACCTCTTGGAAGAAAAACGGCCAGAAAGCCGGCAACGGCAAGACGAAGAACGCCGTGCAGGCGCTCAAGATCAAGCTCACCGGCGAGCTCGGCAAGCAGTACAACGTGTTCTACCGTGCCTATGTGGTGGGCTACGGCTGGACCGGCTGGGGCAAGAACGGCGAGCAGGTCGGCGCTCCGAAGCTGGCCAATATCCGGGCCTACCAGGTGAAAATTGGCCCGAAGAAGGGGTCGAGCGCCAAGCAATACAACAAGAAATACAACACGAAGAAGGCGCGCAAGAATCGCCAGATTACCTCGAAGACGGCTTCCGAGATGTCCATGCGTCTCTCCATGGCCGCCAAGGCCCAGGGGCAGTCTTCTTCTACGAAGTGGCTGATCCTCGTCGATACGCACAAGAATCGCGTATGCGTGCTGAAGGGCAAGAAGGGCCAGTGGAACGTGCACAAGTTCTTCAAGTGCTCCTGCGGCGCGCCGGGCTCGCGTACGGTCCGCGGCAAATTCACCATTGGCAGCCGCGGTCTTTCCTTCGGTGAGGACAAGGGCTACTCCTGCTGGTACTGGACCCAGTTCTACGGAAACTATCTGTTCCACTCTGTGCTGTACAATCCGGGCAGTCAGCGCTCCCTGCAGGACGGCCGTTTGGGTATGAACCTCTCCCATGGCTGCGTGCGCCTGGCGCTCGGCAATGCCAAGTGGATCAATCGCAATATCCCCAGCGGCACTAAGGTGTGGACTTACTAGATCGTCGTCCACTGTCGTTGCGGCAGGTTTTCGGGCGGCCGGACCTCCATGGTCCGGCCGCTTTTTGTTGGGCTGGGACGCCTTACCGGGTAGGCTGTCCCACTTTGGTTAAAGTGGGACAGCCTACCCGGTAAGGCGTCCCATTTCATGGAGGGTTTGTCGGCAAGCTGTGTTGTTGACAGACGTTTCCCGACCTCGCAGGGCGAAAAGCCGTTTCGAAGCCTTGCGACGGCAAAAATGAAAATGGTATTATGCGAAAACTCTTTTGACAGAACTCGATACCGAAATGTACCCGAATGTTAAAGGACTTCCGCATGACCAAAAAAGCCCTCAGCGTATTTCTTGCCGGCCTTCTCGTTTCATCTTTGATTCCCGTTGCGGCCTTTGCCGATACTGCCGACGTTGTTGCGGCTGAAGAGGGGGCGGCGCAACATGACGAGGCTTCGGCTGTCGACAGCTCGTTCGGCGGCTTTGCCGGCGATGAGTTTGCGGTGGCTGCGCCCCCGGCTTCCCATACGCCTGCAAGCACGTCCTACGAACCGGAGGGTTATCACGACGAGGGTGCCGTCGAGGTGACCGGCGATGGCGACAGCTGGCGTATCACTGATGGCGTCCCCAACAACGTTTGGCTCGAGGAGAACGAGGGTATTGCCACGCTGGGTGCATTCTCCGACGTGGAGGACAGCTATCGGGCCACCTGGTCGGCTGCAAACGGCGTAGGTACCTATATCGATCGCAAAAAACCCAGCGACAAAGGCACGATTATTGAGGTGCCGGGCGCGAAGGAGGTGGGTGTCGACATCTCCTACTTCAACAACAACACGAACAAGGCCATCGACTGGAACAAGATGAAGGCAGACGGCATCACCTTCGCCATCATCCGCATCGGTGACGGGGGCACTAATGGCAAGGGTTTCAACGATCCTATGTTCGTGAAGAACATCCAGGGTGCTCAGGCGGCGGGCATTAAAATCGGCGCCTATCTGTTCTCTCGCGCCACACACCTCGGCACGGGGGATTTCTCGGTGACTAACGAAATCAACCAGACGTTGAATCAGCTGAAGGCCGCGGGCGTCACGCCGGATGATCTGCAGCTGCCGGTGTACCTGGACCTGGAGTGCCAGGCCCAGCGCGATCTGACGAAGAAGAAGGGCGGCGCCGAGCTGCTCGGCCAGATTGCCGTTGCGTGGTGCGGAGCTATTCAGGCCGCTGGCTACAACGTGGGCATCTACGCCAACACCGACTGGTATAACAACGTACTTACCGACGAGGTGTTCAGCAAGGAGAACATGGCCGCCAACAAGTGGAGCCGCTGGGTGGCCCGTTATTCCTGGGGCGGCACTTCATCCAACATCGAGAACACCGATATCTGGCAGTTCACGTCCATCGGTCTGGTCAGCGGTACGCCGCGTAAATACTGCGATGTGAACTTCTCCTATGTCGATTTTGGGGCTGCCCCCACGATGTACACGGTGAAGTATCAGCTCAACGGTGGTACGATGGCGGCTGCCAATCCGGTGTCCTACGTTAATTCGCTGACGCTGCCCACACCCGCGCGCGCCGGGTACAAGTTCGACGGCTGGTACACCGATAAGAACTTCAAGAACAAGGTCACGAAGCTGGCCAAGAAGAACGCCACCCTCTACGCCAAGTGGTCGCGTCCCTACAAGATCACCTACAAGCTCAACAAGGGCAAGAACAACAAGGCGAACCCGTCGAAGTACGGCGGCACCGTCACGCTGAAGAACCCCACGCGCTCGGGTTACACCTTCATGGGCTGGTACACCGACAAGAAGTTCAAGAATAAGGTGACGAAGGTCAAGAACAAGAACGTCACTCTGTATGCGAAGTGGGCCAAGAACTATAAGATCACCTACAAGCTCAACGGCGGCAAGAATGCCAAGGGCAATCCGAAAAAGGCCGCCGGCACCGTAAAGCTAAAAAACCCCACGCGCGCCGGCTACGTGTTCAAGGGCTGGTACAGCAACAAGAAGCTCACCAAGAAGGTCACGAAGCTCTCGATGACCAAGAACCGCACCGTGTATGCCAAGTGGCAGAAGCTGAAGCCGGGCACGTATAAGGTCACGGCAAAGTCAGGTCTCAATCTGCGCAAGAGCACCTCCACCTCCTCGCGTATCCTCAAGACGCTTCGTTACGCCCAGAGAATCAAGATCACCAAGATCAAGGGCGGCTGGGGTTATGTGAAAGGCGGTGGCTGGGTAAGCCTCTCCTACGTTAAGCGCGTGTAGGGGAGGCTGCCGACCAGTGATGTCTTCCTAGGTTCGTCCATTGAGTGTGCAAGGAGTCGAAATGAACAAAGCACTCAGAATCGTTCTCGCCGCAGCTCTGGTCTCGGCGATGGTGCCTGCCCCGGCCTTGGCTGACGAGGGTCTCGGAGATGCTCAGTTCGGCAGTTGGCGTTTTAGGGGCAACGAACTGATCGTTGATCCCGAGACGGATGAGCCGACGCCGGCAGACGCAGAGCTCGCGCTGATGCCCTTCGCGGTCTCGACGAACTCGGAGGGCGTATGGAAGAAGACGGCCGAGGGCTATGAAACGGTGCGTGGCGGCAAGAAGATGACGGTCACAAATGCTCTCGAGTTCGGTATTGATGTGTCGTATTGGCAGGGGGTCATCGACTGGAAGAAAGTAAAGGCTGCGGGGGTTGATTTCGCCATTCTGCGCTGTGGTTATATCGGCAAATCCACAGGGAAGGCGATGACCGATAAGAAATTCCTCGAATATGTCAAAGGGTGCCGCGACAACGGAATAAAGATCGGCATCTACATCTACTCGAACGCCTGGACAGTGGCTATGGCTGAAAAGGAGGCAGAGCATGCTCTCGCGCTCCTTGAGGAGGCTGAGCTCGGGCCCGAGAACGTGGCATATCCGGTCTTCATCGATATGGAGGAGGAGAACCGGGCCGGCTACCCCTCTGTGATGCTGACAGACGGCGCCACCAAGTACGATGGCAATATCATTTGGCAGCATGACACGAGCAACGCCTTGCTTGCTCAAATGGCGGAGGCGTTTTGCGCCAAGATCTCCGAAGCCGGCTATCGGCCGGGTGTGTATGCGAACAAGAACTGGTTCACCAACCATCTCGTCGAGGGGTTCTTTGCGCAAGGGGATTATGCCAAATGGGTGGCGCAGTACCCCTCCTCCGGCAAGCTGAATCATGTATCCGATTACAGCGGATCCCATGACATGTGGCAATGCATGGACAAGGGAAGAATCGACGGCATCTCCGAGAACGTCGACATCAACTTCGCCTACACCGACTTTGCCGTTGGGAAGCCTGTGGCCTACCGGGTTGCCTACAAGCTCAACGGCGGCACGAACCACGCTTCGAATGCGGCCACGTATACCGGCACGCTCGCGCTGAAGAATCCCACGCGCGCCGGATACCAGTTTGACGGCTGGTACACCGACGCGAAGTTCACGAAGAAGGTGACGAAGCTCAGCGGCGGCGACGCTACCCTCTACGCCAAGTGGTCGCGTCCCTACAAGATCACCTACAAGCTCAACAAGGGCAAGAACAACAAGGCGAACCCGTCGAAGTACGGCGGCACCGTCACGCTGAAGAACCCCACGCGCTCGGGTTACACCTTCATGGGCTGGTACACCGACAAGAAGTTCAAGAATAAGGTGACGAAGGTCAAGAACAAGAACGTCACTCTGTATGCGAAGTGGGCCAAGAACTATAAGATCACCTACAAGCTCAACGGCGGCAAGAATGCCAAGGGCAACCCGTCGAAGTACGGTGGCACGCTCGTGTTGAAAAACCCCACGCGCGCCGGCTACGTGTTCAAGGGCTGGTACAGCAACAAGAAGCTCACCAAGAAGGTCACGAAGCTCTCGATGACCAAGAACCGCACCGTGTACGCCAAGTGGGCCAAGTTGAAAGGGGGCACCTACCGCATTAACACGCCGGGTGGTCTGTACGTTCGGGCTACACCCAGCACGTCGGCGGCGATTAAGGGTGGTCTTGCCAACGGGCAGACGGTGCGCATAGTGAAGATCAAGGGCGCGTGGGGCCAGCTCGCCGACGGGCGCGGCTGGATTAAACTCTCCTATGCTAAGAGGGTGTAGCGACGTGGTTCGGTGGCCGTAGGGGGGCAATACGAGAAAGGCGGCCTATCGGCCGCCTTTGCTGTTGTGGATGTGTCTGGGGCGGGTACCTTCGCTAGAGGCGCCCGTCCTTCCAGGCCTCAAGTCCCTGAATGACCAGGTTGTGGGTGCGCTCAACCTCGGGCATGTGCTCGGCCGCTGCCTCGTATTCGCCGGCGTACAGCGCGTCGGATACGAGAGCGGCACACTGGAAGAGGTCTTTGAACGAGAGGTTCCCCGCCACGCCCTTCAGCGCGTGGGCCTGGCTGTAGCCCTCGGAGTAGTCTTTGGCCTCCATAGCGGCCTGGAGCGCCACCAGGTGCCCGTCATCTAGGTATTTCAGGGCCAAGCGTTCGTACAGGTCGGCATTGTCGCCGAAACGGTCCATGGCGTCCACGTAATCGATTCCGTACGGGGCGAGTTTATCTGCAAGCGTTGCGGTCATGGCGATCAGTTCCTTTCAAGCAACAGCGATAAAGTTCCTATCGCGGCCTCAAGCGCACCGCCCTTCTCATCGGCGCGCCAACCTTTGACGTTGGAGTGTAGTTTAACGTCTCGTAACAGTCCTGTCAGCGATTGACCGGGGTTGTTTACGTTCCGTAGAGAGCTGTCAACAAGCTGTAATGTGCTGTTAGGAAAACGGTCACCTTTGCCGCTGCATCGCAGCTTATTGCTCAGGGTGATGCCGACGGGCGCTCTGCGCGAGCTCCCGGTACTCGTCGCCTAGTAGTCGGCTGCAGCGTCCGAATCCATCCAAGCCTGGTAGAACTCCTCGTAGGCATCGGCTAGCACGGCCTCGCGTGCGCGGCGCATGAGGTCCAGCAGGAAGTGCAGGTTGTGCACCGAGAGCAGCATCGCTCCCAGCATCTCGTTTTGCTTTACCAAGTGCCGGATGTAGGCGCGTGTGTAATTCTGACAGGTGGGGCAGTCGCAGGTCGGGTCGAGCGGCGTGAAGTCGCGAGCGTATTTGGCGTTGCGCATGTTCATGCGGCCCGTGCTGGAGAACGCCGTGCCCATGCGGGCCGTGCGGGTGGGCAGCACACAGTCGAACATGTCCACGCCCTCGCGCACCGCGCGTACGAGGGTGGTGGGGTTGCCTACGCCCATGAGGTAGCGCGGCCGGTCGGTGGGGCAGGCCCGGGCCACGTCGCCCAGGGTCTCGAACATCACCTCGTGGTCCTCGCCCACGGAGTAGCCCCCGATACCGAAGCCGCCGAAGCGCCGACCGCCCGCAGTCAGCGACTCGTCCTCGATCTCGCGCAGGCGCCGCACGCTTTCCAGGCGCAAATCAAGGTGCATGCCGCCTTGCACGATGCCGAAGAGCGTCTGGTCGGGGCGCGTGTGCGCCGCCAAGCATCGGCGTGCCCAGGCGCTCGAGTAGTCCACGGCCTTCGCCACGAACTCGCGGGTAGCGGGATACGGCGCGCACTGGTCCAGCTGCATGGCGATGTCGGCGCCGATGAGCTCCTGGATGCGCATGTTCTCCTCGGGGCTCCAGTGAATGTTGCTGCCGTCGTAGATGGACTTGAAGGTGACTCCGTCATCCGACAGCTTCACGGTGTCAGCTAGGCTGAACACCTGGAAGCCGCCGGAGTCGGTGAGCATGGGGCCGTCGTAGTTCATGAAGCGGTGGATGCCGCCGGCCTCGGCCACCAGATCGGCGCCGGGGCGCATGGCCAAATGGTACGTGTTCGCGAGCACCACCTGGCTGCCCAGATCGTGCAGCTGGTCTACGGTGACGCCCTTCACCGTAGCCGATGTTCCTACGGGCATGAACATGGGGGTGTGGAAATCGCCGTGGGCGGTGGTGTAAGTGAGCGCGCGGGCGTGCCCACTTTGCGCGTCGCAGGTGCAATCGAACAGTGCCATCTTGCAGTCCTAACAGTATTGGCGCCCATGCGTCGAGGGGGGTATCCGCAGTCCGCTGAACGCTTTCTCCCGCAGTGAACGCGATGACAGAAATAGCGAAGATGACGCACGCGATTCGGTACTATCCCGTTATCGCAGATGCTGAAGCGGAAGCTATTTCTTAACGATCGCGTTCCCTGCGGGGCGTTCAGAGGTCTGCGGGCACCCCCTCGACGCACGGACGGCGCATGGTCTTAAGAGGTCATGGTAGTATAGCGCTCACTTAATTGCGAAGGAGCTTTTTCATGAGAACCGATGATTTCGACTATAACTTGCCCGAGGAGCTCATTGCCCAGGAGCCGGCTGCCGTGCGCGACGAGTGCCGGATGCTGGTGATGGATCGCGAAAGCGGGGAAGTGGAGGATCGGATCTTCCGGGACATTGCGGAATATCTGCGACCGGGCGATTTGCTCGTGGCCAACGAGACCCGCGTTATGCCGGCGCGTCTGCTTGGTGCCAAGCGCGGCACGGGCGGTGCGGCCGAGGTGTTTTTGCTGCGCGAGTGCGGCGGTCCCGAGCCGCGTACGAACCGTGTGGCCTTCTGGGAGGTGCTCGTGCGGCCGGGAAAGCGCTTGAAGCCGGGGGCCGGTGCCGTGGTTGATTTCACGAACGCCGTGGGCGAGGTGGTGCTCTCCGCCGAGATCATCGACTGGGCGGCAGGCGGCCAGCGCGGCGAGCGTGTGGCGCGGCTCAGCACGCCGCTGTCCTCGTTGGACGAGGCGCTGCATGCGGTGGGACATACGCCGCTTCCGCCCTATATCAAGGATTACGCTGGCGATGAGGAGCTGTACCAGACGGTGTATTCCCGTCGTGAGAGCTCGGCGGCGGCCCCCACGGCCGGTCTCCACTTCACGCCCGAGCTCATCGAGCGTTTGCGCGAGCGCGGCATCGGCTGGGCTACGGTGGAGTTGGAAGTGGGCCTCGACACCTTCCGCGTGGTGGATGAGGACGACCCGGAAAAGCATGTCATCCACACTGAGTTCTATACGGTGCCCCAGGCCACGGTGGATGCGGTGAACGCGGCCCATGCCGCCGGCGGTCGCGTGGTGGCTGTGGGCACCACCAGCGTGCGCAGCCTGGAAAGCGCGTGGGATGCGGAGGCCGACGGCGGCCGCGGGGCGCTTGTCGCCCGAAATCGCGAGGCTACGAGCCTCTATATCCTGCCGGGGTATCAGTTCCACGTGGTGGATGCGCTCATTACCAACTTCCACGTGCCGCGAAGCACCCTCATGATGCTCGTGTCGGCCTTCAGCACGCGCGAGAACATCCTGGGCGCCTACGAGCATGCCATTGCCGAGCGCTATCGCCTGCTCTCCTTCGGCGACGCGATGTTCCTGCATTAGGGAACGGCAGGGGTGCCATGTTGCTCTGATTTGCACGGTGTCTACTCCGATGGTCGCGTCGTTTTGGCTTGAAACGAGCGGTTTTGGGGACGAAATCGCCGCAACAAGGAGAAACTGTATTGCGGATGCGCTTCCTTTTCCAGATGGTGTATTACCTGGAAGGGGTTTTAGGGTTCTTGCATACCCAAGACCGTATTTTTCAAGCCAAAAAGCCGATTCGGCCGTACCCTTGGCGGTCAAAGAGAGTGCTCTGTTCTCGGGTTTCCTGAAGCTTGGCCGCCGTTGAGCCACGCCCGGCGATGGTAGCGCTCGAACGACCATCCCATGCGGAACAACGCATCGTGCTCCTGGCGGAACGCGGCACTTTGCACCCGCAACCGCGCCCCCATGCGTCGGTGCGATTGATCGGCGATATTCCGCATTTCTCGTTTGCTGCGAATCTGCTGCGCCGTTACCGTGATGACCTTGTATCCGTCGGCTTCCATGGCGAGCCGTTTCTGGGCATCGCGCGTGAGCTGCGACGGGCTGGCGTGCTCGGCGTTCGAGTCGTACTCGATATCCAGGCGTGCGGCCTCGCATAGCACATCGGGCACAAGCGTCTCGCGCTTTGCGATGAAACGGGCCTTGCGACTGGGGCGGATACGCTTGTTTGCGGTGATGTCGGGCAGTTGGTAGCCGCCGTACCGGTGGGGCAGCCCGAGCACCATCGCGAGAAAAACCTCCGGCGGCGAGGCTGCGTTATCGATGAGGTGGTCAGCGGCTCGGCGGGCCGCTTTCGTGCCGGTCATGCCGGGAATGCGCGCCAGGAAGGCCTCGATGCGCTGCTTGCTGGTGACAGGCTCGCGCCTGCCGAGCCCGTTTCGCGCATCAGGGTCGATGAAAAACGTGCCGCAGAGGGCATCTCCAGCCTTGATGAGCTCGCTCCGGTCGAGGTATCGGGCGATTTGGGTGAAGCACAACTCGGGAATCGGCGCGTATACCCCGTCTGCTATGCGGCAAAAGGGCTTTCCCGGAAGCGGGAGGGTGGAGGCGTGCAAGGTGGTTTCCGCGAGTCGTTTCTTTGTCCGCGTCGACACCGAAACGTGATAGGGCTGCGGAATTTGGGGAAAGCACTCCGCCAAGTATTGAACGGCATCGGGGGTGGGCTCGCAGTTCCGCAGGGCACCTGCCGTGACGTGGTCGATCTTGGCGGGCGCCGTGGGCGCCGAGAGCCAGTACGAGAAGGCCGATATGCCGTAGAGGAAAATTCGCATGGGGGCATTCTAGTTGATCGAGGGCGTGCACCGGTTCTTAGAGAGATGATTCACAAACGCTCCCCTGCAGTGACCTTTCCGGTAAGGATGTTAGATGCTCGAGTTGCGATGCGGTGGCGCATGGGAATTTCTCCAAGATAAGATGACTTGCGTTTCGCCAGCTCACAGCTAAGGTTTATTGAAAAGTTTAGAAGAATAATCTTTTTCTCGGTCACTTTCCGATGTGGTCGCGACGCGCTGCGGCCATAGTGGGGCCGTCGCCGGGCGAAGGCCGCGGGCGACGAGCAAGAGCAGGAGGGCGCAAGACGCCCGCAGGGGCGCCGTCAACGTGATGAAGCACGTGGCGCACGAGAGAGGGAGAGACCCATGACTACCACCAATTTCACCCGTCGCGATCTGTTCAAGTTCGGCGGCATTGCCGCTGCTGCGGTGGCTGGCGCCGGCGCGCTGTCCGGCTGCGGCCAACCGCGCATTGCAGGCGAGGCTGCCTCCGAGGGCACCTTGGCCGGAACGGGCGCCACGGGTCCATCGTTCCTCGCGCCGCAGACGCCCATCACCGAATTCGCCGAGACGCACGAGTTCGACGTCGTTGTGGTGGGCGCCGGCGAGTCGGGCTTGTCGGCGGTGCACACCGCGCTCGAGGCCGGCGTGCGCGTCGCCTGTGTGCAGAACATCAACGCCGCCCAAACTACCGGTAACATGGCCGCGTCCATCGACCTCTCGAAGACCGACGAGGCTGCTGTGCAGGCATGCGTGAGCTTCATAAACTGGAAGAGCGACTACCGCTCTGACCGCGACCTCGTGAACATTTGGGCGCATCACTCCCAAGAGGCCTTGGCCTGGTGGGCCGAGGAGGCCGCCAAGGGCGGGGTGGAAAGCAAGCCCCACGATGCCGTGCTCACGTACAACGGCTATGACATCCACCTGCACGCGAATACCTACTTCCACGTGGAGGGCAACCATAATGCGGCCGCCACAGTGATCGCCGAGAATCTGGCCCAAGCTGGTGCCGAGTTCTTCTACAACATGCCGTGCGTGCAGCTGGCGTGCGATGAGTCCGGTGCGGTCACGGGCGCCATCTGCGAAGATGCCAGCGGGGAACATCATCTGTTCAGCGCAGCCAAGGGCGTTATCCTCGCCTGCGGCGACTACTCCTCGAACCAGGAGATGCTCGACTACTACGCCCCCGATACCAAGGGCTTCAGCCTGTTCACCGACTTCCGCGACGGCAGCGCGCTGGTAGCTGGCATGAACGCGGGCGCCGTTATGACGCCCCACACCCACACTAAGATGATCCACGGCGAGCCGGCCGCCGTGCGTCTGGAGATGCCCTTTCTCTTCGTCGATCAGGAGGGCAACCGCTTTATGGACGAGACGTGCTGCCGCATGGGCTACATGAACAACTTTGCCCGCCCGTTTTTGGCCCGCGCCGGCTTCGAGGACTCCACGGCCGCCAAGTTCTTCAGCCTGGTGCCCGCGAACTGGGAGGACTACTACGAGGAGTGGAAGGCGGCGAGTCCCTACGACATCTCCCAGTACAACGGTGACAACAAGGTGAATCCCGAGAAGTGGATCACCGCAGAAACCGTGGAGGAGCTGGCCGAGGCCATGAACGCCTACGCGGCCGAGAACGACTGGAAGCTCACGGCCATCGAGCCGTCGGTGCTGGCCGATACGGTGGCGCGTTACAACGAGCTGTGCGCCGCCGGCGCCGACGAGGACTTCGGCAAGGCCGCCAAGTACCTCGTTCCCATCGAGGGCGGTCCCTACTACGCCATCCCGCGCGGCTCCAACAAGCTGCCGGCTATCCTGGGCGGTCTTGTGGTGAACGCGGATCACCAGTGCCTGAACGAGCAGTTCGAGCCCATCTCCGGCCTGTTTGCCGTGGGCAACGCCTCGGGCCAGTTCTTCGGGGGCGTCGATTACCCGATGGACATCGAGGGTCTGTCCATCGGGCGCGCCATCACCTCGGGGTACTACACCGGTAAGCTCGTGGCGAGCCTCTAGACCGGCCCCTGCCGGGCGGCTTTTCGGCAGCCTGGGCGCATCTTGGGCCCGCATCCGCATTCGAGCCATTCCCTTTCCGACGGCCCGACCGCCTCCCTCCCTGCGGTCGGGCCGTTCACCTGCTATAATGCGGGCCATGGGGAAGTTCTTGGCGTATATGCGGCGGGGGAGGGAAGACCGCTCCCGCTATCTCGCGGGCATCGTGCCCTACCTGTTCGCGCTCGGTTGCGCCCGGGCGTGGGTGACGCTTGCCGTGGCGGCACCGGCCCGCGATCTGCCCGTGCCCTTCGATCTGCACGACGGCTTTGACTATGCGGTGTGCATTGTCTCTGTCCTGGTGGCTGTGACGGCCCGGCGCCTGCTGCCGCTGAACGCCACGGGGCGTCTGCGCGCGGTGTCGGCCGGATGCATGGTTTCCTCGTCGCTGTGCCTCGTGGCCGCCGGCATGACGTCCGGCGCGACCGCGATGGCGCTTGCGGTTCTCGGCGCGGCGCTGGGCGGCGCCGGCTTCGGGCTCTTCTTGTTGCTGTGGGCTGAGGTCCTCAGCTGCATCTCGCTCATCCGCATCTTCCTGTACACCACCGCCTCCCAACTCGCCGCGGTCGTCTGCGTGTTCTTCTGCGCCGGTCTCGACGAGCCGCGTGCGGCCTGCGCCCTCGTGGTGCTCCCCATGGCCGCCGTCCTCTGCCTGCGCCGCGCCTTCCGCGCGCTGCCCGCCGCCGATCGTCCCTCGCCGATTGTGCCGAAGTTCACCTATCCGTGGAAGATATTCGCGCTTCTGGCCCTGTACTCCTTCGCTTACGGGCTGCGCCAGGACCAGTTGGCGACTGGGGCGGGCATGCACTCCTCGGCATCCACCGCCATCATCATGGCGGTGCTCTTCGCGAGCGCGTACTTCTTCTCCAGCCGTTTCAACATCGGCGCGCTGTACCGTTCCCCGCTCGTGCTCATTGTATGCGGCTTTCTTCTCGTGCCGGCCGAGGGCATCCTGGGATCGGCCGCCTCCAGTTACCTCATCTCCATGAGTTATTCCCTCGTGGGCATCATCGTGGCGCTTCTTTTGTACGACATCGCCAAGCGCCTCGGCGTCACGGTGGTCGTCTTTGCCGCCATAAAAGGCGCCGAGCAGGTATTTGTCATCGCGGGCAAGGGAGTGTCCGGCGCCATGGCGGCGGCTGGCGTTGCCCCGGGTGCCCAGGATACGGTGATAGCGGTGGCGGTGGTGGCCATGATGCTGGCGGCCACGCTCATCCTCCTGTCCGAGAAGGAGCTGGCCAGCCGATGGGGCGTGCGCATTCTGGACGCGGGTGGCTTGGTGGAGAAGACACCCGAGGAGGAACGGCTCGAGGAGCGCGTGGCGGACATGGCCGCCCGTGCGCGGCTCACGCCCCGCGAGACCGAGATATTGACGCTCATTGCCCAGGGCAAGAACGGCCCGGCTATCATTCAAGAGCTCTTCATTGCTGAGGGCACTTTCAAGGCCCACACGAGCCATATCTACGAGAAGTGCGGCGTGGCCAACCGCCGCGAGCTGCGGTCGCTTCTAGGGCAGCGGCCTTAGGTCGCCCCTTCAAATTGCTGCTATTCCGAAATAAGGCGTTGACCTTCGGTTTATTTATGGCACAATAGGCAAGTTGAGCCTGTGTGTTGCTATTGGGGGAGAATAGTGGCACCGTTCGCATAGAAGAAAACAGACCGCAGGAAAGAAAAGGCAAGTCCCATGGCACTGGAACGCACTGTAAAGAAGAAGCCGGCGCGCACCTACGATCGTCGTAATGTCTGGCTGCTCGTCCTCACCACGCTGCTGATCGTTGTCTCGGCAGTGCTCTTCACGCCTCCCAACGAGAAGATCAATCAGGGCTTGGATATCCAGGGCGGCTTGTCGGTGGTGCTCACCGCAAAGTCGACTGACGGCGAGCCGGTTACCCCCGAGGACATGGAGAAGTCGCGGGCCATCATCGAGAGCCGCGTGAACGCGCTCGGCGCCTCGGAGGCCACGGTGCAGGAGCAGGGCACCGACCAGATTCTCGTGCAGATTCCGGGCTTGTCCGACACCGAGGAGGCGCTCGCCACCATCGGTCGTACTGGTTCGCTCGAGTTTGCGCGCCTCGATTCCTTTACCGACGAGGAGGTAAAGGAGGCCATCGAGAGCGGCCAGTACGCTGGCGAGGGCACGGTGTCCGACGCTTTCGGCAATGCTTTCCCCTCGGGCAAGACTGAGCACTTGGAGGTGGAGCCCGGCACCTATACGCCCATCGTCACCGGCGCCGATATCGTCAACGTGACCATCGGCAAGGCCTCGGAGGCCTCTACCGATTATGCTGTGAACATCACGCTGAACAGCCAGGGAGCCAAGGCCTTCGCCGAAGCCTCGCGTGAGCTGGTGGCCGACCACGGTCAGATCGTCATCATCCTGGACGGCGAGGTGCAGTCTGCGCCGGCCGTGCAGTCCGAGATCCCCAACGGCGAGGTGTCCATCACCGGCGGCTACACGCTGGACGAGGCCAAGAATCTCCAGACTATCTTGGAGTCCGGCTCTCTGCCCGTATCCTTCGAGTACGCTCAGTCCCAGGTGGTCGGTCCCACCCTTGGCCAGGACGCGCTCGTCTCCGGCGTCATCGTGGCGCTCATCGGTCTGGCCGTCGTCATGCTGTACCTGTTGCTGTTCTATAAGGGCCTGGGTCTCATTACCGCCGCGGCCATGGCTGTGTTTGCCGTGCTCTATCTGGGCATCCTGGCCGCGCTTTCCGCCTTCCACCTGTTCAGCCTGTCCCTCGCTGGCATCGCCGGTATCGTGCTGACCATCGGTATGGCTGCCGACTCGTCCATTCTTACCGTGGAGCGCTTCCGCGAGGAGATTCGTATGGGCCGCTCGGTGAAGGCTGCCTCCATGACCGGCGTGAAGCACGCCATCTTCACCTCCATCGACGCTGACCTGGTGACCATGGTCTCGGCGCTGTGCCTGTTCTTCCTGGCCGCCTCGTCGGTCAAGGGCTTCGGCATGACGCTGGCGCTCGGCATCATCTGCGACATCGTGATGATGGTTATCTTCAAGGCCCCGCTCATTCGCCTGCTGGCTCCGAAGGTTATTGCGCGCCATCCGGGCTTCTGGGGCATTAAGGACTCCATCGACGCCTCGAAGGGCTATGCCGAGCTGGCTGCCGCCGAGGGCGTGAGCGAGCGCGAGGCTGAGACCGGCTCACAGATGAACGCTACCGAGACCCGCGAGATTGTGGACGCCGATGATCCGGCCGACGCCTCGCAGACCGTGCGCGCCGTGCGCAAGATCAAGGGTCGTTTCATCAAGCACGACATCAACTTCCTCGGCTATCGCAAGGTGTTCCTTACCGTGGCTGCTGTGGCTATGATCGCCTGCCTGGCGGTTGTGGGCTTCCGCGGTCTGAACTTCGGCATCGAGTTCGTCGGCGGTACGTCGGTTGCCTTCCACGGCACCGGCGAGACCACCATCGAGCAGATGCGCGATGCCTTCGCCGACGCCGGTGAACCCGATGCGGTCATTCAGACCACTGAGACCAACGGCGAGCCGGGCTTCCTCGTGCGCACCACCACCACGAGCCCCGAGGACGCCACCGCCCGCGCCACCCAGGTGGCCGATGCGCTGGGCATGACGGCCAACGACTTCGAGGTGACCACCATTGGTCCGGACTGGGGCGCCAGCGTCATCCAGAGTTCGCTGATCGCATTCCTCGTATCCATCCTGCTTATCATCGTCTACATCGCCATCCGCTTCGAGTACAAGATGGGCGTCATGGCCATCGTTGCTCTGCTGCACGACCTCATTCTCGTCGTGGGCATTTACGCGCTGGTGGGCCGTGAGGTGAACCCGAACACCATCGCCGCCCTGCTTACCATTCTGGGCTACTCGCTCTACGACACGGTGGTTGTGTTCCATCGCATCAACGACAACATGAAGGGCGAGGACATCCGCTGCACCTTCATGACCATGGCCAACCACTCCATGAACCAGGTGTTCATCCGCACCATCAATACGACGCTCACCTCGTTCATCCCGGTGTTCGCCATGCTGCTGTTCGGCGGCGAGACGCTGAAGGACTTCGCCTTCGCCATGGCTATCGGCCTCATCGCTGGCTCCTACTCGTCCATCGCCATCGCCTGTCCGCTCTACTGCATGTGGAAGACTCGCGAGCCGAAGTTCGCGAAGCTGCAGAAGAAGTACGGCACCGAGATCGGTCGTTTCGAGTTCGACCACTCCGCTTCCACGGGCATCGCCCAGGTGCCGCTCGCGCGCCTGGAAGCTCAGAAGGTTGAAGCCGCCCCTGTTGCGGTCGAGATTACAGCCGACGAGACGCGTCCTGCAGGCAAGCACGTTGCCTCGGCCAAGCCGAAGCAGACGAGCAACAAGAAGAAAAAGCACAAGCACGGAAGGGCCCAGTAATGGTACGTGAAGGTTCCGCCCCGAATTTCTGCCCGCCCACCGAGGAGGGTATCACCATCACCCTCGTTGACGAAAAGGGCGATGAGGTCGAGCTGGAGTTTCTCGGCTTGGTGCTGAAGGGGGAGAGCTCGTTCGGGTTCTTCTTCCCCGTAGACGAGAGCCATCCGGCCACGTCCTCCGGCGAGGTAGTGGTGCTGGAGGTGACTGAAGTGGACGAGGATGGTCAACCGGCTTCCTTCGAGCTGGTTGATGACGAGGTGATTGCCGCCGAGGCCTATGCCGACTTCCAGGAGGCGGCCAAGGATCTGTACGACTTCGCCTAGGCGAAGCTTGGTGGACACGGCGCGATGATTCTCGTCACCGACCCCGACCATCCCCTTACGCTGCGCGAGCAGCAGATTCTCTACTATATCGCCGGCGGTCTCTCGAACAAGGAGATCGCCGGCCGTCTTACGTTATCCGAGCAGACCGTGAAGGCGCATCTGTCCCATATGACGGCGAAGTCGGGCCGCGCTAACCGGGCGGCACTCGTGACCTACGGCTTCGAGACGGGGGTGCTGCGCCGCTGCTAGATGTGAGGACTGGCCGCGCGCCTGCGCGGTTTTGGCTCGCTGATGCGTGCCGAGGTCACCTCGAGAAGGCGGGGGCGCGGTCGCCTCGCCGGGCGGTGCGCAAGCGCGTATGTGGATACGTAGCCCGTTCGGGCGATGGCGGTATGGAGGCGCCTCCGTTATGATGGGGCCTGACAGAGAGGACGGCTCCGACAATCTATGATCATATTCTATACGGAAATACTCTGTGCCCTGCTCTACGGTGCTGCGAGTGCTCTGGCGGCTCATGGCATCTTGCGTTCCCATGCGGCGAGCGGCCGCGCGGCTAAGATCGTGTTTCTTGTGGCGGTGGGACTGCATTCGGTCGTGATTGGCATGGAATCCGTCTCCACCGACGGTACGTTGCTCTCGGGCCCGAACATCATTATGCTGGCCTCCTGGGTGCTTGCGGTGGTTACCTCGGTGGGCTTGCTGGTTACCAAACGCGGCCTCGGGTTCGCGTTGGCCGTGGGGCCGGTGGTGGCTCTGCTCATCGTGGCGTCCCAATGGCTGAAGATCTTGGATCCGACAGCTGCCGACAACATGGCTCTCTACCAATGGCCCCTGCTCGTACCCCATATCGTGCTTGTGTTCGTTGCCTGCGCCTGCTTCGCGGTGAGTGCGGCGGCTTCAGGCCTTATGCTGTACCAGCGTCGTCTTATGGCCCGGCGCTCGGCGAAGCTGTTCTCGCTGGCCACCCCGGCCCTCGACACGCTGGCCACCATCGCGCGCTGGTCGGCCCTGGCGGGGCTGGTGGTGTTCACCGGCGCCATGCTCATCGGATTCACCCACATGGTAGCGCTTTCGGCGGCGATGGCTCACTTCCGTTGCGCGGGCACTATCGGTTACCTGTGGCCCCGCGTCGCGCTCTCCCTGCTTGTTGCGGCGCTCTGGAGCGCCTATGCCGCCCTGTCCTTCCTTGCGCCCTGGGCGGTGGGCACTCGCACGCGGGCTCTTCTCTCCATTGGCGGTTTCGCGGCCATGATCGTGCTCATCGCCGTGTCGGCCGGGTGACGCCATGGCTCTGGTCGTAGTGGGCGTGAACCCGCGCAGGGCGCCGTTCTCTCTGCTTGCGCGCTCCCTGGGGGCGGACGCCGCGCGCGCAGCCGTTCTCTCCCGGCTCGCCGACCATCGGAGCGTGAGCGAGGTTTTGCTGCTGGCGTCCGGGGAACGTGCGGAGGTGTACGCCGTCGTCGAGGACGGCGCGGATGCCTACGAGGTGGTTCTCTCTCAGCTGACTGCCGCGGGCGTGCTCGGACCTGATGGCGCGGCTCACGGCTATTTCGCCGAGGGAATCGATGCCGCGGCTCATCTTTTCGCGGCGGTAGCAGCTTCTGACGAGTTCGCAGTTGACGGCGAGGAAGTCCTGCGCGCTCTTGCGGCAGCTGCTGCGGCTTCCCGTGCACGCGGCGTGCTGGGTTCCCGGCTCGAGACGTTGACTTCGGCATCCTGCGCTCTTGCGGCGCGTCTGGAAGCGTCGGACGCTGGCGAGTCGGTCGATGCGTTGGGGGAGACGGTGGCGGAGCTTTCCCGCCGCGTTTTCGATCACCTCGAGCGTCGTCGTGCGCTCATCGTGGGTGCCAGCTCACTGGCCTCGGCCGCCGCCCGGGCTCTGGCCGACATTGGGGTGGGTCATCTTGTTTGGGTGGGTGCGACTGGCGGCGCAGACGCTCCAGATGCCGTCGTGCAACCAAATACGCCGATGGCCGACTCGTTCGTTGCATCGCTGGCATTCACCGAGGCTTCACCCGAGGCGCTGCCCGTGTTGCTCGGCAGCGCTGATATCGTAGTAGCGGCTCCGGGCGCGGTGCCCGTGCTGGACAAGCGTCTTGTGAAGTCGGCCATGCGCACCCGCCGTGGTCGGCCTATGCTGCTCGTGGACGTCTCCGAGGATGGGGCCGTTATCGAACCTCGGGTTGCCTCAGTCGATGATGCGTTTCTCTACACCCGCGCCGATCTGGTGCAGCTCACCGACGATGCTCCCTGGGCCCGTGCGAGCGCTGCGGGCGCGCGCGACGCCCTCGTTACTGAGGCCGTCCGCAATTTCTCGTATCAGTTAGCGTGAGCTTACTTTTCGCGTTCCGCACCTAGGCCGTTCGGGTGATGTGCGCACTGTACGAGACGGGCTATTCTCTCTTCACGCTGGAGACGAGTGAGAAGAGGAGATGCCCATGATCGTATCGTGGATGACCACGAACCAGTGCAACCTGAAATGCGTCCACTGCTACCAGGATGCCGAGGACGCCACGGACAAAGAGCTTTCCACTGATGAGGCGAAGAAGATGATCGACGAGATCGCGCGCGCGGGTTTCAAGATCATGATTTTCTCTGGTGGCGAGCCGCTTATGCGCCCCGATATCTACGAGCTGGTGTCCCATGCGGCCTCCCGCGGTCTGCGCCCGGTGTTCGGAAGCAACGGCACGCTCATTACCGACGAGGTGGCCGTCCGCCTGAAGGAGGCCGGTGCCTGTGCTATGGGCATCTCGGTGGACAGCCTGGATGCTGCCAAGCACGACAAGTTCCGCGGCCTTCCGAATGCCCATGCGCTCACTATGGCCGGCATCGAGGCCTGCAAGCGCGCGGGGCTGCCCTTCCAACTGCACACCACGGTGGTGGATTGGAACCGCGACGAGGTATGCGACATTACCGACTTCGCCGAGGAAATCGGTGCGGTGGCTCACTACATCTTCTTCCTCATTCCCGTGGGCCGCGGCGAGTATATCCAGGAGACGAGCCTTGAGGTGCTGGAGAACGAGGCGCTTTTGCGCGACATTATGAAGAAGTCGGCCGAGGTGTCCATCGACGTGAAGCCCACCTGCGCGCCGCAGTTCACTCGCGTGGCCAAGCAGCTCGGCATCGACACTCGTTTCACCCGTGGCTGCCTGGCAGGGCTCACCTACTGCGTGGTGGGCAGCGAGGGGCTGGTGCGCCCCTGCGCCTACATGACCGAAGAGGCCGGCGATGTGCGGACGCAGCCCTTCGACGAGATTTGGGAGACGAGCCCCGTTTTCGAGCGCCTGCGCACCCAAGCCTATTCTGGCGCCTGCGGTACTTGCGACTACAAGGATGGCTGTGGTGGCTGCCGCGCTCGTGCAGCCTACTACCACGATGGCGACATCCTGGCCCAGGACGACTACTGTGCCCACGGTCAGAAGCTAGAAGAAGAGGCCGTCGCCTAGCTCGGCGAAGGTTGAGCGAAGCGAGAACACGGGGTGTTCTGACCGAGCGAGTTCCGCAGCGACTGAAACAGGACTAAACGTCCTGTTTCACAAAGCGAGGACTGTCTGAGCGAATCAGAATACCGCGTGGTCTTGCCCCCGACGACCATCAACAGAGAGGAACACCACTATGAAGAAGTTCGTACTGTGCGCTGCCGCTGCGGCGCTTGCCCTGGCGTTGGCCGGCTGCGGCCAGCAGGAGGCCGACTCTCCGGCTACCGCCAACGCTCCCGCTCAGGAGCAGCAGACGGAGGCTCCCGAGACCCCTGCTGGCGACAATGCCGGCGCCGAGGCCAAAGCTCCCGGCCCCGTCACGTTCACCGACGACATGGGCAACGAGGTGACCGTAGACAACCCCCAGCGCGTAGTGGCCTGCATGGGTAGCTTTGCGAACGCTTGGGAACTTGCCGGAGGCACGCTCGTGGGCGTCTCCGACGATGCGTTGACCGCTGCCGGTTGGACTATCGCAAGTCCCGATGTAGCCACCGTGGGCGATTTTACCGCCGTGAACCTGGAGGCCATCATCGCCCTTAATCCTGATTTCGTCATCATGACGAGCGGCACGGGCGGCCGCGGCGGCGATTCGAGCCAGGCCGACCTGCGCGACGCGCTCGTGAGCTCTGGCATTCCCGTGGCCTACTTCCAGGTGACCACCTTCGATGACTACGAGCGCCTTATGCGCATCTTCACCGATATCACCGGCCGTGAAGATCTCTACGAGCAGAATGCCGTGAGCGTGGCCGAGGCCATCGATGGCATTGTGGGCGCGGTGCCTGCGGAAAATCCCCCGACGGCTTTGGTGCTCACCACGTTCTCCGGCGGTACCCGCGTGCAGGCCTCGGCCACCCAGACTGGTGCCATGCTGGCCGATCTGGGAGTGAGGAACCTTGCCGATGAGAACCGAAGCCTGCTCAAGGATTTCAGCCTGGAGGCCGTTATCGAGATGAATCCCGACTTCATCTTCGTCATCCCCATGGGCGATGATGCCGAGGCGGCCATGCGCAACCTCGAGGAGGCCACGGCGGCGAATCCCGCGTGGAGCTCGTTGGCTGCTGTGCAGAACGGCCGCTACATTACGCTGGATCCGACTCTGTATCTCGCCAAGCCCAACGCGAAGTGGGCTGAGGCCTACCAGGGCCTCTACGACAGCCTCTACGGGCAGAACTAGGGTCCGGTCGCACATTCCATGAACGGTATTTCAAGGAACATTGTCGTCCTGGCCGTGACCGCCGCCGTTTTGGTGGTGGCCACGGCTGCAGGGCTCGTGCTCGGTGCTTCTGCGGTGAGCCTGCCGGAGCTTGTGGCGTGGGCGACGGGCGGCGAGGTCGCCGATGCGGCTCGCAGCATTTTGGAGAACGTGCGCGTTCCGCGTGTGCTGGCAGCTTTGCTCGCAGGCGCGGCGCTCGCCACCTCCGGCGCGCTCATCCAGGCGTCGCTCGATAACCCGCTCGCGAGCCCCAATGTTATCGGCGTGAACTCGGGCGCGGGGTTGTTTGTGCTGCTGGCGGCCTCGCTGGTCCCTGGCGCTTTATGGCTCACGCCCTTGGCGGCCTTCGCCGGGGCGCTGGTAACCGCGCTCATCATCTTCGCGCTGTCCCTCGGCACCGGTATCAGCCGGCTTACCGTGGTGCTCGCGGGCATCGCCATCACCACGGTGTTCGGTGCGGGTATGAATACCATCCTCATTGTGGACCCTGACGCCTACATTGGTTCGTCCACCTTTCTTGTGGGCGGTCTGTCCGGCGTTCTTGCGCGCGATATTGGCTGGCCGGCCCTCTACATTGCCGCAGGCATTGTGCTGGCGCTCGCGGCCGCGCCGAAACTGAACATCCTCGCCCTCGGCGACGAGGCGGCTCACAGCCTGGGGCTCAACGTGCGTCGGGTGCGCCTTGCCGTACTGGCCGTGGCCGCCGTGCTCGCCGGCGCTGCCGTAAGCTTCGCGGGACTGCTCGGGTTCGTGGGGCTTGTGGTGCCACATCTCGTGCGCTTCTTCGTGGGCCACGATAACCGCTGGGTGGTGCCGGTGTCGGCTTTGGCCGGTGCGGCCTTTGTGGTGGGCTGCGACCTTCTGGCCCGGGTGCTGTTCGCTCCCTACGAGCTGCCGGTGGGCATCCTCATGGCCTTCATCGGCGGCCCCTTCTTCATCTATCTCATTTTGAAGAACCGAGGAGGCGGCCTTGACTGAGCAAGCCGCAGGAATCCCCGCCCCGTCCGCTTCTGCGCCTGCTTGCACTGTTGCGTCGGAGGGAGAGGGATGCGCCATCCGCTACGAGGACGTGTTCTTCTCGTACCGTCCGAAGACCCCCTTCATCGAGGGTCTTTCGGCCCGCATCGCCGCTGGTGAGGTGACGAGCATCATAGGGCCCAACGGTTGCGGGAAATCGACTCTCGTGAAGCTGGCTTCAGGTCTTTTGCGGCCGTCGGCGGGGCGGGTGGAGGTGGTTGGTCGCGACACCGCAGCACTTGCGCCCCGCGAGCGCGCCCGCATGCTGGCGGTGCTCGCGCAGTCTTCGCGCACGCCTCCCATGACGGTGGCGGCGCTCGTGGCTTGCGGGCGTCATCCCCATATGGGTCTTGGCGGCCGCTTGACCTCGCATGACCGCGAGTTGGTGGAAGCTGCCATGGAGCGCGCCGGGGTAGCCCGCTTTCGCGACCACGACCTGCGTCACCTCTCCGGCGGCGAGCGCCAGCGGGCCTACCTGGCCATGACGCTGGCCCAAAACACCGACCTCATCGTATTGGACGAGCCCACCACCTACCTCGACATCAACGCCTGCCACGACCTCATGGCGCTCGTGCGCGACCTGAACCGCCGCGAGGGTAAGACGGTGGTTATGGTCATCCACGACCTGGATCTGGCCCTGCGCTATTCCGACAACCTCGTTGTCATGGAGCGGGGAAGGGTTACCGCTCAGGGTCCTGTGGAGAGGGTACGGGCGTCAGGCGCCGTCGGTGACGCCTTCCAGATGGACATCTGCGTCTTTGACCGCCCGGGCCACCCCGTCCCGGCTTCGCGCGGCTACGTGCTGTACCCACGATGACGTTAGACATCTGTCAAGTTTGCTGTCGGATAATCGATACTCTGGCTTATAATTGACGCGAATCAGCAGATGGAGTGCTGAAGTTCTATTTTGAGAGAACAAGGAGGCTGCTATGGAAACAATCCGAAATCGCACGGTATCGCTAGCTGTTTGTACCATTGTTGCTGCATTTGCTATGGCGTTGGCGCTCAGCCTTTCGGTCTTGGCCCCGAAGGCTTACGCGGGCGGTGGTGAGCCGCTCGCCAATCTCTATAAGGGGACGCATAAGATTAGCTATCTTTCTGGCAAGGGGCTGGATAACACGCGCTGTTACGTTTCTGATGCATACAAAAAGATTTCCAATGTCAAATCGAGCAACAAGAAGGTTGCCACGGTCAGCGTCACTAAGGTGAAGCCCAGCAAAGCTGGGGGATACTCTATGCCTGGGTATTACATGCTGAATGTCAAGTTGAAGAAGGCGGGCACTACGAAGATTTCCTTTACTTATAACGGGAAGAAATACTCATCGACGCTCAAGGTTTCGAAGTATAGCAATCCCATTAAGTCCATCAAGATTGGATCAAAGGAGTACAAGAGCGCCTTTGTCGCAAAGAAGCTTGTTCGAGGGATGGAAGAGTACGATGTGACCTTAAACACGAAGAAGCTTTCTGGCAAACTCGCTGTGAAGGCTGCTTCGGGTTGGAAGATTCATAAGATTTATAAGTATTTTGGGAGCAAGAAGCTCAAAAATGGATCGAAAGTCGAGGATTCCGTCTACGTGGAAATGAAGAATAAGAAGACGGGTCTTATCGAGAGGTTCTACATCCATCAGAAGTTTTTCTGAGACCAAAACTGCCTACGAGGGTGAGAAAGGCCGCCAGTTGGCTTTCATCGTGCTATAAAGACAAATTATCTTTGCCCGACTGGTCGGCGGTTCCGTTGGCCGGTCGGGATTTTGTGTCGGCTCTAAAAGTGAGAGCTCATGTAATGTCCGCGACCTGCTCGATCTGGGGGCCAAGCTGGATGTGGCGGGCATGGCCCAGGTGTTGCCGCGACGTGGGGCAGGAGGCGGCCGGAGCGGGTTGGTAGGAGGTTGGGGGATGCGACCCCATCTAAGTCGCGCTGTCTGTCTCGAGTCTAAAGTAGTTCTCTTTTATACGAATCATGCTGTCATGGGTTGAGGGGTCTACTGCGTATCTCGGTAATTCGCAGCTTGGCGGAGCCGTTCCTGTTCGTTGCTATTTGGGTGCAGGTAACGTCTTTACACTACTACGTTTCGGGTTATTGGCCTCCCTATAGATTATTAATTTCGGCAATCGTGTCGCCTCTTGCACTCATGCCGTGCTTCTTCTACAATGCGAGGCGTGAATTCTGTTTCAGGGCGAGGTGGAAATCCTCACTGGCGGTAAGTACGGCGCCTTCGCGGCGACCTTGCGAGCCCGCGACCCTGCGCTCGCGCAGGCTGACCCGGTGCAATTCCGGGGCCAACGGTTACAGTCCGGATGGAAGAGGCAGATGTTCGCGCGGCGGCCCGCATGCGGCCGTAGCCCGTTCCAGGGCGGCGCGAACCGACGAGGCCTGTATGGAAGGAATTCATACGGGCTCGTTTTCTTTCTGGCGAGGGGAAGGCGAATCCGCGAAGAGAAGACGCCTCGCCGGAAGAAGGTGATCCCCATGGCTGATAAGCCCACCACCCATCCTGCCGCAAGCCCCGTGCGCCCGGCAAAGACCCCCACGGCCCAGAAGGCCCTGGCCAACACGAACCGCTGGTCCACCCGCGTGCTCGTGACTATCGCGCTCCTGTGTGCCATCTCCGTGCTGCTCACGTTCGTGGAGTTCCCGCTTCTGCCTGGCGTGGCATGGCTGTCCTATGACGCTTCCTTTATGCCCGCCATGGTGTGCGGCTTCGCCTACGGCCCGGCCGCCGGTCTTGCCTGCGGCGTCATCTCGGTGGTGGCCCACGGCATCCTGTTCGCCGACTTCACCGGTGCGCTCATGAACTTCCTCGTGGTCATTGGCTACGTGCTGCCGGCTGCCGTGGTCTACCAGCGCATCCATAGCTTCAAGGGCGCGGTTATCGGCCTTGTACTGGGCATTGTGGTGGCGGTTGTCATGGCGGTGCTCGGCAACCTGCTCGTCACGCCTGCGTGGCTCGGCGTGCCGGTGGACGCCGTGGTGGCCATGATCGTGCCCATTCTCATCCCGTTCAACCTGGCGAAGGGCATTCTGAACTCGGTGCTTACGCTCATTGTGTACAAGGCCATATCGAACCTCATCACCCCGAAGAAAGACCAAGTGAAGGGCTTCTAAGGTGACTGATCGCTCTGACAACCCCGCCGCTGACGTTCTCGCCGGCGCTGGCGCGGCCGACGATGCGGCGGCCCCCGAGACCTTCGTCGACTTCCGCGATGCCGGCTTCACCTACGATGGCGAGCGCTTCGTCTTCCGCAACCTGAGCCTCGCGGTACCCCAGGGACAGTTTTTGTGCCTGCTCGGCGGCAACGGCAGCGGTAAGTCGACGCTCGCCAAGCACGTGAACGCCCTGCTCGTGCCCGACGAGGGCGAGGTGGCCGTGTTCGGCTGCGACACGCGCGACCCCGAGCAGACCTACTTCATCCGTTCCAACGCCGGACTCGTGTTTCAGAATCCCGACGACCAGATCGTGGCGAGCCTCATCGAGAACGATGTGGCCTTCGGCCCCGAGAACCTGGGCATTCCCAATCCCGAGCTGCGCGAGCGGGTGACGCGAGCACTCGCTGAAGTGGGGCTTCAGGGCTTCGAGGAGCACGAGACCAACGCTCTTTCGGGCGGTCAGAAGCAGCGCGTGGCCATCGCCGGCGTGCTGGCCATGGATCCGGCCATTCTCATTTTGGACGAGGCCACGGCCATGCTGGACCCACGCGGACGCGCCGGGCTCATGCGCGTGGTACGCGAGCTGCACGCTGCCGGCATGACCGTGGTGATGATCACCCACTACATGGAGGAGGCCGCAGCGGCCGAGCGCGTGGTGGTACTCGATGGCGGTGCGGTGGTGCTCGACGGCACCCCCGACGATGTGCTCACCCGGGCCGATGAACTGCGGGCCCTCTCGTTGGAGGTGCCCTTCGCCTGCCGGCTTTCCCTTGAGCTGCAGAAGGCGGGCGTGCCCGTGCGCACTTGCGTGTCCGACAACGAGTTGAAGGAGGAGCTATGCGCCTTGCGTTCGAAGATGTAAGCTACTCCTACGAGGGCGGCGAGGCGAAGCGCAAGGGCCGTGGCCGACGCGCTGAGCGCGAGGCCGCCTGGGGCAACGCACCTGATGCCGTATGGGCCTTGCGGGATGTGACCTTGACTGTGGAGCCGGGAGAGTTCCTCGGTGTGGCGGGGCACACCGGCAGCGGCAAGTCGACGCTCATCCAGCACATGAACGGACTGGTGCACCCCACCTGCGGCCGCGTGACGGCCGATGGGAATGACCTGGCCGACAAGAAGACAGCCGCCGCGGTGCGCAGCCGGGTGGGGCTCGTATTCCAGTATCCCGAGAACCAGCTGTTCGCCACCACGGTGTACGACGACGTGGCCTTCGGGCCGCGCAACATGGGGCTTGCCGCCGACGAGGTAGACCGCCGGGTGCGCGAGGCGCTCGCGCTCGTGGGACTGTCTTTCGATGATCTGTCCGAACGCAGCCCCTTCGACTTGTCCGGCGGCCAGCAGCGTCGCGTGGCCTTCGCGGGCGTGCTGGCTATGGAGCCGGAGGTGCTCGTGCTCGACGAGCCGGTGGCGGGGCTCGACCCGCTCTCCCGCGCCGACTTCCTCGCGCTCATCGCCACATTCCACGCTGCGGGCATGACGGTGGTCATGGTGTCGCACTCCATGGAGGACCTGGCGGCGCTGGCCGACCGCATCCTGGTGCTTTCTGAGGGGCGCGTGTTCGCCCTGGGAACGCCGGCTGAGGTGTTCTCGGATGCCGCGGCCCTGAAATCGGTGGGGCTCGCCGCGCCGGCGCCCGAGGCCTTTGCGAGCATGCTGCGCGCGGAGGGCTTCCGCCTTGAGCGGCCGCTCTACGACGAGGCGGCGCTCGCCGCCGATATCGCCGCCCAGCTGGGATGCGGCCGCGCTGGGGACGGTGAGGGCAATGGCTAGCCGCGCCATCATCGGCCAGTACTGGCCCGAGGAGTCCGTCGTGCATGCCATGGACCCGCGGGCGAAGTTCCTCCTGGCCCTCGTGCTCATGGCCGCGGTGTTCTGCGCCGCCACGCCGGTGTCGCTCGCGGTGGCCTCCCTGTTCATTGTCGGCTTCTACCTGGCCGCGCGCATCCCGCTCGGCCAGGCGCTGCGGGCCTTGGCGCCGCTTCTGGTGCTGGTGTTGCTGACGGCCCTTCTGAACGTGCTGTTCGTTCAGGGCGGCCAGGTGCACTTCGAGTGGGGCATCATCTGCATCAGCGAGAAGGGCATCGCCTCGGCCGTCTTCATCGGCTGCCGGCTGTTCCTTCTGCTCATGGGCATGAGCCTGCTCACCCTCACTACGACCACCCTCGACATCACGGCGGCCTTCGAGCGCCTGCTCGCGCCCGCCGCGCGCGTCGGCGTGCCGGCCCACGAGTTGGGCATGATCCTCGGCATAGCCCTGCGCTTCCTGCCCCAGTTCATGACCGAGCTCCAGGTGATCTACCGGGCCCAGGTCAGCCGCGGCGCCCATTTCGACGTGAACCCCTTCAAGGGCGGTGTGCGCACCCTCACGGCGCTTATGGTACCCCTGTTCGCGAGCGCCTTTCGCCATGCCGAGACGCTCTCGGCGGCCATGGAGGCCCGCTGCTACCATGGGGGTGCGGGCACCACGCGCCTGGCGCCTCTGCGTCTCACCTGGCGCGACGGGGTGGGCGCGGCGGCCGTGGCGCTTATGTTCGCTGCCATCATCGTCGCGAATCTCATTCCCCTCGGCTAGAAAAGCCGGCTGAGAAATGTAGGTTAGTGAGAGGAGCGAGGGGACGGCGGGCGATGCTCGACGCGCAGTTCCGCAGCGAACGGGAATGTCCTGTGGACATTCCCGCCGAGCGAGGACTGTTTGAGCATCGAGTATTGCCCGCCGTCCCCTCGCAGACAAGAGAGGAAGTCAGTTATGTCCCAAGGAAAAGAGACTATCGTCGCGTACCTGACCAGCATCCCCGCGTGGTACCTGGCCACGGTGGAGGAAACCCCTGAGGGGCCGCGCCCGCACGTGCGCCCCTTTAGCTTCGCGGCCATGCAGGACGGCGACATCCAGTTCTGCACCGCCACTACTAAGGACGTCTACCGTGAGATGCAGGCGAACCCCTTCGTGGAGCTCACGGCTTGGAAGCCGGGGCACGGCTGGGTTATTATGCGCGGCCGTGCCAATTTGGCCGACACCGCGAGTGAAGCGGTGCGCCGGGAGGGCTACGATCACATGATCGGGCTGGGGGAGAGCTACACCGGCCCCGACGACCCCGAGCTCACCTTCTTCACCATCGCCGATGCCGAAGCGTGGCTCTGCGATATCGACGGCTCTTGGAACCCCGTGAAGCTGTAACGAGACTGTTGCTCGCGCCAAGCGCGGACACAGTGGGCGTTTCCATGGCGTATCGCTCCTCGTCAAGGAGGAGTTTGTGTCGAAGGTGGCAGGGTGCTTCTTGTGGGTAGCCGATAGAGGGGCGCGGGGCCTCGCGCGCAGATTCCGCAGACTCGGAAAATATGGTGTAAAATTCCTACACCATATTTTCCGAAAGCGAGGACTGCTTGAGCACGGGGTCCTCCCGCCGCCTCCCTGGCGGATGCATAGCGAGAGGCCATCTCCTCCATGACTGACATTCTCACCACCATCGACTCCTTCGTGTGGGGTCCCGCGATGATCGCGCTGCTGCTCGGCACGCACATCTACCTCACCTTCCGCACCGGCTTCATCCAGCGCAAGCTGCCCCAGGCCATCCGTATGTCGGTGAAGCGCGACGCGTCCGGCAGCGGCGATATTTCCAGCTTTGGTGCGCTGGCAACTGCTCTTGCCGCCACCATTGGCACCGGCTCCATCGTGGGTGTGG
Source organism: Eggerthellaceae bacterium 24-137 (assembly GCA_041225375.1). GTDB lineage: Bacteria > Actinomycetota > Coriobacteriia > Coriobacteriales > Eggerthellaceae > Adlercreutzia. The sequence goes on from JBCLSG010000005.1 coordinate 122,833, forward strand.
CTACCGCCCTTCTGGCGGGAGGCCCGGGCGCTATCTTCTGGATGTGGATCGCGGGTCTCTTCGGCATCGCCACCAAGTACGTGGAGACCTACGCTGCGGTGAAATACCGCGTGCGAGACAAGTCGGGCGCCATGCTCGGCGGCGCGATGTTCGTGTGGAAGCGCGCCTTCGCGCGTCCCGACGGCAGCGTGCCGTGGTGGGCAACGCTCGGGGCGGTATCCTTCGCTGCCTTTGCGGTCGTCGCCACCATCGGTACGGGGTCGGCGGTACAGGCGGCGGCCATCTCGGGTATCGTCACCTCGTCGGCTCCTGCCATTCCCGCCGTGGCCGTGGGCATTGCCATCGTGGTGGCCGTGGCGGCTGTCATCTTCGGCGGTGTGAACTCCATCGCCCGGGTGTGCGAGTGGCTCGTGCCCGTCATGGCCGGCGCCTACGCCCTCGGCTGCCTTGTTATCATGGGCATGAACTTCACGGTGCTGGGCGATGCGGTCATGCTCATTTTGGAATGCGCTTTCACGCCCAAGGCGGCTTTCGGCGGCGCGGTGGGCAGCGGCATGATCATGGCTCTGCAGTTCGGCTGCGCCCGCGGTCTGTTCTCCAACGAGTCGGGCCTGGGCACCGCGCCCATTGTGGCGGCGGCCGCTAAAACGAGAAACCCCGCCGATCAGGCGCTCATCTCCATGACCGGCGCGTTCTGGTCTACCGGCGTTATCTGCCTGCTTACGGGTCTCGTGCTCGTATCCACCATGATCTCGCATCCCGAGATCGCCCAGGGCATTCTGGAGAACCCTTCCATCGCTACCGGCGCAGCGCTCGCCAGCGCCGCCTTTGCAGAGATTCCCGTGTTCGGCACGCCCATTCTGGTGCTCGGCATGTGCTCGTTCGCCTACTCCACTATCCTCGGCTGGAGCTACTACGGCAACCGCTGCGTGGCCTATCTGTTCGGCCCTAAGGGCATCAAGCCCTATCAGGTGGTGTACGTGGCCGTGGCGTTCTTCGGCGCCATCGGTGTGGGCGACGTGGTGTGGACCATCTCCGACATCGGCAACGCGCTCATGGCTATTCCCAACATCATCGTCATCCTGCTTCTCTCGGGCATGATCGCGCGCGAGACAAAGCACTTCGTCTACGACGATCATCTGGATGAGGAGTATGCCGAACCAGTGCCCGTGACCAAGGGCCCGCAGTTCTAGGAGCTCGACGACGTAGCCGCGGCCCCTCGTGTTTGTGTGCGAGGGGCCGTTTTTTGCGCAGGAAGCGTTTTCGGCGCGCTTGCTCCAGCGGCCCTCGGGTGGCCGCCGTCGCCGAGCATCTGCTCGGCGGACGTGTGCGAACGCCGTTCGCTGGTATTTCTCCATTTGTTAACATAGCCGATCATCTTCTCTGCCTATAATGCGGATACTTTAGCGCGTTAAAGTGCCGGGGCTCGTCCGCGGCATACTGCGACGGGTTCGTGTGGGACCCGCCTCGCGACTCTCGTGTCCTGCGCGCTCGTAGAGAGGAGAAGCGTCCATGGATATGATCGTGGACATCATCAACGCCATCGACGGGTTCGTGTGGGGCCCTCCCATGCTCGTGCTCTTGCTGGGATCCCACATCTACCTCACCTTCCGCACCGGGTTCATCCAGCGGAAGCTGCCGACGGCCATTAAGCTGTCGGTGACCAAGGATCCCGACGCCCCCGGCGACATCAGCCAGTTCGGCGCCTTGTGCACGGCGCTTTCGGCTACAATCGGTACCGGCAACATCGTGGGCGTGGGCACGGCCATTATTGCCGGCGGCCCGGGCGCGGTGTTCTGGATGTGGATTACCGGCGTGTTCGGCATCGCCACCAAGTACTCTGAGACCTTCGCCGCGGTGAAGTACCGTGTGAAGGACCATAACGGCAACATGCTCGGCGGCGCCATGTACGCCTGGAAGCGCGCCTTCACCGACAAGGCTGGCAATACCCCCTGGTGGGCGTTGCTCGGCGCCGGCGCCTTCGCCCTGTTCGCGGCTGTGGCCTCCTTCGGCATCGGAAGTGCCGTGCAGTCCTCGGCCATGACCGAGGTCATCTCCACCAATCTGCCCGGCGTGCCCGCCTGGGGTATCGGCCTTGCCATCGTCATCATGGTGTCCATCGTCATCTTCGGCGGTGTGAAGGTCATCTCCAGCGTCTGTGAGAAGCTCGTGCCCTTTATGGCCATCGCCTACATCTGGGGTTGCGTGGTCATTCTCGGCATGAACTGGGAGCTCGTCTGGCCCGCCTTCTGCCTCATCGTGGAGAGCGCGTTCACGGCCAAGGCGGCCTTCGGCGGCGCTCTCGGATCCGGCCTCATGCTGGCCCTGCAGTTCGGCTGCGCCCGTGGTCTGTTCTCCAACGAGTCGGGTCTCGGCTCGGCGCCCATCGTGGCCTCGGCGGCCGCCACGCGCAACCCGGCGCGCCAGGCGCTCGTATCCATGACCGGCACCTTCTGGGATACCGTCATTATCTGCTTGCTCACGGGCCTTGTGCTCGTGTCCACCATGCTGGGTAACGCCGACCTGCAATCCGAGATCATGGCCGGCAATATCAGCGCCGGTGCTCAGCTGTCCAGCGCGGCCTTCGCGAGCATTCCCTACATCGGCACGCCTATTCTCATCTTCGGCATGATTCTGTTCGCCTACTCCACCATCCTTGGCTGGAGCTACTACGGCAACCGCTGCGTCACCTACCTGTTCGGCAAGCGCGCCATCCGCCCCTACCAGGTGCTCTACGTAATCGTTGCCTTCCTCGGCGCCATCGGTGTGGGCGACGTGGTTTGGACGGTGTCCGACATCACCAACGCGCTCATGGCCATCCCGAACATCATCATGGTGCTGCTGCTCTCGGGTCTCATCGCGCGGGAGACCAAGCACTACGTGTACGAGAAGAACCTCGACGAGCGCGATGAGACTCCCATCCCGCAGCTCGACAGCAAGTAACAAGCAAGTTTTTGCCATCAGGAGCGAGTTCGCCCTGGGCGAGGGAACCTGTGGGTTTGATTCAGAACGGAAGCGACCTTCTTCGGAGGGTCGCTTTTCTTCTATACTGGATTTATGAAAACGATTGCGATCATAGGCGGTGGCGCGGCGGGGCTTGCGGCGGCTGTGGCGGCCGGGGAGGCACTGCGTGCGGCGGGTACATCGGCACGGATTGCGGTGTATGAGGCGTCCGACCGTGTGGGGCGCTCTATTCTGGCTACGGGCAACGGGCGCTGCAACCTCTCGAACGCGCGGCCCGACGCGGCGCTCTACCGCAACGGCTCGTATGTGGAAGAGGTGCTGGCGGCCTTGGAGGAGGTGCCAGGGCGCGAATCGGTTCCCGGCGGTGCTTCGGCGACGATGGGCGCGACCGGGGCATCGAACGCCGTGCTCCGGTTCTTTGCCGCCCATGGGCTTGTGTGGCGTGAAGAAAGCGAGGGGCGGTTGTACCCGCTCGCGAACAAGGCCACCTCAGTTCTCGATTGCCTGCGGGCCGCCGGCACGGCTGCGGGAGTGGAAGAATGCGTGGAATGCGAGGTCGCGGCAGTGGAGCCGCCACGCGAGGCGGGCGGCCGGTTCACGTTGCGCCTGGCCGATGGACGCTTCGAGCGGGCCGATGCGGTTATTGTGGCCGTGGGCGGCACGGTGGCCCGCACGCTTTTGCCCGAGGGCATTCCCTTCCGCGCGCCCGAGCCCACCTTGGGCCCGCTTGCCACCGAGCCGCGTTGGCCGCGGCGCTTGGACAACATCCGTGTGCGCGGGGCGCTGGAACTTTGGCGCGGCGGTTGCTGCGCGGCGCGCGAGGTGGGTGAGGTGATGTTCCGCAAGTATGGCGTGTCGGGTATCGCCGCCTTCAACCTGAGCCGTCTGACCCGTCCTGGCGACGAGCTTGCCGTCGACTTCCTGCCCGCGGTTCCGCCCGACGGAGCCGAGGCGTTTCTGGCCGCGCGTCGCGCGCAGCTGGAGGCGTCTTATGGGTGCGCGGCGACCTGGGACGACATGCTGCGCGGGATGGTGCTCGCGCCGGTGGCCGACGTGCTGCTAGATGCGGCGCGTCTCACGGGTGGCGATCTGGTGCGGAGCGGCGAATTGGCCGCTCTCGCCCGCGTGCTGAAGGGCTTGCGCCTGCCGGTGACGGGCCTGGGCGACCCTCGCCAGTGCCAGGTGCACCGCGGCGGCGTGGAGGTGGGTGCCGTGAGCCCCCGCACCTGCGAGCTGTGGGCGGTGCCCGGGCTCTATGTCGTCGGCGAGGCGCTCGACGTGGACGCCCCCTGCGGCGGCTACAACCTGCATTGGGCCTGGGCCTCGGGGCTGCTCGCGGGGCATGCAGCGGCACAGGTGCTTGCGGCCCCCTCCGGCTCGGCGCGGGGCGAGGAAAGGTAGTGGTGCGTGCGATGAGTCGGCTTTGTCCAGCAGCCCCCGTCGGGGAGGGGCGCCGTGCTCAGACAGTCCTCGCTCGGCGGAACAGTCCACTGGACTGTTCCGTTCGCTGCGGAACTCCGCGCGGACCCCTCCCCGGCGGGGGCCGCTTGCTCTCCCGTGACAGCACGGTCCTTTTCCAACGAAAGCGAGGCGTGTATGATTCGAGCCTCTAATATTCCTGTTTCCCTTGATGCGCTTCTTCCCGAAAACGAGGAGCTTTTCAAGCGGGAGGTTGCGCGGGCGCTCGGGGTGCGACTGGGCGACATTGCCGAGGTGAAGCTGCTGAAGCGTTCTATTGATGCGCGAAAGAAGGCGAACGTGCACGGGGTGGTTACCGTGGCCGTGCAACGGGGCGAGGGCGCGGTGCCGCGACCGGCGAGGGGCGTGGCCATTGGCTCCTACGAGCCGCCTGCGCCGCTCGTGATTCCGCAGGTTCCCGCCCATGCAGGTGCGTTGCGCCCACTGGTGGTGGGCACGGGGCCGGCGGGGCTGTTCTGTGCCCTGTATCTGGCTCGCGCCGGGCTGCGCCCGCTTGTGGTGGAACGCGGCGCGGCGGTGGAGGAGCGCGTGGAAATCGTGGAGGCCTTCAACGACGGCGCTTTGCTGGACGTGTGCACGAACATCCAGTTCGGCGAAGGCGGTGCTGGCACGTTTTCCGATGGCAAGCTGAACACGGGCACGAAGAGCCTGCACATCCGCCACGTGCTGGAAGCTTTCGTGGAAGCGGGTGCGCCGGCTGACATCCTCGTGGATGCGAAGCCGCACATCGGCACCGATCTTCTGGTGGGGGTGGTGCGCAACCTGCGTCTCGCCATCCAGGAGGCCGGGGGCGAGGTGCGGTTCCTCACGCGTCTTGAGAGCTTGGAAATCGATGATGGCCATATTGCGGCTGCGCGCCTTGTCGATGAGCGCACCGGCGCTGAGGAGGTCGTCGCGACTGATTGCGTGGTGCTTGCCTGCGGGCACTCGGCTCGCGACACCTTTGCCATGGTGCAGGCGGCGGGTGCCGCCATGGAGCGCAAGCCCTTCGCCGTGGGTGTGCGCATCGAGCATCCCCAGGCGCTGGTGAACGAGTCGCAGTATGGTTCCGCAGCTGAGCATGCGGCTCTGGGTGCGGCCGACTACAAGCTGGCCGTGCACACGGCGGACGGTCGCGGCGTGTATACGTTCTGCATGTGTCCGGGCGGGGAAGTGGTGGCCGCCGCCAGCGAGGAGGGCGGCCTGTGCGTGAACGGCATGAGTCGCCATGCCCGCGCCGGCGAGAACGCGAACGCGGCGCTGCTGGTGGAGGTGCGTCCCGACGACCTGCCCGGTGACGACCCTCTGGCCGGCGTGGCCTTCCAGCGCGAGATAGAGCGGGCCGCCTTTGAGCTGGGATGCGCCGGCGGCAACGCGCCCTACACGGCTCCGGCCCAGACGGTGGGCGATTTCCTTGCGGGCGGCGTGGGCGCGAGGAATGCCGGCACCTGCGCTGTCGGCTCGGCCGCCCTCGCAACTCCCACCTACCCGCGCGGCGTGGCGTGGCGCGATCTGCGGGGGTGCCTGCCCGTCTTCGTGACGGAGGCCATGGCCGAGGCACTGCCGCTGCTCGAACGCAAGTTGCACGGCTTCGCGCACCCGGGGGCGGTCATGACCGCTGTGGAGGCCCGCAGTTCCAGCCCCGTGCGCATCGTACGCGACGGAAGCTTCCAGGCGAGCATCGCGGGGCTTTTCCCTTGCGGCGAGGGCGCGGGCTATGCGGGCGGCATTACGAGCGCGGCGGTAGACGGCCTGCGTGTGGCCGAGGCCGTGGCGGCGGCTTACGCAGAAGCCGCGTCTCTGGACGATGGCCGGGTGCTTTCGGGCGATCGGGCCGATGCGGAAGGCGAGGTGTCGCAGCGATGAGATTTTTAAATACGCAAGAGGCCGCCGCGGCGCTGGCGGCCGGCAAGGCGGTGGTCATGCCCACCGATACCGTCTACGGGCTCGGTGTGGCTGTGGGCGCAGTGGACGACCCGGGTCTGCTGTTCCGCTTGAAGGGACGTCCCGCCGGCAAGGCGGTGGCGTGGCTTGTGGAGGGGCCTCAGGCCCTCGACCGCTACGGCGTTGGGGTTCACCCCTGGGTGCACCGGCTGGCGCGCCGTTTCTGGCCCGGCGGCCTTACCCTGGTGGTGCGCGCCTCCGAGGAGGTGCCGCCCGCGTTCCGCTCATCGGATGGCACCATCGGTCTGCGCATGCCGGCTTCACCTGAGGTGCTGGCCCTTATCGCAGCTGTCGGTTCTCCTTTGGCTGTGACCTCGGCGAACCTGTCGGGCGCCCCTGCGGCCGCTGTGCCCGAGTTGCTCGATATCGATCTGGTGGCTCGCACGGCCGGCGTGCTCGAAGGCGTCTGCGGCGCCGGTGGTGACGGCTTGGCCTCGACGGTGATCGACTGCACAGCCGCCGAGCCGAGCGTGCTACGATGCGGCCCTATCAGTTCCTGCGATTTGGAGGAGTGCTCCCATGACTGATTCCGTAACCGGCGATTCGCCGATCGACGAGGCTTTCAGGCAGGCGGGCGTCGCGACCGGAGACAGCGCCCCCGTATCCGCCGCTCCGGCTGACGACGCGGCGGCTCCTGTCGGTCGCGTCGACTTCACCTTCGATTCCGCCGATAGGAAAAGCGCGGTGCACGCTGTGCTGTGGCTGCCTGCCTCTCTCCAAGAGGATCGCGCCCGAGGGGCGGGGGAGAGCCTCGGCACCTTCCACCCGCGCGGAGTGGTGCAGCTTATCCATGGTATGGCCGAGCACATCGACCGCTACGACGACTTTGCCCGCTTCCTCGCGAGGGCGGGCTATCTGGTGGCAGGCCACGACCATGTGGGCCACGGCGACACAGCGCCCACGGCGGCTCATCGTGGGCGCATGCACCCGTTCGACGGTGCCGCCGCCCTCGTCGACGACGTGCAGACGCTGCGTGTGCTCGTGTCCCGGCAGGTGGCACCCGACGTGCCCTACTTCATGTTCGGGCACTCCATGGGCTCCCTTGTGCTGCGCAACTACCTGCCCCGTTTCGGGGAAGGGCTTGCCGGCGCCGTCATTTGCGGCACGGCGAACCAGCCCGAGGCCGTAGCTGCGGCGGGCAACGTGTTGGCCCGCGCCATCGCGAAGGTGCGCGGCGCCGACTACAAGAGCAAGCTTCTGCACAGCCTGGCCGACGGCGCCTACAGCCGTGCGGTGAAGAACGCCCGCACGCCCTTCGACTGGCTCTCGCGCGACCCGGCGGTGGCCGATGCCTTCATGGCCGATGAGCGTGCAGGCTTCATGTTCTCGGCCGGCGCCTACGCCACTCTGACCGCGCTGGCGGCCCGCGCCAACAGCCCGGCGGCCTACCGAGCCACGCCCCACGACCTGCCGTTGCTCTTTGTGGCCGGCGATGCCGACCCGGTGGGAGATTGCGGCCGCGGCGTGGCGAAAGCCGCCGAGTCCATGGAGCGGGCTGGTGCCGAAGATGTCACCCTGCGCCTTTTCCCGGGCATGCGCCACGAGATTTTGAACGAACTCGGCAAGGAAGAGGTCTACGCGTTCGTCCTGGAATGGATCAATCTGCACGATTAGGATAGAGCGAAGCGGGAGCACGGGGTGCCTTGACCGAGCGAGTTCCGCAGATGGTGTCGAGTGATTCGACCGAGGCAGAGCATAGAGGGACGCGGGGTGGTGCTCGCCAAGTGAGTTCCGCAGATGGTATCGAAGGTTCAAACCGAGGCAGAGCGAAGCGGGAGCACGGGATGCCTTGACCGAGCGAGTTCCGCAGCGACTGAAACAGGACTAGATGTCCTGTTTCACAAAGCGAGGACTGTTTGAGCGAATCAAGGTACCCCGTGCTCCCGTCCCCGAGAGGCCGCAACAAGAAAGCGAAAAAGAGGAGTACCATGAAGAAGTACATCATCGCGCTAGATCAGGGCACCACCTCGTCGCGTGCCATGCTCATCGACCGCGCCGGCCGTGCCGCCGGATCGGTTCAGCGTCCCTTTCCGCAGCTGTATCCCCAGCCGGGGTGGGTGGAGCATGATCCGCACGACATCCTGTCGTCTCAGCTGGGCGCCCTCACCGAGCTTTTGCTCACCTATAGCGTGAGCCCTGATGACGTGGCCGCCATCGGTATCACTAACCAGCGTGAGACCACGGTGGTGTGGAACCGCGCCACCGGCGAGCCCATCGCAAATGCCATTGTGTGGCAGTGCCGGCGCACTGCGCCCATGATGGAGGCCCTGGCGAGCGATCCGGAAGTGGCGGCCCAGATTACCGCTCGTACGGGGCTCGTGCCCGATGCGTACTTCTCGGCCAGCAAAATAGCTTGGATCTTGGGGGAGGTTCCGGGTGCTCGCGCCGCCGCCGAGCGGGGCGAGTTGGCCTTCGGCACTGTGGACAGCTGGCTTCTGTGGAAGCTCACCTACGGGGCCGTGCACGCCACCGACGTGACGAACGCCAGCCGCACCATGCTCTACAACATCCACGAGGGCTGCTGGGACCCCTACTTGCTGGAGCTCTTCGGCATTCCCGCATCCATGATGCCCGAGGTGCGTCCCTCGGCCAGCTTCTTCGGCGAGACGGCGAACCCGGGGCTCGTGCAGGGCATTCCCATCGCGGGTATGGCGGGCGACCAGCAGGCGGCGCTCTTCGGCCAGTGCTGCTTTGCGGCCGGTCAGGCGAAGAATACTTACGGCACCGGCTGCTTTTTGCTTATGCATACGGGGCACGAGGCCTGCACGAGCGGCAACGGGCTCATCACCACGGTGGCCGCCTCGGCACCTGGCGTGCATGGCATAGAGTACGCGCTCGAGGGCAGCGTATTCATGGCTGGTGCGCTCATTCAGTGGCTGCGCGACGAGCTGGGCATCATCGGGAACGTGGCCGAGACGGACGCCATTGCTCGTAGCGTGTCCAGTACCGAGGGCGTTGTGGTGGTGCCTGCGTTCACAGGGCTGGGCGCTCCGTGGTGGGACGCTGAGGCTCGCGGGGCCATCCTTGGGCTTACGCGTGGTGCGGGCCGCGCCCACATCGTGCGGGCGGCTCTGGAGTCGCTGGCCTACCAGGTGTGCGATCTGGTCCAGGCCATGACCGAGGACGCCGGCGTGCCGCTGGCGGTGCTGAACGTGGACGGGGGAGCGGCGGCCAACGACTTCCTCATGCAGTTCCAGGCCGACATGCTGGGGGTCTCGCTGCGCCGTCCCGCCAACGCCGAGACCACGGCCCTGGGTGCCGCCTACCTGGCGGGCCTTGCCACAGGCTTCTGGCCTGACACCGCGGCGCTGCTGGAGCTGCGCGAGGGGGAGGAGCGCTTCCTGCCCACCTTCGACGACTCAATGCGCGCCGAGCGCCTGACCCGCTGGCGCGCCGCCGTAGCCCGCGTTCGCGGCTGAGGGTGCCTCGTTCCTTCTGATTTGGTGCGGAAACCGTGAGCCTCGCCGCGTTATGCCCCGCCAGCGCCTACAATACGACCCGAAACGCAAGCGACGGAAAGGACGTGGCCCATGCGCGTGAGCATCGGTGCCGACCACGCTGGCTTCGAGCAGAAGCAGGCTTTGGCGGCGTATTTGGAATCGAAGGGCTTCGAGGTGTGTGACCGCGGCCCTGAAAGCGACGACCGTGTGGACTATCCCGACTACGCGGTACCCGTGGCAACCGACGTGGCCGAGGGTGCCGCCGATTTCGGTGTGCTCGTGTGTGGCACGGGCATCGGCATGGCCATGGCCGCCGACAAGGTGCCGGGCGTGCGCGCCGCCAACATCATCACGCCCGAGTTCGCCGCGCTGTGCCGTGAGCACAACGACGCGAACGTCATTACGCTGTCGGGTCGTTTCGTGTCCCAGGAGGATAACGAGCGCATTCTGGACGCGTTCCTGTCCACCGACTTCGGCGGAGGCCGCCACGCCGGCCGCGTCGAGAAGATCATGGCACTCGATTAAGGAGACTGGTATGGCATTGGAATTTCTCGCTGCCGAAGACCCGCAGGTAACCGAGTGCCTGCGTGAAGAGCTTGCCCGCCAGCGCGGCAGCATCGAGCTCATCGCATCGGAGAACTTCACGTCGCGCGCGGTCATGGAGGCCGTGGGCAGCGTGCTCACCAACAAGTACGCCGAGGGCTACCCGGGTAAGCGCTATTACGGCGGGTGCGAGAAGGTGGATATGGTGGAGGATCTGGCTCGCGACCGCGCCTGCGAGCTGTACGGCGCGAAGTACGCCAACGTGCAGCCCCATTCCGGCGCCAGTGCGAACTTCGGCGCCTACCTGTCCATCATCGAGCCCGGCGACACGGTGCTCGGCATGAGCCTCGATCACGGCGGCCACCTCACCCACGGCAGTCCGGTGAACTTCTCGGGACTCCTGTACAACATCGTTTCCTACGGCGTGAACCCGGAAACCGAGGTCATCGACTACGATGAGGTTGAGCGCATTGCCAAGGAGTGCCGCCCGAAGGTGGTCGTGGCGGGTGCCTCGGCCTATCCGCGCTTCATCGACTTCGAGCGCATGGCCGCTATCGCGCACGAGGTGGGCGCCTACCTTATGGTGGACATGGCCCATATCGCGGGCCTTGTGGCTGCGGGCCTGCACCCGAGCCCGGTGCCCCATGCCGACATCGTCACCTCCACGAGTCACAAGACCCTGCGCGGCCCGCGCGGCGGCTTCATTCTCACGAACAGCGACGAGCTGGGCGCGAAGATCAACAAGGCCATCTTCCCGGGCGCCCAGGGCGGCCCGCTCATGCACGTCATCGCCGGCAAGGCCGTGGCCTTCGGCGAGGCGCTGCGCCCCGACTACTGCACCTATATGGAACATGTGGTTGAAAATGCTCGCCGCCTCGGCGAGGGCATGGCCGACGGCGGCCTGCGCCTCGTGTCCGGGGGCACCGACAACCACCTGTGCCTCGTGGATCTCACCGCCTCCGACATCACCGGCAAGGATGCCGAGAAGCTGCTCGAGAGCGTGGGGCTCACGGCGAACAAGAACTCTATCCCCAACGAGCAGCGCTCGCCCTTTGTGACGAGCGGTATCCGCGTGGGGTCCGCTGCGGCCACCACCCGCGGGTTCACTGCCGACGACTTCTACGAGGTGGGCCAGCTCATCGCCACTACGGTGTTCAACGCCGCCGACGAGGCGAAGCTTGCCGACGTGCGCCGTCGGGTGGATGCCTTGCTGGAAGCCCACCCGCTCTATCCCGGATTGGAGTATTAGAGAGGTATCAGACGGAGCTGCGTAGGCTGCGAGGCGGGCGGGGCGCCCGCGCGCAGGTTGCGCAGCGAACGCAACAGGACTAAATGTCCTGTTGCGCCGAGCGAGCCATTGCTTGAGCACGGGCGCCCCGCCCGCCTCGCAGCCGGACGAAAGGAACGAACTTATGGAATGGAATGACCGCGTCGTCGTCCTCGATCACCCCATCGTGCAGCATAAGCTGTCCATCCTGCGCGACAAGCACACCCCCTCCAATGAATTCCGCGACATTGTGAGCGAGCTTGCCCTGTTCGAGACCTACGAGGCCACCCGCGATCTGCCGCTGACCAACGTGTTCATCCATACTCCGGTGGCGCCCTTCGATGCCAAGCAGATCGCCGGACGCAAGGTGGCCTTCGTGCCCATCCTGCGCGCTGGCCTCGGCATGGTGGACGGTGCGCTCGAGGTGATTCCCACGGCGCGCGTGGGGCATCTGGGCATGGCCCGCAACGAGGAAACCCACGAGCCGGAATCCTACTACGATAAGCTGCCCCGCGACATCGCGAGCCGTCGCGTGTACGTGCTCGATCCCATGCTCGCCACGGGCGGCTCGGGCGCGGCGGCTGTGAAGTACCTGCGCGACGCGGGTGTGACGGGCACCATCCGCTTCCTGTGCATCGTGGCCGCGCCGGAGGGCATCGAGCGCCTGCTCGCGGAGGACGACGATCTTGTCATCTACGCCTGCGCGGTGGACGAGGGCCTGAACGCCGACGCCTACATCGTCCCCGGCCTGGGTGATGCCGGCGACCGCATCTTCGGAACGGAGTAGGCTGGCCAGATTGGCCTCGGCAGCGGCTGAGCAGGAGCGGGGGATGGCGGGGGCCTGCGCGCGCAGGTTGCGCAGCGAATGGAACAGTCCAGTGGACTGTTGCGCCGAGCGAGCCATTGCTTGAGCACGGAGGCCCCCGCCATCCCCCGCGCCGGATGAAAGGAGTAACCATGACCGTTGACAACCGTCCCAGCTGGGACGAGTATTTCATGGGCCTGGCCAACCAGGTGGCCGAGCGCACCACCTGCCTGCGCCGCGGCGTGGGCGCTATCATCGTGAAGGACCGCCGCATTCTGGCCACCGGGTACAACGGCGTGCCCACCGGCCTTGCCCACTGCTCCGAGACAGGGTGTCTGCGCCAGCAGCTCGGCGTGCCGAGCGGCCAGCGCCACGAGATCTGCCGCGGCCTGCATGCCGAGCAGAACGCCATCATCCAGGCGGCCCGCTTCGGCACCGACATCGACGGTGCCACCATTTATGTGAACACCCAGCCCTGCGTGGTGTGCGCGAAGATGCTCATCAACGCTGGCATCAAGGAGATCGTCTATCAGAACCCGTACCCCGACAAGCTCTCCCAGCAACTGCTGTCCGAGTCGGGCATTCTCGTCCGCGAGTACACGGGGGAGTAGGGGAACATGCGCGCCCCTCAGCGAAGGTTGGGCGCAGAGGGGTTCCGGGCGGCGCTCACCAAGCGAGTTCCGCAGCGAACGGAACAGGACTAAACGTCCTGTTCTGCCGAGCGAGGACTGTTTGAGCGACTGAGCGTTGCCCGGAACCCCGCCCTCCGACTCAGAGGCACCTCGGCTCGGTTTCGTGCACGTGCACAAATTTTCCCAGTTCATCGGCCTGCCGACTGCGCGAACTTTTCACCGCTCACCAATAAAAGGCCGCTTCCGCCAACCTTCTGTTAGCGAGCCGTTATCATACGTAGCGGTTTATTGGGTACTCAGCGCGAAAGCGCCCAGACGGAAGCAGGGTATGGCACTGGCAATCGTACTCGGTGTGTTGGCGGGTATAGTGGGGTTCGCCCCGCTCGTCTTCGGTTTGCACCGGGTCAAGCACATGACGGACGCGGGCAATTTCGGGCATATGGGTATTCTTATGCTCTGCCTCATCTTCTCCTTCATCCTCATGTTCGCCGCTGCAATTCTCTGCATCACGCTGGCACGCGATTTGGCGCTGCCCTTTGTCCTGTCGGAAGCCGTAGCGCTCTCGCTCACTGCCATCGCGTTCGGCGTGGGCAGGCTCGTGCGGAAATAGCATAGGAAAGGTTGATACGTGGACGCTCTTTCAACTCTCTCGGCCGAGGTGCCTCATCTCCAGGCATCGTTCGATCCCACCGTTGTGTTCGGCGGGGTCACCCAGTACATTGTCTGGATGGTCATCTGCTGGATCATCACCTGCGCCGTCGTGCTCGTGGTGGCCAAGAAGCTCACGCTCATCCCCACGAACAAGTTCGTGAACACGGTTGAGTACGGCTATCAGTTCGTCCGCAACGACATGGGCGAGGGCATCATCGGCCACGGCTTCAAGAAGCACGTGCCGTTTCTGGCTACGATGTTCTTCTTCATTCTGATCTCGAACTTCGTGGGTCTCATTCCCGGCTGCAAGACGCCGACGGGCACCATCTCGGTGACCTGGGCGCTGGCCACCATCTCGTTTGTCTACTTCAACTTCTGGGGCATTAAGTCCAAGGGCGGCCTGGCCTACCTGAAGTCGTTCGCCCCTTCCGGCCTGCCGAAGCCCATGGTTCCGGTCATCTGGTTTTTGGAGCTCATCTCCACGGTCATCCGCTGGCTGACGCTGGCCGTCCGACTCTACGGCAACATGTTCGCCGGCCACATGGTGCTCGGCATCTTCGCCCTGGCCTCCTCTGTGTTCCTCACGGTAGGCATCCAGGCGCTCGATCCCATCTCCGGCGTGCTCTCGCTGCCGTGGTTCCTTCTGCTTATCGCCATGTACGCCCTGGAGACGCTCGTCGCCTTCCTGCAGGCCTACGTGTTCACCGTGCTCTCGGCGGTCTACGTCCAGATCGCCACGTCGGCCCACTAGGTCGCGCGTATCGGCGCCTCGGCGCCTGGGGGTATAAGCCCCGCACCCCTTCGGGTTTAGCCGGCACCTCCAATGCCGGAGACCATATCCGTTAAGTGTTTTTGGGAAACAGGCTCAAAAACGACCTTTAAGGAGGAAATTGTGGAAACTGTTTTCGTCATCGCTGCGCTGAAGCTCGTCGGCTACGGCCTGGCCACCATCGGCCCTGGCCTGGGCATCGGCATTGCCTGCTACGGCTGCTGCGTGGGTACCGCCCGCCAGCCCGAGGTGCAGGGCCGTCTGTTCACCAACTTCATCATCGGCGCCGCTCTGGCCGAGGCTCTGGCCCTCATCGGCTTCGTGCTCGCGTTCATCCTCTAAATCCGGCACGTATTCAATTCGGAAAAGCCTACGTATAGGCAAGAAAGAGGTATGCACGTGAAGACAAGAGCGAACAAAGCAGTGGCCAAGGCCGCCTTCGGCGCCGTGGCTCTGAACGCTGCTTTCCCTGCGCTCGCGTTCGCTAGCGAGGAGGAATCGGGCGGTCTGTCCGCTATTCTTCCCGACATGGCGGAGTTCATCCCCATGCTCATCGCCTTCATCATCCTGTGGATCGTTCTCGCGAAGTTCGGCTGGCCCATGTTTGCCGGCATGCTCGAGAAGCGCGAGAGCACCATCCGCGAGGCTCTGAAGAAGTCCGAGGAGGCTCAGATCGAGAGCGAGCGCGTGCTTGCGGAGTACCAGCAGCAGCTGGCTGACGCCAAGACCCAGTCGGCCCAGATCATCGCCGACGCCCGTGCGGTGGGGGAGGCCGTGAAGGCCGACATCACCGCCCAGGCCCAGACCGAGGCGGCCGACATGATCGCCAAGGCCAAGGCCGCCATCGAGGCTGAGAAGAAGGCCGCCATGGCCGAGCTGCAGTCCTCGGTCGCCGACACGTCGGTGGACGTGGCCGCCCGCCTGATCGGCGAGGATCTCACCGAGGGTGAGCACCGCGCCATCATCGAGCGCTACGTCAAAGAGGCTGGGAGCTTCAATGGCAACTAATCGTCTCGTCGTCAAAGAGGAAGTCGCCGTCTACGCGTCGGTGCTCTTCGACAGCGCCAACGAGGCCGCCGGCCAGGAGGGCGTCCTTGAGGTCCGCGAGCAGATGGCCGAGGTCATCCGCGCCATGCGCGCCGATCTGGAGCTCACCATGGCGCTCTCGAACCCGGACTACACCCCCGAGCAGCGCCGCGCGCTGGTGGAGAACGTCTTCGCCGATGCGTCGCTGGCGTTCCGCGAGGTGCTGGCGGTTATGGCCGAGCGCGGCCAGGCCGATCTTTTGCCCCGGGTCAACGACGAGTTCCGCGCCCTTCTGGGCGAGCGATTGGGGATCTGCGTGGTGGATGTGACCACCGCGGTACCCCTTGACGACGGGCTGCGCCAACTTATTACGGAAAAAGCAGAGGCTGACCTGGGCAAGAAGGCGGTGCTGCGCGAGCGCATCGACAAGTCTATCTTGGGCGGCATCATCATGGACGTTGACGGCAACTACATCGATGCGAGCATGATCTCGCAGCTGAACCGCGCCCGCAACGTTCTCAAGGACACAACAGATGGAGGTGAATGCTAGTGACTGAAATCACCGCACAGTCCATTGACGCCGCGCTGAAGAAGCAGCTCGAGTCGCTGAACGTCAGTGTCGAGTCCCGCGAGGTGGGCACGGTCATCCAGGTCGGCGACGGCATTGCGCGCGTCGACGGTCTTCGCGATGCCATGGCCGGTGAGCTGCTCGAGTTCATCGGCGAGGGCGGCAAGACCGTGTACGGTCTGGCCCAGAACCTCGAAGAGGACGAGGTCGGCGCCGTGCTTTTGGGTGACGTCACCGCAATCAAGGAAAACGACCAGGTCCGTACGACCGGTCGTATCGTCGAGGTTCCCGCCGGCGAGGCCATGCTCGGCCGCGTCGTGAACCCGCTCGGCATGCCGATCGACGGCAAGGGCCCCATCAAGGCCCAGGGCACGCGCCCCGTGGAGTTCAAGGCTCCGGGCGTTATCTCCCGTCAGCCGGTGAACGAGCCTATGCAGACCGGTATCCTGGCCATCGACTCCATGGTGCCGATCGGCCGCGGCCAGCGCGAGCTCATCATCGGCGACCGCCAGACCGGTAAGACGGCTATCGCCATCGACGCCATCATCAACCAAAAAGATCAGGACATGATCTGCATCTACGTCGCCATCGGCCAGAAGGCCTCCACGGTGGCCGGCGTGGTGGAGACTCTCGAGCGCCACGGCGCCATGAAGAACACCATCATCGTGGCCGCCACCGCCTCCGACTCCGCCCCCCTGCAGTACATCGCTCCCATGGCCGGCGCGGCTATGGGCGAGTACTTCGTCTACAACGGCGAGAACGGCCAGCCGGCCGACGCCGAGAACCGCGGTCGTGCCGTGCTCATCGTGTACGATGACCTGTCCAAGCAGGCCGTGGCCTACCGCCAGATGTCGCTGACCCTGCGCCGCCCGCCGGGACGCGAGGCCTATCCGGGCGACGTGTTCTACCTGCATTCTCGCCTGCTGGAGCGCGCGGTGAAGATGTCCGACGAGAACGGCGGCGGCTCCATGACGGCTCTGCCGATCATTGAGACCCAGGCCGGCGACGTGTCTGCTTACATTCCGACCAACGTGATCTCCATTACCGACGGTCAGATCTTCCTGCAGACCGACCTGTTCTTCCAGGGCCAGCGCCCGGCAGTCGACGTGGGCATCTCGGTGTCCCGCGTGGGCGGCTCCGCGCAGATCAAGGCCATGAAGCAGGTGGCCGGCTCGCTGCGTCTGGACCTCGCCAGCTACCGTGAGCTGCAGGCCTTCACCCAGTTCGGAAGCGATCTGGACAAGGCCACTCAGGACCAGCTGACCCGCGGCTCGCACATGACCGAGCTTCTGAAGCAGGGCCGTTACAACCCGATGCCCGTGGCCGAGCAGGTCATCGCCATCTTCGCCGGCAACGAGGGCTTCCTCGACGACCTGCCGCTGGATGCCGTGGTCCGCTTCCGCACCGAGCTGCTCGCCTCCATCCGCGCTTCCAAGCCGGAGATCATCGAGACGATCAACAAGGAGAAGAAGCTGACCGCCGAGACCGAGACCGCCATGAAGGAGGCCATCGCCGCCTTCAAGCAGTCCTTCGACGCCACAGCGTAAGGTAGGTAGACCATGCCCAACCTACACGACATCGAACGGCGAATCAAATCCGTCACCTCGACGAAGCAGATCACGCGCACCATGGAAATGGTCGCCGCTGCCAAGATTCGCCGTGCTTCCGAGCGCGTGGACAACGCGCTGCCTTGGGCGGTCGCCATCTCAGACATGCTCATCAGCACGGCAAAGTACGCCCACTTGGACAACGAGCCGCTGCTGCAGGTCCACGACGAGGTGAAGCGGGTGCTCATCGTAGCCGTCACCTCCGACCGCGGCCTTGCCGGCGGCTTCAACACCAACGTGCTTCGCTATGTGGAGAAGCTCTCGAAGGAGAAGCAGCGCGAAGGCGCCGAGGTGGAGGTGGCTGCCTGTGGCAAGAAGGCCATCGGGTACTTCACCTACCGCGGCATCGAGCCCGTGTTCTCCTTCGCGGGATACTCGGCCGACCCTGAGTTCGCCCAGGCGGCCGAGCTGTCCGGCTACGTGATGCAGGCTTACGCCGAGGGCAAGCTCGACGAGGTGTTCATCGTGTACAACCACGCGAAGAACGCCGCCGAGCAGACCCTGGTGGAGCAGCAGGTGCTGCCGGTGAAGGAGGAGTCCTACGCGGACCTTCTGGGCCTCAAGGCCAAGGAGGAGGACGTGTTCAAGTCCTTCCGCGAGAAGGACGAGTCCGCCATCCCGGGCGACATCGACTTCGAGCCGAGCACGGAGTCGGTCATGTCCTACATGATGAACGCCTACCTGAACAACGCGTTCTACTACGCGATGCTCGATTCCGCAGCGGGCGAACAAGGCGCCCGCCGCAACGCGATGAAATCGGCTACCGATAACGCGAACGAGATGGTCTCCACCCTGGAGCGCGTGTACAACACCGTGCGCCAGGGCGCCATTACCACGGAGATCACCGAGATCGTGGGCGGTGCCGCAGCTTTGGAGGATTAAATGGCTGATAACACTTCTACTGAAGCGGCCAAGGGAGGCGCGACCGGACGCATCGTCCGTATCGTCGGCGCCGTTGTGGATGTGGAGTTCCCGGCAGACGCCATGCCGGCCATCTACAACGCCCTGACCGTGAAGGCACAAACCCCTTCGGGCGAAGTGTCCACCGTGCTCGAGGTGCAGACGCACCTTCCCGGTGACATCGTCCGTACCGTGGCCATGACGTCGACCGACGGCATGGTGCGCGGCCTGGAGGCCGTCGACACCGGCGCCCCCATCATGATGCCCGTGGGCAAGGCGACCCTGGGCCGTATCTGGAACGTGCTGGGCGAGCCTGTGGATGGCAAGCCCATGCCCGAAGATGTCGAGTGGCGCCCGATTCACCATCCGGCCCCGCCGTTCGACACCCTGGTGACCACCACCGAGACCTTCGAGACCGGTATTAAGGTCGTCGACCTGATCGAGCCCTACGTGAAGGGCGGCAAGACTGGTCTGTTCGGCGGCGCCGGCGTGGGCAAGACGGTGTGCATACAGGAGCTCATCAACAACCTGGCCCAGGAGCACGGCGGCACCTCGGTGTTCACCGGCGTGGGCGAGCGTACCCGCGAGGGCACCGACCTGTACCTCGAGATGACCGACTCCGGCGTTATCGAGAAGACCTGCCTGGTCTACGGTCAGATGAACGAGCCTCCGGGAGCTCGTCTGCGCGTGGGTCTGGCGGGCCTGACCGAGGCGGAGTACTTCCGCGATCAGGGCCAGGACGTGCTGTTGTTCATCGACAACATCTTCCGTTTCACCCAGGCCGGTTCCGAGGTGTCCGCACTCCTCGGCCGTATGCCCTCCGCCGTGGGTTACCAGCCCACGCTGGCCACCGAGATGGGCGATCTGCAGGAGCGCATTTGCTCCACCCAGACCGGCTCCATCACCTCGGTGCAGGCCGTGTACGTGCCCGCCGACGACCTGACCGACCCGGCTCCGGCCACCACGTTCACCCACCTGGACGCGAAGACGGTTCTGTCCCGCGGCATTGCCGAGCTGGGCATCTACCCGGCTGTGGACCCGCTGGAGTCTACCTCCCGCGCGCTGGATCCCGAGATCGTGGGCCAGGAGCACTACGACGTGGCCATGGGCGTGCAGCAGATTCTGCAGCAGTACAAGGATCTGCAGGACATCATCGCCATTCTGGGTATGGACGAGCTGTCCGAGGACCAGAAGCTGACCGTGAACCGCGCCCGTAAGGTGCAGAAGTTCCTGGGCCAGCCCTTCCACGTGGCCGAGGTCTTCACGGGCCTGCCCGGCGTGTACGTGAAGGTCGAGGACACCGTGCGCTCCTTCAAGGAGATCCTGGACGGCAAGTGCGACCATATTCCGGAGCAGTGCTTCGTGAACAAGGGCGCCATCGAGCAGGTCTACGAGGCCTACGACGCCATGCAGAAGGACGGCAACTAATGGCCGTTATGCGCTGCACGGTGGCCCTTCCCGATCGAGCCCTGTTCCAGGGCGAGATCGCCTATGCCAGCATCCCGGGCACGGACGGCTACTTCGGCGTTCTCCCCGGTCACGAGCTGACCGTCTCGCTCAACCGCGAGGGCGGCCTGGTGACGCTGACCGTCGGCGAGAACGAGCAGGAGAAGAAGCAGTTCCTGGTCATGGGCGGAGCGACGTCGGTCTTGGACGACAAGGTGACGGTGCTCGCCCGTTTCGGATGCGCCGTGGAGGACATCGACGCCGAGGCCGTGAAGGCCGAGGCCGATGAGTGCCGCGCGGTCATCGCGGACCTGCAGGGTTCCGACGATGCGCAGGATCAGGCCACTCTCGCCACCAACCAGAAGAAGCTGGAGTGGTGCGAGGCGCAGCTGAAGCACGTGAGCGGAGCCGCCGCCTAGCGAGCCCGGGGCCCTTTCGGGTGCCGTGGCCGCCGCGAGGCGAGCCCGCAAGCATTTGAGCCTGTTTTGAGGGGCGTCCCATCTGGGGCGCCCCTCTTAGGTTTTGGAGCGGCCGCATGCTAAAGAGCGGCGGCGATTGCCTCGGCGACGAATTGGTTCAGGGACTCTTTCCGCGCCGCGGCCGCCATCGCGGCCGCGCGATGCAGCTCAGGGTTCACGCGCACGTTGAACGAGCCCTTGTAGGACTTTTCCGGCTCCTTGCCTTTCTCCGCACAGAAGGCGAGGTAGTCATCGACGGCCTCGTGGAAGGCCCGATCGATGTCGGCGGCGCTTTGCGACTCGAAGTAGACGCCATCGTTCATGCCAACAACCGACCCGCAGAGCATGCGGGAGTCGCCGTCGAACTCAACGGTGGCGAAATAACCTTTATACGTGAGAACATTGCTCATAGCGTTTCCTCTCCGCCCAAGAACTTCACTGCGGCACGAATCGCTCCGCGACTCATCTCGTTTGATGGATGAGGGGAATGCATGAGGAACATGCGCCCGTCCTTTTCTCGAAAGAACCTGATCCGCGATCCCGATGAGATTCCTTTATGGTCGAGTTCGTAACCGAGATGCTCCATAATGCGCACAAAGTCGCGAAAGCGGTAAGTGCTCGGCGTCGATAGCAGTGCCTCGAGAAGCTTTTCTATTTGCGTCATGACGTCTTCCTTCTGCAACTGAATATTAGTTGCAAATCTTATATGTGTCAATAGGATGCAGAGAGGGTAGCGAGAATGATCGGGAAGGAACAGACTTGACTTTTTGAATTGTTGTACTCAAAATGTTGTACAACGTGGAAGGGGGGTCGACATGGCCGATGCGATGGTGACGGGGCGTATGCCCGAGCAGAAGAAGCAGCGGGGAATGCGCGTGCTGCAGAGAAACGGGCTCAATGCCTCGCAGGCGGTGAACCTCATGTTCGATCGCCTGATAGAGGAGGGGAGTGCCGACTTCCTTCTTCGGGACGACTTGAAGCACGCTGCGGGACGGTGGGCATCGGCGGCGAGCTTCGTCGACGGTCTCTCGTGCAAACGCGCCACGCGCTTCGACACCATGACGAAGGCGGAGGTCAACCTCGATCGTCTTGCTGCCAAGGGGCTGGTGTGACATGGCCCAGGTCAAGCTGCTTCTCGACGCCAATGTGGTCATCGACTATCTGAACGAGCGCGAACCGCATTACAAGAAGGCGCGGTTGCTGATGATCGGCGGCCGTGTGGGAGAGTTCGAGTTGTGGATCTCCTCGTCGCAGGTAACCGATCTCGTGTACATTCTCTCCAACGGGGGGCGAGCGAACGAGATCGATGTCGTCATGGAGCAGTTGCGGGGTTTGCGCACTTTCGTGAACGTGTGCGCGGCAGGCGAGAGAGAGGTCGATCTGATTCTCGCCGCCTCGTGGCGCGATCCGGAAGACTACCTCCTCTACGAGATCGCCCTGGCGCTGAGGGCCGACGCTCTCATCACGCGAAACCAACACGATTTCCCCCAAGGCCTCGTTCCCGTCATGGACTGCGACGAGTTCTTCCAATGGATGCGGGATGCGCACGGCCTCGACTACGACGAGGTCGAGCTTTAGAGATCTCGGGTGCGTCCATGACTGAGAATCTGCAAACGCTATGGTCTTACTCGGCTACCTCGCGTAGTTTCTCCCAGATGCGGACCATGGCGAGGGTGTCGAGCTCGCAGTAGCGCAGGAGCTGCTCCCGAATGAGGGCCTGCTCGGCCGGCGCATACTCGGCCAGATGCTGGAAGGCGTTAGAGGCCTCCCCGCCATTGTGGATGCCCTCGAGACGATGGTAGTCCAACTCGGGATCGTCGGGGAACAGTGCGGGCAGCACGGCCTTGATGGAGTAGCTGCCGCCCATCTCGCGCGTGCAGTAGTGCCCCTTCTGGAACGGAACGGCCAAGTCCCGGATGTTGCGATGGATGGCCATAAGGTGCTCGGCGAGGTCGGGGAAGAGCTCGGCCATGTGCTTGATCCGGCCCTTCTCGAATCCCTGGTTCCAGGCGAGCACGCAGACGTTGCGCGGAATGTCTGCGCATAGATGCTCGGCAACGGACCGTTGCGGGTCGAAGCCGGCTTCTCCCAGGAACTCGGCATGGTGAAGCGGACCTTCGGCGCTATCGACCCGGTGGAGGGAGTACTGCGAGGTGATCTGCTCGAAGGGGCGCTGGCCGTCGAAAGAGGGGACGGCCTCCTGGAACGTTTCGAAGTCGAGGAAGTACAGCGGAAAGCTGAGCGATTCGAGGAAGGCTCCCACCTCCGCGCGGTCGATGACGGGGCCGAGCTCGTTCGCCTCCATGAGCACCTGGGTCTGCTGCTTCTCGCTCAAGCTGGCGAAGGCATCGGGGTCGGCCAGGAGGTCGGAGAAGCCCGTGCATCCCCGCTCCATCAGCGCGAACCCCTTCTTCTTGGACATGTTGCCGATGTCGAACACGTTGGGCGAAGGGAGGTTTCTCCAGCACCACGGGCGAAAGCCGCACTCGTAGGGGCTGAAACAGTGCGGTCCGAGGGGCGTTTCCGACTCGTCTTGCGCATCGGCCACCTCGGCGATGCCTCGCACCCTTTCGGCAACGTGTTCCATCATCTCCCGCACCTCGGCCGTGTGATCCTCCACGGCGAACAGCCCGTGCAGATCGAGATCGCCTTGGCGCACGTAGGTGTTGTCCAGATGCATGAGGGCCGCCGAGGCCACCCGGTAGCCGCATTGCTCGACGAGCCAGCACTGATAGGCCATGTCATGCAGGTAGATGTCCTTCATATGGGTAGACGACTTCACCTCCACCACGTCGAAGGAGCCGTCGTCGCGGCGCCGCAGGATGTCAACCATGCAGTAGTGCCCGGGCAGCGTGAACGTGGCCTCGCAGATGATCTGCTCGCCGACGGCGATGAGCTGCTCGGTCTCGGCGGCTGCCTTCTGGTAGCGGTCGGGGTCGTCGGGGTCGAAGGGCACTTCCATGAAGGGGCCGTAGTAGCCCATGGCCAGATCTCCCACGACGTTGCCCGTGGCCAGCACCGCCTCGTTCATGACGGAGCGGTTGAACTGCTCGGGCATGTGCCGCTGCATCCAGCAGATCTTCGGGCACTGGACGCCGCTCGTGTATTTCGATTTCGAGAAGTGCATGGCCGCGGCCCTCCCTATTGATGCGTGCGCTTTGCCTGGTAGCTCTCGAGGTAATCGGCGAATTCAGGCGAGGTGTCTGAGTTTCCCGAGCGCCAGGCCTTGTGATCGATGATTTCGCTCTCGAAGCCGTAGTAGTCGTCGATGTGGGCGATGAGGGCGTCGACGGCGTTCAGCTGCTCTTCAGGATAGTCGCCCTCGCCTCCGACATGGACCATCTCTATGCCCACCGACCATGCGTTCATGCCGTAATCAGCGAAGGCGCTGCCAAGAGGGGAGGAGCCCTTCATGTCGTCGCGGCCGTCCTCGTTGATGCCGAACTCATCGTTGTGCCCCGTATCTCCATAACCCGCATGGTGGGCTATGCGGTCGAGCGGTACGCATTGCCAGATGCTGCCGTCTCGATTGACGATGAAGTGGGCTGCAACGAGGTTGCCGTTGCCGTCCCACCAGTCGATTACCGATGCGGCGCCGGAGTCGCCCTCGGTGTCGTGCAGCACGATGTACTTTTGGTACTCGGCTCCCTTGGGGCCATGATCGAAGCTGCTGCGATAGTCCTCGGTGATCTCAATGTCGATGGGCGCCTCCTCCGGATTGCCCGCGGCGGGTTCTTCTTGCAGAGCTTCCTCCGCTGCGGGTTCCGGCACCTGCTGCGGCTCGGGGGTACCGCTCGGCGGTAGCGGATCCCGAAGGGGCTCAACGTCTATCTGCTGGCGCTCGGGTTCTGGTTCCGGCTCCGACGCTTCGGAACACGCGCCGAGAACGCCCGTCATGAGAACCGCGCAGAGAAAAACGACGACGCGGTATGGCTTAATTGAGATAAGGCGAGTTGCGGCCACGCTCTACCTCCAGTATCAAATCGGTATTTGCTTTCTCGAATTCGTTCGGCGTGAACCAGCTGTCGAAGTCTGCGGGCTCGTATTCGCCGTTATACCACGGCCGGGCTTCGAAGTAGTCGATGAGATCGGCGTTGCTGAACTGCCGTCCACGGCGTGCGAATATCTCGTTGCGGGCGATATAGAGCTCCCAGTCGGACAGGCCTTCTAGTTCTTCGCGGGTATAGGTCGTGCTATCGCTTGCGGGGAGAATGTACTCATCGTCTCCCACGGGATCTGCGGGCTGGGCGGCAGCGGTCGCGTAGGTTGGATTGATGCTGACGTTCTCGGCGTAATAGTTCGCCTCATCAGCCGCATTGCTTTCGGCGACATCGGCGTTTGGCCCCTCGCGGTCGATGGAAACAATGGCGAAGACGGAAAGCTCGCCAGTATCGGGAACATCCAATGTGCCGACGAGTGTGCTTGCGGCGTCTTCCTTCGGCGCCGCGGCCCCTCCGAAGCAGGCGATTTCGTAGGTGAGCACATCGTTGCGATACACGTAGGTGATATATCCGAGGCCGCCCTCTCCGTCCCATCCTTTGGTGGAATAGGCATTGACGTAGTCGTATGTCCATCCATCGGTTGCGTCCGGCACCTTTGCGGTGTAGTAAGGCGTTTCGATGACGTGGGAAGATGGTATAGGGGCTTTCTCTCTCCGAGTGGTTTCTTCCGTCGAGTCTCCTGTGCTAGGCATTTGCGAATGCTCCGATGAGCTTGTTTCTGTGCGGGGCGTTTGCGAATGCGCCGACGGGCTTGTTGGGGCAACTGCGCTCGAAGCGGTCGGGACAATCACCCTTGAAGCGACATTGATGCCAATCGGGATAATAATTACTAGAGCAATAGCGGTCGCAGCGATGCCTAGAATGGCTGTATGGGTCAACGAGGATGCATACGAGGCAACCTTGTTTTTATAGGCTTGAACAGGACCTAACACCTTCTCAGCTTCTGCCAGTCGGGCTCGGGACGCATCGACCTGCTTCTTCAATAGAGCGACTCGCAGGGGGTGCCTTTGAATATACTGGCATAAAGCGATCTCGTTCTCGAGTTTTTGGGCGGCGCTTTTCGCAAGGTATATATTGGCATGCGCTTCAAGCGCCTTTGTTGCGGAATAGAACGTCGCGACCTTCGACGCTGTGTCGACGAAATTGCCAGCGGAGTTGCCTGTCTTCTCTTTGTCAAGACCGACGGCGGCGGTTACCGCTGCTGAAGCTGCGGTAACCGCTGTTGCTCCGGCGGCCTTTTTCTGCAAGCCCTCTATCTCGTTTTCCTTGAAGCGCATTGCCGTTCGCGCTTCGATGATAACTTCGTCACCATTGAAAAGATAGTTTTCGTAGCGAGCAAGTGTCTTTTCGTCTCTCTGCAATTGTCGAGAGAGCTTTTGCAGCGTTTCCAGCTCGCGGTCAAAGCCGATTAGCTTCCCCTGCTTTTTCAGCGAAAGTGATGCTTTGAGCCTTTTCGGCCCCTTGCCGGTTTCGACTTGGGCAATGAGCTGGCTCGTTTCCGATGCCGGATCAAGCAGATTCTCGATTTCGGCTATTGCTTCAGCGCTTATTTCCAGGGAAATAGGGGATTTCTGCCGAATGGAGACAAATTCGATACCGGGCATTTCCGTCTCGTATTTGCTTTTGCCCGACTCTAGGATCTGCTTGAGTTCCGCGGCTTCGCGGGCATGCTCGTGAGCGAGTGCCACCGCTCGTGCTATCGTGTGCGGTAATTCAGCAGCCGCTGGATCGTCGGAGGGGGTCGTCTGGCTTTTTTCAACGATAAGGGCTGCCCTCTCTTGCCATCTTATTGCTTCTGCTGCAAGGCTCTCCTGTCGATCACGAAGGCAATTTCCGAGCCCATTCGAGGGACGGCCGTTTTGGATATACTCGTTCACCTTGTCGAAGTGAGACCTCCTCAGGGCCGCAATCTCGACTTTGTCTTCACGGGTTAATACGTGCCATATACTGCTGAGGCGTTCGTAGCTTTCATGGTCGGACTTCTCGCAACCGAAGTATTGAGCAGCGAGAGCGGGTAAATCAAACTCGATTTGCCCCTGATATATCATTTCGCGTTCTTGCAATTGAGTAACTATGCCATCTGAGTTGCTCACCTCGATGACATCCACCAGACCTTCGGGCCAGTTTGCGCGCTCTTTGATAAGGTCATAGTATCGATCAGTTTCTAAGTTGTCTTGGGTGGTTAAGGATAGTTCTTCCATGGTCGTCCCCTATCATGATTGATGCAAACTACGACTGATAAAGTTGACGCTGCTTTTGGCGGTCCGCCAAAAGCGTCCCGAGATATCCTGCTAGCTCTTCCGCGCCATCGTCAGGAGTGGCACCGGTGGAGATGTCCTCGGGGAGGCGATAGAAGTATGTGTGCACGCAGACGGCCCGATCTGAGATGCCGAGGTGGCTTGAAATGCTGGTACGGTAGGTTTCCCTCTCACCGCAAGGGCCATCTCCGGTGGCGGGGTATACGAGTATCACGTCGTCGATGCCATAGCGGGCTGCGTAGGCGATCATCTGGTACATATCGCCTTGGCCCGGTTTGCCGTCCTTTGGAATCTTCCACTTGGTATCAAGGATAAGACGGCGTCCAGCGGGATCGGTGACGACGATATCGGGACGGAGTCGGTACTGCTTGGGGCTGTCGAAAAGGTAGCGTCCTCGGTCTTGGGCTCGAACGGCGATGCCGTGCGGGTGACATGCTTTCCGCAGCCGGGCCGCTACGTAGTCCTCGAAGATGCGCTCCATGGGGAAGAGGAGGGCGTCGGCGGTGACGATACCGGGAAACGAGGTGGGTGCCTCGCCGGCCAAGAAGATACGGCACCACCTGAGCGCATTGGCGTAATGGGCGGTGTTGCGGTCGTTCTTGCAGGCGGCAAAGTCGCTACGTGTATCCGCGCTCTTCCCCACTTCGCCTAAGTGATCGAGGGCTATCTTAATGCGACGTTTGTTGGTTGTATCGTGCGATTGCCTTCCAAGATAGTCGAGGGTGCTCTTGATGAGGCGATTCTCGGGGCGGTCGACGTGGTAAACGCTGTACTCCACAGCGAATCGCGAGCGGTCGGTGTGGTTGAGCCGCACGTGCTCGCTGAAGTTGAGCTTGCCCTTCAGGAAGCGCTCGTTTCCCGCCCAGTCCCGGTAGTCGGAGCGAATGCCCCGTCTCAAAATCTCGCGGACCTCATCCAAAAACGCTGATATGAACACCTCGAGGACGGGCATTTTCGCGGTTGCCAATCCAGTACGGCCCAAGTTCTTGAACTGTGTGTCGCGCAGTTCGAATAGCATGGCGAGAAACACCGAGCGCACGCGCTCGATATCCTTCTCGCTGTCCCGATGAGGGCGCCCGATCTTCGGGAGCACCTCGATGTCCGTATCGGCTGCGGAGATGACCCCGACGTAGTTTTGCGCGGCCAGCGTCTTGCGGCCCCTCCGGCTGGAGAGCCGGAACACGTCGTGCATCTCCTCGGCCGTATTCTCCGCACCGGTGGCAAGGGAGGCAAGGAACAGCTCAAGCGCCTCGAAGGTGCTCTCGTCGATGGGGACGATGCCCTCCAGACCAGGATCGGCGCAGAGATGATCGTATTCAAAAAGAGTTTGCGTCTTGTGCATAGCTGTCGACTACTCGCTCGCCGTGCCGGTCGCCGCGCTTCCGTAAATGGCCATGAAGTGGTCGGGACGCCAGTTCCTGCTCCTGCTGAGAACGAGAGGCTCCTCTATGGTGCCGAGATTGCCCAGATACTGCGCGGCAAAGCCTTCCCTCACGACGAAGCCGTCCATATCCGAGCTGTCGTTGAGGACAAGGCGAATCTTGCTGTAGTCGTCGTAGAAGTACTCCTGCAGCAAGGGGATGATCTTCAGCTCGAAGCGGTTCTTCAGCTCCGCGAACGAGTCGACGCCCATGAGGTAGGAGTGCCCGATGGCGTGGTCTCGGTCGTAGAGGGCGCCGATGCGGGCGTTCAGAGCTTCCAGGATGAGCTGGAGCTCGATAGGGCCTCCATCGGTTTCGAGGATTGCCGGCTCGATGAGCGAGGGGCTGGGCGACACCTCGACGAACTCGAAGCGGCGCCGCAGGGCAGTGTCGATTTGCGTCAGTGAGCGGTCGGCCGTGTTCATGGTGCCGAGCACATAGAGGTTGTCGGGCACGCCGAAGGGCTCCCCGGAGTAGGGGAGGATGGTTGTGCGCTCCTCCTGCGCCCCAAGGCGCTTGCTCGGCTCCAAGAGCGTGATGAGTTCGCCGAACACGCGGGAGATGTTGCCGCGGTTGATCTCGTCGGCGATGAGGAGGTAGTTATTCTCCTCATCCGCCAGGGCCTTGTCACACAGAGTCTTGAAGATGCCGGAGTGAATTTCATAGCGAACGGAGGCGCTGCCGTCCACTACGGGCTTGATGCCCTCGATGAACTCCTCGTAGCAGTAAGACTGGTGGAAGGTGCAGAACACCACCCGTCCCTCGTAGACGAGCTCCTCGTAGCGCTGGAAAAGCTCGGCGTAGTCATCCTCATGCTCGGCGAAGAACTCGGGATCGCATATGCGGACGGCGTAGGTCACCGTCTGGTACGTCTTGCCCGTGCCCGGAGGGCCGTAGAGGATGGTGTTGAGGGGGCCTTGCTCCCGCTCGCTGCGGCGGCCGCTTCTCCGGTTGAGCTCGTCGTAGAGAGACCCTCCGTTTTCCAGGCTGACGGGCTCCTCGTTGAAAGGCTCCTTTTCGACGGGCATGTCGAGGGCGGCACGGACATCCGGGTCTTCGAACTGGGCTCTGTCGACAACGCGGAAATTGACCACGGAGTACTGGTCCATGAATCGCTTGATCTTCTCGGCATTGTCGGCATACAGGCTCGTGTTTCCGAGCTTCTTGGGATTGACTCCCATATCTTCCGCGAGAGGACGGTAGAGCTGTTGGCCGGGGGTGTTCAGGATGGGAAACAGGGTTGGCTTGATGGAGTGCAGGAGCCCCGAGAGAAATCCCGCCCCGAAGTGTTTGATTCCGCAGATAGTTCGAGCCATGACGTAGATGCTCGAGGCGTCATCGGCGCTTGCCTCGTTGATGCTGATGCAAGTGCTCACGATATGCGAGCACTGCTCCTCGGTGAGGGAGGTCATCATAGGGAAGAACCCGGTGGAAGTGAAGAACCCTCGGGGTCTTCCAGTCGGCTCGCTGCCGATGAACGCCTCGAATGCGGCCTTGTCCTCATCGTTCATGGAGCCGTTTTGGAGGTAGTCGAGCAGCTTTGCGTTGCTGTTGGCGGTAGGGATGATGGTCAGGTACTCGATGAGCGCAAAATCGTTTTTCGTGAAGCGCTCGGCCTTGCTCCTGGCGAGACCATTGAGGGCGCGGGGTATCGCCTCGTAGGTGATGTTGTCGAGGTCTGCGAGGCTGTCATCGGTCTGGTTTTCCAAGTAGGTCACGAGCGAGCTCTTGAGAGCTTTTTGCTGCTCGGCAAGTTTCGCCTTGTCGATGGCCATGTTGGCGCTCCCTTCGGGTCGTATTGGGCATATCGTCGAGCCTGCGGGCTGGACAGTTCTGCGGAAATGCCGAAGATGGAGGCGCCGTTGCATCGTGTAAGATGCGCGTAAAAAAGAAGAGCATCCACCCTCGGTCGCCAAACCCAGAAAGTTGCAACAGCAGCCTTCAAAATGAGCAGATGCCCTTCCATCCGAAGGCTTCCTGTTGCGGCTGCGCGATGGCAGCCCCTATGACCCTGCAGGCAGAGTATTTCTGGGCTTGGCAAGGGTGATTGTACCAGTCAGTGTTGCCGTCAACAAGGGCAGACCGTCGGGCGATCTACGGGTTTGGCGACCGAGGGCAGACGGCAGCATGAACGGCGCATTCACCGATCCGAATCATAAGGTATCGATTCTCCTCACCGTTCCCAATAGTGGGACTTATACTAGGGGCATCGCCAAGCCCGCTCGATAGGAGACGCCTGTGTCCAATCAGCCGAACCAGAAACTCAAGCTGCTCTACTTGCTGGAAATCCTCTTGAAGAAGACCGACGCCTGCGCGGGAATCTCCATGAACGAGATTCTCGGGGAATTGGCTGCCCGCGGCATCGATGCGGAGCGCAAGTCCGTTTGCCGCGATTTCGACGTGCTGCGCGAGTACGGCTGGGACGTTCTCTTCGACGCTTCCGCCAAGCGCTGGCTTTTGGCTGCACGTCCTTTCTCCGCCGAAGAGCTGGTCATGCTCGTCGATGCCGTGCAGAGTGCGCCGTTCCTCACCGAGCATATGGCGTTGGGGCTCATAGGGAAGCTAAAGCGATTCGCCAGCGAGAGTCAGGAGGGCCGGCTCGAGCAGCGCCTCGATATGGCGGAGTACGTGAAGATGGATAACCCCGAAGTATTCTGGAGTATTGACGCCATTCAGGGGGCGATGCATCTCGGTCGGAAGGTGCAGTTCCGCTATTTTCGCTTCTCCGTCGATGGCAGCCGGGTGCTCAGCCGCGATGGGCGCATCAGCGAGGTGACGCCTCTCAAGCTGGTGTACGCTGACGGCTTGTACTACCTCCTCGGCTACAGCGACCGCTACGGCGATATGACGCCCTACCGCGTTGACCGCATGATCGATGTGGGGGTGTCCGACGAGGCCGCCACCCGCAACGAGGCCGTGGCGACCTGGCAGCTTCAGGACGACGTGCGCCTCAGCTTCGGGGTGTTCGGCAGCTCGTCTCAAGAGCCCGTCGTGTTCGAGATTAGCGAGCCCCTCATTTGCACGGTCGTGGACAAGTTCGGGGACGACCTTGATATGTACCCGCTCGATGACGGTCGCGCGAAGGTGTACACGAGGGCTCCCCTCTGCCCGCAGTTCTTCGGCTGGCTCTTCCAGCTGGGTTCCCATGTGAGGCTTCTCGGCTCCAAGAAGGCCGTGGAGGAGTATCGCACGTACTTGCACGACATTGCCGCACTCTACGAGGAGTAGGCGGTATGCTGAGTCGGTCTGTGGACTGCGTCTAGAAATTGGTGACAGAGGGTGGGGGCTTCTGCTGCCGATCATATGTTTCGGCATCTTTTTGTGAGACCCATTTATAGGTCGCGATAATCCAGCTCCTTCCTTAGGATGGCCGTAAAACCGTCATGTAAGGAGTAAAACATGAAATTCGCCGAAAGGTGCGATATCGCATACGCGATCGCGAAAGCAGTGGGGGGGGGCGGTTCGATTACGACCGTCTTCGTGTCCTCCGCGGCGTTTCTGCTGCGGAGTCGCACATCCAGGAAGACAAGGAGTTCGCTCAATCGGTCGGTGCCCTCATAGGGATGCTCCGCACGGAATACGACGTTCCTCTGAGAATCGTGTATTAGGAAGGGCTGATAACGATGCAACGGCAAAACAGTAATGATTCCGCGAGGCGCATTGGGGACGTTCTCGAAGACGTGATTCGGGGGCAATCGGTCAAACCGCGACCCCTGGGAACCGATGGCCTGCGCACGGGGCTCCGTGCGGTGGACGACGTGCTCGGCGACTTGCCCTATTGCGAGACCGTGGGAGTGGTGGGTCGCTGGGAGGTGGTGACCGACGCGCTTCTCACGATAGCCCGCAACGCCGCATCGATGGGAGCGTCGGTTTTGTACTGCACGAAGAGGGATTTGGGCTGCCCGAGTGAAAGCTCTTCCGGGATAGCTTTGGCCCTGGCCGCGGCCGTTTCCCAGGTGCCCTTCACGAGCTTGCTAGACGGTTCGTATAACGAAGGGGAAGCGCGTGCGTTTGACCGTGCGATCAAAGAGGTCAAAAGCTGGGACATACGGCTTATCGAGCACCATGATAGGCCCAAGGACTTTCTGCGGACTCTTTGCCTTGCCATAGGTCAGAAGCTTGGTACCGTGAGGGCGCCTGCAGGTAAGCCCAGGCTTATCGTCATCGATTCCCTTTCAGAGGCGCACCTGCCGGGGTGGCAGGGGGCCACGCTTGCGGAAGCGTTCTCGACGCTTGACGAGATTTCCGTGCAATGGGGGGCAACGCTGATATTCGGCTTAGCGGGGGAGCGCTTCGCCTGCGGGCTAAATCCCGATAGCTCGCTTCCCGGTCTTATCTACGCAACCATTGAATTGGTGGAGCAATGCGGCTGCGATCAGGTCTTGCGACCGAGGCTTACCATCTGCGGCGAGAAATGCACGAGCAACCAGGTGCTGCTTGCCCGCAACGCCGATTTTCGTAGCGTAGACGATATTCTGGAGCCATCTTCCGGAGCCGTGGGAGGAAGAGGCGTTGTCCAGGCAGGCCGGGCTTTCCCGGGGGCCGGCGAGCAAGGTGATGGGCCTCGGCCGCTCTTCCCAGGCGAACGGCTCATGCGCCATGAGATCATGCAGACGGCGACGCCCTTCATGGAACGAGTCCGGGAAGCGAGCGTTGCGACGCGAGATGAGCAGTGGCGGGTTCTCAGGAATTGGGCGTACCGAGGGTGCCCGGATATGGCGCTCGAGCTCCGCGACTTCGAGGCGTTCGTCGCCTACGAGATCGGTTTCGAGAAAGAGGCCGATTCGTCCTATCGCTCGAAGGGGCTCTGCAAGATCCTCCATGATAGGGCGATGGCGCGCGCATCGTGCTCCGACGAGCTGAAGACCCAGTTGCTGCTTGCCCTGCTGTCGGCCTTCTCGTTCATGGACGAGCGTGTCAATGGAGGGGAGGGCGAGCGGCCGGTCTATCGTCTCTGCGGCTAGGCCCCCGCTGCAGTTTCCATGCGCCGGGCAATCCATGCAAAACCCACCGTTTGTTCGCACGCCGGGGGTGCGCGGGCTGGTATCATGGCACCCGAGAAACTGACGGAACTTGAGAGCGGCCGGAAGGGAAGCGGTGCGGCGGGGCAGCGCCTGCAGCCACCGAGTTCCCGCGGCCCAGCATGACACGACACGCGCGCATATCACACTACAACCGAACTCGTGCGCCGATACCCGATTGAAGGGGCGGACACCCTATGGCATTCGTTCATCTGCACAACCACACCGAGTACTCGCTACTCGACGGCCTCACCCATGTGAAGGACATGGTGAAGCGCGCCGCCGAGCTGGGCATGCCGGCAGTGGCCATCTCCGATCACGGCGTCATGTCCGGCGTGGTGGAGCTCTCCGACGCGTGTGACGCGGTGGAGAAGGAGACCGGCGTTCGCGTAAAGCCCATCTTCGGCTGCGAGGTGTACTTCACCGCCGACGAGAGCCTGCGCAAAGATGTGAAGCCGAAACTGTACCACCTGCTGCTGCTGGCGAAGACCAACGAGGGCTACCACAACCTGCTGAAGCTGGTGAGCGAGTCCCACGTGGACAACTTCTACTACAAGCCGCGCACCACTTTCTCCATGCTGCAGAAATACGGCCATGGGATCATCGGCACCTCGGCCTGTATCGGCGGCATCATCCCGAAGCTTTTGGATGACCGCCGCTTCGACGACGCGGTGGAGTGGGCGAAGAAGTTCGCCAGCTGCTTCGATGAGGGCGACTTCTACATCGAGCTGCAGAACCAGGGCGTGCGCACCGACGCCGGCTTCACCCAGACCGAGCTCAACCACCAGCTGACCGCTGTGGCCAAGGCCGCGGGCCTCAAGACCATCGCCACCAACGACTTCCACTACCTGTTGCAGGAGGACGCGCGCGCTCAGGACATCATGCTGTGCATCGGCACCGGTGCCATGGTGAACGAAGAGAAGCGCATGAAGTTCGAGAACGACCAGTTCTATATGAAGACCGAGGAGGAGATGCGCGAGGCGCTCGCCGACTTCCCCGAGGCCTGCGACAACACCGTGGAAGTGGCCGAGAAGTGCAACGTGGTGCTCGAGCGCGACTCCATCCTGCCGCGCTTCCCTTTGCCCGAGGGCGAGACTGAGGAATCGTGGTTCCGCAAGCGCGTGCAGGAGGGTCTGGTGAAGCGCTACGGCGACCCGGTGCCCGCCGAGGTGCAGGAACGCGCCGACTACGAGATGGGCGTCATTATCCAGCAGGGCTTCCCTGCCTACTTCCTCATTGTGCAGGAATACATCGAATGGGCCCGCTCCCAGGGCATCGGCGTGGGGCCGGGTCGTGGTTCGGCGGCAGGCGCCATCGTGGCCTACGCCATGGGCATCACCGACCTTGACCCGCTGTCCAATGGCCTGCTGTTCGAGCGATTCCTCTCGCCCGAACGTGTGGAGATGCCCGATATCGACGTCGACTTCGAGCAGGGCCGCCGTGAAGAGGTCATCAACCACATCAAGGATGTCTACGGCGAGGACCACGTGTCCCAGGTGATCACCTTCGGCACGCTGCAGGCCAAAAACGCCGTGCGCGATACGGCGCGCGTGCTGTCGGGCACCCTGCAGATGGGCCAGGGGCTGTCCTCCGACGATGCCCGCAAGGCCGCCTACGGTCTGGGCGACCGCATTTGCAAGATGATCGGCGACGAGCTGGGCATCACCATCGACAAGGCGCTCGAGACCAATCCGGACCTGAAGAAGGCCTACGACACCGAGCCTGACGTGAAGACCATCATCGACGCGGCCCGCTCCATCGAGGGCCACGTGCGCGGCGAGGGCGTGCACGCTTGTGCCACCATCATCTGCCGCGACCCCATGAGCGACCACGTTCCCATGAAGCGCGACACCAAGGGCGGCGGCATCATCACCCAGTACGACGGCCACTACACGCCCGACCTGGGCCTTCTGAAGATGGACTTCCTCGGTCTGCGCACCCTGGACGTGCTGTCCATCGCCTGCAAGAACATCCTGGAGCGCACGGGCAAGAAGATCGTGCCCGAGGAGATTCCCACTGATGACGAGCTCGCCTTCAAGCTGATGCAGTCCGGCAACATGGACGGCCTGTTCCAGGTGGAGGGCGCCCTGTACGTGAGCTTGTTCGCGCGCCTGCCACCCACGCGCTTCTCCGACGTGGTGGCCTCCATCGCCCTGAACCGCCCGGGCCCGCTGGAGTCCGGCATGGTGGAGGACTACATCAAGGTGGCCTCCGGTAAGACGCCGGCTCACTACTACGACGACCGTCTGCGTCCCATTCTGGAAGAGACCTTCGGCACCATGGTCTACCAAGAGCAGATCATGCAGGTGTCCATGGCCATGTCGGGCTTTTCGGCCGGCAAGGCCGACAAGCTGCGCAAGGCCATGGGTAAGAAGAAGATCGACGTCATGCGCCAGCTGCAGGCCGACTGGAATTCCGGCGCCGTGGAGAACGGCTACGCGCTGGAGATAGCCGAGAAGATCTGGGACGACGCCGAGAAGTTCGCGAAGTACGCCTTCAACAAGTCGCACTCGGCTGCCTACGCCATCCTGGTGATGCGCACGGCCTACCTGAAGGCGCACTACCCGAACGACTTCATGGCCGCCGTGCTCACGAGCTACATGGGCAACACCGACCGGCTCATCCGCTACATCGCCAGCTGCAACCACAACGGCACGCCGGTGCTGCCGCCGGATATCAACTCGTCCCGCGCGGAGTTCACGCCGGTGGACGAGGGTATCCGCTTCGGCCTGGTGGGCGTGCGCGGCGTGGGCAAGAACGTGGCCGACGTCATCATCGAGGAGCGGGAGGCGAACGGCCCCTTCACCTCGCTGCACGACTTCGTGAATCGCGTGGATGCCAAGGCATACAACCGCAAGACGCTCGAGGCCCTCATCAAGGGCGGTGCCTTCGACTCCACCGGCTACACGCGCAAGCAGATGATGCACTTCGTGGAGGAGACGCCGCTGCTGGAAGGCGCTGCCAAGCGTCAGAAGGACCGCGATCGCGGTCAGGTGTCCATGTTCGACATGTTCGCCGACGATGCCGACTCGGGCTTCCAGGAAGAAGTGCCCGCACCCGACGGTGTTGAGTGGGACAAGCGCACCAAGCTCGCCTACGAGAAGGAGATCATGGGCATCTATGTGTCCGAGCATCCCCTGGCGCCCTATGAGGGCACGCTCTCGCGTCTGTCGAAGTTCACTATGGGCGACCTGTCCGA
This sequence comes from Eggerthellaceae bacterium 24-137, assembly GCA_041225375.1. Taxonomy (GTDB): domain Bacteria; phylum Actinomycetota; class Coriobacteriia; order Coriobacteriales; family Eggerthellaceae; genus Adlercreutzia. Next base: position 159,211 of record JBCLSG010000005.1, read on the forward strand.
GCGCGACAAGGAGATCCGCAACGCAGTGTTCGTGGGCATGGTCTCGAACGTGGTGGTGAAGCTGACGAAGCGCGGCACCAAGATGGCCACATTCACCCTGGAGGACACCACGGGATCCTGCGAGTGCATCTGCTTCAAGTACGACGAGAACGCGCAGGTCATCCAGGAGGACGTCATCGCGAAGGTGAAGGGCAAGTTCGAGGTGAACGACCGCGGCAGCCAGATTATGGCCTTCGAGCTGGAGGCGCTGGAGCTGCGTGAGGAGGATGCCCGCCCGCGCCATCTGGAGCTTTCGGTGCCCTCGCGCACCTTCGACCAGAACCGCTCGGCGCATCTCTCGCGCATCTTGAGCTCGTATCCGGGCCGCGATGGGGTGGTGCTTATGGTGCAGCAGGCCGACGGTCGCAAGTTCCGCGCTGAGCTGCCCGTGTCGGTGGACGCCCAATCGGTGGTCATGCGCGCCGAGATTCGCGATCTGTTCGATCAGGAAGTGCTGATAGCCTAGCCGTTCCGTGCGCAAGCGGGGGGGGGCGAACCAGGCGGTATTCTGATTCGCTCAAACAGTCCTCGCTTGGGAGAACAGGACATTGAGTCCTGTTCTCGTCGCTGCGGAACTCGCTCGGTCAGAACACCGCCTGTTTCGCCGCGCGCGAAATATGGGAGATCGGATGGTTGAGAACGACCGCGAGGTTACTATGGACGAGAATAAAGAGATAAGTAGGCCCTCTTTGGAGCAACGTGCGATGGAGTGTGCTTACGAGCGGACGCTGTCGTGCACGGTGGCCTACGACGGGGCGCCCTTCGCGGGGTTTGCGAAGCAGCCCGGGCAACTTACGGTGCAAGGTGAGCTGGAGGATGCTCTGGCGCTTTTGTTCCGCCGGCCGGTGGACGTGGTGTGCGCGGGCCGCACCGACGCGGGCGTGCACGCCCGCGGACAGGTGGTGTCCTTCGACATCGACGGGTGCGAGCTGCGCGATCGGACGCTTTACACTCTGCGCCGTTCGCTGAACGCGCTTACCGGCGAGGGCATTGTGGTGCGCGCCGTTGAGGAGCGGCCACGGGGCTTCTCGGCTCGCTTCGATGCCGTGTGGCGCGAGTACAAGTACTTCCTGGCCACGGGCGATACACCGCCGGTGTTCACCGACCGCACCAGCTGGTACGTGGGCCCGAACCTGGACATTGCCGCCATGGAGCGCGGTGCTGCGCACCTTATCGGCGAGCACGACTTCAAGAGCTTTTGCATGGCCGCCTCGGCGGTGGGCAAGCCTACCTGTCGCAATGTAAGCGAGATATCCATTTCCGCCGAGGAGATCATGGGGGAGCCGCATCGCGTCATCACGGTGCGCGGCAACGCCTTTCTTCACTCCATGGTGCGCACCATCGTGGGTACGCTGGTCATGGTGGGTCGCGGCCAGCGCGATGCTGACTGGGTGTCCGAGGTGCTGGCGGCCCGCGATCGTCAGGCCGCCGGCGAGAACGCGCCAGCTCGCGGTCTCGTCTTCTGGAGTGTGGCGTACTAGCTTGCCATCGGGCCGCCTTACCGGGTAGGCCGTCCCACTTTCGCCAAAGTGGGACGGCCTACCCGGTAAGGCGGCCCGTTTTGGGTGTACCGCGGACGCGGTAGCTGCTATGATGGCCTTACTGATAATTTGCGCGTGCGCACAATTAAGGGGGTCATCATGGAGGATACGGGAAAGCTGGCGCCGCTTGGGTTCGGGTTCATGCGCTTGCCGCTGACGGATGCGGACGATCCGACATCCATCGATATCGACAAATGCTGCGAGTTGGTGGACATCTTCATGGATGCCGGCTTCACCTACTTCGACTCTGCCCGTGGCTATCACGGCGGGAAATCGGAGTGGGCGCTGAGAAAGGCCCTCGTGGAGCGCTATCCGCGCGACTCGTTCCAGCTGGCCACCAAACTGCCGGCGTGGCTTGCGAGCAACGCCGATCACGCCCGCGCCATGTTCGACAAGTCGCTGCGCGAGTGCGGGGTCGACTACTTCGACTACTACCTGCTGCACAACTTGGGCGAATCCCTCACGCCGCCTTTCGAGGAGTACGGCCTGTGGGAGTTCTGCGCCCAGAAGAAGGCCGAGGGCAAGATCAAGAAGTTCGGCTTCTCCATCCACGACAACGCCGAGGAATTGGAGAAGGTGCTCGATGCGCACCCCGAGGTTGATTTCGTACAGCTGCAGATCAACTACGTCGATTGGGAGAGCGATATCATCCAGTCGCGCAAGTGCTACGAGGTGTGTCAGGAACGCGGTCTTCCCGTGGTCATCATGGAGCCGGTGAAGGGCGGCACGCTCGTGAAGCTGCCCGATGCCGTGGCCGACATCCTGCGCGCGGCCGAGCCCGGCGCGCCCATCGCCTCGTGGGCGCTGCGCTTTGCCGGTTCGCTGCCGAACGTGATCGCGGTGCTCTCCGGTATGAACACGCCCGAGATGGTGGCCGAGAACGCCGCCATCATGCGCGACGGCGTGCCGCTGACAGAAGGGGAGCATGAGGTGATTGATGCGGCCCGCGCGGCGCTGGCGGCACTGCCCGGCGTGCCCTGCACCGACTGCCGCTACTGCATGAAGGGCTGCCCCGAGGGCGTGCACATCAATACCATCATGCAGTCGCTCAACATCTACGACCAGATGGGCGACGCCTACCGCGCCCAGGAGAACTACAACTGGAACACTGGTGACGGTAAGGCGAGCGCATGCATCCAGTGCGGTGCCTGCGAGAGCGTATGCCCCCAGCACATCGCCATCGTGAGCGAGCTTGAGCGCGCCGCCGAGCTGTTCGAGTAGCCGGATCGAACTAGGTTTTCCCTGATCGCAGGGAGGTCACCCTTTCTTTCACCCTGCCTTTTCACGGATATCGCCCTCGCGATGACACCGAAGGGCACCGTGCGCCATCCAGAATGGGAAGCGCAAGGTGCCTTTCGGCACAACTTCGAAGAGAGGGAGGAATCTCCATGAAATCGAGCTTGACGAGAAGGGCGTTTCTTTCCGGTGCCACGGCAGTGGGAGCTGCTGCGGCCTTTGCGGGCATGACCGGTTGTGCGCCCCAGCAGAACGAGCAACCGCTCTCCGAGACCGGGGAGGGTTCATCTACGGGCCCGGTGACCATCGACCAGCTGGCCCCGGCGGATATGACCGAGAACGCCGATGTGGTAGTGGTCGGCGCTGCCGGCGTTTCGGGCATGGTGGCTGCGCTGCATGCCATCGACTGCGGCCTGAATGTGATTCCCATCGATGTGGCCGGCGACTTCTCCGAGTCGAATTCCTCGCGCTACGGCGGCGTGTTTGCTCTGGAGACGCCCGAGCGCCTCGCCATGCCGGCCCATGTCACCAAGCAGGCTTTCTTCGAAAAGTATTTCGAGGTCAGCAACGGGCAGGGCAACATGGCGGTTGTGCGCAACATGATCGTCAACAGCGCCGAGACAGCGGAGCTGGTAAAGAGCGCTCACGACGGTTTCTACTCCTTCGCGCCAGAGGACCCCGTAACCGAGCTGATTCCCGATATCTCCATCTACGCTTCCTATACGGTGGATTGCTGGCAGGACGATATCATCGGTCCCGCTCGCGCTCCCTTCCTCGAGAAGCAGTACACCGATCGAGGCAAGGCCGTGCAGTTCAACTGCGAGGCGACAGACCTGCTCTATGACGGGGAGAAGGTCGTGGGCGTGCGCTACACCAACGCCGAGGGCAAGACGGTGGATGCGATGGCCCCCAATGTCGTTGTCGCCTGCGGCGGTTGCGCGTTCGCCCCCGATATCTTCGCGGAGCTGTCCGGCGGCGCCGAGACCGTGGGCGCCGGATGCGAGACGGCGAAGGGCGACGGCATTCGGATGTGCCTCGCGGTCGGTGCGGCCAAAGGCAAGAACTTCACGATGGACATGGTGGAGTTCGGAGGCGCGAACCCCAAGGCATCGCCGAGCTTCTCCTACATTGGAACCGAGGGCCCGTTGACCCTTATGTTGGCGGCTGGCCTGTTCGTCGGCCAGGACGGTCGACGCTTCATGCCCGAGCAGACCCTCGTCAATCGCGGCGCCATGTTCTGCGCCGACGCCATCATGCGCCAGAAGCGCTACTACGTCGTCATCGACAGCGAGACGGTCAAGCGCTACGAGACCACGCCGTTCATCGAGGCCATGGGCGCCGCGGCAGCGGGCCTGAACCCCGGTATGGACATGATTTGGAGCGAGCTGGTCCTCGGCAATCTTGGCGCCGATCTCGAGACGGGCGTCGACCAGGGCTGGGTGTTCAAGGGCGAGACGCTGGAGGAGCTGGCCGAGGCGATGGGCGCTCCCGAGCTCGTGAATACGGTCGAGGCGTACAACGGCTATTGCGACACCGGTCTTGACCTGCAGTTCTACAAGGATGCCTCGCTTATGGAGAAGGTCGCCACGCCGCCGTTCTACGCCATCGAGAACGTGGCCGCCACCTTCAACACGATGAACGGCATTCAGGTCGACAGCCTCTGTCGCGCCATTCGACCCGATGGCAGCGTGATCGACGGTCTTTTCGTGGTGGGCAGCGATGCCGAGCTGTGGGGCACCCAGTACAGCTACGGCAACACCTGCCAGGGCTTCGAGAGCATGTCGGGCTACCTGGCCGCCGACGTCATCGCCGGCAATGAGGTGAAGTACGAGGCCTAGCGTCGAATAACCAACCCTCCCTTCGCGGAAAGGCCCCGGCTCGCAGCACTTGGCGAGCCGGGGCCTTTCTCATAATGCCCTCTTGCCGCCCCGCGCTTCTCGGGATGCGAGGGGCGGGTTGGTGGCGCAGGCGGGGAGGGTACGCTGTTGTCGGGTGTGGGGCTGGGGCGTGCCGCCTGGAGGTTGGGGAGAGGGTTGTGCCGGTTGTCCTGGGGGCGGGGCTGTGCATCGCGCCTTTGCGTTCGGTATGCCGAGCCAGGAGAGCGCCCGCAGAAACGATCGGGCCCCAACGAAGAACCGCCTCGCGCGGGGAGGGAAGCGCGAGGCGGTTTCGAGGGAGGGAAATGCAGGGTGGTTTACAGCGCGCGGGCCGCGAGATGGGCGGAGGACACCGCCTCGAGGATGCTCGCCGGCGCGGCCGCATCGCCCACGCGGACGACGGTGAACTCGGCGCCGAGCTCTTGCTCGAGAGCGCTGTCCTCGGTCAGGTCATCGGCGAGCACGATGGCGTCGCAGGCAATGGTGCGCTGCGTGCCGTAGGGGGTTGCATAGGAGACGCCCTCGGCGGTGGCGGCGATATTGTTCGCCTCGTGGTGCAGCACCGCGCCGGTGGCCTTGAGCCACGAGAGGATGACGGCGCGCACCCAGGGTGCCTGGGCAGCGGCCAGGTCCGCCTCGCTGCCGCTGTGGACCAACTCGACCTTCACGCCCTGGTTGACGAGGTAGTTCGCGTAGTCCGTGGCGCGGAGGCTTCCGCCCACGATGCAGACCTTGCCCTCCGGTTGGAAGGAGGCCACCTCTGAGAAGGGCACGAGCGCCGGGCCGCTTTCGGTGAGGCTCGCTGCGGGGGTGGCGCCGCCTGTGGCGATGATAACGGCATCGGGAGCCGCCTCGCGCACATAGGCCGCATCGGCGCGTACGCCGGTCACGATCTCGATGCCGGCGGCCTCCATCTGCTGCTGCTGGTACTCAAGGTAGTCGGCGATGCGCTCGTGAGGACCCTTGATGGCGGCTGCGAAGGTGGCCATGCCTCCCAGCGAGGAGTCCTCCTCGACGAGGGTGACGCTGTGGCCGCGCTGCGCCGCGACGAGGGCAGCTTCCATGCCGGCGGGGCCGCCGCCGATCACGAGAACCTTCTTCGGGGCCTCGGCGGGCACGGGCAGGTAGCCTTCGGGCATGTCGGGCGAGAAGGCGCGGATGTGAGCCGGGTTCACGCGGCAGAAGCCGATGCCCTCGCCGTTGACTACCGATTGGAAGCAGGAGATGCACTTGTTGCAGGGGCGCACCGCGCCGAGATTCCCCGCCTCCAGCTTGTTCGGAAGCTCCGGATCGGCCAGAAGCGGCCGGTTGAGAACGAGGAAGTCGACCTTGCCCTCGGCGATGGCGTTGTTGCAGAGTTCCGGAGCGAGACGCGGGTCCATGTCGCCCACGACGCCCACGGGAATGGCAACGGACTGCTTGACGAAGGCGGCTACGTTCAGCAGCGCGCCCACGCCCTCGTTGGCCCCGTCCACGATGCCGCTGAAGTGCTGGGAGAAGTCCACCTGGCCGCCGAGGCCCGTGTTGCCGTGGGAGCCCACGTGCATGATGTCGGGAAGGAATCCCGCCGCATGGTTGCCGAAGACGGTGGAGCGCACCTGCAGCGCGTCGGCGCCGGCCTGCTCCAGCAGCTTGGCGATCTCGACGGCCTCCTCGGGCTGCATGCACAGGGCGCTGTCGCCGAGCTCTTCCACGTTCTCCTCCACACCGTTGAAGAGCACCTGGACGGCCACGCGCGGATGCTCGGCCTTAATGCGCTCGATGATCTCGGTCAGGATACGGGCACGGTTCTCGAACGACTGGGGGCCGTACTCGTCGTCGCGGCTCACGTTGAGGAACCGCGAGAGGAAGCTCGCGAAGGTATGGTCGCATGAAGCGTTCAGCTCGATGACGTCGAAGCCCGCCTCGTCGTAGACGGAGACCAGGCCCAAAACGTAATCCTGGAACTCATGCACCTGCTCGGTGGTCATCTGCGCCCGGGGGAATCCGGTGCCCACGCACTCGAGGCGCGAGGCGCTGGGCTTCTCGGAGGAGCTGTGATCCCACATGCCCCAGATCTGGACACCGGCGAGCGCGCCTTCCTCATGGATAGCATCGACGACCGGTCGGACGTTCGCGGGATCGGTTGCGACCCAGAAGCAGTCCTCCACGAGAACCGTGCCCGTGCCGCCCTTGGCGATCTCGCGGTAGAAGCCCGTGGCGACCGGATCGTCGAAGCTGTCCATGAGGGCATAGGAGCCCGCGGCGCTTTTGACGAGGCGGTTGCGTGCGGTGAAGTCGCCGATGGCGAGCGGCTGGAAGAGCTGCGACGTGTCGGCATCTTTGTTGACGACGAGGGACTCCTGGGGATTGAGCTCGTCGCGCGCAACGCCCGAGCCGGTGCTCGGGAGTTCGTCAGAGCTCTCAGCTGCCGCCGAGCCCTTTGCCGGCGCCTGGGGGCTGCAGCCCGTCAGGCAGCCGCTGAGTGCGGCGCCGATGCCGAGCGCCGAAGCCCCGGCAAGAAGATCCCTTCTCGTGATGCTGCGGATCGTGGTTTCAGCGGAAAACGTTTCTCTCATCGCCCTCTCCTTTCGCGATTACAACGACGCTTCCATCATGGGCCATGGTCGCGCTGCGGCGGGGTGGTGGCGGGGGCGAAAGAGGCTGCACAATGCGCGAAGCAAGGGTGAAAAATGGGGTGAGAAGGCATTGAGCGGGCATTTTGCGTTACCTGCGATTGTTCGGTTTGCTATGATGGGCGCAGAGGAGGGGAGTTATGGGAGAGTTGGAATCGAGCAGGTTTCGCATATTGGCGCAGAGCGTGCGGGGCAACCGCTGGCTGCTCGGCTACTGCCTGGTTCTCATTTTCGATTCCCTGGGCGTGGTTGTCGAGGGAGGTTTGGCCGGCTGGTCGTTCTCCGACTTCTCTACGACGTCGCTCGTGTCCATCGCGGCGTACGGGGCCGCGGTGCTTCTGCCACGTAAAGTGGAGCGTATCGCCAATGTTCAGGGAGTCTGCGTGCTCGCAGCCTGCCTGGCTGCGGCCGGCGTGTTGGTGGGTGCCTGCCAGATGCAGGGATGGGTCTCCTTTCCGCTGCAGGTCCGCTTTCTCGCGGGTGCGGCGGTCGCTCTGTTCCAGCTTCTCTTCACCTTGCGCTTCTTCGCCCAGTTCGCCAAGCTCCCGTTGACGGATGTGGTGTCACTGCTCGCCGTGTGCCATGTCGCCTCGCCCCTCGCATCTTTGGTTCTCGGCACAGCGGCGAATCTGCCGGCAATCTTCGCCGTGCTCGCGGTGCTGCCTTTCGCGGTGCTGTTCTGCGCGTTGCGCATATCTGCTGACGCCCGCCCCGCCGATGCGACGGTTGCCGATCCCGCCGTTTCCCGAGACCTGGCCGTCTTGGCGAAGTCTCTCGTCCGTCCGCTCGTGCTTTTGCTCGGTGTGCTGGCCGTGGTGGCTGTTGAGCGGTCTTTCCTGCCTGCGGAATGGGTGTATGCGTCCTATGCGGGGCCGGTGCTCGGGTCGCTGCTCGTGGTGGCGGTAATGGGCTTCGGCGGCAAGGTGGTGAAGTTCCGCCTGCTCTACCAGTCGTCGCTGCTCTTCCTCATTGCGGGGCTGTGGTGCATTGCCGTCGGTACGGTTTCCGCGATTGTGGTGGCAGCCGTCATGGCCAATGCGGGCTACGTTCTGTTCACGATATTCCTGGACGGCCTGCTCTGCGATGCCTGCCGGCGGTTCGATCTGCATCCCTATCGCGTCTTCGGTCTTATGAACGTCGGCATTCAGGTCGGTTACGGCGTCGGGGCCATCGCGGGAGGGCGTTTGATCCTCGGGGACGATTTTGCCACGGCGCTGTGGATGTTCACCATTGCCTGCCTGCTCGTCATCGTCTTTTTGGTGTTCATGACCGATCGGGATTATCGGAGTTCGTGGGGAACGGCGGAGCTGGAGGAGGGCCGCCCCTCGATCGTTGATTTCTACGGATCCCTGAGCGAGACGTGCTCGGCTGTCGCCCAGCAATACGGGCTTTCGAGGCGCGAGGAGGAAGTGCTCGTGCTGCTCGCCCAGCGCAAGACGAGCTCGGAGATAGAAGCCGAGCTCTTCATATCCAATTCGACGGTGAAAAGCCACAGCAAGTCTATTTACAAGAAACTCGGCATTCACAAGCGGGAGGAGCTGCTCGAATTGGTCGGGCATCCATCGGTGGCCAAGTAGCGGGCTGCTGCTCATCGGCTGCGGTCAGGTTTGACGCGGGTGTGGGGAGCCCTGACTGAGCAAGTTTCGCAGCGACTGAACAGCCCGGCGGGCTGTTTCGTAAAGTGCGGGCTGTCTGAGCGAACCGGGCGCATCCCGCATCTTCGTTCCCAGACGCCTTTTCCCAAAAAAGTAGGTTCAAGCGGCAGGTTTCACGATATAATCACACAGTTTCGACGGGCGGCTGCACCGCGAGCGCGATGCAGCCGCCCGTTCCTTGTACTTGGGCAGAGGCGCGGGGGCGCCTCGGAAATGGGAGAGAAAGGGTTCTAGCATGGAGAAACGAGCCTCCTGGTCCGGCAAGTGGGCCTTTATCTTGGCCGCAGCCGCCTCGGCGGTGGGCCTGGGGAACATGTGGCGCTTCCCCTACCTGGCGGCGAAGTACGGCGGTGGCACCTTCCTCATCACCTACATGGTGCTGGTGTTCACCTTCGGCGTGTCGCTGCTGCTGCTTGAGACGGCGCTCGGTCGCAAGACCGGCCAGTCCGCCATCGGCGCTTTCAAGTCCTTTGGCAAGAAGTACGCCTTCATCGGCATTCTGGCCTCGGCGGTGCCCTTCATCATCACGCCGTACTACTGCATCATCGGCGGCTGGGTGACGAAGTACACGGCCGCTTACCTGGTGAACGGCCCGGAGGCCCTCGCTGACGGCGGCGACTTCTTCACAGGCTTCATCACCTCCAACGTGGAGAGCTACATCTGGATGCTCGTGTTCATGGCCCTCGTGTTCGTTGTTGTGGGCCTGGGCGTGAAGGGCGGCATCGAGAAAGCGAACCTGTTCATGATGCCGGCGCTCATCATCATGGCCATCGGCATCGCCATCTACACGCTCACCATGCCCGGTGCTGTGGAGGGCGCGCTGTACTACCTCACGCCCGACTTCAGCAAGCTGTCGCCCGAGCTCGTCATCGGCGCCCTCGGCCAGATGTTCTACAGCCTGTCGCTGGCCATGGGCATCATGATCACCTACGGCTCCTACATGCGCAAGCAGGACAGCCTCACCTCCTCGGTGGTGCGCATCGGCGGCTTCGATCTGGGCGTGTCCTTCATCGCCGGTCTGCTCATCGTGTCGGCGGCCTTCGTGGCTGTGGGCTCGGGCGAGGCCGTTGCTGCCAAGGCGGGCCCCTCGCTCATGTTCATCACCCTGCCGAGTGTGTTCGTCGACATGGGCGGCATGGCCACCTTCATCGGCTTCCTGTTCTTCCTGCTGGTGCTGTTTGCGGCGCTGACCAGCGCCATCTCGCTCACCGAGACGCTCGTTTCCATCGTGCAGGATGGCATGAAGTGTACCCGTGCCAAGGCGCTCGGCATTGTGATCGCCTTCGTGGTGGTTGCCGGCGCTCTGGTGAACGCGGGCTACAACGGGTTGTCGTTCATCGAGCCCCTGGGTGAGGGCTCGTCCATGCTCGACTTCGCCGACTTCATCTCCAACTCGGTGCTGATGCCCATCGTGGCGCTGCTCACCTGCGTGTTCGTCGGCTGGATTGTGAAGCCGAAGACCATCATCGACGAGGTGCGTGTCTCTTCCAAGTTCTCGCTGGCCGGTGCTTGGACCGTCATGATCAAGTACATCGCCCCGGTGCTGGTGATCGTGATTCTGGTGGCCTACGTGGCCGCGCAGTTCGGATTCTTCAGCATGTAGCACCGCAGGTCCGTTCAAATTCCATGGCGAAGGGCGTCCGAGAGGGCGCTCTTCGTTGTTTTGCGGTAGGATAAACAATCACTGAAACCAATCGAATCGAAGGATGTTCATGGCTCTCTCAATCGGTATCGTGGGACTGCCCAATGTGGGCAAGTCCACGCTGTTCACGGCGATGACCAACAAGGGCGGCCTGGCCGCCAACTACCCGTTCGCCACCATCGAGCCCAACGTGGGTATCGTGCCGGTGCCCGACGAGCGGCTGGACGCTTTGGCCGAGATCGATCATCCGGCGAAGATCGTGCCCGCCACGGTGGAGTTCGTGGACATCGCGGGTCTGGTGGCCGGCGCCTCCCAGGGCGAGGGCCTTGGCAACCAGTTCCTCGCCAACATTCGCGAGACCGACGCCATTGCCGAGGTGGTGCGCTTCTTCGGCGACCCGGACGTGACCCATGTAGCCGGTAAGGTAGACCCGCAAAGCGATGTGGATACCATCAAGACCGAGCTCATCCTGGCCGACATCGCCACGGTGGAGAAGGCCATTCCGCGTCTTGAGAAGGAGGCCAAGCGCGACAAGTCCGGCGTGGCGAAGCTGGAGGCGGCACGTAAGGTGCTCGCGGGCCTGAACGAGGGCCACCGCGCGCGCACGCTGGGGCTGACCGACGACGAGACGGCGGCCATCTACGAGCTGCACCTGCTGACCATGAAGCCCATGCTCTACATTGCGAACGTGGACGAGGATGCTGTGGATGCCGAGCTGCCCGAGATCGACGGCTGCACCCCGGTGCCCATCTCTGCGAAGGTGGAGGCCGACATCGCCGAGCTGGCCGAGATGGATCCGGCCGAGGCCAAGGAGTACATGGAGGCCCTCGGTCTTTCCGACAGCGGTCTGGCCCGTCTCATCCGCGAGGCCTATGCGCTTTTAGGCCTACAGAGCTACTTCACGAGCGGCGAGACCGAGACCCGTGCCTGGACCATTCCCGTGGGCGCGAAGGCCCCCCAGGCGGCTGGCGTCATCCACACCGACTTCGAGCGCGGCTTCATCAAGGCCGAGACGGCCTCGTTCGAGGACTACGTGGCCCTCGGCGGCGAGAAGGGCTGCCGCGATGCCGGCAAGCTCCGCCAGGAGGGGAAGGAATATGTTGTGCAGGACGGTGACGTCATGCACTTTAAATTTAACGTATAGAACCGAGAGGGGCGCCTGCGCGCCCCTTTTGCTGAGTGCTTCGAAAGAAAGGGATGGCCATGGCGGATTTCAACGGACGTGGGGATGATCGTGAGCGCGGCGGCCGCCGCCCGAGCCGGGATGAGCAGCGCGAGGAGCGCCGTCGCGAGGCGGCGCGGCATACGGGCCTCATGAAGGCGGCGTTCGGCCGCGAGACCGAGGAGGCTATTGAAAGCGCTCGCATCTACGAGGAGGGCGAGGGTCGTGCGCTTCTGTGGGGCGCGGAAGCCGTCGAGGCGGCGCAGGCGGCAGCCGCGATGGCCGAGGCCGATGCCGACGGCGCCCAGGCTGGCGACGAGGCAGCCCGCGAGGAAGCCGAGATCGCTGAGGAGGCTGCTGCCGAAGCCGAGGCAGCTGCCGAGGAGGCCCCTGCAGAGCGCCCGGCGGCCACTGAGACGACGGTCAAGGTGGTAACCTCTTTTGCCCCCGAGGCGTTGTACCGCGATGCTGCGGGCAAGACCATGATCGTGGATCCCGGCGCGTTCACGCGTCCCGGCGGCGCCTACGAGGACGGCGCCTTCGGGCCTGAGCAGATTCTCTGCTCCGAGAGCAACCTGTACCCGGTGCTCTGCGCCCATAAGCGCGACTACTACGATAAGAACCGTGACTACCGCCGCGGCTCGCTGTTCACCGACCGCGCCCTGTACGTGCCCGACGTGCTGTTCTCGCGCGGGGGTGATGTGCGTCGCGCCGATGTGCTCGTCATCGCCGAGCCCGTGCGCTCCTTCGCCTTGGATAACCATCGTTCCGAGCGCGAGTGCGACAAGGCCCTGGCCGACCGTATCGAGACCATCTTCCGCGTGGCGGCGGCCAATGGGGCCGAGACGCTCATCATGGGCGCCTTCGGCTGCGGCCGCAACGGCTATCCCGTTCAGCAGGTGATCGAGCTTGTGAAGGAGTGGATCGACAGGCATCCCGGCGCGGTGCCCCAGGTGGTGTTCGCCGTGCCGCGCTTGCATGCCGATGCGTTCCGCGATGCCTTCGGCGTGCCCGAGCCCGAGAGGCCGGTAGCGGTTGCCCAGGTTGAGCCCGAGGACGACGAGGAGCGCGAGGACTGGCGCGATGTGGAGCTGCCCGAGGGCGTCACACTGCGCTAGAGCGAAAAACAGGTTGATTGCCCGCGGTGGCCGCGTGCCGTGCGGGCTAGGCGGGCGGCCTTCGGGCTGCCCGCGCGTTTGGAAAGGGGGGGGCGTATGGGCTCAGCCATGGATGTGAGGAAGGTCGGTTCGCTGGAAGACGGCCCCGTGTCGGAAGATTACGAGGCAATCGTTGCCGAGGATACCGAGGACGTGGGGCCTGGGCAGCATCTGTTCGGCGAGCCGTTGGAGATGTACCTTTTGCGCGAGCCGAAGCTGGCCGTGGCCTTCTCGGGCGGCTGCGACTCGTCTTTGCTGTTGGCGGCTTCGAAGCTTGCCGGCTGCGAAGTGCATGCCTATCTGGTGAAGACCGCTTTCCAGCCCTCCTTCGAGTTTGATGATGCGCATGCTGTGGCCGCCGCGCTGGACGTGCCCCTTACGGTGGTGGAGGCTGACGTGCTCGCTCAAGCTGATATCTGCGAGAACCCGGCTGACCGCTGCTACCTGTGCAAGCGCTTCATCTTCGATGCAGTGCGCCGTGCCGCGGCGGCCGATGGGTTCACGGTTATCGTGGACGGCACCAACGCCTCTGACGACCCCGAGCGCCGCCCCGGGTTCAAGGCGCTCGCCGAGGCCGGCGTCGTCTCGCCCTTGAGACGCGCGGGCATGACCAAGGCCAACGTGCGCCACGTGCTGGTCGGCCTGGAAGAGCACTTCGGCCTTGCCGCGAGCACGCTTATGTCCGCCAAGCCGAGCTTCCCCTGCCTGGCCGTGTATGTGCCCGAGGGCGAGCTTATTACGGAAGCGTCGCTGGGGGAAGCCGCGCAACGCCACGCGCTCTAGTAGTTTGCGAATCCACGCAGGTGGCAGCTCGCGCGGCCTCTATTAAATCTTCGCGGTGGGGGAGCGCGCCGCTGCCCATCGGGCGGCCTTTTGCTATCATAGAACGGTTAATGTATTGAAAGCGGGGGAGTCGGGCGCGCGTACGGCCTCGGCGCCTCCAGAGAAGGAGCGCGATCAATGACGCAGCATCTTTCCGAGGCCGACGTGCGGGGCATTGCCGAGTACACGCGCATCGGGCTCACGGCCGAGGAGGTCGTTGCCATGACGGCCGACCTGAACGCCATCATCGACAGCCTGGCTCCTATCAAGGAGTTCGATCTGGACGGCGTGCCGCCCACCTTCCATCCCATCGGCGACCTTTCCAACGTCATGCGCGACGATGCGGTTCGCGGCAGCTTCACCCAGGAAGTGGCGCTTTCCAACGCTCCGAAGCAGGAGGACGGCAGCTTCCTCATCCCGTCTATCCTGGGCGAGGGAGGTGACCGCTAATGGCGCGCGCTTTCGGAGAGATGAGCATCCGCGAGATCCAGGCCGGTCTCGCCGCCAAGGAGTTCTCGGCCGCCGAGGTGGCCAAATCCACCTTCGAGCGCATCGCTGCTGCCGACGGGGTAGTGCACTCCTTCCTGGAGACCACGCCCGATCTGGCCGCCGATGCCGCTGCCCGCATTGACGCGGCCATCGCTGAGGGGCGCCTGGCCGAGATGGGGCCGCTCGCTGGCATTCCGGTGGGCTACAAGGACAACATGAACCTCACGGGCACCCACACCACCTGCGCGTCGAACATGCTGCGCAACTACGTGTCGCCCTATACCGCCACCTGCGTGGAGAACACTCTACGCGCGGGGGCTCTGCCCATCGGCAAGCTGAACATGGACGAGTTCGCCTTCGGGGGCTCCACCGAGACTTCGGCCTTCGGGCCCACGCGCAACCCGTGGGACACCGAGCGGGTGCCCGGCGGCTCTTCCGGCGGCAGCGCGGCGGCTGTGGCAGCGGGTCTGGTGCCCATGGCGCTCGGCTCCGATACCGGCGGCTCCATCCGCCAGCCCGGCTCTTTCTGCGGCCTGGTGGGCGTGAAGCCAACCTACGGCGTGGTGTCGCGCTACGGCGTGGTGGCTTTCGGCAGCTCGCTTGACCAGGTGGGTCCCTTCGCCCGCTCGGTGGAAGATGCGGCCCTTGTCCTGAATGCGCTTGCGGGCCGCGACGAGCTGGACTGCACGAGTCAGCCGTGCGACGTGGACTTCACGGCGAACCTCGCCGAGGGCGTGGCCGGCATGAAGGTCGGCGTCGTTCCGGCGTTCATGGAGGCCCAGGGTCTTTCTTCCGAGGTGCGCGCGAAGGTGGAAGAGGCTGCCGCCGCGCTGGAGAAGATGGGCGCCGAGCTGGTGGAGATCGAGCTGCCCCACGCCCAGGACGCCATGAGCGCCTACTATGTGCTGGGCCCCTGCGAGGCCTTCAGCAACCTGGCCCGCTTCGACTCGGTGCGCTACGGATACTGCGATCCGGGCCACAAGGATCTGGGCAGCCAGTACGAGGCCAGCCGCCACGAGGGCTTCGGACCCGAGGCGCGCCGACGCATCATGCTCGGCAGCTACCTTCTGTCGGCCGGCGTATACGACACGTACTATTACCCGGCCCAGCAGGTGCGCACCCTCATCACGCGCGACTACGCCGCCGCCTACGAGAAGGTGGACGTGATCTTGGCGCCCGTGGCCCCGCGCACGGCCTTCAAGCTGGGCGAGATCGGCGACCCCACCGAGATGTATCTGGGCGATATGTTCACCATCTCCATCAACATCGCGGGCAACGGCGGTATGTCGGTGCCCGTGGGCCTCGGCGCCGACACGGGTCTGCCCGTAGGCGTGCAGCTCATCGCGCCTCCCTTTAAGGACGCGAACATGCTGCGCGCGGCCGCGGCTTTGGAGACGGTCTACGGAGCGGCTCCCGTCGCACCGGATTTCGCCGATGGAAAGGCAGGTGCGTAAGATGAAGACCCTCGAAGAGGTGTTCGAGACCTGGGAGGCCGTCATCGGCCTTGAGATCCACGCGGAGCTGACCACGCTGGAGACCAAGATGTTCTGCGGCTGCAAGCTGGAGTTCGGCGCGGCCCCCAACACCCATACCTGCCCGGTGTGCCTGGGGCTGCCGGGCGCGCTTCCGGTGCCCAATCGCGCGGCCATCGAGTCCATCGTGCTGGCCGGCCTTGCCACCAACTGCGACATCGAGAAGCACTCGATGTTCTACCGCAAGAACTACATGTACCCCGACATGGCCAAGAACTTCCAGACCACCCAGGGTCCCATCGCCTTCTGCATGCGCGGCCATCTGGATCTGGACGTGGACGGCCGCGGCGCTGCCGAGCGCTACCGTCTGGACGATTTGAAGCCCGGCGAGGCCGACGGCAACATCACGCGCACCGAGGACGGGTACGTGGCCCACGTGGGCATCACGCGCATCCATATGGAGGAGGACGCGGGTAAGATGGTGCACCTCGGCGGCGGCGAGGGCCGCATCGCCGGCGCCACCCAGTCGCTCGTGGACTACAACCGCGCCGGCACGCCGCTCATCGAGCTCGTCACCGAGCCCGATTTGCGCACGCCCGAGGAGGCGCGCCTGTTCATGCAGAAGCTGCGCCAGATCTACCTGGCCATCGGCATCTCCGACTGCTCCATGGAGGAGGGGAGCCTGCGCTGCGACGGCAACGTTTCGCTGCGCCGCCGCGGTACCGAGGCCTTCGGCACCAAGACCGAGCTGAAGAACATGAACTCCTTCAAGAACCTGCACGACGGCTTGGCCTACGAGATCTGCCGTCAGGCCGAGGTGCTGGAGGAAGGCGGCGTCATCTACCAGGAGACGCGTCACTGGGATCCCACGGCCAAGCGCACCATCGTCATGCGCGTGAAGGAAACCGCCGACGACTACCGTCTGTTCCCCGAGCCCGACCTGGCACCCTACGACCTGTCCGATGAGTTCATCGAGGGCGTGCGCGCCAAACTTCCCGAGCTGCCCGACCAGAAGGCGGCTCGCTACGCTGCCGACTTCGGGCTCACCTCCTACGATGCGCGTCATCTGGTGGACCATCGCGCCACGGCCGACTTCTTCGACGAGTGCATGGCCCTGGTTACGGCCGAGGCCGACGGCAGCAAGTTCGCCAAGCCGCTCGCGAACCTCATCATCAACGACGTGACGGCCTATCTGAACGCCCATGAGGGCGCCTCGTTGGCCGACACGCCGCTTACGGCCGCCCGCGCCGTGGCGCTCGTGAAGCTGCTGGCCGCCGACGCCATTTCCTCTAAGCAGGCCAAGGAGGTGTTCTCCGCCATTATGGACGAGGATAAGGATCCCGAGGCCATCGTGGAGGAGCGCGGCATGAAGCAGGTGTCCGACACCGGGGCCATCGAGGCTGTGGTGGACGAGGTCATTGCCGCCAACCCCGACGAGGTGGCCCGCTACCGCGAGGGCAACGACAAGCTCATCGGGTTCTTCGTGGGCCAGTGCATGAAGGCCATGCGCGGTCAGGGCAACCCCAAGATCATCAACGAACTGCTGGCGAAGAAGCTCGCCGAATAGCGCGCCTGCGGGCGCGGCAGCGGCGGTCCCTGTGACGCGTTCGTTACAGGGACCGCTCTGCGTTTCGGCGCTCTGCACGCCGTGCTAGAATCGCAAATCAAAGCCATAAGGTCATCGTTAGGAGCAACCATGGGCATCTTCAAGGACGAGAACGGAAACAGCTACGGCGACTGGACCCATCGCGGCCAGGGTCGCACGCGCGAGAACGCCAACGACATCGTGACCACGGGCGACGAGAAAAAGTGGTACGAGCAGACGTTCTGGATCATCTTCTTCCTGGTTATCCTTTGGCCCGTGGGCCTCGTGATGATGTGGCGGAGCTCCTGCACGTGGCACGTGGCGGTGAAGGTAATTGTGACCATCGTGCTTCTGGGCATCGTGGTGCTGTCCTATCAGATGTCCCAGGCCGTGGTAGCCGCCCAGGGGACGCTCAGCTAGGGAAGGGCTCGGACTTGTTCGCGGCGAGGAGCGCCGGGGATGCTAGGGCTGTCCGGGCGCGGATGCGGGATCATCCTCCGTGCTCAAGCAATGGCTCGCTCGGCGGAACAGTCCACCGGACTGTTCCGTTCGCTGCGCAACCTGCGCGCGGAGGACAATCCCGTATCCGCGCCCTGCGTTGCATTTTCCCACGTAAAAGCCTGCCATCGGTCGGTGCGATGGCGGGCTTTCCCTATTCTGTATGCTGTTCGGTCTTGTTTGGGGAGGCGGGTTCTGGTTTCATAATGCCTCGCGAAACTACGAACTCTGACAAGGAGCAGTGATGGCGAAGAAGAACATCCCCTACGACCAGAAGTACTACGATCCGGAAATCGAGTGCATGCCGCGTCCCGAGTTGGAGGCTATGCAGCTCGAGCGTTTGCAGGAGATGGTCCAGTACGCCTACGACAACACGGTGTACTACAAGCGCTCCTTCGACGAGGCCGGTGTTAAGCCCTCCGATATCAAGACGCTGAAGGATCTGGAGAAGTTCCCCTTCATCGACAAGAAGACCGAGCGCGAAACCCAGCATGTGGGCTCGTTCTTCGGCGAGATGTGCTCGGTGCCCGAGGAGGACGTCATCTTCATGGCCACCTCGTCCGGCTCCACCGGCGTGCCCACGGTGAGCCCCTTTACCCAGGAGGACTTCGACCTGTGGCAGGACACCGAGGCGCGCCTGTTCTGGCAGGCCGGCATGCGCCCGACCGACCGCTACGTGCACGGCCTGAACTTCGCCCTGTACGTGGGCGGCCCCGACGTCATCGGCGCCCAGCGTCTGGGCGCGCTGGCCATCTGGGTGGGCGCGGTGCCCTCCGACCGCCTCATCTTCGTGCTGCAGCAGTACCAGCCCACCATCATCTGGACGAGCCCGTCCTACGCGTGGACCTTGGGTGAGAAGATCAAGGAGAAGGGCCTGGATCCGCGCACCGACTTCTCCATCCACACCATCATCGTGGCCGGCGAGCCGGGCGGCTCCATCAAGAGCACCCGCGAGGCCATCGAGAACCTGTGGGATGCCAAGGTGGTCGACTTCTTCGGCCTGTCCGATATCTACGGCGCGTGTGCGGCCATGTGCGAGGCGAAGGACGGCCTGCACATCGTGGAGGACCAGATTCTCGTGGAAACCGTCGACCCGGCTACGGGCGAGGTGCTCGCGCCCGGCGAGGTGGGCGAGCTGGTGTATACCACGCTCATGAAGAAGGCCCGTCCCATGATTCGCTTCCGTACCGGCGATATTGGGTACTTCTCCACGGAGAAGTGCTCGTGCGGGCGCACCCTCGGCCGCATCCACATTACCGGCCGCAAGGACGAGATGTTCATCGTGGGCGCCGTGAACGTGTTCCCCTCCGATGTTGAGTACGTGGTGCGTGCCGAAGAGGGACTCACCGGCGAGTACCTCATCCGCGTGTACGACGAGAACTTCTCCACGCGCTACGAGGTGTCTGTGGAGCGCGCTCAGGGATCTGATGAGCCCTTCGACGCCGTGGCGGCCCGCGTGACGGCGGCCCTGAAGGCTCACACCGGCGTGAAGCCGGCCCGCGTCATCGTGTACGATGCCGGCAAGCTCGGCACCTCTTCCGAGCACAAGGCCAGCCGCTTCATCGACGAGCGCGCGAGCGCGAAGTAGACTACACTATGGGACACCTTACCGGGTAAGGTGTCCCGTTCCGATTCGCAGCAGAAGGGAACCTCCATGACCTCTTACGACTTCTCTATTTCCGGGCAGCATTACCTGTTCGACGTGCAGTCCTTCGCCCACACCATCCTGGCGGCGGGCGGCGATGCCTACTCCTACGCGCTTCTGGATCGCACCACCCAGGGCGTTATCGACGACGTGGCCTCGGGCGCGTCCGAGCTGGGCGTTATCATGCAGACCTCTGCGACCGAGGACGCGCTGAACGCGGCGCTTGCCGAGGCGGGCTTGGCCTTCCACGAGCTGGCCGTATCGGCTCCTCTGGTGGCGCTGCCGGCGAGCCACCCCTTCGTGAACGCGAAGAGCCTTAACCTCGAGCAGCTGGCCGACTACCCTTATGTGTACTTCGATCAGGGCGACGATGCGCCTATCGCGTTTTTCGAGGAGGCCCTGTCGGAGGTGCCGCGCGCCAAGAAGGTGGCCTGCACCGACCGCGCGTCGCTCACCGAGCTGATCATGGCCATCAACGGCTACACGGTGACGAGCGGCATCCTGGTGGGCATCACCGACGGCAGCGCGCTTACCACCATTCCGCTGGAGACCGACGTGCAGCTGCACCTGGGCTACGTGACCGCTGACAACCGCGAGCTGTCGGTGATGGGCGAGCGCTTCGTGAGCCACTTGAAGCGCAGCCTGGACTATTACGCGAACCGATAGGTAAGAGCGATGCTGCCGGTGAGGCAACGGCAGGTATAATGAAGGGACGGGCGGGAGGCCCGTCCCTTTTCATTTCACGTAAGGAACCATCATGTTGGAAGTCATTTGGCATGCGCGCGGTGGGCAGGGGGCCTTCACCGCGGCCCGGTGCCTGGGGGCCGCAGCGGCTCTCTCGGCAGGGAAGTGCGCGCTCGCTTTTCCCACGTTCGGGCCCGAGCGGCGGGGTGCCCCTATGCGCGCGTTCACCAAGATATCTCACGAGCCCATCGGCGACCGCAGCGTGGTGGCTCGCGCCCAGCTTCTGGTGTACCTGGACGAGACGCTGCTTGCCGAGGGGTGGGATGCGGAATTGGCCCCGGGCGGCCTCATGCTGCTGAACAGCC
The DNA here is from genome assembly GCA_041225375.1 of Eggerthellaceae bacterium 24-137. Classification (GTDB taxonomy): domain Bacteria; phylum Actinomycetota; class Coriobacteriia; order Coriobacteriales; family Eggerthellaceae; genus Adlercreutzia. Next base: position 179,695 of record JBCLSG010000005.1, read on the forward strand.
GCCACGGTGTGGACGACCCGCGCGTGGTGGCCATCGACGCCGACGGCATCTCGACCGCGGTGCTGGGGCGGCCCATTCCCAACACAGTGTTTCTCGGTGCGATCCCTGCGCTCTGCGACGCCGTGAGCCTGCACGACGTGCACGCGGGCATTCGCTCCACTATGCCGGATAAGCTGCACGAGCGTAACATTGCCATCGTGGATGCGGCCTTCGAGGAGCTTTCCTCGCGTGACAGCCTGCCGCATGTGGGCGGTTTGGGCGAGCGCGCGGGAGAGTCGGGCACGGGGCTGTTCGACCTGGCCGCCGCTGTGCTTCTGGAAGGGGAAGGAGGGGATGCGCTGTGAGCCGCGACTTCACCCCGTATCTGCGCGATGGCCTGGCCGCCGCGCCCGAGCAGTTCGCCCGCTCCACCTGCTTTGAGGCGGGGCACCTCACCTCGGTGAACGCCGGGTGGCGCAGCGTGCGCCCTGTCATCGATGCTGTGCAGTGCACGCTGTGCCTGAGCTGCTATATGTACTGTCCCGACGGCACCATCGTGAAGGTGCGCGACGATGAGGGCACGCTCGCGTCGCTGGCGGTGGACTACGATTTCTGCAAGGGCTGCGGCGTGTGCGCGAAGGTGTGCCCCGTGCCCTGCATCGCCATGGTGGACGAGCAGGAAGGAGGTGCCGCATGAGGAAGTTCCTCTCGGGCAACGAGGCCTTCGCCGAGGGCGTGCGCCTGGCGCGGCCCCAGGTGATTTCCGCCTATCCCATCACGCCCCAGACCACCGTGGTGGAGGCTCTGGCCTCCATGGTGGAGGAGGGGAGTCTGGCCTGCGAGTACCTGCATGTGGAAAGCGAGCACACGGCGCTGTCGGCGGCCATCGGTGCTGCGGCCACGGGCGCGCGCACGTTCACGGCCACCTCGTCCCAGGGCCTGCTGTACATGGCCGAGTGCCTCACCTATGCCTCGGGCGGCCGGTTCCCCATTGTGATGATGAACGCGAACCGCGCCCTTGCGCTGCCGTGGAACATCTACGGCGACCAGCGCGACTCGTTGTCGCTGCTTGATCATGGCTGGATCCAGGTGTACGCCCAGAACAACCAGGAGGCGCTGGATCTGGCGCTTATGGCCTACGCCGTGGCCGAGGATGCGCGGGTGAGCCTGCCTGTCATGGTGAACGTGGACGGCTTCGCGCTCACCCACACCTACGAGTCGGTGGAGATTCCCACCGCGGACGAGGCCGATGCCTTCCTGCCGCCCTACGTCACGGAGAACCGGTTCAACTTCGAGCGCCCGGTGAACATCGGGTACTCGGCGGGCCCCGACTACAACAGCCACTACCAGTACTGGCACCATCGCGACATGCTGGCCGCTGAGACGGTGATCGGCGAGGTGGAGGCGTGCTTCGCCAAGGTGTGCGGCCGCGCCTATCCCGGCATGGTGGAGGCCTACCGCACCGAGGATGCCGACTTCGTGCTGGTCACCTTGGGTTCGGTGGCGGGACTCGCCCGCGATGTGGTGGACGAGCTGCGCGCCGCCGGCGTGCGAGCGGGGCTTCTGCGCATCCGCTACCTGCGGCCCATGCCGGCGCGCCAAGTGGCCGAGGCCCTGGCGGGCGTGCGCGCAGTGGGGGTGCTGGAACAGGACATCTCCTTCGGCTTCGAGGGCACGGTGTTCGCGAACGTGATGAGTGCGCTGGCCCGCACGGGCTCGGTTCCGCCGGCGCTGAACTTCATCGGCGGTTTGGGCGGTGCCGACATCTCCCGCGACCAGATGCGCGGGATGTACGGTCGTCTGGCAGCCCTGGCTGCGGGGGAGGGTGACACGGTCTCGAGCCCCGTCGTGTTCCTGGATGTGGACGGCGTGGAAGGAGGCCTCCGATGACTGTTAACGCGCGTAGCATCACCGACGAGGAGTTCTTCTACGGCCACAAGGCGTGCCCCGGCTGCGGCGGCGCGCTGGCCGTGCGGGCGGCACTGAAGGTGCTCGGGCCCCATGCCGTGGCGGCGCTGCCCGCCGGCTGCATGAGCGCCACGGGTTTCAACTTCCCGCAGCTGGCTTTCGGCAACAACGCCATGATCACGCCCTTTGGCGGGACGGCGGCGGTGCTCTCGGGTATCGAAGCGGGTCTGCGCGCCCAGGGCATAGCGCCTGACGACTGCACTGTGGTGGGATTCGCCGGCGACGGCGGCACGGCCGACATCGGCCTGCAGGCGCTCTCGGGCGCCATCGACCGCAACGACGACGTGCTCTACATCTGCTACGACAACGAGGCCTACATGAACACGGGCATCCAGAAGTCGAGCCTCACGCCCTTCGGCGCCTCCACCACCACGACGCCGGCCGGCAAGCGCGAGCACGGCTGCCTCACGCAGAAGAAGAGCCTGTTCGACATTGTGGCGGCCCATCGCATTCCCTATGCGGCCACGGCGTCGGTGGGCTATCTGAACGACTTCATCAAGAAGGTGGAGCGCGCCCGCGATATCAAGGGCACCCGCTTCATCCACGTGATGGCGCCGTGTCCTGTGGGCTGGGGCTTCCCCTCGGCCGATATGGTGGATGTGGCGAAGGAGATTGTGGACACGGGCCTGTGGTACCTCGCCGAGTACGAGGGGCCGGCGCTCACGGGTACGCCGGGTGGCACCTTCCGCCTGACCCGCAACCCCAAGCGGTTCGCGCCCGTTGAGCCCTATCTGCGCCGCCAGGGCCGGTTCTCCGCCGACGATGCGGCCGACCTTGCGGCCATTGAAGCCGCCCGAGACGCGCGCTGGGCCTACATGCGCGAGTGCTGGGAGTAGGGGCGAACCTCGGCGACTCGGTGCGCGAGTGCTGGCCGAACGGCTCGTTGGGGCCAGCAGAACCGAAAGCAGGAACGGCACCCGTATCGGGTGCCGTTCTCGTTGTTGTCCATGGTGCGCCCAGTAGGAATCGAACCTACAACCTACGGATTAGAAGTCCGTTGCTCTATCCGTTGAGCCATGGGCGCATCGCGGACAACGGGCAAAGCGTCCCTATTATAGCGGTTAATCGCGGGGAGGAAAGAGCGGGAAAACAAACAACCCCGCCAGTCGGACGGGGTTGCGCGTTTTCGTGGAGCGGGCGACGGGAATCGAACCCGCCTCATCAGCTTGGAAGGCTGAGGTTCTACCAATGAACTACGCCCGCAAAAGCAGAAGGGATTATACCCCAAGTGTTTCGTTCTCCGACGCAATTCCGATGAATAATCCATTAAGCGGCTGCATTGCAGCTGACAAATCGTCATTAGAGCCAGAGTACGATGAGGGCTGTTGCGCTGAAAACGCGCATGTTGTCGGTCTGCTATAGTGGTTGTGCAGCAGACGCTGGAACTCGCGGTGCAATGGAAGGGAGGCTCTTATGGAAATCGTTGTCGCCCGGCCCGAGCATGTGGACGCCATGACCGCTATCACCGATCAGGCTCGCGCGAACATGGCCGCCATGGGCATCGATCAGTGGCAGTGCGGATATCCCGATCGGGGCACATGGGAGGCCGATGTTGCTGACGGCATGGCCTACGTTGGCTTGGACGAAGGGCGTGTCGTGGCCGTGTTCCGCTACGCTGACGAGCCCGAGGCGGCTTACGGAACCCTGGAGGGGGAGTGGCTGACCGGCGGCCCCTACGCCACCGTTCATCGGTGCGCCGTGGATCCGGCCTGTCGGGGGCGGGGCATCATCGGCGAGCTTTTTGCCTTCGCCTGCGAGAAAGCTGCCGCCGACGGTATGGTTTCGGTGCGCATCGATACCCACAGCGACAACGCTCCCATGCGCCGCGCGGTGGAGAAGTTCGCCTTCGCTTTCTGCGGCGATATCACGCTGACGGAGGGGCTAGAGGCCGGTGCCCCGCGCATCGCCTTCGAGAAGGTTCTTCCTTAGTCGAGTGAATTGGCTGGCGCCTCCCTGCTCGAAGACGTCGGTCGCGGTTGCTGATGCGATCGATCAGGCGCTGCGGCGCACTTCGGTCAGATACGCGTTGGCGCTGCGGGGGAACTCGCGGTTGAATGCATCTTTCAGCAGGCGCTTGCCAGCCGCACCTGCGGGCACGGCCGTGCTCTCGGTGAGGAAGCCGTCTTCTGCGAGGGTCCAGCCTTCGCCGCCCTCGTCCCGCTTGAGCGTGAGGGAGCGATCTTTCTTGAACGTGAGCAGGGTTAGCGATTGCAGCCCCTTGTCGGCCCGGGCGTTGAAAAGCTTCGCCTGCGCTTGCTTCACGGGAACGAGTTTCACCGCTTGTCTCCTTATCGCCGTGGGCCTGCGCCACCTGCGCCACCTGCGCATGCGGCGCTTTTTTGGTCATTCTATGTCGCGGTCTTCGGGTCTGGCATGCTCTTCTGCTGATTTTGGCCGAACTGTTAAGCGGTGGTGTTCTCCTGCATTGCCTCGCGCAAGAAGGATGGTGGGTTGCTGCGCAACGCCTTGACGGCAGCTGGGGCTAGCAGCAGGGTGCTTGCGGCCAGGGCGGCCAGCTCGCCGGGTTGGGCGGTGATGTAGGTGGCGGGGAAGGCGCCCGTGGCGAGAACGGCGGGCGCGAAGTACAGGGCGTCGTACAGGCTGTGCAGTACGACGGCGATTGCCAGGCCGCTTGCACGCACATGGTCGTGCGGCGCGGCGACAGATGCCATGATGATGCCGAAGGCGAATGCCTGGGCGAGCTTGAGACCGAGCGAGAGCGTGGCGACCGGCATGTCCGGCGCGGCTTCTGTGGAGCCGAGGCCGATGGGCAGCGCATGGGGCAGCGCGAACAGGAGCGCGCTCGCGAGAAGCGCGCGGGTGCGTGGCAGCGCGCGCAACAGAGCCTGCAGCAGCACCCCGCGAAATACAAGTTCCTCTACCAGGGCGGTGAGCGCGGCCGTGCCCGCGAGAAGGGCAAGCCGCTGCCCGATGAGAGCCGGCGTAAGGGAGACGGTAGCGGGGACGCTGCCGAGAGCAGCGGGGGCAGCGCCCGCGGATGCCGAAAGCAGAATGCAGATGGCGGCCAGCGGAAGGTGGCGGGTTGGAATGCTTGTCCGAAAGCTTTCCCTCCGCTCTTCCACAGGCTCCTCCTTCCTTCTCTCCGTTCCTCACAGCATAGCAGAACGGCCGCGCTCCTGCGGCGGCCCTTGACCCTGACGCTGCGTAAGGGGGTATGGTGGTATCGTGAGATGACGGAGCGGTTGCGGCATGCGGCGCCTCCGACGGAATATCGCGACGAAGGGAGCGTGCCATGGGCGAAGGAAGCCGGGCGACGTACACCACCAAGCAGTTGGCCGATCTGGCCCAGGTCAGCCCGCGCACGCTGCGCTACTACGACCAGCGTGGCCTGCTGGTTCCGCGGCGCGGCGCGGCCGGCTATCGGGTGTACGGCGCAGCGGAGGTCAAGCGTCTTCAGCATATTCTCTTGCTGCGGTCTTGCGGGATGTCGCTTGACGCCATCGCCCATGTGCTCGACGGGGCACCGTGCGATCTGGCAGCCGTGCTGGCCGATCATCTCGGGGCGTTGCGCCGGCAAAGCGCCCAAGTGGAAAGATCGATTGCGATCGTGCAGAAGGCGATCGCCGGATTGAAGGAGTTCGAGACCATGAGCGATACCCAGAAGTTCGAGCAGCTGAAGCAGCGCTCGGTGGAGCAGTTCGAGGCGGAGTACGGTGCCGAGGCGCGCGAGCGCTATGGAGAAGACGTCATCGATGCGGCAAACGACCGATTCCTGGATCTGAGCCAGGAGGAATGGGACGAGAAGGAGGTCCTTGAGCAACGCATCAAAGACGAGCTTCCCCGCGTGATGGCGGCGGGCGACCCCGCGTCCGAGGATGCCCATGCGCTGGCTGCCCTGCACGCCCGCTGGATTCAGATGCACTGGCCCGCGGGCAGCTACACTCCCGAGGCGCACCGCGTCCTGGCTCAGGGATATGTGGCCGATCCGCGCTTTGTCGCCTACTACGATGGCGCGGCGGGCGAGGGCGCTACGGCCTTCCTCGCTGCCGTCATCGAGGCTTGCATCTAGCGGATGGAATGACTGCTGGGCGACGTTGAGCGGCCAGGACCGGGGTGCACAGCGTCGCCCGGTCCTGGCCGTTTCGCACGTTAGCGGTTTCGCACGTTAGCGGTTTCGCACCGTGAGGGTGCTCTCGTTGCCTGTGCGGCTGATATGCCACTCGGTGGCGGCCACGGCCTCGGACAGGGCCGCATCGTGGGTGACGAGCACGAGCGTCCCGGGGAAGGACTCGAGCAGCTCTTGCAGGGCCAGAATGGACCCGATATCCAGATGGTTCGTCGGCTCGTCCAGCACGAGGAGAGCCGGTTCGCGCAAAAGCTCGTCGGCCAGCACGATCTTCCGCAGCTCGCCGGGGCTGATATCGCGACCATCCAGCAGCTTGTCAGGGTCGGTGTTCATGCTCCCCACGAGCGAGAGGATGCGGCCCCGCAGGGTGCGGTCGCTGTCGTGCAGCATGGCCAGGGCGTGCTCGCGCAGGGCCTGCCCCACCTCCTGCGGCAGGTATGCCGTGGGCACCGAAGTCGGCACCACCTCAAGCAAGCGGTTCGTAAGCACGCTCTTCCCGGCGCCATTGCGGCCCGTCAGGGCAATGCGGTCGCGCGAGCCTACCCACAGCTCGGGCACGTGCAGGGAAAAGTCGCCTCGTTGCAGCATTTCCTCGGGCAGATGCGCCACGGTGGGAGTGCGCGCCACGCTGCCGTAGCGGTGCAGGCTCGCGGTATAGCGCTTCTCGGTGCGCGTGTTCGCGAGCTGTTCGGAGGCCCGGGCGAGCCTTCGGTCCATGGTGGCCGACAGCTTGCCCGCCACGCCGTCCTTGCCGCTTACGATGGCGAGACCGATCATCCCGCGACCGTCGCTGTCGTGCGGATCCAGGCGCGCCCGGCTTCGCTTGCCGGCGGCTCGCGAGGCTTCCTCGCTGCGCCGCTGCGCCTCCGCGGCAAGACGCCCCACCTCCCGGCGGGCGTTCTCGCGACGACGCGCCTGGGCCGCCCTCTCGCCGGCCAGCGCCGCTTCCACCTGGGTGAAGCCGCCCGCATGCAGGCTCGCTCGGCCGCCGTTCACCACGATGCACTGGGCGGCCAGCCGATCGAGGAGCGCGCGGTCGTGGGATATCAGAAGCCCAATGCCGCCGAACAGCTCCAGCGCGCGGGCCACTGCCTCGCGGGTGGGAGCATCCAGATCGTTGGTAGGCTCGTCCATCACCAGCACGTCGGGCTCTTGCCACAGCGCGCAGGCCACCTGCACGCGCTTGCGCTGACCGCCGGAGAGCTCGTCGTAGGCGTAGAACCACTCGTCCTCCAGCGCCAGGGCCTCGCGCAGCCGTCGCGCCGTGCGGCCCCAATCGGCTGCGAAATCGTACAGCGTATCGGGTGCGGTGGAGGAATCCTGGGCGCAGTAGGCCGCAAACAAGCGCGGTCCCACCGATCCAGCATCGGGCGTGAGGTCGCCCGTGGCCAGATGGGCCAGCGTGCTCTTTCCAGCGCCGTTGTCGCCGATGATGCCCGTCCAACCCTGGGGAAGCGTGAGCGTGACGTCATCCACGGCGGCGAGTGCCGCACCGGGGTAGGTGTAGGTGATATGGGATAGATTCAATTGCATGGCGGCCTCCTGAGAAAAGGGCCGCGCTGATGGGGCGCATGCAATGCGCGCACGGAATGGCGAGGAAGGAAAAAAGCATAGCAGCAGCACCGCGTCAGCGCGACCGGAATAACGTTGCGGTCGTGGGCGGGTGCCCGTATCGGGCGCTGCTAGTGCTTCATGAACCTCTCCTGTCGAAGGGCGCCGCTTGGCATATGGGCCGCGCCGGAACAATTCCCGAGCATTGTAGCACCTTCCCCGCGCCTGCGGAAGAGGATGACGTGGCGGCGAATTATAATGGGTTCCGTCAACTGAGGCGACGGAAGGGCATCAAGCATGGCATCGCGCGTCTACACCTACGACTCCACCCTGCGCGACGGGGAGCAGTGCGAGGGCATTACGCTCTCGCTGGCCGACAAGCTCGCCATCGTGCGGCGTCTCGACGAGTTCGGCATCGATTTTATCGAGGGCGGGTTCCCGGCATCGAATCCCAAGGACGTGGCATTCTTCCGCGAAGTGGCCGCCATGGACTTGAAGCATGCCCAGATCGCGGCTTTCGGGTCTACCTGCAAAAAGGATGTGGCCGCCGCCGACGATGCGGGCCTGGCCGATCTTGTCGGGTGCGGGGCGCCTGTAGTCACCATCGTGGGGAAGACCTGGGATGCCCAGGTCGAGCGCGCTCTCCAGACGAGTCTGGAGGAGAACCTGCGCATGATTTCCGAGTCGGTGGCGTACCTGAAGGCGGCCGGCCGTCGCGTGGTGTTCGATGCCGAGCACTACTTCGACGGCTTCAAGGCGAACCGCGATTACGCGCTCGCCTGCGTGGGTGCGGCGGTGCAGGCCGGTGCCGACTCGGTGGACCTCTGCGAGACCAACGGGGGCGCGCTGCCCTTCGAGGTGGAGGAAATCGTCGCGGCCACGGCTGCGGCGTTCCCGGGCCAGGCGCTTGGCATCCACTGCCATAACGACTCCGGCTGCGCCGTGGCCAACACGCTCGCGGCCGTGCGGGCCGGTGCCAGCCAGGTGCAGGGCACCGTGAACGGCATCGGCGAGCGCGTGGGCAACACCGACCTGCTCACGGTCATCGCCGATCTGGAGCTGAAGATGGGTGCCACCTGCGTCGGCCCGCACCGTCTTGCCCAGCTTACGAGCGTGGCCCATTACGTGGCCGAGCTCTGCAACGTGTCGCGGCCGGCGCACCATCCCTACACGGGTACGAGCGCCTTCGCCCACAAGGGCGGCCTGCATGCGAGCGCCATCGCGCGCTTTCCCGAGGCCTACGAGCATGTGAGTCCCGCAGCGGTGGGCAACGGGAGCCGTACGGTGGTAAGCGAGCTGGCCGGAAAGGCGTCGCTGCTCGCGAAGGCCGCCTCGCTCGGGTTCGACCTGGCTCGTGCCGGGGTGGATGTGCAGGCGGTGCTCGACGACATTAAGGCGCGCGAGGCGGCCGGCTTCACCTACGAGGTGGCCGACGGCTCGCTGGGACTTCTGCTCATGGGGCATCTGGGGCTCTACGCGCCCGCGTTCTCCCTGGAGAGCTTCCGCGTCATCGTGGACGACCGCGAGGACACTGGCGCTCTGGCCAAGGATGCCCTGTCGGAGGCCACGGTGAAGATCCATGTGGGGGATGCGCGTTTTGTGGCCACCGGCGAGAGCGCAGGTCCCGTGGGCGCGCTCGATGCCGCGTTGCGCATGGCTATTGTGGAGTCGTATCCGCAGGTGCGGGCGATGGAGCTGGTGGACTACAAGGTGCGCCTGCTCGACGAGAGCCAGGGCACCGACGCCATCACGCGTGTGACCATCACCGCATCCGACGGTGTGGACACATGGGGTACGGTGGGCGTGTCCGAGAACGTCATCGAGGCCTCGTGGAACGCGCTCGTCGATTCTTTGGAGTACGGTCTTTTCCGCGCTCGTACGAGGGTCTAGGCCGTCCGTGGGTTCGAAGAGCTAGTCTCTCGCGTCCTGTCGCGCCTCGGCGAGCAGCAGGTCCACCATGCGCCCGTAGCTGCGAGTGCCGTCTTGCTGCTGGTTGGCCTTCAGGTAGGCGTTGTTGGCGGCGTTGCTTGCTTCGGCTACTGGCCCCTCGAACTGCTTCAGGTAGGCGGCCCGGGCTGCGCGATCGGCCCGCACGGCTTCCGAGAGCGTGTCGTTCACGGCCACGGCGGCGTTGCGGTCGGCGCCGATGAGGGCCGACAGCACGTAGTCGTAGGCGAGCGAGTAGCCGCTGTAGCGCGTGAGGGGGTCGTCGGACTCCTTGCAGGCCAAATACCCGATGAAGTTCGCCTCGTCCTCGCGCATGAAGCCGCACTGGTGCGCCAGCTCGTGGCCCATGGTGGCCGGTATGGTAAAGAACGGCCCATCCACGTTGATATTCGACTCTACGGTGAAGGGGAAGTACATGCCCGCGATGTCGGCATAGCTCATCAGCTCGGAGAAGAGCACGGGCTTCGGACGCGAGTACAGCGGGCGCGCGAGCGACGGGTAGGTCTCGGCGAGCGCTTCCATGTTCGCGACGGCCCTCTCGGCATAGGCTTCGAAGCCGCCGTGGGAGGCGGCGTAGTTGTCGGGCTCAGCGGCAAGTGCGCTTCCGTCGGCGTTTCCGCTTCCGCTGTCGTCCGGGATGCTCGCCGTCTCGTCGGGGATGCCCGCCGTATTGCCGCCATCTACGGCCTCGGCGACAGAGGCACGCTCTTCGTTCATGTGCGTGGCCAGGCTCTCGCATAGGGTCGCAAGCTCCTCGGTGGTCGATTCGCGCAGATCGAACCCCGCAACCTCGGCGAAGGTGAGCCGGTAATAGTTCAGCCCGCACATGAGCGCGAAGATGCAATATCCCACGGAGATAACGGCGAGCATGGTGGATGCCGCACGCCAGAGCACGAATCGGCGTTTGCCGCGCCCGCGTACCAGCGCCGCCGCGTAGAAGACGAGCCAGCCGAGACAGAACACGAGCGCCGCCACCACGACCCACTGCGCCACCGACCATGGTACGAGCGACGGCAGAAACCCCCACACCGAGGATAGCCATGGGTACACATCGCGAGAGAACCACGCCTCGGTGAGTCCATGATTCGCCTGCGCCGCCCAGGTAAGCAGCAGCGCCACAACCCCCGGCACCAAAAGCCAGAGCCGCTTCAGCCGATATGTCGGTGCTTTCTCCATGTTTCCATTATCCAGACTGGCGGCAAAATAAGCCAAAGGGGGCCAATACAGTAAACTTTTTGTAGCCCAGGTTCGCCCAAGGAAGTCAGCGAGGTTTCGAACGGTGCCTGGAATTGTGCCGATGCACGGCTGAGCGCACTTCGATACGCGAGGGAAAGCACAGAGGTGCAAGGTCAGGTGCCGGTCGGAACTACAGCGTCGACGTAGGTCGTTTGCCTTCAGGCAAACGAAACCAAAATGGTCGGGACGACAGGATTCGAACCTGCGACATCCTGCTCCCAAAGCAGGCGCGCTACCAGACTGCGCCACGTCCCGACGCTTTCGAATAGTGCCGCGGCAACGAGGGCGCGCGGCGGTTCGACGATTATAGCAGAGTGGAGCGATGCGTGAAGCGCCTTTTGCTTTCGCGGTTGTGCTCGCGGGTTGTGCAGAAGCTCGCACGGGCAGGCGCGCGGCACGCAATGGCACCCAGGGTGGTACGCGAAAGCCCATGCAACCTGGTTTGCGACTGCGGGCAAACTCCTAGCAAACCGCTCATCAAAAATAAAGACCTTTCGACTCAACTTTAATTGACAATATGGTGTCAGCTTGCTTGCGCTCCGTCAAACAAACGCGCGTTTCGGGATCGTTGTGGCGCGAGAATGCGAAGGTAGATGCAGTCAAACACAACAGACCTGCACCACGGCTTGGGGCGAGGCACTCAAGGCGCGCAAGATCATGTGTGGCTGGCGAAAAGTTCTATCCGTTACCAAGATAGGAGAGCTTTATGCAAGGAGTTAACGTCAAGAGTGAGATTGGCGACCTCAAGAAGGTCATCCTGCATCGCCCCGGCGACGAGCTGCTGAACCTCACCCCGAACACCCTGGAGGAGCTGCTGTTCGACGACATCCCGTTCCTCCCGGTTGCTCAGGAAGAGCACGACGCCTTCGCGAAGATCCTGCGCGACGAGGGCGTGGAAGTGGTGTACCTGGAGGACCTCATGGCCGAGGTTCTCGATGCCAAGCCCGAGCTGCGCAAGCAGTTCCTCGATCAGTGGATCTACGAGGCCGGCATCCGCACCGACATGTACCACGACATCATCACCGACTACATCGAGAGCAACTACCCGGGCAACAAGGACATGGTCATGAAGACCATGGCCGGCATCAACCTGCAGGAGCTCCCGCAGCGCGATACGCACCTGCTGGTCGACATGGTATCCGACCGCTGCAAGCTCGTGTGCGCCCCGATGCCCAACCTGTACTTCACCCGCGACCCGTTCGCGATGATCGGTACGGGCGTGTCCATCAACCGCATGTACAGCCAGACGCGTAACCGCGAGACCATCTACGGCGACTACATTTTCAAGAACCATCCCGATTTCGTGGGCACCCCCGAGTACTACAGCCGCAACGACACCTTCCACATCGAGGGCGGCGACATCCTGAACATCAACGAGCACGTGCTGGCCATCGGCATCTCCCAGCGCACCGAGCCCGATGCCATCGACCACATCGCTCACAACATCTTCAACGATGAGACGAGCAAGGTTGACACCATTCTGGCGTTCAACATCCCGGTCTCCCGCGCCTTCATGCACCTGGACACCGTGTTCACCCAGATCGACCGCGACAAGTTCACCATCCATCCCGGCATCATGGGCCCGCTCACGGTGTTCGAGATCACCCCGGACGGCAAGGGCGGCACCAAGATCCGCGAGCGCAACGAGGATCTGGAGAAGGTGCTCTCCGAGTACGTCGGCGAGAAGGTTACGCTGATCCCCTGCGGCGGCGGCGACCGCATCGCGGCCGAGCGCGAGCAGTGGAACGACGGTTCCAACACGCTCTGCGTGCGCCCCGGCACGGTCGTCGTGTACCAGCGCAACAACGTCACCAACGACGTGCTGTACAAGAACGGCATCAACTGCCTGGTCATGCCCTCCGCGGAGCTCTCCCGCGGCCGCGGCGGCCCGCGCTGCATGTCCATGCCGGCCTGGCGCGAGGCTCTGTAGTCCGCGCCGTGCCCGCTGCGGCATAAAGCAAGTCACGGGCGGCTGGCACGAGATCAGCCGCCTCATCCCTGGCAGCAGGCGACCTGCCCGCTGCCCCTACCGAAAGGAAATACCATGCCCGTGAATCTTTCCGGCCAGTCCTACCTGCGCCTCCTCGATTTCACCACCGACCAGATCGACTACCTGCTGAAGCTCTCCAAGAACTTCAAGGACCTCAAGCGCACCGGCACCCCGCACCGCTACCTCGAGGGCAAGAACATCGTGCTGCTGTTCCAGAAGACCTCCACGCGCACCCGCTGCGCCTTCGAGGTCGGCGCCATGGACCTCGGCATGGGCGTGACCTACCTCGATCCCGGTTCCTCCCAGATGGGCAAGAAGGAGTCCATCGAGGACACCGCCCGCGTGCTCGGCCGCTTCTACGACGGCATCGAGTTCCGCGGCTTCGATCAGGCCGATGTGGAAGAGCTTGCCGCTAAGGCCGGCGTTCCGGTGTGGAACGGCCTGACCGACATGTGGCACCCCACCCAGATGCTCGCCGACGCGCTGACCGTGCAGGAGAACTTCAACTACGACATCAAGGGCCTGAAGTTCGTCTTCTTCGGCGACCTGAAGAACAACATGGGCCGCTCGCTCATGGTTATGTGCGCCAAGCTGGGCATGAACTTCGTCGGCTGCGGCCCGAAGGACTGCTGGATGGACGAGGAGCTCATCAAGACCTGCGAGCAGATCGCCGCTGAGAACGGCTGCACCGTGAAGTGCACCGAGGACGTGAAGGAAGCTGCCACCGACGCCGACGTTATCTACACCGACGTGTGGGTGTCCATGGGCGAGCCCGACGAGGTGTGGGAGCAGCGCATCAAGCAGCTGTCGCCCTACCGCGTGACCACGGAGATCATGGCCATGGCCAAGCCGACCGCCATCTTCCTGCACTGTCTGCCGGCCTTCCACGACACCAACACCACCACCGGCGCCGACATCGCGAAGCGCTTCGGCGTGACCGAGATGGAGGTCGAGGACGCGGTGTTCGAGTCGAAGCAGTCGAAGGTGTTCGACGAGGCAGAGAACCGTATGCACACCATCAAGGCCGTCATGTACGCCACGCTGCAGTAGCCGCATACGCGCAGCACATACTTTGATGCCTCGGGGCCGTGCGGAATCGGGAGGGATAACCGCACGGCCCTTGGCGTTTCTGTCAGACATTCGACAAAGGAGGGATAACCATGGCAGCTGCTGAGAAGGGCAAGAAGAAGAGGGCACCGCTCTCGTCGTTCACCATCTTGCTGATCATCCTGGTAGTTCTCGCTGTTATCACTGTCATCATGTCCGCGTGCGGCGTGGAAGGCGTGCAGGGCGCTACCTTGTCCCAGGTGCTTACGGCCCCCGTGTTCGGCTTCCAAGACGCCATCGGCGTGTGCCTGTTCGTTATGATCTTGGGCGGATTTCTCGGCATCATCACCGAGACCGGTGCGCTGGACGCCGGCATCGCCGCCCTCGTGCACAAGCTGAAGGGCAACGAGCTCGTGCTCATTCCCATTCTGATGTTCATCTTCTCCATCGGCGGCACCACCTACGGCATGTGCGAGGAGACCGTCCCGTTCTACCTGCTGCTCGCCGCCACCATGGTGGCCGCCGGCTTCGACAGCCTGACCGGCGCGGCCGTGGTCCTTCTGGGCGCCGGCTGCGGCGTTCTGGGCTCAACGGTGAACCCGTTTGCCGTGGGCGTGGCTGTTGATGCCCTGTCGGGCATCGGCATCGCCGTGAACCAGGCCATCATCATCGTGCTCGGCCTCATTCTCTGGATCGTGACGCTCGCCATCTCCATCGTGTTCGTGATGCGCTACGCCAAGAAGGTGAAGGAGGACAAGGGTTCCACCTTCCTGTCGCTGCAGGAGCAGCAGGCCATGATGGACGAGTGGGGCATGAAGGAGTCCGAGACCGAGGGCGCCGATAACGATGCTGTCGCCAACCCGAAGATGACCGCCCGCCAGAAGTGGTCGCTCATCGCGTTTGCCCTCACCTTCGTCATCATGATCGTGTCGTTCATCCCCTGGGCTGATCTGGGTGTGACCATCTTCGACGCCGGCGCTACCACCGAGGAAGTGACCACGGTCGTCACCGGCGATGAGCTTACGGCCGCCTACGACGAGGCTAATGGCACCGTGACTGAGCTGGCTGCCCCCGTTGAGGCCACCTCCGTCTCCGAGGAGGAAGTGACCCCTGCGTGGTCGAGCTTCCTCACGGGCGTGCCGCTGGGCAGCTGGTACTTCGACGAGGCCTCCACCTGGTTCCTGCTCATGGCGCTCATCATCGGCGTCATCGGCGGCGTGTCCGAGAGCCGCTTCGTGAAGGCCTTCATCAACGGCGCCGCCGACATGATGTCGGTCGTGCTCATCATCGCGCTGGCCCGCTCCATCACCGTGCTCATGGCCAAGACGGGCCTTGACATGTGGATCCTGAACAACGCCGCGGCGGCCCTTACGGGCGTGTCGGCGATTGTTTTCGCGCCCCTGTCGTTTTTGCTCTACATTGTGCTGTCGTTCCTCATCCCGTCGTCGTCGGGCATGGCCACCGTGTCTATCCCGATTCTCGGCGGCCTGGCCAGCCAGCTGAACTTCTCGGTCGAGACCATGGTCATGATCTACTCCGCCGGCAACGGTCTTGTGAACCTGTTCACGCCGACCTCCGGCGCCATCATGGGCGGTCTTGCGCTTGCAAAGGTGGAGTACTCCACCTGGCTCAAGTTCGGCGCGAAGCTGTTCGTGGTCCTGGGCATCGTGTGCATGGTCATCCTCACCGTGGCCATGGTGATCCTGTCCTAAGGTTCGCAAAGCCGATGTTTTGTGCGGATGCGCAGTTTTGACGGCGCCTCCGCTCGCAGAAGTACCCGGGCACAGCGCTCGGGTACTTCTGTGTTTTCCTGCGGTTTCGTGGTATTATGGCGGCTTATAGGCGCGGGCAGGTACGGCACAGCCTGTCAGCGAGAAGAAAGCTGGCTCACAGAAGAGGAAGAAGAGCAATGGAAATTCGTGAATCCCTCGAAGCGATCATCGACGCCGCCCTGGAGGCGGCCCGTGCCGACGGCTCCCTGGAGCTGACGGAGACCCCGGAAGCCGCCCTGGAGCGACCGCGCGACGAGGCCAACGGCGACTGGGCCTCTACCGTCGCCATGCGCTGCGCGAAGCTCGCCCGCAAGAACCCCCGCGAGGTGGCCCAGATCATCGTGGACCACATTCCCGCCAACGATATGATCGCCGCCGTGGAGATCGCCGGCCCCGGCTTCATCAACATCCGCCTGTCGGATGCGGTGCTGCAGGGCGTGGTGCGCGAGGTGCGCGAGGAGGCCGAGAACTTCGGCCGCGGCACCATCCCCGAGGGCGAGCGCTACGTTAACTTGGAGTACGTGTCGGCTAATCCCACCGGCCCCTTCCACGTGGGTCACGGCCGCTGGGCCTCGCTCGGCGATGCCATGGCGCGCGTCATGCGCCACGGCGGCTACGACGTGTACGAGGAGTATTACATCAACGACCACGGCAACCAGATGGACGTGTTCGGCAACTCTGTGAGCGTGCGCTATCAGCAGCTGCTCGGCCGCGACGTGGAGATGCCGGAGGCCTGCTACGGCGGCGCCTACGTGAAGGACATCGCCCAGGAGATCATCGACCGCGACGGCGACAAATGGCTGAACGTGTCCGACGAGGAGCGCGTGGAGGCCTTCCGTGAGATGGCCTACGAGCAGACTCTCGCCAACCAGAAGGCTGTGCTCGCCGGTTTCGGCACCACTTTCGACAAGTGGTTCTCCGAGCGCTCGCTCTACGTTGAGGACGAGAACGGCCAAAGCGCTGTGTCCCGTTCGCTGGACGCCATGCGCGAGAAGGGCTACCTGTACGAGAAAGACGGTGCCCTGTGGTTCCGCTCCACCGACTTGGGCGACGACAAGGACCGCGTGCTCATCAAGGGCGATGGCGAGGCCACGTACTTCATGTCCGATGTGGCCTACCACTACGACAAGATGATGCGCGGCTTCGACCACCTGATCGATCTGTGGGGTGCCGATCACCACGGCTACATCAAGCGTTGTGAGTGCATGCTGGAGGCCTGGGGCTGGCCGGGTGCGCTCGAGGTGCAGCTGGGGCAGCTCGTGAATCTGTTCCGCGACGGCAAGGCTGTGCGTATGTCCAAGCGTACCGGCGAGATGGTCACCTTCGAGGAGCTCATCGAGGAAGTGGGCGTGGACGCCACGCGTTATCTGATGCTGTCGCGCTCGGCTGACCAGCCCATCGACTTCGACATTGAGGTGGCCAAGAAGAAGGACGCCTCGAACCCGGTGTACTACGTGCAGTACGCCCATGCGCGCATCTGCTCCATCCTGCGCAAGGCGGCCGATCCGGCCGATGCTGCGGCCGCCGAGACCGGTGAAGTGACCATGGACGCGCTGGCGAAGAAGATCGTCCCCGAGGACTGCGACTTGTCGTCGCTGACGCATCCCTCCGAGCTTGCCCTCATGCGCAAGATGGCCGACTTCGGCAACCTCATCGCGCTGGCCGCCCGCGATCGCGCGCCCTTCCGCCTGACGCACTACGCCCAGGATCTGGCGGCGCTGTTCCACCAGTTCTACACCAACTGCCACGTGCTCACCGACGATGCCGATGTGCAGACGGCTCGCCTGGCCTTGTGTGACGCCACGCGCATCGTGCTGGCGCTGAGCCTGAACCTGCTGGGTGTTTCCGCGCCGGTGAAGATGTAGGTTTGGCGAGTACGGTGCACTTGCGCTAGAATAGCTGGCGCACTTCATGGGCCTGTAGCTCAACGGTGGAGCAGGGGACTCATAATCCCTTGGTTCTCGGTTCGAATCCGGGCGGGCCTACCATGAAATGAGAAGACCCCGCTGTAACAGCGGGGTCTTTTTTGCGTTCGTGAGTGGGGTGGGCGGCTGCTGCGACGGCAGCTCGTGAGGGGGTGGGGCCCCGACGCGCTGCCGTGCGCGGCCCGCGCGCCGCCGCAGTCGGTCTGCGTCCTTAGGGGTTGCAGCGCTTGCAGGGGTCGTAGCCTTGCCCGACGATGTTCTCGCGGGTATCTTCCACATCCTTGCGGTTTTTGGCGCTCATCTGGTCCACCGACGAGCAGCTGGGCACGTGGAACTTCTTTGAGTTGGTGTTCAACACATATTCGGCCATGCCTTTGCTTTCGCTGGCAGTAGCATTCTTCCCGGAACCCTTGCCGCTTTCGGAGGTCGATCCCTGATCGGATGCGGCGCCCGACACCTGCGGGAGGGGAGTGGCGTCGTCGGCGAGCACGTTGTCGCCCGTGGCATAGTCGATCACCACGCCGGGCTGCACGTTGTAGCAGAACACGTTGAAGCTCACGCCATCGCCCTCGTCTTCCACCGACTCGGCGGCCATATGCACGCCGCGGGCCACGAGGTTGCTTCCCTCGAAGATGGGTGTGACACGCATGAGCACGTGGTTGCCCGTCGCGTGCACGTAGTCGGCTACGGCGTTCTCGAAGGGCAGCATGCCGTCGATGTTCAGATAGCGCGTGCCGGTGATGAGATTGCTCGTGTTAGCGTTTTCGCCGGTAAGCTGGAAGCCGAGCAGATGACAGCGGTTGTACAGGTATTTGCCGTCCACGAAATCGTATTTGGCGATCTGCCAGCCTGTGGGTTTCACCGAGCCGATGCTTCCGCGTTCCTCGGTGGGCATGGTCTCGATGCCCACAACTGCGAATGCGCTCGTGCAACGGCCGAGGTCGTCCAGATCGCCATAGTGTTCGGTGCCCGCTTCAGCAGCCCGTTCCTCGGCGGTGAAGACGGGCTCGCCGCCATTCACATAAACATAGGGGTTGCCGTCGTAGGTCGGCAGGTCGCGGTAGCGGGGTATGCTCGCGCCCGTCTCGGCTGCCTCGATTTCTGGGTCGCTGTTGGGCGCATTGGGCGCCGGCGCTTCCGCTTCGGCGGGGGTTTCGGCCGGCTCCTCTGCCTCAGCGGCCGTGGGGGTGTCCTCCTCGCCGGTTTCGGGAAGCTTCTCAGCGACGGCCGTCTCAGCCTCCGGGGTCTTCTCGGCGGTTGGGGCGGGCGATGCGTCGACCGTGCACCCGCCAAGGAGGCCGACAAGGGCAATCGCGGTCATCAAGGAGCAGAGCCAGCGGCCCCAATGATTCGAATTCGGCACGGTCGTTCCCCCTTGCTCTCGAAAAGCTGCGCTAAAATGGCCAGAAACCTGAGTTTTGTACAAGGTAGAGGTTCAATATAAGGCCCCTCGGACGTTTTTAGCTCCGATAAACGCCTTTTTTCGTGCAAAAACGCGCAATGCTTCCAATTCGGTTGCGCAAAACGCGGGTTTTTAGCCAACATAAGGATGGTTTTTTTCAAAGCAGCCTGCGGGGCGGCGCTCGTCGGCGCGGTATCGTGGGTGTGGAACGGGGAGGCCCGACGTGGACGATATATTTGCGCGCACGCGGTTGTTGCTCGGTGATGAGGGCCTGATGCGGCTGAGCGCTGCCCATGTGGCCGTTTTCGGCGTGGGCGGTGTGGGAGGCTATGCTGTGGAAGCCCTTGTTCGCAGCGGAGTGGGCCGCCTCGACCTCATCGACAGCGACCTGGTGGATGAGACGAATCTCAATCGGCAGATCATTGCCACGGAGGCGACGGTGGGGCGACCCAAAGTGATTGTGGCCGCCGAGCGCGCCGCGTCCATCAATCCCGCGTGCGAGGTACATGCCCATCAGTGCTTCTTCTTGCCTGAGACGGCTGCCGATTTCGATTTTGCCGCTTACGACTACATTATCGATGCCGTGGATACGGTGAGCGCGAAGCTGGCGCTTGTGGAAGCTGCTGCGGCGGCCGGAACGCCCATTGTGTCCAGTATGGGCGCGGGCAACAAGCTGGACCCGACAGCGTTTCGCGTGGCCGATATTTATGAGACATCGGTGGATCCCCTTGCGCGCGTTATGCGCCGTGAGTTGCGCCGTCGGGGTATTCCGGCACTCAAGGTGGTTTACTCCACCGAGCCGCCTCGCGAGCCGGCAATCGGTGGGGAAACGGTGAAGGAGGGGAGCCGTCCGGCTCCGGGCTCGGTGGCTTTCGTGCCCGCTGTGGCGGGGCTCATCTTGGGCGGGGAAGTGGTGCGAGATTTGGCGGGAGCGGCTTTTCGAGAGCTGGGAACGGTTGTTGAAAAATAGTTCTTGCGCATCTGCCCAACGAGTCCTATAATTCATCCTTGCGCGAAATGGTGGGTGTGGCCTAGTTGGCTAAGGCGCCAGATTGTGGCTCTGGAGATCGTGGGTTCGAGTCCCATCATCCACCCCAGCGCGCTTGAAAATTAGGGCTTGCGCAATGGCTTGCAATGGTCTAAGATATTCAAGCGCTTTTGCGCAGCACCGATGTGCTCCGTTAGCTTAGTTGGTAGAGCAGGGGACTCTTAATCCCAAGGTCGAAGGTTCGAGTCCTTCACGGAGCACCACTGAAACACCAGGCCAGCGGCTTATCGTCGCTGGCCTTTTTGTTGCTTCTGGATCAAGTTGGGCGAAATCCCTCAGATGTCCCTCAGCAGCAAGAAGACGCCTTTCTTGCGCAGCTGCTGGTTCGGCCCGTTCTCGGAACTCGCGGGGCGCGGTCAATCGATGCGATGGCCGCGCCGGTCGTTGGGCTGTTTCTTACAGCTGGCGAGCGGTCTTCCGTTCGAGTCGATCGGCCTCGCGACTCAAGACGCGGGCTAGAAGCCCGCAGAGCTCTCCTTCTGCAGCGGTATCCTCCATGAGCGTGAGCGCTTGAGAGGCTGCGCGCATGGTGTTGGCCGCCTCGTCGACGGCGTCCTTGAGTTGTGCGGTTCGGTGGTTCATCTTCGGGCCTTTCTTGTGGTTGGTAACCTGCGGCAGAAAATACTCTTTGCTCACAGCTGTGCTGCCCTCAAAAAGCTTTCTGCTGGATATGGTATATACTATGGACGCCCAAGGTGCGACGAAAATGCGCAGTGCCATGGGCGGCCCAGGGCCCTTCGGGCCGACACCCTCCCATCAGTCCGCGTCTTCGAAGGCGCGGCATTCAAGGATATCTGTATGGAATTGAAAACGCCCGGCGAAACCTCGGATAAGCGGTTTGCGCTGCTCATCGACGCCGATAACGTATCGGCGCGCTATATCAAGCCAATTTTGAACGAGCTCTCCAAGTACGGTACCGTCACCATCAAGCGCATCTACGGCGACTGGACGCTCACCCTGCACGCCAAGTGGAAGGACGCCCTGCTGGAGAACTCCATCACGCCCATCCAGCAGTTCGGCTACACCCAGGGCAAGAACGCTACCGACTCGGCCATGATCATCGACGCCATGGACATCCTGTACACCGACAACGTGGACGGGTTCTGCCTGGTGTCGAGCGATTCCGACTTCACGCGCCTGGCCAGCCGCCTGCGCGAGAGCGGCCGTACGGTCATCGGCATGGGGGAGAAGAAGACCCCGGTGCCTTTCCGTCGCGCCTGCGACGTATTTACCACCCTCGAACTGCTCGTGCAGAACAAGCGCGAGCGTTCCGGCTCCGGTTCGGGCAACGGCGGCAGTGCCGTGCCGAAGGACGCCGTGGAGCAGGCCGTGGTCGATATCATCACTGACAATCAGAACAACGGCAAGTCTACCGGCCTTGGCGAGATCGGCAGTCGTTTGCAGAAGCGCTACCCCGACTTCGATGTGCGCAGCTACGGCACCAACTTGCTCTCGAAGCTGCTGGAGGAGTTCACGCGGGTGACCATCACTAAGGATCACAGCTCGGTGACGGTGGAGCTGGCCGATGGCGCCGAGGAGAAGTCGGAAAAGGCCGAGAAGCCCGAGAGATCCGAGAAGAAGAGCCGCAACGATAAGGAGCCCAAGGCCGACGGGAAAGCCGAGGCCGCCGCTTCCGCTGATCAGGACCAAGAGTCGTCTGGTGCCGAGGAGCCTGAGGCTGTGGGGAAGGCGTCGCGTCGTGGCCGCAGCCACCGGGGAACCCGTCGGGTTACACCGAAGGTGGCCGGGCATTTGGCCGAGGGCAGCGAGCAGGCCGTGGCGGCTCTGCCCGAACCTGTGGCCGAGCAGGCGGACGCTGCCGCAGTGGAGCCCGTGGTTGCGGCTGCGGAGAAGGCGGATGCCCCTCGCGATGTGAGGCCGGGCCGCAAGGCACGCGCAGCCCGCAAGGCGCAGGCCGGGGTCGAAGCGGAAGAGGGGCAGCAGGACACTGCTGTCGAGCACGACGCGGCGCCCGAGAAGCCTGCACAGCCTGAGAAACCGAAGCGTTCCCGTAAAAAGCCCGCTGCTACCGCGCCCGATACGGCCGGCGCGATCGATACGCCGCAGGCCTACATTCGCCAGATGGTGAAGGAGGCGGGTGCGGATGGTATCATGCTCTCCACCATTACCGATCGGCTGCGGGCGCGCTTCAAGGATTTCAAGGTGCGTGACCTCGGTTTCTCTCAGATGCGCCAGTACATGGCATCCACCGGCGAGTACGATCTGGAGAAGAGCGGCCGCAACTTCCGCGTGCGCTTGGCCTGAGGGTTACCGTCCCGTTGATTTTCTGAAGAACGGCGGCCGCTGGTGGGGCGGCTGCCGTTCTCCCTTACAATGACGCACCTGCTCAGCAACCCCACACCTGGAGGTACCGTATAGATGGAAGCTTTGACCCTCAGTCTGCTCATGCTCGCTGCGGTGCTCGTCTCTTCCCTCATCGACCAGATTATCCCTCGGGTGTCGTTGCCCCTTATCCAGATCGCCCTTGGGTTTATCATCGCCATCGTTGCTGGCGGCGATGTGCGTGTGACCTTGGATCCCGAGCTCTTCCTGGTACTGTTTATTGCGCCGCTGCTCTACGATGAGGCCAAGCGGGCCGACAAGGTGGCGCTGTGGCGCGAGCGAAAACCGGTGCTCTCGCTGGCTATCGGCCTAGTGGTGGCTACGGCCCTTGTCATTGGGTTCGCTGTGCATGCCATCGTGCCTTCCATTCCGCTTGCTGCCGCTTTCGCCTTGGGCGCGGCGCTCGGCCCTACCGATGCGGTGGCCGTCTCATCGCTGGCGAAGCAGGTCGATATTCCGGAACGCCAGGCCTCCATGTTGAAGGGTGAGCTTCTGCTGAACGACGCCTCGGGCATCGTGTCGTTCCAGTTCGCTCTCGGTGCCGTGGTGACGGGTACGTTCTCTCTGGTCACGGCTGGAACCGACTTCCTCATCGAGTTTGTCGGCGGCCTTTTGTTCGGCGCTGTGTTTGGCCTGCTCGGCAACTGGATTGTGAAAACGGCGCGCTCCATCGGGGTGGAGAACACGAACTTCCACGTGCTGTTCGAGGTGCTCATTCCCTTCCTTATCTACCTTGTGTCCGACGCCTGCCACGTGAGCGGCGTCATTGCCGTGGTGGTGGCGGGGCTCATCAACGTCACCTCTCCGAAGGGTGTCATCGGGCCGGCGGTATCGCGCATGAACATTGTGTCCGGCAGCGTGTGGCACGTGCTCACCTATGCGCTCAACGGTATCGTGTTCGTACTGCTGGGCACCCAGCTTCCCCAGGCCATGCGCGAGACCTGGGACGACACTACCATTACGAATACCACGCTCATCGCGCTTGTGCTGGGCATTACGTTCCTGCTTTTGTTCACGCGCTTTCTGTGGGTGATCGTTATGGATTGGGTGCATGTGCGCCATGCCGAGGGCCGGCGGTTCACAAGGCGGGATGTGCGCAGTGCGCTCATTACCACGTTCTCGGGGGCGAAGGGCGCTATTACCTTGTCCATCATGTTCACCATTCCGGTGCATCTCGTGTATCCCGATTTGGCGTACAAGGTGCTCTTCCCCCAGCGCGACCTGCTCATCTTCCTCGCATGTGGCGTCATCGTGTGCACATTGTTGCTGGCGACGTTTGTGGTGCCGCTTCTGGCGCCCGCGCGCAATGAAGCTGAGGAGGAGCTGCGGCGCATCGATCGGGATGCCGCCACGACGCTCGACATCATGCGCGATGTCATCGAGATGCTCACGGCGCAGCAGACGTCTGAGAACCGTGTGGAAACGCAGGCGGTTATTCGTTCCTACAGCGATCGCCTGTCGCGTATCAAGGAATCAAACGGTATCGAGGATGAGCCGAACGTCTTGCTGAGAGTGCGGGCGCTGCGCTGGGAGTATGACCGCACGGCGGAACTTGTGGAGAACGAGGAGGTGTCCAGTGTGGTGGGCTACCAGTACCTCACGCGTCTCGAGCGCACCATGGACCTTCTCGAGCACGGCCGCGGGACAGGACGGATGCGCCGACTTGGCATTCGCACGCGCGCGCTGCTGCACCGGGGCGTGAACGCGGCGCTCCGCGAGCTGCCGGGTACCACCATGGCGGCCCGTACCGAGGAGATGAAACGTCTGCAGATCGCCGCGCGCGTGTACGCCATGGAGCATTTGGAAGAGGCTGTCGCATCGAGCCAGGTGCCCACCGAGGACGCCGCCGAACTGCTCATGGAGTATCAGCGCGCTACGGCGGCTTTGCGCAGCGGGCGCCCTACGGTGACTGCCGTCATCAAGGTGGAGGACCGTGCCAACGAGCTGAAGCGCATGGCCTACCACTACGAGCTTGAGCAGATTCAGGCGGCTTACGAGGCCGACGAGTTGTCTCGTGCAACTGCCAAGCGTCTGCGTGAGAACGTGCAGCTTATGCAAATGGACCTGGAGGACACGGTATAGGAAAGTCGCCCGGCGTGCAGGGACGCTGTCTCTTTCCGCGTTGCTATGAAGAAGGCCCCTCGATGAGGGGCCTTCTTGCTCATTGGTGTTCAGGCGCGGGCGCGTAATCAATGAGGTCGACGCGCCGAGTGGGGAGGCTAGTACACCATGCCCATGGCCTCGCGCACCTCGTCCAAGGTGGCGTTGGCGATCTCGTTGGCGCGGCGGTTGCCCTCGTGCAGGATCTCGCGCACCAACTCGGGCTTGCCCTCAAGCTCGCGACGACGCTCGCGGATGGGCGCCAGGTAGCTGTTCACCGACTCGGTCACGTAGCGCTTCAGCGCTCCGGCGCCCTCGTTGCCGATCTCGGCGGCGATGTCCTCCTCGGTGCGCCCGGTGGTGAGTGAGGCGGTGGTGAGCAGCGCCGACACACCGGGGCGGTTCTCCTTGTCGAAGGTGATGAAGCGCTCGGCGTCGGTCTGGCTCTTCTTGATGAGCCTGGCCGTCTCCTCCTCGGTGGCCGAAAGGGCGATGGCGTTGCCGTAGCTCTTCGACATCTTGCGGCCGTCAAGCCCGGGAATCTCCACGGCATCGGTCAGAAGGCCGTGGGGCTCGGGGAACACGCGCCCGTAGCGCTCGTTGAAGCGGCGCGCGATCTGGCGCGTCTGCTCAATGTGGGGCAGTTGGTCCTTGCCCACCGGCACGATGTTGCCCTTGCAGAACAGGATGTCGCAGGCCTGGTGCACCGGGTAGCTGAGGAGCAGGCCCGTAAGCGCATGACCCGAGGCCTCCTGCTCGGCTTTCACCGTGGGGTTGCGCATGAGCTCGGCCTCGGTGACGAGCGACAGGAAGGGGAGCATGAGCTGATTCAAGGCCGGCACGGCGGAGTGGGTGAAGATGATGGTCTTCTCCGGATCCACGCCGCAGGCCAAATAATCGATGACCATGTTGTGCACGTTGTCGGCGATGTTGGCCGTGGTGTCGCGGTCGGTGATGACCTGGTAGTCGGCGATGATGATGCGGGTGGCGATGCCGAGGTTCTGGTGCGCCACGCGTTCCTTCAGGGTACCGAAGTAGTGGCCCATGTGCAGACGCCCGGTGGGGCGGTCGCCCGAGAGCATGGTGTACTTCTCGGGGTGCAGGGGCAAATCGGCGTTGATCTCGTCGCTGATCTTCTTCGAGGCGAGGAAGGTGTCGCTCGTCAAATCACTTGCCATGGGGTGCTTCCTTCTCTTCTGCGATGGAATTGTGAATATGTTGGGACAGTATACAAGATTACCCCTTGCGCGATCGTTGGAACCTGTGTATTATATTTACCCGTCGCAAGTCACCAAGTGAATTGCACGACATTCGGTCGCTTGGCTCAGCGGGAGAGCATCGCCTTCACACGGCGGGGGTCACAGGTTCAAATCCTGTAGCGACCACCATAACTTACAGGCCCTCTTCGGAGGGCCTTTCTTATTGCCAGTCATAGCAGTTCTGTTGTATGCGAATTTTGGTTTTTGTATAATCCATGTGAAGGTTTCACCGGGTCGGTTAGGGCTGAAACCCATTTGATTCCCCTCGTGGAAAGGACGAACATGCTTCAGAAGAAAGTATTCACCCGGGCTGTCTCTTTCGCTGCAGCTGCTATGGCCGCCGCCGTTGCGCTGAGCTTGATGTTTGCGGTGGCCCCTGCGCATGCGTCATCGGATCCCAAAATATCGGTCCTGAAGAAGGGCACCCTCAAGGTCAGCTATGCCCCCGGTAACTCGGATGCAGATTCCATAGGGTTCTGGAGCGACGGCAGGTCGAAGGTGTCGAAGCTGAAGAGCAGCAAGTCTGCGGTCGCCAAAGCCAAACTGAAGTATTTGAAAGATCGGAATACCTATATTGCGGAGATCAAACTCAAGAAAGCCGGAACGGCCAAAATCACCTGCAAGGTTGGAAGTAAGAAGTACGCAGCTAAGATAAAGGTGTACAAGTATGAGACGCCTATTGCGTCGTTGAAGGTCGGTAAGCAAGATCTTACCGATAGCCTGATGCCCGAGAATCTGCTTCGCGGCTTGGGAGCATCCTACGCAATTACGGCAACGGGGACGAAGGCCCAGAAAGTCAAGGTGGTTCCCGCTGACGGTTGGAAGATCAGCAAGATCTACACCGAGAAATACTCCTATAAGGGCGGCAAAGAGAAGAAAACAGTCAAGAAGTACAAGAACGGCGCCAAGATAAAGGGCGGTTTCTATATCGACATGAAGAACAAGAAGACCGGACTGGTTGAGACTTTCTGCGTGAATCGCTTCTAAAGCTGTCTGAGAAGAGCTCGTTCTCGTTCGATTGGCGGAGACCCCTCGTTGAGGGGTCTTCTTATTCTCGAAGGAGTTCATGGGGCCGATCGTGCTGCTGCTCATGTGAGGCTTCGAATCGCGCTTTCGGGCTTTAATTCGCAAAGCACTCAACGTTAAGGGGTCTCTTGCTGGTGGGCTTCTCCCATCCACTGGCGAAGGGGGTTCATTGGTGGTGCGAACGGTTCCCGATAAGCCCAACAGCCGTTTTCAGAAGTACCGGAAGGCATAGCGGGGCGCATCGTTTCGCGGATGCGCTACACTATGCAGTTGGCAAAAGCGGGGCGGCATGGCGTCGCCCTTCGGCGACTAACTTCGGGAAGCACCTATGATCCTACAAACTGAACATCTTTCGAAATCCTATGGCGGGCGCACGCTGTTCCACGACGTGACGTTCCGGTTGGAGGAGTACGACCGTCTGGCGCTCGTGGGGCCCAACGGCGCGGGCAAGACCACGCTTTTGAACATCATATCGGGCGAGGACGACCCGGACGAGGGGCGTGTGCTGTTCGCCAAGGGCGCACGGGTAGGCTACCTCGAGCAGGAGGCCATCGAGATGGGCGATTTGCCCGTATTCGAGGAGGTCATCTCATCGCAGACCGAGGTGCTGGAAGCTGAGCAGCGCCTGCACAAGCTGGAGGCCGAGCTGGGAGCCGCGCCCACCCAGGCCCAGCTGGCGGCCGTGGGCCGGGCGCGGGACGCCTACGAGATGCTCGGCGGCTATTCGCTGGAGTCGAAGGTGCGCAGCGTGCTGTTCGGCCTCGGCTTCACGGAGGGCGATATGGCACGCTCCACCACCGAGTTCTCGGGTGGCTGGCAGATGCGCATCGCGCTGGCGAAGCTGCTCATCCGCAACCCCGAAGTGCTCTTGCTCGACGAGCCGACGAACCATCTGGATCTGGAGTCGGTGAAGTGGCTCGAGGGCTTTCTGCGCGGCTACGCCGGCACCGTCATCGTGGTGTCCCACGACCGCGCGTTCATGGACAACATGGTGGACCGCGTGGCGGAAATCGACAACGGTCAGGTGAGCCTGTACAAGGGCAACTACTCGAAGTACCTGGTGGCTCGCGAGGAGCGCTTGGAGCGTCTGAAGGTGGAGCGCGCCAAGCAACTGGAGGAGATCGCGCACCTGCAGGCCTTCGTCGACCGCTTCCGCTACAAGGCCACCAAGGCCAAGCAGGCTCAGGAACGCGAGCGGCGCATCGAGAAGATCAAGGAGACGCTGCCTGTCATTCCCGAAGAGAAGAAGACCGTGCACTTCAACTTCGTGCAGCCGCCGCGCACCGGCGACGAAGTGGTACGCGCCCGCGGCCTCGTGAAGCGTTACGGCGAGCACACGGTGTACGACGGCGTGGACTTCACCATGTACCGCGGCGACAAGGTGGCGCTTGTGGGCCCCAACGGTGCGGGCAAGTCCACGCTGCTGAAGATGATCGCCGGGGTGGAGAAGCCCGACGCGGGCACCATCGACTACGGCGTGAACGTTGACTTGACCTACTACGCCCAGCACCAGCTGGAGGAGCTGCATGCGGGCAATACCGTGTTCGAGGAGCTCGATCACGCTGCGCCGGGCTGGTCTATCTCCCAGGTGCGCGGCCTTTTGGGCGCTTTCCTGTTCACGGGCGATGCCGTAGAGAAGAAGGTGGGCGTGCTCTCGGGCGGCGAAAAGGGCCGTCTGGCCCTGGCGAAGATGCTCGTGGCGCCCAAACCGCTGCTCTGCCTTGACGAGCCGACGAACCACCTGGATATCTCCTCGGCCGACAT
This sequence comes from Eggerthellaceae bacterium 24-137, assembly GCA_041225375.1. Classification (GTDB taxonomy): domain Bacteria; phylum Actinomycetota; class Coriobacteriia; order Coriobacteriales; family Eggerthellaceae; genus Adlercreutzia. The sequence goes on from JBCLSG010000005.1 coordinate 208,139, forward strand.
CTTGGAGCAGGCCCTGCAGCATTTCGAGGGCACTATCCTGTTCATCACCCACGACCGTCATCTCATCCGCGGGGTGGCCAACCGCATCGTGGAGGTGAAGGACGGCCGCATCACCAACTACGACGGGGACTACGACTACTATCTGTACAAGTCGGGCCAGCTGGAAGCCGATGCGAGTGCCGGCTCTTCGGCGGTGGACGAGGCGCTTGCCGATGCGGGCATCCACGGGAAGGGGAGTGCCGACGCCCCCGAGAAGCGCAAGGCGGGTGCGGCGGCTCCCACGAAGATCACCGTGAACCGGCGCCGCGACCGGGCGGCGGGCGACGGCGCGGCCTCGGCGGCGACGGCTCCTGCGGCGGGCAGCGCTCCCGTGTCTGGCGGCGAGGTGCAGCTCACCGCGCCCAAGGGCAGCGCGCCGAAGACCAAGGAGCAGAAGCGCCGCGAGGCCGAGGCCCGCAACCGCGCCTATGCCGCGCTGAAGAACCACCGCAAGCGCATCGCCCAGCTGGACGAGCAGATGGAACGCGACAACGCCCGCATGGAGGAGCTTCTGGCACTGATGGCCGACCCCGACTTCTACGTGAATGAGGACGCTTCCTCCGACGCCATTGCCGAGCATGCCAAGCTGAAGCAGCGTCTGGCCGCGGCCGAGGAGGAGTGGTTCACGCTCACCGAGGAGCTGGAGGCGGAAATGGCCCGGCAGCAGGAGCAGGGGTAACTGGTGGCTCCTCGGAGTCGGGCTACGGGGTACGCGTCGTCGCCCTCCGGGTTCGGCCACCGGATATTCTGATTCGCTCAGACAGTCCTCGCTTTGTGTGACAGTCCGCTGGACTGTCACAGTCGCTGCGGAACTCGCTCGGTCAGGGTACCCCGTATCTCGAACCCGCTCTGCCAACTACGAAAGGGTCTTAATGCTAAATATCGTTCTTGTCGAACCTGAGATTCCCCAGAACGCGGGGAATATCGCGCGGACGTGCGCGTGCACGGGGGGCCGCTTGCACCTCGTCGAGCCTATGGGCTTCAGGCCCACGGAGAAGAATCTGAAGCGGGCCGGGTGCAATTATTGGAACGATGTGGACATCGTGCGCTGGCCCTGTGTGGAGGCGTTTTTGGAGACTCACGGCGAAGACGAGTTGCACTTGTTTACGGGGGCTGCCGAGTGCGGCTATGCCGAGGTATCCTACGGTCCGGATGCCTTCTTGCTGTTCGGTCGTGAGAGCCGCGGGCTCGATCCGGCTATCATCGAGCGCTTCGCCGACGCGTGCGTGCGCATTCCCATGCGGGAGGGCCTCGATTCTCTCAACGTGTCCAACACGGTGGCCATCGCCGCCTACGAGGCCCTGCGCCAGCAGGGGTTCCCGGGGTTGATGTAAATGCAGACCTTTGAGCTGATCCTGTTCTTGCTGGCGGCGGTTATCGCCTCGAGCGTTCTCGATAAGTTTCTGCCCCGCGTGTCGTTGCCGCTCGTGCAGATTGCGCTCGGCGCCGTTATCGCCTGCGTGGTGTCAACGCCGCTGGAATGGGGTATCGACCCAGAGCTTCTGCTCATTTTATTCATCGCGCCGCTGCACTTCAACGAGTCGCGCCACGTGGATTCCGGCGCGCTGTGGAAGAACCGTTGGGGCATCGCGTCGCTTTCCGTGGGGCTCGTGTTCGCTATTGTCATCGCCTGCGGCGCTACGCTGCATGCGCTTGTGCCCGCGGTGCCGCTGGCGGCCGCCTGCGCGCTCGGCGCTGCCATGGGGTCTACCGACGCAGTGGCCGTGACGGCCCTTACCCACGATCGGCGCTTCGGCCGTCGCCACGAGGCGCTTCTCAAGGGCGAGGCCCTGTTCAACGACGTGACGGGCACGGTGGTGTTCCAGTGCTGCCTCTCGCTTCTGGCCACTGGCGCCTTCTCGCTCGTGCACGCCGGCGAGGAGTTCGCGCTCGACCTGTTCGGCGGATTCTTCGGGGGCCTGGTCATGGGCGCGCTCGCCTGGGGCCTTTTGCAGCTGCTGCGCCGCACGGGGCTCGATAATCCCACCTTGCATGTGATGCTGGAGCTTCTTTTGCCCTTCGTCATCTACCTGGCGGCGAAATCGGTGCACATCGGCGCGGTTATCGCCGTGGTGGCTTCGGGGCTTATGATGTCGCTTCTGCCCCAGCACCATACTGCTGCCACGGCGCGCACGAAACTGCAGGCCAAAAGCGTGTGGGAGACGTTGGAGTTCGTGCTGAACGGCATCATCTTCGTCATCCTGGGCATGCAGCTGCCGCGCCTTCTGGAGCCGGCGGCTGAGGGCAGCCTGGGGGATCCGGCGGCGCTTCTGGGCGTCGTGGTGGTTCTTACCCTGGTGTTGGAGGCCGTGCGCTTCGTCTGGGTGCTCGCCATGGACGCGAAGGCGGCGGCGCGGGAGGGCCGGGGCGCCCGGACGGCTCTTGCTCCGGCGGCCCTGCGCGGCACGCTCGCCATGGCGCTTGCCGGCGCGAAGGGCGGCATCACGCTCTCGCTCATGCTCACGCTCACGGCGGGGGCGGCTCTCGGCGCTGCGGGTCGGGGCGCGCTCATCTCCATCGCCTCGGGTATGATCGTGCTCACGCTGGTTCTGGCCGACTTCGCGGTGCCGGTGCTCGTGCCCTCGAAGCGCTCGGCCAAGCGCACCCGTGACCGCGTGGATGCCGAGATAGGTCTTACTTTGGGCGTGATTGCCTCCATCGAGTCCGATGCGCATCTCACCGGCGCGGTGCGCGGGGAGGCTGGCGCGGGGGAGGCCGGCTCCGTCAACGGTTCGGCACCCATCGATGAGCCCGCTACGGTCATCGTCATGCATCGCTACGCTGAGATCTTGGAGGGCCTGGCTCCCTCTGCCTCGCCCGAGGCTGCTGCCCGCGCCCGGGCCGAGGCTGCCCGTGTCGAAGCGCTCTACGACCGCCTCGACGCCATCGAGCGCGAGGCGGTCGCCTGGGACGGGGACGAGGACGCAGACGAGGAGCAGGACGGGGACACTGCCTCCGCTTCCAGCTCGCGGGGAGAGGGTCAGCCCGATCGTCGCGGCCTCACGGGTCGGTTCCGCACCATGCGCGAGACCTACGATGCCGTGGAGGATGTGCAGTCCCAGGCGCTTGCCCGCGAGCTGCAGCTCATCAAGGCGCTGCGTGCCGAGGGCGCCATCGACGCGGCCCATGCCAAGGAGCTACGCAACGACGTGTACATCCAGCAGCTCGTGCTCGATTGATAGCGCACGCGGCTCGGGGAGGGGCTGTCGCGGGGCCTCGGTGCGCCTTGGGCGCTCGTTCGTCGGCGGTTTCTGTGGGTTTGCGCGCAGCTTGGCGGGCGGTTTGGGCGGCGTGCGCTACACTTATGCGCTATGGTTAACATCGCATACATCATCTGCTCTGTTCTGAGCTTCGTGCCCGCCCTCGTGCTGCACGAGGTGGCTCACGGCTTTGCGGCCTACAAGCTGGGCGATCCTACGGCCAAGGCCTCGGGGCGCCTGTCGCTGAACCCGCTCAAGCACATCGACCCGTTTGGCACCGTCATCTTGCCGGCTATGCTCATGCTCATGGGCTGGCCGGTGTTCGGCTACGCCAAGCCCGTGCCCTACAACCCCCGCTACTTCAAGGACCCGCGCCGTGACGATGTCATCGTGGGCTTGGCCGGCCCCTGCGCGAACCTCGCCATGGCCGGCGTGGCGGCCGCTGTCGCCTGGGGCTGCTCGGGGTTGGTGGCCAACCCCGCCTTCGCCAACAGCGAGCTGTTCGCGTACTTCTACGTTATGTTCCTGCCCACGTTCGCGCTCATCAACCTGTACCTCATGTTCTTCAACCTGCTGCCCATCCCGCCGTTGGATGGCTCGTCCATCTTCGCCATCCTCTTGCCGGCGAAGTACCTGCCGAAGTACTACCAGATCCAGCAGTACGCCTTCCCGATCTTCATGATCGCCATCGTGGTGCTGCCCTACGTATTCAACTTCAACCCGTTTTCGTGGTATCTGGATGTGACGGCCGGCAACTTGTTCGACCTCATGTTCCCGCCGTTCTTCTCCTAGGGGTCTGTCGGCGCTATGTCCTACAAAGTTCGCATCGACAGTTTCGAGGGCCCCTTCGATCTGCTTTTATATCTGGTCAGCCGCCAGAAGGTCGATATCGGGGCCATCTCTATCACCGAGATCGCCGACCAGTATTTGGAAGAGGTGTCGCGCATGGACAACCTCGACCTGGATGTGGCGAGCGACTTCCTTTTGGTGGCATCCACGCTGCTGGAGATCAAGGCAGCGAGCCTCATTCCGCGCGAGCGCGACGAGTTGGACGACGACATCGCAGAGCTTGCTCCGTCGGAGGCCCGCGATATCCTGGTCGAGCGGCTCATGGAGTACAAGAAGTTCAAGAACGCTGCGTCGGTGCTGCACAACCGGTTCATCGCCGAGGGTCGGCAGCACCCCCGCCCCTTCGGGCCCGATGCGAACTTCCTCGGGCTCATGCCCGACTTTCTCGAGGGCGTCACGGTGGACGCGCTGGCCTATCAGGCCGCCGCTGCCCTGGCTCGGCGCGAGGTGTTCCTCTTGGAAAGCGAGCACATTGCCGCGAAGCCCATTCCCGTGGAGGTGCACGTGCGCGCCATTCACCAGCGCATTCGCACGCGCAAGAAGATGCGGTTCTCGGAGTTGGTGGGGCCCGAGACGCCCAAAGAGGTGCTCGTGGTGACGTTTTTGGCCATTCTGGAGCTGTACAAGCGCGTGATGGTGCATCTTACGCAGGACGAGGCGTTCGGCGACATTGCCATCGACTACATCGAGGGATCTGGCGAGCTGAATCTCGACGGCGACGACGCGCTGACGTCGGTGGAAGGGCAATAGGAGCCGCGCGGGTGCGGCTGCTGCGTTTGGCGCATGCTGCGGAATCGTGTGCTGGATACGAAAGGAACCGAAGGGATAGACATGTTCCAGGGATTGCAGGAGAGCCAGCTGGCCGGCGCTATTGAGGCCATGCTGTTCGTGACCGACGAGCCGGTGGGCACCATCGCGCTCGCCGAGATGCTGGAATGCGAGCCACGCCAGGTGGAAGCGGCGCTCGTGGGCTTGCGCGAGAAGCTCGAGCGCGATGGCGCTGGCATCCAGCTGCGGGAGGTGGCCGGCGGCTGGCGCCTGTTCACGCACCCGGCCTTCCACGAACTCATCGAGAAGTACGTGCTGTCGTGGGACACGCGCAAGCTGTCGGCAGCCGCCATGGAGACGCTCGCCATCGTGGCCTATACCCAACCGGTGACCCGCGCCGGCGTGGCCAGCGTGCGCGGTGTGAACTCCGACAGCCCCATCAACTCGCTGGTGGAGAAGGGCCTCGTGCGCGAGATGGGCACCGCCGATACGCCCGGCAACCCCACGCTGTACGGCACCACCCGCGCCTTCTTGGAGAAGTTCGGTCTGCGCAGTCCGGCTGACCTGCCCGACCTTGCCGACTTCGCGCCCGATGAGGAGACGCGCCGCCTTATTACCGAGCGCTTGAGTGCTACGCGCGAGGATGCGGTCGTAAGCGACGAGCAGGCCCGCGGCATGGCTCGGGCAATGCTGGGGGAGGATGCTGCCGAAGGCGATGGCGAGGCGATGCTCTTCGACGAAGAGGCGTACGTCGGTCTGGACGCAGCCGCCGAGACCCTGACCGCGGCTCTGGCTGAAGAGCGCGCCGCCCTGGAGAGGGAGTCTGCAGCTGCTGACGGTGCCGTCGGGGCCGAGGATGTTGCAAGCGGGGCCGCACCGGCCGACGAGGCTGCCGCGACTGGCGAGCCTACCGTGCCTGGCGAATCAGGCGCCCAGCGCGACGCCCGTGCCGAGGCGATGTTCGCCGAGGCCATCGCATCGACTCTCGGCGTGGTGGACAAGATCGACTTCGACTCCCTTACCTTCGAGACCGACGATGAGTAGGCGGTAGGTTTCCGTTGGCCACTGCTTTGCGCAACAAACTCCGCGAAATAGATGGAGGGCCTGTGCGTGGTGAAGGTAGCCGAATCGTCACCTGGGGAAACGGTACTCTAGATCGCCATTCTTTCCCAAAAACGCGTTGCGGGACGGCATGGGGGTCTCTTTCGCGGAGTTTGTTGCACGAAATCGCTCCTTTCGGATACCGGGGTGCGGAAATGCGAATCATGGAGGTATGACAGGTGGCTGAGATGCGTCTGCAGAAGTTCCTGGCGCGGGCCGGGGTGGCCTCGCGACGGCACTCGGAGGAGTTCATCGCCGCGGGACGCGTGGCCGTGAACGGCGTTGTCGTGACTGAGATGGGCGCGAAGGTCGATCCCGAAACGGACGCGGTGGATGTGGACGGTGTGCCCGTAGCGTTGCCCGAGGAGGGCGCCACCTTCATGCTGCACAAGCCGGCCGGTTATGTGACCACCATGAGCGATCCCCAGGGACGTCCCACGGCAGCCTCGCTCATGGCTGCCGAGCTGGCTGCGTACCCGGCGCTCTTCCCTGTGGGCCGGCTTGACACCGATACCACGGGTCTTCTGTTGTTCACCACCGATGGCGAGTTTGGCCAGGGGCTCTTGCATCCGCGCCGTCATGTAGAGAAGACCTACCTGGCCCTTGTCGAAGGGCGCTTGAACGACTACGACCTGCGTCGCTTGCGCGAGGGCATTGTGCTGGACGACGGTCCTACGCTGCCGGCTGGCGTGCGGGCGCTTACGGGTGATGAGGCCCGGCGCGCGCGGCGTCTCATCGGGTCGGATGCGGGGGCGAGCGGGCACCGCCAGCGCCATGGCGGCAAGCGTTCGCGGGGTGCGTTGGAGGCGTCAGGCAGCTACGTGGAAGTGCGCCTGCGCGAGGGCCGCAAGCGCCAGGTGCGTCGCATGTTGGAGGCGGTGGGGCATCCGGTCATCGCTCTACACCGCGAAGCCTTCGGTCCGCTTGATCTGGGGGATGTGCCCCGTGGCGAGGCGCGCCGGCTCACCGATGCCGAGGTGGCCGTTCTGAAGGAGCTCGCCTCGTAAGCCCGCTTGCGGTTGTGCGGGCCGTATGGCTCGTCCCCGGTGCATGCCCTGCCAGAATCGTGCAGCGCGGCGTCGCTTTGCGGGCAACTCCGCTCCGGTTTCATAGGGCGGCTGAATGGGGGTATCGGCAAATCTGATTGAAACGCTTGTCTTTTTCGCTTGCGTCCCTGGGGGCGGCGACTATAATACGCGCCAGAGAAGGATACCGCTGCACCGGGGAGAGGCCTCGGGCGGCAGGATTGCAAAGGAGGCGCTCATGAGCGTTACGGTTTCCACATTCCTATCCATGAAGCAAAAGGGCGAGAAGATCTCGATGATCACGGCCTACGACTACACCACCGCGCGGTTGGTGGACGAGGCGGGCATCGACTCCATCCTCGTCGGCGATTCACTTGGCAACGTGATGCTTGGCTTGGGCGACACCGTGTCGGTCACTATGGAGGACATGATCCATCACGGTGCGGCGGTGGCTCGTGGCACGAAGAACGCGCTCGTCGTCGTGGATATGCCCTTCATGTCCTACCAGACGAGCGTGTACGATGCTGTGGTGAACGCCGGGCGTCTCATGAAGGAGGCCCGCGCCAATGCCGTGAAGCTGGAGGGCGGGGTGGAGGTGGCCGACCGCATTCGCGCTATCGTCGACTGCCAGATTCCCGTGTGCGCCCACATCGGCCTCACACCTCAGGGCATCAATGCCCTGGGCGGGTTCAAGGTGCAGGGCAAGACTGCCGATTCGGCCCGTAAGCTTCTGGAAGACGCCCATGCGGTGGAAGAGGCTGGCGCCTTCGCTGTGGTGCTCGAGGCCATTCCCGCCGAGCTGGCCGAGCGCGTGTCGTCCGAGCTGACCATCCCCACCATCGGCATCGGAGCTGGTGCCGGCTGCGACGGCCAGGTGCTCGTGAACCAGGATATGCTGGGCATGTTCCACGACTTCACGCCGAAGTTCGTGCGTCGTTTCGCCGAGGTGGGCGACGTGATGCGCGAGGCCTATCGCGCCTACGATGCCGCCGTGAAGGACGGTTCCTTCCCTGCGCCCGAGCACACCTACGCCGCGCCCGAGGGCGTGCTTGAGAACCTGTAGGGGGCGCGTCATGCAGATCATCGAAACGGTTGAGGCCATGAAGGCCCAGGTGGCCGCATGGAAAGCCGAGGGACTTACGGTGGGTCTCGTGCCTACCATGGGGTCGTTGCACGAGGGCCACGAGAGCCTGATGGACGCCGCCCGCGCCGCCTGCGACAAGGTGGTGGCGTCGGTGTTCGTGAACCCCATCCAGTTCGGGCCCGACGAGGACTACGACGCCTATCCGCGCGATATCGAACGCGACGGCGCCATCTGCGAGCGCCACGGGGTAGACGCGGTGTTCCATCCCTCGGTAGAGGAGATGTACGGGCCGGCCTACAACACCTATGTGGTGATGGAGACGCTCACCGACGCACTCTGCGGGGCGTCGCGTCCGGGGCATTTCCGTGGCGTGTGCACGGTGGTGACGAAGCTGTTCAACATTGTGCAGCCCGACCGCGCGTTCTTCGGCCAGAAGGACGCCCAGCAGCTGGCCATCATCAAGCGCATGGTGGCCGACCTGAATATGAACGTGAAGGTGGTCGGCTGCCCCATCGTGCGCGAGGAGGACGGCCTGGCGAAAAGCTCGCGCAACGTCTACCTGTCGGCCGACGAGCGTCAGGCGGCTCTCGTGCTGTCGCGGGCGATTTGCGCTGGCGAAGCGGCCGTGCGCGGCGGCGAACGCGATGCAGCGGTCGTGAAAGCGCTCATGACCGACATTATCGAAGCCGAGCCGGCCGCGCGTATCGACTACGTGGAAGTGGTGGACGGCGACACCATGCAGCCGACCGATCGCATTGGCGAAAGCGCCCTTGCGGCCATGGCGGTCTATATCGGCAGTACGCGTCTCATCGACAATTTCCTGTACGAGGAAGGGGAGTAGGCCGTGCTGCTGAACGTGCTGAAAGGGAAGATCCATCGTGCCCGCGTGGTGCAGGCCGAGCTCGATTACGTGGGCTCCATCACCATCGACACCGCGCTGGCCGAGGCCGCCGGCATCCTGGAATACGAGCGGGTGCAGGTGGTGGACATCGACAACGGCAACCGCTTCGAGACCTATGTGATCGCCGGCGAACCGGGCAGCGGCATGATTTGCGTGAATGGCGCTGCCGCCCACTGCGTGGAGCCGGGCCACAAGGTAATCATCATGGCCTATGCCAGCATGACGCCCGAGGAGTTCGCCGAGCCCGAGAACGCGCCGCGCGTAGTGTTCGTGGACGACGACAACCGCATCACCCGCGTCACGCGCTACGAGAAGCACGGGCGTTTGGAGGATATGTAGGAAGCGTCTCCCTGGGCTTTCGGCTGTCCGTGCTCGGCGGCCTCTGAGCGCCCTGCGAAGAACGCAGCTGTGAAAGAAGCAGATTCAACTTCAGCAGCAACGATGCTGGGAGCGTACCGACAAGCGTGCGTCATCCTCTCTGCTTCCTTGAGCTGCGTTCGCAGCAGGATCAGCGCGAAGTGGACGACGAGCACGGACAGCCGAAAGCCCAGCGTCTTGGTATAGTTGTCATTCTTGAACAATGAGGAGGCTCCAATGAAGCCTATTGAGAATGTTGCAATTGTCGGGTTCGGGTCGCTGGGGGCCATGTACGCGGGCTGCTTCGGGCGCGCCATGGGCGCCGAGGGCGTGTTCGTTGTGGCCGACGAGGCGCGTGTGGTCGCGTACCGTGCCGAGCCCACGGTGTTTAACGGCGAGGTCATTCAAGCTACCTACCTCACCTACGACGAGGCGGCGGTCCGCGCGGTCGAGAAGCCCTTCGACGTGGTGCTCTTTGCGGTGAAGTACGGTGCCCTGGCCGAGGCCATAGAGCAGTCGGCCCCGCTTATCGGCGCCGATACCGCCGTTATCTCGGTGCTCAACGGCGTGACGAGCGAGGAGGTGCTGAGCCAGCGTTTCGGGTGGGACCGCGTGCTTCTGTGCGTGGCCCAGCAGATGGACTCGCGGAAGATCGGCGCCACGGTGACGGCCGGCTGCGTGGGGGTTATGGCCCTGGGCGTGCACGATGCCTCGGACGCGGCACAGCAGGAGAACCTCGCACGCGTCACGGCGTGGCTTACCGCCATCGATCAGCCGTTCATCGTGCCCGACGATATCCAGCACCAGCTGTGGGGCAAGCTCATCTGCAACGTGGGGGTGAACCAGGCATGCGCCGTGTATGACTGCTGCTTTAGCGGCATCCATGCGGAAGGCGAGGCGCGCGAGGCCATGATAGCGGCCATGTACGAGGTGGCGGCCGTGGCCCGGGCTGTGGGTGTGGGGCTCGCCGACGACGACGTGGCCTACTGGCTTAACATCATCGACCACCTGAATCCGGAGGGGCTGCCCTCGCTGCGTCAGGACGTGCTGGCGCGTCGGCCCACCGAGGTGGAGCTGTTCAGCGGCACCATTAACCGCCTCGGCCGGGAGCACGGGGTGCCCACGCCGGCGAATGAGCGCTTCTATGCCGCCATCAAGGCCATCGAGGCCGCCTGCTAACCGCCGACCTGCCCGCGCGTCTGCGGAAAGCGGGACACCTTACCCGGTAAGGCGTCCCGCTTGCGTTGGCGTGGGCGTGCGGCCGCCTTCCGCCCCCATCGGCAGATAACAGTTGTCATTGCGAACGGGGTTCGGTGCTACACTGTCGTTGACAAGGTGTAACGTGCAGAAATGGGAGGCCCGTGAACCGCAGAAGGTACATCGCCATCATTGCCGTGTCGGCGCTTCTCATCGTTGCCGCCGTGTGCCTGTATCTCGTGCAGCTGTCGGCCACGGTGAGCGACAACCTCATGTCCACGGTGGACGAGATATCCCGCCACGACGTGGAGACCATCGAGGGCTCGCTCGACGACGCCTACGGGCGTTTGGGCGCGGTGGTCAAGCACATGGAAGTCTACGATGCGCGCGATGTGCACGAGGCCCAGGAGCAGCTGAACCTTGAGGCCGCGGCCTCGAATCTTTTCAACGCCCTGTATCTTATGGACGATAGGGGCACCATCTACAGCAGCTCCTATGTGGTGATGGGCCCCGACGCCCATGCCTACGACGAGCTCCTCGTCGGCGGTGACGAGCCCTTCGTCATGCTCTACAACGACGACTTGGGCCGTTTGGAAACTACCAAGGAATCGCTGATCTTCGGCATTCCCCTCGACAACTTCCGCCTGGGCGACCACACCTTCGTAGCGCTGCTCGGCCGCAGCGACCTGTCGGCCATTTCGAACCAGCTCATTATCGAGAGCTTCGACGGCCAGGGCGTTTCCAGCGTGGTGAACGACAGGGGCTACTACATCGTGAACGCGAGCCCCGCCACCGATCTGGCCGGCGAGGACAACTTCTACGAGACGCTGGAGGCCGGCTTCGTAGAGGGCGGCGTTACCATCGAAGACGTGCGCCGCAACATCTCCGAGGGCAAGAGTTTCGTCATCAACTGCACCACGGCCGAAGGGGAGCGGCTCGTCATGTCCTTCGCGCCGGTAGAGGGCACGAGCTGGGCGTTCATCATGGCCGTGCCCACCGATGTGTTCGACCAGCGCTTCGCCCCCTTCATCGCCATGACCGTGGGCATGCTCTGCGCCCTGCTCGTGGTGGTGGCCATCATGGTGGCCGTGCTGTTCCGTTCGGTGCGGCGCTCGATGCGCGCTCGGGCCGAGGTAGCCGCGCGCACGGAATTCCTCTCGAACATGAGCCACGAGATTCGCACGCCCTTAAACGGCATCATCGGCCTGCACCACCTGATGGAACGCCATATGGACGACCGCCAGGCCATGGCCGCCTATGTGGGGAAGCTCGGCACGGCCGCCCAGTATTTGCTATCGCTGGTGAACGACATCCTTGATGTGTCGAAACTGCAGGCGGGCAAGGTGGAGCTTGCGAAGGAGCCCTTCGATGCGGCCGTGCTTATCGAGAACGTCTGCGATATGCAGCGCGAGCCCATGGCCGAGCGCGGCATACGCTTCGATCTGACCTGCGAGGGCGTGGGCTCCGCTCTGCTTGTGGGCGACGGGGTGCGCGTCAGCCAGGTGCTCGTGAACATCTTGTCGAACGCCGTGAAGTTCACGCCCGAGGGCGGCTCCATCGCGCTGCACGCCGTGCAGGAGACCGTGGACACCCACATGGCTCGACTCACCGTGACCATCGAGGATACGGGCTGTGGCATGACGCCGGAATTCCAGCAGCGCATCTTCGACGTGTTCGCCCAGGAGCGCAACAGCAACAGCGAATCCCAGAAGGGCACGGGCCTTGGTATGTCCATTTGCTACCTGCTGGTGAAGCAGATGGGCGGCGAGATAGCGGTGGAAAGCGAGCTGGGCGCCGGCTCCCGTTTCACGGTAGCTCTCATGCTGCCCCTGGCCGAGGCCGCTGGGGGCGAGCTGGGCGCGGGCACACGCGCTCCGCACGGTGCTGAGCTGCCCCAGTCTGAGCGCGGTGCCGAGGTGTTGCTTCCGCGGCAGTCCGATGACGGCGCAGAAGCACCCCTCTCGTGCCATTCCGAGCACGGCGACGAGGGCGCGGAATCGAAAGGCCCCGCTATCGCTTCCGATGAGGGCGCCAGCGCGGCCGCCGCACCGCTTGAGATCCTCGTGGCCGAGGATAACGAGCTGAACGCCGATATCATCGCGAGCATCCTGACCGAGGAAGGTTTCTCGGTTACTGTGGCCTGCAACGGCGAGGAAGCCGTGGCGCGTTTCGACGAGTCGCCCGAAGGCCACTTTGCCGCCATCTTCATGGACGCGCAAATGCCGGTGATGGACGGCTATGCGGCGGCCCGCGCTATTCGCGATCTGCCGCGCCCCGATGCGAAGGCGGTGCGCATCTTCGCCTGCACGGCTTCTACCTTCGCCGAGGACCGCGCCCGCGCTCTTGATGCCGGCATGGACGACTTCCTGCCGAAGCCCCTGAACGTGGGCCTCATGCTACAGAAACTCGATGATATTCGGAAGGGTGACGCCTCGTGACGTCCTCCATCGCTTCTCGTGCGGGCGCATCTACTCGTGCGCTCGACCGCCCGCTCACGCGGCGCGGCTTTTGCGCTGCGACGGCGTTGGCCGCCTGCGCCCTGGCCACCGCCCCCGGCTGCGCGAATGCGCCGCGGCGGGTGCACCTCGTGGTGAAGGTGCCGCGCACGGGCCATAGCGTGGTATTCGACGAGGGCATTACCCAGGTGGAGACCGTCATTCAGGCCATGGCCGACGATTTCGCGGCCACCTACGATGCGCGGCCCGTCGAGGTGGAGGTCGTCGTCTTCGAGCAGAACCAGTACGATGCCGCCGTACGCGGTGCCTTCGATACCGATAAGGCGGCCGACGTGCTGTACGGCGATTACTTCAACATCTCCACTTACATCCACAGCGGGCGCGTGGTGCCGCTCGATGAGGTGGCCACACCCGATGTGCGCGCCGACGTGTCCGACTACCTGTGGGAAATGAGCACGGTGGACGGGCGCGTGTACATGATGCCCTACCTGGCGCGCCAAAACGTGCTCGCCTACAACAAGGAGCTCTTCCGCCAGGCCGGGTTGGACGACTTCATTGCCGAGGGCGAGATTGCCGCCTGGTCGCTGGAGGAGTGGACGCATGTTCTAGACACCCTGGCCGCAAAGCTTCCCCGCGGCACCTTCCCTATGATGATGTACGCCGCCAGCTCTCAGGGCGACACCCATATCATGACGCTGCTGCGCAGCTCGGGCGCGCGCTTCTTCGACGAGAGCGGGCATTTCGCCCTCTCGGAGCCGGAGGGGGTGGCGGCGCTGCGCTGGATCCAGGAGGGCGTGGGTCGCGGGTGGTTCCCACCCCACGCCGAGAACCTGGAGATCGAGGACTGCTCCAGCCTGTTCCGCGCCGGGCAGTTGGCCATCTACATGGTGAACAACGCCTCCATCGGCCGCTACGGAGATACGGTGGGGCTCGTGAACTTCCCCGGACCCGATGCCGACGGTTGCGCCACCACGTTCATCTCGGGCTTCGAGGTGTTCGACAACGGCGATGCGGAGAAGCTCGCCGTGGCTTGCGACTTCATCTCCTTCGTGTACGGAAGCGATCGCTGGCTCAGCTATGCGGCTGGCGCCATGCCCGCGTCGAAGCGGGTGGCCGAGCGCTACGGCACCGAGATCCTCTGCTATGATCTGTTCCGCGCTAATGTTTCGAACGTGGTGGATTTCACGGGCAGCAACCCGGACACCTTGGCCGTGCGCGACGTGTTCTACCCCTGCATCCACGACCTGCTCGCCGGCAAGCTCACCCCCGAGGAGTGTGCTGCCCGTATCGACGCCGACTGCAACGCCGCCATCGACGCCGGCATCGCCGAAAGCCACCTGCACGAGTAGAAGCGCATCTCTGTGTCCAGAAAAGAGGACATGGATGCGACCAACCTCTGGTATCTTGGCGGAAAGACGTGAACCGGGAAGGAGCGAACATGGGCGACGGGGGGTCTTTCGGCTTCGGGGGCGGCGCCCCCTTGGGTTCTGGATTCGGTTTCGGCAGCGGGGGATTCACCGATCCTACGAGTCCCATGATGTGGGGTGCTGCCCACGCCGCAGGCAGTGATGAAGCCTCGACATCGAGCGGCTCTCGCTATTCTGCGGGTCGAAGCCTTGCAAGCCGCAGGAACGTGTCGTACGCGCGGGAAAAGCAGGCCGAAGCAAATCGTCCCCAAAAGGAGCCCGGCAAGGTGGACGATGTTGAACCGCCATCCTTGGTGGCGGAAATCGGCTACTATGCTGCCATGGCGTTCGGGTTTCTGATCATGGCAGCTATTGCGGCGGCCGTCATTGGGTGTCTTATCGCCACCGGTCTTTGGGTGCCTGCTCTCGTGCTAGGTATTTCGTTAGCCCCCTCGATCATCGCCCTGCTTTTCAGGTAAGACTGCATACTCGTGCCCGTGAGAAGTGCGACTGCGACCGACCAGGCGTCGGCACAATGGTCTCCGGCCAGGTTCTTATGGCACTATCATCGCGAGGCGCAGCGCATGATCGAGGAGGATCTGTCGTTTCTGCAAGTTGTAGGGGTCTCGCCCGAAGACGTGTCGACGGCTTTGGCTCAGAAATGGAACGATTTCGAGGACTGCCTCGTCGCTCGATGTGCCAAAAAGATGGGGGCCGACTACATTGTCACGCGCAATGTGAAGGATTTCGAGCGCTCTTCTGTGAAGGCTATCATGCCGCAGCAGCTCTTCGACGAACTGGACGCCCGCGGTATCGTCTATCGGGAGATCCCCTGGCTCGATGATCTGCCGGCAGATGTCTAGAGACGTGCGGAAAATGCGCCGCTGTCGGGCGCTTGGGCCTGGGAGGGGGTGCGTTCGTATACAATGGAGAGTGACTTGTACCTGATTGATTGAGGAACCGGCACTTCCATGACTGATTCTGCTGAACTGAGCGAGCCTGCGGCTGTAGCCGCGCCCTTCTCCTCCGTTGCCGTTGTCGGCTTGGGGCTTATCGGGGCGTCGCTGGCGGCGGGGCTTGCCGACAAGATGCCCGGCGTGCGCGTCTTCGGGGTAGATACCGATGCCGCCACCTGCGCCACGGCCACAGAGCGCGGCTGGTGTGCCGCAGCCACCGACCCCGACGACCCCGCCTTCCGCGCCTTCGTGGAAGGCGAGTGCGATCTGGTGGTCATCGCCACGCCCGTGGCCGCGGTGGACGATTACCTGAGTCGTCTGCGCGACTGGGGCTACGCGGGTGTGGTTACCGACACCATCTCCACCAAGGGTCACATCCTGGCCGCGGCCGAAGCCCTGCTGCCGGCGCCTGCGCGCTACGTGCCGGGGCATCCCATGGCCGGCTCCGAGCAGAACGGCATCGCCGGGGCCCGCGCCGACCTGTTCGAGGGGGCGAACTGGATTCTCTGCCCCGACGAGCGCACCGCTCCCGAGGATTTCCAGCACCTCCACGAGTTCGTGCGCGGCCTGGAGGCCCGCGTGGTGTCGCTGCACCGCGAGGAGCACGACGCGGCCGTGGCCATTGTGAGCCACGTGCCCCACATGGTGGCCTCCTCGCTCATGCAGCTGGCCAGCGCCCATGCCGACGACACCGGCTCCATCATGCGGTTGGCTGCCGGCGGCTTCAAGGACACCACGCGCATCGCCGCGGGAAGCCCGAAGCTGTGGTGCGGCATCGCCTTCGACAACGCCGAGGCGCTCGGGGAGGGGCTGACCGAGATGGCCGCCATTCTGGAATCGTTCGCCGCGGCGCTCGCCGCCGGCGACCGCGACACCTTCACCCGCCTGCTCGCCGAGGCCGCCGAGGCGCGTCGGGCGCTGCCCGCGGCCTGGGTGCCCTCCACCGAGAAGCTTCTGGAGGTGCGCATTCCCATGGTGAACCGCACGGGCGTGGTGGCCGAGGTGTGCACCATTGCCTCGTCGGTGGGCTGCAATATACAATCCATTGACATCGACCACATCAGCGAGGGCAACGCCGTGCTGTCGCTCATCCTAACGGACGAGGGCGACGTGGGGCAGCTGTCCTTGCAGCTGATCAACGCCGGTTTCTCCGTATCGTTCAGTCCGATTATGCCGAAGGAGTACGCTCATGTCGACTGAGAACCTGCCCCCCTATACCGTGATAGAACCGCTGGGCGGCGCGCTCTCGGGCGCCTGCCATGTGCCCGGCGACAAGTCCATCTCGCATCGTGCGGTGCTGTTCGCCGCCATGGCTGCCGGCACATCCCATGTGGAAGGCGTGCTCGACTCCGAGGACGTGCGCGCCTCCATTCGGGCTGTGGAGGCCCTGGGTGCCTCCGTCGAGCTGCGGCGCGCGTCCGACGGCACGCTGGCCGGCACGGTGACCGGCTGGGGCGCGGAAGGCCCGAGCCAGCCCGATACCCCCATCGACTGCGGCAACTCCGGCACCACGGCGCGTCTGCTCATGGGCATCGTGGCGCCGTGGGACATTTCCGTCACCATCACCGGCGACGCCAGCCTGCAGAAGCGCCCCATGCGCCGCATCGTGGCGCCGCTCGCGAAGATGGGCGCCACCTTTGAGCCCGAAAGCCCCGAGACGTTGCCCATCACCGTGCACGGCACACGCCGTTTGCGCGCCATCGAGTATGCGAGCCCCATGGCCTCGGCGCAGCTGAAGACTGCGGTGCTTCTGGCCGGCATCTTCGCCGACGGCACCACCACGGTGACCGAGCCCGCGCCCTCGCGCAACCACACTGAGCTCATGCTGCCCGAGTTCAACGTGCCCACTACGGCCGGCACCCGCGTGGCCGGCGTGGAGGGCCCCGCCGAGATGCTCGCCTCCGACGTGGTGGTGCCCGGCGATCCCTCCTCGGCCGCCTTCATCGCCGCCGCGGCGCTGCTCACGCCGGGCAGCGCGGTGCAGATCGAGAACGTGTCGCTGAACCCGGCTCGCATCGGGTTCGTGCGCACCCTGGAGCGCATGGGCGCCTCTATCGAGGAGTCCTACCGCGGCGCTGAGGGCAAGGAGCCACGCGGCACCCTGAGCGTGCAGTACACGCCCGTCCTGCGCGGTTGCGAGGTGCCCTCCCAGCATATTGCCTCGGTCATCGACGAGATTCCCGTGTTGGCGCTCGTGGCCGCCCACGCCCGCGGCATCACGGTGTTCCACGAGGTGGGCGAGCTGCGCGTGAAGGAATCCGACCGACTGGCCGCCATCATCGAGGGCCTGGCCCAGCTGGGGGTGGACGCCTGGGAAGAGGGCGACGACCTGTTCGTCGAGGGCAACCCGGACCTTGCGGTGCCCGAGGGCCTCGTGTTCAATTCTCATAGCGACCATCGCCTGGCCATGTCCTGGGCGCTCGTGGGCGCCTGCGGGCGCGTGCCCGTGTCGGTGACCGACTTCACGTGCGTCGCCGTGAGCTACCCTGATTTCCTCGCCGATCTGAAGGAGCTGGTGAAATAATGATCGTCGCCATCGACGGGCCCTCCGGGGCCGGCAAGTCCACTGTTGCCAAGGCCGTGGCCAAGGAGCTCGGCTTCTCCTGCCTGGACACGGGGGCCATGTACCGCTCTATCGCGTGGCAGGCGCTGCAAAACGGCGTCGCGCTCGACGACGACGCGGCCTTAGGAGAGGTTGCCCGCAGCTACGATATCGCTTTCGGGCACGTGGAGGGTGATCCGGTTCCCAAGCGCGTGTTCATCGGCGATGTGGAAGTGACCGATGCCATCCGCACCGCCGAGATCGACCGTGCGGTGAGCCCGGTGTCGGCCGCGCCCTCGGTGCGCGCCGCCCTGCTCGATCAGCAGCGGAGAATCGGCAATGCCGGCAACTACGTGGTTGAGGGCCGCGACATCGGCACCGTGGTATTCCCCGATGCGGCCGTGAAAGTGTTCCTCACGGCCTCCGATGAGGAGCGCGCCCACCGCCGCGTGCGCCAGAACGTTGACCGCGGCATCGGCTCCATCGACTACGACGAGGTGCTGGCCGATCTGCGCCGCCGCGATGCGGCCGACTCGTCCCGCGCCACCGCGCCTTTGCGTGCGGCCGACGATGCCGTGCAGATTGATTCCACAAGCCACTACATCGAGGAGGTCATCGACCAAATATGCTCGTTGGCCCGCGAGAAGATGCAGTAGCGAATCCTCGCTGATCGGAGCCGCCGGGTATTCTGATTCGCTCAGACAGTCCTCGCTCGGCGCAAATGCCCACCGGGCATTTGCGTTCGCTGCGGAACTCGCTCGGTCAGAACACCCGCCGTCTCCTCTACGCTCTGCCATCGTCGAGAAGCAAGGAAACGGAGACCCATGAGCCTCTTTCTGAAATACTCTGACATGTGGGACATGGACTTGGGCGGTCGCGACCGCTCCCATGAGATTCCCCATTGGTTCGGCAACCTGGCGTGGATCGTCATCGGCGGTGTGTGCAAGCTGCTGTTCCGCTACCGGGTGGACAACCGTCAGAAGCTGCGCGCCTTCCAGGATGCCACCGGCGCGCTCGTCATCTGCAACCACACGTCGTTCTTCGACGTGGTGTTCATGTACCTGGCCGCGCGTCCGAAGCAGTGGGTGCGCCTCATGGGCCGCGACTCGCTCTTCGATAACGCCGGCGGCCTTCTAGGCCAGGTTCTCTCGCGGGTGGGCGCCTTCCCCGTGAAGCGCGACACGGCTGATATGGCCTCCATCAAGCGTGCCGTGCGCATGCTGAAAAACGACGAGCTTGTGGGCATTTTGCCCGAGGGCACGCGCCGCGGCAAAACCGACCGGGTGCCTTCCATCCATGCGGGCGTGTCGGTAATCGCCCGCATGGCGAAAGTGCCCATTTTGCCCATGACCGTGCGTGGCGTGGAGCGCATCAAGCAGAAGGGGCAGGGCGTACGTTTGCCAAAGGTGACCGTGGACTATGGTGACCCCATCCTTGTCGGCGACTTCGACTTTTTGCCGAAGGAGGAGCGCGTGGAGGCCTGCACCTGGTACGCCATGCGCGAGTGCTTCGCGCTGTTCTACAACACGGCCCCCGAGGACGTGGACATGGTGGCGCTGTTCCCCGAGACGCGCGACTACGCGCCGGTGTTCGCCGAGCATCCCATCCCGCACCATACAAGCGAGGAAGTGGCCGAGGCCGCTCGCATCGCGCGGGCCGAGAAGGAGGCCAAGGCGGCTGCCAAGGCGGGGAAGGAGTAGCCGTGGAGGTGATTCGCGCGAAGCGGGCCGGGGCGTGCTATGGGGTGCAGCGGGCGCTCGACATGGCCGACGAGGTTATCGAGGGCGGCGGCCGCGCTTACACGCTGGGACCGCTCATCCACAACCCCCAGGTGGTGGCCGATTTGGCCTGCCGCGGTGCTGCGGCCGTGGCGTCGGTAGAGGAGGTTCCCGCGCCTTGCGGCGATGAGGAGCTTTCGGTGGTTATCCGCTCCCACGGGGTGACGCCCGAGGTGCTTGACGCCGTGCGCGGTCGCGGTCTTGCGGTGGTGGATGCCACCTGTCCGCACGTGTCGCGTGCCCAAGCTGCGGCGGCCGAGCTTGCCCGGGAGGGCTGCCGCGTCATCGTGCTCGGCGAGGCGGGGCATCCCGAAGTGGAGGGGCTCACCGCCTGGGCTCGTCAGGCCGGTGGCAAGGTGGATGTGGTGGCCGGTCCCGACGAGATTCCCGCGGGGCTGTACGATCCGGTGGGCGTGGTGGCCCAGACCACCCAGCGTCGCGAGAACCTGGAGGCGGTGGTGGCCGCGCTGACCGAGGCGGGTCTTCACCCCATCGTGAGAAACACCATCTGCTCCGCCACGCGCCAGCGCCAAGAGGCCGCCGCCGACCTTGCGGCCAGCGTGGACGCCATGGTGGTCATCGGGGGGCGCAATTCGTCGAACACCACCCGGCTTGCCGAGGTGTGCGCCGATGCGTGCCAGCGCACCTTCCACATCGAGAGCGCCGACGAGCTGGATGCCGCTGCCTTCGCGGGCTGTGCCCGCGTGGGGCTGACCGCTGGTGCATCCACGCCCGAGAATCAGATCGCCTCGGTGGAGGCGTTTCTGCGCACGCTGTAGGAACATACGGTGGCCACGTATCCTGGAAAAGACATCGAGCGAGCGGCTGCAAGCGGCTCCGATTCTGAAGGTGCCTGCTCGGCTGCCTGCGCGGGCGGGTGTCCAGCCCTCGAGCTCGCTGCCGCCGAGGCGGCGGCCGCAGCTTGGGAGGGCCCGGCGGCGCGCATTGTCGCGGTGGAACCGGAAAGTCCTGCCGATGATGCGGGTTTCGAGCCCGGCTGCTTTCTCACGAGCGTGGACGGGCGCCCTCTGCGCGACATCATCGACTGGCGCTGGCTCGCCTCCGACGACGTCATTGCCGTGGGGTACATCGATCTGGACGGGGAATCTGGAGAGGTAGAACTTGAGCGCGAACCGGGGGAGGACTGGGGCTTCACGTTCGATGGCGTGCTGTTCGACACGGTGAAGCTTTGCCGCAACGCCTGCGTGTTCTGCTTCATGCGCCAGCTGCCCGAAGGCGTGCGCCCCTCGCTCGTTCTGCGCGACGACGATTTCCGTCTCAGCTTTCTGTCTGGCACCTTCGTCACGCTCACGAACCTGAAGCCGGAAGACGAGGCCCGCATCATCGAACAGCACATCAGTCCTTTGCGCGTGAGCCTGCACGCGAGCGAGCCGGAGCTGCGCCGCCGCATGATCGGCCGTCACGCCGATCATGGTTTGGCCGCGCTGGATCGTCTCTTGGCCGCGGGCATCAGGGCCCATGCCCAGATCGTGCTCATGCCGGGCTTAAACGATGGCGACGCCCTGCGCGAGACCTTGGAATGGGCTTGGGAGCGTCCCAATATCAACGGTGTGGGCATTGTGCCTCTAGGCTTCACCAAGCACCAGACGGCGTTGCACGAGAGCTTTACTACGCCTAATGCCGCTCGCGGCGTCATCGAGGTGATTGCTCCCTTCCAAAAGCGCGCCCGTGCCGAGCGGGGAGGCCCGTGGGTCTTCGCCGCCGACGAGTTCTACGTGAACGCCTATGGGGTGGAAACCCCCGAGCATATTCCGCCGGCGAGCGACTACGGCGACTACGACATGTTCGAAGACGGCATCGGCATCGTGCGCTCCTACGTGGACGAGTTCGCCGAGGTCTGCGAGAGCGGCCTGGCTGCCCGCGCCGCCGAGGTGTTAGCTTCCCGCAACCTTGCGGCCCGCTACATCATCGGCGAGGCCATGCAGCCCTTCCTGGATGCCATGATCGAGAAGAGCCCTCTGGCCGGGCGTCTTGTTCCCCTTACCGTGCGCAACGACTACTTCGGCGGCAACGTGAACGTCACCGGTCTGCTCACCGCCTGCGACATCATCACCGCCATTCGGAATGCGATAGGGATGGAATCTGCTTCCAGTGAGGAAGAGGGAAGCTCGCTCTCGGAAGAGCAGGGAAGCGATGATGGGTGTTCCAACCGAGCGAGTTCCGCAGCGAACGAAACAGTCCAGTGGACTGTTTCGCAGAGCGAGGACTGTCTGAGCGAATTGGAATGCCCGGCAGCGCTTCCCGGACAAGCTGAAGGGACGTACGAGCTGTTCCTCATTCCGAGCGTCATCTTGAACGACGACGGCGTGACGCTCGATGACATGACCGTGCAGGATATCGAAAACGCGGTCGGGGTGTCTGTTCACGTGGTATCCTGTAACCCTTGCGATTATCTGCCTGAGATCATCGAGCTTGCCCAAGGCGGGCTCTAGAAGATAGCGAGGAACAATCATGGCACTGCCTATCGTCGCCATCGTCGGCCGTCCGAATGTGGGCAAGTCGACGTTGGTCAACCGCATCGCGCAAACCAGCGAGGCCATCGTGCATGAGATGCGCGGCGTCACCCGCGACCGCAGCTACCACAAGGCCGACTGGAACGGCGTGGAGTTCATGCTCATCGATACCGGCGGTATCGAGATGGGCGGCGACGACGCCTTCCAGGGCTCTATCCGCTCCCAGGCCTTCGAGGGCGCGCGCGAGGCCGACGTCATCATCTTCCTTGTGGACGGCAAGACCGGCATCAACACCGACGACGAGGAAGTGGCGCGCATTCTGCAGAAGTCGAACAAGCCGGTGTTCCTTGTGGTGAACAAGATGGACAACCCCTCTCGCATGGACGAGGTGTGGGAGTTCTACGCGCTGGGCCTGGGCGATCCGTGGCCGGTGAGTGCCCAGCACGGCAACGGCACGGGCGATTTGCTCGACGAGGTGGTGGCCGAGCTGCGCAAGTGCGATTTCGAGCCCGAGGAAGAGGTCGAGGCCATCAATGTGGCTATCATCGGCCGTCCGAATGCGGGCAAGAGCTCGCTTACCAACAAGCTTACCAACAACGACCGCTCCATCGTATCCGATGTAGCCGGCACCACCCGCGACGCCATCGACACGCTCGTGGAGCACGAGGGTCAGATGTACCGCATCGTGGACACGGCGGGCCTGCGCCGCAAGAGCCAGATCGACGAGGATGTGGAGTACTACGGCTTCGTGCGCGCCATGCGCGCTATCGACCGGGCCGATGTGGCCCTGCTCGTCATCGACGGCACCTTGGGCCTCACCAACGAGGACCAGCGCGTGGCGGGATACGCTGCCGAGCGCGGGTGCGCCATGGTCATCGTGCTGAACAAGTGGGACATCGTGGAGGGCCCCGAGGCCAAGGAGAAGATCCGCGAGCGTATTGAGGACCGTATGACGTTCGTGGGCTACGCGCCCGTGGTGGCCATCTCGGCGCTCACCGGCAAGCGGGTCGACCGCATCTGGGGCGCCATCGACGAGGTGTACGCGAACTACAGCCGCACCATTCCCACCAACCAGCTGAACACCTGGCTCGCCGGCATCCGCGAGACGGGGCACACTGTGTCGAAGGGCAAGGCCGTGCTGCGTATGAAGTACCTCACCCAGACCGGCGCCTGCCCGCCTTACTTCACGTTCTTTGTGAACCGCCCCGATGTGGTGGACGACAACTACGAGCGCTATCTGGAGAACCGTATGCGCGAGGCTTTCCCTCTCACGGGCACCCCGGTTCGCTTCAAGTTCAAGAAGAAGGACTAGGCTGTGGACACCGTCATCACCTATCTGACCCTGTCGTTTATCGTCTCGTTCCTTTTGGGCTCCATCCCGTGGGGCGTCATCATCTCGAAGCTGGCCTTCAAGAAGGATCTACGCGACGAGGGGAGCGGCAACATCGGCACCACGAACGCCATGCGCACCCTGGGCAAGGCCGGGGGAGCGGCGGTGTTCGTGCTCGACTTCGGGAAGGGAATCGCCGCCGGGGCGCTCGCGGCCTATGTGTTCGCGCCGGCCATCGCCAACACGGCGGTTGATGCGACCACGGTCGACGGCCAAGCGCTTCTTTCCGCATTCGGTCCGGCGGGCATGAATCCGGCGGCGCTTGTTATGGCCCTGGCTTTCGCCGGCTGCACCCTGGGGCACATCTTCAGCCCGTGGCTCAAGTTCAAGGGCGGCAAGGGCATCGCCGTGGCCGCCGCGTGCCTCGTGTTCGTCTACGGCCCGGTGGGCTTCCTTATCGAGATCGCGGTGTTCGCGCTCGGCATTGCGCTCACGCGCTGCGTGTCGGTGGGCTCCATCGCCGCCGCGGCGGTGTGCCCGCTGCTCGGCCTGTACTATTACTGGGGCCAGTGGGTGCCGTGGCTCATCATCCTAGCTACCGCCTGCGTGGTCGTTTGGGCCCATCGTGCCAACATCCAGCGTCTGCGCGCTGGCACCGAGAACAAGATCGGAAGTAAGAAGAAAGCTGCATAGATTCAGCCAAGGTAGAGTGAAGAGGACTTTCGGGTGGTGCTCACCAAGCGAGTTCCGCAGCGAACGGAAATGTCCAGTGGACATTTCCGCCGAGCGAGGACTGTTTGAGCGACTGAGTACTACCCGGAAGTCCGACCTCGACGACTTACAAGGAGAATGCGAATGCGCGTAGCAGTTATCGGAGCGGGAAGCTGGGGAACAGCACTGGCGCTTGTGCTGGCCGAGGCCGGGCACGAAGTGATGCTGTGGGCACGCACCCCCGAGGTGGCCGCCTCCATCAATGCCGAGAACCGCAACCCGCGTTACCTGTCGGACTACCGCCTGCCCACGGCTATCCGCGCCACGTCGGTGTACGCCGAGGCCTGCGAGGGAGCCGAGGCTGTGGTTGTCGTGACGCCCTCGGCGGCGCTGCGCAGCGTAGCCCGCGACCTGGCCGCGCTCATCGGGAGCGACACGCCTATCGTCATCTGCTCGAAGGGCGTTGAGGAAGAGACGGGCCTGCTTCCCATCGATACCTTTGCCGACGAGCTGGGCAACCCGGCCCGTTTCGCCGTGCTTTCGGGCCCCACCCATGCCGAGGAAGTTATCTGCCGCAAGCCCTCGGCCGCCGTGGTGGCCTCGCCCGACGCAGGCACGGCGCTGTTCTTCCGCGACTTGTTCGCCACGCGCTTCTTCCGCACCTATACCTCCGATGATGCGGTGGGCGTCGAGCTGTGCGCGGCTTTCAAGAACGTTATCGCCATCGCCGTGGGCATTTCCTACGGCATGGGCTTCGGCGACAACACCGCGGCGCTGCTTATCACGCGCGGTCTGGCCGAGATGAGCCGCATGGTGGTGGCTGCCGGCGGCAACGCGCTCACCTGCATGGGCTTGGGGGGTGCCGGCGACATGGTGGTCACCTGCATGTCGCAGCACTCGCGCAACCGCCGCTTCGGCGAGCAGTACGTGGCCCGCGGGCTCACGCTTGCCGACTTCACAGCCCAGACGCACATGGTGGTGGAAGGCGCCATCGCCTGCAAGACGCTTGCCACCTTGGAGGCGCGCTACGGGGTGGAACTGCCCCTCACTGACACGGTGCGCAGCGTAGTGTGGAAGGGCGTGAGCCCGCGTGAGGCCGCTGCCGTTCTGATCGACCGTCCCCTGAAAAGCGAGTTCTACTAAGTCCTTTGATCTTCTGTTCCTCCGGCCCGAGCTGCGGGGCGGGGGCGCCGTGCTCAGACAGTCCTCGCTCGGCGGAAATGTCCACTGGACATTTCCGAACGCTTGCGGAACTCCGCGCGGACCCCCGCCCCGCAGCTCGGGCCTTCTCTTCCAATACAGAGTATTTTTCTCAGGTTTCACCAGGTAAACGGGGTGCATACGTGGTTGCAACCGAAGGGCCTTCCCGTCTTTCCCGAGGCGGGGAGGCCTTATTGTTGTCACCAGCCGAACGGAGAGGGTTTTCAATCAAGCAATCTGATGCCCGCCGTCGGTGCTTTGACAAACTATCACAGAGCTTCCGTCGCATCGTCTCCTGCGTGAACCCTCCTCTCTCCTCTCTCTCAAACCCTCGCGGCGGAAACCAATTCCATGCGCACGTTTCCCCTTCTCCTCCGTGCGTACTGATCGAGAGGCCCTCCGGTTCCCCTGCCGGAGGGCCTTCTCTTTTGTCTCCATCCCGCCTGCGAGCAGGGCGCACAGTCGATTGGCCTCTTGCAGTTTCACCTCTGATACCGTAACGTTAACAAATCAGCACAGACGGAGGTGATTGTGGAAGGTTCGCGCCAGAGAAGATCCTACGCCTCGTGGATCGTTGCCATTCTTCTGATCTTCGCGGTCATGGGCGCCTCGGTGTACGCCATTGCCCAGAAGACCTACGACGATATGTCGGATGCGGCTATTCGGAACCTCAACGAGAATCTGGATCTCATGCAGAACACCGTCGAGGCCATCATGCGCAGCGAGGCGGAGTTTCAGGAGCTCATCGCCAGCGAGATTGCCCAGTCGGCTGATCCTTCCACCTATGTTCTCGGTCTTGATAACAACGGGACCACCTCCAAAATGTCGGTGGTTATGGAGGGGAAGGACGAGGGTGTCTCCAACAACGGCGAGGTCTTCGATCCGGAAAGCCTCGATTTCTCGGCTGGCGGAACGGTGCTGGGGCTGCCGATTTCCCAATCCTATGTGAACGATCAGGGCACCTGGGCTTACACCATCGCCTGTCCGATCGAGCGCGACGGCGAGCGCATCGGCACGCTGTACAGCGAGTACGTCTACGATGCCATCAACGCATCGCTGCCCCAGGGCTTTTACGACCAACAGGCCGTGCTGTATCTCATGGATGCCGCCACCGAGCGCTTCGTGCTGAAGCCCGAGGGTATGGGCGAGCGCGATGCGGGCCATCTGAATCTGGAGGACTTCTATCGTGCCAACAACGTGGTGGACGAGGATACGCTGGCGCTTGTGAACAGCGGTATCGCCGCCAAGGAGAGTGTGCTGTTCGCCCACGACGTGAAGGGTCGCGAGTCGCTGTGCTACCTGTGGTCGCTCAACGGAGGCACTACCTACCTGGTGGGCTATGTGCCCATGGCGGCTATCCAGCAGGAGGCTCAGGCGGTGAACGCCGCCCTTGCTCTCGTCATTGCCATCACCGTCATCGCTTTCGTGCTCTGCATTGCGGTGTACGCATGGAACCGTCGCAAGCAGCTTCAACTGATGCGGGCACGCGAGGCCGAGCGCGCGCTCCACAACGAGCAGCTCACCCAGGCGCTCCAGGCGGCCCAGGTGGCCAACGAGTCGAAGTCGGCCTTCCTCGCCAATATGTCCCACGATATTCGCACGCCCATGAACGCGGTGCTGGGGTTCACCACCATCATCGAGAAAGAGGCCGACGATCCGGCCAAGGTGCGCGACTGCGCCAGCAAGATCATGGCCTCGGGTCGCCATCTGCTCGATCTTATCAACGACGTGCTCGATATCTCGAAGATCGAGAGCGGCAAGGCCACGCTGAACTTGGTTGAGTTCGATCTGGGCGATTCCCTTGCCGCCGTGGAATCCATTATCGCGCCGATGGCGGTCGGCAAGGGGCAGACCTTCCGCACCGAGATCGCGGGGGTGCGTCACGAGCACCTTATCGGCGACGAGACGCATCTCAACCAGATTCTCATCAACCTGCTGTCCAACGCCGTGAAGTACACCCCTGAAGGCGGCTCCATTTGGCTGCGCTTCATCGGGCTGCCGCAGCACTCCAGTCAGTTCGAGCGCATCCGCATCGAGGTGGAGGACAACGGCTACGGCATGACTCCGGAGTTTTTGGAGACCATCTTCGATTCGTTTACCCGCGCTGAGAACAGCACCACCAACAAGGTGCAGGGCACCGGCCTTGGCATGTCCATTACCAAGAGTCTCGTGGAGCTCATGGGCGGCACCATTGAGGCCCATAGTACCGAGGGGAAGGGATCGCTCTTCCGCGTCGATTTGGAGTTGCGCATCCCCGACGATCAGGCACAGGGCTTCTTCTGGGCGCAGCAGGGTATAGCTCGCATGCTCGTGGTGGATGCCCTTGCCGCCGGTCGCGAGGTGGCGCGCACTCAGATGGAGGGCACGGGCGTTGCCGTGGTCACCGCCGAGGACGCGGCTCGAGCCCGCGCCCTGGCCGCCGAGTCTCACGAGGGCTTCCAGCTGATCCTGTTCAGCTGCGACGCGCTCGACGCGCATGCTGTGGAAGCCGCAGAGGATCTTCGACGCGAGATGGGAGCCGAGGAGGGATGCACTCTTATCTTCGTGCTCGGCCATAGCTTCGATGTCGCCGATGTACCTTTGCCGCCGCGATCCGGTGTTCTCATCAGGCCGTTCTTCGTCTCTACCCTTAAGCACAAGATCGAGGAGATTGCGGGAGTCGGCGCAGTCGCCGAGGCCGCCGCCTACGACACCGTGCTCGAGGGCAAGCATTTCCTGGCGGCCGAGGACAACTTCCTGAACGCGGGCATTCTGACCGAGTTGCTGGAAATCGAGGGCGCCACCGTGGAGATCGTGGAGAACGGTCAGCTGGCGGTGGAACGCTTCGTGCGCTGCACGCCCGGAGAGTTCGACGCCATTCTCATGGACGTGCAGATGCCGGTTATGAACGGCCACGCCGCCAGCCGTGCCATCCGCGCCCTGGCCCGCGAGGACGCCCGCACTATTCCCATTATCGCCATGACGGCCGACGCTTTCGTCGAGGATGAGAAGGCGGCCCTCGCTGCGGGCATGAACGCCCACGTAGCCAAACCGTTGGAGATCAGCGAGCTGAAGAAGGTCGTGGACCACTACGTTGAGAAAGGACTCTCATGAAACGCTTTTCCAGAGCCCGTGCGGCCCGTGCGGCCGCCTTCTGCGCCGTGGCCCTCGCCGCCTGCGCCCTTGCGGGTTGCGCCGCTGCCGATGAGCCGGCGAAGAACCTTGCCGCCCAGGCAGGCGCCGACGAGGGAGCCACGGTGACTTTCTTCAGCCCCATGGAGAAGGCCAACCCCGATGCCGAGAACACCGCCCGCACTGCGAGCGACCTGACCATTGCCATGGCCGAGGAGCAGCTGGGCGTCACGTTGGCCTATCGCACGTATACTGCTGAGGACTACCAGGACAAGACCTATGACGAGGTGTGCCTCGAGCGTGTGCGTGCCGACCAGGACGATCTGTACCTGATGAATCCCGACGCCATGGTGGCTCTGGGCAAGGAGGGGCACCTGGCCGACCTCTCGGATCTTGCCTGCGTGCAGAACCTGCGTGAGGTAGTGAAGACCGCCAACACCGTAGACGGCAAGCTTGTGGGCATTCCTCAGGAGGTAGTGGCCTACGGTCTGTTCGTGAACAAGGACATCTTCGACGAGTGCAAGCTGGAGCTGCCGAGCACCCCCGAGGAGTTCCTCGAGTGCTGCCGCGTGCTGAAGGAGAACGGCTACGACACGCCCGTGGGTGCCAACCGCTGGTGGCTTGAGACCTTCGTCTTCGCCCAGGCCTACGCCGACATGTACAACGGAGGCGATGTGGCCGCCGAGGTGGCCGCTCTGAACGCCGGCGAGGCTCGTTACAGCGACTATATGCGTCCGGGCTTCGAATTCCTGAAGCAGCTGATGGATGCCGGCTACATCGATGCCGAGAACGCTCTGGTGAGCGAGGCGTTCGAGGGCGCGGGCGAGGGCGACGACTTCATGGCGGGCAAGACGCCGATGGTCATGGCCTACTGGGGCGCGGCCAATACCGACACCGCCTACGGCAACCCGAACTTCAATATGCAGGTCATCGGCTTTCCCAGCGCGAAGGGGCAGATGCCGGTCGTGTCCGTGACGGGATACTCGGTTTCCGCCGACGCCGAGAACCTTCAGGGGGCGCTCAATGTGATGGACGTCATTCTCTCCGACGAGGCTCTCGCGCTGTATGCCGAGACCAACCGCGTCATCTCGCCCTCGAAGAACGTGAAGGTCGACTGCGTCGAGTCTCTGCGGCCCCTGAGCGAGAAGGTGGAGGGCGACACCTACGTGCTGGCCACGAACGCCGGCATGGACGTAGAGCAATGGGGCAATGTGTGCCTCATCGTGCGTGATCTTTTGGGCGGAGCCTCGGTGGACGAGTGCATGGCGAAGCTGGATGCGCTGCAGGACGCGGCGGCTTAACTTGCTTGTCCGCGCTCGTCGGCGGCCGGGGCGTCTGCGAAGCACCCGCTTCGCTGTTCGGCCTTCGGCCTCAGGCGCTGCGCTCCTTCATGCTTTTATGGGCGTCCCCTCCGGGGACGCTTTTTCATATTTGTGTTCAGAGAACTTCGCAGACGCCCCGGCCGCCGACGAGCGCTACCGAGCGTTTTGCTGCTCCAGGTTCAGGAGGGCAGTTGCTACGGCGTCGGCGGGTTTGCCGGCGGCGGTGACGACGCGATGGGTGGGCACGATCAGCGCCAGGGGGCTCTTCTTCACGGCAGCGCCCACAGCGCGGTAGGAATCGGGTGCGCCGAGCGTGGCGGCCAGATCGCGGGCGGTGCGCGTCTGCCCGTAGGGGATGCGCGCCACGGCTTCCCATACCTCGCGCTGGAAGGGGGTTCCGGCCGCTTCCCAGGCCACGGTGAAGACTGTGCGCTTGCCGGCCAGGTATTCCATGATCTCGGTGGCGCAGCGGTTTGCGGCGGCAGCAGGACGCCGGGTGCCGGCAAGGGTGGTCTCGCCGAGGGCCACGGCGGTGACGGTGTTGCCCGCTGTCCCGATGGTGACGGGGCCGAAGGCGGTGGGGTAGGTGTAGAAGGTGCGCTCGTCGTCGCTGGGCACGGGTGCTCCTTGTCCTCGGATGCAGGTTTGCCGCTGCTGCCCATTATACGCCGCCGCCCCGCTGCCAGTGCGCTAGAATAGCGTCACTGGAACTTCGCGAGATGAGGATGCGCCCTATGTACCAACCGGTGAAAATCGCTCCGTCTATCCTGTCGGCCGACTTCATGCATCTGGCCGCCGACATTGCCGCCATCGAGGAGGGCGGCGCGAATTTCGTTCACATCGATGTGATGGACGGTCACTTCGTGCCGAACCTCACCATGGGCGTGCCTCTCTTGAAGCAGCTGGCGCCTGCCACCGATATGGTGTGCGACGTGCATCTGATGATCGACAACCCCCTCACGCAGATCCCCTGGTTCATCGATGCCGGCGCCGACCTGGTGAACGTGCACGTAGAGGCGCTCACCGACGACGAGCTTCAGCGCGCGGTGGCGATGATCCACGAGGCGGGGTGCTTGGCCGCCGCGGCTCTGAAGCCCAAGACGCCGGTTTCGGCTTTGGCACCGGTCATCGCCGATCTGGATATGGCTCTCGTCATGTCGGTGGAGCCGGGCTTCTCGGGTCAGAGCTACATCGCCGGCACCGAGGCCCGCGTGGCCGAGGCGGCCGCCCTTGCCCGCGCTGCTGGTAACGAGGCCATGCTCATCCAGGTGGATGGCGGCATCGGGTCCGCCACGGCGCCGCTCGTGGCCGCCGCCGGCGCCGACGTGCTCGTGTGCGGCAACGCTGTGTTCAAGGCCGATGATCCGGCCGCGGCCATCGCCGAGGTGCGCGCCGCGGCCGACGAGGCGCGTCTGGCCGCGCTGAGTGCGTAGGGGAGGGCTGCGCTATGACGAACTCGCAGAAGAGCCTGAGCCGCGCAGCGGCGGAGCTCGCCTCCGACGTGGCCATGGCCGAAGGCCGTCCCGATGCCGAGGATGCGCGTCTGCCCGACCCGGCTCCCTCGTTCGTGTACCTCGACTATGCGGCCACAGCCCCGCTTTCGCCTGAGGCGGCCCTGGCTCTGGAACCTTTCCAGGTGCCGGGTCCGGCGAACTTGGCCGTAAACGCCAACGCAAACTCCCTGTACGGGGTGGGCCGCCATGCCTTCGACCTCATGGAGGGTGCGCGCCGTCAGGTGGCCGCGGCCTTGGGCGCGCGCCGGCCCGACGAGATCGTGTTCACCTCCGGCGCCACCGAGGCCGATGACGCGGCCGTCATCGGGCTGGTGGAGGCCGCCTGCCAGAAGCGACGTCTCGCGGGGCGGGGGAGCGCGCCGGTGCGCGTCATCACCTCGGCCATCGAGCACGATGCGGTGCTCGCGCCCTGCCGCCGTTTGGAGGGTGCCGGCATCGAGGTGGTGTACCTGCGCCCGAACCGCCAGGGCTTCGTGGAGGCCCGCTCGCTCGAGGAGGCGCTCGACGAGAACACTGTGCTCGTGTCGGTACAGGCTGCCAACTCCGAGGTGGGCGCTATCCAGCCCATTGCCGAGCTGGCCGCACTCGCCTACGGGGCCGGCGCGCTCTTCCACACCGATGCGGTGCAGGCCCTGGGCAAGATGCCCTTGAACATGCAGGAGCTGGGGGTGGATGCCGCCTCCTTCTCAGCCCACAAGATCGGCGGGCCCAAGGGCGTGGGCGCTCTGTACCTGAAGGCCCGCACACCGTTCTCTCCCTACCTGCTTGGTGGCGGCCAGGAGAGCGGCCGACGCAGCGGCACCCAGAACGTGGCGGGCATCGTCGGATTCGCGGCGGCGCTTTCGGCCACCGTGGCTGCGGCTGAAGATGAATCGGCTCGTCTGCGGGGCCTGCGCGACAAGTTGTACGCGGCCCTGGCCGCTGCGGGCTTCACGCCTACGGTAGAGGTGGAGCCGCAAAGCCGCGACTTCCTTCCCAACATCGTGCACGTGCTGGCCGACGACATGGAGAGCGAGACCATGGTGCTGCGCTTCGATCAGCTGGGCTTCTGCGTGGCCGGTGGCAGCGCCTGCTCCAGCCACTCGCTCGAGCCGAGCCACGTGCTGAAGGCCATGGGCATCACGGGCGATGAGGTGTACAACGCCCTGCGCGTGTCCATGGGCCGTTACACCACGGAATCGGACATCGACGCCTTCGTCGCTGCGGCGCAGAAGGTCGCGAACTGGTAGGAGCGAACATGGAACTGGTGAACACCCACTGCCACTGCGTGTACTCGGGCCACGGGGCGGGCTCCATCGCGGAATATGCTGACGCTGCGGCGGCGGCCGGCCTTTCCACCCTCGCTTTCACGGAGCACTTTCCGTTGTCGGCCGCCTTCGATCCGGACGCGTATCTCTCCATGACCGAGGAGAACGTGACGCGCTACCTGGCCGAGATCGAGGCGGCCCGCGCGGCCCATCCGCAGATCGAGTTCGTCGTCGGCACCGAGATGGATTACCTGGGGGATTTGGAGGATCGCGCCATCGACGAGGCTGCGCTTTCTCCGTTTCGCTTCCGGCTTCTCTCGGTGCACTTCATCGATGGCTGGGCCTTCGACGATCCGGCTCAGCGCGATCGCTGGGAAGTGCCCGGTGCGCCCGATGCCATCTGGCGGCGCTACGGCGAGCTGTGGTGCGCGGCGGCGTCGGATGCGAGCCTGCCCTACGACGCCATGAGCCATCCCGACCTGGCGAAGAAGTTCGGCTACTACCCCTCCTTTTCCTTGGAGCCCTTCTACGAGGCCATGGCCGAGGCGGCCCGTGCGGGCGGTCGCATGGTGGAGGTGAACACGTCGGGCGGCTATTACGCCTGCGCCGAAATGTTCCCGGCCCCGGCGCTGCTCGCGGCATTCTGCCGCGCAGGCGTGCCCTGCACGGTAGGCTGCGATTCCCACGATCCGGCCAATGTCGCCCGTGATATCGAGCGGGCCTATCGTCTCATGTACGAGGCGGGCTATAGAAGCGTTACCGTCCCGACAGCCACAGGAGACCGTCGAAGCATTACCATCGAATAGGGTGCGTCTGCCCGTCGTCGCCGAGCGCGCGGAAGCCGCCGCGACGGGGCGGGGGAGCGCTTGAAAACAGGTAACGGGGCCGACACTCGAATGTCGGCGAGAGCATCGAAAGAAGCTGATCGATATGGGTCTGTTCAACAAAGGCGATCGCGCCGCCGTGCCGGTGAAGAAGGATGCGCTGTCGCGGCGCGGGACAAGCGAGCTGGCGAAGAAGTCGTTTTCCATGACCATCGGCGCGCTGGAGCAGGCGCTTTTGAAGGAGTTTCCCGCCGAAGACGCGGAGAAGTGGGATCGCACGGGGCTGTTGGTGGGGGAGCGCGCGCTGCCGGTGACCAAGGTGGCCGTGGCGCTCGACCCCACGGTGGCCGCTATCGCCGAGGCTGCCCAAGCCGGTGCCAACGTGCTGCTCACCCATCATCCGGCCTACCTGGCTGCTCCCGATGCCTTCGCGCCCGAGCCGAGCGTGGCCGCAAGCCCCGGTGCCGGGGTGTGGGCGGCCATTCGCAACCAGGTGGCGCTCATGGACTTCCACACCGCGCTTGATGTGAGTCCGATGGCGGCCCGCGTGCTGCCCGGCATGCTGGGCCTGAAGTTCACGGGCAAGTTCGCCGAGCCGCTGGCCTCCTCGCGCCGCAAGGGTTACGGCCAGATATGCGAGGTGCCGGGCAACAATGACGCTCCCGAGACCCTCGGCCGCTTGGCGGCCCGCTGCACGGCGGTGTTCGGCCGTGCGCCGCGGGTGTGGGGCGCCCCCGATGCCCCGGTGCGTTGCGCCGTCACTTGCACGGGATCGGCGGCCGACGCGGCTGCCGCCGCCCTTGCGCTAGGTGCCGATGTCGTCATCTGCGGCGAGATGAAGTACCACGCGGCCTTGGAGCTTTCCCGGGCGGGTCTTGCGGTCATCGAGCTCGGCCACGACGTGAGCGAACTGCCCCTGGCGGCGGTACTCGCCGAAGCGCTCGACAAGGTGGGCGTGCCCTCCGAGGCCATCGTGCTTATCGACCAGTCGGAGAATTGGTGGTATCCCGAGGCTGTCCGCGTGTAGCGCGATCTTTCCGTCTGAGAATCTGAGAGGGGTGGCTCCGTGCCGCCCCTCTTCTTGCGTTTCCGCCGAACAAAAAGGATTTTTTCCGCCGCGCCCCCTCAAGGACGGTGTTTTCGCCTATCATTATTCAATGATCAACCCGATATGAAGGAGAGACGCCATGGAAGCGACGCGCGAAGACATCGAAGGCCTGTTTGAGCTGCAGCGCATCGATCTTGAGGTCAAGCGTCTGACCAAGGAGCTGGACGAGCTGCCCCAGCGCTCCATCATCGTGGCCGCTCGCGAGAAGAAGGCCGAGATCGAGGCGAAGGCCGAGAAGGTGGCCGAGCTGAAGCGCGCCACCTCCAAGAAAATTACGCGCATCGACGACGAGGATGCCTCCCTGGCCAAGAAGGAGGCGGGCGTGCAGGCGGCTATCGACGCTGCTCACGGCGATTTCCGCAACGTCGAGGCCCGCACTAAGGAGCTGGCGAGCATTGTGCGCCGCCGCGCCACCATTGCCGAAGATCGCGCCGGCGTGCAGGCCGAGCTCGACAAGATATCGGCTATGGAGGCCCAGATCACGCTCGCTTTGGAGGAGATTGCCGCCAAGGAGCAGGAGGCCATCGACTCCTTCCAGAAGCAGGGCGGCGATCTGAAGCTGGCCATCGCGAAGCTGGAGGCCGGTCGCGGCCAGGTGGAGGCGAAGGTCGATCCCGATCTCGTGCGTGCCTACGACCGCATCGCGGCCCGTTCGGGCGGTGTGTCCGTCGGCGTGCTCGACGGCACGCGCTGCGGTGTGTGCCGCATGCCCATCGACGGCGGTCGCCTTATCGATCTGCGTAGCCAGGCGCCTTTGGGCAGCTGCCCGTCGTGCAAGCGCCTTTTGGTGATCGCATAAAAATCTCTTGTAAGGTGAATACGGCCTGTGGTATAGTAGCAAGGCTGTGTCTTAAACGAGTAATTTGGTTTAACGGAGTTGATAGCAATGTCGAAGGTTTGCGAAGTTTGCGGTAAGCACCCCGTCGCTGGTCGTAGCATCAGCCACTCCCATCGTGTGAGCAACCGCATGTTCCGTCCGAACATCCAGAAGATCACCATCCGCGACGCGAAGGGCCACGTCCGTCGCGCCAACGTGTGCACTTCCTGCATGAAGGCCGGAAAGGTGGAGCGCGCTTAACAGCCGCTTGCCCCTGCTTGAACTCGAAAGCCCGCATCGCGGGCTTTTCGTGTTTATCCGCAGTTAGTTTATGGAATATGCCCGACGGTCAACCGCGGGTAACCGCGCCGCCACCTTCCTTGCGCTATACTTTTCCCGCAAACCGAAGTAAAAACTCAGAGGAAAGGACGCCTCCCATGAGTTCTACGATTTCCGGCAACCTGCACGTCGCCAACGACGTGCTGGCCGACCTGGTCGGCAACGCCGCCATGGAGTGCTACGGCGTGGTGGGCGTGTGCGCTCCCAACGCCGCCGACGGCATCGCGAAGATCCTGCCTGCCAGCCGCCTGCGCCGCGGCGTGGTGGTGAACAGCCTGGATACGGGCGTGCATGTGGACCTGTACATCATCGTGGAGTACGGTACGAACATCGCCACGGTGTCGCGCAACCTGATCGATCAGGTCAGCTTCGCGCTGAAGGAGTACGCGCGCGTGCCGCTCGCCGGTGTGGACGTGCACGTGATGGACGTCAAGGTGCGTCGCTAGCCCCCATATGAGATGGGTGCCGGCGAGGCCTGTGGATGAGGCCCGCATCGCGTCGCCCTTGAAGGAGCATCAAACGCTTATGTCTACTTACACTTCCAACAACATCCTGAACGCCGTAGCCGCCGCCGCCAAAACGCTCGACGAGCGCAAGGAGGAGGTCAACCGCCTGAACGTGTTCCCCGTGCCCGACGGCGATACGGGCACGAACATGTCGCTGACCATCCAGAGCGTGGTGGGCAACGTGGCCAATCTCCCCATCGGTGCCGGCGCGGCCGAGGTGCGCAAGGCCGTCACCACCGGCGCGCTTATGGGCGCTCGCGGCAACTCCGGCGTCATCACCTCCCAGATCCTGCGCGGTCTGTGCGAGGGCAGCCAGGATTTCGATACCTTCGATACCGACTCGGTGGCCGCGGCTTTCGCCAAGGCTGTGGAGGTAGCGTTCCAGGCCGTGCGCAAGCCAGTGGAGGGCACCATCCTCACGGTGCTGCGCGACGCTGCCGCCGCCGCGAAGAATGCCGCCGACGAGGGGCTTGCAACCGAGGAGGCGCTCGACGCCATCGTGGCCGAGGCCTATGCGTCGGTGCAGCGCACTCCCGATCTTCTGCCGGTGCTCAAGGAGCACGGCGTGGTGGATGCCGGCGGCTTCGGCCTGGCTATCATTTTCGATTCCTTTGCCGCCGCCTTGCTGGGCCGTGCGGGCACCATGGTCGACGAACTGTCCTTCGGCCGCGGGGCGCATCCCAAGGTTGAGATCGAGCAGGTGAACGACTGGGAGGGCTCGCAGTACCGTTATTGCAACGAGTTCCTGGTGGATTCCGACACGCTCGACCGCGAGGAGGCGCTGAACTTCCTGTCCACCATGGGCGACTGCGAACTGTGCGTGGGCGACGTGCCGAAGTTCAAGGTGCACGTGCACTCCGACCATCCCGACCAGGTGTTGAAGTACTTCCTCGATCGCGGCCAGGTATCTGAGGTGTTCATCCACAACATGCAGATCCAGTCGGCTGAGCGCACCGAGAAGCTGGCTGCCGAGGAGGAGGCCGAGCGCAAGCCTTTGGGCTTCGTGGCTGTGGCCGCGGGCGAGGGCAATGCCGATATCTTGCGCAGCCTGGGGGTTGATGTGGTCGTCTCGGGCGGCCAGACCATGAACCCTTCCACGAAGGACCTGCTGGATGCGGCCGGGTCGGTGAACGCCGAGGCGGTTATCATCCTGCCGAACAACTCCAACATCATCATGGCGGCCAACTCCGCCGCCGAGCTGGCCGAGGTTCCCTGCGCCGTGGTGCCCACCAAGTCGGTGCCCCAGGCCTTCTCGGCCCTGTTCGCGGTCGATCAGGACGCCTCGCTTCAGACCAACGTCGAGGAGATGACTGAGGCGGCTGCCGCTGTGAAGACCGGCGAGGTCACCTGGGCCACCCGCGACTCGAAGGACGCTGAGGGCAATCCCATCGCCGAGGGCGATGTCATCGGCATTGCCGACGGGTCCATCGAGGCGGTGGATTCCACTATCGAGGGCGCGGTGCTCACCCTGCTCGCGAAGATGGACGCCGAAGACGCCGACACCTGCACCATCCTGGCCGGCGAGGGCTATGCCGACGACGATCTGGAGGCGCTGGTGGAGAAGATTGAGGAGGCCTACGAGGATCTGGAGGTCGACGCCCAGCGTGGCGAACAACCTCTGTACCCCATCGTGTTCTCCGTTGAATAGACTCGCTTTAAGATCGCCGGGGGCGCGGGACGGACGGCATACCCAGTCGCTCAGACAGTCCTCGCTCGGCGGAACAGTCCACCGGACTGTTCCGTTCGCTGCGGAACTCGCTTGGTGGGCACGCCGTCCGTCCCGCGCTTGATGTTGTCGTTGCTGAAATAGGGGAAGGGCTGTTTTGGCGAGCACGCCCGGCGTCTCGCTTCGCATCGACGTTGTTGAAAGAGGACATGGTGCCCATTGATCGGGAAAAAGCTACGTTGGCGTTAGACGGGCCCGTGTCCCGGGTCCGTTTGGTCAGCCCCGCCCGCGCCAAGGCGCTGGAGAAGCTGGGCGTGCGCACGCTGCGCGACCTGCTGACGCATTTCCCGCGTTCCTATGTGGATCTCTCCCAGGTGGAGACCTGCGCCTCGGCGCGCATCGGCGAGACATGCACCGTGCGCGGCACGGTGCACGAGATCAAGTTGAAGAAACCCCGCTACAACCTGAAGCTCGTGGAGATCGCCGTCACCGATGGCACGGGCATCCTCGTTGTGACGGCTTTCCGCCAGCCTTGGCTCATGGACCAGGTGAAGGCGGGCGATGCCGTGGCGGTGGCGGGCAAGGTCACCTTCGACTACGGCTACAAGCGCATGACGAATCCCTTCATCGAGGTTATCGGCGAGGGCGATGGCGAGGGCGTCACGGGCGCGGTGGTGCCGGTGCATCCGGCCACTGAGAAGCTCTCGGCCGCCTGGGTGCGGCGCATCGTGGCCAACGGCCTGGAAGAGGCCGAAGGCGCCTTCGACCCGCTGCCTTTGGGGCTGCGTCTGCGCTACCGGCTCATGAGCCGCAATGCCGCCCTGGATGCCATCCACTTCCCGCACGATATGGCCGAGGCCGCCGAGGCGCGCCGCCGCCTTGTGTACGAGGAAGTGCTGTACTTGGAGCTATTCCTCATGCAGGAGGGCGCCGAGCGATCCCGCGGCGCCACGCCGACGGCCCACGTGACCGACGGTGCGCGGGTGAGCGCCTTCGGCACGGGGCTGCCCTTCGCGCTCACCGGCGAGCAGGAGCGCGCCCGCGACGAGATTCTGGAGGGCATGGCCGCGCCGTCGCCCTTGAACCACATGCTCCTGGGCGATGTGGGCACGGGCAAGACCGTGGTGGCCGGCTTCGCCTTGGCGGCTGCCGCCGACACCGGCGGTCAGGCGATGCTCCTGGCTCCCACCGAGGTACTTG
Organism: Eggerthellaceae bacterium 24-137; assembly: GCA_041225375.1. GTDB lineage: Bacteria > Actinomycetota > Coriobacteriia > Coriobacteriales > Eggerthellaceae > Adlercreutzia. The sequence continues at coordinate 247,167 of JBCLSG010000005.1, forward strand.
CCCGCCAGCACGCCGAGGGGCTCGGGGGTCTGCTCGAGCGCGCCGGGGTCACCTGCGAGCTTCTGACCGGATCGACGCCCGCTGCCGAGCGTGCGTCCATTACCGAGCGCTTCGCCGCAGGGGAGGTGGACGTGCTCATCGGCACCCACGCCCTGCTTTCCGACGACGTGCAGCCGGCGCGTCTCACCTTGGCCGTCATCGACGAGCAGCAGCGTTTCGGCGTGAGCCAACGTTCCCAACTGCTTGCCAAGGGCGAGGCACCTGATGCTCTGTACCTCACGGCTACGCCCATTCCGCGCACACTCGCGCTTGCGCTCTACGGCAACCTTACGCTGTCCTACATCAAGCACCGTCCCCACGATGCGGTAGCCCGCACCACCCGCGTGCTGCGCCGCGAGCTGGCCGGCGAGGCCTTCGATGCGGCAAGTGCCGCCCTCGCCCGCGGCGAGCAGGTGTACGTGGTGTGCCCCCTTGTGGGCAAGGGCGCCGAGGAACGAGATGAGAAGGCGGTCGGCAAGCGGCCCGACGCCGATGCGGCGGGGGAGGAGTACCATCCGGCCGTAGCCATCGAGGACGCCGACGACTTCGCCGACGACGACATCACGGCGGCCACGCGCGAGGCGGAGATCCTGCAGAAGAACACCTTTCCCGACTACACGGTGGGGCTGCTCCACGGCGGCATGGGCACCGAGGCCAAGCACGAGGTGATGGAGCGCTTCCGCGCCGGCGAGGTGCAGGTGCTCGTGGCTACCACCGTCATCGAGGTGGGCGTGGACGTGCCCAACGCCACGGTGATGATCGTGGAAGACGCCGACCGGTTCGGACTCGCCCAGCTCCACCAGCTGCGCGGGCGCGTGGGGCGCGGCACGAAGGCGGCCGAGGTGTACCTTTTGTCGGCCTCTACGCGCGAGGAATCGCTCGCGCGCCTGGCAGCCATGGAGACCACCGACGACGGCTTCGAGCTGGCGGCCTTCGACTTATCGCTGCGCCGTGAGGGCGATATCCTGGGCAACCGCCAGCACGGTGCGAGCGGGCTCAAACTCGTGAACATTATGCGTGACGGAGCGGTCATCGAGGCGGCTCACGCCGATGCTGCCGCGCTTTTAGACGTGGATCCCGACTTGGAAGAGCCCGACCACCGTGCCATGGCCCGGGAGGTGCGGCTCGCCTTCGCCGGGGAAACAGTAGGAGGGTAGGGAGTCGGTTCCCTGCCGGAGGCGCGGGGCACTCCAATTCGCTCAGACAGTCCTCGCTCGGCGGAACAGTCCACCGGACTGTTCCGTTCGCTGCGGAACTCGCTCGGTTGGAGCGCCCCGCGCCTCCTCTGAGCCCTACCATAGTTGAGACGAGAACGAAAGGAGCGCGGGTATGCGCATTATCGCGGGGGAGTACCGGGGGCGGCGGCTCGAGGCGCCGCGCGGGCAGGGGACGCGCCCCACGACCGATCGGGTGCGGGAGTCGCTCATGAGCGCCATCCATTCGGCGCGGGGCGGTTTCGACGATGCTGTGGTGCTCGACGCCTTTGCGGGCTCGGGTGCGCTCTCGTTGGAGGCGCTCTCGCGCGGGGCCGCATCGGCGGTGCTCTGCGAGCGCGACCGCGAGGCCGCCTCGGTTATCGAGCGGAACGTGCGTGCGCTCGATCTGGGTCGCGATGAGGCGCGGCTGGTGCGGGGCGATGTGCTGAAGCGTTTGCCGGCACCCGCGCCGGGGCGCACCTTCGATTTGGTGTTCTTAGATCCGCCCTATGCGCTTGCGCCGGCGGAGGTGTTCGCGCTCATCGCCCGGCTCCTCGATGCGGGCTCGCTCGCTCCCGATGCCATCGTGAGCTACGAGCACGACGGTGCCGACGATGAGGCCGTGGAGACGCAAGCCGCCGAGGCCGGCTGGTCCATCGCCTCCCACCGCCGCTTCGGCGACACCGCCATCGACCTTCTGGAGCGGGCGGAGTAGCGGAACATCCTGCGATGTGGGACATCTTACCCGGTAGGGCGTCCCACATCGCCACGGTTGTGGGCTCGTCGGCTGCGAAATGGGACACCTTACCCGGTAGCCTGTCCCGCTTGCGGTACGGGCGGCAACCGCTCATCATGGAGCGTTTGTGCACGGGATAACCGTTGTATTACATAGCTTCTCCATCATGATAGAATAAAAAAACTCATCATGGATGGATTGCGTGCTGATGCCCGCGGCGGGAAGCCCCGCGGGGCCGCGCGGTGCGATAGTCAGGAAGGAACAGCAATGGACGAAACCGGAGTGTTGGGGCTGCTCGAAGAGCTCTCGATTCTTCTCGAGGATTCTAAGCCCGTCTTCGGCAAGAGCAACTTGCGCCAGGTGGACATCGCCGCCGCGTTCGACATTATGGACGAGATCCGCGACCTGTTCCCGGCCGAGTTCTCCCAGGCCCGCCAGATCGTGCGTGAGCGCCAGAGCCTGCTTGACGATGCCGAGGTGGAAGCCAACCGCATGATCGAGGATGCGCGCAGCCAGGCCATCACCATCGCGAGCGAGCAGGAGATCGTGCGCATCTCCCAGCAGCAGGCCGACACCATCCTGGCCGATGCCCGCGAGCTGGAGCGTCAGACCCGCGCCGGTGCCGAGGACTACGCCGATGAGGTGTTCGGTCATATCGAGCAGAGCCTCGATACGCTGCTGAACAACACGCGCCGCTGCCGCGACCGTCTAAACGCCACCTCGCTGAACGCGCGGTAGCCGCAGGCGATCACAGGGAATTCTCGGGGCGCGCCTTCCAGGTGCGCCCTTTCGTTTGGGGCGGATGATTTCCGAATGTCGAAGCGCGACGAGCGCATTTCGGCTCTATGTCAGACCGTCTCGCTGCTACCGAAGAAAGAAGGTATTGTTATGACGAAAACCGATACTGCTTCTATTGCCGTTCCCGAGGAGCTTTTCGAGACGGCCGAAACCCGCCACTTCGAGGGCACGGCGTCCCTTGCCGAGCTGTCTGCGGGTTCCGATACTTATCGCATTGAGGAGCCCGTAGCCTGGTCGGTGGATGTGACCAATACCGGCGGAGCGCTTTTGGTGATGGGCGCCGCCCGCGCGGCGGCCGTTGTGCCCTGTGCTCGCTGCCTGGAGGATGTGACCTACGACCTGGAGGGCGACATCGAGGGCTATTTCGTCATCGGGGGCGAGGAGGCGCCGGCTCCCGATGATTTGGAAGGCGACGAGTTCTCCTATCTGCCCGAAAGCCGCATGATCGATCTGGTACCCCTTATCGAGCAGGCGCTTCTGCTGGAGCTGCCGCTCGTGCCGCTGTGCGACGACGATTGCAAGGGGCTGTGCACGCGCTGCGGCGCCAACCTCAACGAGGGGTCCTGCGGCTGTGCGGACGAGGGACTGAACGATGCGAGTCCCTTCGCGGCGCTCAAGAACCTGAAGCTGGAGGATTAGGCCGCAGCCACCCCGCAGCTCTTCATATGGCAACGACTCGGTAACGAAGGTCGGCGTGGCGGAAACGCTTCGCCGGCCTTTTCAGTAAGCGGATGCGTGCTGGCCTACAGTGGGGAAGAGCGATCGCAGTCGGCGACGGGGAGGTGGAAGATGGGCGGCATCGATGGGCGCCAGGTGCTGCGCCATGGAGCCTTCGCCGTTGCGATGGGCGTGGCGGGGGCTGCCGCATCGGTGGCGCTGTGCCTTCTGGTGGGTGCAGCCTTCGCCTCGACAAAGCGCTTTCCCTGGCTGCTGTTCTGCCTGCCCGCGTTGGCGCTGTTAAGCCTTGTCCTGTATCGTGCCACCGGCGTTCCCCTGAATACCACCACGCGCTCGGTGGCCCGCCGCATTCGAGGCGACGAGCCCATTTCGCCCTGGCTTGCGCCCGACATTCTCGCCGGCACGGCGCTTTCCGTGTTGGGAGGGGCCTCGGTGGGCAAGGAGGCTGGCGCGCTGCACATGGGTGCCTCCTTAGGGCAGCTGCTGGCACGTCCTTTCCACCTGCGCTCGGTTTATCGCGCCGATACGGCTCGCGACGGAGGATACGCCGGCATGAACGCGTATGCCGGCGCGATGGGCATGGCCGCCACGTTCTCGGCGCTCTTCTTCGCGCCGCTCGGATCGGCTGCCTTCGTGCTGGAGCTGACCGGCTGGCACCGCGATGTGGTTCGCCATGCGCCCTCCATCGTGCTCGGCTGCGCTGCGGCCTGGGTGCTCGCCTCGGCCATCGGCATCGGGGACATCGTTCCCTCCGTGACGCTGCCCGCGCTATCCTGGAAGGTCGTGGGCGACTGCGTTCTTATCGGGGTCATCGGCGGCGTGGCCGGCGGCCTGTTCGGCTCGGCCATCGACCGAACCCAACGCGCGACCGAGCGCATCTCGCGCAACTACTTTCTCTGGGCGCTTTGCGGCAGCGTTCTCTTCGTCGTGCTCGTGGTGCTTGGCGGTTGGCAGGGCTTTGAGGGCACGGGAGCGAATTTGCTGGCCGATGCCCTGGCTGGCCGCTCTCGGCCGTGGGACTTCGCCGTGAAGGCGCTGCTGACCGTCGTCTGCCTGGGGTTCTGGCTGCGCGGCGGCGAGATCATGCCCACGTTCACGGTGGGCGCCCTGCTGGGGGCGAGCTGCACGGTCATGACGGGCGGCGATGCGGGCGTCTCGGCGGCGGTGGGCCTCGTCGCGTTCTTCTGCGCCATGAGCCGCTGCCCGTTGGCGGCTTTCCTCATGGGATGCGAGATCTTCGGGTGGGCAGGCGCGCCCCTGTTCGCCCTTGCGGTGGCAGCCGCCTCTTTGGTGCGCCACGGCGAGGGCTACTACGCCCTGGGGGCGGTTGCCGTTTGGCGCCGGGTGGCGCGCCGGCGTTCCGATTCGGAAAAGCGCGGCGAAGAGAAGGCGAAGTAGGGGTACAATGGCGCGGTCAGTTTCCCGCCGATAAGGAGACCCTATGGAGCAGTTTCTCGAGCGCACCTTCAAGCTGAAGGAGCACGGCACCACAGTGAGGACGGAGGTGGTGGCCGGCACCATCACCTTCCTGGCCATGGTGTACATCCTCGCCGTCAACCCCTCTATCCTGGCAGCCTCGGGCATGGAGCCCGGCGCGGTGTTCACGGCCACGGCCATTGCCGCGGCTTTCGGCACCCTGTTCATGGCCTTCTACGCGAACTACCCCATCGCGCTTGCCAGCGGCATGGGGCTCAACGCGTATTTCGCCTACTCGGTGTGCGTGCCCATGGCCCAGGAGGGCATCCAGGATCCGTGGACCATCGCCCTTACGGCCGTGCTCGTGGAAGGCGTCATCTTCATCCTGCTCACCCTGTGCAAGTTCCGCGAGGCGCTCGTGAACGACGTGCCCGAGAACCTGAAGACGGGCATCGCCGTGGGCATCGGCCTGTTCATCGCCATTGTCGGTCTGGAGAACGCGGGCGTGGTGGTCGGCAACCCCTCCACGCTGATCGATCTGGGCTCGTTCGCCACGCCCCAGGTGGCCCTGTCGGTCATCGGCCTTCTCGGTGTGGCCATCATGTACAGCTACCGCGTGCCCGGCTACATTCTGTGGGGCATCCTGGGTACCTGGGTGCTCGGCATCATCGCGCAGCTGGCGGGCTGGTACCAGGTGGATGCCGCCGCCGGCGCCGCCTCGCTCATCCCCAGCTTCGCCGAGGGCATCAACCTGCAGGCGCCCTACCTGTTCGCCTTCAACTTCGATTTTGTGGCGAATCATCTGGTGGAGTTCGCTGTCATCGTGTTCGCCTTCCTCTTTGTGGACTTGTTCGATACCGCGGGCACCCTCATCGGCGTGGCCAGCAAGGGCGGTCTGCTTGACAAGGAGGGACGCCTGCCCCGCGCCAAGGAAGCGCTTATGGCCGACGCTGTGGGCACCGTGGTGGGCGCTTGCGTGGGCACCTCCACCACCACGAGCTACGTTGAGAGCAGCGCGGGCGTGGCCGCCGGCGGCCGCACGGGCCTCACGGCGGCGGTGACTGGCGTGCTGTTCATTGTGGCGCTGGTGCTCTCGCCCATCTTCCTGGCCATTCCCAGCTTCGCCACCATGCCGGCGCTCGTATGGGTGGGCCTGCTCATGATGTCGTCGGTCACTAAGATGGACTTCACCGAGGACGCCGCGGGTGCTGTGGGCGGCTTTTTGGCCATCATCATGATGCCGTTCACCTACTCCATTGCCAACGGCATCATGTTCGGCATCCTGGCCTACGTCATCGTGCGCGTCGCCCAGGGCCGCGCCCGCGATATCCACTGGGTTATGTGGGTGGCCGGCGCCCTGTTCCTGCTGCGCATCGTGACGCTTATCGTCTAGCGTTCAAGCGGAGAAGGGGAAGCGCGGGGCGGCCGGGACTGGCGCGGCGGAGGTGCCACGTGCTCGGTCAAGTCCTCGCTTTCGGAAAATGAGGTGTGGGAATTCTACACCCCATTTTCCGAGTCTGCGGAATCTGCGCGCGAGGCACCTCCGCCGCGCCGGTTCCTACAGGGCTCGCGTAATTTGGAGTTGCCGTGGCCGCTGGCGGATTCGGAGGAATTGCCCCTTGCGAGGGTCGGCGGCCTTTGGTAGCATATCAGATCGTGCGTTTACACAAGAAATTGTTGCCCGGCAGTCCCGCCGGCCAACTCTAGAAGGAGTAACGAGATGGCAGTACCTAAGCGCAAAATGGGCCGTGCCCGCACCCATGCCCGTCGCAGCACCAACGACAAGATCGCGGCTCCCGCCCGCTCCGTGTGCCCGCAGTGCGGCGAAGTGAAGCTTCCCCACCGCGTGTGCGGCAACTGCGGCTTCTATCGTGACCGCGAGGTCATCGAAGTCGATTAGCTTCAGCTGTTGACGGTCGCGGAGGGCGGCAGAGCCCTTCCGCGATGTCGGCAAAGCCTCCTCGCATGCCAAGCTTCGAAAGCCTGGTTTGCCAGGGGGCTTTTTGGCTATAGACATCGTGTCTCCGGCCCTACCCGCGTATGGCGCGGTTAGGGCCGGAAACACCTTCGTTTCGCAAGGAGAATTCCAACGTGGCTGAACTAGTAACTATCGCCGTCGACGTCATGGGAGGCGACCGGGGTCCTGCGGTGGTCCTGCGCGGCGCTCTGCGGGCGCTTGAGGCCGATCCCGATTTGCACCTTGTGCTCGTCGGCCCCGCTGAAGAGGTTGAACCCTTCGCCGCTGCCCACGAGCGGGCCACAGCACAGGTGGCTACCGAGGTCATCGAGATGGGGGAGCATCCCGCCGGTGCCGTGCGCGCCAAGAAGGACTCGTCCATCGTGGTGGGCTGCCGACTTGTGAAGGAGGGTGCGGCCGCCGGATTCTTCTCGGCTGGGTCTACCGGCGCCTGTCTGGCTGCGGCCACGCTGGTGGTCGGTCGCGTGAAGGGCGTCAAGCGCCCGGCCTTGGGCCAGGTGCTGCCCGCCTACGCGCGCCCCTGCCTGCTCATCGACGTGGGGGCCAACGCCGACTGCAAGCCCGAGTATCTGGTGCAGTTCGCCCAAATGGGCGTGGTGTACATGGAGTCCATCTTGGGGGTGGAAAACCCGCGGGTCGGCCTTCTGAACATCGGCTCCGAGGACACCAAGGGCGACGAGTTCGCCCAGCGCGCCCACGAGCTTCTGGCCGCCTCGGTGCCCCAGTTCGCGGGCAACTGCGAGGGCGGCAACCTCATGGCCGGCGACTTCGACGTGGTGGTCTGCGACGGGTTCACCGGCAACGTGTGCCTGAAGACCATCGAGGGCACCGCCAAGACGCTGTTCAAGTACGTGAAGGATGCGCTCATGGGCTCGCTGCCCTCGAAGCTGGGGGCCCTGCTCGTGAAGGGCGACCTTTCCCGCTTGAAGGGCAAGCTCTCGCCTGACACCTACGGGGGCACCCCGCTGCTCGGCGTAAAGGGCGCCGTCATTGTGGGCCACGGCTCCTCCAACGAGACGGCCATCGCCAACGGCATTGCCGTGGCGGCCACCACCGTGCGTGCGAACGTGGCCGGCGTCATTGCCGACACCGTGGCGCGTGCCGAGGCGGCATCGGCCGCGCCGGCCGAACGTCTTGCCGCCGCTGAAGCCGGGGAAGGGGAGGCCGCGGCCTCGGATGCGCGATGACGCTCACCGACGAGCAGCGCGTGAAGCTGGAGCGCGCCCAGGAGATTCTCGGCTACACCTTCGAGAATACCCAGTACCTGCTCTCCGCCATCACCCATCCCTCGGCCACCGAGGGTCGTGCCGTGAAGTTCTCCTACGAGCGTCTCGAGTTCCTCGGCGATTCCATTTTGGGGGCGCTTGTGGCCAACGAGGCCTTCCACCGCTTCCCCGAGCTGGATGAGGGCGGCCTCACGCGCATCAAGGTGGCCCTCGTGTCGGGCGCGAGCCTGTCGGAGGTGGCCGAGAAGCTCGGGTTCGCCGATATTATCGTGTTCGGCTCCTCCGAGACCGGCACCGGTCGGCGCGGCCTGCACTCGGCGCTCGAGAACGTGTACGAGGCCGTGGTGGCCGCCCTGTACCTGGACGGCGGGGTGGATGTGGCCGGCACGTTCGTGGAGCGCACGCTCATCCCCAAGATGTCGCTGTCGCTGGCCCGCGAGCCCGAGAACCCCAAGAGCGCTCTGCAGGAGAAGCTGCAGGAGGGCGGCATCACGCCCACCTACAAGCTCGTGGAAACCCAGGGGCCGCCGCACGACCGCACCTTCGTCGCCCAGGTATATGCCGGCGACAAGGGGCTCGCCCGCGGCACGGGCCGCACGAAGAAGGAGGCCGAGAGCCAGGCGGCGAAGTCCACCCTGGCGCGGCTGTCGGAGTTCTTCGGCATCGGCCTTTCCGACGAGCAGCAGGCCGAGAAGGCCGCTGAGAAGGCCGTGAGGGCCGAGGAGAAGGCCGCCGCCCGCGCCGCCAAGGCCGCCGAGCGCGAGGCCGCCGCCCAGGCCAAGGCCGCCGCCAAGGCCGAGCGCGCCGCCAAGAGGAAGCAGGACTAGGCGCCCATGTACCTGAAATCTCTCGTATTGAAGGGCTTCAAATCCTTCGCCGATCGCAGCGTGCTGTCCATGGAGCCGGGCATCACGGCCATCGTGGGTCCCAACGGCTCGGGCAAGTCGAACATCTCCGACGCCGTTTTGTGGGTGCTCGGCGAGCGCAATGCCAAGAACCTGCGCGGCCAGGCCATGGAGGACGTCATCTTCGCCGGGTCCTCGGGCCGCGGCGGCGCGGGCCTGGCCGAGGTCGATCTCGTGCTGGACAACTCCGACGGCACCCTGCCGGTCGATTTCGACGAGGTGGCCATCACCCGCCGCATGTACCGCAACGGCGAGAGCGAGTACCTCATCAACGGCACCGTGGCCCGCCGCATGGACGTGCTGGACATCCTGCACGACTCGGGCCTGGGCACCGGCACCCATTCCATCATCTCCCAGGGCTCGCTCGACTCCATCCTGCAGAGCAAGCCAGAGGATCGCCGTGCGCTCATCGAGGAAGCCGCCGGCGTGCTGAAGCACAAGCAGCGCAAGGCCAAAAGCGAGCGGAAGCTGGCGAACATGGACGCGCATCTTCTGCGCGCCCGCGACGTGGTGGGCGAGGTGGCCCGCCAGCTGGGGCCTTTGGAGCGCAAGGCGAAGAAGGCGCGCACCTACCAGGAGCTTGCCGTGCAGCAGGCCGATTTGGCTCTGAGCATCGCCGTGGACGATCTGCGGCAGCTGCAGGGGGAGTGGGACGCCTCCCAGAAGCGCGAGGCGGAGCTGGCCGCCCAGATGGAGGAGCGTCGTGCCGTCATCGAGGCCGCCGAGGCCGAGGTGGAGGCGCTGCAGGAGCGCATCCGCCAGGAGACGCTTGACGCCGGCGACCTGTCGCGGCGCCACCGGGCGGCTGCCGCGGCCGTGGAGCGCTTCGATTCCACCACCATGATGCTGCGCGAGCGCCGCCGCGCCGCCCTGGCCCGCGCCGGCGAGCTGGAGCTCGCGCTCGAGGCCAACCGCGTGAAGGCCGAGGAGGCCGCCGCCGAGCTCGCGCGCGCAAACGACCTGTACGCCGAGGCGGCCGGCGAGCGCGAGGCGGCCGAGAAGAAAGTAGCCGATCTGGACTGCGTCTACCGCGACTTGGGCAGTCGCCGCGGCACCTTGGAGCGCGAGCTCTCGGCGCTGGCGAAAGACGTGGAGAAGATGCAGGGCGCGATTGAGGTGGCCCGCCGCAAGCACGCCGAGAACACCGAGGCGCTCACCCACGGCCTGGCCCACGTGCAGGTGATCGAGGGGCACGCCGCCGAGCTGTCGTTGGAGCTTTCCCGCGTGCAGGCCGAGGCCGAGGAGGCCGCCGCCGTCGCCGCCGAGGCCGACGGGGCGCTTTCGGCGCTCGTGGCCGACGAGTCGGCGGCGCGCCAGGCCGTGGGCACCGCCGTGCAGGCCCGCGATGCGGCTCGCGCGGCCCTGGACGAGGCCCGCGACACCCATCGGGCGCTGACCGTGGAGATATCAACCTTGGAAGACGTGGAGCGGGCGAGCGCCGCCTCGGCCGGCGAGGCCCGGGCGTGGCTTGTGGAGCACGGCTCCGAGATCGCCGGCATCGGCGAGCCGCTGTCTCATGTGGTGCAGGCCGGCGCCGGCTACGAGGCGCTTGTGGAGACGCTGCTCGGCGCCGATGTGGCCACGCTGCTCGTTCAGGACGCCGCCGTGGTGGAGGATGTGGCCGCCCGGCTCGCGAGTGCCGGGGCCGAGGGCGAGGTGGCTTTCCTGCTGCGCGACGACAACGCCAAGCGCCCCGGTGCGCGCGCGGCGGCCTGGAAGGCGCCCGCGGGTGTGGAGGGCGCGCCGCTGCTCGCGGAGCTTACCTTCCCCGCATCCGATGCCGCTGCCGTGGAGGCCCTGCTGGGAGACGTGGTGGTGTGTCCCAGCTTAGACGATGCACTCGCCGCCCACGGCGCCGATGCGCTCGCTCTGCGCTTCGTGACGCCGGACGGCTCGGTGGTGTGGCCCTCGGGCAAGGTGTCGGTGGGCGGTGCGGTTATCGACGAGGGCACGGGTGCGCTGGCGCGCCACCGCCGCCTGGAGAACCTGCGCTCGCAGCTGGATGCCGCTGCCCAGGCCGTTACCAAGGCCGAGGAGGCGCACGCCATCGCCGAGGAGGCCCTGCGTCACGCCCAGGCCACCAGCCTGGAGCTCTCCCAGTCGCTCGCGGCCCTCAAGGGCCGCGCCGAGGCTGCCCGCGCCGCCGCCGACACCGCGGCCGAGAAGCTCACGGCATGCCGCCGCGAGCTGGAGGGCGTGGAGCGCCAGCGCGCCGAGGCCGAGGCGGTCATCTCCCAGGCCCGGCCCAACGTGGAGTCCTTCGAGGCCCAGATTGCCGAGCTGGACGGCAAGATCGCCGCGGCCAAGGAGCGCACGGCGGCCCTGCAGGAGGAACTTGCCCCCCTGCGCCGCGAGGCCCATCGCACCTCCGATGCCCTTTCCGAGGCGAAGCTTGCCGCCGCCACCCTGGTGGAGCGCGTGACCTATGCCGAGCGCGTGCGCGACGCCCGCGCCCGCGATCTGGAATCGCTCGCGGCCTCCCGCGACGAGGCGGCCGTCACCCTGGCGGTGAAAACCGTGTCGGCGTCGCGCCTGGAGCCCCTGCTCGCGCTTTTCGACGAGCTGGCGGCTTCGGCAAGCGCGTGGACCCGCTCTTTGGAAGAGCAGGCCAACGCCGCCCAGGACGCCTCCACCGGCTTGCACTCCTCGGTGACCGAGGCGCGCCAGAAGGCGAGTGCGGCCCATGCGGCCTTCGATGCCGTGACCGAGCGCTTGAGCGAGGCCCGTGTGCAGAAGGGGCGCCTGGAGCTTCAGGTAGAGGCTGCGGTGAACCATATCGCCCAGGACCTGAAGACGCCGCTCGAGACGGCGCTCGCGCTGCCCCCGCTCGAGGGGCGCGCCGAGGTGGAGGAGGAGCTCTTCCGCATCAACCGACGCATCGCGAACCTCGGCACCATCAACCCCGACGCCGCCGAGGAGTACGACGAGCTGAAGGTGCGCTACGACTATCTGGCTGGCCAGTTGGACGACCTGGATTCGGCCCGCAAGTCCCTCGCGAAGATCAACCGCGTCATCGACCAGCGCATGAAGGACGACTTCATTCGCACCTACGAGACCGTGGATGAAAGCTTCCAGGAGATCTTCGCCACGCTGTTCCCGGGCGGCCGCGCCAACCTGTCGCTCGTGGATCCCGACGATCTGGAGAACACCGGCGTGGAGGTGAACGCCCAGCCCAAGGGCAAGCGCATCGCCAAGATGATGCTCTTATCGGGCGGCGAGAAGTCGCTTACGGCGCTGGCGCTGCTGTTCGCGGTGTATCGCACCCGCGCCACCCCGTTCTATATTCTGGACGAGGTGGAGGCGGCCCTCGACGACACGAACCTGCGCCGTCTGGCCGCCTACATCAACAGCCTGCGCGAGGAGACCCAGCTCATCATGATCACCCACCAGCGCCGCACCATGGAGATGGCCGACACTCTGTTCGGCGTGTCCATGCAGGGCGACGGCGTCACGAAGGTCATCAGCCAGAAGCTGGACCAGGCCCTGAAGCTGGCGGAATAGAGCCTGATAGCGCGAAAGCGGCCCGGGGATGCCCCGGGTCGCTTTGCGTTGGGCCGGGCGGTGCCGACGGGAAACCGCTCGAGATGTTTTGCCGGGAAGACGGCGGCTTTCCGCTCCCGGTCCTTTCTCTTGGGCGTGACTCGACTGCTTCCGCGATTGACCCTGCTATCGGCACCGGCGGCAAAGGCCTTGCTTTGCCGCGAGGTAGGGAGCTCGTTGATATCCTTAGGCCATCTCGGCCATAATGGCATCGAATATTCCTGTGGCTTCCGGGCATTCGTAGACTCTGTTTCTGCGTCCTTGGCTTACCTGGACGACGATGCCGGCTTTCTCGGCGGCGCCGATGAGCTTTGCGGCGGTGGTGAAGGTGGTCCCAATGGCCTCTGCGATGGTAGAGGCGGAGAAGATGGGGGCTCCTATGATGGAGATGAGGAAGCGCCGGGTCATTTCCGTGAGACGACTTCCCTCGCTGTTCAAGGTTTGCTTCCAGTTCTCGACGGCGTCGCGTGTCAGGCCGTAGGCGCACTTGGCCACCTCGAAGGCATTGCGCGAGGCGCAGGCCGTATGGTACACCCAATCGTCCATCATCTGCATTTCGCTCACTCCGCGGCGGAATTGGTAGGGCTGCAGCACTTCGTCGTGGTTGCGCTGGGCGAGGGCCGGAGTAATGGCGATGGGTGCCATGATGTGCTTGATGAGGCCAGCGTTACGCCAGATGCCAACCAAGAGGGATCGGGCCAGTTGATCGATATCGGTGGCGAACATTTTCGTCGCCTCCATCTGGTAATGCATAAGCGCCGCTTTCGCTGATGGCCCCAGCTTCGAGTTATTGAGAAAGGCGACCAGATCCTGAAGGTATTCGGGGAGTTCGAGGGGGGAGGGGGGCAGATAGGCCCGTCCTGATTCTGCCAACGACGTCCTGTCATCGACTTCCCAGCCTCTCAGCCCGGCGGGAGCGCCCGGATGAAATGTTTGGCTGATGGCCTGATGAAGGGCGAGCACGTGACTGGGGGTAATGAGGGTTGGGGCTGCCCCGCAGAGCGAGTTGATCTCGATGGCCATCATTTGGTGGGCGCACCTCGAGGCCTCCAGCACTTCTCGGTCGATGCTGGCAAGTCCCAGGGCCTCCATTTTCGTCTTATCGGGAATTGCTTTTGTCCAGGCCCCCGTCTTCTTCAGGTAGTCGAGATAGCAACAGATGCGATAGTCGGCGCGGGATCCGTTGAGCAGTGTGACGAAAATGCCGTCCATTCGGGCTAGGATGCGTGCCAAAGAGGAGCCGAGCGGCGAGGTGCCGATGAGGCAATCGCAGCGCGAGGCAAACATCTCGAATTGAGAAATGGCGCCGAGGGTCTCGTCGCTGAGGATGACCTTCCGGCCCATAAGCTGGAAAGGCTGGTAGGTTTCCGGGGTGGCTTGCGCCGCCCCTCCGTCATCGTCGCCAATGGTGGAGAGCCTTTCTGAAAGACGGAGAAGATCCTCCGGTGCCGTATCGCGCTTGAATGATGTTCGCAGTCTCACTGTCCCCCCTTATCGTAAAGTCCCATAGTAGCGTGAGGGGGCGAACTCGCGTTGGTCAAAGATGCTCAATGCGAGTTTCCCCTCGTTTCTTCAATAAGGCGGCAAGGCATATTTTATTCCTTGGAAGCTTTAGAACAACGCTCGGCTGATTGTCTCGAAATTGAGGTAATTGATGATAATGACACGCCGTCGAGAGTTGCCATCAGCGTTTCTCGACGTGATCTAGCGTTTGAGAGAGGAGAAGGAGACTATGGAGGATGTGAAGGTTCCCGCACCGTCGATGAAGTCCGGCGTCACGCGACGCAACTTGCTGAAGTGGACGGCCCTCGCAGCTGCGGGCACGGCAGCGCTTGGTGCGACGGGCTGTGCGGGTTTTAACGAGAAGGAGCCGCTGAGCGATACTGGCGACGCCCAGCAAGAGGGCGAGTGGATTCCCTGCAGCTGCTGGGCCGACTGCGGCTCTAAGGGCTTCAACAAGGCCTTTGTGCGCGACGGTGAAGTGGTGCGTCTTGGCACGGACCAGACCCATGACGACACCCCCGATTGCCCCCAGCTGCGCGCTTGTGCGCGTGGACGAGCGTTGCGCGGCATGATCTTCGGCGCCGATCGCATCAAATACCCCATGAAGCGCAAGAACTGGCAGCCGGGCGGCGGCGAGAACGCCAATGGACATTTGCGCGGGCGCGATGAGTGGGAGCGCATCAGCTGGGACGAGGCCCTCGATCTCATCGCCGGTGAGATACTGCGTATTATCGATACCTACGGAAACGAGGGAATCCTCTTGCCGGGTGGCGTGCCCCAGCGTCTCGGCGATTACGATATCGGTCGCATGATGTACATCAAGGGCGGATGCCTTGAGCAGACCGGAGCGGTGTCTTCGGGCGCATGGACCGAGATGGCCAAGCTCATCGGTCTTCCTGAGGAGACTAACGATCGCATCGACCTTCGCTCAAGCGAGGTTATCGTGCTGTGGGGCTCGAATCCCGCTTGGAGCCGCGCCGGGCTTCCCACCTACGATTACCTCCAGTGCAAAGAGGCTGGTGTGAAGTTTATCTGCGTCGATCCGTTCTACACACCCACGGCCAAGGTGCTTACCGACGATTACATTCCCATTCGTCCCGGAACCGACAGCGCCGCGTTTCTCGCTATGGCCTATGTGCTGCTCACCCAGGATGACCCCGAGACGAATCCGCTCATCGACTGGGACTTCCTCGATCGCTGCACCATTGGTTTCGATGCCGACCACATGCCCGAGGGCGCCGATCCGAAAAAGAACTACCGCGATTACGTGCTTGGTACCTACGATGGCGTGCCGAAGACGCCCGAGTGGGCCGCGGAAATCTGCGGGTCTCCGGCTGAGGACTTGGAGCGTTTGGCGCTGATGCTCGGAGGGGCCGAGCGTGCTGCCGTCATTACGGCGCCCGCGCTGGCTCGTACGGGTTCCGGTGCCCAGCTGTGCCAGAACCTCATGGCGTTTGGCGCCATGGCCGGCCTTATCGGCAAGCCCGGCTGCTGCTGCGCTTCGGATTGCGGTCATTCCTGGATGCAGGGTGGTTTCGAGACGCTGCTCAAGGGCGGCATGAACCATGCCAATCCGCGCAACGCCACACTCGGCAACATGGAGCGGATCCCCAATCCGCTTGAGTACCGCAAGGTCAATGTGAATCAGATGTGGACCTCCATTGTCGACGAGCGCAAGTACATCGGCCTTGACGGCAAGGTTTACGACAACAATGTGCACATGATCTACGACCGACAGGAAAACTTCCTCAACCAAGGACCGGCCACCATGAAGGGCATCGAGGCCTATCGAATGATGGATACGGTAGTAGCTCAGAATCTGGTTATGACCACCAATTGCAAGTATGCCGATATCGTGCTGCCGGTTGCGAGTCCCTGGGAGCGCTATGGCGATCTCAGCCCTGCCTATCGCGAGACCATCGTGTGGTTCAGCCAGGTGGTAGAGCCTTTGTTCGAGTGCAAGAGTGACGCTCAGATCGCTCTTGAGCTGGCCGATCGCATCGGAGTTGACCGAGATGTGCTGCGGCCGGTCAGCGAGAAGCAGCTCATCGTGAACATGGTGGCCGCTTCCCAGATCCTCTCGGATGATGGCGAGAATTTTGAGAATCTCGTGAGCATCACCGAAGAGGACCTGGCGGAACTCGGCGTCGACGGAGAGCCGCAAGAGGGTCGCGTGCCGATCCTCGACTTCAAGCGCGACGGCATCTTTACCATCGAGCGTTCCGAGGGCGACGGCCTTGACTTTATCGCTCTGAAGCCCTTCCGCGACGATCCGGAGGCAAATCCGCGTCCTACGGCTTCGGGCAAGTTGGAGATTTACTGCGAGGCCGCAGTGGAGAAGGTGAAGGCGTTCGGCTTCAAGGAGATATCCCCTATTCCCGAGTACGTGCCTCCCGTGGAGGGCTACGAGGAGACCTTCGCCGATTGGGAGGCCAAGGAAAAAGGCGAGTTCCCCTTCCAGATTTACAGCCTGCACATTTTGCGCCATTCCCATTCCACTTTCGCCAATGTGCCGAATTTGCGCGAGGCTTTCGACCATCCTCTGTACATGAACAGCCTGGATGCCGAGCGTCTGGGCATGGAGACCGGAGAGACGGTGCTCGTCACATCGAAATGGGGCCGTTGCCTGCGTCCGGTGCAGGTTACCGAGATGATGATGCCGGGCGTTTTGGCCATGGGCCAGGGTGCTTGGGTCGAGATCGACGAGGAAACCGGCATCGACAAAGCTGGCTGCATGAATGTGCTGTGCGGTCCGAACGTGACGACCACCGGCTATCAGGCTTGGAACACGTGCATCTGCAACGTGGAGAAATGGGATGGCGAGCCTTTGCCCCCCGATTACCTGTGGGATGTCCGCGAAGTGCTTAAGGAAGGGGAGTAAATCATGGCACAAATGGGATTTCTTATCAAAAGCGCCCAGTGCAGCGGCTGCAAGGCCTGTGAGCTGGCTTGCAAGGATATTCACAATTTCGAGATCGGCCCTCGCGCGCGGCGCGTGCGCGAGGTGTGCGGCGGCAACTGGTCCGTTGACGAGAAGACCGGCGTCTGCCGCCCGAGCGGTGTCTTCACGTACTCGGTGAGCTACTCGTGCGGCCACTGCATGAACCCCGCCTGTGTGGCGGCGTGTCCTACCGGGGCCCACGCGAAGGATCCCGATACCGGTATCGTCTCCATCAACGAGGAGGAGTGCATCGGCTGCCGCGCCTGCGTGGAGGCATGCCCCTACGGTGCTCCGCAGTATGTGGAGGTCAAGGGCGTGACCCAGAAGTGCGACATGTGCGCGGAACTCCGCTCGTTCGGTGAAGAGCCGGCTTGTGTGGCCATCTGCCCGCAGCGAGCTCTGATGATAGGCGATCTGGGCGAACTGCGTGCCGAGTTCGGCGATTGTGCCGATGTGGCCCCGCTGCCCGCTTCGGACGAGACGGCACCCAGCGTGGTCATCGTGGCCCATCGCAATGCTAAGACGGATGCCGGCGACGTGCGCATGCTGTCGCTGGAGCAGTAAGGTAAGGAGATAGCCATGGGCGAGACGAAGACGGCGGCCGATGAGTTGCGGGTCGCCAGGTTGGAAGAAGCAGGAGCGCTGTTTACTCTGCTCGGTCGTCTTTTCCACGGGGTGCCCGATCGCGAGCTGATCGCAGGTGCCGCCGACGAGAGGATCTTCGACGAGATACCCTTTGCGACGGGAAAGGATGCCGATGCGGCGCGAGAGGCGCTTGTGACCTGGACCGATCAGTGCGCCTCGCCCTTCTCCGACAGCGACTTCCACGATGTGTCTTCCGAGTACACCCGTTTATTTGTGGGAACACGCCAGGTGCTCGCCCCGATGTGGGAGTCGGTGTACTTCAACAAGGACCGCATGGTGTTCCAGCATCAGACCTTCGAGGTGCGAGCCGCCTATGCTCGCTACGGGTTGGAAGTGGATGCGCTGTCCCACGAGCCGGACGATCATCTGGCCTACGAGCTGCTGTTCATCGGGCGGCTCTGCCAGCTGGCGGCCGAGGCGGCGCGGCGCGAAGATGCCGCCGAGGCCGACCGCATCCTGGCCGATGCGGTGTCGTTCGCGGTATGCCATCCCATGACGTGGGTACCGCGGTGGCGCGAGGCGGTGGAGCGCTACGCCCGTTGCGATTTCTATCGGGGCTATGCGGCCCTCGTGGACGCCGCCCTGCACCAGCTTGAGAGCGAGCTGGGCGACGCGTGCGCTCGCGTGGCGGCCGCCTAGCCGTCTCTTCATCGGGCCCGGAAGCATTCCCTCCCTGCTTCCGGGCCCTTCGTTTCGAGGGTTATCTGTCTGATTTGGGCTTATTATGGTGGGGCGCGGAGGGAAGAGGGGAGAATTAATGAGCGGACGGATAGGGTGGCGCCCGGCGGCCATGGGGATGGTGGGGTTCGGGCTGAATATGCTTCTGGGGCTCGTCTACAGCTGGTCGATATTCGTCGGCCCTCTGGAAGCGGACTTCGGCTGGGCTCGCACTGACACCTCGGCGGTATTCTCGGTATCTATGGTGGCCTTGTGCACGGGGCAGCTTGTCTCGGGCGCCCTTGTCGCCCGCATCTCCTCGCGAACGGTCATGGCTCTGGCGGCGCTTCTGGCTGCCATCGGATTTCTGGCCACGGCGGCTGCCCATGACCTTGCCTGGATTTGCATGTCCTACGGCGTGATGTGCGGCGTGGCGGTGGGGCTTGGGGCGAACTGCGTGCTCGCCACCGTGCTGCCGTGGTTTCCCGATCGGCGCGGAACGGCCTCGGGCATGTTGCTTGCCGGCGTGGGATTGGGAACGCTTCTCCTGGGCCCGGCGGTGGCTGCCGTCCTGACGGCCTGGGGTTGGCGATGTGCCTTTGTCGTCCTTGCGGTGGTCTTCGGAGCGCTGTTGGCCGCCGGTGCCCTTGTGCTGCGGCCGCCCCGTGAGGGGGAGGTTGCCTCGGCGACGATGGCTCCGAGCCCGGTTCCCGGGGCGGCCGCGACGGCTGGCGCTACACCCCGTCAGATGGTTTCCACCGGCCCGTTTTGGATGTTTTTCGCCTGGATAGTGCTCGTGAGCAGCGGGGGACTGGCGCTGGTAAGCAACGCGGTCCCGGCGGCGCTTGACGTGCTGGGAGCGCAGGATGCCGCCGCGTTCATGATCGCCTCCACCGCTATGGGTGGCATTGGCGCCTTCAATGCGGCGGGACGGATGGGAACGGGCTGGCTGTGGGATCGCATCGGACGCCGTCGCTCCATGGCGGTGGTGTCGTGCGTCTATGGGTTTGCCATGCTTGCGTGCTCTGCGGCGGTCGAGGCAGCGTTCTTCCCCCTCGTCGTCATTGGCTTCGCCTTGCTGGGTCTGGCCTATGGGGGGTCGGTCTCGGTAGCCTCCGCCTTCATCGGCACGCGCTTCGGCATGGCCCATTACGCCATGAATTACGCGCTGACCAATGCGAATCTTATGGTGGCCTCGGTGGTGGGGCCGGCCATTGCCGGTGCCTCCCAAGTGCTTGCGGGGACGTACCTGCCTGCATACCTGGTCATTTTCGTCTTCGCCTGTGTAGCGCTGGTTCTGGCCCTCGTGCTGCCTTCGCAGAAAGCGGCATAGCTAACGGCGCCCTGATGCATCGTGAGGGTGTACTGTGGCGTGTATACCCCTTTTGGGGAATGCGGAGAAGGGCCGGGCGGCTTAGACTCCTCTTGACGATGAGAGGAGATGAGGCCCATGGGATTCGCGAAGACGTGCGCGGCCGTACGCGAGGCGCGTGCGCGCGGCATCGCGCTGGCAGGCTATGTGACCTCCTCGCGTCTCACCCTCTACGCCGGCTAGCCGCACCGGCCCCGTCGCGACGGGTGGATTCCGCGCCGCCTCGACGGTGCTCCTTTCTCGGCGACAAGCTGGTGGAAGTATAATGCTTTGGACCGAGGAAGGAAGGCGGCTCTCATGGACAAGCAATTGCAACGGCACTACGAGGCCCTGCCCCGTGAGGGCGGCTTTGCGGCGCGCTGCGCTATGGAGGTTCCCCGCGAGGCTCTCTTCGGCGCACGCATCGTGGATGTGGGCTGCCGCCGCGGCAAGGGCTGCTACAAGCTGAGCGAGCTT
The DNA here is from genome assembly GCA_041225375.1 of Eggerthellaceae bacterium 24-137. Taxonomy (GTDB): domain Bacteria; phylum Actinomycetota; class Coriobacteriia; order Coriobacteriales; family Eggerthellaceae; genus Adlercreutzia. The sequence continues at coordinate 267,253 of JBCLSG010000005.1, forward strand.
GTAGGGCCTTGTGGCCGCGTGACGGGTATCGACTGGAGAGCCCCGTTTGTCGACGAGGCTCGCGCCGGAGTGGCTTGCGCCCTCGAGCGTAGTCGTCTTCCCCGCAGTAACATGGTCTTCGCGGTGGGCTATCCCGAGGAGCTGACGCGCACGGTAGCTCCCGAATCGGCCGACTTCGTGTACCTGAACAGCTCGCTCTCCCTCTTCGCCGACCCGCCGCGCGTTCTGCGGGAGTGTCGGGCGGTGCTCGTGCCCGGGGGAAAGCTGCTGGCCGAATGCGTGGTGGCCGACACCGATGCCGGCCCGGCCGAGCGCGCGCTCGTTGCGCATGAGGCGCGCAGGCTCGGCAATGCGGTGCAGGCCGCCCCGACTCGCGCCGACCTACTGGCGTGGCTTGTCGATGCCGGCTTCGAGGCACCTGTGGTGCGCGATGGGGGAGTGGTGGCTCCCGATCAGGGAAGCGCTCCTGGTCGTTTCGCGCCTGTGGTCGAGGGCGACGCTGCCTGCTACCGCCTTATCGCCCTGGAAGCTGCGAGGCCCCGCTTATGAGAAAGGGCGCCCCAATGGGGCGCCCTTGCGATGTGCGCTCGTTTGAAGGTCCTAGAAGTTCCAGGAGTTCATGTAAGCGATCTGCTCCTCGGTGAGGGTGTCGATCTCGATGCCGAGCGTCTCAAGCTTCACGCGGGCCACGTCATCGTCGATGGCGGCCGGCACGTCGTATACCTTATCCTCCAGTTCGGAGGCGTGCTTGTACAGGTACTCGGCGGCGAGTGCCTGGTTGGCGAAGCTCATGTCCATCACGCTGGCGGGGTGCCCCTCGGCGCAGGCGAGGTTCACGAGGCGTCCCTCGGCGAGCACGGTGACGGTGCGCCCGTCGGGCAGCGTGTACTCCTCCACCAGCGGCTTCAGCTCCTCCACCTTCACGGCGTTGGCCTTGAGCCACTTCATGTTGATCTCAGAATCGAAGTGGCCGGAGTTGCAGATGATGGCGCCGTCCTTCATGTTCTTGAACGCCGGCTCGTCGATGACGTTGCAGTCGCCGGTGACGGTCACCCACACGTCGGCGAAACGGGCCGCATCCTCCGCCTTCATGACGCGGTAGCCTTCCATGTGGGCCTCCAGCGCCTTCAGCGGATCAACCTCGCACACGATGACGTCCATACCCATGCCGCGGGCGCGCTGGGCCAGGCCGCTGCCGCAGTAGCCGAAGCCCGATACCACCATGGTGCGCCCGCACAACAGGCGGTTGGTGGCGCGCACGATGCCGTCCAGGGTAGATTGGCCCGTGCCGTAGTGGTTGTCGAAGCAATGCTTGGTGTTGGCGTCGTTGATGTTGAAAACGGGGTAGCGCAGAGCGCCGTCCTTCGCCATGGCCATGAGTCGCACCACACCCGTGGTGGTCTCCTCGGTACCCCCGATAACGTATTCGAGCTTGTCGGCGAACTTGGTATGCAGGGCGGTGTCCAAATCGGCGCCGTCGTCCATGATGATCTGGGGATTGGTGGCCACTACCTCGGCGATATGGCGCTCGTAGGTCTCGGCGTCCTCGCCGGCGATGGCGTACACCTTCACGCCATAGTCGCGCACGAGCGAGGCGGCGGTGTCGTCCTGGGTGGACAGCGGGTTCGAGGCGCACAAGGCCACCTCGGCGCCCGAGGCCACCAGCGTGCGCATGAGGTTCGCCGTCTCGGTGGTCACGTGCATGCACGCGCCGATGCGCACGCCCTCAAGCGGGCGCTCCTCGGCAAAGCGCTCGCGGATGCGGGCGAGCACCGGCATGTCGCGGTCGGCCCACAGGATGCGGGCTTGTCCCTCGTCGGCCAGGTTGATGTCCAGAATGTCGCAGGCTTGGCTCACGGATTGCTTCCTTTCTTGTAGGCGGCCGCAGTGCGGATACGGGGCCCGTCACGCGGTTTCGCCAGGGTGCGATTGCATAGGGAACAGGGTAGCACAGCCCGGCGGGGGAGGAGCGCCCCGCAACGGTTGTCGGAAAAACCTTACGCTTCCCTTACATATATGGAGGGGGTGTGGGGCAAATGCGGAGAGGCGGCCCCGCTTTATGTCGAAACATCCCCAAAATAGCTGTCGTGAGGACAAAAAGCTTTTCATTGCCGACCGAGCGGCTATAATTCAAGCGTTTGCGTTCACGCGCCTGACGGCGCACGTCCAAGGAGTATATTGGTGTTCGATACCGTAGCATCGCAAGTGTCGGCGTTGTCCTTTGTCGACATCTTCAACTTCTGCGTGTTCCTGACCTTTACCATTTGCTACACCTATCAGCTCTACTACGTGCTCGTGGTGCTCACGCGCCGTGCCCCTAAGCGCACGGCCTCTCGCAACCATCGCTATGCCGTCATGGTGGCCGCCCGCAACGAGGAGACGGTCATTGCCGACCTCATTCACTCCATTAAGGTGCAGAACTATCCGACCGAGCTCATCGACATATTCGTCATCGCCGACAACTGCACCGACAACACGGCGAACGTGGCCCGCGAGGCCGGTGCCATCGTATTTCCCCGCCACAACGACAAACAGGTGGGGAAGGGCTATGCGCTCGACTACGGCCTGAAGGCCATTTGGGAGCAGTATGCCGACAAAGACTACGAGGCCTTCTTCGTCTTCGATGCCGACAACGTGCTCGATGTGAACTACTTCCGCGAGATGAACGCGACGTTCGATTCGGGGGCAAAGGCCTCCACGTCCTACCGTAACTCTAAGAACTTCGGCAGCAACTGGATCTCGGCCGGCTACGGTGTGTGGTTCCTGCGCGAGGCGAAGTTCCTGAACCAGGCGCGCCTGACCCTGAACACCTCCTGCGCGGTGTCGGGCACGGGCTTCTTCATCGCCGCCGACATCTTGAAGGCCGCTGGCGGTTGGAAGTGGCACCTGCTCACCGAGGACATCGAGTTTTCCGCCTCGTCCATCATCGACGGCGTGCGCATTTCCTATTGCCCCACGGCGGTGCTCTACGACGAGCAGCCCATCACCTTCCGCGACTCGTGGAACCAGCGCTTCCGTTGGGCCAAGGGCTTCTACCAGGTATTCGCCCACTATGCGGGCCGCCTGGTGAAGGGCGCGGTCGTGAACCCGAAGGGCTATCGCTTCGCTTGCTACGATATGCTCATGACCATCGCTCCGGGTATGCTCCTGTCCATTATCTCCATCCTGTTCAACACTATCATCATCGTGCTGGCAGCCACGGGCGTCATGTCCACGGGCGTGGCCATTGCCAGCTCGGTCACCTCCGTGGTGTTCTGCCTGTGCAACTATATCGTGTTCATGTTCGTGTTCGGCGTGCTCACCACCTTCGTGGAGTGGGATTCCATTCGCACCACGACGGCCAAGAAGGTGCGCTATATGTTCACGTTCCCCATCTTCATGCTCACCTACATTCCCATCGCCCTCATCGCGCTGGTGAAGAAGGCGGCATGGAAGCCGATCAAGCATTCCATCTCCGTGGATGTGGCCGAATTCTCCGAGGCCGAGGGCGTGCGCCTGTCCTCCAAGTAGGCGCGTCTTTCATGCACGGGCGAAGGTGAGACCGTATATCGTCTCGGCACCTCCTTTCCGCAGTGCCTCTGTTGCAGCGAACAGCGTTGATCCGGTGGTGCACACATCGTCGACGACAATGACCGCGCGCGGCACGCTGGCGCCGGGCAGTACGGCGAGCGACTCCCTCATGTTGCGAATACGCGCTGTGCGCGTCAGCTTCCGCTGATCGAGTCGGCGGGGCGTGGCCAGAAGCGGCGCCAGGTCGGTATCGAGTATCCACGACAGCTCGCGGGCCAGCTGCTCGGCATGATCGAAGCCGCGTCGGCGTCGCGCTGCTGCGGTGGCCGGCACAAAGGCGACCAGTGGATTCTCCTGCAACCAGCGCGGCGTGACGAAGCGGGCCATAATGGCGGCCATGGGGCGGGCAAGCGAGCGTTCTCCCTGGTCCTTGTAGATGGTGACGATGCGGCGGACCTCATCGGTGAGAAGCAGGGCGCTGGCCGCGCTATCCCAAGGAGGCTCCTCGTAGCCGAACGGTGCGAGCAGGATACGGTTGCACTCGGTGCACTGCACGCGCCCGAAGGGAGATCCGCATCGCGGGCATGCGAGCAGCACATCGATGTAGGGAAGCCGTTGCGCGCAGCGGGGGCATAGCGGCCTTCCGGGCGCGTCGCAGACGGCGCAGCGGGTGGGAAAGAGCGTCTCGGCGAATACCTCGAAGGCACGCTCGCGCCAAGTGCGTCCCGGTTGTGCGGACTCGGTCATACGGGAGCGGGCTGGCCGCCGGGCCGATGCTGCCGTGCCCTGCCGAACGCAGTCAGCCGGTGCCGAGACGTCTGCCACGTGGAAGAGGGATAGTTGTTCGCCGGTTGCCTTCATGGCGTCATGATACGCCCGCATAACCGTCGAATGAACGCGGCATTATGCCCATTCGCACCGTCGGTGAGCCGCGTTCGAGTCGCCCCCGAACCGTGGTGCTCCCTGCAACCGTGCTTGGGAAACCGTTCCCGAACCGCCGGTTTCCATGTGCCTCTTAGGCGTCCTCTCACTCCCGAAAGTCCGATTGTCACCCGATGGTTCTCTGCGCTTTTCCTGGAAGCCAGTGCGATCTGCTACACTTATCGCAGCTTCTTTCGGGTCTGTAGTTGCGGAGGCCTCGGGTCTCCAAGTCCATGGCAGATGCGGTCGAAAGGATCCACGTAAGCGCTCGGGTTCGCCCGACGTGAGCATGGCGTATCCTAGAGGTAAGTCGCACCGTCCGCACCCATTTCGCAGATCAGACACTGCGACGGACGAGAGGGCGTGTAGCGCAAGCGAAAGCCCCGGTGCGCGAGTGTGGGGTCAAAGACTAGGTCAGTCGAAAGAGGCGGCTTTGCAGACGTTTAGACGGAGGATGAAGTGAGAAGACGCCAGTTCCTTACGGTCGCCTTGGCGGCGGCCCTCGCGTGCATGACCCTCATGCTTGCGGGATGCAGCGGTTCGAGCAATTACCAACCCCAGTTGAAGTCGGCCGAGGTTGCACCGCCGGTCATCGGCGAGGAGGGCACGCTGCGCGTGGGCGTCAACACCGAGAACCCGCCTCTGGCTGGTATGGGCAGTGGCAAGATCATCGGCATCGATGTGGATATCGCTTCGGCGATGGCCGACCAGCTGGGCCTGAAGATATCCATCGTCGACGTGGGCTCCGATCCTGCGGCAGCTATCGCCGACAACAAGGTCGACGTGGTCATGGGCATCGATGCGGCGAATGCCGAGAGCGGCTACTGGGCGTCCCCGTCCTATCTGCCGACGGGCATCGCGGTGTTCGCTCTCAGCGCCGATGAGGGTATTCCCACGGCAGACTCCGGCGCTACGTTCGCCGCGCAGGTGTCGTCGAAGAGCGCCTGGGCAGTGAGCAACGAGTTCGGGGAGAGCGCGCTCACGCCGACCGATACCCTGAAGGATGCTTTTGTGGCTCTGCGCGACGGCAAGGTCAAGTACGTTGCCGCCGATGCCATCATCGGTCTGTACGCGGCCCACGGCCTCGACGGCGGTTTGGATGTGTCCATCGTCTCGATGCTCATGAAGCCGAGCGGCTACTGCATGGCCGTTGCCGCCAACAACACCGATCTCCAGACGGCCGCCGGTGATGTGCTGGCCAGCTTGGCGAGCAATGGCGCCATCGATGTCATCGAGCGCAAATGGCTCGGCACGAGCGTGGCCCTCGATACGCTGCCGATTATCGGCGATGGGGCTTCTTCCGACGGCGATTCCTCCAACTCAGATGGCTCCGAGGAGGGTTCCTCCGACAACGCGGACGACGGCTCCAGCGACGAAGGTACCGACACCTCCGGCGATGACACCTCCGGTGATGGCGATTCCGGTGATGGCACCGGCGACGATGCGGGCGACACTTCCGACGACAGCGGCGATACGGGCGACACTTCCGGTGATGAGGATTCTGGTATCGAGTAATTCATCCGGATACGGGACGCGTATTCGTCTTCCGCAATGAGAAAGGGCCCGCATGGCAGAGCGAACTGCCGTGCGGGCCCTTCTTTCGTGTAGGGACTGTCTTTAGGCGGCCTCGGCGTCGGGGTCGTCCTCGACTTCAATGCCCTCGAGATCGAGGTTTTCCAAGTCGAGTTCCTCAAGGTCGTCCAGGGCGATTTCCTCACCGTCCTCGAGGGCAAGCTCGCCGTCCTCCTCGGTTGCCTCCTCCACGGGCACCTTGGCCTTGGCTTCGGCGATCAGCTCGTCAGGGGTCTGGGCCGGCTCCTCGTTGCCCTCCACGTAGGTGTACACCTGGCAGCCGACGAGCGCCTCGGCACCCTCTTGGGGCTGAGCGAAGGTGATGGTCTTCAGACGCCCGGCGCTATCATAGGTATAGAACTCATACGTGGTGCCGAAGAACGGGTCGAAGGACACCTTCTCGATGGCCTGGCCGGCCTCGTTGTAGGTCCATTCGGTGGGGATTTCCTCGGCTTCCTCATCGGAGCCTTCCACGCTCACCGCAGTCGAGGCCTCGTTGCCCTTGTCGTCGTAGGTGGTGGTCCAGACGATCTTCTCGGAACCCTCCTCGTCGTCATAGGAAGAGGCGACTGTCACCACGTCGCCAGCCTCGTTGTAGGTGTACTCCGCGCTCTCCAGTACGGTGCCGTCCTGATCGACCGTCTCCTCCTTGACCGGCTTCCAGGGATCGATGACGGCGCCCAGCTCGTCGGGCTCCGTCGACACGGTGGGGAACAGGCCCTTCGCGCTCTGATCGAAGTAGGATACGGTCTCGCCGATCCACTGGCCGTCGGCGTTGGTCACGGTGACGGCCATCTTCTTGCCGTCGTCTTCGTAGGTGTAGGTGTGCTTGTAATCGTCCATCACCGCGCCGGTGTCCGGGTCGGTGATAGGTTCGCCAGTCTCGTAATCGAGCATCTCGTCGGTCGTGTCCTCCAGGATGCGCTCGACGAGCGTGCCGTCCTCGTCGTAGGTGTAGGTGACGTTTTGCTCGCCGCCCTTGCTTTCCTCGTCGGCAGCGTAGGTCGTCTCCTCCTTCACCAGGCGCCCGGCCTCGTCGTAGGACCACTTCTGGCTCATGGTGGAGTCTTCGGCGGAGGTGAGGCGGCCGGCCTCGTCGTAGGTGTAGGTGGCGGTGATGGGTTCGGCGGATGTGCCGTCGTAGTAGGCGACGGTGGCCACGCGCTCATCGGCCTCGACGGGGGTCTCCTGTCCCTTCTCGGTGGTGTTTGCGGAAGCCTCGGCGGCTGGGGTCTGATCCTGGCCGTTTTGGGTTGTGGCACAGCCCGTCATGCCGAAGGGGAGCGCCAGGGCCAAAGCCAGGCATCCTGCGGCACGGGCAGTCTTGTTCTTCGGAAGTACCATGCATCCTCCTGTTTCGCTCGGGTATTCCTTCGAAGGTAATCGATGGTGAAAGTGAACAGCATAAGGTAAGAGCCGCGCCGCATCGCCGAGGGGACTCCAAAAGAAAAGGGAATCTCCCTATTCCTGGAGATTCCCTGAAAGAGCCGATAGGCATCGGCCCGCGGTGCGCGGATGCTAGCTGAGGAAGTCGTCCAGAATCTCGGCCTCGGCCTCCTCCTCGGTCAGTCCCAGTGTCATGAGCTTCACGATCTGGTCGCCGGCAATCTTGCCGATAGCGGCCTCGTGCACCAGCATGGCGTCCTCGCTGGCCGCCTCGATGCCGGGGATGGCCTTCACCTTGGCGTTGCCCATGATGATGGCATCGCACTGCACGTGTCCGCGGCAGGCGCACTCGCCGATGACGAGCGGGTTGAACACCTGCACGGAATCGTCCTGGGCCACCGAGCGGGAGATCACCTGCACCGAGGAGCCCTCGCCTTTAAGCTCCACCTTCATGTTGGAGATAGCGGTCTGGTTGCCGTGGGTGAGCAGCTTCTCGGTGAGCACCAGCTTCGCGTTCGCGCCCAGTTCGGCATTGGTGTCGCGCACGGTGCTCGTCACGCCGCGCAGCTGCACCATCTCCATCTCGCAGGACGAGCCCTCCTCCATGTACACGTTGGTGGTGGGGTTCAAAATGCGCTCGCCTGAGCCCTCGCCCTCGCCGTAGTGCTTCTCCACATAGCGGATGCGGGCGTTCTTGCCGATATAGAAGCTGTGGATGCCGTCGTGCTCGGAGGCGTCGTGGGAATCGTTGTGGATGCCGCAGCCGGCGATGATGGTCACATCGCAGTCCTCACCGACGTAGAAGGTGTTGTACACCACGTCCTTCAGGCCGCTCTTCGTGACGATGACGGGGATGTACACCGTCTCGCCCTTGGTGCCCGGAGCGATGCGGATGTCGATGCCGGGGTTGTCGGTCTTGGTCTCAATGTCGATATAGGCCGACGAGTGGCGCTCGACAAGCTCGCCGTCCTTGCGCACGTTGAAGGCGCCCTTCGGCATGCCGTGCATGTTGGCGATCTCGGCGAGCAGGTTCTCGTCGATGGGGGAAAGGTCTACAGCCATGGTGGTCTCCTTAACTCATGGTAGCGACTCCTCGGGGTCGGGATCGCCGGGTATTCCGATTCGCTCAGACAGTCCTCGCTTGGTGGAACAGGACGTTTAGTCCTGTTCCAGTCGCTGCGGAACTCGCTCGGTCGGAACACCCGCCGCTCCCTCTACGCAGGTACTCGGTCGCTGACAGGGTTCGGCGGTCTAGCAGGTGGTGGGGATCTCGGTCAGGTGCAGCTCAGTGGGAACCGACAGCGGGCAGCCGTGGTCGTCCAGGCTGCGGGCCGCGAATCCCAGGCGCGGCATGAGCTCGGCCGGCGTGCCCACCTCGGCCACGCGCCCGGCCTGTAGCAGCACAATCTCGTCAGCCAGGGAGATGATGCGCTCCTGGTGCGAGATGATGACGATGGAGCGTCCGTCGCGGGCTTCGTGAATGTCGCGGAAGGTCTCGGTGAGCCTGTCAAAGCTCCACAGGTCGATGCCGGCCTCGGGCTCGTCGTAGATGGCCAGCTTCGGGTCGCGCGCCAGAATGGTGGCGATCTCGATGCGCTTCACCTCGCCGCCCGACAGCGATTTGTCCACCTCACGGGTAAGATAGCTCGCCGAGCACAGGCCCACCTTCGAGAGATACTCGTTGCAGGCGAGCATGGGCAGCTTCTTGCCGGCGGCGATATCCAGGAGCTTTTTTACCTTCATACCGCGGAAGCGGGCGGGCTGCTGGAAGCCGTAGCCGATGCCGAGCTTGGCGCGCTCGGTGATGGACATGTGCGTGATGTCCTCGCCGTCGAAGAGGATGGAGCCGCTCGTGGGCTCCTCGATGCCCATGATGAGCTTGGCCAGCGTGGACTTGCCGCCGCCGTTGGGGCCGGTGATGACCGTGAAGCGGTCATCGGGAATGGAAAGCGACAGGTCGTCGATGATGCGCTTGGTGCCGCCGTCGTCGGCCGGCACCTCGAACACCAGGTTCTTCAGTTCAAGCATGAAAGTGCTCCTTGGTCTCGTCTCGAAAGGCGTGTCTCGTCTGCGCCCGATTATAGCGAATGATTCCCTCCTCGCGGAGAAATAATAACAACCCCATGGCGTGTGCGCGCCACAAGCGCCCGCTTGGGTAGAATAAGCGGAAACCCGAAGGAAGGAACGCCATGACCGATGTGAGAGACACCGCCTGCGCCCACGGCTTTTCGCTCGTCCGCTCCGAGGAGCTGCCCGATATCGAGGGCGCCGCCCACGTGATGCGCCACGACGCCTCGGGCGCGCGGCTGCTGTATCTGGAGAACGACGATGCGAACAAGGCTTTCTCCATCACCTTCAAGACCCCGGCCGCCGACGACACCGGCGTCTTCCATATATTGGAGCATTCGGTGCTATGCGGGTCGGAGAAGTTCCCCGTGAAGGAGCCTTTCGTCAACCTGCTGAAGACCTCCATGCAGACCTTCCTGAACGCCATGACCTTCCCCGACAAGACCATGTACCCGGTGGCCTCCACCAACGAGCAGGACTTGCTGAATCTCATGGATGTGTACCTGGACGCAGTGTTCCATCCCGATATCTACCGACGCCGGGCCATTTTCGAGCAGGAGGGCTGGCATTGGGAGCTGGAAGGGGAGGGCGGCGAGCGGTCGCTTGCCTACAACGGCGTGGTGTACAACGAGATGAAGGGCGCTCTGTCCGATCCCGACTCGGTGCTTTTCGATGCGTTGTCGGCGGCGCTGTTCCCCGAAGCCACCTACCGCTTCGAATCGGGCGGCACGCCCGCGGCCATCCCCGACCTCACCTACGAGGGCTTCCTGGACAACCACCGCCGCCACTACCGGCCCGATAACAGCTACATCGTGCTGTACGGCAACCTCGATCTGGGTCGGTTCCTCGGCTTCATCGACGAGGGCTACCTGGCACCGCTCGCCTCCGAGGAGCGCGGGCCCCTGGAGGCAAACCCCCTCGGGCGCCAGGTGCCCCTGGTCGCGCCGCTTGGCACCGTGACCATGGACACGGCCCCCGAGAACGCCTGCGCGGCCGTGGGCTTCGTGGTAGGTGCGGCGGCCGAGCGCGAGCGCGTGGTGGCGGCCGACATTCTGATGGACGCCATCATGGGCTCCAACGAGGCGCCCTTGAAGCGGGCGCTTTTGGATGCGGGTATCGCCGACGATGCGAGCGGGTACGTGGTGGATGCCGTGGCGTGGCCCTTCGCCATGGTGTCGTTGCGCGGTGCGCGACCTGGGGCCGGTGAGCGCCTGGAGGAAATCGTGACTGCCGAGGCTCGCCGTCTTGCCGAGGGCGGTCTCGACCGGGAGCTCGTGCGTGCGGCGCTTTCCCATGCCGAGTTCGTGTTCCGCGAGCGCAACTTCGGCTATCCCGACGGCGTGGTGCTGGCTATGTCGGCTATGAGCAGCTGGCTGTATGCGGACGATGATCCGACGGCCTACCTGCGCCTTGGCGAGGTGTTCGCCGACTTGCGCGAGAAGGTGGAGGAGGGCTACTTCGAGAGCCTTTTGCGCGAGCTTTTCCTGGAGAACGGCCACCGCGCCGCTATGGAGCTTACGCCCCAGGCTGGTTCAGATCTGGATGCCGAGGCCGCCGAGGCCCGTGCCGCCGCTGCAGCCCTCGGCCCTGACGCCGTGGCTCGCATCGAGGCCGATGTGGCGGCCCTGCGCGCGGCCCAGGAGACCCCCGATGCCCCCGAGGACTTGGCGAAGCTGCCCCAGCTCACCCGCGCCGACATCGGGCCCGCGCCGGCCGAGGAGCCGTGGGAGGTGGGCGAGGCGGCCGGTATGGCCTGCATTCGCCACCATGTGCCCACCCACGGTATCGCCTACGCCTACCGCTATTTCGATCTGTCCGGCATTTCCTACGACGAGCTGCCCTACGTGACCATGCTCGCCGGCGTTCTCGGCCGTCTGGATACAGCTCATCATACGGCTGCCGAGCTGGACACCCTCTCCCAGGCGCACCTCGGCACCATGCGCTTCTTCGCCGAGGTTCATGAGCGCACCGACGATCCCGATGCGCTGCGCCCTGTGCTCGTGGCCGGCGCATCGGCTTTGGCCGAGAATGTGGAATGGATGGCGACGCTTCCGGCCGAAGTGCTTGCCGAGACCGACTTCTCCGATACATCACGCATTCGCGACATTTTGGGCCAGCAGCGCATCAATTTGGAGCAGTCCTTCGCCGCGAACGGCCACAGCTTCGCCATGGCCCGCGCCTCGTCCTACTGTCTGCCAGCCGGCGTGGTGCGCGAGTCGCTTTCCGGTGTGGACTACTATCGCTTCCTGAAAGATACGCTGGAGCATTTTGACGAGCGCGCCGAGGCGCTCGCGGCCAAGCTGGCCGAGCTGGCGCGCCGCCTGTTCGTGGATGCGTCCTGCACGTTGTCGTTCACCGGCGCCGACGACGATCTGGCGCGCTACGCCGCGGCCCTGCCGGCCCTGCCGGGCGATGCTCCTGCGTCTGCGCTCGTGGTCCCCGCGCCAGTGTGCCGTCGCGAGGCCTTTGCGGTTCCCACCGATGTCACCTACACGGCTATGGCCTGGGACCGCCGTCGCCTCGGCCTGCCCTACACGGGTGTGTGGCTGCTCGCCTCGCGCATCCTGTCCTACGACTATCTGTGGACCGAGGTGCGCGTGAAGGGCGGTGCCTACGGCGCCGGCTTCCAGACCACCCGCGCCGGAGCCTGTCGTTTCTATTCCTATCGCGATCCGCGCATCGACGAGACCTGCGCCCGCTTTGCCGAGGCTGGCTCCTGGCTCGCCGGTGCCTTCGATCCTACCGAGGCCGAGATGGACGGCTACGTGGTGTCGGCTGCGGCATCCCTTGATGCGCCGGCTAAGGCCCGCGATCTCATCCGGCGCCAGGACGGTATGCATTTCGCCGGTTACAGCCTGGCCGACCGAGCCCGCGTGCGTGATGAGGTGATTGCGGCTACCGTGGGGGAGGTGCGCGCGCTGGGACCGTCGGTGGACGCCGTGGCGAGTGCCGGCTGCACCTGCGTATTTGGCAACCGCGAGGTCATCGAAGCCTCTCGGAGTGGACTTACCGTGATCGACCTACTCAGCCTCGGGGCCGTTCAGGTATAATTCTGCATTTGAACGGAAAGGATGTTCATGGCTGATACAACGGGCTTTTCCCATATCACGGTTTCTACCGACGATGATGACGATGTGGTCATCCAGGCCGGCATAGCCGATAGCACCTTCGAGGAATTGACTGACGCCGAGCTGGGAGACGGCCCGGCCGATGCGGGCAATCCCGGTGGGGAAGAGGCCGTTGCCGAGTCCGAGCCCCCGATCGCCGATGAGCCCCCGACCGCCGAGGAGCCTCGCCGCTTTGCAGCCGACGACGGCTATCGGGAGACGACCCTCGACGACATCGAGGGCTCTCCGATGTCCACCACTCAGAAGGCGGTCATCGTAGTGGCGCTTCTCGGCATCATCGCCTTCGCGGCCTGGTACCTTTTCGCCCGCTAGGCGCCATCGCCTCCAAACGCAGTATCAACGAACAAGAAGGAACGACATTATGGCGAAGAAACGCATCTTTGGAAACCGCGATCGAACCGACAGCGCTCCCGACGGCAACGCCATGGGTCTCACCAAGGCCTTTCACCCCATCGCCTCCGACGGTTTTACTGCCGCCATGCCGACGGTGGGCGAGGGCAGCTCGGTGGACGGTGCGGAGATTTCCGCAGGTCCTGAGGGCGTTGTCGAGGAGATTGATCTGGCCGACGGCGTGGCGGTGGATGACGAGGGGCTGTCCGCGGGCGAGTCCTTCGGCGATGAGGACGCGTTCGACGATTTTTATGCGGGTCGTCCCGTGCGCGAGCAGGATGCCCCCATCCCCGACGCCAAGCCGCTTGCCGTCATCTCGGAATCGGCGGTGACCAAGCCGAACCCGAAGGCGAAGGGCGCCGGCCCGCGCCACGGGCGCCATGCCAGCGTGCCCGATGGGAAGGACGGAGCGTCCCATGTTCCCGAGTACATGCGCAAGTCGCGTCGTATGCGCCGCATCCTCATCGTGGTCATCGTGCTGCTCATCCTGCTGCTAGCGGCCATGTTCTACTTCGGTTTCCAGATGCTGAAGACCTCCGATTCCACCGCGGTGCAGCAGGCCCAGAGCGCCGAGCAGCAGGTGGATGCCATCGGCGCCGACGACACCACCGATGCGGCCAACGAGGCCGTGAAGACGACCACGGTGCCTGACCTGGTGAGCCTTCTGGGCCTCACGCAGGACGAGGCGGTGGAGCGCCTGCAGCATGGCGCCCAGGTGACGGGCGACCCGCGCGCGGTGAACGAGGAGGGCAATCCCATCAAGAGCGAGGTGCGCGTGGCGCTTACGGCCGAGCCGGCCGATAGCCGCACGGGTACGCCGACGGTCTTCCTCGGCCTGAACAAGAAGGGCCGCGTCATTCAGGCGGGCTACTCCACCTCCACGGCCTCGCTCGGCTACGGTGCCCTCAGCTTCGCCGACGCCGTGCGCACCGAGCATGTGATCGAGAAGACCCTTGCCGAGGCTGGCGTGACGGTGGGCGCCGATGAAGTGGCGCTTCCCGAGGATTCCTCTTCCTACACCACTTACGATACCGACGGCAAGACCATTACCAAGGAGTACTGCTCCTTCTCCGGCTCCTCCGAGGTGGACGGCACGCCCCATACCTGGTCGGCGGTGCTGTCCTACGACTACTCCATGGCCAACGCCTCCGGCAATTTGGCCGACACCGTGCGCACCATCTTTATTTACGTGAACTCGTAAGTGCTGTGCCCGGTGCTGCCGGGCCTGTGTTCTTCCTACGCTGGGGGCGGCCGCAAGGCCGCCCCTTTACCTTGCCAGGTAGTTCGCCTACAATCGAACATGAGTAAATGGGTCGTCATTGGCCCTTTTGGTGTTTGATGGAATGAGAAGAGGGATCTTCCATGGCGAGGTTTGCACGTATCAGCGGCAGGGCAGTGGTGTCTTGGGTTTGTGCGGGGGCACTGGTCCTCGGTATGGTTCCCACGGCGGCCTTCGCAGAAGGAGCCGCCGAAGCTGTGGGCGATACTGCCGCCGCCGAGCAGCCGCTTTCTCCTGGTAGAGCAGACGAGGCTGCTGGTGCTCCGGTTGTTGACGATGGTATCGTTCGCGAGGCGGAGAAGCTGGAGCTGACCTGTGCCGCCGATGGCGACGGCGCCGCCATTGTCGGCTACAAGCTGGTGGATGGGGAAGGGCGCACCCTGGTAGAGGGCGATGCCGCCTCAAGCGTGAAACGGTCGCTGGTGAAGAGCCCCCAGGCCGTGACCCTGGCCATGGAATCCCGGGCTGGCAACGACTTCGTCTACGACGTGCCCGAAAATCCCAACCCCGATCTGGTCATCCCCTCCGAGGTGGACGGCCGCCCCGTCACCGCCATCGGCCCCTCGGCCTTCGAGGACGCCATGTGGATGCGCTCGGTCTCGCTGCCGGCGGGCCTGCGCGAGATCGGCGAGTCGGCCTTCCGGGGCTGCGCCCAGCTCGCCGCGGTGGACGTGCCCGCAGGGGCCGACCTGGGCTCCTACGCCTTCGCCGGCTGCACGGCGCTCGCCCGCGTGTCCCTGCCCGAGGGCGTCACCGCCGGCGGCCGCGACCGCGTGGACGAGTACGGCGACGAGTGGCGCGAGGACTTCTCGGCGGGTGTCTTCCAGGGCTGCGCCGCCCTGGCCTCCGTCGAGATCCCGGGCTCCTTCGGGGCCGTCGGCTCCGATGCGTTCTCGGGATGCTCGGCGCTGGAGTCGGCCGCCGTTGCGGAGGGCGTGGAGAGCCTCGAGAGGGACGCCTTCGAGTACTGCGGCGCCCTGTCCTCCATCGACCTTCCCTCCACGCTGGGGTCGGTGGGCGACTACGCCCTCCATGGCTGCCGCTCCCTCGCCGAGATCGCTCTGCCGGCGTCCGTCGAGTCGGTGGGCGACTACGCCTTCGAGGGCTGCGCCCCCGCGGCGCCCGTGGCCCTGCCCGCCGCGCTCTCCGGGATCGGGGAGGGGGCGTTCAGGTTCTGGGAGGGCGACGGCGGCGGCCACTGGGACGGCGAGTCGGACGAGTGGGTGGAGGACCCCGCGCCCTCCTACGGGATCGCCCCGGCCACCTGGGCCCAGTACTGGAAGCTGTCGGGCAACGCCCGCTACATAGACCCGGAGACGACCACGGTGACGGAGCCCGACGCGCCCCAAGGCGACGTGGCGCTGACCTATGAGGATAACGGGTCGGGCCTCACGGTCACCGGCTGCGCCGACGGCTTCCCGGCCGACCTGGCCATCCCGGCCCAGCACGACGGCAAGCCCGTCACGGCGATCGGGCCCTCGGCCTTCGAGGACGCCACCTGGATGCGCTCGGTCTCGCTGCCGGCGGGCCTGCGCGAGATCGGCGAGTCGGCCTTCCGGGGCTGCGCCCAGCTCGC
>JBCLSG010000005.1:283181-292446 GCA_041225375.1 Eggerthellaceae bacterium 24-137
CCCTCCTACGGGATCGCCCCGGCCACCTGGGCCCAGTACTGGAAGCTGTCGGGCAACGCCCGCTACATAGACCCGGAAACGACCACGGTCAGCACTCCCAACACCGCCAACCAAGGGGCTGTGGAATTCACCTACGCGGTGAATGATGATGGCACCGTCACCATTACCGGCGTGAAAACGCGGGTGGCCAGCTTGGTGGTGCCCCGCACCATCGAAGATGCGTCTGCTGAATCCGCTTCTGCGGCTCGCGCGGCCAGTGCTCCGGTGTCCCGTACGGTGACGGCCATTGCCCCGGCGGCCTTCAAGAGCAACGAGGATCTGGTATCGGTGGTGCTACCCGAAACGGTCACCACGCTCGGGGCCGAGAGCTTCGCCGCTTGCCCGAAGCTGCAGACGGTGCTTATACCCGCCCAGGTAGAGACCATCGCCACCGACGCCTTTGTCGAGAGCGATAAGCTGTCCATTGTGTGTGACGAGGATTCCGCCGCTGCCGCCTTCGCCGATGAGCGGGGCATTCCGTCAACCTCCGCCAAGCCCCTCTCCTTAGCCTGCATCACCTGCGAGGGGCCGGCCGTCTACACCAAGGGCGGCTGCGAGCCCGCCCTCACCGTGACCATCGGCGAGAACGAGCTTGTCCTGGGCGCCGATTACCAGGCTCGCTACAGCAACAACACCAGTGCCGGTGCTGGCACGGTGGTCATTACCCCGGTGGATGAGCGCTATTCCGGCGAGCAGACCTGGTACTTCGAGATTCAGAAGCGCGACATCGCGTCGGCCAAGGCGACGTTGGCTTCTGCCAAGCTCACGTACACTGGTCGCGCCCAGAAGCCGGCCGTGGCATCGGTCACGGTGGCCGGCGAGGTCCTGGAGGCCGCCGACTACAAGGTGAGCTATCAAAACAACGTGAACGCCGGCACCGCCACGGCGGTCATCACCGGCAAGGGCAACTACACCGGCACCAAGGAAGTGACCTTCGCCATTGCCCCCGCCTCTCTGGCCGGCGCCTCCATCTACGGCGTGTACGATGCCGATTATACGGGCAAACCTATCACCCCGGTGCCCGATGTGTGGCTGGATGAATTCGGCCAGCTTGAGGCCGGCACCGACTATATGGTGGCGTACCAGAACAACGTGAAGGCCGGCACTGCCACTGTGCTGGTGAACGGCAAGGGCAACTACACCGGTACCGCCCGCGTCACCTTCACCATCTACGGCTCATCCACCCCGCCGGCACCCGTGCAGCCCGCACCGCAGCCAGCCGCCCCCAAGCCCGCACCGCAGCCGACTCCCGCGCCGGTCAAGAAGAAGGCCAACCCCATCAAGGTGAAGGTTCGTGCCAAGACCTTCACTGTGCAGGCCAAGAAGGTGAAGAAGAAATCCCAGGCCCTTTCCAAGGCCAAGGTGTTCAAGATCACCAAGGCCAAGGGCGCGGTCACCTTCAAGAAGGCTTCGGGCAACAAGAAGATCACCATTTCCAAGAGCGGCAAGATCACCGTGAAGAAGGGGCTGAAGAAGGGCACCTACACGGTGAAGATAAAGGTGACGGCCAAGGGCACCAGCGCCTACAACGCCAAAACCGTCACCGTGAAGGTGAAAGTGAGGGTGAAGTAGCCGCTCCTGAAATTATCCCTTGCGCAGAAGACCCACTGACGCTATACTAGGCAAGCTGTTAATCAAGCGAGGGTTTTCCCTCCACCTGGTTCGGCGCCTTCTCGGCTGCTGATGGGTCTTCCGCAGATTGCTATTCTTGCGATGCGAACCCGCCGCGCCCGATGAGGCCCGGCGGGTTTTTATGTGTGAGAACACGAGAAGGAGGTGAGCGCGATAGCTGCTCAAGAGCCGCGGCTCAACGACGAGATCACCACGCGCGAGTGCCGTCTGATCGACTTCGACGGGAACCAGATGGGCGTGTACCCCACCGCCCAGGCCCAGCGAATCGCCGACGACATGGATCTCGACCTGGTGGAGATCGCTCCGAATGCCGATCCGCCCGTATGCCGCATCATGGATTACGGGAAGTTCAAGTACGACCAGGCCATCAAGGCCAAGCAGGCGCGCAAGAACCAGAACAAGATCGAAGTCAAGGAGATGAAGTTCCGCCCGAAGATCGACGTGGGGGACTACACCACCAAGAAGAAGCACGTGCTGCGCTTCCTCGACGCCGGCAACAAGGTGAAGATCACCATCATGTTCCGCGGTCGCGAGATGGCTCATCCCGAGCAGGGTCTCTCCATTCTGGAGCGGCTGGCCGACGACCTGAAGGACGTAGCGGTCATCGAGAACCAGCCGAAGATGGAGGGCCGCAACATGCACATGCTCATCGCTCCTCTGCCTGCAACGGCTAAGAAGAAAAAGGAAGCTCAGACCGACGAAGGAAAGGACAACTAATGCCCAAGATGAAGACCCACCGCGGCACCGCCAAGCGCGTCCGTGTGACCGGTTCCGGCAAGCTCATGCGTGCCAAGGCCTACAAGAGCCACATCCTCACCAAGAAGAGCCAGAAGCGCAAGCGCAACTTCCGCCACGAGACCGAGGTCTCCCCGGCCGACGCCAAGGTCGTCAAGCGCCAGCTCGGCCTCCGCTAGTTCCGCTCGTTTCTCTGTATTCTTAGGAGTGATTAAGATATGCCTCGTGTAAAGCGTTCCGTTCATGCCCGCAAGAAGCGTCGTACCGTCCTCAATCGCGCGAAGGGCTACTATGGCGCGAAATCCCGTTCCTACCGTGCCGCGAAGGAACAGGTGCAGCACTCGCTGCAGTACATGTACCGCGACCGCCGCAACAAGAAGCGTGAGATCCGTCGTCTGTGGATCACCCGCATCAACGCCGCGGCCCGCATCAACGGCCTGTCCTACTCGGTGTTCATGAACGGTCTGAAGAAGGCCGGCGTGGAGTTGGACCGCAAGGTGCTCGCCGACATGGCCGTGAACGACGCCACCGCGTTTGCCGCCCTGGCCGAGATCGCCAAGAAGGCCGTCGCCTAAGCGCACTGCCTCAAAGAGCGTATAAGAAAAGGACCCCTCGGGGTCCTTTTTCGTTTCGGTCGGAACATGCCACCTCAAGCGTGGCGGACGGCCTTTAGGCGCTCTTCTGGGTGACCAGTTTGTACTCGATGCGCGCGAAGGCGTCGTCGAGCTCGTCGAGAGGTTCGGTGGAGGCACAGGCTGCCGCGAGACCCACCTCGCCCATGAGGGTGGCGTGCAGGTAGGCTTCGGCCACTTCCTTGGGAGAGGGCAGTCCCAAAGCCACCGGCTCGATACCGGTTGCGGCTAATGCGTCCATGAGCTCGTCATCGAATGATCCGGCAATGAGCACATCGGTGTCCATTTGCTTGAGGGTTTCGACGCTCTCGAAAATGGTGATGCCCATATTGGGCACGTTGCAACATCCGGAAATGATTCCATGGTCTACCGAATAGCAGGTAAAGCTCGCGCATCCGGCCGCATGGGCCGCCACGTTCAGACCATCGCATGCAACAGCGATTCTCATTCAGTATTCCCTTCCCCGTTCAACGGTTCTACGATACCCGAAGGCGGGGAAAAGAATCGCGAAGTTGGGGTAAGTGGAGGGAATTGGGCAGGTGAGGGACGGGGGCGAGGCGGGTGCGAGGTGGTCAAAAAAAGAAGGGACGGCTCGCGCCGCCCCTTCTGCGTATGCTGGCGTCTTCCGATAGCCGTTCGCTAGTCGCGGCGCCCGGCACTGCGTTTGGCGGCCATAGCTGCTCGATGTGCACGGCCGGGACGCAAATCGGATCCGCCCTTCCGCTGAGCAGGACTTTTGGAGGGGCCGGGATTCGAAGCTCCCTTCCTGCTGCGGCCGGCTGCCTTTGCGCCGCTCGCTTTGGCCGCTCCCGCTCGTCGATTTGCCTTCGCGCCGTTGCTCTTGGAAGCCTGCTTCTTGCGCGTGCCTCGCTGACGGCCCTCGGCGGCGGCTTGCTCGGCGCGCTCCTTCTCCTTGGCCCGGCGCTTCTCCTTCTTGGCGTTCTCGCGGGCGGCGGCTGCAAGCTCCGGGTCGTGTTTCGCGTTGGCGCGCGTGGCTCGAGCCGCGGCCGCCTCAGCGGCCTCTTCCAGGTTGAAGCCGGCCACGTCCATCTCGGGAATGGGCCGCTTGATGAGCTTCTCGATGGCGGCCAGCTCGTCCTTGTTCTCGGGCGAGACGAAGGTGACGGCGAATCCCTCGGCGCCGGCGCGGCCCGTGCGCCCGATGCGGTGCACGTAGTCCTCGGCCTGGGTGGGCACGTCGTAGTTCACCACGTAGGACACTTCGTCCACATCGATGCCGCGGGCGAGCACGTCGGTGGCTACCAGGATGTCAGTGGTGCCGGCGGCGAAGTTGTCCAGGGCGCGCTTGCGCTGGTTCTGCGAGCGGTCCGAATGGATGGCCTCGGCATGGTAGCCGGCGCGCTTCAGCTTGCGACAGGCCGAATCTGCGCGGTGCCGCGTACGGGCGAACACGATGACGCGACGGTGTCCGCGCTCCTTCAGCAGGGCAGCCAGAAGATCGGGCTTCAGCGTATGGGGAACGCGCGCGATGTACTGCTCCACGGTGTCGGCCGTCTCGCCCTTCGCGGCGATCTGCACGATGGCCGGATCGGAGAGCATGGTATCCACCTGGTCGAGGACGCCCTTGTCAATGGTTGCCGAGAACAGTAGCGTCTGGCGGGTTGTCGGCGTGGCTTCCACAATGCGACGCACGCTCGGCAGAAAGCCCATGTCCAGCATGCGGTCGGCCTCGTCCAGCACGAGCACCTCCACGTGCGAGAGGTCGACCGCCTTCTGGTTCATGAGGTCTATGAGGCGTCCCGGGGTGGCGATGAGCACGTCCACGCCGCGCTCGAGCCGCGCCATCTGGGGCTCTATCTTCACGCCGCCCACCACGTTGGCCACGCGCAGCCCGCGGTTCTTCGCGATGGTTCCGCAAACATCCTGGATTTGCATGGCCAGCTCGCGGGTAGGGGTGATAACGAGCATTGCGGGCGTCTTCTTGCGGTCGGTGCGCTCGATGCGGTCGAGCGAGGGCAGCGAGAAGGCGGCGGTCTTGCCGGTACCGGTCTTGGCGGCTGCGATCATGTCGCGGCCTTCCAAAGCCAGGGGGATAGACTGCGCCTGCACGGGTGTGGGCTCGGTGTAGCCGAGTGCATCGACGGCGGCCAGAGCGGAATCGGACAGGCCGAGGTCGGCAAATGTGGTCATGGAAAATCCTTTCAGTATTTCTATCGGCGGCGCGGCTCGTCCGCGCGGACGTTTGGGTGGGACGCTTTACCGGGTAGGCTGTCTCACTTCGGTTGGAGCGGGGCAGCCTACCCGGTAAAGCGCATGCGTGGTTAACGGGTATGAGCGGGTTTGCGGCCCCAGTAGAAGTGCAGGAAGTGCCGCGCCCGCAGCTTCGCATCACGCACCGGCTCCTTGGCGATGAGGGCGAACGTCGCCCGTGCGATATCCTCGGCAGCGCGGGGACGGCGCAAAAGTGACGCGTTGATGAGCATCGCATCGGCCGAGGCGGGGTGCTCGCTGATGTGGCGCAGCGTGTCCAGAAGCTCGCGGGGGGTGGTGGCAGCCATGGCGGCGCCGGCGCCGGTGAGCATGCGCACGTTCGCCTTCTCCTGGCCGTAGGCGCGGCCCAACAGGATCATGGGCGCCCGCGCGCACAGGCATTCGGTCACCGTGAGGCCTCCGGGCTTGCAGATGACCACGTCGGCGGCCTCCATGAGCTCGGCCATGGCGTTCACGTACCCAAGGACGGTCACGTTGTCCAGGCCGAAGTCGGACACCTCCCGTCGCACCCGGCGCTCGTATTCCTCGTCGGCGCCGGCTACGATGACCAGGTGCATGTTGGGCAGCGTATGCATAAAGGGTAGAAGTTCGTCTAGGGCCTCGCGGAAATGCACGTAGGGGCGTGGCAGTTTCGCACCGGCCAGAGCAAGTACGACGATCTTGTCCTCGGGCAGCCCGAAGCTTTGCCGGGCGGAGTCTTTGTCGTAATCGCGGGAGAATGCGGGGCTTGCGGGGATGCCGGTGATGAGGATGCGATCCTCGGGCACGCGTCGCGGTCGCAACGTCTCGGCCATGGCCTCGTTTGCCACGCAGAACAGATCGGTGTGCAGGTGGGGCCACAGTCCTTCCGCCTCGTAGTCGGTGGGCACGCACAGAATGGGGAAGGGAAGTCCCGTGAGCATGCGCGCACTGACGGCAACATTGGCGGCGGTGATATGGGTGCACACGATGGCCGCCGGTCGGACGCGGCGCACGAATTCCACGAACTTGGGGTACATGATGTGAGCCCAAATGGTGCCCCCGCCCCACAGAAGGCGGCCGGTGAGGGTGTAGCGCCAGGTAAGGTCGTAGAAGGGGCGCGTCCAGCCGGTGAACATGGAGGCGGTGGCGTCTCCATCGAAGACGATGCGGCCGAAATCAAGGATATCGAGCACCTCGACTCGGGCGCGGGCCTGGAGCGAGTTGTCGTCGCCGGCCGCGCGGGCGGCGTCACCGGCCTCCTCGATGGCCTCGGCGATGGCGTAGGCGGCGCTGCGATGTCCGCTGCCGACCGACGCATGCACGACGAGAACGACGGGATCGCCCTCCTCGGTGGCCGCGGCCAGAGATGCTTCCGTGGTCGCGAGAGGGTCGCTGCCACCGGTTTGCGGCGGGGCCAGAGAGACGGAAGACTGCTCGACCGATTCGGCGAGAGAGACGGCGTCCGGTGCGGAGCCGGCTTGTGGAGATTCAGATAGCTTCATACGCTCCATCATAGCGTATTTGCCCTACAGTTTACGACTGGGCAGCGTTTTACCTTGAAACCTGTGGCCTGGACGGCATTTTTACGGTAGGATGATAGTTCCGATCAGAGATGACCCAGGAGATCGTTTCCATGACCGCCATTGCCACGACGTCGAACCCCGAGGCCACTGCCGCCTCGATCGCCGCTGCCCGCCGCGGACGCGGCGTGGCCGTGCTCATCCCCTGCTACAACGAGGCCGTCACCATCGCCAAGGTGGTGTCCGACTTCCGCGCCGCCCTGCCCGAGGCGGCCGTCTACGTCTACGACAACAACTCCACGGACGGCACCGCCGAGCTGGCCGCTGCCGCCGGCGCCGTGGTGCGCCGCGAGTCGCGCCAGGGCAAGGGGAACGTCACCCGCTCCATGTTCCGCGATATCGAGGCCGACATCTACCTCATGGTGGACGGCGACGACACCTACCCGGCCGAGGCGGCCGGCGACCTGGTGGCCCCCATCGCCGCCGACGAGGCCGACATGACCGTGGGCGACCGGCTCTCCAACGGCTCCTACGGCGACGAGAACGACCGGCCCTTCCACGGCTTCGGCAACAACCTCGTGCGCCGGCTCATCCGTCTTCTCTACGGCTTCTCCTTCGAGGACGTCATGACCGGCTACCGCGCCTTCTCCCGCGCCTTCGTGAAGACCATGCCGGTCATGAGCGAGGGCTTCCAGATCGAGACCGAGATGTCCATCTGGGCGGTGGACCGCCGCTGGCGGGTGGCCGACGTGCCCATCGACTACCGCGACCGCCCCGAGGGCAGCGAGTCGAAGCTGTCCACCTTCGGCGACGGGCTGCTCGTGCTGCGCGCCATCGCCAGCCTGTTCCGCGACTACCGTCCCATGGCGTTTTTCGGATGGCTCGCGCTTCTGCTGGCGCTCTGCGGCCTGGCGGCCGGCGTGCCGGTGGTGGGGGAGTACCTGCAATCCGGCTACGTGTCGAAGCTGCCCTCGGCCGTGCTGGCCGTGGCCTTCGAGCTCACCGCCGCGCTCTCGCTCACGGCGGGCCTCATCCTGGACACGGTGGCCAAGTCCCACCGCCGCCAGTGGGAGCTCGAGGTGTACCGCGTGATGGACGACCAGGTGCTTCGCTGACCGATTTTGTCATGAGTGCGTGTCGTGGAATGCGGTTCGCCTTCTTGTCGCCCGACGTGTCGGCCTCTAGCATGCGATGGGTTCGCTTGCAAAGGAGGTCTTCCATGAAAATGGCGCGCATCGCCCTGTCGTTTGTCCTCGGCTGCGGCCTTGTGCCCGCGGCGGCTCTTTCTGCGATGAGCGATCCTCTTGTGGCCCATGCTGCCACGGCCAAGGCCGCTCCGTCCCTTTCCGCGAAGAAGAAGAAGGTCATGGCACGGGGAAAGACGGCGAAGCTGAAGGTGCTGCATGCGGGCAAGAAGCGCGTGCGCTGGACCTCCTCCGACAAACGGGTCGCTACCGTGTCGTCTGCGGGCGTGGTGCGAGCGCGCCGAACCGGTACGTGCACGATTCGCGCCCGCGTTGGTGCTCGCACGCTCACCTGCAAGGTTTCCGTGCGCAACGCGACCGGCTCCATCCTCAAGGGCAAGCGCCGCGCGACGGCGTTCTCCCTCGTATCGAGTGCCGAGAACTCCACGGTGGACTACAAGAGCACCTACGGCTATATCGAGGACATCGGCGATGGACGCGGCTACACCTGCGGCATTATCGGGTTCACCTCCGCAACGGGGGATCTGCTCGATGTCGTGCGCCGCTATGTGAAGCTCAAACCGAAGTCGAATCCGCTCGCTCGCTATCTTTCCGCCCTTGAGGCTGTGAACGGTACCGACTCCCATCGCGGTCTCGGCGCGCCGTTCGAGAAGGCGTGGAGGCGGGCCTGCCGTGATAAGGAGATGATACGAGCCCAAGACGAAGTGCTGGAAGAGCAGTATCTGCATCCAGCCGTTCGCGCGGCCAACGAGGACGGTCTGAGCCCTCTCGGCCAGTTCGTCTACTACGATGCGCTTGTCGTGCACGGACCCGGCCGCGATGCCGACAGTTTCGACGGTATGCGCGCGGCGGCAAAGAGGAAGGCGAAGACCCCCGCGCGAGGCGGGAGCGAGGCGGCGTATCTGAAAGCATTCCTCAAGGTTCGCGAGCGTGTGATGCTCAAGGAGGAGGCTCACTCCGACCTGTCGCGCATTCGCGTCCAGCGTGACCTGATCGCGAAGGGCAACTATGCTTTCGCCCGACCCCTGACGTGGACGATGTATGGCGATCGATTCTCGCTGAAGTAGGGGAGCGGCCTCGCGCAACGGCAGGGGCGCGGCCTCTTTGTCGGCGTGGGTTTCTTGCCCTCAACTGCGGGGATGGGTTCGTTGAGAAATCGCTGATGGCCATAGCTGGGTTATAGCTCAAAAAGTGTGCTTTTCTTGGCAAGCAATCGCGAGGTCGCTCCCGACAAAACGCCGGCCCAAGTTGTCTCCCCCCAACTTTTCGCTGGCTCAAAAAGTGTGCTCGTGTAGATATTGACGCACCT
>JBCLSG010000006.1:0-194680 GCA_041225375.1 Eggerthellaceae bacterium 24-137
CTGGAACGAGTTCCACATGCCCACGCAATACGGGCAGTGAGTAAACTTCAGGAGCACACTTTTTGAGCCATACCCCGCCATAGGCGGCGGAACCTGGAGCCAAGCACCAGACATAAAAAGAGCCGGACACCACGTCCGGCTCTCTTAATTCTGGTCGGGTTGACAGGATTTGAACCTGCGGCCCCTTGACCCCCAGTCAAGTGCGCTACCAAACTGCGCCACAACCCGTTGGTGCTTTCGGGCTCGCGCCCAAACAGCTTGCTTATAATACCCTTACCGTTCGAGCTTTGCAAGAGGAAATTTTTCATTTTGATGCCAACGGTGCCGACAGCGGCGAAGGGCACCCATCGACGCCTCCTACAGCCCAAGCCGTTCGGCCAAGTCACCCCGACGGTTGATGCCAAGCTTGCGGTACAGATTTCGAACATGAGTCTTCACCGTGTTGGACGAGACGACGAGCTCGCAGGCCACCTCGGCAGCCGTGCGTCCCGCTGCGAGCAGCACAAGCACGTCCCCCTCACGACGGGTGAGATCGAAATCCCGTGCCGCCTGGGCACATCGTGCAGCCAGATCGCAATCTTCGCCTCTGGCCTCGCACTTCTCTGCGTCGCCAAACTGCAATGCATCGATCACAGGCGGATTGAAGTTCGGCCCGTTGTCCTCCGCGCTCCCCGCTTCCCGCTGCGAGACGAGCAGCTTCATCCTCATCGCCTCGCGCTCCATAGCCCGTTCGCGCCAGAGTCTTCCCAGCACGAGCGAGGCCGCTCCTACGGCAACGGGCACCGCCGCGCTCCAACAGAGAGCCGCCGCTGCGCCGACACCATCGACCGGCTTTGCGCCGCCGACTTCGAGCTGCTCACCTACTGTTGTGATCCGCTGGTGGCTTACACGATGCCGCTGCGCTAGAGAAGCACCAGGCACGAGCGGCCTCAGCGCTCCTGCGAGGAGCCCTCGTCCCCCGCTTGGTTCACCAGGTCGATAAGCTCGGCGCGGGAATGGATATCGAGCTTCTGGTAGATGCGCTTGGCATGGGACTTCACCGTGTTCTCCGAGACGAACAGACGCTCGGAAATGGCGGGCATTGTGTGTCCTTGAGCGAGCAGCGGGAAGATATCGCGCTCCCGCGGCGTGAACCCGTAGCGATCGGCCAGCGCCGCGCAGCGAGCCGCAAGCGCCTCCTCGGGTGTCGGCGACAGAGCCGGCGCCGCGCCAGCTGCCCCGGGCACGCCTCCCTCCCCCGCACCTACACCTGTGGCCGCCCCGTCGCGATTGCGGAAAAGAACGAGGGCCGCCATGAGCAGCAGGTACACCGAGACGAGGGCCACCGTGGTCAGCGCCACATCGCCCTGGCGGATATTCGCCGCGTTCGCCGCGCCCAGCACGGTGCCCCCAAGCATGGCCGCATTGGTCACCGCCAGCGCCAGCGAGAACACGAACACAGGAGAAACACGCGCACGACGCGCGCCGTCGGCCATCATGCACCAAAGAATGATAGAAGCCACCATAGCCCCTACCTGGGCGAACGCGTTCACAATGCCGCCGGCGGCATTCCAAATGAGCGGCAGGAGGAGGAATCCAGCAGCCGAGAGCGGAAGTGCCACCGAGTAGAGACGCCCGAGGTTCAGCGGCTTGCGCACGACAAGGGCCGGCACGAGCAGGCAGACGATGGCCGCCGCGCTCGCCCACAGCGATGTCTGCTGGAACGCCCCAAGCGGAATATCCTGCTGGCCCGATATCTGGAGCATGAGGCCGCCCATGAAGCAGAGGATAGCCGTACCGAGCAGCGGGTGCCACAGCTCGCGCACCAAGGCGCGCAGCGTGCCGCCCTCCGCCGCAAACTCCTCCTGCGTCACCCGCGCATCGAGAACCCGCTTGGCACAGAAGGCCGACACGGCGAAGAGCAGGGCCGCCAGAGGCAGCACGGCCGCGGGCGACACCAACACGAACACGCCGTAGAGAACGAGGCTCGCCCCGTTGCAGACCGTTACATATATGTATACGGCGCGCAAGCTGAGCGTGGCCGAGAAGCGCGCCCAGAGAAGCGTGGCCGCCAGATCGGCGGCGCCCAGCAAAAACCCGGCCAAAGCGAGCCAGGGCGCGACAAGCTCTGCCGTTACCGCTCCGGCGAACTGAAACACCATGGTCAGCACGAGAAAGCCGACGAGCGCGACCGCCACGCACGCCGCCGCGAGCAATCCGTTTGCCACCGCAGGCCGCATGCGGCGACGCGCCCGCGCTCCGAAGACAACGATACCGGCCGCCAGCAAGGCCGCAATCACACGCCCGATCATGGCGCTCGATGAGAACAGAATGCCGCCCCCATGTCCGATGGCATCCGAAGGCGAGAGCAGCGTGGCCGAATGGAAGGCCGCGAAGCTGAACACGAGGTACAGTGCGTAGCCGGCGGCCAGAACCCCGTCGCGGCCCGAAAGGCCCTCTATGGTGTCTCTGAATCGAATCACAAGTTTCCTCCCGCAACCCAGTATAGAGGTTTCGCCCGACCATCACAGGATGTACGCGCACTTTTCGCTCTTTCTGCCCCAAGGAGGCCCCCGGAGCGCCAACGAGCCAACACCTTGCGATTCCACCGCATTTCCCCTGTTCAAATGCTTTACAACAAACCCCTTCACCCGATTCAGGTGAAGCCGCAGGTCCCGATAGTCTGCAAATTTCACCCGTTTCCTGGTGAAGATTTCTCACGCGCTGTTCCGTAAAGTGCCACTCGTCGCCGGTGCGGATGGGCCGCGCCGGGACGGAGACCCAAGGGAGGGAACCGCTATGAAAAAGAATCTCAGCCGTCGTGCATTCCTCGGCCTGGGCGCTTCGGCCGCCGTGGCCGCCGGCGCCGCAGGCCTGGCCGGTTGCAGCCAGCCGCAGGGCGCCACCCCCACCGCCGCCACAGGCGACACGGCCGCCCCGGCCGCATCCACCGCGCCCGGCGAGTTCGTGCCCAACTTCATGACCGCGCCGGCCGTGCCCGAAACGGTTGCCGAGACCAAGGACTGCGACGTGCTCGTGATCGGCCTGGGCCTGTCGGGCTGCGCCGCCGCCAAGGCCGCGGCCGAGGAGGGCGCCAAGGTTATCGCCGTGGAGAAGGCCCCCGAGCTTGCCGCTGTGTCCATGGCCGGCGACTTCGGCGTCGTCGGCTCTCAGATCCAGAAGGATCTCGGTATCGAGTGGGCCGGCAAGGACGTTATCGTCAACCAGCTCATGAAGGACATGTGCTACCGCCCCACCCCCGACTTCCTCGGCTACTGGTACGACCACTCCGGCGAGGACTTCGACTGGTTTGTCGAGGGCGCCGACTTCGAGGTGCTGAAGAGCACGGCCGCCAACCAGGAGACCGACAAGCCCTGCTACATCCGCCCGAAGTGCTTCCCGCCGCTTGAGGGCTACGACTACAAGACCGAGTACTACCCCTACTTCCACGGCACCATCACCACCAACCCCAACATGCAGTGGACGCTGGAGGCCGCCGTGGCCGCTGCCGAGTCCATGGGCGCCGAGATGATCTACGGCACCTGGGGCGAGCAGCTCATTACCGATGACTCCGGCCGCGTGACCGGCGCCTACGTACATGATGTCGACGGCACCTACACCCAGATCAATGCCACATCCGTCGTGCTCGCCACCGGCGACTGGGGCAACAACCAGGATATGCGCGATTACTTTGTGCCCTGGGCCAACGAGTTCATGAGCTTCTACACCACCATGGATGCCGCAGGCAACGTCGGCAACACCGGTGACGGCCACCTCATGGGTCTTTGGGCCGGCGCCCACATGGAGCTCGGGCCCCACGCGCCGATGACCCATCATATGGGCGGCCCTCTCGGCGTCGACGGTTATCTGCAGCTCAATATCAACGGCGAGCGCTTCATGAACGAGGACATCC
This sequence comes from Eggerthellaceae bacterium 24-137, assembly GCA_041225375.1. Lineage (GTDB taxonomy): Bacteria > Actinomycetota > Coriobacteriia > Coriobacteriales > Eggerthellaceae > Adlercreutzia. Next base: position 3,893 of record JBCLSG010000006.1, read on the forward strand.
CCGGCCAGAACATCGCCGACCAGCTCTCGCGCGTACCTGCGGGCACCAACCCCATGACCGGTGCGGAGGATCTGCGCTCCTGGCAGATCTTCGACGCCAAATGGCCTACCGAGATCGACAAGATGCCCGACGGCCACGGCTATGTGAACCACTTCATTCCCGCTGAAGAGGTCGACCAGTACGGCACGGTGCTCGCCGGCTTCGGTCTGGGCTACACCACCCAGGACATGGTGGAAGGCGCCGAGGGACTCGTCGTGGCGAACACCCTTGATGAGCTGGCCGAGAAATGCGGGCTGCCCGTCGATGCCGTCAAGGCCTCAGTCGAGCGCTACAACGAGCTGTGCGCCGCAGGTCACGACGCCGACTTCGGCAAGGACCCCCGCCGCCTGTTCCCCGTTTCCGAGCCGCCGTTTTTCGCATACCCCTTCGGCAGCGCTGGCATGCTGGTGCTCATGGGCGGCCTTGAGGTGAACAAGAAGCTGCAGCCGCTGAACGATGCCGGCGAGCCCATCGAGGGCCTGTATGCCACCGGCAACGTCCAGGGCGGTCGCTACCTGGTGGAGTACCCGGTCACCGTGGCCGGCATCTCGCTCGGCACCGCACTCTCCTTCGGACGCTTGGCCGGTAAAAACGCCGCCGGCGCCGACATCGAGGCAAAGAGCCAGGCTTAAGCGCCTGCACTTTCCCTACCCTCCCAACAAGGAAGGCTCCCCGCGGGGAGCCTTCCTTGTTGGGAGGGCGATAAATAGATCTTTAGACGTTTACGCAGTGCTCCAGTGCGTGCTGAGCCGCCTTTCTCCCTGAGTACACATTGTTAGCGCAGCAGGAACCCGAGATGTTCATCGTATACAAATTGGCCCAAAGCATGGCCCCTTCCAGACCGGTGACGTACAAGCCCTCGATGACCCGCTTGTCTTCCGTGAGCGCATTGAAGTTCCGATCAGTCACCACCGAGCCCAGAATACAGGCAAGGCCATCAGAGATGCGAATGGCGTAATAAGGGCCCTCCCCATAGGCTGCCAGGAATGGGGCTGCCTTGCCGAAATCGCGATCGTCGCCCGCCTGACACAACTCGTTGAAGCGATCCATCGTAGCCGCGAAAGTCGATCCGTCAACCTCGATGAGACTTGCCAGCTCGTCGAGCGTCGACGCCTTGAAGGCGATGCCCTTGGCAATAGCCTCCTCCAGCACCTCGTGCTGATCGGTTTGCTCGCCGGCTAGAAGCGCCGCGAACGCCTCGCCATCTGCGGCAAGATACTCCTCCATGAGAGCATTGTCGAAGATACCGTACACTCGCTCCTGCGCCTTCAAAGCATGGGCGCCACCCATGGGGTTCTCAGTGCCAAGATCCTCGTTGACGAAACGCTCCCCATTCTCGTTAACCCAAATGATGTTGAATACGCTCGAAAGCCCCTTGGCAAAGCTCACGCCGTCAACCCACACACCGCCCATCGGAGAGGCATTCTTCAGGTTGCTCGCTGCGCCCGCGTCGACGCACATGATGTGGCCGCTACCGTCGTGGCCGGGCGCACCGAAGATGGGGGTGTCCTCCCCGAAGCCGATCTCAGCAAGAAGCTCCTTGTTATCGGCAAATCCGCCGGTTGCCACAATGACAGCTTTGGCATTGTATTGAATGCAGGTGTCGCCTGTCACTATCGCGCCAACAACATGGCCCTCCTCGTTGACAACCAGGCTGTCTCCATGGGTCTCGAAAACGAATTCAACACCGGCTTTGACACAGGCATCGTACAGCGGAGCGATGAAGCTCTCAGCCCCGCTACCGGTGGCGAACCAATGGAACACAGGAAGTTCTCCCACATATGTGTCAACGCGATCGAACAGAACGCCATTGTCGACCAGCCAATCGATGTTTTCACCCGAAGCGTGGATCATATCGACAAGAGCCAAGCTGCTTCCGCGGTACTGGCTCATGTCCATCTCCTTGCGCACAAGGGCGCCAGTGCTGACATCGATGTTTGCCTCGCGACACATCTTCGAGCCAACGCCGAACACTCCCTCGATTCCGAAGGCGTTTCCACCCGCCTGGGCAGTGCCCTCAACGCACACAACCTTGGCTCCCGATAGCGCGGCCTCGAGGCTGGCCGACAGCCCCGACGCCCCCGCGCCGATAACCAAAATGTCGCACTCGCGCTCTTCATCTGGCGTCACATTGGTGCCGGTCTCACTCAGGGCGTTGGACTCTTCACTGCCCTTGGGCGCGCAACCAACCACACCCGCCATCATTCCAGCAGCAAGTGCCACGCCTGCGCCGCCGATAAAACCCCTTCTCGAAATCGTCGTCATATGTCCCTCCATTTCCTTTTGTCCTGACAACGAAGCCATGATAAAAGGGTGTATTTTGTGAACGCAATGAAGGGATATGCTCGCTTCCCACAGATGTTTTACCTGCTCAAGATCTTATTTGACCTCTTACAGCACCAGATTAGTTCACTCGACTAGATTATTTTCGCCGAAAGGAACGCTCGGCTCTCATATTGAGGTAAATCCTCGTATGCCAAGCATTCAACGTAGCCATCGCCGCCCCGCGATCAAAAACGAGGGCGCTCCTCGTCACCCGATCAAGTTCGACGAGAACATCCTGCGCCGCATGCGCCCCCGATGACGTCAAGGTAAGCAGCACACTTTGCCCGTTATCTGGGTTTTTCTTCTCGTTAAGAAGACCCCGTTCTTTCAGCTGGGTCTTCAGTCGTGTAACGAGGCTCTTCGTCATAAACAAGTCCTCGCTTACATCGCTCGGGCGAGTCTCACCGTCGGCCAACCGCACGAGAAGCCTCGACTCGGCGAGGGTAAGCTGATGCAAGCGACACGCCTCAGTCCATCGCTCGGTAAGGACCCGCATGAAAACGAGAAACGAAGCGGTCAGCACGTCAGATTGGGAGTGAGGCACACCGGTATTGCCAGCATTCTCTCCCTTCAACCTGGCGAGGTTGTCATCTATGGTCGGTCTCGCGTACTCAAAGAACTCACGATCGGGAAGGGCAATCCAATATCGTTTCACAAGAGTTTCCAGTACCTCTGAATCGCATTTCGCGATAACGCCTGCACCCTCAGCGGAAAGAGAGCAGCGCATAACCCTGCGGTCATCCTTCTCGTTCTCCTTTGTGATAAGACCCCTGTCCTCAAGCTCGAGAAGCAGCAACCAGAGCGAACTGATCTTAAGCCCCGCCGCACGTGCTAGGTCGCCAGCCCGTAAGCCCTCCTCTGCCGAGGAGAGGATCTTCATAACCACAAACTGGCTGTAGCTAAGCCCGAAGCGACTTCGGCAGATCTCGCCTATAACGCGGATGCTCTCGGCGTAAATCGAGGCAAGTTCGCTGGAAAAGCCAATGGACTCCTTCAAACTCCGCACTTCCGTTCCCTCTGTGTTCGATCACACCCCATGTGCGCACACCATATCACATTAGCGGAAAACTCCGCGAGCATGAAAATAAGGTATCATCCTACCCGTCCGCAAGGAGGTGCCCCGTGTTGCGCAAAGAGTCTATCGTGCTTTCTCAGCAGATGATCACGTTCTATCTTGCCATGATAAGCATTCTAGGAGATCGCTTCAAAGAACGTCTCGGGCTCAGTTACAATGATTTCACCTTACTCAGCGCTCTTTCGGAATGCGAGAGCGGCGTCGGAATGCGCCCCCTTTATGAATACGTGATGCTGAGCCGCAACACGATTCTGCCAGCGCTCACCCGCTTAGAGGATGCCGGCTATGTGGCAAAAGAAACTCAGCCCGACGACTCTCGCTACGCTCTCTGCCATTTGAGAGCCACTGCAGAACCCTTAGTACGCGCCGAGGTTCACGAGGCCAACTTGTTTCTCAGCCATACGTTTCTGCGTCAACTACCTACCGAGGAATACGAGTTGCTCACACGCGGCATAAAATGCTCCAATGACTTAATGAGGGGGAAATCGGTTGAGCAATTTGCCGAGGCCGGCCGCAAGGCTCAGATGCTGACCGATTACATGATCGGCTTCCGCTGCTTCATCCGGCACTGCGAGAAACGAATCAAAGCCGCATCTCCTTTAAGTCTTTCGGAATACCGCATCCTCAAGACCCTTTGCGAATGCGACGAGCTTTCTCCCTCGAATCTTGCAGCCATGCTGTACATGCAGCGAAGCAACGTGACCCTCTACAAGAACAAGCTCAAACAGCGCGGTCTTATCAGGGAGAAAAGGGTCGCAGAGGACCGGCGGCAGATTGTTCTTCAGCCCTCCCCTCAAGCCGTTAACGTCCTCGGCCCTATCGACGAGGCCCTGGGGGATCTGGTACGCCTCTGGCACTCCCCCTTCGAGAACGATCTCATCGATGTTCTCAATGTGTGGTATATGCGCTTCTACAGCAACCTCCGGCGCTATATGGATGGAAAATAGCAATACCATTATAACTATCTGCCACAGGACACCAGTGTTTTACCTGGTCATCGACTGAACTTTCTCGGCTTGTTGCAACTTCTTCCTCTCTCTAACCTAAAGAAGCCGTAGTTCTTCTACTCTAGAGGAGGAAACATGAGAGAACACGATGTAATTGTCATCGGCGGAGGCCACAACGGTCTTATCGCGGCAGGCTACCTTGCAAAAGCCGGAGTCGACGTCTGCGTCTGTGAGGCGCTTGACGAGGTTGGCGGCGACATTGTCACCAACGAGCTGACGCTTCCCGGTTTCAAGCACGATCGTGGTGCGACCATGCACGGCGTCATTCAGGGCAACCCGCTCCTGGCAAACGATGAGCTCGAGCTTAAATCGAAGTACGGGTTGAAGTACATCTACCCCGAGCTCTCGTTCGCGACCACCTTCCCCGATGGAACTGCCATTTGCAGCTACGTTGACATCAACAAGACCTGCGCCTCTATTGCAAAAACCTGTGGACAGCGCGATGCCGACGCCTACCGCGGACTGTTCGAGGCCCTCAGCCCCGCCTCGGCCTTTATCAACGCTGGATCGTTCTCCGAGCCGCCGGCCTTCGGCGCCATGATGGCCCAGTTCGACTCCAACCCCATTGGACGCAATGTGATCGAGTCGATGTTCAAGAGCGCCTACGAAGTGGCCTGCGACTGGTTCGAGGATCCCAAGATGATCATGCACATTACCAAGATGTGCACCGAGATGTTCTTCAATCCCGAAGACAAGGGAACCGCTTTCTACCTCTACATGCTCATTCCCGCGGCCCATATGGCTCCCTACGCACTGCCCGTCGGGGGCTCTGGCGAACTGAGCAACGCTCTGGCCCGCTGTGTCGAAGACAACGGGGGAACCATCCTGCTGAACTCTCCCGTAGAGAAGATCACGGTATCTCAAGGCGCCGCCACCGGCGTTGTGCTTAAGAGCGGCGAGGAGATTAAAGCGCGCAAGCGCGTCCTCTCATCCGTTGATCCCCGCTTGATGTTCGGTGAGGGAAGGATGATTGAAGGGGCCCTCGAGCCTTCTGTCCAGCAGAAGATCGACCGCATCGCTGATCCGTTCAACGTAGGCATGATGATTCACTGCGCCCTCGACGGAGTTCCGAAGTGGTCTGCGGGCGACGAGCTGCTCGGGGCCCTTATGGTGGAGCCCTGCCCGAATCTGGATGCCTATCGCGCGGAGTTCGATGCGATTCGCTACGGCCGGCTGCCTCAGGAGGTGTGCCCCCTCGTCTGCACGCAGTCTCTCCTTGATCCTTCGCGAGCACCGCAGGGCAAGCACACCCTGTACGTCGGACCCTACGGTCCCTGGAACTTCGCCGACGGCGGCCCCGACCGCTGGGACGAAGTCAAGGAATCCTATGCGGATCTTACCATGCGCAATCTTTCTCAGTACATCACCAACCTGGATGAGATCGTCATCGATCGATTCGTCGACACGCCTCTGGATATGGAACGCTGGAACCCGAACAACGTCCACGGCGGCGTAACGGGTCCCGCCTCCTACATGTACCAGATGTTCTCCAATCGCCCGATTACTGAAATGGGACGTTACCGCACGCCGGTCGAGAATCTCTGGATCTGCGGCATGGCCACCCATCCGTCTGGCGGCGTGACGGGCGGTGCCCGCGCCATGGTGCCCTCCTTCCTCGAGGACATGGGCATCGATTTCGAGGATGTCATCGATTAGGGAACCGAGGGGTTTATTCCATGAGAACATTGCTAGAAGCGGCCATTATCGCCCTGGGTGCCTGGCTCTGCCTTTCACCGGTCGCCTTGGGCTACGCCGAGCCTATCGCCATCGTGCTTTCCGTCGGCATGGGAGTGTTGTCCGTAGTCTGCGCCTGCATTGGTCTTCGCAGCAAGACGGTGCAGATCAACTTCATGGTACTTGTGGCAGCGGGTCTTTGTTTCGCGGTCTGGGGTCTTGTCGGCTCGCTGGGACTCGCATGGATCAACGGCGTCAATGAGGTAATCGTCGGTCTGCTCATAGCCTGCCTTTCGGCCATCTGCCTGCCACTGCAGCTTGATGTCGAAAAGGCGAGCTTCTACAACAGAGGCGGATCGGATCTTGCCAGCATAAGCAAGATGTCCGAGAAGAAAGGGAACCTCCTTGCCAAGACCGTCTTACTCGGCTCCATGCCTGAGACAATCTTCATTCGCCCGGAAGAGCTATGCAAGCTGCTGTCGCTCATGGACTTTCAAGTCGTAGCGAAGTTGCCCGGAATGCTCTTCGAAGGTTGGAAACGGAATAGGGTTTCTTCGGAAGAGAAATAACTTACCAACAAGGAAGGCTCCCCGCGGGGAGCCTTCCTTGCGTTTTGGATGTCGGGCGATGCGCTACTTCTCCGTGCCGTCGCCGAACAGAAGGTCGTGCTCCAAGCCGGTAAGCTTGCTTCGGGCCTGCTCGCGCAGGTTGTTCAAACCGGCGAGGTACTGGCGGTACAGCACCACCACCAGATAGCGTCCGGCGCGAGTTAGCGTGAGCTCGTCGTCGTTATCGGTGGCAAATGCCTTGTTGGCGCGCATGAAGGCCATCTCCACGGGCAGCCCGCGCTCTACCGACACGCCGAAGTCGCGCTCGAACTCGTGCTTGTCGAAGCGCAGGCTGTACAGCTGCAGCAGGAACTTGTAGCGCATAAGGTCGCGTCGGGGCAGATCGGTCTTGCCGAGCAGCGGCGTCACGCCCGCATGCACCATCTCGCCGTACTCCTCCAGGTTGAAGGTGTTCACGAAGAGGTTGTCGCCCAAATGCGTGATGGAGCCGCTCCCGATGCCCACGCACTCCTCGTAGGCCACGGCGTACTCGTCCACCTCAAGATGCTGCTTGCGCTCGCAGTTCTCATCGAGTCGATTGAACGTCCACAAAGTGCGGCGCTCGAAGAAGGGGCGCTCTCCCCCAGCCAGGATATCGTCGAGAATGTGGTAGAAACGCCGCTCCTTGTCGTAATCCATGCGCCCGAGCACTTCCTCCATCTTGCGCGTAGTGGCATGGGACTGGTACAGGGGCGAGAAGGTGGTCTGATGGCATCCGCACGTAGCGATCTTCTCGCAGTCGGAGATGAGGATATCCTCAGTCTGCGTCGGGAAGTTGAAGATCATATCCACGTTCAGCGACTCGAAGTACGGGGCCGCCTCGCCGATACGCTCGAAGATCTCGGCACCGCACCCGTACTTCTCGTAGCGGTCCATTTGGCGCAGAAGCCCATCGTCGAAGGACTGCGCGCCCACGGAAAGGCGCTGGATGCGACCCTTCAGCTTGTCCAGGTACTGTGGGATGAGGTGATTGGGGTTCGTCTCGGAGTTGACCTCCTTCACATGAAAGAGGCCGCGGGCCAGATCGATGGTCTCGCACAGCTCGTCGATATCCACCGTCGGCGTGCCGCCGCCCACGTACACGCTCTCGAAGTCGTAGCCCTGGGCAGCCAGCATGCGCATCTCCTGGCGCAACGCCTTGAAGTAGTCGCGGGCGCGCTGCTCGCGATAGGGGAAGCGGTTGAACGAGCAATAGGGGCACAGACGCTCGCAGAAGGGCACATGCACGTAGAGCGTATAGGGCCGCCCCTCCACCGGATCGGGCAGAACGCCCTCGGGCACGGGGTGCAGCGTAAGCGTCTTGTCGGTCATGGCACGGACGACAGTGGTGAGCATGCGCTCTGAGAGCATGAGAAAACCTCCTGGTAGATTCAAGCGTAAGGCGCATTGTAGCACTACCGCAACGGCATTCCCCGACCCGATTGCTGAGGGTATGGGGAATGCACAAACCCCCGCGCTGCACATTGCTTCGCAGCACGGGGGCTTCTAAAAGGACAGCACGGCCGCAGCCTCGGGGAAGGGACGACCGCGCCAATCCAACGGGGAGGGTGGGGGTAGTGCTACAGGTACGCGTCGGCGTCGGTCTTTTCCCACTGGGCGACCTGCGCCTCGCCGCGAGCCTCGGTAGCCGCGGATGCGCCGGCGATCTTACCGAACACGAGCGCCTGGATAAGACCGTTGCCGCTCATATAGGCCGCGCCACCGCGACACGAAAAGCCCTCGGTGCAGCCACCGGCCGCGTACAGTCCGTCGATGAGGGTGCCGTCGGCACGCAGCACGTGCCCCGCCACATCGGTGGCCATGCCGCCTTGGGTGTGACGGATCTCGCCGGTAAGTTTCACAGCGTAGAACGGCGGCTCGAAGCTTGCCGGCAGATGCGAGCGGTTGAACTTGTCCATACCGACGCCAATGGCCTTCTGATAATCGGCCACGGTGCGCCCGAGTTTCGCGGGATCGGCGCCAATAGCCGCAGCCAGCTCAGAGACATCCTTGCCCTGCAGGACGATGCCCTCCTCTTCCCATTCGGCGAACTTCATGCTCTGCTCGCGCTGAATATCGGTAAAGCACAAGTACCCGATGCCGCCAGGCTGGGCGAGCACATGGGGCGACATCTCGGAGTAGCCGCCGTACTCGTTCATGAAGCGGTTGCCATCCTGATTCACGATAATGCCGCCGTTGTTCGCCACACCCTGCTCCAAGGTCTTATCGTTGTCCACACCATGGAAGGCATGACCTTGGTAGGCACCCATATTCTGCAGGCTGGCGCCGAGCTCCTCCGCCCAGAGAATGCCCTCGCCCGTCGCACCGGGGGCAACGACCTTCACAGCAGGAACGGCCTCGGGGCAATACTCCTCCAGCATGTCGGGATTGTTGGCAAAACCGCTCGTGGCGAGCACCGTGTTTCCGGCGAAGATAGCGATCTCCTCAGAGCCGTTCTTGCCCCAAGCACCCACGACCACCTCACTCTCGTCGTCCAGGATAAGACCCATGATCTCGCAGGACAGCATTGCCTCGATGGCACCGTTGCCCTCCATACTGGCGATAAGCGCATCGGTCAATCCGGTGCCGGCACCCTCGGTGGTGTGCATGCGGTAAGCTGTCTGCCCGTAGTAGAGCGCGTCGTCCACCGTCCAGACGGCGCCATGGCCCTCCGTCCACTCAACGATATCACGCGACTGCTCGACAACGGTGTAGACCAAATCGGGTCGCACGCTGTAATTGCTCGGACGCATGATATCCATGACGCAAGCGCCGATGCTGTCGCCGCCCTCCTTCTCAAGCTGCTGGGCAGTACCCACTGCCGGAATTTTGCCGCTCGACAAGGTGGTAGCACCCCCGAATGTGGAGGTCTTCTCGCAGATGACCACCTTCGCGCCCTGCTCGGCTGCGGAAAGCGCCGCGCATATGCCCGCCCCGCCGCCACCGACCACGAGCACGTCGGTCTCTATGGGCGTGCGATTGGCGACCTCGGTCGCCCGCTTGGCGAAGCGGTACGTCTTCTGGCTCGCGCCCTCAGCCGCCGCATCGGCCTTCCCCGATGACGGCGAGCAGCCGGCGGCCAGACCGCCCGATGCCATCGCGAGCGATCCGAGTGCAAAGCCCTTCAGAACATCCCTACGGGTTACGTTTGCCATTGGTTCTCCCTCTCTCGCAGGACAGGCCCAACGCCTGTCGTGGGGAAAACTATAGGCACCGCCTGCCGTGTCGAAAAGAAACAGTTGACTTGTCCATGTGTCGCCTACATCGTTGCGGTTTTGCATCGCCCCAGATCAGAGAGTTGCCAGAGGAGAGCGTAGCGCACCGTAGCCCTTGCTGGCCCACATGAGCACTTGCCGTGCGCAATCACAAGCCCTATAGTGTCCCCTTCGAAACGCGTCGGCACACCGCATCCGCGCGTCCGCCATGGCCTAAGGGAGGAAGACCATGACCACGTTTCGCCTTACCGCCGAGCAGCGCCGCTACTTCTACGAGTTGGTCGCCGCCGGCAACATCACCCGCGCCGCCCAGAGTCTCTACTTGTCTCGACAGGGACTTTCGCGCAGCATGCGAGGGCTTGAGGAATCCATCGGCGTCGCCTTGTTCGCCCGCGGTAAGCAAGGCGTCCAGCTTACCCGCGCCGGACGGGCGCTCCTGCACCATTTGCGCGAAGAAGATCGCGCTTGGGAGGGCTGCCTCGATCGTCTGCGTTCCCTGGGAAACTCCGAGCCGGAGCCTGTGCGCGTGGGCCTGCTCAGCATGTTCGTCGGCTATGAGCAGAAACGGCAGCTTCTGAGCTGCTTCCAGGAAGACGACGAGCTGCGTGTGGAAATCGTCGATGGGGACCACGATGTCTTCTGGCAGGCGATGCTCAGCGGTTCCCTGGAGTGCGCTATCACCATCGCGCCGCCCGAGCATGTGGGCCTGCCCTCCATCAAGCTCGCCGACGACACGCTCTCCGTGCTTCTCAGCAACGATGATCCGCTGGCCCGCAAGGCCTCGGTGGATTTCGCACGCGACCTGTGCGGGCGCACCGTCGTCCAGACGAGTCCCTACAAGGGGCGGCTCTACGAAACGGTATTCCGCAACCACGGCATCCTCACCGACGCCATCTTGCACGATCGCAACCTCATGCTCGCCCACGTCTCCACACGGAAGCAGTGCTTTATCATCCAGACGGAGTACGCCCTGAACCTCGTCACCGACGAGGTATGCCGGCGCCCCCTGGTGAACGCGCCTTTGGATATGGCATCGGTATTCGTGTTCCGACCCGATCTGAGCCAGCGCGCCAAGCGCGTCGCTCGCGAGATCGTCGGAAACTTCGGAAAGACAGCCGAATTCGACGCCTATTTCACTTCCCAGAAAGCCTGGTCACCCGATGGAAACGCCTCTCAAGCAGAGGGGGTACGGAGAAATCTCGCGCGCCAGGCAACCGCGCGGACCGCATCTCCCTATTCCCTCTGATTGGCTTTGTCGTCTCAGACGTCGTCGCCCACATAGGGGCCAAGCACTGAGGCGAGCACCTTCAAATGAGCCCGTGACTTGTTGAGGCAGGGCACGTACACGAAGGGCTCATCGGCCCCTGACTGGCAATGGGCGCCGCGCATGAAGCCATCCGCCGCGCGTTTCATGCGCACAGTGCGAGCCACATCGCGATGCGCCTCCAAATGAGCGTCGCAATGGGCCGCGCGCTTGCCAGTATTTTCCAAAGCACCGGGCTCTTCGTCGGCATCCACCAACTCACCGGCCAATGCCGCGCGGTAGATGGGCTCAAGCTCGTTCGGCACATCATAGAGCGTCTCCAGGCAGTCCACCGCGAAATTCGGGCACACCACGAACAGACGGCTGCCCGGCTCGGCGGCCTGGGCCAGACGCACGAGCGTGGGCCGCGTGAATGGCGACAGCCACGTACGGCCTTTGTCGAAACGGCTCTGATAGCTGATGGTCCAGCTCCGACGGTCGAGCCCCAGCTCGCCGGCGACAGCCAAACTCGTAGCTCCCGTCTGCAACTCGTAGGTATCCCCCGCCTCAATGTCCTTCAGCGGGATGGAGTGATACGAGAACAGCAGCCGATCGCCTCGTTCCTCGGAAAAGCCCGCATTGCGCACGGAGGCGGCAATGGCGCGCACGTATACCGGATTCTCGCTGTAGTCGTCAATGAAATCGACCGAGCCCTTCCAGCGGGTGCGTCGCACAGCCCGGGCCACGGCATCGGCCACCGAGGCCGTAGTGGAGAGGGCCGACTGCGGGTACATGGGCAGCACCACAAGCCGCTCGCAGCCCGCCTCCTTCAGCTCCCGAACTGCCTGCTTGAGCGACGGCATACCGTAGCTCATAGCGGCACGAACCTCCACAGGCAACTCGCGCTCGACGTAGTAGTCGGCAAGTGCTCGCTCCAAAGCCTCGTAGGCCACGGCCATGGGAGAACCGGCCTCCGTCCAAATGGCACGGTACTTCTCGGCCGATGCGCGAGAGCGTTTGCGCAAGATAACGGTGTGGAGCAGCATCCACCATACCGGGCGCGGCATGGGACAGATGCGCGGATCCATGAGGAACTGCGCCAAATACTTCTTCACGGCCTTAGGCGTAGGGGCCGCCGGAGTGCCCGTGTTCGCGATGATGACGCCTACTTTGCCCGGCACGGGCGCGATCTTCTTACTCATGGGGCACAATTCCTTCCACCGAAGGCTTCGGGGAGGCCTCCATGAGGGCGAACACCTCGCGACCCGCATCGGTCACACCGACCGAGCGCTCGCGCAAGCCTTCCAGCGCCTCGTCGAGATCGCGCGGCAGCTGGTCGGCAAAGGCCATGGGCTCGCCGGTCACGGGGTGCTCGAAGGCGATACTGTAGGAGTGCAGGAACTGGCGATCAAGCCCCAGCTGGGCCCGAGCATCGCGGGGTCCATGGGCGTTGTACACCGGATCGCCCACGATGGGATGACGCGTGTACTGCATATGCACGCGGATCTGGTGGGTGCGCCCCGTGAACAGCTTGCACTCGATGAGGCTGTAGCCGTCGTCCTTGGGACCCGCCTCGAAGCGTTCCAGCACGCGGAAGGTGGTGATGGCCTCGCGGGCCGAGGGCACATCGCGCACGGCCATGCGACAGCGCTCGTCGGCCGAGCGCGCAATGGGCGCATCGATCATGCCGGTGTCGTGGGCCACGATGCCGTGAACAAGGGCAAGGTAGTGGCGATCCACTGCACGCTCCTGGATCTGGGCCATAAGCTCGCGACCGGCCGCGTCGGTCTTGGCGGCCAGCATAAGGCCCGAGGTGTCACGATCGAGACGGTGCACGATGCCGAGACGGTCGGCCTCCTCCCCCTGCACGTTGCAGAGGTTGTCCTCACCGCAATGCCAGATGAGCGCATTCACAAGCGTGCCGTGAGCATGGTCGACGGAAGGATGGCAGACAAGGCCCACCTGCTTCGAGAGCACGAGCATATCGTCGTCCTCATAGCGGATATCCAGATCGATGGGCTCGCCGTACACGACAACCGATTCGGGCTCGTCGTCCACCTCGTAGACGACGGTGTCGCCCGCGGCCACAGCATGCTTTTTGGACACCGTGGCACCGTTGACGAACACGCGGCCTTCCTCGATGGCGCGCGCGGCGGCCGATCGCGAGGCGTACAGGCTCCGGGCCGCCGCCAACGCATCCAAGCGCATGCCGGCGTCATCGACGGAAACGATATGGCAGAGAGAACGTGACATGGGACCCACCTTAGCGCATCTCGTCGTGCGGGGTATCGCCCGTTCGGGCTACCTCGTCGGCAGCAGACTGCGCCCGAGCAGCATCGAGCGCACGCATCGAATACAGCATGCCTACGAAGAAGAGAACGAATCCGCAGGTCACACCGATGTCGGCCACATTAAACGTAGGAAAGCTGATGAATGTGGTGTCGATGAAGTCCACCACATAGCCCAAGGTGAAGCGATCCACAGCATTTCCCAGGCCGCCGGCGAACACGAGCGCCACGCCCACCACCTCGAGCACCGAGGCACGGCGGGCCACAAGGAACAGATAGGCCGCCAGCGCCGCGCAGACGAGCAGCGACATGACGCCCAGGGCGAAGGTGGAATCGCCGAACATGCCCCAGGCAGCGCCCGTGTTGTGCGCAAGACGAAACTGGAACAGCCCCAGAAAGGGACCGCCGGCCACGGTGCCTACAGGAAATGTGTTGAAATAGGCCTTCGTGGCCATATCCAGCGCGAACCACGCCACAGCCAACGGCACGAAGATAGCCGCGTTACGCCCGCGCAGGGAGGGGAGCTCGGCCGCAGCCTGCGCCCCCTCCCCTTCCGCGTACTTGCCTTCCAATGCCATGAACTACTCGCCCGCAAAGCCGATGGCGTCCAGTGCGGCGGCGCAGCGCTCGCACACATCCGGACGAGCCGGATTGCCACCGAGCGTGCGAATGTTCCAGCAGCGCGGACACTTCTCGCCCTCGGCCACCGTCACCGTCGCCGCAATCTCGTCGTCAGCGCCTTCCTCGAAGGTCACCGATGCCACAATGAACAGCTCCTCGAACACCGCGGCGTCGAAGGCGCTCGCCGTGGCCACCACCGCAGCGGGCGCGGTAACCGTCACGGCAGCCTCCTGGCTCTTGCCGATGATCTTCTCGGTACGGGCATCCTCAAGGGCCTTGGTAACCACCTCGCGCACCGCCATCATCTCCTCGAAGGCAGCCGTCGGTGCCGCGGCGTCAGCGGGCACCGCGGGCGTGAAGTCGGCGGGCACAGGCCAGCCGGCCAGCTGCACCGACACGGGGCGGCCCTCCTCCTCGCGCAGCGCGGGCGGATAGCAGTCCCACACCTCGTCGGTGGTGAACGACAGGATGGGGCTCATGACGCGCACGAGCACCTCCAGGATGTTCATGAGCACCGTCTGCACAGCACGACGGCGCACCGAGTCGAGCGCCTCGGCGTACAGGCGGTCCTTGGTCACGTCCATGTACACGGCCGACAGATCATTCACGTAGTCGTAGAGCGCGCGGTACACGGCGTTGAACTTCAGCGCCTCGTAGGAGGCCTCCACGTCGGCCAGAAGCTGCAGGGTGCGCACCATCTGCCACTGATCGATGGGCTCAAGCTCGTCCCATGCCACATAGTCATCGGAACCGAAGTCGTCCAAGTTGCCCAAAAGGAAGCGGAAGGTGTTGCGGAAGCGGCGGTAGGCATCCGACACCTGCTTCAGGATGCCGTCGGAAATGGACACGTCCTGGGAGTAGTCGCAGGAGGATACCCACAGGCGCAGCACGTCGGCACCGAACTTCTCGCACATCTCCACCGGGTCGATGCCGTTGCCAAGCGACTTCGACATCTTGCGGCCCTCTTCGTCCACGGTGAAGCCGCAGTGCATGACCGAGCGGTACGGCGGTACGCCGTAGGCACCGATGGAGGTGAGCAGCGACGACTGGAACCAGCCGCGATGCTGATCGGAGCCTTCAAGGTACAGGTCGGCCGGGAAGCGCAGGCCCTCGCCCGCGCGATGGCGGCACACGCTCGTGTGCGACACGCCGGACTCCCACCACACATCCAGAATATCCTTCTCAGGCAGAAGCTCGGTGCAACCGCACACCTCGCACTGGGTGCCGCGGGGCAAATACTCGGACGGATCCATGGTGAACCAGGCATCGGCGCCCTTGGTATTGAACAGCTCGATGACCGCGTCGAAAGTCTCCTCGGTGGCCACGGTGGAGCCGCACTTCGCGCACTTGAACACGGGAATGGGCACGCCCCAGCTGCGCTGGCGCGAGATGCACCAGTCGGGACGGTCGGCCACCATGGCGCCGATGCGGTTCTTCGCCCAAGCCGGCACGAAGTTCACCTCGGAGTTGATGGCCGTAAGCGCGCGCTCGCGCAGGGCGTTCTTGTCCATGGAAACAAACCACTGGTCGGTGGCGCGGAAGATGACCGGCTGGTGGCAACGCCAGCAGTGCGGGTAGGAGTGGTTGATCTTCTTCTCGGCCACGAGCGTGCCCTGCTCGCGCAGCCAGTCGATGATGACGGGGTTCGCCTCGTCGGTGGACAGCCCCGCGAAGCGGCCTGCCTCATCGGTGAACACGCCGTTGTCATCCACGGGCATGAGCAGCGGGATGTCGAACTCCAGGGCCACCAGGTAGTCGTCCTGGCCGTGGCCGGGAGCCGTGTGCACGGCGCCGGTGCCGGTGTCCAGGGTAACATGGTCGCCGTAGATGACCGTGCCCTTGATGTCGTGGCGCACAGGCGCGGTGTAGGTGAGGCCGAACAGCTGCTTGCCCTTGATGGTCACAGGCTCGCCGGCGCTATCGGCCACGAGCGCGTAATCCTCCCAACCGGCCACCTCGGCTACGGTTTCCACAAGCTCCTTAGCCATGACGAGGTTGCCACCGTCCACCTGCACCATCACATAGTCGGCCTCGGGAGCGAGCGACACGGCGGTGTTGGCCGGCAGCGTCCAGGGGGTGGTGGTCCAGATGAGGATAAAGGCGTCGCCAGCGGCGCCGGCGGCCTCGAAGATGCCGGGCATGGCGTCCAGCTTGAATTTCACGTAAATGGAGGGCGACACCTCGTCGCCGTACTCGATCTCAGCCTCGGCCAGGGCGGTATGGCAGTTCGTGCACCAATGGATGGGCTTGCGGCCGCGGTAGACCGACCCCTTCAGGTACAGGTCCTTGAAGATCTCCACGTTGCCGGCCTCGTAGTTCGGGATGAAGGTAAGGTAGGGGTGCTCCCAGTCGGCGTTCACACCGAGGCGCTTGAAGCCCTCGCGCTGAATGTCGACGTACTTCTCGGCCCACTCGCGGCACAGCCGACGCAGCTCGGGTTGGCTGATGGTTGCCATCTTCTCGGGGCCCAGCGTAACCTCCACCATATGCTCAATGGGCTGGCCGTGGCAGTCCCAGCCAGGGACGTAGGGGCTGAAGTAGCCGCGTTGGGCATGGCTTTTCACCACGAAGTCCTTCAGGATCTTATTGAAGGAGTGGCCGATGTGGATGGGGCCGTTGGCGTAGGGCGGCCCGTCGTGCAGGACGAAGGGCTTGCCGTCGGCGTTCTTCTCGAGCACGCGGCGGTAGATGTCCTCGCGCTGCCACTTCTCCAAGCGCTTGGGCTCCTGCTGAGGCAGGTTGCCACGCATGGGGAAATCGGTGCTGGGCAGGTTCATCGTGTCCTTGTAGTTGTTTGCCACGGTGGATCCTTCTCCTTCTCGTCCTCGCGTCCGGTCTATGGTCAGGCCGCGTGCGGTGCGGCCCTTGGGTGCAATTGGTTTAGTATACGGCAAGCACCCGCGGCCGTGAACGGGGTATTACCGCGCCTGCGCGTAAAAACCGCGGACGGGAGACGCAGTGCTAGCGCCTGGGCGCCGTCCCCCTGCGCAGGCGCCTGAGGAGACGGGACGGCTCGGGTTACAGTTCCCCTTCCCCCGTTCTGCGCGCCGCGCGGCTGCGCTAGAATAGCGCCAACGATAAAATGCGGCCGGCCTTGAGGAGAGGCGGCCGTTGCCCATTGAACAGGAGCGCCCATGAGCTTTGCCATCGTCACCGATTCGTCGAGCAACCTGCCCGAGAACATCATCGACCAGTACGATCTGGCCGTGTTGCCCCTCACCTTCATGGTAGACGGCGAGGAGTACCGCAGCTACCTGAAAGGCGAAAAGACCGACCTGTCCCAGTTCTACACCATGATGCGGGACGGTAAGGTCATCACGACGTCGCTGCCGAATCTGAAGGAGTCGCGCGAGACCATCGAGGCGCTGCTGAAAGAGGGCCACGATGTGCTGTACCTGGGCTTTTCCAGCGGCCTCTCCGGCACCTATCAGGCCATAGAGCTCTTGTTGACCGAGCTTGGCGGCCTTTACCCCGACCGCACCGTGTGCGCCGTGGACACGCTGGCTGCCTCCCTCGGCGAGGGCCTGCTCGTATACTATGCGGCCAAGATGCGCGATGAGGGCGCGTCTATCGAGGAGGTGCGCGACTGGGTAGAGGAGCACAAGCTGCACCTGGCTCACTGGTTCACCGTAGACGACCTCATGTTCCTGTTCCGCGGTGGCCGCGTTTCGCGCACGAGCGCCTGGGCCGGCACGCTTTTGAACATCAAGCCCGTTATGCATGTCGACGACGAGGGCCATCTCATCCCTCTAGAGAAGGTGCGCGGGCGCAAGAAGTCGCTCAAGGCGCTTGTGGATCATATGGAGCAGACCGCCACAGCGCCTGTGGCCGAGCAAACGGTGTTCATCACCCACGGCGACTGCCTGGAAGATGCCGAATACGTGGCCGAGCTCGTGCGCGAACGCTTCGGCGTGAGCGACATCCTCATCAATTGGGTAGATCCGGTCATCGGGGCGCACTCGGGTCCGGGCACCATGGCCTTGTTCTTCCTGGCGAGCGAGCGCTAGCCTCCGCACCGGCAGTTTTCTCCGACTCCGCGGGCGACCTTCGGACCGCCCTTTTTCTTCTTGCTATTCAGAACAGATGTTTCATTATTGGCAGCTGTGCGCTACAATACACCCATGAACGACTATGTCGACATAGCGCTGCCTCCCTGGGAGGGGCCGGCTATCCTGCTCGTCGATCTGGATGCCTTTTTCGCCTCGGTCGAGCAGCTGGACCACCCCGGCTGGCGCGGCAGACCCGTCATCGTGGGCGGCGACGCCGACGCCCACGGGGTGGTATCCACTTGCTCCTACGAGGCGCGGGCCTTCGGAGTGCGCAGCGCCATGGCGGCCTCCCTGGCGCGCGAGCTGTGCCCCGACGCCATCTGGACTCACGGACATTTCCACCGTTACCGCGAGATGTCGTCGGCCATTATGGCCATCCTGCGCGACGAGACGCCCCATGTGCAACAGGTTTCCATTGACGAAGCCTTCATGGACATCTCCCCCACCGCCGTGAACACCGAGCATCCCGTGGCTGTGGCTAGGCGTATCCAAGAGCGTGTGGCGAACCTTGGTGTCACCTGCTCGGTGGGCGTGGGCACAACCAAGTCGGTAGCCAAGATCGCATCCGATGTCGACAAGCCCCGCGGCCTCACCGTGGTATGGCCCGGCACCGAGCAAGCATTTCTGGCCGAACTACCCGTGCGCACCCTAAGCGGCGTGGGAGCGGCAGCCGAGCGCGTGCTTGTGGCCCACGGCATCCGCACCCTAGGGGCCCTGGGCAACGCCGACCCGTCGCTTCTGCGGCGCGTGTTCGGGAAGAACGGCGAGATGATGCGCGAGAGAGCCTTAGGGCGCGACCGATCGCCCGTTGAGATAGACGATACAGTGAAGTCGGTTTCGAACGAGGTCACCTTCGCCCACGATCTCACCGACCGGGCCGACATCGAGGCAGCCCTGTCTACCATTGCCGCCAAGGTGGGCCGCCGCCTGCGCCGCAAGGGGCTTGCCGGCCGCACCGTGGCCGTAAAGGTGCGCTTCGCAGATCGCACCACCCATTCGGTCCAGCGCCAGCTTCCCCAGCCTACCGATGACGACATCGCTTTTGCGCCCCTCGTGCACGCCATGATCGACGACGTATGGGTGCCGGGAGCCAAGGTGCGCCTGCTCGGCGTGGCCGTGAGCCATTTCGAGTCGCAGGAGGGACCTGTGCAGGAAAGCCTCTTCGACGCCGGTGCCTTCCAGGCAGACGACCCGGACGCCAACGAAAGCGCACCCCTTATCGAGGATGCAGCCAAGCGCCGCCAGCTTCTAGCCGCCACCGACGCTTTGCGGGAACGCTTCGGCGATGCCACGGTGCGCTTCGGCTTCGAACTGCGCAACGAGCACAACACCACTGGCAGCTCCTCGAAGAACGTGGAGGACTACAAGTAGCATCCGAGTTGCTGGCGCCCTGGCAACAAGCACCGAGAAACATCTGCAAGGAAGCAAGACGCCTCAGCTGCGACGAAACTAACGTCGGTTCAGGCTGTAAAGCTCCACAAGGCCGCGCAAACCGAGCGTCTGGTCCACCGTGGCCTCGTGAGCCATGAGCGCCGCGATGCCCTCAGCGCCGCGGCCCGTGAGCACCACCGGCGTGTTGTAGCCGGCGTCGTCCCATATCATATCGATAAGCCCGTCGATGCGGGCCACCTCGCCCATCACAATGCCCGCCTGCATGGCCGCCTCGGTGGTGCGGCCCAAAAGCGTGCGGGGCGCTCGCAGTTCCACGGCGGGCAGCTGAGCCGCGCCGTTCGCAAGGGCCGCCGCGCCCAGGCGCATGCCCGGCGCGATGATGCCGCCTTTGAACGAGCCCTCGCAGTCGAGCAGCTCGAAGGTAGTGGAGGTACCCAAATCAACCACAAGCACCGGAGCGCCGTAGGCCGATTTCGCAGCCACCATCTCAGCCACCCGGTCGGCTCCCACCGAAGACGGATCGGAAAATGCCATCTGAAGCCCGCTCTTGAGTCCCGGGCCCACCGTGAGGGGGCGCGTGCCCGTTACACGCCGGGCAGCTTCCACCCATACTTCCGTGAGGGATGGGAACACCGAGGCGATGATGGCCCCGTCGGCCAGAGGCGCTCGAGCAGGCAGGTCGACACCGGCCAGCACCGAGCCAAGCTCGAGCACGGCCAGCCCGCAGTCCACGGCATCGAAGAAGGTGGCCACGCAAGCCACGGCCTCATCGGCCGTGCAGCCGGCATCGGTCCCCACCGACCACTGGGCCGCAAGCACCCCGTCGGCCGCTAGGCCGAGACGGGTATGGGTGTTCCGAATATCGATGGCAAGAACCAGGTTCATCTTTCCTCACTTCACGGGTTCCGCCCAAGGAAGTCAGCGAGGCTCCAACCGATACCCAGAGGCACGCTGAACCGCAGCCGAGCAGCCTGCGCGCCACAAAAGAAGGCGGTGGGGTGCAGAACTCGTTATCGGTCAGAACCACAGCATCGGCGCTCTGCCGCTGCGGCGGCAGAGACGGGGCTTAGGCTTAATTGAACTTGAAAATCTTCTGGGCGATGCGATAACCCTTCAGACCGATCTGCTCGCCGGCTTCGGTGGGCAAGTTCGTGGCCAGGTTCAACGCGTTGGTGCGCACGCGGCGATACAGCGAGGGGTTCTGTTCTTTCAGGTAGGCCCAGATGCCCTTCAGATCCTCCTCGTCGCCCTCCTCACCGCGCATGCGCAGAAACACCGAGCAGATGCACATCATCATGGACAGGTAATTGCGCAGGTAGTGACGCAGGTGACGATTGCGCACCGCCTGCGGGTCCACATTGTCGATCATCTGGCGGGTGACGCGCAGCTGCTGGTCCATGCGGCCCATCATCACCTTCTCGTTCACCGACTGATCCTCGCGGCCGATGAAGTAGCGATAGGCGTCCACATTGAAGTAGCGCATGGTGCGCACGTGCACGAGCGGTTCGTACACGAAGATGTTGTCCACATAGAAGGTGTGCTCGGGCAACGTCAGGTGCATCTTCTTCAGCATGTCGGTGCGGTAGTACACCGAATGCATGAGCAGGTACTGGCTCGGCAGGAAGGTGCCCACCTCGTCCCAGCCGAACTCGTAGCCCTCGGGCAGCACGTTGGAGTACCCCATGACCTTCTGCACGCCCTCGTCCACCTTCTCGTAGACGTAGTTGGCCACCACCATGTCGCACGGCACCGGCGCCTCCACCTGCGTGCGCATATATTCCATGAGGGGGAACATGGCCGCCGTGTCCAGCCAGTCATCGGAGTCGACCACCTTGAAGTAGAAGCCGGTCGCATTCGCCAGTCCCGTGTTCACCGCTCCGCCGTGACCCTTGTTGGGCTGGTGGATGGCGCGCACGATACCAGGGTGCTCGCGCTCCCACCGATCAGCGATAGCCGCAGTGTCGTCCTTGGTGGAGCCGTCGTCCACGAGCAGGATCTCGATGTCGTCTCCGCAAGACAGAAGCGTCTCTACACAGTGGTCCATGTAAGCGGCCGAGTTATAGCAGGGCACGGCAAAGGTGATGGTCTTCACAGGAAACCTCCTAGCAAGCAGGCGTGGCGGCCGAGACGGCGTCGGCACCCTCGGGAGCATCGGGATTATCGAGTCGGCGCAGAATGCGCTCAGAAGCGGCCAAGGCGTCGACGACCACCTTGTCCATGTTGAAGTAGCGGTACTCGGCCAGACGACCCAGCGGATAGAAGTTCGGCAGCGCGTCAGTCAAGCGACGGTAGCGCTCATAACGGGCAATGTTCTCGTCGTTCAGAATGGCATAGTACGGAATCTGCGTCGCGGGATCCTCGTAGGCGCGGGGGTACTCGCGCATGATGGTGGTGCGCGGGCCCTTCTGCTCGGTAAGCCACTTGAACTCCGTGATGCGCGTGTAGTCTTCGGTCACCGTGTAGTTCACGGTGCCGCAGGGCAGGCGGTAGTCCTCCTCGAAAGTCTCGTAGACGAAGTCGAGAGAGCGATAGGGCAGGCGCCCGAAGCGGGCCAGGAAAAGCTCGTCCAGAGGACCGGTGTACACGATGGGACCCTCGAAGGCCTCGTCCTTGATGCGAATGGCCTCAAGGGGCGCATCCTCGGCACCGCTCTCGAACACGAGTTCGAACACACTCTCGGCCTCGGTTTCCAGGCATACGCAGATGCGCTCGTGGTCGAGCATCGCCTCGAACAGGCGCGTGTAGCCGTCCTCGGGCATGCCCTGGAACTCATCCTGGAAGTAGCGGTCGTCCCGCGAGATGAACACGGGCACGCGCGCGGTCACTGACGGATCCACTTCCTCGGGCGTAAGACCCCACTGCTTCTGCGTATAGTAGAGGAACACGTTCTGATACACGAAGTCGGCGACCTCGGCCAGATCGGGGTCGGCTTGGGCGCGCAGCTCGTTGATGGTCACCTTGCGCTCGTCGCCGAAGGTGTCGATGAGCTTCTGAATGAGCCGCGCAGCCTTCTCGTCACCGAAGGCGATCTCCATGGAGTTCTTGTTGAAGGGCACGGGCATATAGGTGCCGTACCAGTCGGCCAGAACCCGATGCTGATAGCTCGACCATTTCGTGAAACGACCGAGAAACTCGTAGGCCTCGCGGCTGTTGGTGTGGAAGATATGCGGCCCGTAACGGTGCACGAGAATACCCGCCTCGTCGTACTCGTCGTAGGCATTGCCGGCGATGTGGCCTCGCTTCTCGATGACAAGGACGCGCAGGCCTCCCTGCTCGGCCAGCTGGCGGGCGACAACGGCTCCTGCAAATCCGGATCCGACGACTACCGCGTCGAAGTCGGCGATGGCGATATCGCGAAAGTCGGCATAGTTCACGGGCATGCGGTCACTCCTCGGTCGATAGCGGCGGCATCCGCGGCGCGAGCGCGCCGGGGCATCTATGTTCAGGGGATATTGTACCCACTCCCCTGCCCACGAGCCGAAAGGTTCACATACAAACCGAATATATGCGCCCCTCTGCCGCCCGCCTTCGCGATGCGGGCGACGCCTGGTATATCGGTGCCCTATCATAGGGAATGCAACCCACCCGCACCGAAGAAAGGAGCCGCCGTGAGCGCATTCCTCGACACCATGATCGCCCAGGCGAAATCCGACAAGCAGACCATCGTGCTGCCCGAGGGCAACGACATTCGCACGCTTCAGGCTGCCGAGAAGATCCTCGCCGAGGGTATCGCCGATCTCGTCATCCTCGGCAATCCCGATGACATCGCCGCGGCCGGCTGCAATCTTGAGGGCGCCCGCATCGTGAACCCGCTCACCTCCGATCTGCGCGAGGGCTTCGCCGAGCGCTTGGCCGAGCTGCGCGCCAAGAAGGGCATGACCTTTGAGCAGGCCCTCGAGCTCATGGACAACGAGCTGTACTTCGGCATGATGATGGTGAAGGAAGGCCAGGCCTCAGGTCTCGTCTCCGGCGCGTGCCACTCCACGGGCGACGTGCTGCGCCCCGCCCTGCAGATTCTGAAGACCGCTCCCGGCGCGTCGATGGTGAGCTCGTTTTTCATCATGAACGTGCCCGACTGCGATTTGGGGCATAAGGGCACCTTCCTGTTCTCCGACTGCGGCCTTGAGGTGCAGCCCGACGCCGAGCGCCTGGCCCAGATCGCCTTGAACGCCGAAGCCGCCTGGAAGAGTCTTATCGACGGAGCCGAGCCGGTGGTGGCCATGCTGTCGCATTCCTCCTACGGGTCGGCCAAGAACGACGATGCCGACAAGGTGGTACGCGCCACTGCCCTCGTAAAGGAGCTCGCGCCCGAAATGGCCGTCGATGGCGAACTGCAGCTCGACGCCGCCATCGTCCCCGAAATCGGCGCGGCGAAGGCTCCCGCCTCGCCGGTGGCGGGTCGCGCCAATGTGCTCGTGTTCCCCGACATCGATGCGGGCAACATCGGCTACAAACTCGTACAGCGCCTGGCGAAGGCCGAGGCCTACGGCCCCATCCTCCAGGGCATCGCCGCTCCGGTGAACGACTTGTCCCGCGGCTGCTCGGCCGAGGACATCGTGGGCGTAGTGGCCATCACCGCTGTTCAGGCCCAGGGAAAGTAGAGCCGATGGGGTGGGCCTGCGCCCTAGTCCCGGTCCACCCCAAACATCTCGAAAAGCTCGTCGCGGCTGTGGATGCCGAGCTTCTTGTACACGTGGCGGATATGCGACTTAACCGTGCCGTTTGCCACTACCATATCCCGCGCCACTTCGCTGGCTGATTTCCCCTCTAAAAGCAACGCGAGCACCTCCTTCTCGCGCTCCCCCAAGTTGTGCTCAGCGGCAATGCGGTCGAGAGCCTCTCGCTGAGCAGTAGCACGCGCCTCGTCGGGATCGGGAACGGCGCGACCCTCGAGCACGCCGTCTGCGCGGCGCGTCATGAGGCCGCGACGGATGAGCGCGAACATAGCCGCGTTCGCCGCCAAAACCGAGAGGATGACCATGATGTCCGACGCGAAGTGCTCGGCGAACACAAAGCAGGCCACCATGCAGACGCGGC
This sequence comes from Eggerthellaceae bacterium 24-137, assembly GCA_041225375.1. GTDB lineage: Bacteria > Actinomycetota > Coriobacteriia > Coriobacteriales > Eggerthellaceae > Adlercreutzia. The sequence goes on from JBCLSG010000006.1 coordinate 28,445, forward strand.
CTACGATGCAGCCTCCTGTGAAGGCCACCATCAGATTCAAAAGCCCCATGGCCGCCTTGCGGCGATCTCCGTGCACACCGGCGCACAACAGCACTGTTGCGTAGGCGAGGAACAGAAACATCCCGAGTGCCGCTAAATCGAAGGACAGCGCCGGATCGATATCGAGGGATGAAGCCGAAATAGTGGCCATGACAATGGCGGGCACCGCAATGCTCGTCAGGGGAAACGCCGCCACATTTACCAGAAGCCCGACAGCGCACACAAGGAGCATAGGAGCGAAGAAAGCTCCCGCCGCGAAAGAGGCGTTCGCTCCGTCGATGCCCGCAAATGAGATGGCGGTGATGAAGGCAAAGCTGAAGAGGAACGTCGCCGAGACGGGGTATTGGAAGAACCGACCGCCCTCTTCTGCCTCGCACGGCCCCATATCATCGCGCACCCCCCTGAGCTTGCGCGCTAGGACGAAGGTGGCTATGAAGAGGAGCACCGCCATGCAAGCGCAGATCTTCACGCCCACAAGCCCCGAGAATATCCAGATGGCGAAACCGGCGAACATGGCGGCCAACATGATGTTCCACACGACAGCCGAGGGCTGCAGCTCGGCATGGACGGCAATCCACGACACCATGGCAACGGGCAAATACACGCCGAATATTGCGCCGAACACCCAATTCAGGGGATCGGGTACCTCCGCGCCGAACTCGAACATAACGCAATAGACCACCAAAGTTGCCTGCACGAGCACGGCGAGGGCCCACAGTCCCCGGCCACTGGGCAGAAGGGAACGGCCTCGGCGTCCGCACACGATAAGCGCGATGGCACACAGCAGCTCGGCGACATAGGTGGCGTCAGTGTAGGACACCATGAGCGCCGAGGTGTGCCACATGGCCGGCCAGAAATACACCTGCCCCACAAAGGCGAGGTTGCACGCCAGGCCCACGAACAGGCTCGCCGAGCCAGCGGCCTGAAACTGCTCCTCGAATCCGGAGCGCAGGGTCGCGGCCGCCCTTTCCAAACGATTCATTTATTCCCTCCCTAGCTTAAGCCCCTCCATCAAACCACATCGCACCCAATAACGCCACCCTTGACTTTACCCCGCATTTGCACGGGTTAGCGGTGGGTTAGTGGGCTAGGTTAGCGAATTCCTCCTCGCTTTATCCCCCAGTTACTCCTCACGCTAACCGTTGCGACGTCGATATAGTTCTCACCGTCAACGAGGGCACCGCGCCCTCAATCGGCCGGACCCAGGGAGGGGCGGTCGAAAGCAACGAACGTAAGGGAGTGGAAATGGGAAAGTTTACCCGTCGACAGTTCATCACCGGCGGCGCTGCTGGCGTCGCGGCCATCGCGGGCCTGGGCCTCGCGGGCTGCGCGCCGCAGGGTAAGGGCGGTCAGAGCATGGCCGCCACCGGCGAGGGTTCCACCTTCGCCGACACCATCGCCTGGGACGGCGAGTACGACGTCGTCGTCATCGGCTTCGGTGCCGCTGGCGCTGTGTCCGCCTGCTACGCCGCCGACGCCGGCGCGAAGGTGCTGCTTCTCGACAAGGCCCCTCAGGGCATGGAGGGCGGCAACTCGCGCTTCTGCGGCCAGATCATCCTGAACTCCGACAACAAGGAGTCCATGCTCGCCTACAACAAGGCCATGGCGGGCGACTTTGAGATCGACGAGGAGCTCTTCGACGTGTACGCCGAGGGCCTCACTCAGACCAAGAACATGCTGCGCGACTTCTTCGGCGTGCCCGAGGAGAACTTCATGGACTGGAAGTACGATTCCTCTCCGCAGCCCCTCATCGGCATGTTCTGCCCCGAGTATCCTGAGCTCGAGGGCGGCGAGGACCTGCACGTGCTGACCGTCAGCGACAACGTGTGCAACTCCGCCCTGTGGAAGGTGTACCGCAACAAGGTGCTGTCCATGTCCGACAACATCGACGTGTGGTACATGTCCCCCGGCGTGAGCCTGTTCCAGGATCCGGTCAGCAAGGCCGTCATCGGCGTCGAGGTCGACAAGGCCGGCGAGACCGTGAACGTGCGCGCCAAGAACGGCGTCGTCATGACCATGGGCGGCTTCGAGAACAACAAGCAGATGGTCGAGGACTTCCTGGGCCTCACCAAGAGCACCCCGGCCGGCACGCTGTTCAACACCGGCGACGGCATCAAGATGGCCATGAGCGTGGGTGCTGACCTGTGGCACATGGAGGCCTTCGAGGGCAACTGCTTCGCCCTGGGCGGAATCTCCTTCGTGGTGCCCGAGGACCAGCACGCCAAGACCTTCAACGACCTGCGCAACCTCTCCGGCAGCATCGTCGTGGTCGGCAACGGCGGCGAGCGCTACCTGCGCGAGGACGTGTACAACCGTCACGGCCATGTGCCGAGCAACGGCGACTGGATCAGCCCGAAGCGCCCCCGCAGCACCTACATGGTGTGGGACGCCGCCCAGAACAAGGCGATCACCGAGGAGTACCACGGCATTCCCGAGGGCTTCGAGGACCAGGTCGTCTCCGCCAAGAGCATCGCTGAGCTGGAGAAGGCCCTCGGCATCCCGGCTGGCAAGCTGGAGCAGACCATCACCGACTTCAACAAGATGGCCAAGGACGGCTACGACCCGGCCTTCTATCGCGCCGCTGAGACCATGCGCGCCTTCGGCGACGGCCCCTTCTACGCCATCGAGATGGTGCAGGCCTTCCTGAACACCCAGGGCGGCGCCCGCCGCAACGCTCGTGCCGAGGTTGTGGGCGTCGACGGCGAGCCCATCCCGCACCTCTACTCTGCCGGCGAGTTCGGCGGCATGACCCCCTACCAGTACAACGGCGGCGGCAACATGGCCGAGTGCCTGATCTTCGGCGCGCTGGCCGGTGCCAACGCGGCTGTGGAGAAGGATCCGCTGCCCGTGCTTCCCATGGGCGTCGCTTCCGACATCGTGTACACCCAGGGTAGCGGCAGCCACCAGGTCGATCCCGATCCGGCTCAGTCCGTGCAGCTCGGCGAGGGCGAGTACCTCGGCACCTCGAAGCTGTGCATGGGCAACGAGCTGGCCGTCAAGGTGACCATGGACGGCAGCAAGATCGCGGCCATCGAGATCGTGCAGCAGCAGGAGACCGCCGGCGTGGGCAGCAAGGCCCTCGACGCCCTGCCCGCCAAGATCATCGAGGCCCAGTCCACCGAGGTCGACGCCGTTGCCGGCGCCACGGTCTCGAGCACGGCTCTCAAGGATGCCGTGAACAACGCCCTCGCCCAGGTGAAGTAAGTAACCTGATGCGATAAGGGACGCGTAAGCGCCCCGCAATCCCTCCCCAATGGAAAGGCGGAGCCCCAAGCGGGTTCCGCCTTTCCTCATTTCCGCAGGCAGTAAACGCGAATGCTCTCCTAGGGCAAGCGCTCCCCGCGAGACCTAGCGCGAGCTCGGGCTCGGTATTGCGAGACCGTCTTGCACGCCGACCGCGCTGCCGCAAACGCGCTCCGCGGAACAGCATGACGACCCACCCAACGAAAAAAGCCCCGGCCGCACATCGAGCGACATGCGGCCGGGGGTCAGAAACCTGTGGCGGGCGAACGAGGCACTACGCCAGTTCGGATATCTCGAGGGAGCCCTCCTTCACCAACTGGTACGTGTCGCGAGCGATCATGTACTCCTCGTTGGTGGGAATGACAACGATGCGCACAGCCGAATCGTCAGTGGAAATCTCGCGCTCGCTGCCGCGAAGCTTGTTCTTCTCGGGGTCGATCTTGATACCGAGGGGCTGCAGACCCGCAAAAATCATGCGACGCATCTTCTCGCAGTTCTCGCCGACGCCAGCCGTGAGCACGATGGCGTCCACGCCGCCCATAACGGCGATGTACTGGCCGATGTACTTCTTCGCGGAGTTCGAGTACATCTCGTAAGCCAGCTGAGCACGCTCGTCGCCGGCTTCAGAAGCATCCTTCACGCTACGCAGGTCGTTGGAAATGCCGGAGATGCCCAGAAGCCCGCTCTTCTTGTTCATGAGGTCGTTCACCTCTTGGGTAGTGAGCCCCTCCTTCTCCATAATGAAGGGGACGATAGCCGGGTCGATAGCGCCGCAGCGAGTGCCCATCATGAGGCCGTCGAGCGGCGTCAAGCCCATGGAGGTATCTACGGCCACACCATGGTCGATGGCCGAGATGGAGCAGCCGTTGCCGAGGTGACAGGTGATGAGCTTCAGATCCTCGATCGGCTCATCCATGAAAGCCGCGGCACGCTCGGAGATGTAACGGTGCGACGTGCCATGGGCGCCGTATTTGCGGATGGCATACTTCTCGTACAGCTCGTAGGGCAGCGGGTACATGTAAGCCTTCGGCGGAATAGACTGGAAGAACGAGGTGTCGAAGACGGCTACCATGGGTTTGCCCGGCATCTGGGTGCGGCAAGCCTCGATACCCATGAGCGCGGCTTTGTTGTGCAGGGGCGCGAGTTCGGCCAGCTCGTCGATCTTAGCGACCACATCGTCGTCGATGATAACGGAGCGATCGAAGTACTTGCCGCCCTGCACTACGCGATGCCCGATGGCGTCAATATCGTCGAGCGAGTCAATAGCCGCATTCGGGCCGGAGGTAAGCGCCTCCAGGACAACGGCCATAGCCGCGTTGTGGTCTTCCATGGGCTCATCGATGACGAGCTCGTTCGCATCGATACCGTGCTTGTGGAAGGCCTCGGGGCTTCCAACGCGCTCGCAGATTCCCTTGGCGAGCACTTCATGGGTTTCGACATTGACGAGCTGGTACTTCAGCGACGAGGAACCAGCGTTGATAACGAGGACGTTCACGGGGCCTACCTCCTAATCAATGGGTATTTATCCATTGTATGGGGATGGAAAAAGCACCCGCTCCGCGGGGCGGCCCTCATCGGCGAGCGGGCGGCCGCTCGCCGATTGAGCGCGCATAGCAGTCGCAAACGGCGCGAACCGCAACTAGGAGAGCGTCGTATCGCGCGCCTCGTCATCGGGGGCAGCGGCCAACTCGCCCATGAGCACCTCCACCTGCTGCTCGGCACTCGCCAAACGCTTCTGGAGCGAGCCGAGCAGCACCACGCCGCGCTCATAGGAGGCCAGACTCTCCTCGAGCTCGAGCGTATTGCTCTCCAGCACCGCGACGATGGATTCCAGCTCGCCTAAAGCCTCTCGGAACGTCAGCTCCTCAACGGGGCGCCGGGCTCCTTCAGGTACGCCAGTTAGCTCTTCACTCATCGGTCTCCCTTCCAATCGTCCACCGCCGTCTCAATGCAGCGGGTGTCGTTTACCGTACAGTCGATCTCGCCATCGGCTACCGTCACCGTAAGAGCCGCGCCGGCAGGGGCCTCCCTTACCGAGCGCACCAGCGCGCCCTCCCTGGTGCGGGCGATAGCGTAGCCGCGCGCAATAACCATGAGCGGCGACAGATCGTGCAGCCGCGCCGCGTTTACGGCCACCGAGGCCGCGAAACGCTCGGGCAGATGCTCGCCCGCAGACACAAGTCGCCCGCGAGCGGCTTCAGCAGCGGCATCGAAACGATCGGCCAGCGTAGCGCCCCGCAAAACCAGGCGATCCCGCGCAGCTCCCACCGCGGCACGCTCGGGACCGAGCAGCGCGGGCAACATACGCGCAAGCCCTGACGAGAGCAGCGCAAGCTCGTGCTCGTTCTCGTGCAGCATAGTCGGCAGCGAACGGGACAAACGGCCTGATAGGTCGTCCAAGGCCAGCGCCTCGGCATCGAACAGACGCTCGGGCTCCCGGAACAGCGAAAGGGCCGCAAGACGCTCCACTGCGCGGGAGGCGCCTTCCAGCCGACGCTCCTCAGCACGGTTGAGAGCGCTCGCAAGCGCCCTCATGCGCGCGCTGGTCTCTTCGGCCGTGGGTGCCACCGCCTCGGCGGCCGCCGTCGGCGTGCTCGCCCGCACATCGGCCACCATGTCGGCGATGGTGGTATCGGTCTCGTGCCCGATACCGGTAATCACCGGCACGGGGCACGCGGCGATGGTGCGCGCGAGGCGCCGGTCGTTGAAGGGCATGAGATCTTCGAAAGAGCCTCCCCCGCGCCCCAAAAGCACCACCTCGGCGCCGGCGAACACCACTTTGGCCAGGCCGTCCACCATAGCATCGGCGGCGCCCGGACCGTCCACGGGCACACCGGCGAAGAGCACCTTCGCCAAGGGATAGCGCCGCCGCAACGTGCGCAGCATGTCATGGATGACGGACCCGCGCGGCGAGGTAACGATGCCCACAAGCCGGGGGTACTCGGGCAAAGGGCGCTTGCGATCGGCGGCCATAAGCCCCATCGCCTCCAGCTCACGTGCCAAGTTCGCCACCTGCAAGCGCAGCTGCCCCTCGCCTGCCAACGATACGGAAAACACATCGAAGCTCATGCGGCCCTTCGCCGCGTACAGCGAGAAACGCCCCGTCATCTCCACGAGAGCGCCCACAGCAAGCTGCACACCAGCAGCCTGATAGCGGTTCATCCACATCATGCAGGGAAGCGAAGCCTTCTCGTCTTTCACCGTGAAGTAAACGGCCTTGTAACCCGGCTTGTCGTTCACCTCGGACACCTCGCCCACCAAGCGCACGACAACCGATTCCAGGGCGCCTTTGGCAAGCCCTACGGCAGCCGACACCGACAGCGCCGGCTCGGCTTCTTCCTCTGTTAGCTGGTCTCGGGGATCCTCGGCCACCGATCTGCCCTGCCTCGCGCTAGTCCTCGCGTTGGTTCAGCAGCCACAGCAGCTGCAAAACCGAGGTCAGCGCCGCGGCCAGGTAGGTGAAGGCACAGGCACGCAGCACATCGAAGGCGCCCTTGCGCTCCTGGGCGGGAAGCCCTATCTGCCCCATGTACACCATGGCGCGCTGGGAGGCGTTGAACTCCACGGGCAGCGTGACCAGCTGGAAGAGCACCACCACGGCATACATGATGATGGCAGCGGTGGTCAGCCCCGAGATATGCAGGAAGATGCCGGCCATAAGCAGGAAGATCCAAGCGTTAGAGGCCAGGTTCACCGCAGGCACGATGGCACCGCGGATCTTCATGGGCGCGTAGTCCTGGGCGTACTGGCAGGCATGCCCCACCTCGTGGCAGGCCGTGGCCGTAGCCGTGATGGTGCGGCCGTCATAGGCCTCGGGCGACAGCGTCACCGAGTTGCTGCGCGGATCGAAGAAGTCCTGGCCCGGACCGCCGCGGAACACCTGCACGTTCGTGATACCGTAGTAGGCGAGCATCTGACGGGCGGCTTCAGAGCCCGTGAGCCCGGTGGAGTTCGCCACGTGGTTGTAGGTTTTCAGCTTGTGGTTCACATACCACTGGGCACCCAGGCCGATGATGAGGGTCACCACGACGAGCATCAGATAGCTGTTGGAAATCATCGTCTCTCACTCCTTGGAACATACGTTTCCGAAAATGTTTGGGCGCTATTATAGACAAGCGCCCCCGCAGCGGCGCGCCGCGGAGGCGAAAGCGTGAAAGATACGTAAAGCGAGGTCGGCGTCTATTCCATCGAGAGTGCCGCCCCGCCGCGCGACTATTCAGCCGAGGACAGCTGCTCGGTTGCAGGCGTGACCACGAGCCCTTCGGGGCCGAGGGAGAGGGATATCTTGCCAGCCAGAAGATCCAGCAGCTCCTCCCCCACGATGGCACGCCGCCATCCGTGCAGAACCTCGATGCCCTCGCGGTACCCTCGCGCCACCTTCGCCAAGTCACCATGGCTTGCGAGCGTCTGCATGGCGATATCGTTCTCGCGCGCCCGCAGGCGCACGACGGCCTCCATGAGATCGAGCTCGGCATCGACGTTCGGCTCGCTCTTCAAGCACTTGTCCAGTTCGGGCCACGCCTCGGGCGGCGCATCGAGGCCGCGTGCGAGGGCAGCAACCACCTGGCGCGCATCGCGCGTGCACAGCTTCTCGCGCACGCCGCGCACCATGAACAACTCATCGATGGTGCGCGATTCGCGCCGGCAGGCCTCCACCACCTGCTCATCGGTGAGCACCCACTTGCGGGGCACGTTGCGCTCCTGGGCCGTCAGCTCGCGCCAACAGGCCACCTCGCGGGCTGCCGAGAGCTGGCGGCGGCCCAACTGACCCACACGCTTCAAACGCTTGAAGCGCTCGCTGGCATCGCTCACGTAATTGGCAGGATCGGCCAGAGCGGCGAAGTCGTTGTCAAGCCAGGAGAGGCGTCCCTTGGCTTCCAAGCGCTCGCACATAATACGGTACATTTTCGGAAGGTAGACTACATCGTCGGCCGCGTATTCCAGCTGGGAATCGGACAGAGGCCGGCGCGACCAGTCGGTGAACGAATCGCTCTTCTTCAGGGTCACACCGCACAAGCTGTGCACGAGCGGCCCGTAGCCGATCTGCTGGGTGTGTCCGAGCAGCGTGGCCGCTACTTGGGTGTCGAACAACGGGCTCGGCAGCACGCCGAGCTCGCGGTAGAGTATCTCCAAATCTTGGCTGCCCGCATGGAACAGCTTCACGATGGTGGGGTCCTCCAACAAGGGCACGATCACCGCAAGATCCTCGATGGCGAACGGATCGACCACGGCCACTTCCGTGTCGGTCGCCAGCTGCAAAAGGCACAAGTTCGCGTAGTAGGTCTTCTCGCGCAGAAACTCAGTATCGATGGCCAGAACCGAAGACGAGGTCGCGCGCCGCACGAAGGCCTCGAGGTTTTCTTGGTTCGCAATGTATTCCACGTTGGTCCTTGTTCGTCGGGGTCGTCGTTGTAGTACCATCCCATGATAGCAAAGGGAAAGGACTTCTGTGAAACTGCTCATCGTGAACAACCTGTCATCGGGCCTGCGGGACGGCGCTATCTATGACTTCATGCGCGCCTTCAGCCGCGACGGGGACGAAATCTGCGTGCGCTGCACGAGCGGCTGCACCGATCTGGCCGACTTTCTCTGCGACGCCGAGGACTTCGATGCCGTGGTGGCCGCCGGGGGCGACGGCACCGTGGCCACAGCCGCCTATCTGCTGGCCGAAACGGGCATTCCGCTGCTCCCCTTCCCAGCTGGCACGGCGAACCTTTTGGCGCTGAACCTCGCTTCGCCCGCCGAGCCCCACGCGCTGGCCAAACTGGTACGCGAGAGCCGACTTATGGACTTCGATATCGGCGAGATAGAGCTGGACAACGGCGAGTCCCACGGTTTCACCATGATCGCCGGGGCAGGCTACGACGCCACCATCATGCAAGGCGCCGAGTCGTCGAAGAAGCTGCTGGGCCCTATGGCCTACTTCACCTCAGCCTTCGCGAACCCGGCCCCCCAATTCTCGCAGATCACGCTTACCATCGACGGAGAGACGGTGCAGACGCAAGGCGTGGGCGTGCTCGTAGTGAACTTCTCGAAGCTCCAGTTCGACATCTCGGTGGTCCACGAGAACAAGCCCCGCGACGGCATGTTCGACATCGTGGTCATGAACAGCCACGACGCAGTGGGACTCATCCCGGCGCTGCTCAGCTGCATGCTCGACCGCACCGGCGAGTTTCCCGCCCGCCCCGGCAGCCTGGAAGTGCATCGGGGCCGCGAGGTGACCGTTGTGGCCGACCCGCCTCTGGCCGTACAGTACGATGGCGAGGTCACCGGCACCACTACCCCGTTTACAGCCCGTATGCTGCCCGAAGCTGCACGCTTCGTGGTGAGTGAGGAATGCCTGACCCTCTATGACGAGGAGAGCGCCGAACCGCTGCATCTGGACTAGCGAGACGACCAATCTGCAACGGGACGCCTTCCGCTGGCACCCGGCAAGCCCGCTGCGCCGACGCCCATCTCCCCAAACACAAAAGTGCCCCCGGAATCACGGGGGCACCTCCTTGTTGCGGGGTCTTCGAGGCTACACCAGACCGGGCGTGGTGAGCAGTAGGTAGACGGACAGGCAAGCCGCCAGGATGATGATGGCAAGCACCACCTTGTCCAGCGTGGACTGGAAATACTTCTCGCCGCGCTCCTTCTTGCCCCAGACGTACATGATGATGCCGGGAACATAGAGCAGGCACATGAGTATAACGCCGAGCACGCCCGCGGCCCAGGAGAGGAACAAGCTGTAGACGACGCCCACGCAGCCCAAGATGCGCCACAGAAGGATGGGGCCGGCAAGACGGCCCTCGAAAGCGTCGGGTTCCTTGAACGCCACCTTGGCGAAGTAGGCCGCCGAGAGCAGGTACGGCAGAAGGATCATGCCGGCCGACAGCGTGTAGAAGAACTGGTAGGTGGAGTCGGTGAACAGCCAGGTGATGAGGAAGAGCTCAATAATGCAGTTCGTCACCACGAGCGTGACCACCGGGGCGCCCTTCTTGTTCGTCTTGGCGAAAGCCTTGATGAACACGCCCTCCTCGGCCGCCTCGTAGGGCGACTCGCTGGCGAGCACGGTGTAGCCGAGCATGGCGCCGATGAGCGACAGCGACACGGCGAAGTTGATGAGGATGGCGCCCCAGTCGCCCACGGCCTCCTGCATCACATAGGCAAGCGCCGGGTTCTCCAACGTCGCCAGATCGGAGAGCGGCATGACGCCCATGGAAAGCAGCGACACCATCATGTACAGCGTGAGCACGCAGACGAACGCGATGATGGTCGCCTTGCCCACGTCCTTGGATTTCTTGGCGCGGCCGGAGATGGCCACCGCGCCCTCGATACCGATGAACACCCAGATGGTCACCATCATGGCCGACTGCACCTGATCGAAGAACGCTAGTTCGGGATCGGCGCCGGTCTGCAGATTGGCGAGGAAGATCTCGGGGTTGAAGGCCCCCAGGAAGATGATGGCGATGATGGCGATAAGCAGCGGCACGAACTTCGAGATGGTGATGACCGCGTTGATGAGGGTCACCTCGCTGATGCCGCGGCTCACGAGGAAGGCGTAGAACCAGATGATGACCGATGCGCCGATGACGGCGGCCAGATCGGTACCGCTTCCGAAAATCGGGAAGAAGTAGGACAGCGCGCCGAAGAGCAGGGCCGAGAAGCTGACCGTGCACAGCAGCGCCGAGATCCAGTAGCCCCAGGCGGAGTTGAAGCCGAGGAAGTCGCCGAAGCCGGTGCTCGCGTAGGTGTAGATGCCGCCCTTCAAGTCCGGCTTCACGCGGGAGAGCGCGAAGAACGTCATGACGAGGCAGAACACGCCCACCGCCGAGATGGACCACGCGGTGATGATGGCCGCGCCGCTCGCGCCGCCGGCGGCCTGGTCGCCGGCCAGGGTGAACACGCCCGCGCCGACGATGAGGGTGATGACCGTGGTGACGAGACGGAACAGGCCGATGCCGTTCGGATTGGTCACGCCGTCGTGGTCGGCCTGCGACGCTCCGGAGGCCGCAGTGGTCAGGGATTCATTGCTCATGGAAAGACCAACTCCTCGGTAGGAAGACATTGCATACCATGATACCCCAGGCGGGGGCACAGCATCACCACAATTTGGCCAAGTAACCGCTGCACAACAGACGGCGAGGGAGTTAAAGCTTCTTTTCAGGACGGGCTCTGCGTCCGTTTTGCCTCCACCTGGACTCAAGAAATGAAAAAAGTCGGAGGCATTCAAGCCTCCGACCTGCGAATTCATGGTGCGCGATACAAGATTTGAACTTGTGACCCCTACCGTGTCAAGGTAGTGCTCTCCCCCTGAGCTAATCGCGCATTCAGGGCAACACAACGTCTCCGTTGCAGCGAGATAGTAGTTTAGCAGAAAGTCATTCGCTGTCAAAGAAAAATTTTCCGAGGACTCGAAAACTCGCCACCAAGGCCGCGGGACGGCTCGCAATCGGAAGAGGTACCCTCTCCCTCCCGAAGTCGAGCCAGGCGCCCGATCGCCCTAGCGCTCCCCCTCCCCGTCGGCGCCGGCAGCGCCCTCGGGAAGCTCGGGCGCGGCGTGAGGTGCTATCTTGCCGTAGTTCCAGTCGTTGGCGTACTTGGGCGGCAACGTGACGGCGTAGCGGGCGCCGCACTTGTCGCACACGACCACCTTCCCCCACTTGGGGCGCACCATCCACCATACCACGCCCGCGGTGGCGGCCGTCACGGCCACAGCCAGCAAAATCAGCATGTCCATGAAGCCCGCCTCAGCCTCGTTGCCCGTCGTGAGGCCCGCCAGCCCCACGAGAACCCACAGGCCCACCACGTAGATGGCGATGCCGGCCACGAGCACCTTGGCAATGCCGGCCGTGGGGAGCTGCCCCTCGTACTGGGTCGCCCGGGCCTTACATTCCCGGCACTTCACCTTGCTCGTTTCCATCGGGCACCGCCTCTCACGGCCGAATCTGTCATCTTTCGCCATAGTACCATAGGCGCGTTCTCTTTTTGTGCGCATGCGCAACGAGGAGAGCGCGCAGGAAAAGAAAAAGCTCCCCGAAGGGAGCTTGGAGATTCTGGAGCGGACAACGGGATTCGAACCCGCGACCCTCACCTTGGCAAGGTGATGCTCTACCAGCTGAGCCATGTCCGCGTTTGGTGCAAGGTTGGAGGCGACGCCCGGATTCGAACCGGGGGTGAAGGCTTTGCAGGCCTCTGCCTTACCACTTGGCCACGTCGCCATTTCCTTGGCGGCTGTCATTGAAAAGGCCGGTCAAACAAGTGCCTGACCGGCCTTCTGATGACAATGGAGCGGACAACGGGATTCGAACCCGCGACCCTCACCTTGGCAAGGTGATGCTCTACCAGCTGAGCCATGTCCGCATCGCGAGGAGATACTATAAGGGATGGCGCGAATGGATGCAAGCCCCTTTTTGAAAAAATTTCGCGAAGAGGCAAAATTGTCGCGAACATCCAAAGCGCCGACCGCCGCTCGCGGGTGGAACATCGCGGACCCCTATTCCGCACGCTCTCCCGTCTCGATGGCCGTATCGATGCGGACTCGGGCGCGCTCGCCCACCGCGACGGGGTCCTCGCCAGCCTCGGCCTGCCGCACAGCGTCGGCAATGGCCTGGTCAGCCAGCTCCTGCTTCCACTTATTGAGGTTAGACGAGAACGCCATCTGTATGAATTCCAAAATGACAGCGAATATCATGGCGAAGTACACCATGAGTTTCTCCATGTGCATGTCGAGCACCTCGATGCTCGTGTGGATGCCCGCGGAATCGAGCACCAGCAGAACGCCGATAGCGCAGATGAACACGAGGGCCAGGATCTTCATCTCGGGATGGCCGTTGATGAAGTTGGAAATGGGGTCGATGAACACCATCATGATGATCACGGCGATCATGACGGCCAGGATCATAATGATGAGATGCTCCGCCAAGCCCACGGCCGTGATGACCGAGTCGATGGAGAACACCAGGTCCATGACCATGATGGTGCCCACGGCCTGGGGCAGGCCGATCAGGTGCCGCGCCTTGTGCTCCTCGGACGTCTCGGCCTTGATCTCCGTGAGCGCCAGCACATCTACCAATTCCCGAATGCCCTTGTAGATGAGGTACGCGCCACCGGCGAGCATCACGATGTCGCGCACGGAGAAGCCGTGGTTCCACACGCCCAGATCGAGCGTGAACAAGGGAGTGGTCATGTGCACCAGGTAGGACGCGAAGCACAGAAACAGGATGCGCATGACAAGCGCGCCCGCCAAACCGAGCTTGCGGCCGATATGCTGCTTCTCCGGGGGCAGGCGGTTCGTGGTGATGGAGATGAACACCAGGTTGTCCACGCCCAGCACGATTTCAAGGAAGATCAGCGTGAGCAAGCTGATCCACGCCTCCGGGGTGGTGAAGATAGACAGATCCAATTGTTCCTCCTCGTCTCGTCGACAGAAAAGCCGTGCGCAACAAAAAAGACTCACGGTGCAAGCCTGCCGGTTTCGCCCTGCAAGTTTGCACCATGAGTCTCGCTATTTAAGGCTCGCCAGGCCGCCGTTGCCGCTCGCGCGAAAAACCGTGACCACGATGTTGAACGAGCCGCGCACCGTGCGCCAGCTACTCCCCCATGGGGTTTGTCTATCCTAACAAAGGCCCCGCCGCACCGCAATGGTATAATCGGCAGCGATATCTCGACCGTCCGACGAGCACCCCAGGAGCCCCGTCCATGACCCAAGATCAAACGAACACGCTTCCGGCCGCCTCGGAAGCGCCATCCGACGTCGATGCCGCCGAGCGCACCGAGCGTCACAGCTCCGCGCGCCATTCCCATGCCCGAAGCGCCACCCCCACTGAGCGCAGGCCGTTGTGGGATCAGCTGTTCAACCGCCGCAAAAGCACCGTGCGCATCGGGGATGTGTCCTACCTCGACGGGGCGGAACTCACCCGCCCCCAGGAAATGCCCGTGCGGGTGCGCACTGTCATGTTCGCCGCCATGGCCGTGGCCGCGCTCATCGGCGCCTTGTTCCTGACGAAGTATTTCGACCAGATCTTGAACGAGCCCATCCGCCAGCAGGAGGCCCTTCAAGCGAATCTGACGCGCGAGGTGTCACTTGACCTTCCTCAGCTTGCGAACTTCATGACCGAAAACGACGAGGACATCATGGCCTCCCTCACCGATGCCGGCTACACTCTCTACGAGCGCACGCCGGTGGGTACCAATCCCGACGGGGGCTTCGAAGTCATCAAACTGCCGCCCGACATGACCATCGAAGAGGCGGGGCTCATGTACATGCAGGGCATCGATCGCCTGTCCGCCGCCGACGCCGTGCGGCTGCTCAAGGGCGCTTGGACGCTCGATGTGTCTCGCAAGGCCGGCACCTCCATGCGCGTGCGCTACGCCGACTTCGATTCCGGATCCATTGAGGCCGCCGTGCAGAACGCCATGCAGGCCGAGGGGCTGGAGAACGCGAAAGTGACCGACTCGGGCGTGGACGACTCGGGCAACACCTACCAAACCGGCACGGTGAAGGCCGACGGCGAAACGTACACCTGGCGTGTGTCGGTCATCGATCTTTCCGAGATGTACGACATCGCGGGACTGCCCAACACCGCCTTCTTCGTCGGCATCCGCTTCAGCGCCTAGAGCGCCAAACGCACCCTGGCAAAAGGCGGGGTCGTCCGGAAAGCGAACTGCGCTCGGGACGACCCCGCCTTTGCATATGCGCCCCCAGAACCGACGGGGAAATGCGAAACCCGCCCGCCGGGGCTTGCGGCTCGAAACCTGCGCTAGCCCTCCACACGCTCGTCAGCGGTGTCGGGTTCAATGTGCACGAGCACTTCCTTGACCGTGGGGAACGCCTGCCGCACGGCACGCTCCACCTCGTCGCCCAGGGCGTGGGCCGCGAGCACCGTCATGTCGGGATCGACCAGCACGTGCAGATCGCAGTACACCTCGGCCTCGGTGCCCCGGGTGCGCACGGCATGCGCCTCCCGCACGCCAGCCACGCTCTTGGCGACGGCAGTCACCTCATCGGAGGGAATGCGCGCATGGTCGGACAGGGTGCGCAGTCCCGCGCGGAACACGCCAGCGGCCGATACGAGAATGGCCACGGTCACCAGCAGCGCCATGAGGGGATCGGCCACGGGGAAACCCGCCGCCACGAACCCGAGGCCCACGATGACGCCGATGGAGACGAAGGCGTCCGAGAGCGTATGGGCCGCATCCGCCGCAAGGATCTCGCTCTTCAGACGCTTGCCCGCCCGGCGCTCGTAAACGGTCACGCCCAGGTTCACCGCGAGCGTACCCACCATGACGACGAAGGAGATAGGAGTCACGCTCGCCGTATAGCTCCCACTCGCCAGCTTCCCAACCGCCGACGAGCCCACCTCGAAGGCAGCGACGAGCAGCAACACGCCGATGGCGAGCGAGCCGTAGGTCTCGAACTTAGAGTGACCGTAAGGATGCTCGGCGTCGGCAGGGCGCGCAGCCACCGCGATGCCGATGAGCCCGATGACGTTGCCGAGCGAGTCGAACACCGAGTGGATGCCGTCGGCCTGCATGGAGGCCGAGCCCGAGGCCAGACCGTAGAAGAACTTCGCCGCGGCCACCATCAGGTTCAGGACGAGAACGATCCAGAGAACGCGCTCCACCTGCCGCCCGTGGGTTATCTTGTTACCTGTCGTCATCATTCACTCCTTAATAAGATCAAGTGAAACTTCCTCGATCGCCCAAGGAAATCAGCGAGGGACCGACAGGTGCCTGATATGGCCCCGCCTTCGCACCAAGCGGCCCTCGTGCCGCGCCGTGTGCGAAACAAGGGGTCAGATCAGGTGCATGTCGGACCCGCAGCATCGGCATCAAAAAAGGGCCCTATGGGGCCCTTTTATGATTAATGGTGTCGGAGGCGGGATTTGAACCCGCACACCCGGTAAATGGGCACTAGCACCTCAAGCTAGCGTGTCTGCCGTTCCACCACTCCGACATGCTGTTTTTGCAGCGACGATTATTCTAACAGAACCTATCGACGATGCAAGGGGTAATTTTCCCTTTATTGGGAAATGGTGCCGTGGGGGTACACCACCATGAGCACCACCAGGGAAAGCAAGAACACCACAGCACACGCGATGGTAATGCGATCGAGGTTCTTCTCGATGATGCTCGTACCCGTCTGGGTGGAGTACATGGAGCTGGCGATGGCATCCGAGATGCCGGTGCCCTTGCCCGAGTGCATGAGAATAAAGATGATCAGGCCGATGCCGGACAGAACCAGCAGAACCAAGAAGACAATTACCAGGGGGCTCACTATGTCACGCTTCTTTCATCGGTGTGTCTGTGTACGCAAGTTATTTAGTATAACGGAACAAACCTAGGCCAGCAAGTTCTTTCCTGTCATCTCCACGGGCGGTTCGAGGCCGATCATGGACAGCAGGGTGGGCGCGATGTCGGCCAAACGCCCCTCCTCGCCGGAGAGCGCCAGGCCGGAGCCGCTCGCATCCACGAGCACCAGCGGCACCGGGGCCGTCGTATGGGCGGTGAAGGCCCCTCCGTCCTCGGCGACCATCTTGTCGGCGTTACCATGGTCGGCGGTGACGAGTGCCACGCCGCCCTTGGCACGGATGGCCTTGAGCACCTGGCCAACGCCGGCATCCACCGCTTCCACGGCCGCGCGCGCCGCGTCCACGATACCGGTGTGCCCCACCATATCGCAGTTCGCGAAGTTCACAATGTACACGTCGGCCTCATCGGCTTCGATAGCCTCCACGAGGGCGCGGGTCACCTGGGGCTCGCTCATCTCGGGCTGGAGGTCGTAGGTGGCCACCTTCGGGCTGGAAACGAGCTTGCGGCACTCCCCCGGCTTCATCTCCTCGATGCCGCCGTTCAGGAAGAAGGTCACATGCGCGTACTTCTCCGTCTCGGCGATATGGTACTGAGTGAGCCCGGCGGCGGCCAGCACATCGGCCAGCACGTTTTCGGGAAATTCCTTCGGGAAGGCCACGGGCGCCGGGATGGCCGGATCATACTCGGTCAGACACACGAAGCTCACCTGCGGGAAGCGGCTGCGTGCAAAGCCTGTGAAGTCGGGGTCCACCATGGCGCGGGTGAGCTCGCGGGCGCGGTCGGGACGGAAGTTGAAGAACACCACCGCATCTCCATCGCGCACACCGCGATCGGTAAGCGCCACCGGCTCCACGAACTCGTCGGTGACGCCGGCGGCGTAGGATGATTCCATGGCGGCCACAGCCGATGCCTCGGTAAGGGGCGTGGCGTTCACCACCGCATCCCAGGCACGCTGCACACGCTCCCAGCGGTTATCGCGATCCATGGCGAAATAGCGGCCCTCGACGGACGCCACCTCAGCCACTGCACCCGTTCCGGCGCGGGACACGGCGCGCTCCAGATAGTCGAGGAGCTCGGCCATGTACTCGGCGCCGCTTGCGGGCGGCACGTCGCGACCGTCCATGAAGCAGTGGACCATGATGTGGCGCACCCCCGCGGCCAACGCAGCGTCCACAAGCCCGTAGAGATGCTCGTTGGAGGAGTGCACGCCGCCGTCGGACAGAAGCCCCATGAGATGCAGAGCCGCACCCTCTTCGCGAGCCGCGGCGAAGGCGTCGCCCAACACGGGGTTCTCGGCCAGCTCGCCCGTACGGCAAGCGCGGTTAATGCGGGTGAGCTCCTGGAACACCACCCGGCCCGCACCGATGTTCAAATGTCCCACCTCCGAGTTGCCCATCTGCCCCTCGGGCAGGCCCACAGCCTCACCAGAGGCCGCAAGGCGCGTGCAAGATGCCTCGGAGAACAGGCGATCGAGGTTCGGCGTGGAGGCGAGAGAGATGGCATTGCCCTCCCCCGGCTCCGCCAAGCCGTAGCCGTCCATGATGATGAGGCAGGCGGGCAGGCGCAGGCCCTCGCGGGCGGCCGCAATGTTGCCGGTCATCTACAGGGCCGCCTTCACGATTTCAGTGAAGGAGCCGGCCTTGAGCGCGGCACCCCCGATGAGGCCGCCGTCGATATCGGCTTCAGCCAGAAGCAGCGCGGCATTGCCCTCGTTCATAGAGCCACCGTACAGAATGCGCATGGCGGCCGCCACCTCGTCGCCATACAGGTCGGCCACACAGGCGCGGATGGCCGCGCACACCTCCTCGGCCTGCTCGGGAGTGGCGGTGCGGCCGGTGCCGATGGCCCACACCGGCTCGTAGGCCACCACGGTGCCGCGCGCGTCGTCGGCATCGATGCCGGCAAAGGCCGCACGCACCTGAGCGGTGACGAAATCGAGGTAGACGCCCTCGTCGCGCACCGAGAGCGATTCGCCCACGCAGACGATGGGAGTGATTTCCGCCTCGATGAGGGCGCGGGCCTTCAAGTTCACTTCCTCGTTGGTCTCGCCGAAGATGGAACGGCGCTCGGAATGGCCCACGATGCAGTAGGCGCAGCCGATCTCCTTGATCATAGGAATGGAGATCTCGCCGGTGAAAGCACCGGCTGGTTCCCAGTACACGTTCTGGGCGCCGAGGGCGATATCCACGCGGTCGAACTCGAGCACGGTCTTCACCGGCTTCAGATCCACGAAGGGCGGGCACACGGCCACATCCACCGTCTCGAGCCAGTCGCGCTCCATGAGGTTAGAGATCTCCTGGGCGAGCACGACCGCCTCGGGAATCGTCTCGTTCATCTTCCAGTTACCGGCAATGAGCTTCTTGCGAGTCATATTGCTTCCTTTCATGAGGGTCGTTCGGCCTCGTGCCGAGCGGGACGCCTTACCGGGTAGGCTGTCCCACCTACGGGCCGTCGGCTGCTGCCTTCTAGCGCAGAGCCTCCACGCCGGGCAGCTTCTCGCCCTGCACCAGCTCCATGGAGGCGCCGCCGCCGGTGGAGATGAAGGTCATCTTGTCGGCCAGATCGAACTTGTTCACCGCGGCCACCGAGTCGCCGCCGCCGATGATGGTGTCGGCCTCGGCGTTGGCCGCCACGGCCTCGGCCACGCGCTTCGTGCCCGCCTCGAAAGACGGCATCTCGAACACGCCCATAGGGCCGTTCCAGAACACGCTTTTGGCCATACCGATGGCCTCGGCGTACAGATTGGCGGTCTCGGGGCCGATGTCGAGCCCCATCATGTCAGTGGGAATGGCCTCCACCGGCACGATCTCGGTGCGCGCATCGTTGGCGAAGACATCAGCAGCCACCACGTCGACCGGCAGCATCAACGCCACGCCGCGCTCGCGAGCCTTGTCCATCATGGCCGCAGCACGCTCGACCCAGTCGGCTTCCATGAGCGAAGTGCCCACCGAATGCCCCTGAGCGGCCAAGAAGGTGAAGCACATGCCGCCGCCGATAATGAGGGTGTCGGCCTTCTCCAGCAGCGCGTCGATCACCTTGATCTTGTCGGAGACCTTCGAGCCGCCGAGAATGGCGACGAACGGACGGCGGGGCGTATCGAGCATGCCGGTGAGCGTAGCCACCTCGCTCTCCATGAGGTAGCCCGCGTACGAGGGCAAGAACTCAGCCACGCCGGCCGTGGAGGCATGGGCGCGGTGCGCGGTGCCGAAGGCGTCGTTCACATACGCATCGGCCAAATCGGCCAGCTCGCGGGCGAAAGCGGCGTCGTTCTTCTTCTCGCGCTTGTCGAAGCGGATGTTCTCCAGCAGCACCACATCGCCGTCGGCCATCGCATCCACGGTCTCGGCAACCGTAGGGCCGGTCAGGTCGCGGGTGAGCACGACATCGCGGCCGAGCAGTTCCTGAAGGCGACGGGCAATCGGCCCCAGGCTGAAAGACTCTTCGAAACCCTCGCCCGACGGACGGCCGCGATGGCTCGTGAGAATCACCTTGGCGCCGTCGCCGATGAGCTTATTGATGGTGGGCAGCGCCGCGCGGATGCGCGTGTCGTCGGTCACGTTGCCCTCGCCGTCCACCGGCGCATTGAAGTCGACGCGCACGAGCACGCGCTTGCCCGCGAAGTTCGCATCATCGATGGTCTTGATATCGGCCATGTCGTTCCTTTCCCTCAGAGAGTAAACGGCCGGGATGCCTTACCGGGTAAAGCGTCCCGCTCTTGCCACGCCCTTCGAAAATGGGACACCGTACCCGGTAAGGTGTCCCGGAAAGCGGGGCGCTTATACGGGAAAACCCAGCCCCGAAGTCAGGCTGGGTTTTCGGAAATACGTGGATGCCCCTGGTTACGGCAGCAGGATCTTAACAAGATCCTTGACGCGGTTGGAATAGCCCCACTCGTTGTCGTACCAGCTGATGCACTTGACGAAGTTGCCCTCCCCGCCCAGGCACATGGTCAGCTGGGAGTCGAAGATGGAGGAGTGCGGGTTGCCCACGATGTCGATGGACACGATGGGATCCTCGGTGTACTCCAAGATGCCCTTCAAGGGACCCTCGGCCGCAGCCTTCATGGCGGCATTGATCTCCTCGGCGGTCACGTCCTTCTCCAGCTCCACCGTGAGGTCAACCATGGACCCGTCGGGCGTGGGAACGCGGGTGGCGAAGCCATCGAGACGACCCTGCAGCTCAGGAAGCACGAGGGACACGGCACGAGCAGCACCGGTGGTGGTGGGGATCATGGACACGGCAGCGGCACGGGCACGGCGCAGGTCGCTGTGGGGCAGGTCCAGGATCTTCTGATCGTTGGTGTAAGAGTGGATGGTGTTCATGTAGCCGCGGCGGATGCCGAAGTTCTCCAGCAGCACCTTGGCAAAGGGAGCCAGGCAGTTGGTGGTGCAGGAGGCATTCGAGATGATGTTGTGCACCTCGGGATCGTACTGATCGTCGTTCACACCCATGACGATGGTGATGTCCTCGCCCTTGGCCGGGCAGGTGATGACCACCTTCTTGGCGCCGGCATCCAGATGCTTCTGGGCCAACTCGCCGGTCTTGAAGATGCCCGTGGCCTCCACGACCACGTCGACGCCCAGATCGCCCCAGGGCAGGTTCGCCGGGTCGCGATCGGAGAGCATGGTCACGTGCTTGCCGTCGACGATAAGGCCGTCGTCGACCACTTCGATATCGAAGTTGCGAATACCGTGGATGGAGTCGTACTTCAGCAGGTGAGCGGCGGTGGCTTTCTCGCCCAGGTCGTTAACGGCGACCACCTCGACCGCGGGATCGTCGGCCATGGCGCGGAACACGAGGCGACCGATGCGACCGAAACCGTTGATGCCTACCTTGGTTGTCATGCGTATCTCCTTTCACAAGATACTCGCGATGCCAATGCATGAACGTATATAAATGCTAAGCAGCCTTGTTAGTTTACTACGAACGGAGCCGCTGCGGCTACTTTCATTAGGCGAGCAGCCGAAGAAAGCGTCACACCTGCACAAAGCAACGACTCGACAACGGCACAACTGAACGCTCATCGGCTGCAAGCGCCCTACTCCTGCGCCCCTATCTCGCGCGCCATGGATTCGATGCGCCGGACGCGATGATAGACGGCGCTCTTGGAAAGCGGCGGGTTGGCGCGCTCGCCGAGCTCTTTCAGCGATGCCTCGGGATAGGTGACCCGCAGGCGAATGAAGTCCTGAAGCGCCGGCGGCAGGTTCTCCATGCCGTAGTGCTCCACCACCGCGCGAATGGCGTAGATCTGATCGACGGCGGCGCCGGCGGCCTTGGCCTGATTGGCCATTTCGGCGTTGATCATGCGATTCACGTCGTTGCGCACGCTCTTCACCACGCGCTCCTCCTCCATGGCAAGGGCCGCCTGGTGCGCGCCCGTCCAGGCAAGGAACTCGAGGATCGAGACACCGCTCTTCAGGTACACCATATAGGAGTTGCGACGTTGCATGATGCGGGCGGCGATGTCCTTACGGGCCAGAAGCTCCACGAGCCCCTCGGCCAAAGACTCGGTCTCCACGGTGATCTCGAAGTGGAAGTCGCTCTTCGGATTCGAAATGAACCCGCTGCCAAGGAAAGCCCCGCGCAGGTAGGCCGCCGCGCAGCAGGGCTTGGCCACGAGTGCCGGCTTAATGCCCAGCTCGAGACCGCCCTCGGCCGACAGCACCCCCATATCGCGCAGCGCGTCGGCCAAATGCGGCTGAGCCGGCACCTCGATAAGGTAGTTCGGCGTCTTGTGCAGCACCGATCGCCGCATGGTGAGGTTCGTCTTCAGCGCGTAAATGCCGTGCAGAAGGCGCACCACAAGTCGCGCGACCGCGGGCGCGTCGGTGGCAACCTCCACGCGGTAGCGATCGGGGCCGCTCACGAACAAGGTTCCCTCGATGCGAACGAGGGCGGCAAGGGTCGCCTTCTCGCAGGCCGCGCAGCCCGGCGCCACACGGGCAAGCTCGTCCTTCACTTCCGCGGTGAACGACATACCGCCCCCTTACGGCCGCCGCGCACGCGACAGCTTGATGACGTTCTGAAAGGCGTCGCGCAGCGCGAAGGGCGAATGCCATGTGGGCCGTTCGGCGTCCACCAGATTGCGGCTGATGACGATGGGCCCCCGCGATTGGATAGCCAGCATGTCGCCGTAGGTGATGGAAATGGGTCGCACACCGCGCATGAGCTGCGTGTCGTTCAAGTCCGACGTGGAGGCGTGCTCCAGCTCGGCACCTGAAATAGCCGCGAAACTGCCCGTGGCGGGGCTTTCCGCGCGCAGAGGCACCTTGGAGTGCACGAGCATATAATCAACGAGACCCTCCATGCCGTGTGCGGCCAGAGCCTCGAAATGCTCGCGGGCGGTAAGACCCCACGTCTCACCTTGCACGTCGGCGAGCGCGCACACGAACAGCACCCGCCCCCGACTCTCGCGAATGGCCTCCACTACGCCCGGAACGAGCAGGTTGGGAATAATGGAGGTGAACAGCGAGCCAGGTCCCAGCACAATGAGATCAGCCTCGCGGATAGCCTTAAGCGCCGGCTCGTAGGCCCGGGGAGGCCGACCGTCCTCGCCGGTAAGCCACACCGACTCAAGCGCCGTCCTCGAATGGCAGGCCACGGCCTGACCGTCCAGCACGCGCCCGTCGCAGGTACGCGCCGACAAGACGACATGGTCGAGCGTCGAAGGGTACACGTGTCCCTGGGCGTTCACGAGCCGCTCGCAGACGGCGATGGCCTCGGGGAACGACCCGCAAGCATCTTCCAAAGCTGTGAGCAGAAGGTTTCCCAGCGCATGGTCACGCGCTACGGCAAAGCGGTACTTGAGCGCCCGCACAAGCGGGTCGGACGGATCCTTCGCAAAGGCTACGAGGCACTTGCGAATATCGCCGGGGGGCGTGGCGTCGGCCTCTTCGCGCAGGACGCCCGTGGAACCCCCGTCGTCGGCCATGGCCACCACCGCGCTTGTGCTTACACCGAGCGAGAGCAGCGTGCGGATGGACACGGGGGCACCCGTGCCGCCGCCGATGACCACGGCGCGCAGAGCCCGGTCGTCCTCGTCGAGCGCGCGCAGGTTCGGCAGGGCGCTCTTCAGAGCCGAGAAAGCCGCCGTGGCCGCCGGGTCCACGCGGAAGGCGTCGGTTTTCCGAATGGCCATGGCGCCTACGCGTCCTTTCCGGCGCCCGCGCGCGTATCGAGCACGTTATCGCTCTCGCGCCGCACGTCGTGGCCGCGCTCGGCCAGGCGCAGGTCGCGATGGGCCACGCTCACCCGGTAGCCTTTCGACTTCAGGTAGTCGCCCGTGGCCTCGGCAAGCGCCACCGACCGGTGCTGGCCACCGGTGCAGCCCACGCCGATGGCCAGCTGCTGCTTGCCCTCGGCCACATACCCGGGCATCACCACGTCCAAAAGGTCGTGCCACTTCTGCTCGAACTCGATGGTTTCCTCGCGCATGCGCACGAAGTCGCGCACCGGCGCATCGAGTCCCGTGAGCGGGCGCAGCTCGGGGTCATAGTAGGGGTTCGGCAGGAAGCGCACATCCATGACCAGATCGGCATCATAAGGGGCGCCGTGCTTGAAGCCGAACGAATACACCGTCACCGCAAGTCCCTTGCGCTCGCTGCCCGTGGAGAACAGCCCCCGGATGGTAGTGCGCAGCTTCTGGGGCAGCATATCGGTGGTGTCGATCACGAAATCGGCACGGTCGCGCAGACCCATGAGCATATGGCGCTCGCGCTGGATGCCCTGCCAAATGGTGGTACCGTCGGTGCACAGCGGATGACGGCGTCGGCTCGACTTGTAGCGGGCGATGAGCTTGTCGTCGGCCGCGTCCAGAAACAGCATCTTGCAGGAAATACCCGCCTCGGCCATAGCTGCAAGCTCGGTCTCCAGATCGCCGAAGAAATCGCCGTTGCGCGAATCGCACACCACGGCCAAACGCCGGCGCCCTCCTTCGGCGTCGGTCTCCTCGTTCACGCGCACGAGCTCTCCCAAGAGGCTCGAGGGCAGGTTGTCCACGCAGAAGTAGCCCAGGTCTTCGAACACGTGCATGGCCTCGGTGCGTCCGGCACCGGACATGCCGGTCACGATAACGAAATCGGGCATCTGCTCCATCTCTTGCATCTCGTCGGCCACGGGGGCTCCTTTCTCTTACGGCGCGAAACACAGCCGTGGGCCGCGTCTCCCAGGCGCTCCTTGCGCCGCGGGGCACGACTCAAGGTTAGGAAATCTCGCTCTCGAGCGCTTCTTCCTTCTCCGCTTTCTGCACATTATACTGCGCGAGCACGCGCACGAGCTCCTCAGCCACCTCGTCGGGCACTACCCGGGCGGCCTTTATCTCGTCCAGGCTGGCAGCCTTCAGGTTCTTGAACGACTTGAAGTGAGCCAGAAGCGCCTTCTTGCGCACCGGCCCCATGCCAGCCACCTCGTCCAAGATGCTTGCCGTCATGCCCTTGCCGCGCAACTCGCGGTGGAACGTGATGGCGAAGCGGTGGGCCTCGTCGCGCACCTGCTTCACCAGATACAGGGAAGCCGAGCCCGAGGGCAGCACCACCGGTCCTGAGTCCTGCCACGGCACGAACAGCTCCTCGTCGCGCTTGGCCAGGCCGCAGATGGCAATATCGTCGATGCCCATCTCCTCGAACATGGCCAGCGCCGCCGCCAGCTGCGGCTTGCCGCCGTCCAGAATGATGAGATCGGGCTTGGAGCCGAAGCGCTCGTCGGCCATGCGCTCCGGCGCGTAACGGCGACGCATCACCTCCTGCATGGAGAGGAAGTCGTTCGCCTCATCGAGGGGGGTCTTTATCTTGAAGCGGCGGTACTGGTTCTTATCGGGCTTGCCCCCGGTGAACACCACCATGGAGGCCACGGTGTAGGAGCCGTGGATGGTGGAGATGTCGAAGCACTCGATGCGCATGGGCGGAGCGTCGAGGGCCAGCGCGCTCTCCAGCTGCAGAAGCGCGTTGTTGATGCGCTTGTCGTCGTAGTTCGTGCGCACCTTGTAGCGCATGAGCGCGTGGCGGGCGTTGGTCTCGGCCATGGCCAGAAGATCGGCCTTCTCCCCCTTCTGGGGTGCGGTGAAGCGCACCTTCGCCCCGTGGGCCGAGTCGAGCTTCTCGGTAAGCCACTCCCCCATGGCCTCCTCGTCCTCGGGCAGCACGCGCACAATAACCTCGCGCGGAATGGAAGTGGTCACATCGTAGTAACGGAACAGGAAGTTGCGCAGCAGATCCTGGTCGGGCACATCGGTACCGCGGTTCAAGATGAACTCGTTGGAGTTCACGATGCGTCCCTCGCGGATGACGAGCACCTGCACGCCGGCCACGGTCTCCTCGCGGAAGAAGCCCACCACATCGGCGGTCAGGTCGCGCGAGGACACCGCGTGCTGCTTGTCGGCAAGCGAGTTGATAGTGTCGATGCGGCTCTTCAGGCGCCCGGCCCGTTCGAAATCGAGCTCCTCGGCTGCAGCGCGCATCTCGGCAGCGAGCTCATCCACGAACTCGCGATGGTTGCCGGCCAGAAAGCGCTCGATGCGGCGCACGTTCACAGCGTACTCCTCCGGCGTGATAGCTCCGCAGCATGCACCGGGTCCGAGCCCCACGTGGGCATCGAAGCAAGGGCGCGCGTCACGCTTCAGGAAGGCGAGCGGGTCCTTCTCGAGCGCGCGGGTAAGACCTCGCCAGTCAGCGCAGGTAGCAGCGCACAAAGGCACTACACGCCGGGCGATGTCGATCATCTCGCGGGCGGCGCGGGCGTCGGTGAAGGGTCCGAAGTACTTGGTGTCGGCGCGGCGCTTCTCGCGGGTGTACTTGATAGCCGGAAACACATCGCCCTTGGTGAGCGCGATGAAAGGATAGCTCTTGTTGTCCTTGAAATCGGCATTGAAAAACGGGCTATGCTGGTTGATGAGGTTCTTCTCCAGCACGAGCGCCTCGTGCTCGTTGTCCACCACGATGTAGTCGAAGCTGGCAATAGCCTCCACGAGCAAAGGGATCTTCGCGCGGTCGTCCTGAAAGTTCACATACTGGCGCATGCGGGCGCGCAGCTGCTTGGCCTTGCCCACGTAAATAACCTGACCGCTGGCGTCCTTCCACAGGTACACGCCCGGCTCGGCGGGTACGGCGGCCAGCTCTTGCTTGATGCGGGCGATCTTGGCCTGCTGGGTCTCTTGCTGAGTCTCTTGTTCCATAGGGCCAGTATAGCCGCTGCGGCTCCCCTTTTCGCCCTCGCCATCACGGCTCCTGCCAATTCTTCACGCGACCGCCCACCCGCGAGCGCAAAGACCCGGAGAGCGGACGCCTGGGCCAGACAGCGAACCGACGCCGTGGGCACAGACCGGGACACAGGCGCACAGGTGCGAACCGGGGCCGCAGACACGACAAGAGAGGGCGTCTTTCTTAAACATATTGAAGAATTTCAGCGATATGCGGGGAATTGCTGCGCAAAGTGGGCGGTTTAGGCGGCAATGCAACCGCAAACGTGGTACCGTACCGACGTCATTTTCACACGGGAGGGAACCGTTGATCGAACACAATACCGACGAGAGCCCGCGCGGCGGAGACTCTCGCGTCGACAATCCACGCTGGAAGACGGCGCTTGCGCGAGTCGCCTACTTCGCGGCCGCCGTCGCGCTGGGATTCGTGCTCCTGGAAGTGCCCTGGAGCGACGGGCTTTTGTCCATGGACTGGCATTACGTGCTGCCCAACCTGGCTATCCTGGCCCTCGGCTGCGGCATCGTATGGCTTGCCGCCCAGCGCACCCGCGGCGGGCTCGCCGTCTTCGTCGGCCTGTGCCTGGCCGCCGGAGCGGCGAACTTCTTCATAATCACCTTCAAGGGCCAGCCCATTGTGCCGGCCGATCTGTTCGCCCTTTCCACCGCCGCCTCGGTGGCGGGCGGCTACACGCTGTTTCTCACCACCCGTTTGGCGCTGTGCCTGGCGGCCTTCATCGCTTTCTGCATAGCGCTGCGGTGGTGCCCCCGCCGCCCCATCAGCCGCTGGGATGCAGCCGTCAATTGCCTGGGCGCAGTGCTGCTCGTAGCCGCCGGCGCTCTGCAATACCAAGCCGTCGACATTAAGAAAGACTGCGACGTGACCGTGGACGTATGGGACGTGCGGGGCTCTTACGAGACCCAGGGCACGGCGCTCTGCTTTCTCTCGCGCGCCCAGGAGCTCACGCCCAAGCCGCCCGCGGGATACTCGCCCGAAGCTGCCGACGCTCTGCTCGAGCCCTATGCTGCCGAAAGAAACGGCGTGCCGGCCAACCAGACCTTGGAGCCCATAACCGCAGACGCCCCCTACGACGGCCCCAACGTCATCGCCATCATGAACGAGACGTTCTCGGATTTGTCTCTCTACCCCGGCATGGACGACGCCTCCCGCGCGACCTCGTTCTTCCACGAGATAGCTGCCGACTCCCTGGCCAGCGGCGACGTGTACGTATCGGCCATGGGCGGAGGCACCTGCAACAGCGAGTTCGAGTTCCTCACCGGCGCCTCCACGGGAAACATGGGCGGCGGCGTATACCCCTATGTGCTCTACGACCTGGACGGTACGGACAACCTGGCGTCCTACTTCCACGGCCTGGGCTATGACACCCACGCCATCCACCCGGCCGAGGCATCCAACTGGCGCCGCGACCGTATCTACGAGCAGCTCGGGTTCGACACCTTCGACGACATCACCACCATGCAGAACGCCGACACCTTCCGCGACCTTGTCACGGACCGCGCCACCTACGAGCGCGCGCTCGAGAAGATCGATGAGGGTGACGGGCCACAGTTCGTGTTCGACGTGACCATCCAGAACCACGGGGGTTACGACACGGGGCTCGTGCCGCCCGAAGATGCGTTCCATCTGGAAAGCCAAACGGTGGACGACCCCGAGGTGAACGAATTCCTAGCCGCCATCAAGCGCTCCGATGAGGATCTGCGCTGGCTCGTCGACGAGCTGAACGCGCGGGACGAGCCCACCATCGTAGTGCTCTTCGGCGACCACCAGCCCGGCTTCGCCGATTGGCTGTTCGAGACCACCTATGGTCGCAGTGTCGATGACGCACCGCTTGCCGAGGGGCAGCAGCGTTGGCGCACCCCCTATCTCATCTGGGCGAACAAAGCAGCGCGGGCCCAGTACGGATCACAGCTGGCTTCCATCGCCGATGCCGATATCACCAGCGTGAACTATTTGGGCAGCCTGCTCGCAGAAACGGCGGGACTGCCCGAGACGCCCCGAATGCGCTATATGAGAGCACTGCGCGACAAGGTGCCCGCCATCAATCTGAACGGCTTCATGACCACTGACGGCACCTGGCACTCGTTCAAGGAAAAGGCTGCGACCGATGGGCACAAACAGGCGAAGAAGGCCCTGAAACAGTATCGCATCATCCAGTACGATCAGTTGTTTGGGGATCAATAGGAAGCTCCGAGAGCCTATCAGCAAGGAACAACTGCGGAAGGCTCTCGCCCTACAGGTTCTCGCGCACCCAAGCGATGTTGCCCATGACGGTGGCGATGAGCTCGTCGGTGGAATCGAAGGCGCGCATGGGGCGCAGCCACTCCACGAACTCCACTGTGATGGGCTGCCCGTAGATGTCGCGGGCGAAATCCAAGATGTGCACCTCGATATTTGCCGTGGACGCATCGGCAAAGGTGGCCGGCACGCCTACGTTCACGGCAGCCTTGTAGCGCTCGCCATCCACCACGACGTAGGCCGCGTACACGCCTTCGCCGATGGCCAGCATGATGGGCTCCACCTCCAGGTTCGCCGTAGCAAAGCCGAAATCAGTGCCCTCGCCGCGACCCGGACGCACTGTGCCGGAAAGCGCATAGGGGCGCCCCAGCAGCTCGTTGGCCGCAGCCACGTTGCCCTCGGCCAGAAGACCGCGCACGCGGGTGGCCGACACGGGGCGACCGCCCTCAGCCAGAAGCTCGTGGCCGTGCACTGCCATGCCGCGCTCGGCGCCCCAGGCGCGCAGGCTGTCTACATTGCCGGCAGCGCGACGACCGAA
Source organism: Eggerthellaceae bacterium 24-137 (assembly GCA_041225375.1). Lineage (GTDB taxonomy): Bacteria > Actinomycetota > Coriobacteriia > Coriobacteriales > Eggerthellaceae > Adlercreutzia. The sequence goes on from JBCLSG010000006.1 coordinate 58,007, forward strand.
GTGGAAGTCGCTGCCGATATGGATATGGCTCGGCACCCCGCCGCCAAAACAGGCCTCTAGGAAGTCCTCGGGGGCCTGAGCGGCAAACTCGCGCGAGAACGGAAGGACCACCACAGCGTCCACATCCAGCTCGGCCAACTTCGAGATACGGGTCTCGTTGGTCATGAGCTTCTTCAAGCGATCGGGCGCGAACAGCTCATCCGGATCAATGTCGAAGGTGATGACGGCGCTGCGCGCATTCTCCTCGCGGGCAGTGTTGACCGCCTCGCCGATGATGAAACGATGCCCTTCATGCACGCCGTCAAACACGCCGAAAGCCACCGAGGCCCCGGCGAGGAAGGCCGAGTCGTAAGCCGGGTCGGCCTTAGAGATCACTGTAGCCACGGATGACTCCAATCGGGAACACGCAGCGACAGGCGAACTGGTCGCGCGATGCGCGGTACTCGTACAGGGCAATGATGCGGTTATCGTACACCAAGGCGACGATCTCGTCATCTGCGGGCGGCTCGCAGCTCTCGCGCACGCCAGCCGTGCAAGCGCACAACTCCGACATCGCATCGGCGGCGCGGCGCTCGCAGAGCGAGAGAGCGCGGGCAGGAAGAGGGTTTCCGTTGCGAACACGAACGGCAGCATCCTCGTCCAGATAGGCAAAGCGACACCCGAGCGCCCGCAGCGGATCGACAGCCGCGCGTTGCCCGATGTCGGCAAGGGTTTCCAGGCTCACGCACTCGTCAAGCGCGATGGAACCGACAGCCGTACGTCGCAGCGCCCCCACATGAGCGGGGCAGCCGAGCGCGTTTCCCATATCGCGAGCAAGCGAGCGAATGTAGGTGCCCGCCGACACGGTGAATGCCACGTCCCAACGCGCAGGCTCCATGCCATCGGCGCCCCAGATGCCCAAAAGCTCGGCGGAGAACACCTCGATGTCGCGTGGCTTCAGATCGATCACACGACCGGCGCGAGCCTCGTCGCAGGCCTTCTTGCCGCCCACCTTGATAGCCGAGTACACCGGTGGCAACTGCTTCGACTTCCCCACCAAACTCGCCACGAAGGTGCTGGCGAAGAAGGGGTCGAACACTTCCTCGGGCACTTCCCCCGTGCGGATGACAGCCCCCTCGGCATCGTCGGTGTCGGTGGCGACGCCGAAGACGACGGACACCACATAGGACTTGTCATGGCCGACCAGATAAGGATCGAGCCGGGTGGCAGGTCCCACGCACACCGGGAGCACCCCCGAGGCGAGCGGGTCAAGCGTGCCAGTATGCCCTACGCGACGCTCGCCGAAGATGCGGCGCACGCGGTTCACCACGTCATGAGACGTCATGCCGGAAGGCTTGTCCACCGCTACCATGAGGGACAGATCGGTCGTCCCGCGCTTCTTGGCCATCAGCGGGCCGCCTCCGTCGGACGGCAAGGGCGCTCGATGCCCAGACGAGCCGCAAGAGCATCCACCGCCTCGGCCAGGGTGCCGTGGAAGGTGAAGCCCGCAGCGGCGGTATGTCCTCCCCCGCCGAACTCGCGGGCGATAGCAGCCACATCGGTGCTGTCCTTGGCGCGCAGGCTGCCGCGCACCTCGCCCTCCTGTTCCCGCAGCATGCAGGCCACGCGCACGCCCTCGATGCAGCGCAGCACGTCCACCATGGGCTCAGCGTCGGCCTTCACCGCACCGCACTCGGCAAAGTCGGCCAGCGACAGCCACGAGAGCGCCGCTGCGCCGTCAGTGGAAAGGGCCATGTGATCGACGTTGCGGCCCTCCAACCGGATGGAGGCGAGAGTGCGGCTCTGGTAGATGGAACGAGAGATGACAGCAGGCTCGGCGCCGGCGGCCACCATCTCGGCGGCCCCAGCGAAGGCGGCCGCATCGGCATTCTGGTACTGGAAGCGACCGGTATCGGTCATGAGCCCCGTATAGCAGCAGGTGGCGACGATGCGGTCGCGCTCGGCGCCGAGCAACCCCGCCAATTCCCAGATGAGCAGCGAAGTGGAAGCCGCATCCGGATCGGTATAGCTGAGCTCACTCATGACCGTTGGCACCGCATGGTGGTCCACCGTCACCGTGAGGGCGGCGCGATCCTGGATGGAGGCCGCATCGCCCAAGCGCTCGGTCGTGGGCACATCCACGGCCACGAAGACCTCGCACGGCCCCTTGTAGCGGGCCGCAGGCATAAGACCGCCGAAGCCGGGCAGGAAGGATAGGTCACGCGGAGGCTCCTCCTCGCGGGCGAGCACGCAAACACACTCTTTCCCCACCTGGCGCAGGACAGCCGCCAACGCGAGCTGCGAGCCCAGGCAATCACCGTCGGGGCTCACGTGTCCGCAGATGACGAACTGGTCGCGGCCGGCGAGCGCCTCAGCGATGGCGGCCAGCGTGGTGTTGGTCTGAGGAGTTACCGCCATGGGCCTAGTACTCCGTATCGGTGCCGATGGTGTCCTCCACAATGCGCTGCTGCTGATGCTCGCGCTCGGAGGCCAGGGCAGCCCCGATAGCTTCGGCCTGGTCTACCGACTTATCCAAATGAAAGCGCAGCTCGGGGGCCACGCGCCACGACAGCTTCTTGGCCATAAGCGAGCGGATATGCCCGGCAGCCTGCTCGAAGGCAGCCTGTACCTCGGGATAGCGCTCCGGATCGGTGGTGTAGTACACGTTGCAGGCCGAACGATCGTAGCTGACCTCGCAACCGGTGATTGTCACCAAATGCAAGCGCGGATCGGACACGTCGAACAGAAGAATGCTCGCAATGACCTCGCGGGCCTGCTCGTTGACTTTGCGGTTGGAAGCGCTCTGTTTCATAACGCCATCTCCTCCATCGAGGTGAATAGATGATTCAAGTATAGGGAAAGAAAAGCCCCGTTCTTCCTTATTGGAATTACGTCATCAAAACGGAACTCCCAGGTTCGCCCAAGGAGGTCAGCGAGAGTCCGATAGGTGCCTGAAATTGTATAGAAAACGGATCGCTCTTCCAATGCTTTCACACGAAGAAGAGGTCAAAGGCGCCGTATCGATCACCCAAAGGAAACAATCATGCTTGAAACTACCAACCGGAAGCATCCTCCACCACACACGAGTTCTGCCTCCTGCGCAGTGAACTCGCCCTCATCTATCCCGAAAAGTTACACTTAAAAGACGAGAAACGATGATTGAGAACGCATAGCCGAGCTGCGGGGTCCGTAAACAGCTCCGAGCGTTGCGGTAAGACCTCTCGCAAATGCAAAGCGCCGCGACGAGCCTAGTCGTCGCGGCGCTCCAAGTTCGGGACCAGTGAGCGATCTCTGCTTGACTACTTCGTCTCTTTGAATACTTCCGTGGTCAGCCAGATGAAGTCATTGTCGGGGACTTCGCCGGCGTAGCTCATGTGATACTGCTCTTTCGTACCGCCAAAGGCGATGTAGTCGCGGTTGTTGATATCCACGCTCCCATCGAGCCAGGTTTGGGGTACAGAGAAGCCAACGGTGATAGTGGTGGATCCCTTGTCGGGGAGCTCGAATTCCATGGAAGCGTCGTCGCTGCGGGAGGTCGCATTACCCTTCTCCGAGAGAGCGAAGAACGTGACAGGGATGCGGTCGGGGCCGAGGAACATGAAGTCTGCCTTAAAGGCTCCGCTCTGCTCCTGGCTCACCGCTCCTGAGTTGTCGAGAAAGACTTCGCAGACAAGCACCGGGCCGTCCTTGACGGCGTCTTCAGCGGGAAACAAGTCGGCAATCTTCTTCTTGGCGGCATCGTAATTCTTGTAGAGCTGGGCAGATTCGATGCGAGCCTCAAGCGTCCCCCTCCAGCCGAGATTTTGATAAGTATCGGAGCTGAGGGTAAGAGTGTCGCTCATGCTACTTCCAGGGACAGTGGCACTGGAAGAATCCTCTCCATCGGCTTGGGTTGTTGCTGAGGACTGCTCCACATCGGAGTCTGCTGACGCGGAGGTCGCCGCCTCGTTCGCGCAGCCAGATACGACAGCGAGGGCGCCGATCGTTATGGCCAGAAGAAGCGCCATGGCGAGAGGTTTTGCGGTAGTAGTTTTCATGATGGATCCCTTTCTCTTGAGAGCGTGCTTTCTAATGTGTCGCAAAGGTGATAAGTTTACGAACGGGGGAATTGGTCACGACGAATTCGTAATCTCCCTGCTCCAGCGGGAGCCGGGTTCTGAGGGGAGAAGGATCGAAGTATTCCCCCTGGGACTGAATGCTGAAGGGTACGACAGTCGCATACTCACTTCCTTCCTGAATACTAAAAGCGGATTGGTCTATCATATGGGTATCGGCCAATTCCCACAGGTCCCAATCTGGCTGCATGGAGAGGCTAGGGCTTTGCAAGCTAATAATGCGCCAGTCGATAGCCGAGAATTGACCATCTACGTTGGTGGACGACCGGCGTAGAGAGATTTTCACGGCAAGGACGGAGGGCGTGTTCGCAGTGGCAGGCGTGATGTCGGCATACTTCCCGATCACGTTTTCGGCGAGGTTCACCTGGGATGAAGCGTAGGAGTCAATGAATTGTCGGGGAGATACGAGCGAGGCGCTGTCGACTCGTATGGAGAGACCGTCCGTGTCTTCGCTGGCAACTCCTGCGTAAGCACCGTCGTAGGTGACCCACGTGCCTTCAGGATAAGACTCCACGGGTGTTTGGGTTGCATATTGATTGACCAAGGCAACCCGAGCGAAGGCGGCAACGACTAAGGCAGCCGCCAAGACGACGATAGCGGCGAATTTGAAGTTTCTCGATCTGGTCATCTAAGCTGCCTCCTCTGCTTGCACGCCAGTGCATTGCTGATCGACTGGCGGGGTGACGACGGACGATGCAGACTGCAGCGCACCCTCTTTCATGAGGTATATCTTGTCGGCTATGGTCTCCAGCACAAGAGCGTCGTGGGAAGCAATGGCGATACAGGCACCGTGCTCTCGACTTTTGAGCACGAGAGAAGATAGCAGCTCGATGCCCTCCTCGTCGAGGGCGTTGGTAGGCTCGTCGAGTAGGACAACGTGAGGCTGCTCCATGAATGCAGCCGCGAGTCCGAGGCGTTGTTTCATCCCGAGAGAGTACTTATTGAACGTACGGGTATCCCGAGGATCAAGGCCCACGTCCATGAGACACTGGGAAATTTGCTTCCTCGCTACAACGTCTTTGATCGAGGCGAGAAGTTCGCAGTTTTTCAGTCCAGTGAGGTGAGGCAAAAAAGACGGGTTCTCGATGAGAAGGCCGATGCTTGGAGGAAACGCAGCGGATTCCCTGGGGTTTACCCCGTCGACGACAACGCTCCCGGACGTAGGATAGATCAGCCCGGCTATGGCACGAAGAAGCATGGTTTTTCCCGAGCCGTTGGCGCCCTTGATACCGACGACCTCGCCAGATTCGATCGAAAGGGAGACGTCGCGCAGGACCTCGCGACCCTTAATGAACTTGCAAACATTGAGCAGCTCAATCATGGGTCTCACTCCTTCCCATAAAGTTTTTGCTGCGGAACACTATCATGCCAATGAGCAAACTGACAATACTAAGAGTTAGCGAATAAGCAAGAGCCTGCACAGGGGCTATTCCATGCGCAAGAAAGGAGTTCGTTCTTGTTGCCATAAGATACTCGCCGGGAACAAGACCCGTTATCGACATCACGGATGCAAGAAGGCAACCGATGCCAACGAGAAAGGCAAGGAGCTCGTTAACCAGGATGCTGAGAAGGACGAGCGGCACGAGGAGAAGGGTGCTTACGACAGGCGCGATCAACAGAAAAGCTCCGAGAGTATAGGGTCCCTCCGTCAAATCGTCGTTGCGAGCAAGGCCGATCGCCTCTATGGACCCGGATGCTAGGGACGACAGGTCTCCCGATGCGCACAAGGTGAGCCCGGACAAGACAGTAAAGAATGCGAGCCAAAAGACAAGCGAGGCAATAATGGACCACAGACATTTGGCGATGAGCCACGGTGCCCGTGCGCCGCCTCTAATAATCGCATTGGCCGCAAAACTGCCTCTGCTGGACCTTCCCGCATAGAGAACGGGGGCGGCCATGGAGCTCACAAACAGCAAGAGCCAGCCAATCGGGAACAATATGGGGGTCTGATCGGATGCTGCCGGGGGCAGAGCGCCGCCTAGAAGCAGCAGCGCGTTGTCGCCTAGCGTGAACGAGGACCATTCCAGATGATATGCCGAAGCCCTGACCCAGGAGCCTGCCAGGAAGAATGCGGCCATTAAACAGCCCAGCAACCCAGAAGCCGAAAGGAAACGGCGCCCCGCCAACATATCGAAGCGTAGACATTGCATCAGTCTTTTCACAGGAGATCCCTCCCGCATTTAACGAGGGTGAGGAGGACTGAGCCTAGCGCCAAAATCACAAGGACGGCAAAGGAAACGAGAGGCTCGTGAGCATATTCAAAACTCCAGCTTTGAATAATTTGAAAAATGCTGAACTCAAAGATCGGCACAGTGGTAATGACGGCAAAGAAATAATGGTTGAGAAACTCCAGCCCGAGGAGTCCAAGATAGGACGCAATAAAGTTCAGTGCAACGTGGCGGGAGAACCACCCTATGCTAGCAACGAAGGCTGCCCAGGCGCCGCAGACGCACGAATCGAAAAGGGTGCGTACGGCGATGAATAGGATGGGGTTAGCATAGTACAGATCAGCGAGGACCTTACCGTACGTCATGCCTGTGTAAAGGCTGTCGTAGGAGAAGGGAGAGTAAGCCGGAAAGAACAGAGAGACAAACAGCAGGTTTGCCAGAAGTCCACAGGCCGCCACGGCAAACGACGCCGAGAAACATGCAATGAGCTTGCTGAAGAGATAGTACTTCTTGGTGCTGCGTATGGCTAACTGACGCGCGTAACCGCTTCTTATATCGGTCGAACTTGACCAGCTATAGGCTAAGGGTGCTACAAAGATAATGCCGTAGAAGAAGAGATAATACAGGCTCGACCGTCCCCACGCCCCCACCCCCAACCATACGGAAACGCTGCTCCAGCTTGAGTAGTAGGCGTAGTAACTGGAATCGGAGGCGTCGAAGCCGTTTGTGTTGAATTTCTCAACCGACTCTCCAGCTGCGAGAGCTGCGAGAAGAACGGCTGCGAGCACGGCGATGGTGAACCACCTATTGGAAAAGGCCTCTCGTAGCTCGAGTGCCAACATACGGCGCATAAGGCCTCCTCTCAGCTTGGATGTGGTTCTCCTACTTCGTTAGATGCTAGCCCTGCGTTCTGCCACGGATGCCCTGATGAGCAACTTGTTGTTAAACTGAACCGAGAACGGCAACTGCGCATTTGTCTGGAAAAGGCCTCTCGCTACTGGCTTGCAGCGAGAGGCCTTTACAACAAGGTACTACTCGATATTAAGTATGGGCAGTTTTTCGGCCTTCTTGCTGCAATCAGGACTCCAAACGCCGTTGGTGCTTCCTTCACCGTAAGGCGCCCAGGCAGTCAGGCGTGCATAGTGATAGTCTGCGTTGCCCATGTGCGCATCGCGAACCGTGTTGTGGATGCGGTATTGACCATCGCGGTCAGCCCAGGCCTCGCCGACCATGCAGTTCTTGGCGCCGCGACCCTCTCGGTCCAGAGCGCCATCAATGTACAGGCGGCAATGATCTCCGCGATGCTCCATGATATGAATGTAAGCGCTGCCCTCGGCGCCCTTATGCCTCCAGCCGGTTCCGTCGGTCGCTCCCTTGCTCTTCAGATAGAACATATAGCCCGTATCCAGATCGTCGGCGTGGGCTTGCGGAGCGAACGCTAGAACGGAGAACAAGGATAGGAGACCGACAATGATCAACGCAGCAGCCTTTTGCTGAAAAGTGAGCTGCGAGGCGGATGATGATGCTTTCATATTGCACCTCCAAATTTGTTTTTTTAAAGCTGCAATCGATTGCAATCCAAACTCTATCAGGGAAAACACCCTTGATTCGTTGATTGACGATTCTTGTTTGAACGTCGTGTCCTCATCATTGCGATTTTGATTATTCTCGCAGAACGCTTGTAATCTTATCTCATCGCTTCCTGTCAATTCTCTTGCAGGCCTCTCCACAGATTATCTCGTAGGAGACTGGGCGAGGATCGAATCGCGGCATTTTGTGAAGCCCCTGAGACTGCTTCGTGCAGAGCCCCCCTACCGGCGGCGGCTAGGAGACATAAACACCATAATAGAATATGTCAAATACCTAGAGGAGAGAGAGGATCCTCCTGCAACTCAGCAGGAGGATTCTCATCGGCCCTTCCTCCAGAAACCTTATGCTGTTACCTAGCCGATCGCGCTCCATCCCTCACGCGCTACTCCGTTCTTTCGACTTCTTTCACCTGGTAGCCCTCGATGGTGTCGCCCACCTTGAGGTCCTGGAACTTCTCGATGCCGATGCCGCACTCGTAGCCCTGCTTCACGGACTTCACGTCGTCCTTGAAGCGGCGCAGCGATGCCATGGAGCCCTCGAAGATGACCGTGCCGTCGCGCACGATGCGTACCTTGTCGTCGCGGTTGATCTCGCCGTCCACCACGTAGCAGCCGGCGATGGTGCCCACCTTCGGCACCTTGAAGGTCTCGCGCACCTCGGCGATGCCGGTGTCCTCTTCCACGATATCGGGCGAGAGGAGGCCCACACGGGCGGCGTTGATGTCCTCGATGGCCTGATAGATGACGCGGTACAGGCGAATGTCCACCTTCTCCTTTTCGGCCTGGGTGCGGGACTTGCCCGTGGGGCGCACGTTGAAGCCGATGATGATGGCGTCGGAGGCGGCGGCCAGGGTGACATCGGTCTCGGTGATGCCGCCCACAGCCGAGTGCACGATGTTGATGCGCACCTCGGACTGGTCCATCTTGTCGAAGGCATCGCGCAGCGCCTCGATAGAGCCCTGCACATCGGCCTTCACGATGAGGTTCAGATCGGTGGTCTTGCCATCCTCGATGCGGCTGAACAGGTCGTCCAGGCTCATGTGGCTCTTGGTCTCCTGGGCGGCCAGGCGAGCGCGCAGGGCACGCTCCTCGGCCAGCTTGCGGGCATCGCGCTCGTCCTCGAACACGCGGAACTCGTCGCCAGCGGTGGGCACCGAGTTCAGGCCCAGGATCTCTACCGGGTCGGCGGGACGCGCCTCGGCCACATGCTCGCCGCGCGGATTCACGAGAGCGCGTACGCGGCCGTAGCTCGTGCCGGCCACCACCACGTCCCCGGTGTGCAGGGTACCGCGCTGGATGAGCACCGTGGCCACAGGACCGCGGCCCTTGTCCAGGTTCGCCTCAATGACGAAGCCCGAAGCCTCGGCGTCGGGGTTGGCCTTCAGTTCGAGCACGTCGGCCTGAAGGATGATGGTCTCCAGCAAATCGTCGATGTGCAGACGCTTCTTCGCCGACACCTCGACGAACATGTTCGTGCCGCCCCACTCCTCGGGGATAACGCCGTACTCGGTGAGCTCCTGGCGCACCCGGTCGGGGTTGGCGCCGGGCTTGTCGATCTTGTTGACGGCCACCACGATGGGCACCTCGGCGGCCTTGGCATGGTTGATAGCCTCGATGGTCTGGGGCATGACGCCGTCGTCGGCGGCCACCACCAGCACGATGACATCGGTGACCTGGGCGCCGCGGGCGCGCATGGCGGTGAAGGCCTCGTGGCCCGGAGTGTCGATGAAGGTGATCTGACGCTCGCCGATGTTGACCACGGACGCACCGATGTGCTGGGTGATGCCGCCGGCCTCGCTGGCCACCACGCCGGTGTCGCGGATGGCGTCGAGCAGCGACGTCTTGCCGTGGTCGACGTGGCCCATGACGGTGACTACCGGCGGGCGCGGCTTCAGGTCGGCCTCGGAGTCGTTGTACACCACGGCGTACTCCTCCTCCGGCGACACCACGCGCACCTTGCGGCCCATGTCGTCGGCGATGAGCTCCATGGTCTCGTCGTTCATCGACTGGGTGAGCGTGAGAACCTGGCCCAGCATGAACAGACGCTTGATGACGTCGTTGGGCTGCACGCCCAGAAGCTCGGCGAACTTGGCCACGGTCGCGCCCTGGGGAATCTCCACCACGGAGTCGTCCAGCACGAGCGACGGATCGAGACCGCGCTCGATGGCCTCCAACTCGGCACGCTCGCGAGCCTCGGCCTCGCGCTTCTCCTTACGCTTCTTACGGCGGCCCTCCCCCTCGTGGGTATTGGCGGCCTCAACAGCGGCGCGGGCCTCGGCGAGCACCTTGTCGCGCTGCAGCTTCTCGGCCTGCACGGCCATCTGAGCGTAGCGGTCCTCGGGAGCGGCGGCCTGGGCCTCCAGTTCGGGCACCACCTGATGCGCGCCCTTCTTGCCCTTCTTGCCGGCACCGCGGCCGGCCTTACGGGCAGCATCCATGGCGCTCTTCTGGGCCTCCATACGCTGCTTCTCCGCCTCGATCTGCGAGAGCAGCGAGTCGAAGTTGGCCTTGCGGGCCGCAGGGGCGGGAGCCGGCGTCGGCGCGGCCTTGGGGGCCTCGGCGGGAGCAGCCTTCGCGGGCTTCTTGTGCCCGCGACGCAGAGCCTCCTCCACAGCGCGCTTCTTGGCCACCTCAGCAGCGGCCTTCTCGGCGCGAGCCCGGGCACGAGCCTCCTCGCGCTCACGTTCCACACGCTCCTTCTCGGAGGCGATCTGCTGCTCCAGGCTGGCGAAGGACGAGCCCATCACCGGGGCCTTGCGCACCGTGCGACCCTCCCCCTCCGCGGAGCTCTCCTCGGCGCGGGCGCTCTCGCGCTGGGCGCGAGCTGCCTCGCGCTCGGCGAGTTCCTTCTCGCGGGCAGCCTTGCGGGCGGCCTCCTCCTCGGCACGCTGGCGCTCGGCCTCTTCCTTCTCGGCGGCGAGCGCGGCTTCCTCTTCGGCAGCCAAAGCGCCGGCCCGGGCACGGATCTCCGGCTCCAGGTTCTTGCGGATCTTGTCGACGTAGGCCTCGTTGAGCATGCTCGCGTGGGACTTCGCCGGGATCTTCATCTCTTTCAGGCGGTCGAGCAGATCCCCGCTCGACATATCGAACTCTTTCGCCAACTCGTGTACTCGCATGCTGGCCATATATCACTCCTCGTTTCTTCCCGGTGCCTCGACGAGAGCTATCTCGCGAGCGAGCCGCTCGTAATCTTGGTCGGTCACCTTGCAGCGCAGGGCGCGCTCAAGTTTCCTGGTCTTCTTGGCCGCCGCAAGGCAGGCCCCCGTGCAGACGTAGGCGCCCCGGCCGGCCGCGCGACCCGTGGGATCGAAGGCCGCGGTCTCGTCGGCAGTGCGCACAATGCGATGCAAGGTCCCCTTCTGTTGGGTGGCCCCGCAGGCAATGCAGGTGCGCTGGCGCTTGTTCGTCTGAATGGGCATCGGTGCGATTCCTCCCGCTTCCTGGTCCTACTCGCCGGCCTCTTCGGCATGCACGCCGCAGTACTGGCTACCCGGACGGGCGTGGTTGCGGCAGCGTGTGCCGTCCTCGCCGACGAAGATGCAGAAGTCGTCGTCTTCCTCGACCTCGTCGATGAGCTCGTCGTCCACCAACGAGGTGCCCTGGTAGCTCACCGGCTTGATATCGATGTGCCAGCCAGTGAGGCGCGCGGCCAGACGCGCGTTCTGGCCCTCCTTGCCGATGGCCAGCGACAGCTGGTCGTCGGGCACGATGACGGTCGCGTAGTTGTTCTCCTCGTCGATGGTGACATGGTTCACCTTCGCCGGAGACAGCGCGTTGGCCACGTAGACGGCCGGATCGGGGCTCCACTGGATAACGTCGACGCGCTCGTTGCGCAGCTCCTCGACCACCATGCGCACGCGGCTGCCCTTCGGGCCCACGCAGGCGCCCACCGGGTCCAGGTTCGCCTCGCGCGAGAACACGGCAACCTTGGAGCGGGCGCCAGGCTCGCGGGCCACCGACTTGATCTCGACAACGCCCTCGTAGATCTCGGGCACCTCGATCTCGAAGAGACGGCGGATGAGGTCGGGATGGGTGCGCGAGACCACGATGGCCGGGCGCGCCTGCTCACCGCGAACGCGAGCAGCTTCGCCGTTGGGGTCGCGCACCTCGATGATAAGCACCTTCAGGCGCTGGTTGTGGCGGTAGTGCTCGTTGGCCGGGCGCTCGTTGCGCTCGCCAGGGTTGCGCTTGGCATCGTAGTGCGGCAGCTCGGCCTCGACACCGTCGCGAATCTTGATGATGGTGAAATCGGGAGTGCCCTGGAGCACCGTGCCGGTGACCAGATCGCCCACGCGACCGCGGAACTCGTCGTAAATGGACTGACGACCGGCCTCGCGCACGAGCGAGGAGATGACGCCCTTGGCATTCTGCGCAGCAATGCGGCTCACATCGGCCGGAGTCACGTCGCGCTCCTCGAACTCGCTGTACTCGCCGGTCTCCTCGTCGGGCTCGCCCACGGGCACCAGCTCGTAGACATAGATCTTGCCGGTCTGGCGGTCGATGGTCACGCGAGCGTCCCACTCAAGGTCAAGGATGCGCTCGTAGCTCTTGGCCAGCGACTGCTCCAAGCGCTCGATGAGATAGAACTCGTCGATCTTGCGCTCGTGGGCCAACGCCTGCAATGCCTCGATCAACTCTGAACTTGCCACTTTTCCTGTCTTCCTTTCCCTATGAGCTGAAATCAACAGTGCCCTTGAGCCGGGCCCTTTTGATCGAATCGTACGGAATGGCCACTTCGGCGCCGTCAATGTCCATGACCACGGCCCCGTCGCGAAAGCCCGCCAAGGTGCCCGTAAACGAGCTGCGCCCGTCGATGGGCCCGCGCGTCTTCACGTTGGCCTGCTCGCCGGCAAAGCGCTCGAAGTGCTCGGGGGTGCGCAGCGGCCGGTCGATGCCCGGCGAGGACACCTCCAGCATATAGGCGCCCGGGAACGGGTCGATCTCGTCCATGAGATCGCCGATCCAAGCTTGGGTGCGAGCCAGCTCGTCGAAGCTCACCCCGCCTTCGGCGTCGATGTACACGCGGATGGTGGGGGCGCGCTTGGCACCCGCGAGCTCCACGGTGACGATTTCAACGCCCTCGGAGGCAGCCCGGGGCTCCATGGCCTCAAGCAGGCTCTTCTCCTTGCCCGTCAGCACGATACCTCCTCGTTTTCATCGGTCGCTTCCTTCCCTTCCGCGCGAGCGTTTTGGCCCTTACAACAAAAGAAAGCGGGACATGCCCACTTTCTCGAACGCGAAAGTATGTCTGCGCGGCTCTTTGCGCAGCAGTCGATTTATACCATATACGGGGCTCTGTGACCAGTCTCCCCCGCAATTTCCCCACTCAAGGCTCAAAACTGCCGCTGACGGCCGCCAAACTGGGACAGCTTGCCCGGCAGGGTGTCCCAATCGGGACGCCTTACCGGGCAAGCTGTCCCGCGGTGCCCTTTGCTACGCTTCGTCTTCCAACAGCGGAGAATCGTTGCCCGGATAGGCCTTCACGAAGTCGATGAAGTCGGTGACGGCGCGAGAGTGCACGTGCTTCTTGTGATGAGCCAGGTACACGGTGTAGAAACGCTCGGGAATGCCCTCCACGCGCACCTGGCGCAGATTGCTGAACAGCTGAGCGCCCAGCGAATCGAGCATAAGCGCCCCGGCATTTCCCCCGTTGTAGGAGAGAAACGACCCCATGGACACATCGTCGTCGTAGTTCAGATGCGCACCGGTAACATCGGCTTCCTCGAGCATCTTCGCCACGCGGTTGCCAATGGGCGTGCCCTTCCGGTAAGTGTGCAGGTCGACCTCGTTCAGCGCTTCGAAGGGAATCGTGCTCTCCTGAGCCAGAGCGTGGTCTTCGCGCACGTAAAGGGCCAGTTCGCAGTACTTCACCGGAAAGTACGCAATATCCCCCTCGTTGTCGCGCTTGCCGCAAAAGGCCACATCCAACGTGCCGCGGTGCAACGATTCGGTGAGATAGTTCGTGAACCCCTGCGACACCTTCACCACCACACGGCGATCGAAGGCGTCCTCGAAACTCTTGATGAGCGTAGGCAGATAGTGGTCCTGGGTCGTGAACGTCGTGCCGAGATTCACCGTGCCGAACGACGCGCTCGACCGCGCGCTCACCGCCGCCACGCCGTCGTCGATGGAACGCAAGGCCAGGCACACGTGTTCGTAGAACACCTCGCCGTAGGGCGTGAGCATCACCGAGCGCCCGTTGCGCTCGAACAACGGCGCGCCCAGCTCCTTCTCCAACGAGGAAATGGCTCCCGACAAGGTGGGCTGGGTGATGAACAGCTCCTGCGCGGCCCGGGTATAGTGCAGTACCTCAGCCAGTTTCTTGAAGTAGTTGAGCTGGGACAGGTTCATGGTACCCCCTCGGGTAGCACGGGGAGAGACGCACCGACTCGAGTCGGACGGCCCTCAACGGACATCTGGGCGACAGCTTCGCGGGAAATCGGCTCATGGCGATAGGAAAGCTCAGTTGCCCTGATGCTAGCCCATTTCCTCACATCATGGAAGTTGTTATTTCCTATATCTGTAGAAAGCGGGGAGTCACCGCCCCCCCCCGCTTTCTTTCATGATACAGAGTCGGCTCTCAGCGCCTACTCCGTCGTCCAGTTCTTCTTGTACTTGGCCGCCTGGCCGAAGATGAAGAAACCGAGCAGCAGGATGATCACCAGCAGCACCAGCGCCACAATGAACTCGACCGTGAAGCCGAAGGTGGAACCGAGCCACGCCCAGATCATGGCCGCGAAGGCGGCGATGAGATTGAACACCGTGGACACGCGGGAGTAGATGACCGAGTACTCGCGGGTGCCGAAGGACTGGCGGCAGATGACCGGCACGAGCACCACGGCGGTGGCGTAGCAGCCGCCGAAGATGAAGGCGCCCACGTACATCAGCATATCGGAGAAGGTGCACAGCCAGCACAGCAGGATGCCCACCACGCCAGCGGCGAAGGCGAAGACGAGCGCGCCCTTGGCGTTCTTATCGGCAGCAGCGCCCAGCACTACCTTGAAGATAGCCTGGCCCACCATCATGACCGTGGACATGACGCCGCCCACAACCACCACGTCGAAGGCCACATCGGTCAGCGACTTGGTGTAGGTGGGGAACTGCATAGCGATGAGGATAGCGATGTTGATGAGACCCGCGAACACGCAGATGGCGTAAAACATGGGGGTCTTCATCACGAAGGAGGCCGACAGACCAGCCGGCTTCGCGGCAGCCTCGGCGCCGTTAGCAGCAGCCTGCATGGAGGCGCCATAGGGAGCCAGCCCGCAGTCCTCGGGAGAGTTGCGCACGCAGAACAGCGTGAAGGGCAGGCTGGTCACCAGGGCGATGATACCCCAGATAAGATACAGGGTGTGGAAGTCGAAGCCGCTCGTGATAAGGGCGGTGAACACGGCGTTCCAGATGGCGCCGCCGATACCAGTAAAGGCCATGCACAGCCCGATGAAGAAGCCGGCGCGCTCGACGAACCAGCGGTTGATGAGCGTGGGAATGGCCAGCCAGAGGATAGTGATCTCGCCGAGACCGAGCATGACGGCGGCCACGTAGAACAGCACGATGGTGTTCGAGAAGCTCATGAGAAGAAACGCGCAGCCCACGAGCGCCGCGGAGATGGACAGCAAAATACGGATGTCCATGGTCTGCAGCAGCTTGCCGGCAAACGGCGAGGCCACGGTCATTGTGAGGTACATCACGGTGACGTACATGGCAAAGGCCGTGGTGGGAACCCCCAGGCTCTCAGCCACGACAGGCTGGAACATGCCCCAGGTGGAGAAGCACAGCGCCGAGCATCCGAAGGTGATCATGATGCCGGTCAGCACGACGAGAAGATGGCGGATGCTCATCTTCTCCTTAGGTGTGGTCGCACTCAAGGTAAACCTCCTCATTCGATTGATTGAACCGTGCGCAAACGTCGAACCCCTGAAAAAACTTCTTCGACGGGCCTCTCTTTTACCCGTCATGGTATTTTTACCCCAAAAAGCGACGCAGTTGCACGGACAATGTTGAGTGATTTGACCGTATTTTGTGCAAAATATAGGACAGTTTTATCTATTTTGTCCCAATATCGGAATGAATTATAGTCAATAGGTTTCCCGAATAAACAAAAGTGAGGGATTTCTCCCCCACTTTGCCAACCTTGTTTATCGGCCGCAAAGCCGCCCGTGCCGATGCGGACGGCGACCCAGACGCTTCCACCCGATGCCAATGCCCCTAGAAGCTACGGTACTTCTCCATGATGAGGGGAGCGGCGATGTAGACCATCACCTGGTCGGTGCCCTCGGCGATCTGGTTACCGCGACAGTCCTCCCAAATGCGGCTCACCCGCGAGCCCTCGGTGTAGCCCAAACCGCCTAAGATCTGCATGGCATCGGAGGCCACTTCCACGGCGGCCCGGGGCACGTAGCGTTTCATGAGCGCCACCTCCAGCCGTTCCTCGTCGTCGCCGGTCTGCACGGCCAACGCGGCACGGTACACCATGGAGCGCATGTTGCGCAGGCGCACCTCCATATCGGTGAGCATGGTCTCTATCTGCTGGAAGCGACCAACCTGCATGCCGAAGGCCTTGCGGCTGCGGGCGTGCTCCACCGCGTCGTCCATAGCCGCCTGGGCCATGCCGAGGCTCGAGGCGCACAAAAGCACGCGTCCGTACTCCAGAAGCTCGAACAGGCGCCGGAAGCCGCCCTGGGCATCGTCGAGCCGCCACGCCGGATCCAGCTCCACGTCGTCGAAGGAGATGAGGGCGAAGGGCAGCATGGACTGGCCGATCTTGCTGATGGGCACGGCGTTGATACCCGGCGTATGACGCGGAATGAGCCAGAACGACAGCGGCGGATACTTCCCCTCCCCCGCATCGTCACGATCGATGGCGGCGGTGAGGATATAGGGCGCGTACTCGCCGTTGTTCACATAGGACTTGCGACCATTCAGAAGCAGTCGCCCGTCCACCGTCTGGCAGGAGGTCTTCATGGCCATGGAATCGGAACCGCCGTCGGGCTCGGAAACGGCCAGAGCGAACATGAGGCGGCCGTCGGCACGGTAATCCTCCACAATGGATCCCGCCTCGCCCACGCCGGCGAAGCCGCGCATGATCTGCAGGTTGAACAGATCGGCCTGAAACGGCAGGCTCGTGCCAGCGCAGCGGGAAAGTTCCTCCACGATGAGCGTCTGGGACAGAAGCGAGTGGGCTACGTCGGCCGGCATATCGGGCTCGGCCGTGTCGTAGTACAGATCGACGAATTCCTTCATCACCGTATCGGGCAGGCCCTGATCGCGGCACCACTTGGCCACGCGCTCGGGAGTGAAGGTCTCCATGCCGAAGGCGCGGAACGCCCCGATAAGCTTGTGCTGCTCGTCGTTCAACGCGAAGTCCACGATTGCGTCCTCTCTCTTATATATAGTAGGCAGCCGCCGGGACAGCTTACCCGGTAGAGTGTCCCACTCGGGACAGCTTACCCGGTAAGGCGTCCCAAGAGCGGCCGGCGAGTTCCCCTATACGTCCACTCGTGATTATCGGTTGGAAACATTTTAATCTTCTTGTCCTGTTTGCATAGGAAGAATCTTCAATCCAACGGAGTTTTTTTCAACAATTTCGTAGCATTTTTACCCATATATTCGTTTTTATCCATAGATTGCACTCTTTATCCCTGCGAAGATAGGTTTGCAAACAAACGAACCGCCCGACCAACCACACAGGAAAGGAGTGTTGTCGCCATGACCGTTACCGAAAAGCTCAACGGCTACGGCCCCCTCGCCGGTATCAAGGTCGTCGAGATGTGCACCTACGTGGCCGCCCCGGCTACCGTCCGCGTTCTGTCCGAGATGGGCGCCGAGGTCATCAAGATCGAGTCCTTCGCCGGTGACACCCAGCGCACCCAGGGCCCCGGCTTCGGCTGCGAGCTGACCGACACCGAGGATCCCACGATCGACCTCAACAACACCAACAAGAACTGGGTCTCCCTGAATCTGAAGGATCCCGAGGGCCTGGCCATCGCGAAGAAGATGATCGGCGAGGCCGACATCTTCATGAACAACATGCGCACCGCCGCCCTGCAGAAACTCGGCCTCGATTACGAGACCCTGCATGCGGAGTTCCCGGGCCTTATCTGGGGTCAGATGCGCGGTTACGGCGAGTTCGGCGAGTTCGCGCACTCCCCCGGCTACGATGCCGTGTGCTGGGCCGCCCGCGGCGGCGTTGCCGGCACCTTCCCTGAGAAGGACACCTCCCCGGCCATTCCCCCGCAGGCCTTCGGCGACTACAACACCGCCATCATGATGGCGGCAGGCCTCCTCGGCGCGCTCGTGAACAAGCTGCGCACTGGCCAGGGCGAGAAGGTCGTCGTGAACCTGTACCACTCCGCTATCTGGGGCGGCTCCATCGGCCTGTGCGCCCAGCAGTTCGGCGCCGACTACCCGAAGTCCCGCACCGACGTGCCCAATCCCTTCAACAACACCTACAAGACGGCGGACGACAAGTGGCTCTACATCTGCCAGCCGCAGCACAACCGCTACTACAACGACATGATGAAGATCATCGGTCGCGACGATCTGGTGGACGATCCGCGCTTCGCCACCATCGAGAACGTGAAAGCCGAGCACCTGCAGCCCGAGCTCATCACCATCCTGGACGAGGGCTTCGCCAAGAAGGATCTGGAGGAATGGCTGAAGATCCTGGCCGAGTGGGACGTGCCGAGCCAGAAGGTCTTCCGCTTCACCGACATCCTGAAGGACGACGAGGCCTACGTGAACGATGCCATCCGCAAGGTGAAGTACGATGCCTTCGGCGAGCACGCGCTGCCCACCACCCCCATCCGCTATGCCGGCTTCGGCGACCCGCCGATCGTGCTGTCCAAGCCCATCGGCTACCACACCGCCGAGTACCTGGAGAAGTTCGGCTACTCCCCCGACGAGATCGCCGCGCTGGAGGAGAAGGGCGCCGTGAAGTGCTACCACGGCGAGGAGGTGCCCGACACCATCTTCAAATCCGAGCGCCAGGAGAAGGGCGAGGCTCCCTGCAACTGGTAGGACACGCAGGACGCGTTACGCAACCGCATTGACGGGCCGCTTTCGAGCGGCCCCTTTTCTTACATTTACCAGCCCTTCCTTGTCAGATAGAGGCGACGGGTGTACACTCCTTCACGATTTGCTGACACTTCGGCAACGCTTCGCGCACCCGGATGCAGACGGCGCGGGGGCGCGGCGGGGCCGATGCCATCGAGAGAAGGAGGCCGACATGAGAGCGAACCGGAAGGCCGCGCCCATAGCCCGGGCGGCGCTGGCGGCCGTGCTCGCCTGCGGGCTCATGATGCCCACGGGCGCCGTCGCCGCCGAGGACAGCGGCAGCGAGACCCCCCCCCGGAGAGCCTAGAGCGGCCCGCGGCTAGCGCCGAGCGGGACGGGGGCTTCGACCGCGAGCCCGACGACGCGGGGGCCGGAGGGCCCGCCGCGGCGGAGGACCCGGATCCCGGCGAGCCCGAGCCCGAGCCCGAGGCGCCGGCGCCGGCCGGGCCCGACGGCGCCGATCCCGGCCCGGAGGCAGAGACCCCGGGCACCAGCCTCGCCCACGAGGTGTTCTCCGCCGCCCACGAGGCGGCCACGAGCGCCGTGGAGGCCGCCTTCGCCTCGACGGGAGCCGTTCCACGGGAGGCCTGCCCCTTCACGGTGACCGGCGGCGCGGCCGGCACCGCGGCCGGCAAGGGCGACTGGTACTACGACGACGCGGCCGGCACGCTCCACATCCAGAGCTCGAAGCCGATGACCATCTCCACCGCGGGACAGGTCTCGCAGAACATCGAGATCGACGCCGGCGTGAAGGCCGACCTCACCTTGGACGGTGTGGACATCCTCACCCCTTCCGGCGCGAACAAGGCGCCCATCAACCTGGTCACCAACGTCTATGACATTCCGGCCAACGATGGGGTGACCGATCCCTCTCATCGAGTGAAAGCAACTAACGGCGATGACATCCGCCATAAGACCATGTTGCATCTCACCCTGGCTGACGATTCCGTCAACTACCTCAACTGCGGTAACAAGACCCACGGAAGCAGCGGATCGCCCGCCATCCGCTGCGGATGGGGCTCGGTGCTCGTCATTGACGACTCCATCAGAAACCTCGACCAGAACAACAACATCGTCACCCCCGAAAACGGCGTTGTCGGATCTGATGTGACCTTGATCAACGGGACGAAGCTGAAGGCGGGTGATCCCCTCTCGCGCATGGATGCTGAGAAACCAGGCACCTTGTACGCCACCGGCGGCAGCCACGCAGCCGGCATCGGCAGCGGTCCGCAGGAGAACTCCGGCACCCTCATTTTCAACGGCGGCAACCTCATCGTGGCAGCCAGCGAGGTCGGTGAGAACGGCAACGGAGACAACAGCGCCAGCTCCGGCGCAGGCATCGGCTCCGGCGACGGAGGATCGGGGACGATCACCATCTTCAACGGCGGCCGCATCGATGCCCAGGCTTCCTACCATGGAGCCGCCATCGGCTGCGGATGGGGTTGGAGGCACTGGTACGACCTCGCCAAGGAAGATGCCATCGCCATTCCCACGAAGGACGAGGGATACGGGTACTACGGCCCCGCACGCTACGGCCATTCAGGCACCTTTTACCTCAACGTTGCCGGCGATATCTACATCAACGGCGGCTTCATCCGCGCAAAAGGCGCCGCCCACGGCAACGCCTTCGGCATGGGCTGCCACGGCTCCGAGACCTCGAACCGCGGACACATCATCCGCATCACTGGGGGCACCCTGCTACCCTCCTCGGCAGGCGATCGCAAGGACATCGGCGGCAAAGACGGCTACACCATCGTCACCGGCGGCTCGGTGAACTGTCCCTCCACCAAGTTCCAGGGCCTGGGCGATACCGCCTACAACACCCCCGACGTCACCACCTGGGATGACGTGGAGAACCACGGAGGCACGCTGCCGGACTCCGACAAGGTGCAGATGATCACCATCGACCTGACCGCCGAGATCAATCCCGAGCACCTCGCCGACGGAGGCAACAACATCATCGAGTCGTGGAAGCTCTACGTTCAGGGCGTGGAGAAGAACTACGGCGCACCCTACCAGTTCGACAACGGCAAGCTGTACCTGTGGCTGCCTACCTCCGACATCTCCGAGACTATCTCGGTGCAGCTGTCCTACATCGACAAGAACGGCGAGGTCCAAAAGGTCGACCCGCTCTTCCGCGAGCCGGGCGCCGGCAGCACCTTGAAAAGCTACATCGACTTCCCGCTGCCCGATGAGTACCTCGACAAGCTGACGAAGCCCTACGACGGGCTGCCCTTTGAACCCTACGATCTCGAGAAGAACCCGATTACCACCACCGAGGACATCCCCAAGAAGCTGAACAAGCTCGACAAGGTCACCTACGCCTACCAGCTCTACGACAAACGCGAGGGAACACCCCTCGGCCCCGAGATCTCCAACGAAAGCGAGATGCCGAGCAACGTGGGTGTCATGAAGTTCACCATGACCTCGAAGCAGTTCTCCGATCCCGATCCCGATGACGTGACTACCGACACCTCCTTCAAAGAGCGCTATTGGGGACATCGGGCCACCGGCTGGTGCGAGATCACCCGTGTTCCCTCCAAGGTAGATCTCATCAGCGCAAACTGGGTCGTGAGCGGCAAGCCCGGCGAGGATCCGCACGACTCCTCCCAAGAGCTGCGCCTGGAGGCCGACATCTCGGGAGGCACCTTCGCCGACGGCACCGAGACCGCCGACACCTGCAAGGCCCCCGAAGGCCGCGTGCAGCTCTACGTCGACGGCCGCGCCGTGGGAAGTCCCATCGAACTGCTGTTCGAGGATACAACCGATGAGGATGGCACGGTGCACAAGGCCAACGCCACCCGCAGCGGCAACGACAAGGGCGGGTCGTCCACCCATTTCACCTACACCTTCACGCCCTCCCAAGCCGACTACCTGGTGCCCGACGCCACAAGCGACAACAAGCACATCGTCTCGCTCATGTACCTGCCGCCCGCCGAGGGCAGCCCGGCCGTGGGCAACTACCTGGAGAGCGTGAACCCGGCCGACCACCCCGACAAGGCGCCGTCGGCGCCAGTGGCCATCGACCCTATCGATCCGAACCCGACCGTAACCCCCGAGAAGGACCCGGGCAACAAGGATCCCGACTTCCCTGAGCCAAGCGTGTCCACCAAACCCGACCCCACCCCCACCGTGCCGGGCGCCGACCCGACCAAGCCCGGCGACAAGACCTACACGGGAACCATCGTGACCACCTGGGATGAGCCGAGCGAGAACAACCCGCATCCCGGGCGCGTCACTCTGAAAGTGAAAACACCTTCCACCGGCGCAATCTCGGTGACCGGCGAGGACGGCGAGCTCTACGAGGCCGATTTCGTTCGTGATAAGAACGGCAATCCCGTTCGCAACGACGACGGCACCTACACCCTCGTGCTGGATCCCACCGCCCTGGGCCACGGGGAGCTGACCTTCGCACAGGAGCCCAACGGCGCTTACACGGGCACCACCTGGATTTACGATGTGACGGTACAGCCCAACCCGAAGATCCCGCCGAAGACCTCGGTGGAGAAGTCGGCCGAGAACCTGACCCATCCGAACGGCCCCACCCAGCCCGGCGACCGCATCCGCTACACCGTGCGGGCTGCCAACGCCGCCGCGGGGTCGGCTTGGAACGGCGTGACGATAACCGACCGTCTGCCCGCCTGCCTGGACATCGACGAGGCGACGATCGTCCTGGAAAACCCGACCGAGTCGCTGAAGAGAGCCCTGAAGACAGCCACTGGGGCCTTCCCCGCGCTCGGCGAATACGTGCTGTCGGTCCCCGACGCCGACGGACGCCGCACGATCACCGCGCCGGCCGGACGCGTGTACGGCGTCGGCGCCGCCACGCTCACGTTCGAGTGCACGGTGCGCGCCGACGCGGCCGGCAAGAGTGCCTCCTCATCACTCGCCAACATCGCCGAGGCCACTGGCACCCGCCCCGACCCCGAGCGCCCCGGCAGCGAACTGCCGGAGAACCCCGAGCCGTCCGACCCGGCCACACCGCCCAAATCCCCCACCGTGGCGCCGGCCGACCCGCAGGTCAAGATCTCCAAGTCAGTAGAGAACACCACCTCGCCTGATGCCAAGGTGACCCGCGTGGGCGACGTGCTGCGCTACACCGTCGCACTCGCTAACGAGGGCGCAGCCAACAGCTGCCTTCAGAGCGCCGTCGTCTCGGATCCCCTGCCGGCCGGCCTCGAGCCCGTGCCGGGCTCCATCAAGATGACGCTCGCCGACGGATCGGAGGCTCCCGTGGGCGACGCCGCCTACGACAAGGCCAGCCGCACCCTCGCCGTAACGGCGGGCGACCTGTGGGGCGGCGAAAGAGTGACGCTCGTGTTCGAGGCCACCGTGGGAGAGGCGGCGCTCGGCGCCAACAACGCCAACATCGCCCTCGCCCACGGCACCGTGCCCTCAAAGGGTCCGGGTGGCACGCCCGGGGACCCCGCGCCCGGCCAGCCGACCACCCCGCCCTCGGCCGACCCGGTGGCGTTCACCCCGCCGGCAACCCCGCCCGTCATGGTGGGCGAAGACCCGGCCGAGGGGGACGTGAAGGTGTCGAAGGCCGCCGAGAACCTCACGAGCGATGACGGCAAGACCCGTGTGGGCGACGAGATCCGCTATACGATCACCCTGCGTAACGACGGCGCCGGCACCGCCTGGATGGACGCCGTGGTGAAGGATGTGGTGCCGAAGGGGCTCGAGCCTGCGGCGGGAACCATCAAGGTGATGCTCCCGAACGGCTCGGAGGCAACTGTCGCCGATACAGCCTATGAAGTGGCCACCCGTACTCTAGCCGTAGCCGTGGGCCATCTGTATGGTGGTCAGGAGGCGACGGTGACATTCATCGCCATTGTCACCGAAGATGCCGTAGGCACCGACATCGGCAACGTGGCTGCTGCCGTGGGCGACCTTCCCTCGAAGTGGGATCCCGACGCCGAGCACCCCGAGCCGGGAAAGCCCTTCTCCCCGCCCGAGGGTTGGCCCGACTACGAGAAGGACCGCCCCAAGGTCGAGAGTCCGAAGGCCTACCCACCCGGCGGCGAGAACGTGACCGCCGAGAAGCTCGCCCAAACCGAGGGCGAGACCGACGACAAGAGCACCGACTCAAAGAAGTCGAAGGCCAAGCCCATCGCCGGCACGAAACTCGCCCAAACCGGCGATGCAGCCCTCGCCGCAGCCCTGCCGCTCGCGGCGGCGGCCCTCGTGGCGGCAGGAGCCCTGCTGCTCGGCCGCCGTCGCCTAAACCGTCGTTGACGCTATAGCAACCGTCGCAATTGAAATCAGGAAGAGCCGCCTTGGAGCGGCTCTTCTGCTTCCTGTCCGCATGTAGCACCATCACTGCCATTGCTCAGATACAATTTCAAAACACAAGTTTCAAATCAGAAACACATAATATGCACATGAACAACAATGATCTATTGACACAGGGTTACACCCCTCCAGCGCACTAAAGTCGTACCAAGGCAATCGCCAGAGCCCTTGGTACGGAGGCAAACCAATTTCAGCTGGCCCGAGCGACTCCCCCGATGCCGAATCCCGCAGTGCCAATAAAGGAGGCAAACCATGACCCGCACATCCGCACACGTTCCCGTAAACGGCATATCCCGTCGTACCTTCTGCAAGGGTGCCGCCGTGCTCGGCATCTGGGGCGGCCTGGCCAGCTTCGGCCTGACAAGTTGCGCTCCGCGCAACGCCGCCGAGGAAGCTGCCGGCGGCTGGAAGGCGGGCACCTACACCGCCGAGGTCACCGGCCATAACGCGCCCTACACCATGACCGTCACCTTCTCCGACAACGCCATCACGGCCATCGACACCACGGCAAACCAGGAATCGCTCGGTGTGGGCGCTGATGCGCTGAAGGCCCTTGGCGACCAGGTCATCGAGAACCAGACCATCAACATCGATACCGTGACCGGCGCTACGCTGTCCTCCATGTCGCTGCAGGAGGGTCTGAAAGAATGCGCTGAGCAGGCCGGTGCCCTCGAGGCGCTGGAAGAGGCCGCAGCTCCCGAGAAGCCCGCTGTCGAAAGCACCTACGACACCGACGTGTGCGTCGTGGGCGGCGGCGGCGCGGGTTTGGCCTCGGCCATCGCAGCCGTGCAGGCGGGCGCCAAGGTCATCGTCCTGGAGAAGTGCGGCATCACCGGCGGTTCCACCAACGTGTCCGAGGGCGCGCTGAACGCCGTGGATCCGGAGCGTCAGGAGAAGCAGGGCATCGAGGACTCCATCGAGACCTTCTACGAGACCACTATCAAGGGCGGCCACAACCAAGGCACGCCGGAGCTGGTGCACTACCTGACCGACAACGCCCTCGACTCTGTCCACTGGCTGGAGAGCCTCGGCGTGGAATTCAAGGACGAGTGCGGCAGCGCCACCGGCTCCCTCGGCGAGCGCAGCCATTACCCCGCCACCCCCTCGGGCAACACCTACATCCGCTCGTTCCAGAAGTTCATCAGCGACAACGCCGATAAAATCACGCTGCTGAACGACATGCAGGCCACCGAGCTCATCACTAACGACAAGGGCGATGTGGTCGGCGTGAAGGCCCTGTACGCCGGCACCGACGAGGTAACCGTGAACGCCAAGGCCGTCATCATCGCTACCGGCGGCTTCGGTGCCAACGTGGAGTACCGCCAGTCTGTGAACGACGGCGTGTGGAAGGAAGTCGTGCTGGACGACTCCATCGGCTGCACCAACATCAAGCCCTGCGCTCAGGGCGAGGGCCTGGCGTTGGCCGAGGGCGCCGGCGCCGAGCTGATCGGCCTGTCCGATATCCAGCTGCACCCCTGCGGCACCCCGGGTACGGGCCTTATGGAGGACATCCGCACCTCCGGCCGTAACCGCATCTTCGTGAACAAGGAAGGCAAGCGTTTCGTGAACGAGGGCGCCGAGCGCGACGTGCTGTGCAAGAACATCTTCGCCCAGCCCGACGGCACCTACTGGGTGGTCGTGAACACCCTGCGCTACCCCGATCCCGACGAGCCCGATGCCAACGGCGCCACCATCAACAACATGCTGGCCCTGCAGCACATCGTGACAGGCGATACGGTGGAAGACCTGGCGGCCGCCATGGATGTGGACGCTGCGAACCTGCAGGCCTCCATCGATGCCTACAATGCCGTGGTGGGCGGCGCGGAAGACGAGTTCGGTTTCGTGGCCGACAACACCGCCGACGCCGAAATGGTTGACGGTCCGTGGTACGCCTGCCGCAAGGTGCCCACCGTGCACCACACCATGGGCGGCATCCACGTGAACGTGGAATCCGAGGCCGTCTCGGCCGACGGCAAGGTCATCCCCGGCCTGTACGCCGCCGGCGAGGTCACGGGCGGCATCCACGGCTCCAACCGCCTGGGCGGCAACGCCATCGCCGACTGCATGACCTTCGGTCGCAACGCCGGCACCAACGCCGCAAAGTACGCGCTGGCCTAACGCGCGCATCCACCTCCCGGCACTGCGGAGGCTCCAAAGACGAGGGGCGCCCTTGGGGCGCCCCTCGCGCGTCGTTCCGCTCTTCCACATAAGCAGAACGAGCCGCATCCCATAGATGACCGATGGCCGCACCTGGCGATCATCGGCGCCGATCGTGCGGCTTTCTAGCAGCCGAGACGGCAGGCCAACGACACGACCTCGCGACCCAGCTGCGCAGCCAAAGCGAAGCCGATGGGATCGTCTTTCACCGAGCGCCAGCGGGGACGCCCCGCCTCATCAAGCCCGGCGAAGCCCGTGGCCACTACGCCGCCCGCGAGGGGCGCCCCGGCAGGCCGCGGATGCACGGCCAACATGCCTTGGGTGGCAAACCACTGGTCGAGCAGCGCAAGGGTGCCCTCTCCCCCGCAGTTGTCGAGCCCGGCCGTGGCCAGTGCGCCGCCCACCTTGCCCGCGAGCACGTTCTCCACCATGTGGAAGGGGCGCGTACGGTCCATGAAGTTCTTCGTCCGGGCGCTCACGGTGCCGAAGTAGTCGGGCGAGGCGAGCAAGATGATATCGGCCTCGCTCATCTTCGCGTACAGGGCGCCCATGTCGTCCGACAGCGCGCATCTCGTCTGCGCCAGGCAGCGGTTGCACCCGATGCAGAACCCGATGTCCAGCTTCGAGAGCTCTACCAGCTCAGCCTCCACCGCGATGCCAGCAGCCGCCCCCTGCTCGGCCGCGCCGTCAAGGGCCGCCTGGAGAAGCGCCGCCGTTCCTTTCCCGGCCCGATGGCTCCCATTGATTCCCAGCACTTTCATAGCGTCCTCCTCATCTAAACAACGTTCGACTCGAGAGGAGACGCGGGGTGCCTTGACCGAGCGAGTTCCGCAGCGACTGAAACAGGACTAAATGTCCTGTTTCACCAAGCGAGGACTGTCTGAGCGAATCAAGGTGCCGCGCGGCTCCCCCGCGGCGATTTTCTACTTAGAAAGAGAAAGGGAGCCCCGGCCTTGTGGGCTGCGGGGCTCCGGATATGGTTCGGTTGTGCCGACCCTTATCTCTTACATGTTGTGGAAGGCGTACTTCTCGGGGTTGGCCTTCACGTCCTCGCGGTTCTTGGGATTCATCTTCAGGGTGCCCATGATGCCGTCGTTGGTGTTGGAGGCCAGCACCTGGTTGCGGTTCTCCATCTTGATGACGTTCTCGAAGGAGGTGCCGTCCAGCGAAGACTGCAGGCACTCCTTGGTCAGGCGCAGGCCGAACGGAGCGGTCTCGCGGCAGATCTCCTCGGCCAGGGCCACGGCGGTCTCAAGCACGTCGTCGTCGGCCACGACCTGGTTGGCGAAGCCCCACTCGTAGAGCTTCTGAGCGTCGAAACGACGGGGGTTCATGAGGATCTCGCAGGCACGGGCGTAGCCAACGATCTTCGGGAGGAAGAAGGCGCCGCCCATGTCGGTGCCGGTGTAGCCGATGGACAGGTAGCCGGCGTTCATCTTGTAAGACTCGCCCAGGATGCGCATGTCGCAGGCGCAGGAGATGGACAGACCGCCGCCCACGGCGAAGCCCTTCAGAGCGCCGATGATGGGCTGCTCGCAACGACGCATGTTCACGATCTGATCGGAGCACATACGCTGCATGATGTAGAAGTCACGCTGGATGCGGCCCATGTCCTCGGGCGGATCGAGCGCCAGGTCGTTCAGGTTGAAGCCGGCGCAGAAGGACTTGCCCTCGCCGGTCAGCACGATGACGCGGCAATCCTTGTCCATGCGCACCTTGATGAGGAAGTCGTTGAACTCCGCCATCTGGGCGTAGGACATGGCGTTCAGGTTACCGGCGTCGTTGAAGGAGCAGATGTAGACCGGGCCGCGCTGCTCGATCTTCAGCTTCTCGTAGTCGTAGGTGAACTCGGGCAGATGGTAGGCCTCCTGGTAGACACTCATGGTGCGAACCCCTTTCGTACAAAGTACTCAAGTTTTGACTTTTAGCCCATTGGAATTTCATTCCGCTTGGCTTTGTCCTCATGGTGCGCCATGAATTTTCAAATTTCTACGGACAAATTTTTTTCTTTGTCTATTTTATTACTCAATTGGTCATTTTTGTGGGGAAATATTTTCCAGGATATTAAGCTGACCTATAACACCATCGGATATTCCGATTATCTTTTCTCAATTCTGTATTCATGTCCCACTTACATCTTTGTATGCTGAATGCAAGCGATTTTCTGCTGTGTATCGACGGATGGCTTTGACGCCAGGGGAAAGGAAAGCCGATGATCACCGACCTGAAGATCAACGAGGAGCAGAAGAGGAAGTATTACGAGGCAGGGTACTGGACGGCCGATACCATTCGCGATGTGTGGGAGCGCACCGCAGCGGCCCACACCGACGAGGAGTACGTGGCCGACGACCAGGGATGCCGCCTGACCTACGGACAGGTGGACGACGCAGCAAGCCGTCTGGCCGCATGGCTGGTGGCCGAGGGCGTGAAGCCGGGCGACGTGGTCACCCTGCAGTTCCCCAACTGGGCCGAGTTCTGCATCGCGTACGTGGCCTGCTTCAAGGCCGGCGCAGTCATCCAGTCGCTCGCCCGCAACTTCAACGGCGTGGACCTCACCTACGCCATGAACCTCGTAGGCTCGGTGGCCTACATCGGCCCCACCTCCTTCCACGGCGTCGACTACGAGGCGCAGATCCTCTCCATTGCCGACGACATTCCTACCTTGAAGGTCATCGCGCTGGTGGACAAGAAGGCCCCGAAGCAAACCGACCTGCCCACGGTGGCCGAAATCGTGGCATCTACCGAGCCCTTGAGCGAGATGCCGCCCGTCGCCTCTGACGAGGTGGCGTGCCTGCTCTCCACCTCGGGCACAACCGGCAAGCCCAAGGAGGTTATGCTCACCCATAACAATATCCTGTTCTCCGAGCGCGTGTTCGTAGAGGGTCTGGAGCGCACGGGCGACGAAGTGATGTGGATGCCCGCGCCCCTGAACCACGCCGTGGGCTTCTTCCACGGCCTTCTGGCGCCCATGCTCCTGGGCGGCCGTTCGGTGCTCATGCAGGACTTCGACGTGGAAAGCGCTATCGCCCTCATCAACGCTGAGGGCGCCACCTGGTCCATGTGCTCCACGCCGTTCATCTACGACATCGTGAAGTATCTGGACGCGCACCCCGACGAGTCGCTTCCCACCTACCAGCTGCATTCCTGCGGCGGCGCGCCGGTGCCGGGCGCCCTCATCGAACGGGCGCACAACCACGGCATCTTGCTCTGCGAGATCTTCGGTTCCACCGAGAGCTGCCCACACGTGTTCGTGCCGCCGAGCAAATGCGTGGAATGGAACGGCGACTGGTCGGGTATTCCCTTCCCGGGCATCGAGGTTCGCTACATCGACGAGCAGGGGCATGACGTGGCCCCCGGTGTGCAAGGCGAGCACATCAGCCGCGGACCGCACCAGTTCGTGGGCTATCTGAACGAACGCGAGCGCACCGACAAGGCGCTCACCGACGACGGCTGGTGGTTCTCGGGCGATTTGGGCTACATGGATGAGCAGGGGCGCATCCGTATCAACGGACGTCGCAAGGAGATCATCATCCGCGGCGGCGAGAACCTGTCGGCCCGCGAGATCGACGACAACCTGGTGGGCTGCCCCGGCGTGGGCGAGTCGGCTACCATCGGTATGCCCGACGACCGCCTGGGCGAGCGCATCTGCACCTTCGTAGCGCCCCTGGGCGATGCAGTACCGACCCTGGAGTCGGTCACGGCCTACCTGGAGGGCGAGGGCGTGCCCAAGCGCCTGTGGCCCGAGCGCATCGAGATCATCGAGGAGATCCCGAAGACGCTCATGGGCAAGGTGCGTCGCAACGTGCTCGTAGACGAGTTGGCGGCCCGCATGGCCTAGCAGGATACGCGAGGGCGCATTCCGCCATACGGATGCGCCCTTTCTGGGGGACGCCTTACCGGGTAGGGCATCCCAGGTTTCGGAAAAGCGGGACAGCTTACCCGGTAAGGCGTCCCGCTTTTCCGCAGCTGCGCTTATCAATAGGTCTTTCCGATATATGCGCGGCACAAGCTATGACACTCCGTCAATGCACGGCGGTATGATGGCTTCAACGAGATTGGTCGCCGCATGGGGAAACGCGGTGAGGTGCACGGCAAAGGGGTTTGCATGATTACCGATCTGAAGATCAACGAGGAGCAGAAGAGGAAGTACTACGAGGCGGGCTGGTGGACGCCTGATTCCATCCGGGAGGTGTGGCACACGCAGGTTGCGCGCTTCGGCGAACGCGAGTACGTCTGCGATGACACGGGCAGCCGCTTCACCTACCACGAGGTGGACGACGCCGCCGGACGGCTGGCCGCGTGGCTCGCGAGCGAGGGGGTGTGCGTAGGCGATGTGGTCACCGTGCAGTTCCCTACCTGGGCAGAGTTCTGCATCGCGTACGTGGCCGTCATGAAGCTGGGCGCGGTTATGCACCCGGTACCGCGCAACTACAACGACATGGATCTGGAATACGCCATGAACCTCGTGGGAAGCCGGGCGTTTCTGTGCCCGACGTTCTCCCACAACGTGGATTACGAGGCCCAAATCGCCTCGGTGCGCGAGAACATTCCCACTTTGGGTCCCATCGCGGTGCTCGACAAGCAGGCGCCGAGCCATACCGACGCCCCCACCTTCGCCGATATCCTCGCGCGCTTTACGCCTTTGAGCTCCTTTGAACCCGTATCGGCCGATTCCGTGGCTTGCATCCTGCCCACCTCGGGCACTACAGGCAAGCCCAAGCAGGCCATGCTCACCCACAACAACATCTTGTTCTCCGAGCGCGTGTTCACCCGCGAGCTGGGGCGCACGGAAGAGGATGCCATTTTCATGCCGTCGCCCTTGAACCACGCGACAGGTTTCTTCCACGGGCTCATCTCGCCGATGCTTCTAGGCGGGCGCGCCGTGCTGCAGCAGGATTTCCGCGCACGAGAGGCCATCGAGCTCATGAACGCCGAGGGCGTCACCTGGTCCATGTCGGCCACGCCCTTCATCTTCGACATGTTGAACGTGCTTGAGGCCTCAGGCGACGAGCTTGCTTTCCAGTCGCTGAACCTGTTCTGCTGCGGAGGCGCTCCCCTGCCGCCCTCGCTCATCGAGCGGGCGCATCGCCACGGCGTGCTGCTATGCGAGATCTACGGCTCCACCGAGAGTTGCCCGCATGTGTACGTGCCGCCTGCACGGTGCCTGGAATGGGACGGAGCCTGGTCGGGCGTTCCCTTCGAGGGCATCGAGGTGCGTGTCATCGACGGAGCCGGGCACGAGGTGCCCCACGGCGAGCAGGGCGAGGAGATTTCCCGCGGGCCCCATATGTTCGTGGGCTACCTGAACGAGCCCGAGCGCACCGACCGCGCCCTGGACGATGACGGCTGGTTCTACAGCGGCGATTTGTGCTACCAGGACGACGAGGGGCGCATCCGCATCAACGGACGCAAGAAGGAGGTCATCATCCGCGGCGGTGAGAACATCTCGGCCCGCGAGATCGACGACGACCTCATCGGATGCCCGGGCCTGGCAAACTCCGCCACCATCGGCATGCCCGACGAGCGCTTGGGCGAGCGCATTTGCACCTTCATCGTGCCGAGCGACCCTGCGCGCGTGCCCACCCAGGACGATCTCATCGCCTACTTGAAGGAACGGCACGTGGCCAAGCGCCTGTGGCCCGAACGCGTGGAGACAATCGACGAGATTCCCGTCACCGCCACCGGCAAAGTGAAGCGCTTCATCCTCTCCCAGGTGCTGAAGGAGCGCATGGAGGCGGAATAGCCGCCGTCGCGAGCCGAGAGCCTACAACAAAGCCCCCGACATCATCACAGACGTCGGGGGCTTTCCGTATTGTCCGGCAAAAGTGGGACACCTTACCCGGTAAGGTGTCCCACTTTTCGTCACTTACCTGAGATGGGCAGGTCGTGGGCGCGGGGCGTGCCTCCACGCGCAGTTCCGCAGCGACTGGAAGTGCCCAGTGAGCACTTCCACCAAGCGAGGACTGTCTGAGCATGGAGGTATGCCCCACGCCCACGACCGGACAGACGGAATGAGGACCGTTACTTGTACTCGCGGTCGAGCTCGCGGGCGATGGTCATGCGCTGGATTTGGTTGGAGCCTTCGAAGATCTGGAAGATCTTGGCATCGCGCATGAGCTTCTCCACCGGATATTCCTTCGAATAGCCGTAGCCGCCGAACACCTGCACGGCGTTGCTGACCACTTCCTGCATCGCGTCGGTGACGAAGGTCTTCACGACGGCGCCGTCCTTGCGCACCATCTCGCCGGCGTCCATCTGGCGCATGCAGTGGTTCACCACCACCCGCGCGCATTCGGTCTTGATGGCCATGTCAGCCAGCATCGTCTGCACCATGGGCATATCGATGAGCCGCGTGCCGAACTGGCGGCGCTGCTTGGCATAGGCCACCGCCTCGTCCACCGCCCTCTGCATAATGCCCACGGCCAGCGTGGAGATGAAGGCACGCGAGAGGTTCAGGGCGTTCAGCGCGATGGTCATGCCGCAGCCCTCCTCGCCGATGACGGCACTCGCGGGTACGCGCACGTTGTCGAGAACCACCTCGCTCGTGTCCGACAGGCGGAATCCCATCTTGTGCTCCTTGGCACCGGCGGTAAGCCCCGGCGTGCCGCCGTCGACGAGAAAGCCCGTGATGCCGCGAGGCCCGGCCGCCGGGTCGGTCTTGGCGAACACCACATAGATATTGGAGATTGACCCGTTGGTGATGAAGGTCTTAGTGCCGTTCAGCACGTACTCATCGCCATCGCGCACGGCCGTGGTGCGCATGGCAGCCACATCCGATCCCGCGCAGGACTCCGACAGGCAGAAAGCTGCGAAGCCCCCATCCTCGGTCATCTCCACGAAATGGCGCGCCTGCTCGGGCGTACCGTTCAGCATGATGTTGCGGAAGGCGACGAAATTGGTGACGAAGGTGTCGGCATAGGCGGCGTCTACCTTCGCCAGCTCCTCGAACATCATGGCGCAGGTCTCGTAGGAAAGGCCCATACCGCCGTACTCCTCGGGAATTTCCACCATATGAAGACCCAGATCAAAACCCCACTGGAAGAGCTCCATCGGACACTCCCCCGCCTCATCGGCCGCCGCCACATGGGGCAGGATCTCGTTTTGGGCCACATCGCGCACGAGCGCGATGAGCTCCTTCTGCTCGTCGGTATAGGCAAGGGCCATGGATGTTCCTTTCTCTCTTATCCGCATAACCGCAAGCGGCCTGGGGAAGCACCGCGCCCTCCCTGCGCGGCGCTTCCCCAACTCGCTCGACCGACGACCTTACCGAAGGGCCGACGACCCCATATCCCGACGCGCACCGGGCTCCTGCAGAAGCCCTGCGTCAAAGGCGTAGCGCAGCTGGGCATTCACGCTCCTGACCGCCGCCTCGTGCAAATCGGGCGCCACATCGTTGTAAATGGCCTCCACAAGCGCTTCCGGATCGGCGGGAATGCCACTGCGCACGGCGGCCACCACCTGGTTGAGGCGGCGCACCCGGTGCAATCGGGCCGTCTCGATACGCCCGCGCGGATCCTCAATGACGGGCCCGTGAGCCGTGGCTAGCGCGCGCACCCCGCGCTCGTCGACGAAACGCGCGAGCACGTCCAGGCTCTCCAGGTAGTCGCCCATACGCCCGTCGGGCCAGCACACCATGGTGGAGCTCTGGGCGAAAAGCACGTCTCCGGTAACCACGAGGGCCGCCTCGGGCACGAAGAAACCCACCGAGTCGCTGGAGTGTCCCGGCAGCGCCACCACCTCGAGGCAAAGCCCCGCCTCTTCCACGATAAGCGTACCCGCCTCAAGGGTGCCGGCGCGCAGGCCGCGCACGGGAACATCCCAGCGCGTACCGCAAGCCGCGGCGCAGCCGGCATGGTCGGCATGGTCATGGGTGAGCAGCACCGCCGCCACCTTGAGCCCTCGCGCAGCGAGAGCCGCCTCGATGCGATCGATGCACCCTGCGTCATTCGGTCCCGGATCCACCACCGCGCATGCAACGGCAAGCGGATCGGCCAAAATCCAGGTGTTCGTACCGCGGTAGGTAAGCGGCGACGCGTTCGGATGGCGCACGCACTGAGCCCACCCTCCCACCATGGCGCCGTTCTCGGGAGTATGCGCCCTCACGGGAGTCATCAGTCCTCCCCCACTATGCAGCCGAGAGCCACCTCCCCGCCCGGCCGCGCCACCGGCTGCGGACGCACATGGCCGTCGAAGGGCAGATTCCACGCCTCCTCTACCGAGCGCGCCCGCGCGAGCGAGGTCAGGTTCGAGATAGTGGGCGGCACGAGCTTCAGAAGACCCGCGTCGAAACGGGCAAGTGCCTCACCAGGGGCAATCCAGGCAGCCTCCACCGCCTCGGTGGTGCGCCCGTCGGCATGCTGGCCACGGGGCAGGCGCGCCAGGAAGAAATAGGTGTCGTAGCGCCGCGCCTCGCAGGCGGGCGTTACCCAATGGGAGCGCAGGCGCAGAAGATCGCTGCGCAAGGTCAGTCCGCGCTCGGCCAGAAAGGCGCCGAAGGGCACATCCCGGCTCGCTACGGCCGCTCGCTCGGCAGCCCAGTGGTCGCCACGCCCGTCGCAGGCGGGCTCGCCGGCGGCATCGGTGGCCAGCAGCACGCCGCTCTCCTCGAACAGCTC
Source organism: Eggerthellaceae bacterium 24-137 (assembly GCA_041225375.1). Lineage (GTDB taxonomy): Bacteria > Actinomycetota > Coriobacteriia > Coriobacteriales > Eggerthellaceae > Adlercreutzia. The sequence continues at coordinate 92,980 of JBCLSG010000006.1, forward strand.
GCGCACCGCCGCTGTGATAACAGCACGGGCCCGCTCGGGCGAGGTGGCCATGGCGCGGGCCCATGCATCGGCATCCGGGCCGCCCCAGGGCACGTCGGCGTCAACATCGCGCGCGTCCATACCGCCGCCGGGAAACACCACCGCATCGGGGGTGAAGGCCATGGTGGAGGCGCGGCGCAACATGAACACGTCCACCGGCGCAGCGGGCACCGTCTCCTCCACCGGCGACGCCCCGGGGAGCGGATTCTCGAAGCGGCGGTAGTGGGGCTTGCCCTCGCTTACCAGCATGACCGTTGCCGCCATGCGCGGCACTACGGTCTCGCATGCCGCGGAGTCGGCCAGATAGGCCCGGGCGCGAGCCGCCACACCCGCCTGATCGTCTACGGCGTATTCCACATAGCATCCCGGAGAAAGCGGCTCGCGCACGCTCAAGGTGCGCTGTGAGGCACGTTCATCGTTCATTGCAGGCTCCTGCCAGAATCTCGGCGATGTCCCGTACCGGAACATCGGCTCCTTCCGACACCATACCATCGGCGAGCATGGTGAGGCAGAACGGGCACGAAGTCGCCACCATATCGGGGGATGTGGCCAGAGCCTGGGCCGAGCGCGCCACGTTCACGCGCTCGCCGGCCCCCTCCTCCAGCCACATACGGCCACCGCCGGCACCGCAGCAGAAGCTATTCGCGCCGTGGCGTTCCATTTCCGTCACCGCACTACCCGCGGCGCGCACCACCGCGCGAGGCTCCTCGTAGACGTCCTGGTAGCGCCCGAGATAGCACGAGTCGTGGATGCATACGCGCGGCGCGGCGTGCTCGCCGGCACCGCCCGCAGCCCGCGCAGCTGCCTTGGGCAGACGCCCCTCGGCCACGAGCCTCGCCAAGAGCTCGCTGTGATGGATCACCTCGTAATGACCGCCCAGCTGCGGGTAATCCCGCGCGAGCGCCTGGTAGCAGTGGGGACACTGCACAATGATCTTCTTCACCCCGCAGGCATCCAACGTGGCAATGTTCTCGCTCGCCAGCATGAAGTAAACGAACTCATTGCCCATCCGACGCGCCGAATCGCCGCAGCACTTCTCCTCGTTGCCCAGGATGGCGAAGCTCACGCCCGCCTCCTTGAGCAGGCGCACCAGCGCCGCCGATACCTTGCGATTGCGAGCGTCGAAGGCGCCAGAGCAGCCGGGCCAGTAGAGGTACTCGGCATCGGGCAGATCGGCGATGAGGGGCACGTCCAGTTCCTCGGCCCATTTCGCGCGGGTCTGCCAGCCAAGGCCCCAGGGGTTGCCGTTGTTCTCCAAGTTGCGGAAGGTGGCCTGGGCTTCGGGCGGGAATGCGCTTTCCATAGACACCTGATAGGTGCGCATCTTCACGATTTTGGGCACATGCTCGAGCATCGCCGGGCATGCCTCCATACATGCACCGCATGTGGTGCACGACCACAGCGTATCCGGTGCGATGGCCCGGGGCACGAGCATATCCTCGGGTGCTGGCTCGGGCGCCTCGAGCGCGGAAGAAGCGGCCTTTGCCCCGTTGGCGGCGTCTGTTGCAGCCTTCTCCGCTTTCTCAGCCGCCCGCTGCTCGCGGTAGATAACCGGCCCGCGCTCCTCCAGAAGCGCGCCCAGATCCTGCATGAGGGCCTTGGGGCTCAAGGGCTTTCCGCAGGCATTCGCTGGGCAGACGTCCTGGCAGCGGTTGCAGCGGATGCATGCCTGGGTGTCGAAGAGATCCTTCCACGTGAGATCGGTCAGCGTGGCGGCACCCATGGACAGCAGGCTCTCGTCCTCCATGTCGATGAAGGGCAGCTCGCCTTTAGGTGCAAGCGAGCGCTGGTACACGGCGCGCGGCACGAGCAGCACGTGCACGAGCTTGGAATAGGTCCACCAGGCGATGAGCCCGAAGGCGAGCGCCATGTGGAAGTACCACAGAAACTGGTGCACACCGCTGATCTGCGCGGCGCTCCAACCAGTGAAGAGCTGCGCGAAGGCGTCGCCCACCGGCGACCACGCGCTCCACGCATCATCGGTGCCCGCGATGCGCAGCCCCTCGAGCACGAATCCGGTAACGCCGATGACGAGCATTATCGCCAGCACCAGGTAGTCCTCGGGCCGCGAGTCGAGACGCTTGTTCGCCAAGCGGCGCACGATGCAGGCCACCATGGCGATGCAGAAGGCCGCGCCGGCGATATCCACGGCCAGCGACAAGAAGTACAGGTAGAAATCGCCCTGGACGAGCGGAAGCCCCAGATCGGCCTGGGCCGCCACCGTAACCGTAGCCACAAGCAGGATGATCATGGCGGTGTACATGGCCACGTGCACGATGCCCGGGCCACGCCGCTCGGCCACTTTCACTTGAAAAAGCGCGTCGCGCAGAGCCCCGGCCAGACGCTCGCGCGGGTGATCGGAGCGATTCTCGGGCAGGCCGATCTTCCACAGGCGCCAGCGGCGCACGAAGAAGTACACGGCGCAGGCGAGCGCCAGCAGGAAGCACGGGTAGATAATCCAGTGCTCGGATATGTTCCACAGAACTTCGCGGGTGGGCACCTCTGCCATAGGGCGAACCTTTCTCGCGGGGTCTTAGGCGCGGCGGCTGATCTCGGAGGCGAGCAGTGGCACCGCCTGGAACAGGTCGGCCACGATGCCGTAGTCGGCCAGGGCGAAAATCTCGGCCTCGGGATCTTTGTTGATGGCCACCACGCATTTCGAGCCGGCCATGCCGGCGGCGTGCTGGATGGAGCCGGAGATGCCGCAAGCGATGTAGAGGGACGGCGCCACGGTCTTGCCGGTCTGGCCCACCTGGTACTGGATGTCGATCCAACCGCCGTCCACCGCCGGGCGCGAGGCGCCGATGGCGGCTCCCAGCGTGTCGGCAAGCGCCTCGATGACCGCAAAGCCCTCGGGGCCGCCGAGGCCCCGGCCGCCGGCCACGACGATGTCGGCCTCGGCGAGGTCGACCCGATCGCTCGCGGCACGCAGCACCTCGGTCACCGTGCGGGCGAGCGCCGCCGCATCGGCCGGCACCCGGGTTACCGCCGCCGCGCGGCCGGGGACGGGCTCGGCCGCCGGCAGCGCAGCACGGCGCACCGTGGCCACCACGCAGGGCGCGCTGCCCTGCACGCGCTCGACCACCTTCGCCGTGTAGGGCTCGCGCACGAAGATGGGCGCCGCGCCGGGTGCGGCCTCAACGCCCACCACATCGGAGATAAGCGGCGCGCCGGCAGCCTGGGCAAGGCGCGGGGCGATCACGCGAGCCTCGGCGCCGTCGGCGAAAAGCACTGTGGCGGGCGCCTCGGAGGCATCGGCCACAAGCCGCGCCAGCGTGTCGGCCACCACCTCGGGAGCGAGCGCGCCATCCCCTTCCACTACCGATACGGCATCGGCGCCGAGTGCCGCGAGCTCGTCGGCGTGGCGCGCTTCCCCATCGTTGTACAACACGGCGCGCACGGTGCCGCCCGCCGCATCGGCCAGAGCGCGCGCGGCGCCCATCATCTCGGCATTCACCTGGCGCAGGGCCTCCTCGGCACCGTTCACGCCCACCCAAATCTCAGCCATGACTCTCATCCTTCCTCAAAGAAATGCGTCCCTAGAGTACCTTCGCCTCTTCGGCCAGAAGGCGCGCGGTCTCGGCCACGGCCTCGGGCACATCGCCCTCGATAATGCGGCCGCCGGCGCGGGCCGGCTTCAAGGTACGGGAGATCACGGCCACCCCCGCGCCGTTTGCGGGCGCCTCGGCCGGGCGCATGTCGATCTTCTTGCGGCGCGCGCCCATCACGTCGCGCACCGAGGGGTAGCGGGGCTCGGCCAGACCTTGCTGGGCAGCCACCACCGCGGGCAGCGCAAGCTCGGCCGCCTCCACGCCGTCGTCCACCTCGCATTGGACGCGCAGGACGCTCCCGTCCAACTCGCAAGCCGTGGCCATGTTTGCCAGAGGCAGCCCCAGTATGGCAGCGACGCGTCCCATTACCTGGGCAGCTGCCGTATCGCCCGACTTCCAGCCGCCCATGACAAGATCGGCCCCCAAAGGCTCGATCGCCGCGGCCAGCATGGCCGCCGCCTCGGCCGCATCACGCCCGCGCCAGGCGGCGTCCTCCAAAATGATCGCCTCATCGGCACCCATGGCAAGGCCGTGACGTACGGCCGAGGCACAGTCAGCGTCTCCCAAGCACAGAAGCGTCACCACACCGCCGTGCTCCTCCTTCAGCTGCACGGCGCGTTCTACGGCGAACTCGCTGTACGGATCTATGACAAGGGTCTGGCCCGCAAGGACCACCTCGCCGGCACTGTCCAGCTCGATGACGGCCTCGGTATCGATTACCTGTTTCACGCACACGACGATGTTCATCTCTCACCTTTCCGCTCGCAAACGGCTTCTCTTCTTCATTTTAAGGAAGTGACTCGCGGTGAGATACCCATACTCGGACCGTTTTGCCCATCGAAGATGGACGTTACTAGTAATTTGTCCCAATAAAGGCAAGACCCCGATCGTCCTCTACGGGACAGATCAGGGTCTTTTGTTTCCTATTGGAATTTCTTATCCCCTAATAAGGGAAATTTTGTCCTACTTTTCCGCAGCCAGCTCGGCATAGCGGCGGCGCAGGGCCTCCTCGACGCACGGGCTCACGAACTGCGACACATCCCCGCCGAGCGAGGCGATCTCGCGCACAATGGACGACGAGAGGTACATGTGCTGGGGCGTGGACATGATGAACAACGTCTCCAGCTCCTTATCCAGCTGATAGTTGAGCGCCGTCATCTGGAACTCGTACTCAAAGTCGGTGATGGCTCGCAGACCCTTCACGACGGCCTGAGCGTCCATGCGGCGGGCGAAGTCGACCAGAAGCTCGTCGAAGGGCTCTACCCGCACATTGGGCAGATCGCGCGTTGCCTCCTTCACGAGCGCCACGCGCTCCTCCAACGAGAACAGCGGCTTCTTCTTCGCCGATACGGCCACGGCGACGATCACTTCGTCGACGAGCTGGGCGGCGCGGCTGATGACATCCAGGTGCCCGGCGGTAATGGGGTCGAAGGTGCCGGGGGTCAGCGCACGTTTCACAGTGGCTCCTTTTCGCTCGGTTGCGCCCGCCGGAGCGGGTGCGGCTGCTTGCGGCCGCCACCGCCTTCGGCGGCACGGGCCTGTCCGTTGAGTGTACACGAACCGCAGGCGACCGCCCACGGGTTTCAGCAAAGGGGCGCATTTAGCGCCCGCCCGTCATACTATGTCAGCCTTGGGGGTAAGAAAATAGACATATCTATTTATTTGTCCCATTAATTTCCCGTATTGCTCATTATTAATGGCAATAGTTCACCAGAAAACCTCACAATTATAGGATTCATTGATAGAATAGGGTAAAAGAAACTCTGAGGAAATCGAGGACATTATGCAGGTGCACACTATCCACGAGATCGACTGCGCGGTGGACGCCATCGACCCGGCCGTGGTTGAGGCATTCCTCGACACCGAGCTCTCCGACGACCCCATGCTCGCCGACTCCATCGGCGCCATGGCCGCGCCCCTGTGCGCGCGCTTACGCCCCCGCGGCGTGTACAAGCTGTTCAACCCGGCCATCTGCACGCTGCCGCCCAAGTACACCGAGCCCGCCATCAAGCTCGTGGGCACCCTGGCCGTTCTGCATGGTCAGGACGCCTACGAGCGCATGAGCGAGGCCGAGCACACGGCCATGGCGGTATCCACCGTAGGTACCGACGAGGAAATAGCTCGCCTGCGCGATGAGCTTGTGCACAACGACCTGGACGCGCTTCTGTTCGATGCCTGCCTCGAGGCACTGGCATCGCTGGCTGCCGACAAGCTGGCCGCGGCCGTAGCCGATGATGCCCACGAGCGCGGGCTGCACCGCGGTAGCACCCTGGAGTGCGGTACAGGCGACTTCCCCCTGGCCATGAACAAGACGCTGTCGTTCTTCGTGCAGACCGAGAAGCGCTTAGGGCTTACCGCCGACGAGGACGGCACGCCGTCGGATCGCTGGAGCACCTGGGGCGTCATCGGTCTGTACAACGAGACCCAGAAGAAGCGCCGCGGTTGCGCCTACTGCCACAACGTGCGCACCTGCACCATCCGCAAAATCGGCATGACCTGCCACGGCCGCCGCACCAGAAAGAAGGCGAAGGCCTCCCCTTCCCCAGATCAGCAGTAATCGACGTCGCAAACCTTGAAGGGCGCCCCAGGCGCCCTTTTCTTATGGCCTCGCCCAGCAGCATCAAGGTGTCCCGGAGGGGGCTGCTCGCCGACCTCTGATCGCCCCGTGGAGAACGCGGCTGTTAAGAATCAGCTTCCACTTCAGCAGCAACGATGCCGGGATGGTACCGAAATGCGTGCGTCATCTTCGCTGATTCCGTAGCCGCGTTCGCAGCGGGAAAAGCGATCAGCGGGCGGCGAGCAGCGCCCTCCGGGACGCCCCACCACCAGGACAACCACCACCGCCAACAAAGAAAGAGACCCGCTTTCGCAGGCCCCTTTGCTTCCGAGTTGATAGCGCAAACGCGATTTAGATGGTCCAGAGGTAATCCGGATCCTCGGCAGCCTTGGCGTACTCCTTGAGGATGCCACGGCCGGAGATGTGCACCATGATCTCGACGGTGCCGCCACCGATCTGGAAGCCGCGGCAGTCCAGCATGAGGCGGGACACGCGAGTCTCGTCGGTGAAGCCCAGGCCGCCCATGAGCTGCAGGGCGCGAGAGCACACGTCGGTGAGAGCCGGGGCACCGTAACGCTTCAGCATGGCGGCGTCGTTGTTCACCGGAATGCCGTTGTCCATCTTCCAGCAAGTACGGTACAGGAAGTTGCGGGTGTTGGTCAGAGCGATCTGCATCTCCACGATGTGCTCCTGCACGAGCTGGAAGGTCTTGATGCCCTTGCCGAACTGCTGACGCTCGTTAACCCAAGCGCAGGCGTCGTCCATGGCAGCCTGAGCCTCGCCGAGGAGCTCGGCCAGAAGCACGCAGCGCTCCCACTCGAAGTTCTTCATAAGCTGCAGGAAGCCCTTGCCCTTGATGCCGAGCAGCGCGGACTCGTCCACCACCACGTCGTCGAAGATGATCTTCGAGAAGGGCATGATCTGCATGCCGATCTTGTTCAGCGGCTCGATGGTGACGCCCTTGGAGTTGGCGGGCACCAGGTACATGGACATCTCCTTGTTCTCGGCGGAGGGGTCCTCGTCCTTGCACACCACGATGAAGCCGTCGGAGTTCTCACCGGAGGTCACCCAGGTCTTCGTGCCGTTGATGTGAATCTTGCCGTCGGCGTCCTTGGTGGCGGTGGTGGTCATCCACTGGTTGGCGGAGCCGGCCTCGGGCTCGGAGATGGCCAGGCAGTACGGCGGGTAGCCGTTCTCCTTGTAGTAGTCGATGGCGTACTGGATCTGCTCGGGGGTGCCGAACTCAACCATGTCGAACATGATGAGCAGGTTGGGAGCCATGGGGATGTTGCCGCCGCAGTGGTTCAGCTCCTCGATGATCATGGCCATGGTCTGGTGGTCGACGGGCTTTCCACCGTACTCCTCGGGCAGGCCGTACATTCCCCAACCGTCGTCGACCCACGCCTTGGCGATCTCGGGGGCGATGCCGCGGTTCTTATAGCCGGCGGCGATGGCCTCCTCGGTCAGGTGCTTCTTGCCCCACTCGCGGATGCCGCGCTTGATCTCGAGCTGCTGCTGGGAATAGCTGAAATCCATTTCTTCCTCCTTTAAGGCTTTGACTTTATTCAAAACGCTGGTGCGTTTGAACCGAATGAAAGGTGGGCGCCGCGCCGATCAAACACGGCGCCCGACATATCGGGGTTAAGGCCCGAATTAGATGGCCATAGAGGCCTCGTAGCCGCCCTTGACGGCCTCAAGGGTGCGGTACACCTTGCCGGCCGGGGTGGTGGCGTCGCCGATGAGCTTCGCGTGCGGCCACACCTTCACGATCTCGTCGTACAGGTCGGTGTTCTGCTCCACGCCGAGCGAGGTGAGCACGGTATCGCACTCGAGGAGCTGCTCCTCGCCGGTCTCCACGTTCTTCACCTTGGCGCCCTTCTTGGTCACCTCGATGAGCTCGGTGAGCGGCATGAGCTTCACGCCCTTCTTCTTGAGCAGGTTGATGGTGGGGTTCTTGTCGATGATGCCGATGCCGTTGCCGAGCTTCTTGGCCGGATCGATCACCGTGATCTCGCGGCCGTCGCACATGGCCTCGGCCACTTCCAGGCCGGCGAAGCCGCCGCCCACGACCACCACGCGCTTGCCCACGATAGCGGTCGGACCGGTCTTCATGTTCAGACCCATGCGCATGAACCCGACGGTGCCGCCCTGGGCCTTGATGGCCGCCACGGCCGCCTTCCAGATCATGCCCTTGCCCTCGGGCACCTTGCCGGCCACCATGTCCTTGATGTCCTCGGACTTCACGACGTTCTTGCCGTCGATGCCGGGCACGTCGAGCGGGATGATGCCGCCGCCGGGCGAGACGATGACCTGGTCGGGGTTCAGGGCCTTCAGAGTATCCACATCGACCTTGGTGTTCAGCTTCACCTCGATGTTGGGATGCAGCTTGATCTCCTCGTTCCAGTAGTCGACGAGAGGCTCGATGTTGGCGTTGAGCACCTGGGCCATGGAAAGCAGACCGGTCAGACGATCGGACTTGTCGAGCAGGGTCACCTTGTGGCCGCGCTCGGCCGCCACGCGGGCCGCCTCCAGGCCGCCCGGGCCCGCGCCGATAACGGCGACGTGCTGCTTCTCGGTGGCAGGCTTGTTCTCGGGCAGACCCGCCTCCACGCCGGCCCACACGTTCGCGTTCACGGAGCACTGGCAGGGCTTGCCGATGAAGATGTTGTCCAGGCAGCGCGAGCACACGATGCAGGGACGCACCTGCTCGGGATGACCCTCGGCCACCTTGCGGGCGGTAGCCGGGTCGGCGATGAACTGACGGGCCATGCCCACCGCGTCGCCGTAGCCCTCGGTGACGACCTTCTCGCACATGTCCAGCGTGTTGATGCGGGTGCCGGGGAACACCGGCTTGTCGGTGACGGTCTTCACCTGCTTGGCCAGATCGATGAACTCGCCCTCGGGCACGATCTGGTTGGCCACCGGGCGCGGCGCCTCGTGGAAGCCGGCCTGCACCGACCAGGCGTCAACCCCGTGCTTCTCCACGATCGGGATGATCTCGAGGGTGTCCTCGATGCGGTTGCCGTCGGGCATGAGGTCGTCGGCGGAGATGCGCACCAGGACGGGCATGTCGTCGCCGCAGGTCTTGTGCACCTCGTCGATGATCTCGCACAGGAAGCGGGCGCGGTTCTCAGCGGATCCGCCGTACTCGTCAGTGCGGTGGTTGGAGTACTTGGAGAGGAAGCGCATCACCATGTAGCCGATGCCGGCGTGGATCTCGATGATGTCGATGCCGGCCTCCTTGGCGCGGCGGGCGGCCTCGCCGTACTGCTTCACGACCTGCGCGATCTCCTCTTTGGTGTACTCGCGCTCGGGCATGCCCACGAACGGGCCGGAGGGCACGTCGGCCGAGGGAGCGTAGGACAGCAGCGGTTCATCGCCGTTCGGACGCCACTCGTAGCAGAGCTCCAACTGGGCGGCCACCTTGGCGCCGTGCTTGTGGGCGACCTCGGCCACGCGGGCGAACCCGGGGATAAACTGGTCGTCCCAGATGCCGCAGGCACCGGTGGTCGTATGGTACTTAGGCTCGGTGCCGAAGCAGTCGCACACATAGCAGGAGCCAATCTCGATCAGGCCCACGCCGCCCTCGGCGCGCTGCTCGTAGAAGTCCACCAGGTCATCGGTAATGTGGTAGTTGTCCACCTTCTCGATGGTCATCGGCAGCATCACGAAACGGTTGGGCAGCTCGACGTTGCCGATCTTGAACGGCTCCAGCAGTTTCTGGTACTTCGCCACAGCTAAACTCCTTTCAATTCCTTCCCCATTGCTTGCCAAGGATTATCGGGTCCCTCTGTTTCTCGTCCTCGCGTAGATGCCGGACAGAAACAGTGTTTTTGTTACCCAACGTGACCCGCTTTGTCCACCTAAAACCCTGTGGCATCGCTTTGAGGTCTCCTCGTGACTCATATTCTACGGAGTTCCCTTCACTTTTCGATGGACAGATTTTTATTATTGTGTGGCTTATCATAGGGAAAACTTCTCGAATCATAGGTTTTATAGGAAATGGAAGGGCTTTTTACCCCTCAAAATAGGCAAAACTAACGGTGCTATTGAATCTTTCACTGGGCAGAGCTGAAAATCTGTCCCACTTTTCCGCACTCAGTGCCTATAATAGGGACAACTATTGATATTTGTGTCACAAGGAGGAGCCATGAACGCGCTCACTACCATGGAACTGATCTCGGACGCCTTCGTGGAACTGTGCGACGAGATGCCGCTGCGCAAAGTGTCCATCAGCGACATCGTTGAGCGCACGGGCAAGAACCGCAAGACCTTCTACTATCACTTCGAGAACAAGGACAAGCTCATCATCTGGATCTTCCGCTACGACTTGGGCCGCGTGCTCAAGCAGCACTTCTCGGAGTCGGTGCTGCTCTACGAGGACGCGCCGGATGATCCGGTGGCACGCTTCCCCTACTACATCACCCAGAAATCCGGCGTGCGCTCGCTGGACCATGCCGAGTTCTTCCAGTGCTTCGCCGAGGTGCTCGAGGGACGACGCAACTTCTACCGCCAGGCGCTCGTGGACAACGGCCCCTACTCGCTGCGAAACTACTTGTACGCGCTGTACCTGGGCGCCATGAAGCGCGACATCGACATCATCCTGTCGAACCGCTACCTGCCCCGCGAGAACATCGACTTCCTCGCCGAGTTCTACACCTGCGCCTTTCTGTACTACTACATCCGCCGCTGCGACCAAAACGGCGTTGAGATGCTGGCCGCCGACTGCGGTCCGTTCGCCAACATCATCCACAGCTCGCTTGAAAACGAGATCAAAGAAGCCCAGATGCGCCGCAACCTGTAGCGTCCTCGCTATCTCCTTCCCCACACCCTAGCCACCTTCTCAATGGGACACCTTACCCGGTAAGGTGTCCCATTTTCCTTGGGGCGGCACCACGGCCCTTCCGCGCCTCTTCCATAGCCTTTGCCTATTTTGCGCCCGAAATTTTCGGGCGCTTCCTATTGGACGAACATCCCGACACCCTGTCAAACTGTTCATCAGGGTATACGCGCCCGCGCGCCTGCAAGGGTAAGGAAAGCAGACGCCGCTAGCGAGCGGCATCGAGGGACGAACGGCCCTTCGATGCCATCACCAGCGGCCTCAACCTGCGCAGATGGCGGGGTGCACGATTGCGAGGAGGCATTATGGGCAAGCTGACCGACGAGGAGTTCCGTGCGTTTCTGAAGACCTGCCGCGATCTGGCGGAAGGTCCCTTCGAGGAGATGCAGCGCGAAGTCGAGGTCACCAACAAGTTCCCGCAGGAGTTCATCGACCTGGCCCGCGAGAACAACTTGTACCGCTATGCGCTGCCGGAAGAGTACGGCGGATGGGGATTCACCGAGAAGGAGATCCTGCAGGTGCAGGAGGAGTTCTCGCGAGGCCCCGGCGGCATGCGCATGCACCTGCACTATGCTGCCGACCTGAACTGGCGTATTCTGGACGACTACGGCTGCGACGAGCTGAAAGCCCAGTACATGGACAAGTTCGCCGACAAGACCATCTTTACCTGCTTCGCGCTGACCGAGCAGACTGGCGGCACCGGCGCCGACGTGCACACCACCGCCATGAAGGACACCGAGGGCAACTACATCCTGAACGGCGAGAAGTGGCTCATCTCGCATACCGATGTGGCCCAGTTCGCCTACGTCATCGCCGTGACCGATCCCGACGCGGAGGGCGATGCGCGCTTGTCGGCCTTCTTCGTGCCCATGGACGCCGAGGGCTTCGAGTTGGTGGACATGCCGCACATGATGGGCTGCCGCGGCGCGGGACACGCCGGATTCAAGATGACGAACGTGAAGCTCTCGCCGAAGTACCTGCTCGGCCGCGAGGGCCAGGGCATGGAAGTGGCCATGCACTCGCTGGCCATCTCGCGCGTGCATATTGCCGACTCGAACCTCGGCATGTGCCAGCGCATGCTGGAGATGTCACTCGCCCGCGCCCGCGACCGCGTGACCTTCGGCAAGACTATCAACACGCGCCAGGCCATCAAGATGAAGCTGGCCGACATGGCCACGGCCACCCATGCCCTGCGCTGCATGATCATCGACTTCGCCGAAGACTACGACCGCGACCCGCACAACCCCTACATCGCCGAGAAGGCCGCCATGTGCAAGCTGTTCTCCATCGAGGCGGTGAAGAAGGTGTCCGACGAGATGCTGGAGATCTTCGGCGGCGACGGCTACTTCGAGGACTCCCCCTACGGTCCCACCGAGCGCCTCTACCGCGACTGCCGCGCGCTCTGGCTGGAGGAGGGCTCCCCCACCATCCAGCGCATTACCATTGCCCGCGAGCTGGAGCGCCACAACGCCGTGGTGGACTACCCGGCTCTCGATTGGATCGCCGGCACGGATCTGTAGGCTTCGCTCACCCGACGCTCCGCATGACACAGCAAGGCCCCTGCGATTAATTTCGCGGGGGCCTTTTCACATTGAGAGCGTATGTCGCAAGCCGAGCCCTTATCTTGCCCAAAGCAGACGTCCCGGGCACCCGGCTCTTCCCTACTGCCCCGATTTCACCAGTTCCTCAGCCATCTCGCGCAGCTTGAACTTCTGCACCTTCATAGAGGGCGTCATGGGAAAATCGTCCACGAAGAACACGCGCTTGGGCACTTTGTAGCGTGCGATACGCGGAATAGCGTACTCGCGCACCTCGTCCTCCGTCATGCTCTCGAAGCCGGGGCGCACGCGAATGAAGGCGCCCACGATCTCGCCGAGCTTAGCATCGGGAATGCCCACCACCTGGGCATCCAGCACGCCGGGCATCGTGAGCAGGAAGTTCTCCACCTCGAGCGGGTAGATGTTCTCGCCGCCGCGGATGATCATGTCCTTGATGCGGCCCGTGACGCGGAAGTAGCCGTCCTCGTCCACCGTGCCCATGTCGCCCGAATGCAGAAAGCCGTTCTCGTCGATAGCCTTGGCCGTTTCCTCGGGCATCTTGTAATAGCCCTTCATAACGTTGTAGCCCTTGCAGCACAGCTCTCCGTGCTCTCCGGGCGCGCAGATGTGCCCGTCGTTGGGATCCAGCACACGCACTTCCACCGGCGGATGGGCGCGCCCCACGGTCTCGCACTTGTGGGGAATGTCATCGTCCACCGAAGTCTGGGTGAACACAGGACTCGTTTCGGTAAGGCCGTAGCAGATGGTCACATCGTGCATGTTCATGCGCTCCATCACCTCGCGCATGGTCTCGGGAGGACACGGGCTTCCAGCCATGATGCCTGTGCGCAAATGCGACAGATCGAAGGAGTCGAAGTCGGGGTGATTCAGCTCGGCGATGAACATGGTAGGTACGCCGTAAAGCGCGGTCGCCTTCTCCTTGGAGACAGCCTGCAGCACCAGCTCGGCGTTGAATTCCTCTGCGATGATCATGGTACAGCGATGCGTGAGCGATGCCATGACGCCCAGCACGCAGCCGAAGCAGTGGAAGAACGGCACGGGCAGGCACACGCGGTCGTCGGGCCCGAGTTTTTGGCCCTCGCCGATGTAGAAGCCGTTGTTCAGGATGTTGCGGTGCGTGAGCATAACGCCCTTGGGAAAGCCCGTGGTGCCGCTCGTGTACTGCATCATAACCACGTCGTTGTTGTCGAACTGGCCCTGAGCCCACTCCAGCGAGCTATCGGGCTTGTGGCGGCCGAGAAGCATCAGCTCCGGCACGCTGTAGAAGCCGCGGTGCTTCTCGGGCCCCATGTAGATGAGGTTCTCCAGGCAGGGATACTCCTCCGAGCGCAGAAAGCCGCGCTGCACGTTCAGGGACTCGGGCACCAAATCGCGAATGATCCTCAGATAGTCAACGTCGCGGTAGGCGTCGATGACGCAGAGCGCCTTCATATCGGACTGCTTCAGCACGTAATCCAGCTCGTGGGACTTGTACACCGGGTTCACTGTGACCATGACCACGCCGATTTTCGCACTCGCGTACATGAAGGTGAGCCAGTCGGGAATATTGCGCGCCCATACGCCCAAGTGATCGCCCGGCTTCATGCCGATGGCCAGAAGGCCCTTCGCGAGGTCGTCGGTACGCTCGTCGAATTCCCTATAGGTCCAGCGCAGGTCGCGATCGGGGTACACCACAAACTCGTGATCGGGTTCGATCTCGGCCTGCATCTTCAAATAGGCCCCCAGCGTCAGCTCCGAGTGCAGCGGATAATCCGGGGACCCGGGCACCGGCGCGTTGTTCTGCTCTTCAGTCATCGCGCCTCCTAGAACGGGGTGTACACGCACGCCAGGAACTTCGCGTTCTGCCCGTCGTGGGCGCGCACCTGATGGGGCACGATGGAATCGTAGTAGATGGATTCGCCGGGGCCGAGCACGTAGGTCTCGTTTCCGTACTCGATCTCGATCTCGCCCTCCATGCCGTAGAGCCATTCCTCGCCTTCATGGGAATCCAGCTTGTGGGTGGTCTCGCCGGTAGGCGTGACGGTAATGACGAAGGGGTCCATGTGACGGGAGGGACGGCCCGCGGCCAGACTGAAGTAGGACAGATCACCAGCATCCTTGGCGGTCTGCAGCGACTTCACGCGCTCCACCTCGGCCATAGCGTCGGCCGAGATATAGGCGGGGCCGAAGTCCTCGTCATCGTCCATGAGAGTGCCGAGGCGCACACCGAGAGCGCGGGTCAACTTGATGAGGGGCGCAAGCGACGGGGGCACCTCGCCCGCCTCCAGCTTCTCGATGACCTCGACTTCGCAACCGCAGCGGTCGGCCAGGTCCTGGGCCGAAAGATGATGGGCCTCCCGCAGCGTAGTGATCTTGCGGCCGAGCTTGTTATCGTCTGCCATAGCGCCTCCTTATTCTTGATGTATCGGCATAGCATACACGAAAACACCAGGGAAAGTGAAAAGCCGACGGGGACAGCCCGCCGGCTTCGGCAAAATGCTGCATGAACGCGGGCTGCGGCAAACGAAGCCCGGACAGAACTGGAAAACTATCCCCTAGCGCTTCTCGGAGAGCAGGCGGTTCAAAGCATTCAAGTAGGCCTTAGCCGAGGACACGATGATATCGCCGTCAGCGCCGCGGCCCGTGTACACGCCCTCGCCCGCCTTCACGCGCACCGTCACCTCGCCAAGCGCATCGATACCGCGGGTCACGGCGGTCACCGCAAACTCGGATAGATCGTTGTCCACCTGCACGATCTGGTCGATGGCCTTGTACACGGCATCGATGGGACCGGTGCCCCAGTCGCACACGGTGCGCTCGTCGCCCTCGGGTCCGCGCAAGGTAACTGTGGCGGTGGGCTTCAGGGGGAAGCCGCAGCTCACTTGCACGCCCTCCAGGGTATAGAGCGCGGTCTGGTCGCGATCGCTCTCGTTGACGAGCGCCTCCAGATCCTCGTCGTATACTTCCTTCTTCTTGTCGGCCACATCCAAGAAGGCCGTGTAGATACGGTCGAGCTCCTCGCCCTCGAACTCGTAGCCGAGCTCCTCCAGGCGGTGCTTCAGGGCCGCATGCCCGCTGCGGGCCGTCAGCACGATCTGGCTGGCGCCCACGCCCACCTCGGCCGGGTCGATGATCTCGTAGGTGTCGCGCTTCTTCAGCACGCCGTCCTGATGGATACCCGAGGAATGCGCGAAGGCGTTAGCTCCTACGATGGCCTTGTTGGCCTGCACGTTCATGCCGGTGATGGAACTCACCAGACGGCTCGCCTTGATGAACTCGCGGGTATTGATGTCGGTGCGGGCATCAAGCTCGGCGCCGTGCATGCGCATGGCCATGACCACTTCCTCCATGGCCGTGTTGCCCGCACGCTCGCCCAAGCCGTTGATGGTGCACTCGATCTGCGTAGCGCCGTTGCGCACACCCGCGAGCGACAGCGCCGTGGCCATGCCCAAATCGTTGTGGCAGTGCACCGACACCGTAACATCGTCGATACCCTTCACGTGGTCCATCAGGTACTTGATACGTGCACCGAAGTCCTCGGGCAGCGAGTAGCCTGTGGTATCGGGAATATTCACCACCGTGGCACCGGCAGCAATGACCGCCTCGATGACCCGTGCCAGGAAGGCGAAGTCGGAACGGCCCGCATCCTCGGCATAGAACTGCACGTCCTCCACGTACTGCTTCGCGTAACTGACAGCGTGCACGGCACGTTCGACGCACTCGTCCTCGCTGATGCGCAGCTTGTCGGCCATATGAGAGGGTGACACGCCAATGCCGGTGTGGATACGAGGGCGCTTGGCGTATTTCAGCGCGTCGGCGGCGCAATCGATATCCTTGTCCACCGCGCGGGTGAGCGCGCACACCGTGGCAGCGTCGCCCGCCAGCTCGGCAATGCGACGAACGCTCTCGAAGTCGCCCGGGCTGGAAATGGGGAATCCCGCCTCGATGACATCCACGTTCAGGCGAAGGAGCTCACGCGCGATGACCAGCTTCTCCTCGGTGTTCATGGAAGCGCCCGGCGATTGCTCGCCGTCGCGCAAGGTGGTGTCGAAGATATCAATCTTGCGTGTCATGCCGTCCTTCTTTCTTTTCATGCTCTCCCACGTCGCGCGGCGCGGGCACAACTGACCTTGAGCATCATAGCAAAAGCGGCGGCGCCCCTTGCGAGAGCGCCGCCGACGTGCCGTTAAAAGTTCCGATGGCACGGTATCGCCGTGCCCGATACCGCCTTTTTACAGGGAAATCTTCCACAGGTTGCGCAGATCAATGGCGCTCCGCAGGCGATCGAGCACCGCCTCGTCCACCTCGCCCTCCACGTTCATGTACACGAGCGCGCAGGACTCCTCGGGCTTCGTGCCGATCTGCATGGTGGTGATGTTGGCACCGGCCTCGCCCAGAATAGTGCCGATGGTGCCGATGCGGCCCGGCGCGTCAACGTACTCGAAGACGAGCGAGGTGGTTGCCGGGGCAATGTCGATCTTGTAGCCCATAAGCGAGATGATACGCGGGGCGTGCTCGGTGCCGAAGAGCGTGGCCGCCACCTCCACTTCGTCGGCCATCACGCGCACCGAGGAGGCGTATTCCTCGGCGTTGCGCTCGGCTGCGGTAGTCACCGCGATGCCATGCTGGGATGCCACCGCCTCGGCGCTGGCCGCCGTGAAGGCACCCAGACGCCGGTAGGACAGACCACCGTCCAGCACCGCCGCCAGAAGCGGAGCCGGATCGGCATCGCACAGAGCACCGGCCAGCTCCAGCTTCAGGTTCTTGGGCGTGTGGCCCAGAATCTGGCTGGCCATGGACCCGAGCATCTTGCAAGCATGGATATAGGGCCCCACGATATCGAAGGCCTCGGGCGGCAAGGGCGCGAGGTTCACCGCCGTGGCCACCATACCGCCCGCAAGACCGGCCGCTACATACTCGGCGATCTGCGTCGAGGCACGGCGCTGGGCCTCGTGGGTCATAGGCGACAGGTGCGGCGTGAGAATGGCATTGCCGAACTCGTGCACGGGCGAGTCGGTGCAGGGCTCGCTCTCGAACGAGTCGATGGCCACGGCGCTGATCTTGCCGGCAGCCACGAAATCGGCCAGGGCCTCCATGTTGAAGATACCGCCGCGGGCCGCGTTCACGAGCACCACGCCGTCCTTCATGGCAGCGAACTCATCGGCGCCGAACATGCCCAGCGTGTTCACCGTGCGGGGCAGGTGCACGGTGATGAAATCGGCCTGGGCGAGCACGGGGGCCATCTCGTCGTAGAGGGTAACGCCCAAATGCAGCGCGCGCTCCGGCGAGCAGTAGGGATCGTGGCCGATGAGGTTCATGCCGAAAGCAGCCGCGCGCTCGGCCACGAGACCGCCCACGCGCCCCAAGCCGAAGATGGCCAGCGTCTTGCCGTACAGCTCGCTGCCCATGAAGTCGTCGCGACGCCACTGACCCTCATGCATGGATGCGCTCGCCTCGGGAATATGGCGAGCCGCCGCAAGCAGCAGCGCCATGGTGTGCTCGGCAGCGCTGATGACGTTGGAGGTGGGCGCGTTGCACACCACGATACCGCGTTCGGAGGCAGCCTCCACGTCGATGTTGTCCACAGTAACACCGGCCCGGCCGATGATCTTCAAGTTCTCGGCAGCATCGAGCAGCGCGGCGTCCACCACCGTGTTCGGGTGCACGATGAGCGCGTCGTAGGGAGCGATAGCGCAGGCAAGTTCATCGGCCGTCGGGTCGATGAGGGTATCCACCTCGAAACCGCGCGCCACCAACTCGTCGATGCCTTCCTGCACCAGATCTTCCGTGACCAGGATCTTCATAGCCATGGGTGCGTCCTTTCGACTTCTCCCCTACGCGTTGTTCCGCTCGAACTCGTCCATGAAGGCAACAAGCGCCTCCACGCCGGCCTTGGGCATGGCGTTGTAGATGCTCGCGCGCATGCCGCCCACCGAGCGGTGCCCCTTGATGGATTCGATGCCGTGGGACTTGGCCTCGGCCACGAACAGCGCGTCCAGCTCATCGGAGCCGGTAACGAAGGGCACGTTCATAAGCGAACGGTCCTCCTTGCGGGCGGTGCCGCGGAAGAGCTTGCTCTGGTCGAGGTAGTCGTACAGAACGGCGGCCTTCTCCTTGTTGCGCTCGGCCATAACCGCCAAGCCGCCCATCTCCTTCAGCCATTTGAACACCAGCCCGCAGATGTAGATGCCGTAGGCCGGCGGGGTGTTGGAGAGCGACTTCGCCTTCACCTGAGTGGTATAACGCATGATGGAGGGCGTAAAGGGCAGCACGTCCTCGCGCACCAGATCGTCGCGCACGATAACGATGGTCACGCCGGCAGGGCCGATGTTCTTCTGCACGCCGCCATAGATGAGGCCGAACTTCGATACATCCATGGGCTCGGAGAGGAACATGGAGCTCACGTCGGTCACCAGCGGGATGTCGCCGGTGTCGGGCAGCGCCGGATAAGTGGTGCCGTAGATGGTCTCGTTCTGGCAGATGTAGACGTAGTCGGCCTGCGGATCGAACTGAAGGCCCGCAACCTCGGGCACGTAGGAGAAGTTCTCGTCCTCCGAGGAGGCCACGCAGCGGGCCTCGCCGTAGAGCTGCGCCTCTTTCCAGGCCTTCTTCGACCACGAGCCCGACACGATGTAGTCGGCCTTCTTGTTCCGCATGAGGTTCATGGGAATGGCGGCAAACTGCTGGGTAGCGCCGCCCTGCAGGAAGAGCACCTGGTAGTTGTCGGGAATGGCCAGAAGCTCGCGCAGATCGGCCTCGGCGGTCTCGATTATCTCGGCGAAGGGCTTGGAGCGATGGCTCATCTCCATAACCGACATGCCGGTGCCGTTGTAGTCGAGCATCTCGGCAGCGGCCTGGCGCAGCACCTCCTCGGGCAGCACGGCGGGACCGGCGGAAAAGTTGTAAACCCTGGCCATGGACAGCTCTCCTTCGTCGCACGCCCGAAGCGGCCCGTCGCGGGCATCACCGCGGGCTGTCTATTGTCAACGGGGCCATTGTACCCCCAACTCTGACCCCATAGCCCCACGTAAGCGCCGAGCGGCTCGTTCACGAGAAGCGCTGCCGAACCGCCATGCGACAAGCGGCACGCGCCGTACTTAATATTTTGGAGGAACTTTTTGGCCAAAACTCGGCGCAATGTACAACCGACATCGTCGTTTTTCGTCATGGACGCCAAATAACAGTGTCATAAAAATTCGCGACCAGGGGTTTCGCGCCTCCTTTCCTGCCTTACCATAAAATGCACTCGCAAAATCTTGTACATTGCTCAAGATTTTGGCCAAAATTGACCGCCATTTCGAAAGCTGCGGCCGCAGAGGCCAACACAGGAAAGGATCGCCTCATGTACTTCGACAACATGGTTCTGTACTACAAGCCCACCTGTCCGTTCTGCCAGAAGGTACTCGCCTTCATGGAGCAGGAGGACATCGCCATGCCCATGCGCGACACGCTGGAGCCCGGCGTGAAGGACGACCTCATCCGCTTGGCCGGCAAGGGCCAGGTGCCGTGCCTGGTGGTGGACGGCGAGCCGATGTTCGAGTCCGACGATATCATCCGATTCCTCGGCGACCTCATTCTGGAGCGAGAAGAGGGCTAGAACGCGCTCGTACCTTAAATTGATCCGAATCGAATCTTTCCCAGGGCGCCGACGAATCGGCGCCCTTTTCGTATGTGGGCTCGTTGAAAAAAGTTTCCCGCTGACGGCGCGTCAGCGCTACACTGTTCCTGTGCGCAGAGAGGCGCATTCCGCGACGACAAGGAGTCATCTATGACCAAGTTCACCAACGTCATCGTCCGCAAGCCCGGCCGCTCGCTGTGCGACGGCATCACGAGCGCCCCGGAGCTGGGCCAGCCCATCTACGAGCGCGCCGTGGAGGAGCACGACGACTACATAGCGGCACTCAAGCAGTGCGGCGTGGAAGTGACCGAGCTGCCGGCGCTGGAGCAGTACCCCGATTCCTGCTTCGTGGAGGACCCGGCAGTCATCACGCGCTGCGGCGCCATCATCACCAACCCGGGCGCCGACAGCCGCAACGGCGAGAAGGACGAGATCGAGCCGACCATCCGCCAGTTCTTCGACGACGAGCACGTGGCGCACATCGTGTCTCCGGGCACGCTTGACGGCGGCGACGTGATGATGGTGGGCGACCACTTCTTCGTGGGCCGCTCGGCCCGCACCAACGAGGAGGGCATCCGCCAGTTTATCGAGATCCTCGAGGGCTGGGGGCTTTCCGGCTCCGAGGTGCCCCTGGAGGAGGTACTGCACCTGAAGACCGGCGTAAACTACCTGGAGGACGGCAACATGCTCGTGTCCGGCGAGTTCATCGACAAGCCCGACTTCGCCGAGTACAACAAGGTGATCGTGCCCGAGGACGAGGCCTACGGCGCCAACTGCATCTGGGTGAACGGCACCGTCATCGTGCCCGAGGGCTACCCCACGGTGCTCAAGGCCGTGCAGGATCTGGGCTACAAGACGCTCGTGGTTGACACCTCCGAGTACCGCAAGGTTGACGGCGGCCTGTCCTGCCTGAGCCTGCGCTTCTAAGCTCAACCGACATACCGAAGATGAGAAGGGGACCCACGGGTCCTCTTCTTTATTGGGAGCCCTATTCCACCGTGCCGTAGACCTGGCCCCAGGCGTGGCCGACGATGGCGGAGTTCAGCTGGGTGCACAGGCGTGTGCGCGTATAGTCGCCAGGCGGCAGCAGGGTAACGATGCGCAGCAGCTCCTCGGGCAGATCAGCCGCCTCGGCAGCCACCACCACGTCGAGCCGGCGCACCTTGGCGCCGATGGCCTCGGCGATGGTCGGGTCCAAATCGCCGTACTGAGCGAACAGCGCGTCCACAAGATCCTGCAGCGCGCCATAGTACTCGCTGCGCTCGCGGTTGGTTCCAGTATGCTCACGGGCCACCGTGCGGCCTCCTTTTCTCATCAAGCGGCGTACCATGCCCAGCGGGAAGTGGGACACCTTACCCGGTAAGGTGTCCCACGGGCAGGTCGGTGCGGGAGGGCGGCCCTAGCCGACCGCTTCCCTCTTCATGTTGATTATAAGCGCTTCCAGCGCGGGGAGGTCGGTCTCATCGAAATGATAGGGAACGATCTGCGGGTCGCGGGGATTGCTCGCCGAGAGGTGCTCAATGCGCAGGAAGTGTGCATCGACCGATGTATAGCCTGCGCGCATGAGCGCATAGGCATAGCAGCTGGCCTGATGGCGATGCTTCGCATCCAGCGCCTGGGGCGTCTCGTCGGGAGTGCCCCCAGTCTTGTAGTCGATGAGGAAAGCGGCCCCATCGCCGTTATCAGCCAAACCGTCGATCTCCCCTTCCAGGAAGAAGCACTCCATCGCGCCCTCGGCGGCTGGGTCGTTCGCTAAAGCGCTGGCAGGTACCTGCACGATGAAGGGCACCTCGGCGGAGCGGCTCTCGAAGGAGGCGAAGCGGGCGGCCTCGTCGCTTCCGAGCCAACGGGAGAGCGCTTGTCGCAGGCGCACCTGCTGCCCCTCCGACAGGCTCTCTTTCTGGATCTGCGCCCGAATAGCCATCTCGCTGGGAACGAACAGCGCTCCACGCTCACTGCGCTCGATGGCCTGCTGGGCCAGGCGGTGAAACGCCGTACCGAGAGCCGTGGCGCTCTCGGATTCGCCCATCGCAGCATCGGTCGGGAACCCGAGGGCTCCGTCAGCCACCGAAGGAGCGGGGCCGAGGGCGGCAGGAGCCGCTACGAGAACGATGCCTCCTTCATCGTCTTCCAAGACCGGCTCGTCACTATCAGGGTGCGCGCCCGACAACGACGAGTAGGAATAGAGCCCCTCACGCGCAAAGTTGCGCGGTACTGCCAGGGGCGTCGGCAACGGGTCGCGCCGGGCGATCAGGAAGGGCTCCGAACCACCATCGGGCATCCCCTTCGCGTCAGCGGCACACCCATCCGCACACAACTCGGCATCGGCTTCGTCCGCTGCACGCTGGTCGTCACCGTCCTCCGCAACATCTCCCCCGTCGCCCTCATCCTCTTCGGCGGCAAAGTATCTGAACACGACCTCCGCAGGCGCCGAGCCGCCATATTCCAGGCAATCAACTGCCATGCAATCAGTTGCGGACCAGGGCACTGCGCGGTATATATCCTCGAAGACGCCCGCGCCGGCGTAGCCCTTGTCGGGATTGCCCCTGAACTCCAGGGACACGAGGAGCGATCGACTCGCGCGAGTAAGCGCCACGTACAGCAGACGGCGCGCCTCGGCAAGCGCCTGGTCTTTCGCGTAGCCAGCCAACGCTGCGTAACGCTTGCCAGGAGAGAGTTCCTCGAGCACTTCCTCCGCCCCCTCTTCAAGCGAGCTTAAATCGGGCACCAGATCGTCCTCGATCTTCTTCGCCGTACGGTCGTAGACGCCCCGGAACTTCTCGAATTCCGGATCGGCGAAACTTGCGGCGGCATAGGTCTTCCGACCGATGTTCTCTGCCACGAGCCGACCTGCATTCTCGCGGCCGTCCTTCAAATCGGCAATTGCCACATGGGGAAACTCCAAACCCTTGGAGGCGTGCACCGTCATGATACGCACGAAATCGCCTCCCGACGTGGCAAGCGCCCCGGGTGCCTCCTTGGCTGTGGCCAGATGGGCGTCGAACGAAGCCGACAACGATGCTATGCCGCAGCAGGTGCGCTCCATCTCGGCCACAAGGCGCAGGGCCTTGGCGAAGTTGCCTCCGGCGGCAAGACCGTCCACGCCCTCGGCTTCCAGGCGGTCGAGCAGGCCGGAGGCCACGAAAAGCTCCTCGAGCGCCAGCTCGGCCCGGCCTCCGCGCGCACGCCGGACGAAGGCCGCCAACTGCGCACGGGCCTCTATCAGGACGGCAACGGCCGACTCGTCCAAACCGAGGGCTCGCGCATCATCGCCGAGAGCCGGGTTCGCAAAGCCGACGCCGATGGATTGAGAGCCGATGCTGCCGTCATCGCGTCGTCGGGAAGCCAAAACGAGCAGAGCGTCATCGCCCACCGCGAACAACGGACCAGCCAGCACCTGGTACAAGGCCTCGTCATCGCGCGCGTTCACAGCGAACCGCAAAAGTGCCGACACGAGAGCCGGTTCCGGCATAGAGGAGAACACCGAGCCCCCCGTGATCATAGAGGCCAGGCCACGCTCACGCAGAGCCTCGGCGTAGCAGTCCGCCCGGCTCATATTCCCCAGCAAGAGCACCATGTCCCCGGCCGAGGCACCGGCGGCGGCCAAGTCGGCGAAATGGTCGGCGATGGCCGCGGCTGAGGCGTTCAAGGTAACGGAGGAGTCGACACCTGACCAGGGGCGCTGGGCCACATGAACGCGAACACGGGGGCGCGCCATGCCGGCATCCCCCTCGAACAGCGGGTCGGAAACGTTGTTCACCGCCCCCCGGGCCTCCAAGCGCAGGAAGTCATCCCCGAAGACCTCGTCGGCCGAGAACACATGCTCGACGAAAGCGAGGATGTCGCCATGGCTGCGAAAGTTCCAATCGAGCGACACGAGGGCCGAGCCTTCCGAGCGCGCCGCCAGATCGCGCCGGTATTCCGTGAACACGTTCACGTCGGCGCCGCGGAAGCGGTAGATGCTCTGCTGGGCGTCGCCCACCGTGCACACGTTGGAGAACCCGGGCTGTGCAATGGCCCCGACAATGTCCACCTGCATGCGGTCGGTATCCTGGAACTCGTCAACCATGATGATCTTGAAGGTATTCCGCAGGTCCTCCGCGATGGTCGGGTGCTCGCGCAAGGCGCGGGCGCACGTCGCCAGAAGATCATTGTTATCCAGGCGCCCCGGGCCCTTCAGCACGGCAAAGGCCGCATCCACCTTGCGAGCCAGCGACACGACGGCCGCCAGCCACAGGGAGGCCGCACCGGCGCGCACCTCGCGCTCCAAATCGATCATCGCGCGTTGCCAGTCGTCGAAATCGGGCTTGTCCTTCCCCGTGGCCGCGCCAGTGGTCAGGGGAAAGCCGTAGAAGAGCCGGCAGAAGCCGTCAACGTCGAAAGCAGGATCGTCAAAAGAGACATCCTGCGCCTCGTCGAGCCACTCGAGAGCCTGATCCCGAGCGGCGGTCAGGTTGTCGACGAACGCGAGCTTGGTCTTACTCGGCTTCACCCATGCCTCGCTCGCCGCCAGCATCTCATCGGCGTAGGCGCACGCCCAGTGCATGATAGCTCCGGGTTTCGTGCCCTTCGCGGCCACGTCAAGCCCTTCGAAGCGCCCGGGCATGGCGTACACGCGAGCGAGCACAGCTTCCACCTGGTCCATTATCCCACCTGAGATGCCGTCGCCCCCCAAACGCTCGGCCAGCAAGAGACGGCCGAGCACAGGATCGCCAGCCGCCTCGGCCTCGGCAAGCACCGACTCCACCGCCTCGCCGAGCAGCTCCTCGCGCTCGGCGCCCTCAATAATCTCGAAGGCCGGATCGATGCCGATCTCAAGCGCATGCTCGCGCAAAATGCGCGAGGCCATGCCGTGAATCGTCGACACCCAGGCTCCGTCGACTTTCAGGGCCTCGTCGTACAGTCCTTCTGCCAAAAGCAGCGACTTGATACGCCCCTTCAACTCGCCGGCAGCCTTCTTCGTGAAGGTAATGGCCAAAAGCTCGTCTACCGAATGAAGATAGGGCTCCCCGTTGCCGGGAGCCAAGGCGAAGGCCACCCGCTGGGTCAGGGTGAAGGTCTTTCCCGAGCCGGCGCCAGCCGACACCATAAGCGGAGCATCCAGCGTAGTGACAACCGAACGCTGAGCATCTGTGCACTGATCGAGGTTCACGACAGCCTCCTCTCGCAGCCCACTGCAGGGCAGAAACGGCAGGTTGAAGCCGAACGCGGAACAGCGGCGATCTCACCTCGCCGAAGACCCGAGAGCCCGTCGGCAACTAACGCCTCTACCGCATCGAGATAGGCCTCGAAGTTCATGGGAACCACCGAGGCACCGCCCAGAAAGCCCCCGTCGTCGAAGGTGTCGTCGGCGGCACCCACGAAAGCAGTACCGCGGTTCCGCGCGGAATAGCTCAGGTACAGCGCGCCGGCACAGTGCAGGCCTTCGAGTCGCGAGCGCAGAGCCTGGGCGTATACATCGGCCTGGATGCGGCCGGGCAGTGGCACATCGCCGTCGTCCTTCATGGCCGCCGCGTAATCGCGACCCACAGACCCCTTGTAGTCGATCACGGCGAACCGCCCCGATTCCGCATCGACATCGACGCGATCGGCGCGCCCGTTCAGGCGAAAGCCCGCGTAATCGATGCCGTCATCGGGAACAATGGCCAACTCGTGGCCAAACACCCGGTAGGCCGGGGCGAATGCCGCCAAGCGACGCAGCGTTCCATGGAGCTGCCCTCGCAAACGCTCGATCTCCACCTTCTCGCTCTTCGAGCGTGCCACCAGACGCCCCGAACCGGGCTCTTCATCGCACTGCTGCGCCGCGCACCGATCGAAAACGTCATCGAGACGACGCTCGCATGCCGCAAGATTGCCCGCATCGACACGTGCGATTCCCTCAGCCGCCAGTTCATCGTAGAAACGGGCCAGCACACTGTGGACAAAGCTGCCCTTCTCGGCAGCTCCGAACTGCTCATCCGGAGCATTGGGACGAATACGCCTCTGCAGGAACCATCCGTAAGGACAGCCCAGATAGGCCTCCATGGCAGAAGGCGACAGGACGAGAACGCTCCCAGCCGCATCCGGCGCATGCTTCAGAAAGTCAGTCAGCTTGAGAGCGCGCAGCGCACCCCGCGCCGCAGGGAGCACTGCATCCACGTTCGTCGATGCAGCAAAGTTGCGCCCCACTCCGCGGACGAGCGACTCCTCCCCGGCCCGGCGGCCGCCCCGCACGAGCGGCGCGGGCAGGCCGAAAGCGCCTTTGTCCCGAACGCTCCAATCGCAAGCCGCGCTACCGGAACTCTCGGCCGCTCGTACCAGGCTGTCGGCATACTCGCTCAGCAGAAAAGCAGGATAGGTTTCCTCGCCCGTCTCGTCTCGTTGAGAAATCGCGATGGTGAAGCGGCGGCGAGCGGCCTCCAGGGCAGCGGCAAAGCGGATCCGCTCCCTCTCGAACTCATCGGCCGTGGTGTCGGAACCGAGCTTCTCGGCGAGACCATCGAGAGCCGTCGTCTCGGCCCTCGCCGGGAAGGCGGCCTGAGATAGATCGGCAACGATTACCGTGTCGTACGTAGCTGCCACCAGAGAATCGAGACGATCCATGGAGGCAAATTCAACCGACGGCACGCGATCGCCGGTGGCTATCTGCACCGGCACCGACGCCGCCTCCAAAAGAAGAGCAACCGGACAGGCGGCACCGCCCACGTGCGCTCGAGCCTCCAACAACCCCCGAGCCTTTTCCAGGGCCGCCGTCTCGCGTTTTCTCTCGGCTGGCGATAAGCCGGCGTCATCTGCAATGCGAGCCGCCAGGGTGTCAAACGCTCCAGCAGCGTCGCCGACTTTCCTATTCAGGGCTCTAGAGATCGCATCGAAATCCTCGAACGCGGGCGCTATGGCGCGCAGCTCCTGCAGCACCGTTTCAGGCCCAACACAGCAATCTTCCCGGATAGCGCGGTTCAGACGCTGAACATCCCGGGGCTGCGCCCCCGAGAGCCGGTTGTAGCCGAAATCGGCAGCGCACTCGGCCAGATGCGAGCCGCCGATCCGCTCCACAGCCGCGAGCGCTTGGCCGACGAACGTCTCGCCGAAGGAGCACGAGCATCGCAACGCCGCTGCCACTCCCCGCTCCACGAGAGGGCCGGCCAAAACGTCGAAGAGGTCATCGGCTCGAGGAGACACCACCAGCACGCTTTCATCGCCAGCGGCAATGCAGTCATCGACCTCATCGAGCAGCAGGCCGGCGAGCGCCGTGGGGCCTGCCGGCAAGACGAGAGCCGCCTCCACGGCGGCGGGAAGCAGAAACAACCCCGTAGGGGCATTGGGCTCCGTGCGGCCCGCAGCACGCAGAAGAGCCTCCACGCCAGCGCCGACGCGATCGGCATCCACGACGGCAAGGGCGGGGCGGGGCGTATCCCCGGCCTCCACCATGCGCGCGAGTACGGCAGCAGCTTGCTCGAGCTCTACCAACCCGCGCTCGTGCAAACGCTCGCAATAACAGGCCGCCATATGGAGCACCGCCGCCTCGCGCGCGGTGAACTCTGCCGCAGTCGTACCGTAGCTGTCGACAAGACAGCCCACGCGGGCGAAGAAGCGCGCAAGCAGCCGTATGGTGCCCACCGAGGCCTGAAGCCCGACCTGCTCGCCTCGCTCAGCCAGAAGCGCACCCACAAGCACATTGCGCTCGTCAGCCGAGACAAGCGAGCGCCCATCGCCCCACAGCTCCCACAGCTCCTCAACCAACGCCGCGACAGTCATACGGCGCACGCCGAGCGACGCGCCTGCGCCAGCATCGACCGCGGCGGCCTTGGCCTGGGCGTTGGCACGCTCTATCGTACGGTACAGTTCCACAACGGGCTGGGGCACAGCTCCTCCTTCGCACTCTTTGGTTCCTCGGTATTCTAGCGCGAAACCCATCCCCTTCATGTCCTCCTTATGTCCCACATAAGCGTTTGGCAACGGATTATCCCCCACGCGGTGACCCGTGGAGCACCCTTTCCATTGTCAAGGCCGCCGACGCGTACCATGGTGAAAGACGAGCGCGCAGCTCCAGGGCGCCCGCGCTCTTCCGACCGCACAAGCTAGGAGGCACGACATGACCTATCAGGAACTGGTTACGAAGCTCATCGAGATTCAGAAGCATATGATGCCCGATCTGGAGAAGTTCGAGCGCGAGGGCCGACTCCCCCACGATTTGAAGGTCGCCAAAGCTGAGATCATCGAATGGGAGCGCACGGTGGACGGCGACGGCGGTTTGGAAGAGCCTCCCGAGATCTGGCCTGTGGAGAAGTTCGCTCGAGCGCTGCGCGAGCACTACAGCGACTTCAACGACTTCATGCACCGCAACATCGCCGAGTACGAGGTGCTGGCCGGCCAGATGCCCGAGGCCTTCGCCTATCCGCTCGGCCAGTAAGGAACAGTCTGGCCAGCGCGAAAGCTGCCCACGCAGCCTCTCCGTTGCACGACGCCGCACACAAACTCCCCGAC
Organism: Eggerthellaceae bacterium 24-137; assembly: GCA_041225375.1. Lineage (GTDB taxonomy): Bacteria > Actinomycetota > Coriobacteriia > Coriobacteriales > Eggerthellaceae > Adlercreutzia. Next base: position 121,586 of record JBCLSG010000006.1, read on the forward strand.
AATTCTGCGAGACGAGCCGTCTTTTGGGCGGCTCGTCTCGCATCTGGATCTTCCCTCAATAGCAGCCCGCTATCTCCTGGGCCATGCGAGCTATACCGAGCCGCGCCTCTAAGCGCTCGCGCTTGAAATGCCACTGACCGGCATCGAAGGCAGCACCGAGCCCGATAGCGGCCACCCGATACCAGGTGCGCGCGCGGCGGAAGCTCTGCTCGCAGCCCCGACCACGCTCGAAAGCGCGAGCCAGACGCAGCGCCGCGTTGCCCGTCTGGGCACGATCCTCGTCGATGCGCCCGTTCTCCAAGTCGAAGGCCTGGCGATACAGAGAGACCGCACGGACCAAATCGGGTGCGCAGCCGCGGCCGGCGGCCACAAGCTCGCCCAAACGCCAGCAGCATTCGCCGTGGCCGTGAAGAGCCCCGAAAGAGAAGTGACAGTAGGCGCGCTCGTCGAGAAGAGTGTCGGCGGCATGCAGGGCACGGCATTCCAGAAGCCCGCGCCAGTAGTTTCCCTCGCACAGATCATCGGCGTAGATGACGCCCAAGCGGCAGTGGGCGCCCACGCTGCCACGGGCGGCGGCGTGCAGAAGCAGTATCTCGGCTGCACGGTAGCAGTCGACGCGACGCGCGTGATGTTCCTCCCCCGCCAAGCCGAGCGCCTCGGCGAAGTACACCTCTGCAAGCTCGAAGGCGCGCCAGCCCCCGCGATCGGGGCCGGATGGATACGACGCCACGAACGTGCGGCCAACGCCTTCGGCAGGCTCGCTCACCCAGATGCGCGGCAAACGCTCGCTCTCCTCGGCTCCCTGGCGATCGATGGCGAACACGCCCGCGCCCTCGCGGCGGCGATGCCAGCGCGCACCGCGCAGCACCTGCGGGACGAAGCTGGCCTCGGCCCCGCCGTTGGCACGACGCACGCTGGGCGATCCGAAAACCGCACGAGCCGCACGCTGACCCCAGGTAATGCCCTCGGCGCGGCGCCCCAAGGCAACAGCTGCGCTAGTCATTGAGATACACCCCCATGGTCAGACGGCACCACGAGCCCACCTGCTCGCGCTCGGCCAGACGCCCCTCCACCGACTTCCCGCCGTCCAGGAGCCTGCCCACGAACTCGTTGCACTCGCAGGACACGTAGCCGATGCGCCGGTCCTGCCCATCGCGCACCTCCACAGCCCAGGGGTCGAAGCGGTTGGCGGCGTCTCGCACGAGCGAGAAACGCTCGCCAGGCTGAAAGTCGGCAGCCAACTCGGCCACACCGGCCACGTGGCGCGTCCCCGCTACCGTTGTATTCTCCACGACGCAGATCGTTTTTGCTGCAGATGCCATGGCGTCCTCCTCATCGGTTGCTTTCGATGGATCCCATCCTACGCTGCCAAGGAGATTAAAGTGTCCTTTATTTGGTACAGCTATGGAAATGTTCGCGAGATGGCTACAGCCGCCCGGAGCCCGGCTGCACCCATAACGGCCCGTGGTACACTGGCCTCGTTCAAACCCCAATTCCAACCGAGGAGATTCCATGAGCAGCAAGAAGTCCAAGAAGGACAAAAAGCAGCGAAAAGCCGATGCCGATAAGAAGGCCAGCAAGCTCGCACGTAAGAAGAAGCACGCGGGCTGCAAAGGCGAGAAGAACGCAGTCGGCTGCAAGGGCTGTGAGAAGGCCAAGGCGGCCCTCAAGATAGAGCACTGCACCTGCTGCAAGAAGCACTGCCCGCTCTCGAAACCCAAATGCGGCAAGGGGCGCCGACTCGCCGCCGCGCTCAAGCTGCGAGAGAAGAACGCCTAGCTCTTTTGTTTCGCAAGGGGCGCCGGCCAACAGGCGGCGCCCCTTGCGCTTCTATTCGTCGTCTTCCTCGACGACCTCAGCCGTTACGGCCCCCGATCCCGCAGCCCCATCGGATAGCGCCCGGGCGCCGCCGTCCCGGTCACGCGCTTCCCGGGCCTCGTCGAAGAGCGCCTTCATGGTGGGGTTCTTGCGCGTGAGCTTCTTCACGGTGAGGTCCTCGGCCTTGTCGTTGGCCAAGCGCAGCTGGTTCTCGCTGCCCAGCAGATTGTCCTTGATCTTCTGCAGGTGGTCGATGGATTTATCGATCTCCTCGATGGCCTTCCGGAACTTGTCGCTTGCAATGCGGTAGTTGCGCCCGAACTTGTCCTTGAAGTCGGCCAGCTGGTCCTCGAAGTTCGTGACATCGATGTTCTGCTGGCGCACGAGGGCGAGTTCGCGACGCGCATCCATAGATGCCAGAGCCGCGTTGCGCAGAAGCGTGATAAGCGGAATGAAGAACTGCGGGCGAATGACGTACATTTTCTCGTAACGATAGGACACGTCGGTGATGCCGGCGGCATACAACTCGTTTTCAGGTTCGAGCAGCGACACGAGAACGGCGTACTCGCAGCCCTTCTTCGTGCGGTCGGCATCGAGCTTCTTGAAATGCGACTCGTTGGTCTTCTTGTGCGTGGAGTCGTCGGCCTCGTTCTTCATCTCGAACATGATGGAGACGATCTCGTTGCCATCCTCGTCGAAGTCGCGGAAGACGAAATCGCCCTTGGTGCCCTCCACCACCTCGTTGTCCTTCTCGAAGTAGGCACGCGGGAAGGCTGTGGGGCGCAGCCGATTGAATTCGATCTCGCAGTGCTGTTCCAGCGACTCACCGAGCATCTTGGTGGAAAGGCGCGCCTTCATGTCCTGAATGCGCTCGATCTCGCGCTCGCGGTCGGCGATGAGCTCGTCTTTCATCTTGAGCTTCTCGGCGAGCTCCACCTTATGCTCCGCCTCGGCCCGCGAGAGCGCCTCGCGCTCACGGGCCACCTGCGCGCGCAGATCGTCCCGCTCGCGCTCCACCGCCACCTGGGCATCTTTAGCCGCGGCGTTGGCCTGCTGCACTGCCAGCTGGGTCTCCATCGATGCCTGGGCCCGCTGGCTCTCCAGCTTCTGGGCCAGCTCATCGCGCTCGCGCTCCACGGCTCGCAAACGCTCGGCTTCGGCGGCCACGGCATCGCTTACGGCCAGCTTGCGAGCTACCTCTGCCTCACCCTCCTTGGAGGCCAGCTGGGCCCGGAGGCTCTCCACCTGCTTTTCAAGCTCGGCCTTCTCGTTTTGGGCCGTAAGCTGGAAATCCTTCGCCTGAGCCTTGAATCGCTCGGTCTGAGCGGCCAGCTGCCCGTCGCGCTCGGCAATCTGCGCGCGCAGAGACTCCTCGGCCTTCGAAACGGCCAGCGCCACGTCCTGCTCGCGGGACTTCTCGGCCAAGGAGACGCGGGCGTCCACCTCGCGCTGGAACTCCTGGTCGCGCACTTGGCTCAAAATGGCGGCATAGCCGCTCTCGTCCACCGTGAAGGCCTCGCCGCAATGGGGGCACTTGATCTCGTTCATCGTCGTCCTTTCAGGAGAGCGTTTCCAAGGCGCACAGCTCGTCGAAGGGGATGCGCGTGCGTACAATCCATAGGTCATGATAGATCATATCTATCTGGCTGACTGTCCCGACAATGGTTCGGTAAGCGTCGTTTTCGTAGAAGGTGGCACGAACGAGCGTCCCGCGCGCCAAGCACGCCAGCGCCTCTTCGAGTTCGCGGGCCTCCGTATCGGACAGGGGCCGGCGCGGCTCGATGACCCGCTCCTTCTCCTGCACCAGGTCGTAGTAGCCGCGCAGGGCGGCGAAGGGGGCGAACTGCCGGGCGCGCCCGGGATGAGGCCGTCCGATGCCGGACGGAACGGGCGGGACGAGCGCCCCGTCCCTCGACACGGCATCGGGCGCGCAGACGCCTTCAGCCTCGCGCGGCGCGCCGGCGAGCGCGGGCACCTCCTCCCAGACCAGGCCCTCAAACGCGCCTCCCCTAGCCATGGTGGCCCCCAACCATTTCGTTGCGCTCGCGACCGAGCGCGCGTTCCCTCAAGCTCGTGCCCTTGATGAGGGCGTTCTTCCCGAACTTCTCCTTCACAGCGAGCACGGCCTCCTGGCGGCGGTGCTCCCGCTCGGCGGCGGCCACGTCGGTGAACAGGTCCACCGTGGCCAAATCCTCGTCCACGAGGTTTCCGAAGCCGATGCTTATCTTGCGCATGGTGCGCGCCGGATCCACCGTCTCGCGGAAAAGCGCTTCCAGATACCCGTAGAGTTTCGCGAACGAGTTCGTGCGCTCGGGCAGCTTGCGACCACCTCCGCCGTGGGGCCGCGCTCCCCCGATACGGCGCACCCCATGGCCGCCATCGAAGAACTCCTCGCCGCCGCCGGTGGATCCCGCCGCTGTCCCGTCGGGCTCCCCCGCGGCCTCCTGCGCCGCCGCTTCCGAAGCTGGCGTGCCCGAAGGTACCTCCGCCTCGGCAGCATCGTCGCGTCCGTAGCTCACGTGCAGCGAAATATGGTCGGTCACGAGGCGCTTTCCCACCAAATCGAGCACTGCGTCGTCCACCATCTCGCGCATTACCATCAAAGTGTCGTCGAAGGAGTAGCCGCGGGGCAGGATCTGTCCGTTCATAAGAGAGGAACTCTCTGGCTCGTAGGCCTTGATCTCAGCGATGGTGCAAGGCTCCACGCCCCAGGCGTGGTCGATGAGGTACTCGGCGTTCACCCCAAACTCCCCGTAGAGCACGTCCGGGTCCATCTCGGTCACGCCGCGCAAATCGAACACCCGGTACTTCGCCAGCCGCCGCGCGATGCCCGGGCCGATGTTCCAGATGTCGGTAATGGGCCGGTGCGGCCAGATCTGCTCGCGGAAGGTGTGCTCGGTGAGTTCGCCAATGCCGTCGGCGGCGTGCTTGGCCGTGATATCGAGCGCCACCTTCGCCAAAAACAGGTTCGGCCCGACACCCGCCGTGGCCGGGATGCCCGTCTCGGCGAGCACCGCCCCGCGCAGTGTGTCGGCGAACTCGCGGGCGGTGAGGCCGTAGAGCTCTAGGTACGGCGTGGCGTCGATGAAGCACTCGTCGATGGAGTACGGGTGGATGTCGTCGGGCGAGACGTAGCGCAGGTAGGTGGCGTAGATGTCCGCCGAGACCTCCATATACTTCCTCATGCGCGGCTTGGCGGTGATGAACTCCATCCCAGCGGGAATCTCATGCAAGCGACAGCGGTTGCGCACGCCGGCGGCCTTCATGGCCGGGCTCACCGCCAGGCAGATAGTCATCTCCGAGCGCGTGGGATCGGCCACGACGAGCTTCGTCGCCATGGGGTCGAATCCGCGCGCGATGCACTCCACCGAGGCGTAAAAGCTCTTCAGGTCGATGCAAACATATGTGCGCTCATGTTCCATGGCTTCAGTATAACATGGAACATCAGTTCGAACACTTCAACTGTGCGCATTTCGGTACGGCACAAGCGGAAGGGTACCCTCCTACGAAGACCGCCGTCTCATGGCGCGCAGGCGATCCTTCTGCTCGGGGGAAATACGGCGGCTCTCCACGGCCTTCTGGATGGCCTTGTTGTGGGTCCACACGTAAAAGGACCCCAGATCGCACTGGGGTCCTTCAAGAATGACTTGCAGGTCGTTCGGAACCGATTACACCACGCCCTGGGCCATCATGGCGTTGGCGACCTTCTCGAAGCCGGCGATGTTGGCGCCCATGACGTAGTTGCCCTCGTGGCCGTAGCGCTTGGCGGCATCGTCGATGGCATGGTAGATGCTCACCATGATGCCCTTGAGCTTCGCATCCACTTCCTCGAAAGTCCAGGAGAGACGCTCGGAGTTCTGGGACATCTCCAGGCCCGAGGTGGCCACGCCGCCGGCGTTGGCAGCCTTGCCCGGGATGAACACGACGCCCTGCTCCTGCAGGTACTCGGTGGCGTCCAGCGTGGTGGGCATGTTCGCACCCTCGGCGAGGATCTTGCAGCCGTTGGCCACGAGCGCCTTCACGTCGTCGATGAGCACCTCGTTCTGGGTGGCGCACGGCAGCGCGATATCGCAGGGAGTCACCCACACGCCGCGGCCCTCGTGGTACTCCACACCCTCGCGGCGAGCGGCGTACTCGGTGAGGCGGGCGCGCTCCACTTCCTTCACCTGCTTGAGCAGGTCCACGTCGATGCCGGCGGGATCGTACACCCAGCCGGTAGAGTCAGACACAGTAACCACCTTGGCGCCGAGCTGCTGGGCTTTCTGCGTAGCGTAGATGGCCACGTTGCCGGAGCCGGAGATGCACACGGTCTTGCCCTCGAAGGAGTCGTCGTGGCAGCGCAGGTACTCCTCCACGATGTACACGAGACCGTAGCCGGTGGCCTCGGTGCGGGCAAGCGAGCCGCCGAAGGAGAGGCCCTTGCCGGTAAGCACGCCCTCGAAGACGTTCTTGATCTTCTTGTACTGGCCGAACATGTAGCCGATCTCGCGGGCACCCGTACCGATGTCGCCAGCCGGCACGTCGGTGTCGGCACCGATATGACGCGCAAGCTCGGTCATGAAGGCCTGGCAGAAGCGCATGACCTCCATGTCGGACTTGCCCTTCGGGTCGAAGTCGCAACCGCCCTTGCCGCCGCCCATGGGCAGTGTGGTCAGGCTGTTCTTGAAGATCTGCTCGAAGCCGAGGAACTTGATGATGCCCAGGTTCACCGACGGGTGCAGGCGCAGGCCGCCCTTGTAGGGGCCGATGGCGCTGTTGAACTGCACGCGGAAGCCGCGGTTCACCTGCACCTTGCCGGCATCATCCACCCACGGCACGCGGAACATGATGACACGCTCGGGCTCTACGATGCGCTCGAGAAGGCTCGCAGCCTCGTACTCGGGATGGGCCTCGATGACCGGCTCCAGGGACTGGAGCACCTCGGTGACGGCCTGGATGAACTCGGGCTGCTCGGCGTTCTTCGCCTTCACCTGCTCGATGACGTTATCGACGTAACTCAATGCGGACCTCCTTGACGTGTCGGGGCGCCGCGGCGCGCGCACGCCCGCTGGCTTCTGGCGGCATTATAGGATGCGTCTTTTCCAAAACGATGACTTATTAACTGAGCCGAAACAAAGGCCCGAGCGAGACGCCGCGATCGGGCAGCAGGCGGCCTCACTCCGCACAAAAGGGCCGGCCGAGTTCCACCTCGACCGGCCCGTGGCGACAATAGCGTATTTCAGCTATTTGACCCGCACTTTCACCGTAACGGTTTTCGAGAGCGGCTTGTAGCTCTTGTTGCCCGCCGCCGTCACCTTGATCTTTACCTTATAGGTTCCCTTCTTAGTGCCCTTGGCAAGAGTTATCTTGCCGTTTTTGGCATTCACGGTGAACTTCTTCGCCGCTTTCTGCGTGCTCACGTTTTTATACGACACCGTGCCTTTGGCCTTCTTCACCGTAACGGGTTTAGAAAGCGCGACGGCCTTCTTCTTCAGCGTTTTCGCCTTAGCCGTCTTCGCATTCGCCTTGACCGTCATCGACTGCTTCGCCCGCTTTGCGATAGTGAAGCTGACGCTCTTGCTACCCGCATAGTTGCCCTTGCCCACCACATCAACCATGGCGGTGCCGACATTCTTGTTCCAGTAGTACTTGAGCGTGAAATCGCGGCCGTTTTTCAGCGTCTTTCCTGCGACCTTCACTGTGGGAACGGGCTTTATCGCCTTCCCCGTGTAATCCTGGATGGCAATTTTGGAAATCGAGGCGTCGTACAAGCTCAGCGTGGAAATGCTGAACGTCTCCGTAGCCGTTCCCCCGTAGTTGCCCTTACCGGTGACGACAACGCTCGCGGTGCCTGCGTTGACGTTGTTCTTGTATGCCACGGTATAGTCGACGCCCGGACGCAGCTTCGTGGAATAATCGAGGGCGACGGTCACTGCGGGCTTGATGGCGTGGCCGGTATAGTCGAACCGATAAGCGGGCAAGCTGATACTCATGTTGGCCACGGAATAGCCGCGCTGGGCCTTGTAGGTATCGGCGCGATACGACGGAACGGTCGCAGAGTCATAGACCGCACCCGAAGCGCTCACCCATTTACCCGTCGCGCCTTCGATGTAGCCACGATTAGGCGTTGGAAGCAAGGTGCGCACATTGGCATTCGCACCCACTTTTACCGTTACAAGCTTACCGTAATCGGGAAACATGGAAGTGGCATCAAGCACACTGCGCATGTTGAAGCTGGAAAGATCGAGGGATTCAAGTTCATCGCAACCGTCAAACATTCTAGACATATCAGCTGCCTTCGAAGTTTGGAAGGAACCAATGCTCAGCTCCTTCAGGCTACTGCAGTTTTGAAACATACCGCTGAAATCCTTGACGCTTTGCGTCTGAAAACCGCTCAGATTAAGAGTCATTAATTTATTGCAGTTCTGAAATGCGGCAGACATGTTCACAACCCGTGATGTATCAAGCTTTGAGAGATCGATGCTTTCGAAATTGCATGGAGTTATCCAAGAGCCGAACCAATTTTCCATACTGTGCGGCGCCATTGGATCTCGGACAACCGCTCTTGTCACATCCAGGTGAGTCCACCATATTTTCCAACAAGAACAACTGGTCTCCGGATCCTTGCTATCGCAAATTACCTCGTCGTGTTCCTCCGCCAACGTGCCATAACGCGCATCGGGCACGTTATCGTTCTGGAACACCAAGGTGTAGGTGTAGCTTCCCGGGTTCTTGTAGATCATTGCATAGGGCCCCTTACCGTCGTCGGCCCACGCCTTCTGCGGCTGCACTGCGACAGCCACGGCGAGCGCGCACAGCAGCCCGGCAGCCACGAGTACCAGCATCGTAACCCTGCCGGCCCCAAGCTTCCGCCCTCTCGTCTGCATCTCTATCTCCTTCTCGCTCTCAATAATGCCACCCCAGCATGGCACAAAACGCCCGCGATTTCCTTAGCTGCCAGCTAAGGTTTTCTAGGCTTCCTCGTCGATCGTGATTTTGTCAGCCACGAGTGCCGGAATGGTGATATTGCCACCCATGGTGGATTCGTAGGTAATCAAGCCGACGCTCGTGCCATAAACGGTGACAGTGTCATCTTCCAGAATTCTCTCATCCATAATAGAGGGATCGTAACCCACTAGCACCACGTCGTCATACTCACCGTCAGTCGCCAGACGAATTTGAGTCTCGTCATCCCCCTCCATTACCTGCACGACCTTTCCAGAGAATTTCAACTGCTTCCCCTCATAATCGTCGGGATTGCGGGCAATCTTCTTGTAGGAGACAGACTCGTAGTTTTTCTTATCGAACTTGACAGCGAGAGACTGGTGGGCAGCTTCAAGACCGGCCAAGGCTCCAGCCACCTGCTCCTGCGTACATGTATCATCGGCAAGCACATCCTTCGCCGCAGCAAGCTGAAGGGAAAAGGCCGCATATGAGTCCTTCGTATAACCATCGGCATCTACAGCTTCTGCGTTAGCAACGGCCTCCTGCAATCCAGATTTGTCCACAGCCTGAACTTCCGCAGACGAGGATTCTTCGGCGGATGCGGCGACATCAGCCGGCTTATCTTCCCCAGATTGCGCCTGTGCTTGCTCCGATGACTTTTGCGCCGCCTCTGAACCGTTACCCGATGTCGAACACCCCGAAACTACAAAGCAACCAATCATCAGCGCAACGAATGCAGCCACGATAAGCCGCAGTCTCGGCATATAAGATTTATCTCTTCCCTGTATGCGACCCTCAACCATCTTTACTCCTTTTCTTAGCTGTCAGCTAAATAATTGATCAGAATGTTTCTGATAGCATACATACTATTGTATGTGAAAACATAGGCTTTTTCTCATGAAAAAGCTTACTATCAGAAACAAAGTCGGAGAGAGAATCAAGGCTCTCAGAAAAGAGCAGGCGCTTACCCAAGAGAAGTTTGCTCTCATGACGGGCATAAATCGAAGCTATCTGGCCGATATTGAGCGCGGAAACCGCAACTTCGGATTCGATACCCTAGAGAAAATCGTCATTGGTCTCGGGGTTTCCTTTTCCGAATTTTTCGAAGGAATAGACCCCCGATAAACCTTGAGCCAAGCGTCAGCCCCCATAACGAAACGAGTTGGAGGGCGTGCAAGACGCAGCAAGGCACGCAACCCTCGGTTGTTTACAGTGCCGAGTATACCTTCGAGGACGGCACGTTCAGGGCTGTGAGAAGCACCACGCCCACCTGTTCGCGTTCGGGCGCGTACATAATGTGCACCCCTTCGCTTCCCTCCCCCGCACCGGGCTCGGCCTCAGAATCGTCGGTAACGACAACGGCCTGGAAACCCTCGGGCGTGGCCAGGCACGACAAGCGCGGCACAAGGCAGACAAGTGACTGAGCGCCCTCATCGGTCATCTCCTTCTGGATGGCCGCAAGGCGCTTCTTCGAGGCGTAATAATCGATATAGACGACGCCTATCTTCCGATCTCCGGCCATGAGAATCGCCGGCTCCTCATAGCGAGACGGATCTGAAATATCGAGAGTCACCACGCCGGCGCCTTTTTCCAGGTACAGAGCACGCACATCAGAGGCATAGACGGGGCGCTCGCGCAAAGCCAGAGGCAGCCGCGACAACTCGGACATCACCATAGCCCCAATACTGGCGGGCTCTTCGCCCTCGTCAGCAGAAGCGGGCACAGGGGGGCGCAGCTCGTCTAACGGGTCGTAGGTGCCGTCGAAGACGATGGCGGTGTAGCCCTGCATCTGGCCAAACACGTCATCCACGCCGGTGGCAGCCACATTGAACGTGCGGCCGGTCTCGAAGTAGCGCAAAAGAAGGCTGCCGCCGAGAACGACGAGCAGCGCGAACACCAGAAGAGCTACTTTTTCCCGTGTGCGTTTCTTCATAGCACGTCATTATAGCGAAGCCCCGTCACGCGAAACGCGACGGGGCTTAAGGCTCCATAAGAGCGGAACGGACAAGACGGGACGCCCTACCGGCGGAATGCCCTACCGGGTAAGCTGTCCCGCTTTCCCGGCTGGCGTCAGGCCACTGGCGGCTTCTTCGCCTCTTCCAGCATGCGCTTCACAAAACGGCCGGTATGCGAGCCCGCTACCTCGGCCACTTCCTCAGGCGTACCGGAGGCAACGATGGTGCCGCCTTTATCGCCGCCCTCGGGACCCAAATCTACGATATGGTCGGCGCACTTGATGACATCGAGGTTGTGCTCGATGACAAGCACCGTGTTTCCGGCGTCTACCAGACGCTGCAACACCTCGAGCAGCTGGCGCACGTCCTCGAAGTGCAGCCCTGTAGTAGGCTCGTCCAAGATGTAGAAGGTCTTGCCAGACTGCCGCTTCTGCAGCTCGCTGGCGAGCTTCACGCGCTGAGCCTCGCCACCCGAGAGCGTCGTGGCGGGCTGGCCCAGGCGGATGTAGCCGAGACCCACGTCGAAGAGCGTCTGCAGCTTGCGCTTGATGCCGGGGATGTTCTCGAAGAACGCCAGCGCGTCTTCCACGGTCATGTCGAGCACTTCCGAGATGTTCTTGCCGCGGTAGGTCACCTGCAGCGTCTCGCGGTTGTAGCGCTCGCCGTTGCACACCTCGCACGGCACGTACACGTCGGGCAAAAAGTGCATCTCGATCTTGATCTGGCCGTCGCCTTTGCAGGCCTCGCAGCGGCCGCCGCTCACGTTGAACGAGAAGCGCCCCGGCGCGTAGCCACGGGCCTTGGCCTCCTGCGTGCTGGCGAACAGCGCGCGAATGTCGTCCCACAGCCCGATGTAGGTAGCTGGGTTCGAGCGCGGGGTGCGCCCGATGGGACTCTGGTCGATGTTGATGACCTTGTCCAGCTTTTCCAGACCCGTGATCTTGCGATAGGGCCCTGTGCGGCGGTGGGCGTGGTTCAGGCGGTTCGCCAACGCCGGAGCCAGCGTATCGGTAACAAGAGAGCTCTTGCCCGAGCCGGACACGCCCGTGATCACCGTGAGCGTGCCGATGGGCACCTCCAACGTGACATTCTGCAGGTTGTTTTCGGTAGCGCCAGTCATCTTCACCGAGCCGCGCTTGGGGTGACGGCGCTCCGCGGGCACTTCGATGCGACGACGTCCCGACAGATAGTCGGCAGTGATGGAGCCTTCTGTGGCCATCACCTCGGCCGGCGTGCCCGCAGCGATCACATGTCCACCATGCTCGCCAGCACCCGGCCCCATATCCACCACAAAGTCAGCGGCACGGATGGTGTCCTCGTCGTGCTCGACCACCACGACCGTGTTTCCCAGATCGCGCAGGCGCTCCAACGTGGCAATGAGCCGCTCGTTGTCGCGCTGATGCAGACCGATGGAGGGCTCGTCCAGGATGTAGAGCACGCCCATAAGGCCGGCACCGATCTGAGTGGCCAGGCGAATGCGCTGAGCCTCGCCGCCCGAGAGCGTGGCCGTGGCTCGATCCAGAGTGAGATAGTCAAGTCCCACATCCACGAGGAAACGCAGCCGCTCGCGGATCTCCTTCACAATGGGCAGCGCGATGACCGCAGCTTGGCCTGTGAAATGCAGCCCTTCGAAGAAGGCGAGCGACTCCACCGCCGACATCTCGGCGACATCGTGAATGGACCGATCGTTCACCGTAACGGCGAGGATCTCCGGCTTCAGACGCTTGCCGCCGCAGGTCTCGCAGGGCACGGTAGCGAAGTAGGCCGCCAGCTTCTCGCGCTGGGCATCGGACTGCGCCTCCTGGTAGCGGCGCTTCACCGCCCCCAGCACGCCTTCCCACTCGATATACCAATAGGTGTCGCGACCGTCCACGGTGCGGTAGTCCACGCGCACCTTCTCGTCACCGAGGCCGTTCATGATGGCCTTTTGGGCCTTCTTGGGCATATCCTCCCAGGGAGTATCGGCATCCGTGCCCACGTGCTGGGCCACGGCGCGCAGCACCTGCGGGTAGTAGTTGCCGCTCTTGAACGGCGCGATAACGCCCTCGTTCAGAGTGAGCGAGGGGTCGGGCACCACAAGCGAGGGATCCACCTCATCGCGGCTGCCGATGCCGAGACAGTCGGGGCAGGCGCCGTAGGGGGCGTTGAAGGAGAAGTCGCGCGGCTGCAGCTCGTCCATGGAATGCCCGTGCTCGGGGCACGCGAGCGCCAACGAGAAGAGGTGCTCCCCCTCCCCTAGGCCGCCCGTGGCACCCGAGGATGTGCCGCCGGCCTCGCCGAGGGGCTTACCGTCAGGTCCGAGCACCTGCACGAGCACGCGCCCGCTCGCCAACTTGCAGGCCAGCTCCACGGCCTCGGCGATACGGCTCGTGGCCGACTCCTTCAGCGTGACGCGGTCCACCACCACATCGATGAAGTGCTTGATCTTCTTATTCAGAGTTAGGGGCTCGCCGGTCAGCTTCACAATTTCGCCGTCGATGCGCACACGCGAGAAGCCTTCCTTCTGCAGATCGGCGAAGAGTTTTGTGAACTCACCCTTGCGCCCGGCCACCACCGGCGCCATGAGGATGGCCTTGGTGGCTTCGCCCTGAGCCCCGTCGCCCAGGCGCAGAATCTCGTCGGTCACCTGGTCGGTGGTCTGCTTCTTGATCTCGCGACCGCACTCCGGGCAGTGGGGTACGCCCACGCGCGCGAACAAAAGGCGCAGATAGTCGTAGATCTCGGTGGTGGTACCCACGGTTGAGCGCGGGTTTTTCGACGTGGTCTTCTGATCGATGGACACCGCCGGCGACAGGCCGTCGATGGAATCCACGTCGGGCTTGGACATCTGCCCGAGGAACATGCGCGCGTAGCTGGAGAGACTCTCCACATAGCGGCGCTGGCCCTCGGCGTACATGGTGTCGAAGGCGAGGCTCGACTTGCCCGAACCCGAAAGGCCCGTAACCACTACTAGCTCGTCGCGCGGGATGGTGAGGTCGACGTCCTTCAGGTTGTGCTCGCGAGCGCCCTTGATGACGATTTCATTGGCCATTGACTGGTTTTCCTTCACAGACGTGAAGCAACGGACCCCATGCGAGCGGCCCGTTGCCGATTTACCTTGTTTCGCCTGTGTATTTTACCGAGTCCAACAGGTGGTTGCTACCAATTTAGGGAACTTTTGTTCGCATTCACGGATTTTGCATAGATGAGGGCTGAGGTTGTATGAGCAGCAGCCTATGAGAGCACGCGGGCGGCCATGTCATCGCAAACGCCTTCCGCCCCCATCGACTCGCGCGATGCCGGCGTCGGATCTGTCCCTTTCATCTTGTGGAAGCGAGACAGCGTGAGACGGTTGTCCTTCTTTTGCTCGCTGGGCGCGCGCAAACTGCCGGCGACGAAGAAGGTTGCCGCCACGAGCACCACGGCCATAGTGGCAAACACCATCGCAAACGACGAGGCCTCCAAGAGGATGCCGCAGAGAACGCCGGTGATCGCGGATCCTGCATAGGCCATGAGATTCACCGATGCGAGAATAGCCGATACGCGCAGCACGCTCACTCGAAGCAGCAGCAGGCGCAGCGAGACAGACACCGCGACGCCCGTCGCCAAGCTGAACACAGCGCAATCGACCATAAACAGAAGCTCAGCACCTGTAAAGACGAACGTTGCCATAAGAGCGGTGGTGAGCGTCACAGCCGTCATGGCGACGACAAGGGTACGCTTGGGCTCGAAGCGCTGCACCAAGGGGCCTCCGAGTAGCGACGGAGCCATGACGAGGGCCAAGATGATGGAGCCGGCCAAAGGAGAGCTCTCGCCAAAGCACTGGCGGGCAATAGGAGCCGAGAACGACTGGAAGAAGCAGGACACGAGCCAGGTGCCCAAATAGCAGACGACCACAACGGCGAACAGGCGGCGATTGTCGCTGGGAATGTAAACGCGCACTCGCATGACGGCGCGCAGCGAGAGCGTCTGGTCGAGCGGCTCGTGGATCACCGGCATAAGGAACAGGCATGCGGCTAAAATGGCGATCATGATGCCGTAGAGCATGACCGAGCTCGGCACGAGATCGTAGAGAATGCCCGCAGCTACCGACCCGATCATGATACCAACCATAGAGCCGCAGCTCGCCACGGTAGACCCCCAGCTCAAATGCTTCTCTCCCACGCAATCGATAACGAGCGCCGACACCGCGCTCATGCCGAGGCCGGCGGAGAGACCCTGGACGAAGCGCGCGGCGAGCACCGCTGCGCCGTTACCCGCCACCATGAACATGATGCACCCCAGAATGGCGAGCATGAGCGTGAGGCTGGTAACGGGCGTGCGCCCGAAGGAGTCGGAGATGCGTCCGGCAAAAAGGAGGATAAGGGCCACGCCGGTCAGGTAGGTGAGCATCGTGTTCGAGATATCGGCCGTCGTAAGGCCGATGGTGCTCTGGTAGTCGGCGTAAAGCGGAATAGGCACCGCTGTCGCGGCGAAAATAGCCAGAAACGCAACCGTCGCCAACGTGAATCCGCGCAGGGACTGCCCGTTGGTAAGCTCCTCTTTGTGCATCCTTTCCTCCGTTAATACGAGATGTGCCAGCCTGCCTTTCGAAAACGGATATCCCGAAAGGGTGCGAGCAGTATGAACCTCGCAAAAGAGGAATTCAAGGGGAAATGAGAAGTTTGCCACTCAGCGATGAAACAGCCCCGCAAACCGTCGACGTGCGGCTCCATCGCCGCCGCCGACCGCCCGGGAGAACCGCCCGCACCGCAGGGGTCTACGCGTGCCTTCGCACTGCGCGGTAGCTTTCCAGATAATCCGCGAACTCGGGGG
This sequence comes from Eggerthellaceae bacterium 24-137, assembly GCA_041225375.1. Classification (GTDB taxonomy): domain Bacteria; phylum Actinomycetota; class Coriobacteriia; order Coriobacteriales; family Eggerthellaceae; genus Adlercreutzia. The sequence continues at coordinate 137,077 of JBCLSG010000006.1, forward strand.
AAGTGTCGGAGTTGTTCGAGCGCCACGCCTTGTGGTCGATAATCTCGCTCTCGAAACCGAAATAGGCATCGATATAGGCGATGAGATTATCCACCGCATCAAGCTGGGCCTGGGGGTAGTCGCCCGAACCGCCCACATGCACCATCTCGATACCCACCGACCAGGCGTTCATGGCATAGTCGGCGAACTGTGCACCAATGGGGGAAGACCCGGCCATATCGTCGCGGCCGTCCTCAACGATGCCGTAGCGGTCGTTGTAACCCGTATCGCCGTAGCCAGCGTGGTGCGCGATGCGGTCGAGGGGCACGCACTGCCAAATAGTGCCGTCGCGGTTCACGATGAAGTGAGCCGCCACCTGGTTGCCGTTGGCATCCCACCAGTCAATAGTGGCGGCCGCATCCGATTCGTCCTCGGTATCGTGCAGCACGATGTACTTCTGGAAGGCAGCCGGTTTCGCGCCGTGGTCGAATCCGGCCCGGTAGTCTTCGACAATGGACAGGTCAGCCGCAGATGGAAGTGCGCCCTTGCCCTCGTCGCCAGTACTGGCTTCGTCGGACTCGCCCGGCTTAGCGGCTTCCTCTTCCACTTCAGTATCTACGTCGAGCGCGGCATCGGCGGCAACCTTGCCATCGGAAGCAGCCACTGCGGCGGCATCGGAGCCATCGGATGCGGTGCCCTCCCCCGCAATCTCCCGCAGCGATTCCACCGTCTCCTCGCTCACGGGCTCGGCGAGCACCTGTTCCTCCGAGGGCGCTTCCCCATCGCCCGCACCGCCCGTCTGACAGCCGGCAAGCCCGAATACGAGCACCGCCGCGAGGACAAGTGCATTCGCCGCAGGCAGCCCCCGTAACGCCAACGCGTCTATCAGAGGAATGAGATGAGTTCGCATCGTGCTCCCATTTCATGATCGGTTCCAAGCCAATCCCTGCTCACACGACTGCAAGCACGTACTTAAGCGGGATCCCTATCCCACTATACCAATTTTCCGATCCGAAATTTCTGCAAAGATAATGCGCATGGAACCGCCTTGCCCTCCACAAGGGCAAGCACGACAACCTGAAACGCCGAAGCTACATAATGGCATGGCCGGCCGACTGCATGAGGTAAGGGATGTAGGCGAGCACGACGAGCGCTGCCCAGAATAGCATCTTTGCCTTCTTGCGACTCATGGCTCCTCCCTTCGGCACGGGAAAACGCCCGGACAGGCGCACCCCTTTGAAACCTTCAAAGGAATTTTTGCACGGAGCCGCTCCTATCGCCGAGCGCAGCCGCCAACCGTAGCGAGCGCGGCACGAGGTTGCAACCGCTGCGGAACATCCCCGTTGGTGGCATGTAAATTGGCGATAGATGCTGAGTACACGCGCGCGTGCGCACAGCCCTGCGCCACCGGCATGCCGGGGCGACCTATGCGCGCGGGTGCGCGAGACCGTGAACCTGCTTCAGGCGGTCGGGGCTCACATGCGTGTAGATCTGAGTAGTGGAGAGGCTCGCATGGCCCAGCATGTCCTGCACGCTGCGCAGATCGGCGCCCCCCTCCAAAAGATCGGTGGCGAAGGTGTGACGCATCGCATGAGGCGACAGGCTCTCGTCAAGCCCTGCAGCGCGCAGCGCACGCTTGAACATCTTCCTAATGGAATCGGGACTCATGCGGTTGCCCCGGTTCGACACAAAGAAATAATCGCTCGCGTTGCCGCCCAAAAGCTGCGGCCGCGCCTCTTTTAGATAGCGCTCCATAACGGCGGCTCCCGTGCGCGACAGCGGCACAATGCGCTCCTTAGCCCGCTTGCCGAACACCTTCACCTCCAAAGAAGGAAAGTCGACCCACCGCAGCAATAAGCCCGACGCCTCGGACACGCGGGCACCGCACGAAAACAGGAACTCCAGGATGGCCTGATCCCGCATATCGGCCGCCGACTGCTCACGCGGCTCGCCAAAGGCGTCCTCCTCGCCGAACACGCCGAGCAGCGTCACCATATCGGCAGTCGAAATGGTCTTCGGGAGACGACGCTCCCCCTTGGGCGCCTGCACCACGCTCACCGGATCGGCATCGGCACGCCCCGTCTTGTTGAGCCATCGGAAGAACGACCGCAACGCCGACAGATGTCGCTTGATAGTCGTGCGAGCGTAGCGCGCCTGGTCGAGTTCGGCCAGATAGCGGCGCATCTGGCGATAGGTAACCGTATAGGGGGCAAGCCCCGACCGCGCCGCCCATCGCAAATAGGCCAGGATGTCGTCGCGATAGGCGCGCACCGTATGGGAAGACGCACCACGCTCCACCATCAGGGCCTCGCAGAAAGCCTCGACGTCGGACGCTCCAGGCAGTGCCCCTTCCCCATCGCACCCCTCTTCGACCGCCGGCAACGGCTCAGCGCCGGCGACGCTCGCCGGAGGAGAAGACGCGCGCTTGCAGCCCATCAGGCCATCAGCCCCGCCGCCACCAGCGCTTGGCCATATCCTTCCAAAGCAGCGTTGGCGCGAGCGGCATAGGCGCCGTAGCGCTCACGTTTGTTGCGCACCGGAGGATCGAGCGGGCGCATAATGCCGAAGTTCACGTGCATAGGCTGGTAGTCGGCAGTCCCGTCGTCGGTCGCATAGGCCAGCAGCGCTCCGTACACCGTCTCAACCGGCAGTGGAGGAAGTTCAATGCCCCGCAGATCAGCCGTCACGGCAAGAGCGACGTGCAGACCCGACCTCACGGCCTCGCAATATCCCTCGGTGCCGGCAAGCTGACCGGCCACGTACACCGGCACGCCGAGCTCGGCCGCCGCCGGCGTCCGCAACCGACCGTGCGCGTCGAGCAGCCGGGGGGCGTCGATGAAGGTGTTGCGGTGCATGACGCCGTAACGAGCGAACTCCGCCTGCTCCAGCCCGGGAATCATGCGGAAGACGCGCCGCTGCTCGGGAAAGGTGAGGTTGGTCTGAAATCCCACGAGGTTGTAGCTCTGGCCGCAGGCATCCTCCGCCCGCAGCTGCAGGGCCGCCCAGGGGCGGCGCCCCGTGCGGGGATCGGTCAGCCCTACAGGCTTCAAGCTGCCGAAGCGCGGCGCGTCCCGACCGGCGCGGGCGATTTCCTCGATAGGCTGACACGCCTGGAACAGCTCGCGCGTCTCGAAGTCCTTCGCGATAACACGCTCGGCGCTGAGCAGCTCGTCGATGAAGTGCTCGTACTCCTCTTTTGTGAACGGCGCGTTCAGGTAGTCGCCGCCCGCGGCTGCATCCTCGTAGCGGCTCTGCCGGAACACCTTCTCGAAATCGATGGAGTCCACCATCACCACCGGAGCCGCCGCGTCGTAGAAGGCGAGGGCATGAAGCCCCGTCAGGCCCATAAGCGAAGACGACAAGGCGTCGGAGGTGAGCGGTCCGCTCGCGAGCACGATGGCATCGGCGCCGCACGCCAGCTTCGCCACATCGGTCGCCTCCTCCCTCACCAGCTCGATGAGGGGATGGTCTTCTATCTGATCCGTAATTGCCTGGGAGAATAAAGCCCGGTCCACGGCCAAGGCCCCTCCCGCCGCCACAGAGCACGCATGCGCTGCCCGAATGAGAGGAGACCCGAGTTCCGCAAGCTCTCGCTTCAGCAGGCCCGCGGCGCTGTCGGGCTTCGTACTTTTGAGCGAGTTGGAGCACACGAGCTCCGCTAAGCCGTCGCTGTGGTGCACAGGGGTCGAACGATGCGGCCTCATCTCCATCAAACGCACCGCCACGCCGCGATTCGCAAGATCGAGCGCCGCTTCGCTGCCGGCGAGGCCCCCGCCGACTATGGTCACATGGTAAGTCATAGCCCAGAAGGATACCAAATAACGGCACTGTGACTCCCGTCAATCGGGCCTGAGGGCCCCACGACGCGGAAACCGCACGATTCATCGAACCCTCCTCTCCCCCGTTCTCACCCGAGGACCGTAGCGACCGTCAGGATACTGGGCAATGAGCCCATCGCGTTGGGCCTTAGTGAGCCACACCATGAGCCAGGTGAGCGTGTCCCCCTCTTTGGGTCCGTGGGCGCTCGCAAGGTTGTGAAGAGCTTCCATGCCCAAAGGCTCGGCACACAAGGCCCCGAGAAGCACATCCTCAGCATCGGGAGATGACTTCTTCTCACAAGAAGAGCCCTCCTCCTCTTCCGTGCCTACAGGCTCCTTAAGACAGCCGAACGTCATGAACAAAGCGTCGGAGAAGGCATCGTCATCCACGATGGGAAGCGCACCTTGGTACAGCAGGCGATTTGCCCCTCGCGAGTTCTCGGAGGTGATGGAACCGGGCACCACCCACACCTCGCGCCCTGCCGCAAGCGCCTCATCGGCCGTGGAGAAGGTGCCCGAGGGCAGCCCCGCCTCCACGATGAGCGTTGCACGCGCCAAACCGGCGATAAGCCGGTTGCGCTCGCGAAACGTATAAGGCTGGGGCGGAAAGTCCCACGGACGTTCCGACACGATGGCGCCTCCGCCATCGATAATACGCTGGAATAACCCTGCATTCTCGGCAGGGTACACCTGATCGCAGCCCCCTCCTAGAAATGCAACCGTGGGCGCACCTTCGGCCAGGGCGGCCTCATGGGCCACCGCATCGCATCCCCGGGCGCCGCCAGAGACAATGACGATGCCGCGAGCGGCGGCCAGCGATGCGAACCGCTTTGCCGCTCCGCGACCGTAAGGTGTTGCGCGCCGCGCACCCACTACCGCCAACCCCGGCTTGAGGGCCGTAGGATCGCCGACAACGTACAAGCAAGCCGGAGGCACCGGTATTGTGCGCAACGACGAGGGAAACGCCTCATCTCGACAGTCCAGCTCGAATCGGTCGCCTCTCAGCCTCATCGACTTAACAGGCATTTCAACATCCTCCTATTCCATCCCGAACACGGTAGCCCACTGCCTCGGCCACATGCTCCTCTCCGACCACCGCTGACTCGACCATGTCAGCGATCGTGCGGGCCACCGACAGCGTGCGCGTTATGGCTCGCCCGCTCATCGAATGGAGCTCCGCCACTGAAACAAGAAACGATTGTGCGCCCGCTGTCATGCGACAGCGCTCAATTGCCGGCCGATCATCAGACCCCTCTTCCCTAGCTATGCGCCACGAGGCGAACGAGCGGCCGCGTAGAACACCCTCCCGCAGCGTTTCCGAGCTCGTACCTGTACCGGAGGCAAGCACCTGGGACGGCGGAATGCGGCGAACGTCCAGGTGCAAGTCAATGCGATCCATAAGAGGACCGCCGATGCGATTCTGATACGTGCGAATCTGAGGCACCGTGCACGTGCAGGGATGCTCGTCGTCACCGTAGTAGCCGCAGGGGCATGGGTTGGTCGCCGCGACCAGCATAAACCGCGCCGGAAACACCACATTGCCATCAGCCCGCGTCAGCGTGACCGACCCCGTTTCAAGAGGCTGTCGAATCCCCTGCAGAACCGAGGCTTTGAACTCGGCCAACTCGCTTGGCGAAACAGGTTCACCTCATAGCCGAGGAGATAACCTCGTCAAGCTCACGGGCCTCGCGGGCAAGCCACTCCGACATCACCTGTGCGAGGTCGTCGGTCTCCGATTGAAGCAACATGAAGCACTCGCTTGCGGCCTTCAAGGCGTATACAGCGCGCTGGGCCGCATCCTTCATATTCCCATCCATGGGTCTCTCCTCTCGTTCGGTTTCCCGAGCGAAGTCAAGCAGAAGAAATCCGCGCAGGCGTAGCATATAAGGTACATTCCGAAAAACGCAGAATAGGCCCCGACCTCCCCGCATCGCTGCGAGGGGCCGGGGCCTATCGTTCTAACTTTACTCTTACGCCTTCTTCGCGTACACCTTCTTGCCGTCTGCGCTCTTGATCTTGAACCAGCGGGTCTTGCCCGTGGCCGAGGACACATAGGACGCCCAGAGGTTGCCGTCCTTGGTCTGCGTGGACACGACCTTTAGCTTCTGTCCCGCCTTGAGGCGCTTGAGCTTTCGCGTGCCCTTTCCGGGCGCGTCCCACACCCACAGGCCGTCCTTCACGACCTTGTACGCGGTCTCCGCGCTGTCCAGGCCGAAGCACCCCACGATGCCCTTGGCGATGGAGCCCATGTTGCCGATGAACTTCTCGCGGTCTGATTTGTTACTGATGAAACAGCATTCCAGCAGTCGGTAGTTGATGCCCTGGGCCTTGGCGCGCTTCGGGTTGGCCAGATCTGAACGCTTGGCGATGGAGTTCGAGCGCCCGGGGAACTGCTTTGCAATGTAGGAGGCAAGCGCCATGTCCTCCTTGTCGGCCGACAGGCCGGAGCAAATGATGACGTGCCCTCCCTTGGCCGACGCAGATGCGGAGTCCATGTGCAGCTCGATGACGGGGTTCGACCCGATCTTTTTCTTGAGCGAGGCGTTCACGCCCCCGTCGACGTACCAGTTGCGCGCGGTGTCGAGCGCCACCACGTTCGGGTTGACGGCGGCCATCTTCTTGGCGAGCTTGCGCACGAGGTCGGCCTCGCTCTTGCCGCCGCCGCAAGAGCCAGGGTCTCCCGCACCGTGGCCGCAGATGACATAGAGCTTCTTGGTCATTACTCTCCCCTTCCGTCGAATGCCATATCCTCCATGTCCTCGATGCCCACCGTCACGTCCGGTGCTGCGGGGTCGTGCTTTCCGAGCCTTCCGACGAACGGCAGCTTCGCGATAGATGGGTTGAGCACGCACAGGTTCTCCATCACCGACACCAGCTCCGTCAGCACGATGTAAGCGCACATGATTCCCACGGCGGGGATGTCAGGAACGGAGACTCCGAATCCGGCGCGCGCCGCCTCGAAGTCGATCCAAACCACGGCCACCTCGTAGACGGCGGCGAGAACCAGCAGGCCGCAGAAGCCCGCCTTGTGCCACAGGCCGTCCCTCATCGCGCTGGAGTCGATGACCCCGCGCTTCGCGGCCCCCGCGAATCCCGTGGCGATGTCGATGATCATCATCGCCGCCGCGACCGCAACCGGGTGCCAGTCGATATAGATACCTTCCATCCGATTCCTTTCTCTTGACCGATAAAACACAGAGCGCAGGACGCCACGGCGGTGCCCTGCGGTTTGCGTTTTGCCCAATGAACAGGAGGAACAATGAGCCCTGAGAGAATGACGATTGCCGAGATCGCCTGGAGCCACTACCTGCCCGCCAAGCGCCAGAGACGGCCTGGTGGAGTGGCCCACGAAAACGGCCAAGGGCGAGCGAGACCTGTACCTGCCGCCCTGGGCCTTGGATCGCCTGCACCAGATCTGGGTTGAGCGCGGACGCCCGAGGGGCCGCATCATCGGAGACTACAGGCCGCAGCAGGTGGTCTACCGCATCCAGAGGTGGGTAAAGGCGCACAGGCTGCCGCGCGTGACCATGAAGAACCTTCGCCATACATGGGCCACCATCGCTGCCCAGTCGGGAGTGACCATCGAGCTGGTGGCATCGATGCTCGGTCACGCGAACGTTGGCACCAGCTACAGGTACTACTACGCGATGACCAGGGCTGCCGTCACCAGGGCGCAGCGCAGGGTGTCCAGGCGCCTGCTCGGCAAAACCTCAGACGATATGTACAAGGGCATCGTTCTCGCGCCGGCTTTCTCGGAGGCTATACCTCTGGCTGTATAGAGGATTCTCTATCCCGACTTGAACTCGGAGGGTCAGAGGGCTCTGAAGCCAAGCTGTGGATCAGGCGCCACTACGACCAGAAGAGGCTGAGCTACGCGCAGCTCACGGTCTCAGACGACGCGCTCATATACGTCAGATCGGAAAACGGAACTCGCGTTGTGGAGAAGCGTTTGAGCTGGCAGTGAGTCGAATCATTGAGCCTTGAACTGCCAATAGAAAGCCTGCTTGTCGATTGACCACAGCGCAATTCTGCCCGCTTCGACAGATAGAGACAACTTCTCTCCAGCTTTTGACACGATGCGAATCTCGGCACCGCTGTCTACTGGGATAACGCCAGTGATCGCGTTTAGCCGGGATAGAGAATACCTACCAGTCAATACGCCCGTCGTATCGGCCAGTGCCGTGGTTCCAAAGGCCTATATATGTCTCGCAGACAACCAGGTCTCTTTTTGTCCCTCCGGCGTCTTTCGCTCTGAGCTCAAAGCCGTCGTCTCGATGATGTACAGCCAATTGGGATAGAGAATGCTAGAGACTGCTCGCCTTGCTGAGCGATCCGTTGTAGACAATCCACCTGCCGCTGTTGTTGTGCCCCAGGCCGATAATGCCGCCGTGAAGATCGTTGGCCTTGGCAACAACAAAACCCTCAGACGAGCCGCCGTAGCAGAAGAAGATAGACACGGCGCTGCTTGGAGCGATCGGCCATATGACGTTCTCGATGTTTTGCTCTACGCTTGCCGCGCCGTTCCATCCTTCTTTTTCAGTCATATAAAAGTACGGGGATAGAGAATCCCGGAGGGACGCGTTCTCGCGCTTCAGTGCCACGATCTCGTTCCGCGACTCGTTCAGCTTCTCCACGAGCGCGGAGATGCCCGACTCGATGGCGTTCAGGTTCTCAGCGCTGATGTACTCGTAGGGGTGCTCGGCGTCCTGCTCGCCCTCGTCAACCCACTGCGTGGGCGTGTAAACAAGCGGCTCGGGGTCTGGGTACAGCTCCTCGGCCTGCGCGTCGAGCGCCACGGCCTCCAGGGCCATGGGGGCGGCCATGGACATCTCCTCGGTGACGTTCTCGTTCTGATCCATTTCTCATCCTTTCTCTATGCGAGCGTGCTCGCGGCCAGCTTGAACTCTTTCCATGTCCCCTTATCCTTGGGCAGGAGCGCCTTGCCCGGCAGGAGCGCCTTGCTGGGCAGCAGCCCCCTGCCGCGGTCGTCGGCGTCCCACCGCTTGAGGGCCACGATCTCGGATGCCGCCTCGTCGGTCTGCATCCAAAGCATCCCATCGCCTCGAACCTTCGGCTCGTCGGGCATGACTTTGATTGACGCCTGGGCCTCCTTGATGGCGTTGGCGGCAACGCGGTACACGTAGTCGGCTGCTCCTTTGGCGGCGTTGGTGGCCTCCTCGCAGTCGGCAACCACCTTCCACACCCAGTCCAGGCGCGCCTCCAGCTCCGCGTCCTCATCGACCTCAAGGCCCTCGATCACCTCGAACGCGGCGGGGCGGGAGTTGAACTCCTGCGCGACGGTCAGTCCGTCTTCGGCGTGGCGCACGGCGCACACGGAGAATCGCACAGGCCCGGCCGCTTGGGTCACATGGCGGGACAGGAGCCACTCGAAGGTAACGCTGTCGTCGCCGACAACCTTGTCTGATGCCAGGTACACGCCCTCCTCGTCCTCGGCGTTCCGGTAGTTCACGCGCAGCGCGAACTCCCCAAGATCAGTACCGTGATACCAACGGGGCAGCGCGATCCTGATGGGCCTCACCATCTCGTCGGAGGCCACGGCGATGGTGCCCGCATCCGATGGCGTGCCGACGATCCGCGACGCGGGGTCTACGAAAAATGGTCTGCAGTTGTCTTCCATGGATGCTCCTATCCTATGTCTTTGCCGTTCACACGCACCGCGCCGTTCAGGCTGATGCCGTCTGAGCTCAAGGTAATCGAGTGCGCCCCAGATCCGACAACCCCCGTCTCGTCTGTTCTCACGTAACCGACGGACATGGACACCGCGCTCTCCGTCACGTTGATTGCAGGAGGGGTCGACCTCATGGACGAGCCCGCCGTTCCGAGCGGGAACTTCCTCGCGGAGATGTACACGCTGCCAAGCGACGAGTAGATATTCATCCCCTGGAACTCGCCCTCGTCCTGGACGGCTATCTCGCATCCGCCGATATAGATGCCCTCGCTGGAGAACTCGCCAAGCACCGTCCCGTCCGGGCCGATGAAGTACAACGACTCGCCGAGGAGGGTGCGGGACCCTACGAAGTTGCCGGCTCCGTCGGTGTTGCCGACCACAAGGCCCTGGTCGGTCTTCTTGATGCAGTTGACTGCGGCGGGGATGTCGCCCAGGGTGCGGGCGAAGGCCTTTGCGTCGGTGGCCCTGGATGTGAGATTGCCAGTAACGACGGCGCGGCCGCCGAACAGGGCGACTCTCACGCGATCGCCGGCGTTGACTCCGGTCACCGACTCGCACGGCGTAGCGTCGTCGGCGCCGTCTATGGCGACTAGGACAAGGGGCGCGGCCCCGCCGGCGCTGGGCCCCTCCACGACGGTGCCAACGGCTTCCGGGATTGGCGCCGACCCCTTGCCCCCCGCCAGGATCCTCGCCATCGATTGCAGGCTCACAGCATCACCTCCGTCCATACGGCCCTCTCCTCCACCTGGCAGCCGGTACCGCACACAATGCGCTGCGATACGACGACCGCCAGGGCCCTCACCTTGGCGCGGCGCAGATCGAGCTCGACGCACGTGCCCACCTTGACGGCGGGCACGTACCCGTGCGTGTAGGTCACCTCGTGATCAACGGTAGACAGCTCGGCCAGCAGACCGTCGGCATAGGCCTGAACGTCTTCCTGGGTAGGGTTCTCCAACTCGGGCGACGTCTCGCGGTGCAGCCACACCCATCCGCGGTTCTCGATTGACAGCGGCGAGTCGGGGCTGTGGTTCTCGGCGACCGCCGACAGGCACCCCGCCTCGCCCGACCACACCACCTCCACGCGGTTCGGCACGCCGTAGTAGTCTCGCGCGTGGGATATCTCCGGCTGCACGATGGAGGCGGAGTCGTCGTTGAACTTCCAAACGGGTGCGAGCGCGGCGGCGTCCCGTCCGGGGACGAACGTTATGCGCCCGAGCGGCGTCGGGTAGGGGCGCCTCCCCTCCTTGGCCGCCAGGGCGGTCACGAGATCTAGCCACGTCTGGTCGGGCTCGCACCGGTAGTGGGAGGCCAGGGCGACTGTTCCGGGACTGCCGTCGACCGGTGCACGGCAGTGCTCGGCCGCGGCCTGCGCTGCGGCATCCCCCGCGAGCCTGCCGGCAGACACGTGGTGGCCGAGGGGCGGGCAGTCGCCCTTGAGCTCGATGAGGGGGGTGTAGGCCTCCAGCTTGAGCAGGCGGCTCTTGCCGTCGTGGTCGTCGCTGCACGTCTGGGCCATGTGCGTGCCCAGGCACTCGGCGCCGCGCTCGCCGCCCTGCTCGACCACCAGGTACGTGCGCACGTACACCTCGCCTACGTCCTCGGACGCCTCGAAGGTGGCCGAGCCGCCCGTGGGAAGCTCGTCATCGCAGGTTATCTCGGCCGACACCACCTGCTCGAGCAGCCGAACGTTCTGCCAGGTTCCCGGATCGACCTCGTAGAACTCGAACGTCTGGCGCATCTCCTTCGTCCAGTCGATCACGGCATCACCACGCATTCGTCGGAGCGGTCCACCCTCGTCACGGCGAGGGCCACGCTGACGAGGCCGGAGTCCGCCGACGCCGACCACGACGGCACCACGTGCGCCCAATAGTGGTCGCCCAAGGGCTCGCGCACGAACACGGTCTCGCCGAGCCGGGCTATCTCCCTCAGCAGCTCGACCTTCCTGGCATCGACCTTGTCGACGGTGCACTGCCAGTTCGCGGTGTGCCCCAGCTGGGTGCCGTGGTAGGCCACGGGGTGCTTGCGGCCGATGTACTCGACCAGGCCCGTGTCGGGATCGTGGTCGTCGCTCACCTTGATATTGTCAGTCAGCACGAGGCAGTTGGCCTCCGCCGCGCCGAGCACCTGGACCTCGTCGTCCTCCGATGCCGCGGGCTCGCTGCCCCACTGGATCAGGATGCCCTCGAACTCGATCACGTCTTCCGCCACATCAACGTAGTCCACCTGCCCTGTGGCCATCACCGTGGCCACAGCTCGGTACGAGGCGATCCCGAAGGACGCGTGGCCGTCCACATAGGAGTATGACCCGTCGTTTGGCATGTTGCGCACCAGGGGGGTCATGGAGCCGTCGGTCTCGTGGCGGTAGACCGAGAGGGCCACGCCCCGGGCGTGGGCAACCCCGTCATCCGTCTCCTCCAGGGCGTAGGGCACTACCTCGCACCCCCATTCCCCGTTCGGGCGCAGGTCGCACGACAGGGACAGGTCGATTGGCTCGAACTCCACGTCGAAATCAACCGAAGCGGAGCACGTGAGCCCCGACGACATGGCCACGGTGGCGGAGAGCCTGTAGGACTGGCCGCTGGCGAGGGACACGTCCCCGGCGCCCACTGGCACGGAGAAGGGGTCGCCCGGCCTGTCCAGGTGAACGGACCACACCGCCTCGCCGGCCACGACGTGGCGCTGGGCGCCGTCAGGCAGGTCCACCGCGTGGTCGGAGCAGGCCAGGATCGCCACGTCGGCAGCGACCGGAACCTGCGTCGGCGATGACGGATCGACACCCACTTGCAGCGGAAGCGCTGTCACGGTGGACGGCACCGCCAGGGCCAGGGTAGGCTGCTCCCAGATCCCGACCGCCATGGTCTCCGAGGGCCCCGAGTACTCGTCGAGGACGCCCTTGGTTGCCACGTACCAGCGCAGCGTCGTGCCGTCGGGGTAGGCCGACGTGTTCACATCGAGGAACTTCTGCGCGCCAAGCGTCGCGAGGACGAACCACCCTGCGCCGGTATCTGCCCACACGCGGGCCTGAGTCTGCTCCGAGCTGTCGGTGGAGTTGTGCTCCCAGCTGATGGTGTAGGTGCCGCCCCGCACCACGGCCCCCGCGCTGCCCCACACGGTGGGAGGATCGGGCCTCGTGCCGTACACCAGGGGGCCGGCCACGGGCGACCACGGGCCGCTGCCCGTGTCGTTCTTCGCCCGCACGCGGGCGTAGTACGACCTGCCCCTGTCTACCGCGAACTCGACGGCCGTACCTGACGTCGTCTCGGTCTGGCGCTGGGACGAGCTGTCCAGCTGGGACTTGCTCTCGGCTAGAGCCACCTCGTACTCAGAGGCCCCCTGGCACCCCGCCCACGAGACGAGCACGCCGGTCACGCGCGAGGCCATGGCCGGACGCGGCGGCGCTGGCGGCCTCAACAGGACCGTGTCTGACAACGGCGACCACGGCGACCACTTTTCGTTGGGCCGGGCCGTGCGAGCTGCCGCGCGGTAGGTGCAGCCAGCCCGGAGGTTCGGCACGTAGAAGCTGTGGGACTCCTCGGCGGAGGCGGCCGACGGCGTGGAAACCCTTGCCCACCGGCCGCCCAGCAGTTGGTCCAGAGCCACCTCGTAACTGGACGGGTACGGGTCGTTGGCCTCCACCTTCGCCGTGACGGCCAGGTCGCCCGAGACGGAGAGGTCGGGTGCCGCGGGGGCAATGACGCTCTTCTCGTCGGTCCAGGCGTCCTTGGACGACCATGCGGGGGTGAAGTACTTCGGCTTCGTCGCGCTCTTCTCGTAGGTGACCTTCGTCTTCTTGTTCTTGCCGCTGCCCGTGGTCCTGGTGACCTTCTTGTAGACCGTGTAGGTCTTCGGGAGGGGGCGGACCTTGACCTTCACCTTGATAGCGTTGTCCGGAGCGGTGAATGTCATGTTCCGGAGGCCGGTCGTCCTGCCCTGCTCGCTCGACCAGCGCGTCTTGCCGTTGGAGAGCATGAGGAGGAACGCCCACGCTACCTCGTAGTTCTCAGTGGCGGCCGCCCGAGTGACCCCCTTCTTGCCTCCCACCACGACGGTCTTGCCCTTGCTGTTGAGGGCCTTCTTGCAGATGTTCTTGCCCTCCGGCGCACCCCAGGAGGCGTAGAAGTCCCTGGAGTCGCCGCCCACCCTCTTCAGGGTGAGGGCGGATACGGTAACGGCCACGGGTCACGCCCTCTCTCTCATGCGCGTCTGCACCGCCAGCGTGTCGATGGTGCGGGCCACCGCGCTCCTGTCGTCAACTTGGACGCCATTCAGGTAGTAGATGTTCGTCTCGCCGCCACCAGCGGCCGCCAGGGCGGCGGGACGGATGGCCGGAGCCATCGACGCGCGCGCCCTCTTGGAGGCGTATGCGAGGCCGTCGGTCGCGGCCCGCCCGAGGCGGTAGCCCGACCGGTAGGCTGTATCGGCGCCGGCGTTCAGCTCCAGGTCGAAGCCGCCCACGAAATGGCGTCCGACCTCCATGGCCTTACGCGACGGCGACTTGACCTTCGTGCTCTCCCGCAGACCTCGATCAGCCTCGCTGCCGACCTTCGCCCCGGCCGCGTAGGCGCTCCCGGCGCCGTTCGACACCTCGTTCACGAACCCCTGCCAGAAGTTCGCGCCGATGCCGGGGGTCTTGGATGCGGCGTCGTAGAGAGGGCGCTGGGCCGCGTCGCCGAGCGTGGCAGCCGCGGGCCGAACCACCACGCTGCCGGCGGTAATCGCCGCGGCGTACTCGCTCACCTGCTCCTGGGACACGTCCCCCAGCTTCAGGTTGTCGCGGATGGCATCCACGATCTGCTGGCACGAGGCCGAGGCGGTGTCGATGCCGCCCGTGACCGACGAGGGGTCGCCCAGCGAGTCGATTAGCTCCATCAGGGCCTGCTTGCCGACCTCGGCCGTCTCGCCGGAAAGCCCGTCGAAGGACGCCAGGATGGAGGCGACCGCCATCCTGGTGCTCTCGTCGATGCTCCCCATTCCCTGCGATGCCTCCCCCGCCCCCTGCATGATGGCGGCGGCGCTCTCGATGGAGCCCTCCCCCATGGAGGCCCAAGCCTCGCGGAACTGGTCGGCGGTGATGCGCGAGCGGTCCTGCACCTGCTGGGTGGAGTCCACAACGTCGCGGAACCCCGACTGCACGAGAGGGCTGTACATGCCCATGCCCTCGGTCATCTGTCCGAAGGCGGCGATGACGTCGGTGCTCATGCGGGCCGCCGAGGATGCGGCCGACCCGGACGCCTCGGCCGTGGCCGTCTCGATGGCCGCCGTCTTCCTGTTGTGCTCCGCCTGCAGCGCCTGCAGCGCGTCTCGGAACTGCTGCTCGTCGGTGACGCCCTGGGAGTGCTGCTTGGCGAGGTTCTGGCGCTGGGCCTCGTAGGCCTGGTTCTCGGCGGCCAGCGCCTCGTCTCCGCGCTGCTTGATACCTCCGACGTAGGCCGCGATCTCCTCGGCGCTCATGCTCCTGATGAGCTCGGGAGCCATCTTGGCCTCCTGCTGCAGCAGGGTCACATGGGCCTGGGCCTGCTCGTCGTAGGCAGCGGCTATCTTCTCGTTGTACCGGTTGATGTCGTCGATGTCCTCTTGGCGCAGATCGCGCTTCTCCTTGTTGGCGCGCCTGATGATGCCGGCGATCTTCCCCTCGCACTTGTCAACCGTGCCCTGGAGCTCCTCCATGGACCGCCCCGATTCGCCCATGAGGTTGTCGGTGGATGTTCCTAGCTGCATGCCCTGGCTGAAGGCGTCAACCATGTTCTGATGACCCTTCGTCAGCTCGCCGAAGCTTGCCTCCAGCTTGCCAGCCTCTGTCTGGGCCCTCGCGAGTTCGCTGACGAAGGAGACCACCTCGAAAGCAGCCAGCCCCGCGGTCAGCAGGGGCACGGCGCCTGCGGCGAACGACAGGCCGCCCGCCAGCCCGGAGACAGCCTTCGCCCCCGTCTTGCTCTTGCTGGCCATGACCCCGATCTTTCCCGTCATCCCGCCCAGGGCACTCTTGCCCGTATTCGCGGCGATGGCCATATTGCGCATCGACCCCTGGAAGGCCAGGATGCCCCGGGTGCCCCTACCGAGCACGCCGAACACGCTCCCGAGCCCCGTCGCGAGGGGTCCCATGATCTTTAGCGCCGGGCCCGCCGCCAGGGCGATGCCGGCGAGAGCCTTCAGCTGGCCCTGCTGATCGGGTGACAGGTTGTCCCACATCTCCTTCGCGTCGGACGCCAGCTCCTTGACGGTGTCGACCCCTTCCACCAGACCGTCGGCGAGTGCCGAGCCGGCCTCGCCAGCCATATCGCACATGCCGTCGATGCCATCGGTCACGTCACCCAGGAGCGGCTTAAGACGGCTGAAGAACCCCTCGCCGTCGTCGCCGGAGTCGAGGAACGCCGCGCCCACGCGGCCCACAGCGGCCCACATGTTGTCGATGGTGCCGATCATGGACTCTCCGGAGGCCAGCGCCGCGCCCCCGAAGGCCTCACGCATGGCTGCCTCGAACACCTCGAAGCTGATCTTGCCGTCGGAGGTCATCTCGGTGACCTCCTCGGTGGTCTTGCCGAGGTGCTTGGCAAGCGTCTGGAGCACGGGCACGCCGCGCTCGGTGAGCTGCAGCATCTCGTCGCCCTGCATCTTACCCTTAGACATGACCTTGCCGAAGATGTTGGCCACGCCGTTGAAGTCGCCGCCGGCGATGGTCGCGGTGTCGCCGATGGTGGTGAGCACGCGGGTGAGGTTCTTGCCGGGCTTCACGCCCGCCGCGAGCGCGCCCACCGCGGCGTTCGCCGCGTCGCCCAGCCCGTAGGCCGTGCCCTTGACCGACGCGAGCGCCGACTTCATGACGCCGTCGATCTGCTTGCCCGAGTAGCCGAGGCCCTTCAGCTTGCTCTCGGCCGTGTCGATAGCCGTCAGGCGCTCCCAGCCCTTCACGGCGAAGATGCCGGCCACGGCGGATGCCGCGCCGAACGCCGGGGCGGTGATCTTGCTCGTGAGCAGGTTGCCGGCCGCCGTCATGGCCCGCCCTCCGCCCTTGAGCGAAGACGACATCCCCATAACGAAGCTGTCGCCTGCGCGACGCCCGGCGCCGGACATCCCGGCGCCGTTCATCTGGGCCGAGAGGTCGGCGGAAAACGACGGCGACAGGTACGGGTGGATCTCCACGCTCGCGCTCGCGAGCACCTCGGAGTCGGACACAGGGTCACCCCCTCTTTCTCGACAGTATGTCTTCAAGCTGGTCGCTCGTCACGCCGGGCGGCTCTGGCTCGGCGCCGGGCCTCGGGGTCAGCATCTCGGGGAAGCCCCTTCCCTCGGCCGCGTCCTCGGTGCGCTGCCATGCCAGCACGCGCAGGACGTGCTCGACGCGCGCGAGCAGCCATTCGGCCTCCCCCCAGCCCGCCTCCCACCCCTCCGGCGTCGCGCACCGCGCCCCGGCTGGGAGCTGGGCTGCCAAGTCGGCGGCCTCGGACACGGGGAGCGATCGTCCCAACTCGCACAGCCCCACGTGGTAGTACTGGCGGAAGTCGGCCCGCAGCTCCGGCAGCCGTCGGCACCGGAGGCACGCGAGCACTAGGAGTTTTTTGCGTTCGCCGCCTCGATCACGTCGTAGACCCACTGGCGACAGGCAGTGATGCGCACGATGCCGTCGGGTCCGCGCAAAGACTCGCGCACGGCGGGGGCGCCCTCGCCCGCGAGCTTGTCCATGACGGGACCGATGGCGCGCGGATCGCCCGCGTCCATGGCCACGAGGGACTCGAACAGCTCCATGTCGTCGTTCCAACCCTCGGGCAGGGCCGCCGCCACGTCGGCGGGGGCCGTGGGGTTCTTCGCCTTGCTCGCCATCGCTACTCCCCCTCCCCGGACTCGGCGGCCTTGATGGCGGCCAGGATGTCGGCCTTGAGCGTCTTGCCGGAAATGCCGATGGCATGCTCCGCCGCGTAGGCCTTGAGCTCGTCCACGGTCATCTCGTCCAGCCCCTTCTCGGCCTCGATGGGGGCGTAGTAGTCGTTGTAGGTGTCGCCCTCGGCGTTTGAGTACATGGCGATCGTCACCTTGTAGCCCATGAAGTCCTCGTTGTTGCGCTTGACCTCCTCCGTCTCGGAGACCTGGCCCTTGTCGATGACCGTGCGTAGGACTTGCTTCGTGCCGAGCAACTGCTCGACGACCCAAACCCAGTTGTCCAGCTCCTTGGAGTTGTGGCGCACGCGATAGCGGCGCGGGTTTTCCGGGTCGACGATGACGTTGCCGCTGCCGTAGACGATCCGCAGGTTCTCGGGCTTGGTCTCCAGCATCTCCAAGGTCGCCGTGTCGGCATACTCGGACTGGGCGCTCCCCACGGTGTCGCCGCCCCAAGCCTGCTTGGCCTCGCTCTTGCGCGTGTTCGACGTCGCGAAGCCGTCGGAGGAGATGTAGCCCACGCAAAAGAACCCCTCGGGAAGGGGCGTCTCCGCGTCGGTGGGCACCTCCGTGCCGATGGGCGCGACGAACACCGCGCCGCCGACCTTCGGCTTGCCGACGTAGACGTTGTCGTTGTTGTTGGTCATGGCGTTTGGCATTTCAGCCGCCTCTCTCCCGCTCGCGCGGGCTAGTCTGTCTCATATGTGGCGATGGAGTACACCGCCTGGTACCGGGGCTTGCCGTCCACAGGGAACCGCGCCAATCCGACCCGCCGGCACGACGTGACGGGAGCCCCGTCCGCCAGGCCGGCGATCAGGGCGCGGTCGGCGGCCGCGATGAGGCGCTCCGCCTCGGCGAGCGTCGGCGCCCAGGCCTGCACGGCCACCGTCGGGCGGTCCATGCGGAAGTCGCCCGCGCCGCCGGTGCGCTCCACGGTGTAGAAGGACGCGGGCCACTCCTCCAGAGCCACTGCGGCCGCCGGAGCGGGCAGCCCCGCGCCGTTCAGGAAACCGACCATGATCGCCTCAATGCCCATGCTCACCCCCTCCCCGCGTCCAAGCTCTTCAGGATGGTGTTGTTGCGGGCGTTGTCCGCGTTGGCAGCGGCGCTGCCGGGGTGCACGACGGCGCGGCACCGCTGCGGGCCTCTCCGCACGTCGGCGTAGTAGCGCGCCCCCGACGCCCGCTGGGCCGCCTCGGCAACGGCCCGCGCCCGCGAGAGCACCGCCTCCTGCATGGCCGCCGAGTTGCGGAAGGCGTTCGCCCCGGCCGGCACCACCCGGCACCCGGTGCACCTGAACCCCTCGTCAGCCATGGACGCACCCCACCTTCACCTGCATGTTCCAGGCGGTCGGGCACGCCGCCGCGTCGTAGGGGCGCGGCGAGCCGATCACGGCCAGCCACTCCCCGCGCACGCGGACGCGCAGGCCGTCAAGCACCGGCGACCCGTCGGCCTTCGGCCACAGCAGCGTGTATGCGGCGGTGCGGCCCGAGCGGTTGCCCTCCTCGATATCGGCGGTAGCGCCAGGCTGCACAAGAACGCCGGCCACCTCCCGCTCGGAGGTCTCGTACACCACGCAGCCCATAGCGTCGCGGCCGGCCTCGCGCCGCTCCTCCACCGTCACGGCCTCCCCGCGCCCGATCATTCCGCGCCGCCTTCGCACCGAGCGCGAAGCGAGCCCATGCGGCCGCCCGAGAGTCCCAGGCGCTCGCGCTCGCCCTTCGTCACATAGAGCGACCCCGAGGCCGCGCCGAAGCTGGCCGAGGCGGTGAAGGGGCCGGCGGTCTCGCTCATCTGGGTGACGCCGGCCATGCCGCCCGGCACGTCGACGGCCCGGGCGGCCGCCGCGCAGCACACCGATCTCGCGTTGTCGTCAAAGTCGGCGCTCGCCCCCGGCTCCCAGGGACGCCCGTGGCGCCTGCGGTACAGCGACCGCAAAAGCGCCGAGGCGTCCTCCAGGGCCGCCACCACGCGGGCGTCATCGGCCCCGGAGTCGCAGCGGGCGCGGAAGTCCTCCACCTTCGCGAAGGGCTCCGGCTCGGCGGGGGCGGGCGCGGTCTCGCCGGCGGCCATCACTCCTCCATGACGGCAAGGCCGGCGGCCACGAGGGCCTTGGCTATGCCGAGCATCGAGGGTTTCTTGGGGATGACGGCCTTCGCCGCCGCGGGGGCGGCGGGCGCCGGCGCAAGATCGGCCGCCTTGGCCGCCACGGCGTCCAGGTCGATCCTCGCGAGCACCGCATCGACCAGCGCGTCGACGTCCATCGCCTCGGCGGCCTTCGCGGCCAGCGCATCCACATCGACCGCGGCCGGACCTCCGGCCGCGAGCGGTGTGCCGTCGGTCCACACCGGCGCGAAGTGCGCTGCCGGGATGCTGTCGAGCGCCTCGTCCGGCGCGTGCAGCACCGCCTTCTGGATCACCTCGCCCATAGCTACTCGCCCGCCTTGTCGCGCAGCACGCAGAAGCCGCCGGCGTCCAGGATGCCGTAGGAGAACACGGCCTGGGTGCGGTAGGCGATCTGGCCGTTGGCCTTCAGGTCGACGCCTGTCTGGTCGGGGTCGCCGTACTCGATGATCTCGGCGGTCATGTCGCGCACCATGCCCCACTTGATGAGGTCGAAGTTGCCCATGATGGCGCGGATGCCCGTGGGGGTCTTCGCCAGGCGGCCGTTCACGGTGGCCGAGGTGGCCGCGCGCAGGCCCTCGAAGGAGCCGACCTCCAGGTTCAGCGGGATCTCCGGGTACAGGCGCGCCATGGTGGAGGGCACGCGCAGCTTGCGCAGGTCGGAGGCGTACTTGCGCGAAAGCGCGATGCCGTTGAACTCCCAGTCGATGAGCTTCTCCAGCATGGCGTCGATGTTGTCGGTCTCGCTCGCGCCCGACACCACCTCGTGGATGCCCTCCATGCCGGTGAGGTGCGTGTACTTGGCCGCGAGCGCAGCCTTGGTGGCCGGGTTGATGCCGTGGATGGTCACGTAGTCCAGGGCGCGGCCGATGGCCCCGGCCTGGTCGGCCTGGATGTTCGAGATGATCTCCAGGCGGTCGTCCTCGTCGGCCCACTTCAGCTCCTCGGTCACGCGCGTGGTGGTCTGCACCTTCACGCGCACGCCGGACACGAAGCCCGTGGCGATCTCGTAAGAGCCCTTCTTGGCGCCCTCCTCAACCACCTCGGCCTCGGCGGTGGGCGTGAACACGATGGTCTCGTTCTCGTTGAAGGTCTGCGGCTTGTTGGCGCACAGCGTCGCGATGACAGAGTTGTCCTTCACCTTCGGAAGGAGCTCGGTCACCACCGAGCGGGGGAGCTTCACCTTGGATGTGGTTCCTGCCATGTCTTTTCTTCCTTTCGATTGTTTAGCCGAAGAGCTGGTCGACGACTTCCTTCATGGAGCCGGCAGCACTGCCCTTCCCGTCCTCTTCGCCGGCGAACTTGCCGGCCTCTCCCATCTGCGGGGCAGCCGGCGCCTTGGCGAACTCGGCGATAGCCTTGGCGCTCGCGGCCATGGACTCCTCGTCGTCGCCGGAGATGAGCTCCGCCGGCACGCCGGTCTCCTTGGCCACCTTGTCGAGGGCCGCGCGCCGCTTCTCATCGTCCTTGCGGTCCTCCTCGGCCTGCTCCAGATCCTCGACGCGCTTGCGCGCCTCCTCCGCCTTCTCCTTCAACTCGTCGTAGTCGGAGAATTTCGCGCGCTCGCGCTCCAAGCGCGCCTTGATGGCGGCGTCGAACTCCTCCTGGGTGTTGATCGGCTCAAATGCCATTGCTGCTCCTTCCCCGCCGCTCGGCGGTGATCGGTCGGGCTTTCCCTGCCCGCAGGTACGAATGCACGGATATGCCGCCCCGCGCCGGGCGTAGGTATGAAAAAAGCCCCGTGCGGGGCTTGATTCCGATGGTCGGGGCGGCGGGATTCGAGCCCGCATGTCCGTTCGGAAACGGCGTTTTGAGCGCCGCACGTCTACCGTTGCGCCACGCCCCGATAAGTAGTATGATTTACGATGTCTTGAACGGGTCCTGGGTGCATGCATCGAGGTCCCGTTTCTTTTTACAGCTGCCGAAAATCCCAACCATCGATGATGAAAACGTTGAGAAAGAGGTTCTTCCCGTAAAGATCTCTGGCAATATCGATCCCCTTGTCTTTGCCAATACCGAGATGAGTCACATCAAGAATCGCCTCGCCTAGATCAGGACAAACTGCCTCAATCTGATGGTGGGCGTGCCACAGACGCTCGCGAACTTTCTTGACGCTTGCCGGGGTTTTTACATCCACATAGCAGCCATTTGTAAGAAAATCAGGCGTCAACAGTCCACCGCCTCTTTCGGCATTAACCTTAATGAGCGTTCGCCCCGTTCCGCTCGCTAAGACAATCGCGGCGCACAGTTCCTTGCCATCGAGAGAGGCGCCCGCAAACCCGCCGTTCTTGTCGATGATCGTCTCACCAACCAAACTGAACCCGTAGGCATTTCCAATTTCTTCAAAGAATGTCTGTATTGTCTTACGGTATCCGACATGCGTCTTGTCCTTCCTGAAGGCAGAAAAGGCCCCTTTTGCGCCATCGTCGAGCAGGCGCTCCAGCTCCTCGCGTCCGTAGGTATGGCCGCCCATATAAGAGTCGCGGTAGGCGGCGCGCAGGGCGTCCTTGACCTTCTCGGGCAAGCCCATGCGCCCGATGCGCTCGTCGGCGCGGCAGATGCGCAGGTACTCGTCGGGGTCGTAGCCCTCGATGGCCGCGTCCACGCTGGGGAGCACGCGGCACCGGCAGTTGTCGTGCCAGCTGGCGAACTCCCCCGCCTTCTCGGAGCTGCTGTAGACGAAGCCCTGGGACGCTATGGCGACGCACCAGGGGCACGCCCTCGGCCCGGACGGCACGCGCGCGAACCTCACGTCCCCGCGGCCGTGGCGCAGCATCTGACGGTTCGCGGCGTTGCCCACTGCGTCGCCGGCGGCCCGCGCCGCCCACTCGGCCATCTTCGCGGCCCCGCCGCCGTCCCACGCCGAGCGGTGCTTGCGGAGGGACGCCGCTACTTCGCGTCGGGGAAACTCCCCCGACGAGGGGGCGTCCGTCGCATCGAACCCGTGGGCAGCCAGCTCGGCGTTCGCGAGGCGCCGCGCCGCCTCGGCCGCGGCGGCGGACGGGGCGCCCGCGGCGAGCTCGGCGACCGCGGCCAGGGCCGCCACTGCCTCATCGAAGGCAGCCGCGGGATGCTCGGCCAGCCACTTGGCCGCCGCGGCCGCCGCGGCTCGCGCCGCAGCGTCGGCGAATCTGCCGAGCAGCGCCGAGTAGGACTGCGCCGCGCGGCGGCTAAGAGGCATCGGCCCCACCGCCCGTCATCGCCTCGAACAGGTCGGCCGAGCGGCCGCGCTCGCGGGCGTTGGCCAGGCGCTGTATCTCCTCGTCGGTGTAGCCCAGGCGCTCCAGGGGCACGTCGGACTCGGCCATCCAGGGAAAGGCCTGCACCTGCTTCACGATGGCGTCGGACACCGCGGAAAGCGACGGCATGGACGGGTCCTTGAAGTGCACCGACACGGGGTCGGGCGCCGACGCCTCGGCGTCGAAGCCGGTGTCGTTGGCGGCGGCGAGCGCCATGTAGGCGATGTTGCGCAGGGCGCGCCCGTTGTCGGCGTTCACGTTCTGCGCCTCGATGACGAGCGGCTCCGCCTCCACCCGCGCGGCGTCGGCCGACTGCGGGTTGGCGTCGGTGTTCACGCCCAGGCACGACAGCGGGATGCTCGTCTCGCTGGAGAACCGGGCGGCCAGGCTGCGGTAGTACTCCGTATGCGGCTGCATGGAGGGCTGAGCGAGCTGCCCGAAGGACGGCGCATCGCCGTCGGCGTCCTTGCTGAAGGTCACGATGGCGTCCAGGGCCGCGTCCCAGCGCGACTTCTCGTCGAACACGTCGTCGGGGGCGCCCAGCAGGTACTTCTGGGTGCTCGCCGCGAACTCGGCGGCGATCTCGGCGCGCCGGCACGCCCGCTGGGCGTCGTCGGTGATGTCCATGACGGCCCGCGTGATGCGGCTGCGGCCGAACGGCCGCTCCAGGGTGGCCTGGTAGCACAGCGGCTCCATGAGGGGACGCCCCATGGAGTGCGGCTCGTACTCGGCCGACCAGCGGCCACCCTGCTCCCGGATGCGCACCACGGCCTCGTCGGTGTAGAGGTTCACCCAGGTGGGATCGCCCCTGCGCCCGGCCTGGCGGCTCGTGTCAACGACCACCATGCCCGCCAGGATCCGGTCGCGCGGGAAGTCCCACACGGCCGCGGCAGCCGTGGCCGGGTAGAACCGCACCACCGCGGGGCTTCCCCCGCCGCCCGCTGCCACCGTTGCGAAGGCGGTGCCGTGCTTCAGCTCGGATATGACCGCGCGGCGGTAGGCCCGGGCCATGCCGTTGGCGTCGGCCATGCGGCGCAGGTCGGCGGCGCGGGCCTCGTCGTCGCAGATGAAGGCGTCGAACACCGAGCGGTCGGCGAGCGAGTCCACCGCCTTCGCCGGCCACGACACCACCTGGCGCAGGTTGCGCAGGTGCGGCGGCACGGAGATGCACAGATCGCGGGCCTTGCGGTGGCCCAGGTAGTAGTCCGTCCGCAGCTTGTTGCGGGCGCGGTGGCGGCGCCACACCTCGACCAGCTCACACGCCAGGGCGGCGTCGTCGGCCCTGAGGCCCTCGGCCCCCGCGACGGCCCGGGACATCCTGCTCGCGCTCATATGGCCCTCATCCTCCTCTTCGGGTCGCGCTTCGTCGTGCGCGCGCCCCACAGGGCGAGCGCCGCCGACTCCACGGGGTGGCTCGGCGCCCCGGGGCCGTCCCCGAAGCCGATGCCGGACTCCCCGATCTTCCTCTTCACGGCCGACACGGCGCTCTCGTCCAGCGGCGGGCTGTCGATGTGCGTCACCGTGCCGGTCTTCACCTCGTCCATGAGGCGGGTGGCGGCCGCCACCGCGTCAGCCGTGCGGCATATGTGCAGCGCCCTCCTGGAGACGCCCGCCGCCGCCAGCCGGTCGTGCAGCGTCTGGGCGTTCGACCGCCCGTCGATGACCACCGTGGACAGCTCGCCGGCCATGGAGAGGACCAGCGACACCAAAGGCTCGGTGCCCGAGGCGGTGTCGCCCGTGTCGAGCAGCTCCACGTGCGCCCGGGCGGGCGGCCCCTCGCCGCGCGCCGGGCGCGGCGCCACGGCCGCCGACACGGAGAACTCCTCCCCGTCGGGCGTGAACTTCACGCCCAGGGCGAGCCTGCCGTCCCGCAGGGCCGCCTCGTCGGGCACCAGGCACGCGGCCCACTTTTCCTCGTCTATGGCCACGTCCCCCCTGCCCGCACGCGGCAGCCAGTAGCCCAGGTACTCCTGGGCGAAGGCCAAAGGCGACAGCCCCTTGCCGCCGAGCTTCACCGCGTCGATGGTGGTGACCTCCCCGAGCGACGGGTTGGCCGCGTACCACTTCTCCTCGTCCTCGGCGTCCTCCAGCTCGGCGATGCCATACTCGCACCACGTCAAGTCGTCGGAGCCGCCGGCCAGAGCGTCCTCCCGCACGGCCGCGAAGCGGTCGGCAGAGGAACCGGCGCGGGTGGGCGTCCCGAGGTAGACGAGCTGGACGTTGTGCTTCGCGCCCGACGAGGTGGTGGGCACGATGGCCTGGGCCTGCTCGTCGGTCAGCTCCTGGGCCTCGTCGAACACCACCACGTCGAAGGAGAACCCGAGCGCGGCGCTCTTTGTGCGCGTTGAGAAGGCGATCATGCCGCCGTTCTCCATCAGGATGTACTCCTGGGAGGTCTGGTTGTGGAACCGCGCCACGGCCCTGTTGTAGTGCCGGTGGGCGCAGTTCGGGTCGTTCAGCCTCTCCCCGAATATCTGCTTGAACCGCCTCAGCATCTCGCAGGTGGTCGAGTAGTTGTGGTCGGTCCACAGCACCTTGTACCCCATGACCGCGGCGAGGAACGACGTCCACACGATGCCGTTGACGGACTTGCCGGCCTGGCGCGGCACCGACTCCCCCACGCGGCGGTGCACCCAGGCCCCGCCGGGGCGCACGGCGCTCCAGTCGCGCAGGCGCGCGACCTGCCAGGGCAGCAGGCTGTACCCCATGAGGGCGGCTGCCTGGGCCACTGCATCGGCCAGGTCGCGCTCATGGGGCTGGGCCACCAGGAAGCGCGGCTCACATGCTGGCCGCGATGGCCTCGGCGAGGGCTCCGAGCGGGTTGTCATCGTCGCGGTCCCCTTCCAGCTTGTCGATCTCGGCCATCACGGCCCGCAGCTCCTTGGATATGCCGGGCAGCGCCGAGGGCGCGGCCCTAGCCACGGCGTCCGCCAGCGCCGCCCTCAGGGCGCGCAGCTCGTCCAGGGTGGACGGCCGCCGGGGGCCTGCGGCCTCCGGGCCGGGCGCCTCCGGCGCCGCGGGCTCGGGCAACGGGGCGGCCCCGGCGGCGAGGGGGGCGTGGTTGTAGACGCTGCGCCGGGAGCAGCCCAGGCGCCTTGCACACTCGGTCGCGCCCAGCTCGGCGAAGTTCTCCGAGATAAACGCCCGGTCGGCGTCGGTCAGCCTTCCCATGGGAACCTCCGTTTTTGCACACTCGGGGCGGCCCGCGCAAAAACGGCACACGCCGCCCAGCAGTGCCTTCGCCGGAGGGGGAGGGGGGATGCCCACCCCCTGGCCGCCTGCGCTGCCGACTGTAGCCTTATGACCAGGTTTTTTTTTGCTTACCGAATCGCTCCCCAGCGTCTCGAATGCCTTATAGATTGCCTCGCAGCCCCATCAGGGCGCGGCGGAGCCTTGTCCTTCCTGCTTGAGTTGCAGTGAAGATGGGCCTCGCGCACATTGCCGCAGTCGTAGGGCGAGCCGCCCTTCGAGACGGGCACGACCTCGTCACACGACCAGCTCCACGGATCGGGAAACCTCAGCTCCATGTCGATGGGACGGCCGCACAGCCAGCACACGTGGTCGCCCGTGCTCTTCAGCCACGCCACCACCTTGCGACGGGCATGCCCGTTCGATTGGCGCGGGTTCGCCCCGCTCACAGCCAGCGGCCGTCCATGGGGCTCTCGCGGTTGGCCCGGCACTCGGCCAGCTCGCCGTAGCGCTCGGCCGGCACCGCCGCCCACAGCTCCCCCGCCGGGTACTCGGCAGGCACCCCCAGGGCCTTCAACATGGCCCAGGCCGGGAGGGTGTGTTTTCTGCGCCACGCCCGCAGAGCGGCCCCCACCATGTACTCTTTCGTGACCATGAGGCCCCTTTCCGTCTGTGAAAAGCAGAACGACCGCCCAAGTCGTTGGACGGCCGTTCTGCAAGGAGGGCAAGGAATCGTCTGCTCCGTCTTCGCGTTCCCGCGAAATAACCCGGGTACACCATAACGCGTTTTCACCTGACATCGACTGCCAACTTTTCGGGACGGCAAAATTTCCCCTACGCCCAGTCAACGCCGGCGGGACGGCAGTCGGGGAAGGCAAGGCGCCTCCACGGCTCCGGCATGACCGACCACAGGGCGGTGTAGGCGAACTCCCCCACGCGGTAGGCGCTCCTCTCGCTCATGTGCAGCTCGGCGGCCACCTCGGCCCACGTGCAGCCGTTGGCCCTCATCGCGAGCGCCAGGCGGTAGGCAGGGTCCGGCACCTCGGCCAGGCACCGGCGGAACTCCTTCGACTCGGCCACCAGCTCGGCGGCGTCCGCCTCCCACTCGGCCTGCAGCTCGGCTGCGCGGGCCACGAGGGAGAACACCGCGTCGTCTCCGTGGTCGGGGCCGCCGCCCGAGGACTGGGAGAGGGCCTGCGCCCTCACCGCCCCGCTCCTGGCCGTCTCCAGCTCCATGGCCGCCGCCGCCTCGCGGAGCCTCAGCGACCGCACGTGCTCCACGTACATCCTCGCCGCCATCGCCATCGCGATCCCGCCGTGGCCCTCCGCGCTAGCGGCCATCGCGCGCCCTCTTCCTCTCGTTCGACTTCGACATAGCGCATTATCCTTTCTCGCGAATAAATATCTCTTTTCCGTCCGCGTCCGTTTCATCCTCCGACGGGTGCGGTGCATGCTGTAGCCCCCGCGCACAAGGTGGGCGCGCCCTCGGCGCCCACCGTGCATGCACTGCCCCCTGAGGGGGTAGGGTGTAAACCCTATTTATATATATAGCCTTTACAAGCCCCCCTCCCTGTAAGGACTAATAGCCTTTACAACCCCCTCCCCTTCGCTCTCGGGGTGTAAAGGCTTGGTTTTACACCCCTACACCCCGTCTCCGCCGCCCTCCCCGAAGTCCTCCAGCATCGGCTCCAGCTCGGCGTCGTAGAGCACCCAGGCGCCCTCCTCGTCCTGCCTCGCGCGGATGGGCGACCACTTGGCGGCCGCGCGCGTCCAGTTCTTGACACCGGACGCCGGCAGCTCCTCGCCCAGGATGCGCTCGACCTTCCCGGCCACGCGCTCGCGAGTCGGCTTGGCGCCCTCCCGCGCGCACTCGTCCAGCGCCTCGCGCATTGCCTCGACCTTCTCCCGGCGGCCCCTCGCGGCCCTCTCCTTGGTCGCTCTCGTGCCGCGCGCCTTCGCGTCAGCCATGGCCTCCGGGCTCGTGTCGCCCTCGGCGAACAGGTCGGAGAGCGCGCCGGTGGCGTCCCGCACGTGGGCCGGGTGCTCGAACCACAGGTCGACCGGCTCGAAGCGCGGGAACTCGCGCAGGGTGCCCTCCACGCGCCACGCCGTCATGGCCCCCGCCCTCGCCCTGGCGGCGCAGACGGCCGCGAGCAGGTCGTCGGCCGTGCCGAGCGGGCGGCACAGCTCCTTGGAGGCGGCCAGCATCTTGGCGTCCGCCAGCTGGTCGTCCTGGGGCACCAGCTCGCGCCAGCCCGCGAGCCGCGGGTCCGCGTCCAGGAAGGCCGCGCAGGCGGCCCGCACGGCCGACGCCTCGGCGGCGGCGCGGCAGTCGTCGGTCACGTGCAGCTCGATCATGTCCAGCAGCGCGTCGGGATCGCGGGCGAAGACGCCCGAGCCGCTGGCGCGGTCCATCGAGCGCTTGCCGCCCTGCAGGCCCTTGCTGTGGTGGTGGCAGTACACGACCGCGCATCCCAGCGCGTCGGCCACGCGGTCGAACTGGTTGCAGAACGCCGCCATCTGGTCGGCCGAGTTCTCGTCGCCGGTGATGACCTTGTAGATGGGGTCGATGACCACGCAGATCGGGCGCGTCTTCAGCGCGCGGCGTATGAGCGCCGGCGCCAGCTCGTCCATGGGCTTGGACTTGCCGCGCAGGTTCCACACGTCGATGTCGCGCACGTGCTCGGGCGCCGCCCCCATGGCGCGGTACACGTCGCGGAAGCGGTGCAGGCAGCTCGCGCGGTCGAGCTCCAGGTTGACGTAGAGCACCCGCCCGCGCGCCTCCACGGGGAAGCCCATCCAGGGCGCGCCCTCGGCGAGCGCCACGCACAGCTCGATCAGCGCGTAGGACTTGCCCGCCTTCGACGGGCCGGCGAGCAGCATCTTGTGCCCCTGCCGGAGCACGCCGCCGATCAGCGGCGGCGAGAGCTCCGGCAGGTCGTCCCACACGTCGGCCAGGCTCTCGGGGTCGGGCAGGTCGTCGGTCTGCTCGTCGTACCACTCGCGCCACTCGGCCCACGACTCGCAGCCCATGTTGAGCCCCATGAGCCACTGCCTGCGGCCCCCGCGCGTCACGCCGGGCATCCGCGAGAGGCGCGAGGGGTTCTTGTTCTGGGTGTCCACCGCCAGGCCGTTCTCGCGGCAGATGCGGTACAGCTCGTCCACCCTCTGGCGGTACTCGCCGTAGTC
This sequence comes from Eggerthellaceae bacterium 24-137, assembly GCA_041225375.1. Taxonomy (GTDB): domain Bacteria; phylum Actinomycetota; class Coriobacteriia; order Coriobacteriales; family Eggerthellaceae; genus Adlercreutzia. The sequence continues at coordinate 166,176 of JBCLSG010000006.1, forward strand.
GCGCGCGTCCACCCTCACGATCGCGTGGGCGCTCTTGCCGCCCGAGGACACGAGCGCCGTCACCGGCAGCCTCAGCTCCCGGATGATGGCCACCTGCTTGTCCACGGGCAGCGAGTCGGACTCCACGAGAGCGTGCCGGAACTCGGCCACGTTGTCGTTGCGCACGCCGGCGCCGTCCAGCGGGTTGAAGCGGATCCATGCACCCGCCTCCGGGTTCGGCCGTCCCAGGGCCGCGTCCAGGTCGCCGCCGTGCTTCTCCAGCGCCTGCAGCAGCTCGCCGGCGGTGCGGTCGTGCGGCCCCTTGCCGGAGGGCACCCATCGGCCGTCCTTGTCCCACGCCTCGGTGACGTAGCCCACGGTCTCGCCCGGCTCGAACACGGCCTCCAGGTAGGCGGCCAGGTCGCGCCAGCCCTCCCAGCCCTCGCCGGGCTCCTCGATCTCTGCGCCCTCGACCCATGTCGGGTCCACCACTCGGGGGCGCGGGGCGTCCCGCTCCGGGGACGCGGCCACTTCCGAGTCGTCCCAGCCCAGGGCCTCGCCGGCATCGCGTAGCGGCTCCCATCCCCGGTCGCGGGCGCGCTGGACGAGCGTGCCGCCCGTCACGGGGGCGCCGGGAGCGTTGGCGTCCGAGAAGCCGTCCCACTTGCGGCGCAATGTGCCCTTGTAGCGGGCCGCGTCGCGGGCGGCCCACGAGTCCCACGCCTCGAAGGGCAGGCCCTCGTGCTTGAGCGCCATGCCGATCTCCACGAACTCGGAGTAATCCAGGGTCGCCGGGTCTATGGACCCCAGCGCGTCCAGCAGCCCGTCTCTGTCCATTATTCTCTGCACCTCCTTTCGCCGTCGGCATACGCGATGGGCACCCATCCCCATGGGACGCGCATCGCCCTGTCGCCTCGGTCGAGCGCCTTCCACAGCGTGCTCCTGCTGACGTGGATCGACCGAGCGCCATCGCTGACGGAGGCGTAGCGCCTACCGTCAACGTAGACGGGGATGCGCGGCGTCCTGTGGTCGGGGTAGCGCCGCTCGGGTGCGGCCACCGGCCCCTCGCAGGATCGGAGAAGCTCGCTCATCCTCAGCCCCAGTGCGGAGCACACGCGCTCCACCGCGTCGAACGTCACGCGCGTGCCCTCGCACAGGTGCTTCACCGTGTGGTACGGGATGCCGCTCTCGCGCGAAAACTCAGCCATGGTGCCGCGGGAATCGATCTCAGACGCGATTAGGCGGGAAAGCTTCTCTCGGTTCATCGCGCCCTCCTAACTTCGCTCCAGCTCATCCAACACACGACCACCAGGGGCACCAGCACCGCCGCCAGGGCGGCCCGGGCTAACACGGGGGCTCCCTCTGCTTGAAGTCCTCGACCCTGTGGCAATGGTGGCGCGGGCTGTAGCCCTTGTAGTCGCGTGTGTAAAGGCGCGCTCCCTCGATGCTCTTCCTCCACTCCATGACCTCGGGGAGGCACCCTCTAACAGAGCCTCCTCTGCTGCCGTAATTGCTCGTGCGACAGTGGTTGGCGCAGTTTCCGCACACTTTCTCGATCTCGATCATTCGACCACCACCATGCTCTGGCACCCAGGGCAGCAGTAGCACTGCTCAACCACGAATACGATGGTGAGGTCGCTGGCGCTTGGCCGCGTCTGGGTTTTGCCCACGACGGTGGCGCGGGGCCATCCGCACAGGGGGCAGAGCTTAAGCTCATCGCTCATTCGTCCTCCTAGATATGACAGTCGATAACGGTCAGGACGTACTCGGGCGGGTACGGGTCGATGAATCTCTCCTTGAACGCCCTCGCCCATTCGACCAGCTCTCCGCCAGATTCGCTCGACATTCCCCACCAGCCCATTTCTCCGATCTCGTGCCACTTGCCATCGGGCGTGATAACGGCGCGCCACCACATGGTCGAGTTGCAGAGCACGTAGGTCTCGCGATCGCCGTATTGTTTAACGCGAATCGCAGCGAGTGGCGGCGGATCATCCAAGCCCTCCACTTCCTCGCCATCAACCCATGCTCGCCACTGGTCGTTCAGGCGTTTCTCATCGGCCTCGTCACGATCCCAGATCATGTCGCCGAGCTTCGCTTGGTCGAAGTGCCCGGGCGGATAGTCGGTAGCTTCTTCCCACGTGGTCTCGCCGTCGAAGTTGTACTTGGGGTAAGGTGCGCAATCACCTTTCGAGGCTCGAACCTGCGCCCGCCAGCGTCCGCCGCAGAGCCACCAGTCCCACTTCGCGTTCGGGTTCTCCCAGTAACCGTATGCCCCTGCATCGGGATCATTCTCGTAGTCGCACCACTCGCGCATATAGTCGTCGAAGGCGGCGAAGGTCTCCTTGTGGGGAATCCACCGCCGTTCCAAGTGCTCGGGCACCTCGTATGTTTCTGATCCGAAACCAAAGGAGCCATCGACCCTGAACTCCTCGTCCCACGGGAGCAGGCGGCGACCGTCGGGCATGAAGACGTAGGTGGCACCGTCGTTCTCATATTGCTGGCGGTATTCGTCCTCGACGTTGTGGAACTCCAAGTATTCCTTCGGGCAGTCGCCCATGTTGTTCTCCTGATACGGAGCCAAGAGCTCCGAGACCCTCTTCGTGCCGTCAGAGATAACGGCTACGGCAAAATGGCTCATTGTCCATTCCTTTCTATTTGGTGTATGCGAGCGCGCTCGCCCAGGTGGCAGAACCCGTCCTCCGGCACCAGCACCGGGTGCTGGCTTCGGACGAAGCACGCGCCAATGTCGCAGTGGCGGCAGTCTCTGCAGCGCACGACTTCTTCCAAAACCGGCAGCGCATAGAGCCATGCAACAGGGTCTTTCGGGTGGTCTGTGGCCTTTCTGCTCTCATCGACCCTCACGATGTACTCAGCCATCAACCTCCTCCCTCCTCGCACCCCAGCAGCACCAGTCCGTGGGCCTCGTGCACTTCCTCACAACGGGGCACCAGTCGGGAGGGTAGTTCCGCTCCAACGCGCCCCAGTTGCCGCAATCAGTGCACCGCACCACCTCGCCCTCGCACGCCCACGAGACGCGGCCGCAGTTGATGTCGCAGACGCGCATGATGCGCTCGTCCCCGCGCTTGTAGCAGCTCATTGCACTATCTCCTCGTCATTGATGAGCAGGACGCGGGCCTTTGACGAATCGAAGATCAACCCCGCCTCGAAGATAGGCCATCCCTCGTTCGGGCTGTCGCCTGGCATGATGAAGCAGACCTCGGCATCTGGCTTCACTTGGGCAAGGTCTGAGAGCTTGGCAATAAGCATCTTCACCGTGAGCCTGCCGTCTTTCCTATTCGCCATTCTGGCAATCACCTCTCTTCTTGTCGCTCACCATGCCGTCTCCAACGCCATGACGACCATCTTCCAGAAACGCTGCTCGCAGCGGCAGTACCAGCCGCTGTCGCCGATCTTCGACTTCGCGAGCTTCAGCAGCTCGTCGCGCCCGTACTCAACGCCGTCCCATTGAACGTCGTTCCAGCCGTAGCACGAGCAGTGGCCGCCCTCGATGACCGCGAACTCGTCATCCCACACGTTCTCGCCCGCGTAGATGAGGATGTACCGCTCCTCGCTGTAGTCAGGCTCCGACTGGGCCGCGCAGATGATGCGCCACGGCTCGATCAGCTTCGGTGCCTCGATCTTCTTCATCGCTCCTCCTCGTCGATCTCGACCCACTCTGCCGCGAAGCCTGCGCACATGTCGCAGCACATTTCAATGCAGTACCCGGCGGGCACCCAGTCGTGCTCTGCGGGACAGTAACGGAACCTCATCGCGTCTCCTCCAGCCACTCGTCCACGGTCTTGCACGGGATGCCGCACGCCTCGGCCACTGCCTTCTCCATCTTCGCTCCCTCCGACTGCTCCCAGCCTGGGAGGAGGGCCAGGCCGTCGTACCTGAAGCGGCAGTCGGTTAGCTCGTTGATGCTGATGCGCATGGCGTCGTGCCACTCCGCGCTCTCTGGCACGAACATATGCGGGATGTGCGCCAGAACCTCCCTGTCGGCCAGAACGTTGGCGGCTCGGATGAACGCCGCGCGGTTGTTTTTCGGCTTGCCCGTCACAGGGCCGCTTATGTAGAGCCTAGTCATGGTCTTCCTCCTTGGAAAAGGGCCGCCTGCGCAGGCGGCCCGTCGAATTCTCATATCCGCATCTGCACCTGGGGCGCGTAGGTCGCGGGATCCACGCCCTTTGGGGTGCGCCACCCGTTCGCCTGGATGCGCGAGATCATGTTGCTCGCGGCCTCCAGGGGCCACTCGCCCACACGCTTGAAGCCCTTGGCCTCAAGGAAGCGGATCTGCTTCGGCGTGGACAGGCCCTCGGCGCGGCGCTTGGCCAGCTTGTCCAGGATGAGCGACGCCTTGCCGGCGCACTCCACGGAGTCGGGCAGGATGCCGGCCCGCTCCAGCGCCGCCCTCTGCTTGTCCGACGCCGGCGCCATCTCCCACCCGAACGAGGGCGCGTAGCCCATCAGGTCGGCGTCGGCGATGCTCATCTCGTACTGCAGCGGGTCCACGAGCTTGCGCCTGCGGGTGCGCATCTCCTTGAGCTCCTTCTGCAGCGCCTCCTCCCGCTGTGCCACCACGTCGGCCGACGCGGCCCGCTCCACGGCCTCCAGCTCCTCCGGGCACCCCGCCGCCGCCAGCCGCTCGGTCATCGCCTCGGCCACCTCCGGCGTGGAGGCGACCAGGTGCGCGGGCCGGCACAGGTCGTGGCGCTCGGTGTGCCACAGGAAGTCCAGGAGCAGCAGCTCCGTCTTCCCCGTCTCCGGCGACAGGCGCGTGCCGCGCCCCACCATCTGCTGGTACAGGCCGTTCGATCGCGTGGGCCGCAGAACGATCACGCAGTCCACCGCCGGGCAGTCCCATCCCTCGGTGAGCAGCATCGAGTTGCACAGCACCTGGTAGCGCCCGGCGTCGAAGTCGGCCAGCACCTCGGCGCGGTCCTCGCTCTCGCCGTTGACCTCGGCCGCCCTGAAGCCCTTCTGCTCCAGGATGGCGCGGAACTTCCTGCTGGTGGCCACGAGCGGCAGGAACACCACCGTGCGACGCTCCAGGCAGCCCGCCGCGATCATCTCGTCCGCGATCTGGTGCAGGTACGGGTCGAGCGCAGTGCCGAGGTCGCCGGCCGAGAAGTCGCCGGCCGACTGCCGCACCGCTGACAGGTCGATGGACAGCGGCACGGTCTGAGCCTTGATGGGGCAAAGGTAGCCGTCGCGGATCGCGGCCGGCAGCGAGTACTCGTAGGCCACCGAGTCGAACACGGCGCCCAGGTTGCGGCGGTCGGCCCGGTCGGGCGTGGCCGTCACGCCGAGCACGCTCGCGCCCGGGAACCAGTCGAGCACCGCGCCGTAGCTGTCCGAGACCGCGTGGTGCGCCTCGTCGATGACGATGGCGTCGAAGTCGCCGTGGCCGAACCGCCGGAGCCGGCTCTCGCGCATCATCGACTGGACGGAACCCACGGTGACGCGGAACCACTCGCCGGCCGACGTGCGCTCGGCCTTCTCCACCGAGCAGCCGAGCCCCGTGGCCGCCATGATCTTCTCCGCGGCCTGGTCCAGGAGCTCGCCCCGATGCGCCAGCACGAGCACGCGGCCGCCGGAGTCCACCACCCGCTTGGCCACGTTGGCGAAGACCACGGTCTTGCCGCAGCCAGTGGGCAGGACCAGCAGCGTGCGCCGCCGGCCCTGCTCCCACTCGCCCAGCACGGCATCGACCGCGGCGCCCTGGTAGGGCCGCAGAGTCATGCCGGCCATGCTACACGCTCCAGCCGGGGTGCTGCGCCTGGGCCGGCTGCGGCGGCACCGGCATCGCCGTCTGCGCGGGGGCCTGGGCTTGGGCGATGCGCTCGTCGCCGGGAAGGAGCCATTCGTCCACCTCGTTGGACTGCCCCTTGCCGCCGTCCTTCTTCTCGTACTCGCGCACCTTCAGCAGCAGGTACCCGCCCTTTCCCTCGACCTGGTTCCAGGCGACGGGCACCTTCCCCGTCTCCGGGCTCTTCTGGAAGCCCAGGGCCTGGAAGAAGCGGGCGATCTTCCAGGCCATCTTGGTGTTGAGCATCAGCCGCTCGTGGACGGTCCCGGTCGTGCCGTCGGCGGCTACGAGCGAGAGCGTGAGGTGCGCCCGCGGGCACGGCGCCATCTTGGACGAACCCTCGAAGCGCTCCTTCTCCAGCTTCTCCACCCCGAAGGCGTAGACGCCGGCAGGGAGGACGACGTACGCTCCTTCGTCCAGAACCTCGCCGTCGTCCCAGTCCAGGGGCTCGCCCATGCCTGTGTTGTCTGCCATGTCTGCTTCCTTTCTCTTAGAAGGGCACCGGCTCGGACGCCTCGCGCGCCTCCGCCACGTGCCCCTTGAACTTCTCCCAGTTGCTCGCGACGAACCCCAGGTAGTCCTCCGGGTAGTTCGCCAGCGGCGTGTCGGGGGTGAAGTGGCCGAGCTTTGCGGCCACCGCCCCGATCTCCGCGGGCGCGATGCCGGACGACGAGCACAGCTGCAGGACGGGGCCCCACTGCGGCGGCAGGTCGGGCGTCGCCGGCTCCCGATGCTCGGGCGCTCCCGTCGGCGCCACCGTGGCGCCTGTCGCCCCGTAGGTGATCGTCTGGCCCGGCCCTGCCGTCTTCGGCGCGGGCGCCGAGTTGAGCTGCGCCGCCGTGGCGATTGGCAACGGATTCTGTTGGCAGGGGCGCTTGGCAACGTTTCCTGTTGCCGGAACCGCCTGCCGCATGTCGGACACATGGGGCGCGATCGGGTCGAACGACAGGGGCGACTCGTCGGGCAGCCCCCAGCGGTTCTTGGCGTCCCAGCAGGCGTGGTGGCTCGCAAACATGACGCGCTTGCCGCCACGGGCCTTGCCCTTCGCGGCGAAGCCCTCCCCCACCGTCTCCACGATCGTCTTGTAGTTGAGGAACAGCACCGCGTCGGCCCACTCCTTGACGAGCGGCGCGACCTTCTTCTGCAGCTTCAGCTCCCAGCGGTCGTAGGGCGCCGCCTCGTCGGGCTGCTCGAACTTGCGCATGGCCGCGTGCGCCGCGAGCACCACGTTCACGCCGGCCTCGGCGAGCTCGGTCAGCTTGTCCAGCAGCCGCCCGAACTCCTCGGCCAGCTCGGTGTAGCCCTTGCCGTAGCCGGGCGTCTCGATGGAGGCCCACTTGTTCTTCGCGCACAGGTGCTCCGCGCACAGACGCTCGGCCCAGTCGGCGGTGTCGACCACGAGCGTCGCGCAGGGGCGCTCGGCGCGCACGGCGTCCACCGTGGACAGCAGCGCCGCCCACGACCTGGGCGCCTCGGCGCGGGCCACGTCCATGTGGGCGCTCCCGCCCTCAACGTCCACGAACAGAGGGTCGGGGAACTGGGCGGCCAAGGTGGTCTTGCCGATGCCCTCGGGGCCGTAGACGACTACCTTCTGGGCCTTGGGGACGACGCCCCGCGTGATGTTGAGCGCCATCTAGATCACCCACTTGTCGGCCGCGTCGAGCTCGCGCAGGGCCCCCAGGCGCTCGGCCGTCGGCTCGTCTGGATCGGGCTCCGGCTCCTCGCCCCGGGCGTAGCTCGTGCCGTCCTCGATGATAATCTGGCAGGTGTCGTCGTCGGCCACGCGGGTGCCGATGATCTGGAGCCCCTCGGCGGCGGCCCACTCGCCGAACTCGGCGAGCGTGGCCGGGTCGAACTGCTCCAGCTTGTCCACGAGCACGAAGCCGCAGGCGGGCTTGAGCGCCCTCGCGATCGCCGTGGCCACGCGCAGCTGGTCGGATCCGCTCATGCCGTCCCACCTCCGGCCGTTGTAGGTCAGCTCGCCCGACTCGACCGACAGCCCCGGCAGCGGCAGCGGCGCGCCCTCCAGAAGCGCCATCTTCGCGGCCCGGGCGGCCTCCACCTGCTCGGTCAGTCCGTCGTACTGCTCCTTCAGACCGTCGGCCTCGGCCAGGGCGTCGGCACGCCGGAGGTTGTCTCGCACGCGCTCGTTAACGGCGTCTATCTCCGCGATGGACGCCTCGATCTCGTCGGTAGCCTCGTCCGCGAGGTCCTGGGCCGTCCTCGACGCCAGCGCCGCGGCCTCCGTCGCCTCCTGCAGCTCCATCACCTTCGCGCTGCGGCGGGATCTGATGTCGGCTATCTGCTCGTCGATGCGCACCAGGTCGGCGGTCAGGGCCTCGACCCTGCGCGACGCCTCGGCGGCCTCCATGCGTCTGCGCTGGTTCTCCGCGTTGCGGGCCAGGATGTCGGTCTGCCGCTGCACCAGCTCTGCGGCGCTCACCGACTCGGCGGGCGCGTCGGGGTCGAAGGGCATCTCCTCGGCCAGGGCGCGCTTCTGCCGCTCCTGCTGGCCCACGAGCGTGCGCCTGTCGTAGGCGGCGCGCTCCTCGGCCTCCAGGCGGTACAGCTCCTCGCCGACCCCGATGACCTCCAGGAGCGTCCGGGCCTTCTCGGCACTGCTCGACTCCATGAAGCGAGGAAGGTCGATGGCCAGCTGCTCGACGAACGAGTTCAGGAGCTGCTGTCCGCCGCGCTTGCCCGTGGAGTCGGTCACCTTGAGCGACCCGTTCTTGCCGGAGCGCTCGACGGTGATGCCGTTGGAGAGCTGCACCTTCAGGCGCGGATCGAGCACGCTGCCATCGCGGCGCGGCTCGCTCGGCTTGTAGCGGTCGCCGCCCAGGGCCCACGCGATGGCGTCGAGCACCGTGGTCTTGCCCTGGCCGTTGCGGCCGCCGATGACGGTGAGCCCGTCGGGCGCCGGCTCCAGGGCCACCGCCTTCACGCGCTTGACGTTCTCGGCCTCCAGGGCCGTGATCTTGACGCTACTCGTCGCTGCCATCCTCTTCCTCCTCCTTCTCCGAGAACTTCTCGATGGCCGCATCGACCATCCCGGCCAACTCCTCCTCGTCGGGGGCTGGGCGGTAGCCGAGCGAGCGCATGGCGTCGCCGAGGGCCAGCCAGCTCTCTGCGCTTCTACTCGGCCTCGGCTCGCCGTCCACGTAGCCGGTCCACAGCGGGTCGCAGCCCATCGACAAGAAGGCGCGCACGATGTGCCCGGTCTCCACGAGCCGGTCGGCCATGCCCTGCTCCTCAAGCCACTTGCCCACGGCGTAGTCGTAGGGAGCCGGCGACTTGCCGACGGCGGCGCGGTAGGCCTCCACGATGGGCATCATGTCGAGCCAGAAGTCCTCCCGCTCGACCATCTGGCGGCATAGCCACGCGGAGCGCGACTCCGACGCGTCGGCCATGAGCTTCTTCACCCGCTCGATCTCGGCACGACGCGCCGCCTTCTCGGGATCATCGTCCGACCCCTCGGAGGACGGGCCGTAGAAACGCACCTCCGGGCCGCCCCAGCTCTCTGCGCAGATCCAGCCCACCGTGCCGTCCGGCTGCCCCGCGAACACCTCTGCCACGCGATCGGCGTACGCGCAGGCACGGTAGGACCGCCCCTCCCCGTTGGCCTCCTCGGCGGTCTCGGCGAGGGGAACGCCGGCGGCCGCGCACGCCTCAGCCAGAGCGGCGATCTTCGCGGCCCTCTTGCGGCCCTCCTCGATATCGCGGGCGACGCTGCGGTAGCCGCGCGAGGAGTCGTCCTCGGGGGCGGCGAGCACCTGCTCGCGGTCGTCGGGGTCGTCGAACGCCTCGGCCGCCAGGAGGTGGTCGATGCTCAGCTGCTCGGTGCCCGCGCGGGCGACCTTGGCCACGCGGCGGGCGGTGCCCCTCTTCAGGCGCGCGGCCTTGTCCACCTCCTCGGGGGCCACGCCGACGACGAGCATCTGCTGCACGCCGCGCGAGAGCTCCGCGTCGGTCAGCCGCGCCTTGTCGTCGGTGGCCACCATGGCGGCCATGGCGTTGGCCTCGTCCATGGAGCACACGATGGCGGCGCAGGACTCCACGGCCGCCCGCTTGACCATCGCGCGCCAGCGGCGCTCGCCGTCCACGATGCGGTACGTCTGGCCGTGCGCGCTCACGCCGTCGGGCACCACGGTGGGCGGGTTCACCGGCTCGAACGGGCGCACCACGTTCATCTCGAAGGTGTCGGCGAGCGCGTCGAGGTCGCCGAAGTCCTTTCTTGGGTTGTTCGGGTCCGGCCACATGTTGGCCAGGGGGATCACTTCCAGTTCCATCTACTCCTCCTTGTCGGGTATCTCGTCGGTGAGCGTGACTATCACGCCCGGGTTCAGCGGGTCGATGTGGCTCCAGTCCTGGAGACCCACGACGTGGGCCATGCCGTCGTCGGGGAGCACGCCGGCCGCCACCAGTCCGTCCAGGATCCACTTGCGGGCCGACCCCGACACGTTGTCCAGGTCGCGCCGCAGGTTCGGCTCGAACCAATCGAAGATGACGACCACGGGCTTCTCGAAGCGCGGCATCATCTGGACCCGCGCCTGGCACTCCGCGCGGCGCTTGGCGGCGCGGGCCATGTCGTTGCCCGCGTGGGGGCTCCGCTGGATGGCGTCGCGCCAGTCGTTCATTCCCTTGAACAGGCCGTCGATCACGAGGGTGGCGATCATAGCGCCACCGCCTGGTAGGCCGCCGCGCACAGCGCGGGCACGCCCAGGAGCGCGGCCGCCAGGAGCGCGCCCAGGACCGCATCTGCTACAATTCGGTCGGCCGCCATGCGGTCGGCCACAGTCGGGCGCGGCAGTCCGGCAAGACATTCGAGCCGCGCCCCCTTCTTCGTCTCGGGCATCAAGCCACCTTCCTCTCCTCGCGCTCCGCCGGCTCGCGGCGGCATTCCATAAGCGGAGCCAGCGCGTCCGAGACCTCGGCCAGGCCGATGTCGCGGAGCACGTGCACCGTCGCGCTGCCGTGCGGGCAGTCGATCTCGTAGGTCCCGGCGGCGAACACCACGGGGTTCCTTTTCTCCATCTAATCCTCCTTCCCGATGATCTCGTCGATGGGCACCTCGTAGAACTCGGCCAGGGCGCTCAGCGTCTTGAAGTTCGGGTTCTCGACGCCCCTGCGCTCGATGCGCCAGAGCGTCCCCTGGCTGATGCCGGTGGCGTCCTCCACCTGGCGGCGCGTGAGCCCCTTGGACTCGCGCAGCCCGCGCAGCTTCTCTCCGTTCATGTTCTCCTCCTTCCTAGATGTCCAGGGCCGTCTGCCCGACGGCCCTGCCGGTGTAGCGGCGCATGAAGTACTCCTGGCCCTTGCCGGTGATCTTCGGCGTCGCGGAGATCTTCACCTCGCCGTCCGGCTTCCTCACGGTGTGCTCCACGAGGCGCATCACTCCCATGTCGATGGCGCGCTGGGTCGGCACGTTGCGCAGCTTCTCGATGAAGCCGTCGGCGCGCAGGCGCTCGTACAGGCGCGTTCCCCCGATTTTCAGGCCAGCCTGGGAGAGCATCTTGGCCATGTCGCGCACCAGGATGAGGCCATTGCTGTCGCCCACCGCGTCGGCGAACAGGGCCTTGGGGGCGAGTCTGTCCACCCTGCCCTGCAGTCTCTCCTTGGCCTCACGCTCGCGCTTCAGCTCGTTGAGCAGTCCGATAGCGAAGTCCGGGTCGGCTATCATCTCCTCGATCCGCTGCGGCGTCGCAGCGATGCCCTTCGAGAAGTAGCTGTCGAGGACCTGCGCGCACTCCTTCTGGTATCGGATGATGACCTCTCGCGCTTGCTCTGACTTGACGCGGCCCGTGTCGATGGTTGCGAGCCACATTACGAATGTCTGGCGGTCGATGGTCGCCATTTCCCGAAACTTGCCGTCCTCGGCAACTGTGGTCATGATGGCAACAGTTGCCCAAGGTTGCCTGTTCAGACGCCTAAGCTGTGCACTGTAATCAAGGCCCATGTTCTCGCACATGCGGCGCAAGCCGACGCTGTACTTCATGGGCTCGCTTCCACCGATGCACTCGACATCGCACCCTGCAAACTGAATATGGACGATTTCGCTCATAGGGCATCGCCCCCGTGGTCGATATCGGACTCGGAAAGCGGCGCGACATCAACGGTCTCCATGTTCTCCTCCCCGACGATGTCAGCAGCCTCCTCGGCTGTCATGTCGAGTGCTCGAGCTACGTCATCGAGACAGAAGACCGCCTCGCCCTTCTCGTTCACCCCGGCTCTAACCACTCCGAAGTCCTTGTGCTCGAACGCCGAAAGCTCTGTCATTTCTTTTCCTCCTTTCGAAATGGTGCCCTCCCCCGGACTCGAACCGGGACGCCGCGCTTAGGAGGCGCGCGCTCTGTCCTTTGAGCTAGGAGGGCGGTGGTCAGATACGTCCGGGATCGCTTTTCCGGCCAGCGTGCCCGGCAGTCGGCCATTCGGTTTTCAAGGTGCATTACGCAACTGCGTAATTTTGGCGTGATGATTATTTACGCATTTGCGTATATCTGTCAAGCCCTATTTACAGATAATTACGCAATCTTGTAAAATCTATTACTAGATTGCGTAGTCGGAGGTGAATGAAAATGGAGAAAGTGCCAAGAGATGACTTGCGCGAACTCATGGTTAAATTATTTGGAAGTGTTTCGGCATTCGCAAAGGAAGCCGGTCTACCTGCTACCACTGTGTACAGCGTGCTAAACCGCGGAATAAGCGGAGCAAGCTGGGAGGTAGTCAATAAGATCTACGACACCCTTCAAATAGACTGGGCGAACATGGAGATCGGCGGACCGGCGAAGTCGAAATTGTTGCGCGAGAGCGTCCCCGATGCTAGATCATCGTTCACAAATGTTCCCGTGTGCAGCGACATTGCCGCAGGCCAGCCAATGGAGATGTGGACAGTCGACCTCAATGCCCCCGTTCCTGACGAAGTAATAGAGAAGCATCCCGTGTCGGTCCTCATGCGCGTGAGCGGAAACAGCGTGAACCGCCGCCTGCGCGACGGAATGTTCGTCCTTATCGACCTGGAGGACAAAGAGCCCACCAATGAACGCGACCTATTCGCCGTGTGCGTGAACGGAGACACCGCGACGCTGAAGCGTTACCGTGCGCTGGAGAACGGCTGTGAGCTTTTACCGGACAGCTACGACCCGACCATCAGGCCCCTGGTATTCGACTACAACGAGGACGACACGCCGGAGGTGACCATCATGGGCAAGGCGGTTTACCCGGTGGCCCCGTTGGACTTCGAGATATAGGAGGGAGAAAGATGGATGACGACGAGTTCGCCAAATTCCTCGCGGATATTGCCGAGAGGGAGCGGGATATAAGGTGGAGGAGAGCCACCGCTGGCCGCGACGGCGGCGAGGAAGAGAGCGAAGAGGAGAAGTAGAAGAGGCCCCGCCCGATCTTTGGCGAGACGGGGGCGGGGCCGAAGAAGTACCCAACCGAAGAGATCGGAGGGCAACGTGTATTCTAGCACGCCCAGATGGCCCGCAGGGGCGCGGTTCTGCGCCTACCTGCGGAAGTCCCGCGACGACGAGGCGCGGGAGCGCGTGGACGGCACCGACGTCCTGGAGCACCACAGGAGGACGCTCGAATCGCTGGCGTCGACCATGGGGGTAGGCATCGACCGCTGGTACCGCGACGGCATCGTGTCGGGCGACTCCATCGCCGACCGCCCCGAGATGAGGGCCATGCTGGCCGACGTGATGGCCGGGAAATGGGCCGGGTGCCTCACCATGGAGGTCGAGCGCCTTTCGCGCGGCGACGCCGCCGACCAGGCCGCCGTGGGCAACGCCTTCCGCTGGACGGGGACGTGGATACTCACGCCGTTCAAGCTCTACGATCCCGGCAGCGATGCCGACATGGAGTACTTCGAGTTCGGGCTGTTCCAGAGCCGGCGCGAGTACCGATCCATCAACAAGCGCCTGATCTGGGGGCGCAACGCCCACGTGGCCGACGGCCAGTACATCGCGAAGGATCCGCCCTTCGGCTACGACAAGGCCGTGGTCGAGGGGATGCGCACGCTCGTGCCCAACGCCGACGCCGAGACGGTGCGCATGATCTGGGGCCTCTACGCCGACGGCGAGTCGTACAGGGCCATAGCGTCGAGGCTCGACGCCATGGGCGTGCCGCCGGCGCGCTCCCGTTTCGGCTGGAACCCCGCGTCCGTGCGCAACATCGTGCTCAACGACGTGTACCTCGGCAAGGTCAGGTGGAACACCTACAACCTGAGGACGGTGGTCGAGGACGGCCGCCCCGTGAAGAAGGCGGTCCCGAACGAGAGGCCCGACGTCTACGACGGCCTGCACGAGGCCATAGTCCCGCCCGAGCTGGCGGAGCGGGTGCGCCGGAGAACCGACGCGGCGCCCGTGCGCGGCGACTACGAGATGCGGAACCCCTACGGGCGCCTGCTCGTGTGCTCGCGCTGCGGGATCGCGCTGAGGTACGGCGTAAAGTCCAGCAGGCCGAACGAGGGCCCTCGCCTGAACCACCTGAACCGCCGCGGCTGCAGCATGAGGGGCGCGAAGAAGCGTGACGTGGACGCCGTAGTGGCGAGGTCGCTGGCGGCCATAGCCGCTGACCTGGAGGCAGACGCCGGGAGCGACAGGGCCGCGGAGCGAGCGGCCAGAAGGGAAGCCGAGGCGGAGAGGCTGCGCGCCGAGGCGGAGAGGGCGCGCCGCACCGTGGCCGAGAACTTCGACCGCATGGAGCGCGGCGTCATCAGCGAGCGCGACTTCGTGGAGCGCAGGGCCGTCCTGGAGGAGCGCGCCAGGGCGGCCGAGGACGCGCTCGCCGCCCTGCCCGCCGACGACCCCGCGGACGGAGCCGCCAAGGCCGCGCGGATCCGCGAGCTTTTGGCCATGATGGAGGATCCGAAAACGCCGGTGCGTGCCGTGGCCGCCGCCGTGCGGGCGCTGATCGAGCGCATCGAGTACACCAACGAGAGCGGGTGGAACTGCGCCGACGGCATCCACCTCGATATTTTTTTGCGCTAGGGTTCGCACATGTTTCCGCAGGCTCGTCGAGAAACAGCACGCCTCGATGGGCGAGCGATATCTCCCCTGGACGAATCGGGCTGCCTCCGCCCACAAGTCCTGCCAGAGACGCGCTGTGGTGCGGGCTGCGAAAGGGCCGCACGCCCCCGATGAGCTCATCGATGGGCTCTCCCGCCACCGAGTGCACCACCGCCGCCTCCAACATCTCGTCAGCGCCGAGCGGGGGCAAGATGGAGGCCATGCGCGAGGCGAGCATCGTCTTGCCCGAACCTGGCGGCCCCATCATGAGCAGCCCATGGTCGCCTGCAGCGGCGATCTGGAAAGCTCGCTTTGCCATTTCATGTCCAGCCACATCGCGGTAGTCTGCACCTCCTACGCCTCCACCTTCACCGGGGATTCGACCACGGCGGTGGCGCTCGAGACACGCAGCCGGACCGCCCTCATGAAGAGCGCAGCCCAAATGCCCGATACCGAAAATGCGCACATCGTCCAGGGGCACCGGATCGCTCTCGGACGCGCACACGAAATCAAGCCCCAGCGAACGAGCGCATATGGCGCACGCCAACGCACCGGCCACAGGACGCACCCTCCCATCGAGGGAGAGTTCGCCAACAAACAGCGCACCTGTCGTCCACGCAGGATCTATCTGCCGAGTAGCCGCCAGTATGCCCAAGGCAATGGGAAGATCAAATCCCGAGCCGGCCTTCTTCAAGCCACTGGGAGCCAGGTTCACCACAATCTTCTCATTGGGAACAGTAAAGCCTGCGGCTCGAATAGCCGCCTTCACGCGCTCTCGGGCCTCCTGAATGGCGGCATCGGGCATCCCCACGATGGCCATTCCCGGCAGCCCGGCCGACACCACCACCTCTACGGTGACGGGAATCACCTCCACCCCGCGCACCGTCGCGCTCGTCACAGCACATTGTCCGAACATCATGGCGCTAAGCCGCCGAAAAAGCGCCAAGGTGATGACGCACCAGAGCACGATCGGGGGCGATCACCACAATGGAGATGACATCGAAGCGCACCGTCACCTCGCCAACACAGTGCTGCTGCACATAAGCCAGTGCAATGCGTTCATAGCGCTCTCGCTTTGCCTGGTTGACCGCCTCGCCGGGAAACCCGTGGCTGATACCACGCCTCGTCTTCACCTCGGCAAAAACCAGGGCGCGCTCGTCAACTGCAATGATGTCCGCTTCTCCCGCGAAGCACACCCAGTTACGCTCGAGAATCTCATAGCCATGACGACGCAGGAAACGCTCGGCAGCCTCCTCGCCCCGCGCCCCCAGGGCCTTATTCCGCTTGCCACGCGGCATTGACACACTCTCGCCTGCATCCATGCCGGGCCCCTTTCCCTTCTTCGAGCGTTTCCGATCCTTCTTGGCTTTTTCCTTTTCTCTGCCCTGTTTAGCTGCTCGGTGCTTCTTGCGCCCCTTCCCCGACTTCGGCTCCCAAACGGATTCCGCATCGCGCTCCGAGCGCTTCCTCTTCATTCCCTTGCTGCTTTTCTTTGCCATACAAGCTGCTCCTTTCAAACGAGGAAGCTAGCCTACTGCCGCAAAACCGTCAGATGAGAACGAGAACGTTCCGAAAACCACCGTCTCTCAATCGCAGCAAAATCGCCAACCCACCGCAATTGAACCGTCCCCGAACCGCCCGAGCGCCATCAATCAACCACGCCAGCACCGTCCTCGAACTGCGATGGCCTTGCCATCGACAGCTCGCGCCGCCGACCAGCCTTGGATGCAAAAAAGCCGCAGGCTCTGCGACCTGCGGCTCTACAACGCCTCTCCGATGTGCACTTCTCTGCCGAGAAGCGCTGGCTAGAACAGCGACTCCTGGGCGAAGGCCCCGCAGAAGCTGCGCCGATGAATGGGGCATAGGCCCTTCTCGCGGATGGCAGCCATATGGGCCTCCGACCCGTAGCCCTTGTTGCCCGCGAAACCGTAGCCAGGATACTGCACGTCGTACTCCTCCATCAGCCGGTCGCGGGCCACCTTCGCCACGAGAGAGGCTGCCGCGATGGAGGCGCACTTCCCGTCGCCCTTCACCACGTTCACCTCGCGCTTGTCTAAGTGCAGCGGATTGCCGTCCAGAAGCACCACGTCCACGACGACGCCCGACTCCTCCACGGCGGCGATGGCGCGCCCGAAAGCGTCGCGCAGGGCGGCCGTCATGCCCATCCGGTCGATCTCCGCGGGCTCCACGTACTGCACCGTCCAGGCCAGCGCCCGCTCGCGCACGGCCGCAGCCACATCCTCGCGCTCGTCGGCGGGAACCTGCTTGGAGTCGTTCAGCCCGGCGATCATGTCGCCGTGATCGAGTACCACGCCGCCCACAGCCAGAGGGCCGGCCAGGGGGCCGCGCCCCACCTCGTCGAGCCCGAGCACCACGCTGCCGCCGCGCTCGGCGGCGAGCTCCTGCTCGAAGGCGTACAGCCCCGCGAGCCGCGCCGCCTCGGCCGCCTCGGCCTCGATGCGACGGCGCGCCACCTCCACCGCCTGGCGCACGCCCTTGCGCGTATCGGCCACGAGCGATCGCTCCAACACGGCGAATTCCTCGGCCGTGGCCTGCTGCAGCTTGCGCCGAATCTCGGGGACCGTCAGATCGATCACCGCAACTCCTTTTCTCTCGATACGAACGTCGCACCCAGCGCTACCCGGGTCTACCTACGAAAAAAGGCCCCCGAAGGAGCCCTTTGGCAATACGCGGAATAAGGCCTATCGGAACGCCTTCTCCTTGATCTTGGCAGCCTTGCCCACCTTGTTGCGCAGGTAGTACAGCTTGGCGCGGCGCACGTCGCCCTTGCGGGTGACCTCGATCTTCTCGATCTTGGGGGAATGCACCGGGAAGGTACGCTCCACGCCCACGGAGAAGCTGATCTTGCGCACGGTGAAGGTCTCGCGGACCGAGGCGCCCTGACGGCGGATCACGTCGCCCTGGAACACCTGGATACGCTCGCGGTTGCCCTCCTTGATGCGGTAGTGGACCTTAACGTTGTCGCCCACGTTGAACTCGGGGAGGTCCTGCTTGATCTGCTGCTGCTCGATAGCGCGAATGATATCCATTGCCTTTTCCTACTCTATACTCACATTTGGTCTTATGAATCATCTTGGTAAAGACGCGATTTGACAGTATATCGCCACACCCCTTCCCGCGCAAGAGCCTTTTTCCATTCGCCCGACGAAAATTCACGCGAACGGCGCAGAGCGGCGAATCGCACGGCCTCTAGGCGTGGGAATCCTCCTCAACGATCACGAACTCGTCGGCACCGTCGCTCTCCTGGGCCACGAGCATCTGCTCGAACATGGAGGCCGTAGCCGTGAAATCGCTCGGCAGAACCACGGTAGACTGACGGCCGTTGCGAGCGAACTCGCTCATCATGTCGGTCCACTGGGTGAAGATGAACAGCTGGTTGGCCTCGGCGGCCGACACACCCGAGCTCTTGATGACAGCGAGCGACTCCGAGATGCCGTCGGCGATGGCCTTGCGCTGGGCCGCGATACCGCGACCGGCCTGCTCCATAGCCTCGGCGCGCGCCCGAGCCTCGGTGACCACCTTGATGCGCTCGGCCTCAGCGAGCGACTGGGCGGCCTCCTTCTCGCGCTGAGCGGAGTTGATGCGGTTCATGGATTGCTCCACATCGGCCGGCAGGTCGATGGCTGTGATGAGCGTGCTCACCACATCGTAGCCGTAGGCGACCATCAGCCCCGACACCGTCTGGTTCACGTCCGACGCAATGGCGTCCTTCTTGTCGAACACCTCGTCCAGCGTGTACTGGGGCACACTGGAGCGCAGGGCGTCGATGAGATAAGAGCGCATCTGGGCCGTAGGATTGGCCAGCATATAGTAGCTGCGCCACACGCCCGAGGGCTGGCCCTGGGCCGCCGGCTGGCCGCTCACGCGGTACTGCGCGGCGATGGCCATGGTGACTGTCACGTTGTCGCGAGTCTTCGCATCAATGGTGAACTGCTCCTGGCGCGTGCGCATGTCCACTTTGGCGGCGACGGTCTCGAAGAATGGAATCTTGATGTTCAGACCCGCACCCACGGTGCGGTTGAACTTGCCAAGCCGCTCGATGATGTAGACGTTTTGCTGTGGCACGATGAAGAAGATCTGCGGCGCCAGCAGCACGAGCAGCACGACGATAATGCCGAGGAGGATCATGGGAGCTCCCTTTCTCTCAGTTGCACGGTGATCGTATTGGTGGCAGTATAGCACTGTCGCGCAGCGCCCTTAGGCGCCCGGCGCATCCCCCGACAAGCCCCATCGGAAAGGCCCCTCCATGGTTGATCCCGCCCGCGCCGCCCTTATCCTCATCGACATGCAGGGCGGATTCATCGACGCCGCCTCTCCCCTGTGCATCGCAGGCGCTGCAGCTACGGTACCCGCCTGCGAGCGTGCGCTTGAGGCCGCCCGCGCACTCGGCATGGCCATCTTCCACGTACGGCGGGAATACGCCGAAAATGGCAGCAACGTAGAGGCCGTGCGCTACGGGACATGGGTCGAAGGCGGCCGCCCCCTGTCCTCCGCGTGGCCGGAGAGCCTCGCCTGCCCGCCCGAGCTTGAGCCGCGCGAAGGCGAGACCGTCATCGTGAAGCCGAGCTGGTCGGCTTTTCTCGGCACCGACCTGCACGAGCGCCTGACATCCGCCGGCATTCGCACCGTCGTGCTTGCCGGCACTACCACGCCCAACTGCGTACGCTCGACAGCCTACGACGCCATGGCGCTCGGCTACAACGTGGCCGTGCTCGCCGACGCCACCTCCTCGCGCACGCCCGCGGTGCAGGCGGCTAACCTGGAGGACATGGCCTTCGTCGGCTGTCAGGTCATCGACGTCGACACTCTGGTGAAACACGGACTGGAAACCGTGCGCGACATCGCGGGCGAGACAGCCCGCGCCGTGAGCCGGCAGGTCGGCGACATCACCGGCCGCCCCACACCCGATGTCGCGGCGCAGACGGAGCCGGCCGGGCCGCGTAGCGAAGCCGCTACGCCCGCGCTCGCCTCCATCGAGACTGTCTCCACCGGCTGGATCAACAAGTACCTGCTGCACTACACCCTGCCCGACGGGCGCCCCTACGTCTACGAGGGCGTCTCGCGCAAGGGGCCCGAGCGCTACGGCGCAGCGCTTGCGGCTCTCGGCGCCGGCGAGGCGCCCGTGCCCGACGCCGTCTGCATCGTGCCCGTGCTGCCCGACGGCTCGGTGCTCCTGGAACGCGAGTTCCGCTATCCCTTGAACTCCTGGTGCATCTCGCTGCCCGCCGGCCTCATCGACGCGGGCGAGTCGATGGAGGAGGCCGTGGCCCGCGAGCTTGCCGAGGAGACGGGCTATCACCTGCGCACCGATGCGGCCACGCCCGTACGCCCCCTCCCCCAGCCTGGGTTCTCGTCCACCGGACTTGCCGAGGAGAACGTGCACGTGGTATTCGCCCAGGTGGAGCCTGCAGGTGCCGCCGCTCCCGAGTCGGCCGAGCTCATCGAGCCCTTCGTGCTGCCCCGCAGCGAGATTCGCGCCTTCCTCAACGCCAACAAGACCCCCATCGGCACCCGCTGCCAGCTCATCCTGGAAATGCTGGCGCTTTAACAGCCTCCTTCGCCGATACGGCGCTCGCACCCCTCCAAAACACCGTAGAATTCCGCACGGCTGTGAACGCCGAGCTTCGCGTAAATATGGTTGATGTGAGCCTTCAGGGTGCCCTGAGCGATAACAAGCTGCTTCTCGATCTGCAGGTTAGTCTTCCTCTGAGCGAGCAGGAGCGCTATCTCCTGCTCGCGGGCCGTAAACCCGTACTCCTTAGTGAGGGATTCGCAGGCAAGCGCCCGCAGCGTCTGGTCGTCGTAGTCGATGCGCTCCTCCCCCTCGCCCAAAGCATCGGCCGAACGCACCACCTGCACGCCCCAACGCGAGAACATATCGCTGTTGGTGACGAAGAGCACAACGAATAACGTCACAGAGGCGACGGCCAGCGACACGCGGGTAACCGTCACCTGGTCTTCCGCGAGCACGGGTAGAAGCAGGGCGTTCAGAGCCCAGCCGACGATATAGGCCGAATAGCGGATACCGCGCTCGATGCCGTTCAGGCGTACAGCCGACAGGCCGTAGCGGTAGCTGATACCCGAAAAGACGATCATCACTACGAGGGCGAAACCGATGTCCCCCGCATTGAAGAGCATCGCCGACACGCCGCTGTGCACCCCCAGCCCCGGCATCATGGTAATCATGGCTACGATGGCCAGCGGAACCGCAATGCGGTACACCTGATCGACCCGAAAGCGCGACGAGTCGCCCAAAATAGCCACCAAGATAAGGCACGGCAGGAGCACGGAGCCGAGAAGCACCATGATGGTCGGCGCCCCCTCTGCCACGAGGTAAAACCCCTCGGCAAATGAGACAACGGCCATGAGGACTACGAGTTTGACGGGATAGGTGACGCGCTCCAGCCCCATGCGCGCCCGCATGGCAAATCCCGACCCCGGCTCAGCAGCCACGCGATGGCAGCTGTCGACGGCCCATGCGACATTCAACAGCGGCATCACGATAACAAGCGGCCACAAGCGCTCGGCCGGAATGCCGGAGAGGAAGAAACCGAGAAGCTCTCCCAGAAGGAGAGCTGCCGCATAGAACAGCGCCACGCGCGTGACGTTCAGCGAGCCGAAGAACTCGCACCAGACGAGCATGCTCGCTCCCGTGGCGGCCATAGCGAGCATCGTGCCCGCCACAGAGAGAAAACCGCTGCCGACAATGAGGGAGTCGGCCACGACAAGAGCCGATCCGGAGCAGGCGCAGGCGGCGATGGCCGTCATAAGGACATGCCTCCGATACAGAGGGCAGAGCCGCGGCGCCAGGGCGGCGAGAGCGAAATTCACGACCACCGTGCAGGCCATACCGGCTACATAGGCCTCCTGGCTCGTCGTGGGAAAGATGGAAGGATCGAACAGCAACGCCGCCCAGGCGCGCTGCACTCCGATGCCGAGAAACACCAGCGGTATGCCCGCCAGCCCCCGGTACAGTCTCATCAACATCCCCACCGGCGTCCTCCTCCACTTCCTCGGCTTTCGGAAAGCATACTTTATTTTTGGGGCCCTTGGGGGGCAGAGCTTCCGCTTTCCGAATCTATTCTCAGATACCTATAAATTTGACCTGGTATTTCAAAGTTCTATTTCCCGGTTTATAAAAGATAACCCTCCTTTTTCGCCAGGGCCGATGCCTCGAGGCGCTCTTCGGCGCACACTGCGGACATGCCACAGGGCACAAGCCCGAGCAACGAGAAGAGACACTCGGAAAGAGGAGAGGACATGGTAAAGCTCATCGACAAGATCATGGCCGGCCGGATGACGCGCAGGGGGCTCGTGACCGCTGCCGCAGCGGGAACCGCGACCCTGGCGCTGACGGGCTGCGCGCCCCGGAGCGCTCAAGATTCTCTGGCGGAAACCGGCAACGCCGCGGAAAGCGACTGGACGCCCGCAGCGCTGGCAGGCGGCGAGTGGAAGACAGCCGCCTGCTGGCTCACCTGTCACTGCGGATGTAAGAACCAGGCCTACGTACTTGACGGCAAGGTAGTCCGTCAGAAGACCGACGACGGCCACAAAGACACCCTCGAGTGCCCCCAGCAGCGAGGCTGCGTGAAGGGCCGCTCCCTGCGCCAGTTCGTCTACGGCGCCGATCGCATCAAGTACCCCATGAAGCGTGCCCACTGGGAGCCGGGCGGGGGCGACGTGACCCTGCGCGGTCGCGACGAGTGGGTGCGCATCTCCTGGGACGAGGCGCTGGATTTGACCGCCTCCGAGCTCAAGCGCATCAAGGAGACCTACGGCAACGAGGCCTTCGGCAACGTCGAGCTGGTGCCCGCCCCGCTTTTGGCCGCCTATGGCGGCTACGTGTCCATGTGGGGCCAGCAGTCAAAGGGCGCCTGGCCGCTCGTGGCCAACACCATCAAGGGCAGCTTCTTCTCAGCTGTCAACGACCGGTTCTCGCTGACCGAGGCGAAGCTCGTGGTGCTGTGGGGCTACAACCCCATCTGGGGCGCCGGCGGATCGAACACCTACTATATCCAGCAGGCCCGCGAGGCCGGGGCACGCGTCATCGTCGTCGACTCGTGGTTCAGCCCCTCCTGCCAGGCGCTCGGCGCCGAGTGGGTGCCCTGCCGCCCCACCACCGACGGAGCGCTCTTGGCTGCCATCGCGTACCACATGATCGAGAACGACCTGCAGGACCAGGACTTCCTGGACACCTACTGCGTGGGCTTCGACGCCGATCACATGCCCGAGGGCGAGGATGCCAAGGGCAACTTCAAGGACTACATCCTCGGCACCTACGACGGCGAGCCGAAGACCCCGGAATGGGCGAGCGCCATCTGCGGCACCGCGCCGGCAACCATCCGCGAGCTGGCCGAGACTATGGCTACGACGAAACCCATGACGCTAAAGGCGGGTCAGGCTCCCGCGCGCAATGGCAACGGCGACGAGTTTGCCCATATGTTCTACACCGTCGGCTGGATGACCGGCAACGTCGGTCGCATGGGCGCCGAGGTCTCCTGCGCCGACGGCTCCCAGGGTGTCCAAGGCGGCCCGGGCATCGTCGAAGAGGGCTGGGGCACCTGCGATTACTTCGGCGTGGAGAACGTCGGCTGCACCGGCCCGCGCGGCGACTACACCCTGGAGAAGGGCGGCTACGACCCCGGCGTCTACTACGGCATTCCCGGCGCGCAGTGGTGGAAGGCCATCAAGGAGGGCAAGCATACCGATTTCGTGCATGGCGAGCATGCGGTGAACATCAAGTGCATCTACAAGATCGGCCTGGGCGCGCAGTTCAACCAGAACAACGACCAGACCACAGCCATCGAAGTGCTGCGCACCCCGGGCCTCATCGAGTTCATGGTCTGCTCGGAGCTGGTCATGTCCCCCGACGCCCAGTTCTGCGACATCGTGCTGCCGGCCATTTCCCCCTGGGAGCAGAAGGGCGGCTACACCCGCACCCTGAACCGCGAGACCATCGTGTTCTCCGAGCAGCTCATCGAGCCGCTCTACGAGGGGCGCTTCGACTTCGACATCATGAAGGATTTGGCCGAGCGCCTGGACATCGACCACTCCGGCTTCATCACCGGCAGCACCGAGGCCGACGGCTACACCATCATGGCCGACGCGGTCTACCGCGACCCGGCCACCGGCGAGTACAGCCCTCTCGTGACCGTCACCCAGGAAGATGTGGACGCCTACCAGCTGGGCGTGGAGCCCCGCGAGGGCATGGTCGACTTCAAACAGGTCATTGCCGACGGCGGCTACCAGGTGAAACGCGAGAAGGGCGACGCCCACACCTACATTGCCATGGCCGACTTCATCGCCGACCCGGTTGCCAACCCGCTTAAGACGGCCACAGGCAAACTGGAGATCTTCTCCCGAGCTCTCGTGGAGAACTTCGAGGTGTTCCACACCACGCCGAAGAATCCCATCGCCACCTACGTCCCCTCCGTCGAGGGCTACGAGGAGGCGGCGGCGAACCGCGCCGCAGCCGGGCTCGAAGGCGAGGCGTTCCAGATGATATCGCTGCACCACGTGCGCCAGGCGCATTCCGCCTCGGCTGAGGTGAAATCTTTGAGCGAGATGTTCGCAAACGCGGCACTCATCAGCGACTACGACGCGGCCCAGCTCGGCCTTGCCACGGGCGACACCGCCTCTATCTCCAACGGGCATGGCAAGACCCTGCGCGAGGTGCAGGTGACGAGCCGCGTGATGCCCGGCGTGGTCATCATCGGCCAGGGCAACTGGACCCGCCTGAACGAGGAGACCGGCATCGACGAGGGCTGCAACGTGAACACGCTGACCGGCGACCATTTGGGCGGCCAGGGCCAGTGCCAGTTCAACAACGTGCTCGTGAGCATCAAGAAGTGGGACGGCGCGATTGAGCCCGACTACCTGCGCCCGTCCGTGACCGTCGCCTAACCCGAGGGGAGATCATCATGCAATACGGATTCTACTTCGACGCCGCCCGTTGCGGCAGCTGCAAGGCCTGCGTCATGGCATGCCGCGACAAGAACGACACCCTGCTGGGCCTGAAGAACCGCAACGTTATCGACTTCGGCGGCGGCCGCTGGGTGGAGAAGGACGGCATCGTCCAGCCCGAGAACGTGTTCGTCTACTCAATATCGGTGAGCTGCAACCACTGCGCGAGCCCGGCATGCGTGGCGAACTGTCCCACCGGCGCCATGACCAAGCGCGACGAGGACGGCATCGTGTACGTGGACGAATCGGTCTGCATCGGCTGCGGAACATGTGCCAACGCCTGCCCCTATGGCGCGCCCAAGGTCAACATCGAGCGCGGCGTGACGAGCAAGTGCAACTTCTGCATGGACTACCTGGATATGGGCGGACGGCCGGCCTGCGTGGACGCGTGCCTCATGCGCTGTCTGGACTTCGGCGACATCGACGAGCTGCGCGAGAAGTACGGCGACGTCTGCGACGTCGACCCGTTGCCCGCATCCAGCGAGACCGGCCCCTCCCTCGTCATCGGGCCGCCGAAGAACGCCGGCCAAAAGGGCGCCGTCATCAACTTGGAGCAGGAGCTCTTCTAGAAACCCCAGACCCAACAAGAAGAAAGGGAACCACCGTGACCGAAAGCACCATCTCCCGCCGCAGCTTCCTCGCCGGAGCCTCCCTGCTCGCCGGCAGCGCGCTTATTGGCGCGACCGGCTGCACCCCATCGGCCAGCATCGACGAAACCCTCGCCACGACTGGCGACGCCCAGGCCACCGCCGGCACCGGCACCGCCCAAGGACGCAACGGCGAGCTCACCGTGCGCGCCATCGTGGAAGGAGACCAGCTGACCGATATTCAAATCGTGCGCTCCCACGAGACTATGAGCGTGGGCGAGACGGCCCAGGACATCCTTCGCGGGCTGATCATCGGCAACCAGACCCTCAACGTCGATGCCGTCAGCGGCGCCACCCTCACTTCCATGGCCTATCTCGCCGCAGTGGAAGAGGCCCTGCAGATCGCCGGCCAAGATACCAAGGAGTGGAAGAAGCGCGATCACGCCTCGCTCCCACGCGAGGAGGCTCTGCCCACCAGCACCGATGTTGTCATCGTGGGGTCGGGCGGCGCAGCCCTCAGTGCCGCCATCACCGCTGCCAAAGAGAGCAAAAGCGTCGTTGTCTTGGAAAAGATGGGCATCTTCGGCGGAAGCACCTCGCTTTCCGGGTTCGGCTTCGCCGCACCCGGCTCCTGGCCCCAGCAGCAGGCCGGCGTGGAGGACAGTCCTGACAAGCTCGCCGAGGACATGCTCGCTGGCGGCGACTACGAGGGCAACCCCGAGCTGGTGCACACCCTCTGTGACAACGCCCTCGATGCCTACCAATGGCTCACCTATGACGTGATGGTTCCCTGGTATCCGGGCGTCATCCAGGACGGCGGCCACAGCTGCAAGCGCTCCCAGTGCCCGGTGGACTACGGCGCCGGCACCGTGCAGAAGCTGTTGGCCGGCGCCCGGACGGCCGGGGCAAGCCTGTTCGCCAGCGCCCAGGTGGACGAAATCGTCAAGAATGCCGACGGCGCCATCGCCGGCGTGCGCGGCACCGATCTTTTGACCGGGGATTCCTTCGAGATAGCGGCCCCCGCTGTTGTGCTGGCCACCGGAGGATTCGGACGCAACATCGAGATGCGCGTCCAGTACAACCCCAAATTCGACGACTCCTATATGTGCACGGATGCTCCGGGCATCACCGGCGACGGACTCATCATGGCCGAGGCCGCGGGCGCCCAGCTGGTAGACATGGACTTCATCCAGACGCACCCCACAGGCAACCCCTCCACCGGCTCCATGCTCGACGTGGGCGGTGTGCGCGCCTACGGCAACGCCATCATGGTGAACAAGGAGGGCAAGCGCTTCGTAGAGGAGCTGGAGCGCCGCGACGTGGTCAGCAAGGCCACCCTCGCCCAAACCGACGGGCTCGGCTACTTCGTCTTCTCGCACGAGCTTGCCGAGGCCGACGACATGTACGGCTGGGCCGGCGACGAGATCGATGCCATGAAAGCGGCCGGCTACTGGATCGAAGGCGATACGCTGGAAGAGGCCTGCGCAGCCTTCGGCATCAATGCCGCCGAGTGTGCAAAGGCCATCGATCAGTGGAACGCCGACTGCGAGGCGGGCGCCGACAGCGCCTTCAACTACCGCGGGGACATGTCCCCCATCGGAGGGGCACCCTACTGCATCTTCGCCACCACTCCCACCGTGCACTACACCATGGGCGGCGTGGCCATCGACACCGAGGCCCGCGTACTCGACGCCGCCGACAAGCCGATCCCCGGCCTGTACGCCGCCGGTGAGGTGACCGGTGACATCATGGGAACCAACCGCCTCGGCACCACGGCCGTCGTGGACATCGTGGTGTTCGGCCGCATTGCCGGAAGAAACGCCGCCACTCTGGCCTAGCCTGACGACGCAACCTCAAGCCCTCCCCTCCTTACGAAGAGACCCGGTTCGCAGACACGGACCGGGTCTCTTCCTCTTCGGAGCTATGCGAGTATTCCTACTCCGCGAACAGCGGCGTGGAGAAGTAACGCTCGCCGGTGTCGGGAGCCAGCGTCACCACGGTCTTCCCAGGGCCGAGTTTTGCCGCCAGACGCAGGGCCGCCGCCACGTTGGTGCCTGAAGAGATGCCGCAGAACAGGCCCTCCTCCCGTGCCAGGCGTCGAGCGCATTCCAGCGCCTCATCATCGGTCACCACGACGATCTCGTCGACAAGCGACGTGTTCATGATGGCAGGCATGATGCCGTCGCCGATACCCATCTGCACGTGCGTTCCGATGGCGCCCCCCGACAGCAGCGCCGCGTGCTCGGGCTCAGCTGCCCAAATTTCCACTGCGGGAAAGACCGTCCGCAGCTCGCTTCCAATACCCGTAATGGTACCGCCCGTGCCGAAGCCCGAGCAGAACCCGTCCACGGCAACGCCGGCCGCGGCCACATCAGCCAGAATCTCAGCCGCCGTTCCCTCGCGATGCGCCGCCAAATTGTCGCGGTTCACGAACTGCTGGGGCACGAACACGCGCGGGTCCTCCGCCGCCATGCGGGCGGCCAGCGCAATGCACTCCTCGATGCAGGCGCCGATATCCCCCTCGTCGTGGACGCACACCACTTCGGCCCCGTAGTGTTCCATAATGCGCCGGCGCTCCACCGAGCACGAATCGGGCATGATAATGCGGGCCGCATAGCCCTTCACAGCCGCCACGAGCGCGAGCCCCACGCCCTGGTTGCCGCTCGTCGGCTCGACGATAATGGAATCGGGCGAAAGCTCGCCTCGCTCCTCGGCCCCCTCGATCATGCGCAGAGCCGTGCGCGTCTTCACCGAGCCGCCCACGTTCACGCCCTCGAACTTCACGAGCACCTGGGCATCATCGGGCCCGGTCATATGCCGCAAACGAATAAGCGGCGTGCCACCCACCGCCTCAAGAATGTTCTCGCAGATCATCGCATCCCCTCACCTTTGGGGTCATCATTTCTCGAAGCGCATTCTAACAAAGAAAAATCGCCGCCCCGCTGGGACGACGATTTCGGTTCAAAATGGCGGGATGTACGAGACTCGAACTCGCGACCTCCGACGTGACAGGCCGGCGCTCTAACCAACTGAGCTAACACCCCGAATGGTGTGCTTCTGAAAAATGGCGGGATGTACGAGACTCGAACTCGCGACCTCCGACGTGACAGGCCGGCGCTCTAACCAACTGAGCTAACA
>JBCLSG010000006.1:194780-205575 GCA_041225375.1 Eggerthellaceae bacterium 24-137
CCCCGCGTTTCAGCAGCCCGTATAGTATATGCACAACCGCTCTTGGACGCAAGCCCTAATTTCAAGAAATTTTGAGCGGGCGGCAGACGGTTCTACTGGGCCTCGCGCAGACTTCCCTCGAAGGTGAAACGGCCCATCTTCGTGCCGCCGAGCACGTGCACGTGCAGATGATTCACCGTAGCCGCCGAATCAGGGCCGGTGTTCACCACGGTACGGTAGCCGGACTCGCCCACGCCCTTCAAGCGCGCAACCTCGGGCACCACGGCCATCATGTGCCCGATAACCTCAGCCGGCACGCCGTCGGCCAGGTTGTCGTAATGGGTCTTCGGCACGATGAGGGTGTGCACGGGCGCCTCGGGCTCGATGTCGTCGAAGGCGTAGCACACGTCGTCTTCGTATACCTTGGCCGAAGGGATATCTCCGGCCACGATCTTGCAGAACAGGCAATCGTCCATGGGAATTCCTTTCTCTCTGACAGCGCTCATCATAGCGCTAGCATTCTCGCTGGGCTACGCGCAGGAAGCTGACGGGATGCAGGCCCTCGGCGGCGTGCCCCGCCGCCACCGTGGCCGCCGCAAGCTCGCGCAGGAAGGCATCGGCGCGCAAGCTCCCCGTAGGCTTGGCCTCGAGCGTGAAGCGCACCGTGGCACCCTCATGCTCCACCGGCCCCACCAAAAAGTCAGCCGTGGCGAGCACCTTCTCCTTCTTCTTGCGCACCACAGTGATAGTCTCGGGCACCGTGATGGCCGCAGGCGCCTCGGACAGGCTCACCTCGTAGGTACTCACCGGACACGCCACGCTGGCAGCGGGAGCCTTGGGCTCCACGTAGGCCGCCGCAATCGGCATGAGGTCGGCCGGACTCGCCTCCTGCAGGGCGCAAAGTGCCTTGTCGGGCGCCACATAGTCGGTGAGGAACAGATCGAAGAACTCGGCGGTACCGCCCACCCCCACCGGCAGCGCCGCCCCGAAGGCGATGCGCATGTGCGGCGAGAAGCCCTGGCTCACGGCATAGGGCAGCCCCGCCCGGCGCACGGCGCGCTCCAGGGCGCGGGCAAGCTCCAGATGGGATAAAAGCGCGAGTCGCCCAGTCTCCCGAAAGGTGACGCGCAGGCGAAACAAACGCGGATCGGCCATTATCGAATCGCCTCCTCTCCGGGAAGTCCATCGGCTCCGGCCTGCGACTTCCGCTCGGAATGACGCGTGGTCGCGGCATCTCCGCAGGCAGCGGCAGCTACTTTTCTATAGGGGTTGCGCACCGGGGCGTTCCCCTCCTTCGTCGGCCGCTCCTCCATCAACTCGATATCCATGCCTAACGTGGGACACGCCCCGCAAGCCGAGCAGTTCTCGAAGGTGCAGTCGGGCGTGGTGACGCCCGCCTCGGCACGCTCGCGCTCCCGTGCCAGGAACTTCGGCGAAACCGCGGCCGTAATGTGGGTCCAGGGCAGCACGTAGTCGGTTGCGAAGTCGGCCTGGGCGATGCGGGCCGGATCGATGCCCAGCGCCTCGGCGGCTCCCGTCCACGCCTCCTCGTTGAAGTGCTCGGTCCAGGCGTCGAAGCGGGCGCCGCGGCGCCACGCCTCCTCCACCCAGTCAGCGGCCTCGCGGCCTCCGCGGCTCATGACGGCCTCCACGAACGACGTCTTCGGGTCGTGGTAGTGCACGTCCACCGCCTTGTACTTCACCGAGCGCTTAAGAAGCCCCACGCGGCGCAGGGTCTCCTCGGGAGAGATCTGCCCGTCCCACTGGAAGGGGGTCTGGGCTTTGGGAACGAACACCGCGCACGACACACTCATGCGCACGCTGCCGCGCTGATCGGCCGGCACAGCAGCCTTGGCGCGGTCGTAGGCGCGCTGGGCCAGACTCGCGATGCCCTTGATGTCGTCATCGGTCTCAGTCGGCAAACCTACCATGAAGTACAGCTTGCAGCGTCGCCAGCCGGCCGCGAAGGCTGCGTCGATGGCGCCGAACAGATCGTCTTCGGTCACGTTCTTGTTGATCACGTCGCGCAGCCGCTGGGTGCCGGCCTCGGGCGCGAACGTGAGACCGCCCTTCTTCTGGCCGGCTACGAGCTCGGCCATCTCCACACCGAAGGAGTCCAGACGCTGGGAGGGCACGCTCACGCGCACACCGCGGCCCGCGCAGGCCTCGTTCACCCGCGTGAGGATCTCGGCGATCTGCGAGTGGTCGGTGGAGGACAGGGACGTCAGGCTCACCTCGTCGTAGCCGGTCTCAGCCAGCCCCCGCTCCACAGCCGCCACGATGTTGTCGGCCGAGCGCTCGCGCACGGGGCGGTACATCATGCCCGCCTGGCAGAAGCGGCAGCCGCGAGCACACCCGCGCAGTACCTCCACGTTCAGGCGGTCGTGCACCACCTCGGTGTAGGGCACCACCATAGGCTCCATGGCGTCCGATTCGGCAAACCCCGCAAACACCCGCTTGTCCACCACTTCCGGCACATCGGGAAACAGCGGCTCCGCCCAGCTGCCGGCCTCTTGCGCCTCCTCCTCGCTCCGCCAGCGGTACAAACTCGGCACGTAGGTGCCGGGGATAGCCGCCAGAGCCCGCAGAATATCGGCGCGCGGAGCGCCTGCCGCCCGCAGCTCGCGGATGCGCCCGAGCACCTCGGGCAGATGCTCCTCGCCCTCGCCCACCAAGATGGCGTCGAAGAAAGGCGCATAGGGCTCGGGGTTGTAGGCGCACGGGCCACCGGCCAGCACGACGGGATCGTCCTCGGCACGATCCTCGGTGCGCAGTGGGATGCCCGCCAGATCGAGCGTCTCCAGAATGTTCGTGGCCGCTAGCTCGTGGGGCAGAGTGATGCCCACGGCGTCGAACTCGGCTACCGGCGCACAGCTCTCCAGCGAGAACAGCGGCACGCCTTCCTCGCGCATGAGATCGGCCATGTCCACCGCCGGCAGGAAGGCGCGCTCGGCCCCCATATCCTCGGTGGCGTTCACAGCGTTCACTAGAATGCGCACGGCCTGGTTGGCCTGGCCAAGCTCGTAGGTATCGGGGTATATCATGCAGAACTGGAAAGGCGCGTCGTCCTTCACCACGCAGCCCCACTCGTGGTTCAAATAGCGTGCGGGACGCTCGATGCGCGAGAGCAGCGGCTCCACACGCGGCCACAGGTTAGTGCTTGGCATGGGCTCCCTTTCCATCCTTGCCGCGCAGCGCGCGAAAAGCCGAAACCCCCGCGTTCTTGGCAGCATCCACCACCTTGCGGCCAGCCGGCGTGGCAGCAGCCTTGCTCGTAGCCTCCACGGCCTCGTCGCGAGCCTTCTGCACCACGCTGGCCACGCCCACGATATCGCCGCCGGCCTCGAAATACTCGATGGCCGCCCGTCCCATGGCCTCGGTGCCGGCGAATCCCACCGCACCCTTCACCGCCCAGCCGAGCACCGGCACCACACCGGCGGCCGAGCGCGCAATGTTGCGGAACAAAAAGGCGCCGCCCACCACGGCCGCCAGCTCCTTGATGCGCTCGGCAGACAGAGGCTGCCCGTAGGCGGCGGCAATCTGCAGCAGCATCTTCGCCTGGTTCAGCGTCATGATGGGCATGTCGGCGCCGGGAATGAACACCACTACGCCCACGCCGGCGTTCTGAATGGAGGTGGCGCGCACCGCGTCCAGCGACAAGGGACGCCGCACGAAGGGGAAAGCCAGGGCGAAGGCGAGCTTCTTATCGCGGCATGCCGCGATAATCCACTCCCCCATGCGACGGTCGAGATCGGCCGCCTCCTCGGACCCCAGTGCGATAGGCTCCGCCGAGGCGGGGGCCTCCTCAACCGGCACCGCTCGCTCCAGCGTTTCCAGAGCCTCCGGCGTCTCGGCAGCCTCGTCACCGGAGTGGCCGGCCGTGATGCGGCGCGCCACCGTGGCGGCAGCGTCGCTCCACGGCGTGGGACGCGTCATATCGGGAGCCACGATGTCGCCCTCGGGAATGGGGAAGCCGGCAGCCTCGGCGGTCTCGCGCACCGCGCGGGGCGATGTAGTGGCTACCATCACCGGAA
Source organism: Eggerthellaceae bacterium 24-137 (assembly GCA_041225375.1). GTDB lineage: Bacteria > Actinomycetota > Coriobacteriia > Coriobacteriales > Eggerthellaceae > Adlercreutzia. The sequence continues at coordinate 198,794 of JBCLSG010000006.1, forward strand.
CGCCCGCGTTCCGCACGTGCGCAGCGGCCTCGCCAATGGTGGAGGACGCACCGGCCACGATGACAGCCATGTCGTCGGCCCCATAGGGTTCGGGCAGCACACCTTCTTCCAAATACCCCAATGTCACGCGGGTGCGAGCGCCGGCGCTCGCAAACGCACTGCGCACATGGCCCACCACATCCCCCGGGGCCGTCTCGTCAAGATAAACCGATACGGCAAGAGGCGTATTACGAGCCGAATCGATGTCAGTTGCCGCGCGAATGAGCGCGGGAATATCGAGGGGCAGGTTCATTTAGGCAGCCTTCCTTCCTTGCATCGAGCGATGCGACCACACCGAGCTAATCAGCCCGATGAGCGCGAAGTTGACGATCATGAACGAGGAACCGTAGCTTACAAACGGCAGCGGAATGCCCGTAATGGGCATAAGCCCGCAGTCCATGCCGATGTTTTCCAGAATCTGAAACAGCCACATGCCCACCACGCCCATGACAATGAGCATGCCGAACAGATTGTCAGCACCCCGGGCAATGGCAAGGCAGATGGCGATGAGCGCCGCATACAGCGCAATGAGAACCAAAACGCCCACGAAGCCGAGCTCCTCGGCTAGCACGCAGAAGATGAAGTCGGTGGGCGCCTCGGGCAGAAAGCCGTGGGTCGACTGCGTCGCGTTCAGAAGACCCTTGCCGAACAGGCCGCCGCTGCCGATGGCGATCTTTGCCTGGGCCAAATTGTATCCGTCGCCAGACAGGTCGGCCTCGGGATTCAGAAACACGAGCAGACGGCTGCGCTGGTAGTTCTTCAGCAACCGGTATTCGTACACCCCGGGCGATTCCTCGTACTTCAGCAACTCGTCGATGGCAAACACCGCGGCCACCGCGGCCACCGCGGCCACAACCGTGATGGCCAGATAGCGCCCCTTGGCACCGCCCATGACCATGATCACCGCTGAGATAGCCAGATACACCAGGCCGGTGCCCAGGTCGGGCTGGGTCATGATGCACGCGAACGGGATGAGCAGAAGGCCCAGCACCTTGCAGTACTCGCGCCAATCATCCAACGTGCCTTGGTAGCGCGCCAGAAGACTTGCCGCGTACAGCACCACGGTCACTTTCGCGAACTCGCCCGGTTGCACCTGCATGCCGATCTTGATCCACGACTTCGCGCCCATGCCGGCATCGGTGCCAAGTCCCGGCACATGCGGCAGCAAGATCAGCACCACGTTGATGACGAGCAGCGCGGTCGTCATATTCGCCAAACGCCGATAATCGAAGTGCCACATCACCACCATGAGCACAAGCCCCACACCCACGCCAGCCAATTGGCGATTGAAGCTGTACTTCTCCAGCCCCTGCACGGCAGACCAGCACACCAGAAGGCCGTAGCCCACCAAAAGCGCGATCACGAGCAGGAAGGGCCAGTTGATCATCGATACCAGAGACGGGCGCGAGGACCTCCCCGATGCAGCGTGGGATGCCCGGGACGCCCGATGGGACTGGCTCGCATGAACGGAATGAATCTGGGGGAGCTCTGCCATAGCCGCCTCGCCTCTAGTCCTCGCGGCCGCCGGAGTCGACGGCAATGGCCACCGACTCGCCGGGCGAACCCGCGATACGCTCGATCGTCACCTTCGACTTGCCCGCCTCGGCATCCATGAGCGCCCCCATCACCTCGGCCACCACCGGCGCCGCGGTATCCGAGCCGCCACCTCCCTGCTCCACCACGCACGCCACAACGTACTTGGGCGCGTCGAAGGGAGCATAGGCCACAAACCACGCGGTGTCGTTCTCGTTCTGCTTCTCGCCGGTACCCGATTTGCCAGCCGCATCGATACCGAGCTCTCGGAACAGCGGACCGACAGACTGCGACTCGCGCACCATATCGTGCAGCGATTCGCGCACGTAGTTCAAGTGGGATTCGGTCATATCCATGGAACGCGCTACCTCGGGCTCGAACGAGACGACCACCTCGCCCTCGCCATTGTGCACTTCCTTCAGCACATGGGGCTTGTAGATAGCGCCCGTAGCCACCCCGGCATAACCGCAGGCGATCTGCAGCGGCGTGACGAGCACGTCGCCCTGTCCGATGATCATGTTGGTGTAGTCGCCGCCGCGCCACACAGCCTCGGCGGGACGGTTGCGAAACGCCTCGGCCTTCCACGCCGGCGTGGGGATGCGGCCCACGGCCTCGCCCCCCAGATCGATGCCGGTCTGCTGGCCGAAGCCGAACTTCTCCAGGTACTCTTGAAGCGCCGTCTCGGACAGCTCGCCCGTGCCGGCCGGCCCATGGTCGTAGAATGCCTTGCCGATCTCGTAGAACACCACGTCGCAGGAATTCACGATGCCGCCGTGCAGATCGAGCGTGCCATGGCCGTCGTGATTCCAGCACTTCTGGGGAATGCCCGTATCGAATCCGTCCCATTCGCCGGTACAATTCCAGCTGCTTCCCTCGCTGGCAAACCCGTACTCGAGTCCTGCCAGAGATGTAAACGCCTTGAACGTGGAGGCGGCCATGAACTGGCCCGACACCACGTTGTTGTTAAGCGGCGCGTAGGCGGCTTTCTCCCGGTACTTGTTCCACAGGTCCGTCGGAACGCTACCGGTAAAGCTAGCGGGCTCGAAGGTGGGGAAACTCGACATGACCGCCACCGATCCGTCGGTCACATCGATAGCCACCACAGCACCCTTGCTACCGCGCCCCGTACCGATGACACCGCCTGCAGGAGCAATGAGGTCGGCCAGGGCCTTGTCGGCCACGTACTGGGCCTCGGCGTTGATGGTCAGGTATATATCCGACCCCTTCGCAGGCTGGATGTCACTCATCACCGAAACGCGGCGACCATTGGCGTCTACCATCACCTTGCTCTCGCCGTGCTCGCCCGACAAGTACGCATCGTAGGTGGCTTCCACTCCGGCAGTGCCGACGGTGTCGATGGAGAGAATCTCGCGCCCCTCGGGCTGGCTCTCCAAGCTCTCGGCACTTGCATTGCTCGTGTAGCCGAGCACATGGGCCGCCAGGGCCCCATAGGGATACTCACGCTGGGAGCGCTCCTCCACCGAGATACCCGGGAAGGCGTCGGCATGCTCGGCAATGAAAGCCACGTCGCGCAAACGCACGTCCTCGCCCACCACACGCAGACTCTGGGCACCCCCGCTCGTATCCTTGATACGCTGCATCAGCACGTTCGTTGGCACGCCGAGCACCGTGGACAGACGACGCACCACATCGCGATTATCAGCCACTTCGGGGTCGGCCAGCACCGCCTGGGCTGGACGATTCGTCACCAAAGCCACACCGTTGGCGTCGTAAATGCAGCCGCGCGGGGCGGGGGTCTTCACCGTCGTGTACAGATTCTGCTCAGCAGCATCGGCGTACTCCGAGTTACCGAGGATCTGCATAGTCCACAGCTTCGAGGTCAGCACGCCGAACACCCCGGCGGCGATGACCCCCAGAACGGCAAAGCGGCCGGAAAGCCCATCCGAGGGCTTCGCAGAGGCGCTGCCGTTCTCGGACGACGAGACAGTCACATCCCCCTCGCGCGCGCTCTTGGCGGCGCTGCGCCGTTCAAAGGGAGACGACCCCACCCCGACGGTGTCGAGCTGGCTCACGCCCTTGGTCTGCCCCACCGAGGGAGACGACCGACGAGCGCGAACGACAAGTACCACCGCAACGGCGGCCATAGCGATAAGAGCCGCGGCAATGGCGGCGATAACGGCGACCAGCATGGGTCAGACCTCCTCCCTAGCGCAGAACCGGCGTTCCCGGCTGCCCCAAGGGCCTTTCAACAAGCACGCGAACCGCAATCGGGTACAGCAACAGGCCAATGACGCAATCGTAGAGCATGCAGGGCAGCACGCGATAGAGGAAAGCCTCTCCGAAAGAGACTCCCGCCCCGCAGGCTACCACCACCAGACCGTAGAGCACCTCCACGAGCATGGTGGACACGAGAATGATGGTCACGGGCATGAACAGAGTATCGTTGTTCAGGGCAATAAAAAGACGCGAGGCGAAAAACGTTACCAGCACGAGCACAAAGGCCATACCCCCTACTGGACCGCCGCCCACCAGATCGAAGATCAATCCCAACGCAAGGGGGATAAGGGAGCCGGCTTGACAGGGAACAGCCACAGCACGCACGACGCAAAAAGCCACGATGAAATTCGGCACAGCCGAGAACAACGTGATCGCCGGCGCCACTGTGATCTGAAGCACAACGGCGATGACCGCACCTATGAGGGCGGCCACATTCTCACGGGTGATCTCCATCAGCGGGCCTCCTCCCCGTCATCGCCGCCAGACGTACCCTCATCGGACGTGTTTTCCGTCGACGCAGCATCACCCTCGTTGCCCGCGGCATCACTTCCCTCGTTGGATGCGGCGCCTTCGCCGGCATCCTCCGAGCCACCGTCCTGGGCGTCGTCGCTGCTCTCTCCAGCAGACGAGAAACGCACCGTGCGATCAGCCGCATCGGAAGCGGCACTGAACACTACGAGGGCCTCTTGCAGCAAATCAACCGATCCGTTGGGCGCCACTACGATGCGGCGACTGTCGTTGCCGGCACTTCCCTCGACGCGAGCCACCGTGCCGATAAGCAAGCCGCGCGTATAGCTACCGCCCAGACCGCTCGTGAGCACCACGTCGCCCACCTGGATATTCACATCGGCGCTGATGTTCTCGAGATAGAGCAGCCCATCGAGCGAGCCGCGAACGATACCCTCCGCACGACTCGACTGAACCATAGCGGCCGCACCCGACTGAGGGTCGGTCAGAAGGCGCACGCGGCAGCTCCCGCCCGACACGGAAATAACCTGGCCGATCACGCCCGTGGGACCCATGACGGTCAACCCGGACTCCACGCCCTGGTTCGAGCCCGCGTCCAGAGTGATGTCCTGGTTCCACGCATCGGTGGAACGACCGATCACGCGGGCCGCCACGCCCTCAATCTCGTAGGTATCGCGCAGATTAAGCAGGCTGCGAAGCCGCTCGTTCTCCAAACGCTGTTCTTCAGCCGTCGTAAGCTGCTGGGTCAGAAGCTCGTTCTGCTCGCGCAATGTTGCCATCGTGGCCTCATCCACGCCGTTGTCGGCGTTGGCCTCTTCAGCGCCATCAACCGCCGCCCCCAACGGAGCACTTGCCTGCTGCAGCGGCGCAGCCGCACCCTCGAAGAGACTCTGCACCTTATGAAGTGGGCCACTCGGTCCCTCAGCAGCATAAATACCCAAACACAGAAGCGATACCACAACGGCGATAATGAGCGACACCCTCCCCGAGGATGTCTCGTTGTTCTGGAAATTGAGAGCCATACAGGTCGCGTCTGCCCTACTTGGAGCGCATGAGGGTCTGCTTCAGGGCCGTTGGCGTCTCAAGCACCTTCAGACAGCCGGATACCACATTGGTGAGCGCCGTCTCCGACACCCATACGGGAATCTCCAGCTTGTCGGTGAGATAGCGGTCCAAACCCGACAGCAGGCCGCCGCCGCCCGTCAGCAAAATGCCATTCTGGATGATGTCAGAGGCCAGATCGGGGTTGGTCTTCTTGAAGGTGTCCTTGATGTGCAGCACCATCTCCTCGATAGGCGCCTGAAGCGCAGCGCGAACATCTTCGGACTGAATGGTCACTTCCTTGGGCTGCTCGGTATACACGTCCTGGCCCGAAATGATCATGTCACGCTCCCGACCGTCCTCGAAAGGCAGGATGGAGCCGATCTTGATCTTGATAACCTCAGCCGTGCGCTCGCCAATCTTAATGCCCAGAAGGTCGCGCAGATGCATGGCAATGGCCTCATCGAGGCGATTGCCAGCCAAACGCAGCGAGCTGGAAGTCACGATACCGCCGAGGGAGATGACAGCCACCTCCGTAGTGCCGCCGCCGATATCCACCACCATGGAGCCAGTGGGCTCGGTCACAGGCAGATCGGCACCCATAGCGGCAGCCATGGGCTCCTCGATGAGGTACGCCTGGCGCGCACCGGCCTGAATGGCCGCCTCAAACACGGCGCGCTTCTCCACCGAAGTGGCGCCGCAAGGGATGCAGATGACGATGCGCGGCTTCGGCTGCCACGGGTATTTGCGCTCGGAGGCCTTGTTAATGAAGGCCGAGAGCATTGCCTCGGTCACATCATAATCAGCAATCACGCCGTCCTTCAACGGATGCTCCGCTGAAAAGGCATCAGGCGTATGGTTGATCATGTTCTTGGCCTCATGGCCAACCGCGAGTACGCGGTGAGTCGATTTCTCTATGGCGACAACGGAGGGCTCGTTAATAACGATGCCCTCCCCGGTAATGGCAACGAGGGTATTGGCAGTCCCCAGGTCAATGGCCATATCGGCAGACATCTGGCCGGTCAGGCTGGAGAACATATCAAGGAATGACATACAGGCAAACCCTTCGAGTACGTATAGGTTACAGTCAGCCTTAGATTTTAGCACACGCCCCGCTAAGGCGTAGAAACTCCATACGGAGAGGACGACACAAAGACCCGAGAGACGACCCGTCGGGCAGTCCCCAAAGCAAAAAAGACCCCTCAGGCAATCTCCAAAGCAAAAAGGACATCCGCAGGCAACCCGGTCATGACAGCCCGGCAGACCCTCCCCCGAAACAAAAAAAGACACCCTGCCGGGTGCCTTGCAGAAAGATGCTCTCAGAGCGCTTCCCGAAATGAAAAGCGCCCCCTGCGAGCGGAACGTCCTGTCCTCCCGCGGCCCAGAGCCGCAGTACTTTCGGCGATGCGGGGCTTAACTGCCGAGTTCGGAATGGGGTCGGGTGATCCCCCGCTCGATGGTTC
>JBCLSG010000007.1:0-141250 GCA_041225375.1 Eggerthellaceae bacterium 24-137
ACTTGGGCCGGCGTTTTGTCGGGAGCGACCTCGCGATTGCTTGCCAAGAAAAGCACACTTTTTGAGCTATAACCCCAGCTTGGCACATCTTGGCACAATAGCAACTCTCACGCTAGCTAGAAGACACGGATCGCATTGATACGCTTAGTGGTGAACTTCGTGCAGGTGGGGCAGGAATCCCAGCCGAGCGTATGGGAGCCGTTGACAACCCAGCTCTGGCCCTCGGGTCGCTTGTCGCACTTGGGCGATTGACGGTAGTGATCCCAGAGTGAACCCTTGAGGATCTTGTTGCAGGAGCTGCAAACTTCCTTATCGCTATAAGGCGGAAACTGAGCCTCAACGAACGGCCGGATCTTCTCGGTCGTGTATTCCACCCTGTGACCCTGCGCGTCGACTTCATACCACTTCTTGCCGATTTTGATCTCGTTCCACTGATGGGTCCATTTGCTCGCGTTAACGTGGCGCACGGGGATGCCCGCCTGCTTGCACAGCATCGTATAGGCGCGGCAGAAGCCCGAGCAAGCCGCTTGGCCGGACACCAAGGCGCCATAGGCCTCGTTGCCGTAGTTCTTTTTGTAAGCGCTCTCCGACTGATTAAGCTGCGTGTAGGTCGTGTTGATGAGATACAGGAACAGCGCATGGGCTTTTTCGAGCCGTGTCATCTTCGAGCTCGTGTACTTCTTCACGATCTTCTTCACGTACTGCTTGGCAACCTTCTCCCGCTGAGCCTTTGACAGCTCCTTCACCGTAACTTTGCACTTGAGCTTCTTGCCATTAACCGTAGCCGTGATAGTAGCCTTGCCCTTCTTCTTACCTGTCACCTGGCCATAGGAATTCACCGTGGCAACCTTTTTGTTGCTCGACTTCCACTTCACCTTGCCCGAGGCGTTCTTTACTTTGAGCACCTTGGTCTGCCCTTTGTAAATGGCCTTCTTCGAGCTCGACAACTTCGGTTTCGCCGACTTCTTCTGCGGCTGATCGGCGAAGGCGCACGTAGAGCTATCTGCAGCCACTATGGGTCGCAGAAGCATTCCTCCCAAAACCAGCATAGCCGCCAGCACAAGCGCCATCAGAACCGCCGCCGTGCCTCTTCTCCGAAGTGCTTCCATAACGCCCATCCTTTCTCCTCTTCTTTACCCTCTCGTCCCTCCTCAAGTATAGGCTCTGGGCAGCTTGAGGACAAACAATTCCTCACCGTTCGAAACCACTCGCTAGCCTCCGCGTCTGTCAGCGGGCATCACGTACTACACTTGGAATCTGTCATATCGCCTTTTATGGAGCATACCGATGATCGAAGCCGTTGCCGCCCCCGCCACCTTCACCGAGCCTGATGCCATCGAGGTGCGCGGGGCGCGGGTGCACAACTTGAAGAATCTCTCCCTTGACGTGCCGCTACGACAGCTGGTGGGCATCGCAGGCGTGTCGGGCTCAGGCAAGAGCTCGCTGGCGCTGGGCGTGCTGTACGCGGAAGGCTCGCGCCGCTACCTGGAGGCGCTTTCCACCTACACGCGCCGCCGCATCTCGCAGAGCGGCCGCGCCGATGTGGACGAGGTGCTGCACGTGCCGGCAGCCCTGGCCCTGCGCCAGCGGCCCGGCGTGCCTGGCGTGCATTCCACCTTCGGCACCTCCACCGAGCTTTTGAACCACCTGCGGCTCATGTTCTCGCGCCTGGCCTCGCACCGCTGTCCCCACGGACACGCGAACCCGCCCACCCTGAACGTGGCGGCCGAGCGACCCATCACCTGCTGCGTGTGCGGCGAGGAGTTCTACGGCCCAGACGCCGAGGAGCTCGCCTTCAACAGCGGCGGCGCCTGTCAGACATGCGGCGGGACCGGCGTGGTGCGCACCATCGATGAGTCCACCCTCATACCCGACCCCACGCTCACCCTGGACGAGGGTGCCGTGGCCCCATGGCGCCAGCTCATGTGGTCGCTCATGGCCCAGGTGGCCGGCGAGATGGGCGTGCGCACCGACGTGCCCTACCAGGACCTCACCGATGCCGAGAAGGACATCGTGCTGCACGGACCCATGGAGAAGCGCCATATCCTGTACGTGCCGAAGGGCAAAGACCACGCCACCGAGCTGGACTTCACCTACTACAGCGCCGTGAACACCGTGAAAAACGCCCTTTCGAAGGTGAAGGACGAGAAGGGCATGGCCCGCGTGGCGAAGTTCCTCACGGAATCGGAATGCCTCGCCTGCCACGGCACGCGGCTTTCGGAGAAGGCCCGCGGCAGCGAGATAGACGGCCTGAACCTGGCCCAGGCCGCTGCCTTCACTTTGGACGAGCTGCGCAACTGGCTGCCCACGGTGAGCCCCTGGCTACCCGCCGACATGCGGCCGATGTGCGATGCCATCACCGCCGAGATGGCCGAGCCCATCCAACGTCTCACGCAGCTGGGGCTGGGATACCTGGCCCTCGACCGCGCCAGCGAGACGCTCTCCAACGGCGAGCGCCAGCGCGTGGCCCTCACGCGCGCCGTACGCAGCCGCACCACCGGCGTGCTCTACGTGCTGGACGAGCCCTCCATCGGGCTGCATCCCGCTAACGTGGAGGGGCTTTTGGGCGTGATGGACGACTTGCTTTCCGACGGGAACTCCGTGGTGATGGTGGATCACGACGTGGCCGTGCTGCGCCACGCGAACCACCTTATCGAGATAGGGCCCGGGTCGGGCGCCGACGGCGGCCGCATGATCGCCCAGGGGTCGGTGGCCGACGTGGAGGCGAACCCCGCGAGTCGCATCGGGCCGTTTCTGGCGGGCACGGCGAAGGTGCGCGTGCGCACGCCCGTGGCGCCGGAGCACCTCTTCGATGAGGGAGCCATCACGCTGAAAACGGAGGCTATCCACACGGTGCATCCGCTTGAGGTGCGCATTCCCAAGAGGCGCCTCACCTGTGTGACCGGCGTATCGGGCTCGGGCAAGACCACGCTGGTGCTGGAAAGCCTGGTGGCCGGGTTGAAGGCATCGTTGGGCGGCACGGCGCTGCCGGGGCACGTCGCCTGCGCGGATGCGCCGGGCACCGCGCGGGTCGATCTGGTGGACGCCACGCCCATCGGCGTGAACGTGCGCTCTACCGTGGCCACCTACTCGGGTGTGCTGGACGAGCTGCGCCGCGCCTTCGCGAAGCTGCCCGAGGCGAAAGCCGCGCACCTGAAGGCCGGAGACTTCTCCCACAACACCGGAAGCCTGCGCTGCCCCACCTGCGACGGAACGGGCCAGATATCGCTGGACGTGCAGTTCCTGCCCGACGTGGACATCCCCTGCCCCGACTGCCGCGGCACCCGCTACAGCAAAGACACCTATGCCATTCAGCTGGAAGTGGAAAGCGGGACACCTTACCCGGTAAGGGGTGTCCCGGACGATTTCGAAAACGTATGCACCCTGGCGCTACCTGAGATTCTGTCGCTCACCGTGGACGAAGCGCTCGTCGCCCTGCGCGCCCTGAAAAAGGTGCATGGGAAGCTGGAGATCCTCAGCAGCTTGGGGCTCGGGTACCTCACCCTCGGCGAGGCTACGCCGGCACTGTCGGGCGGCGAAGCTCAGCGCCTGAAGCTCGCAAGCGAGATGCGCCGCAACCAAGCCGATACGCTCTTCGTCTTTGATGAGCCCACCATCGGCCTGCATCCGTTGGACGTAGAAACCCTCATCGGCGTGCTGCAGAACCTCATCGAACACGGCGCCACCGTGGTGGTGATCGAGCACGACCTGGACATGATCGCCAACGCCGACTATGTCATTGACATGGGCCCGGGCGGCGGCGAGCAGGGCGGTCGTATCGTGGTCGCGGGAACTCCCGCCCAGGTAGCGGCCTGCCCCGAGAGCATCACCGGCCGCTACCTGGCCCGAGAGTTGGAAGGCTAGCGCGTCGCTTTCAGCTGGGCTATGGTCTTGCGGGCCTCGTTCAGGTTCTCCTCAATATCGGCACCCACCACGTCCAGGTTCTCGGCGGCCGCAAAGCGCGTCTCGGGAATGCCGAACATGCCGGCAATGCCGCAGAGGTACTCGTAGCCGTAGTTCATGGTGCTCACCTGGCCGCCACCCGTCGTGATGTAAGTGAGATGCTTCGCGCGACACAGGCCCTCGCAGCGACCCTCCTCGGTGTAGTGGAAGGTGACGCCCATGACCGCCGCGTGCTCGATGTACACCTTCAGCGCTGCGGGGAACGACAGGTCCCAGTAGGGCGCGCCGATGACGATCTCGTCAGCCTCGGCGAAGTCCTTCCCGATATCGAACATGGGGTCGTCGAACAGATCCTTCGCCTCCAGCTGGGCGCGGTAGGCGGCCGAATCGCCGTAGTAGGGCTCCAGGCGCAGCTCGGACAGGTTCACTTCCTTCACGTCCTCGATGCCCTCCAGGTACTCGCGGCACAGCGTAAGGGTGCGCGACTCGTCGCCGCGCAGGCAGGCGTTCACGAACAAAACGGTCATGGCGATCCTTTCTCTTGCGGTCGTCTCCCAGTATACTGGCTTCAGGCGCGTTGCGCGTGGGGCCGCACTTCAGCGGCCGGCGCAACTTCCGCACGGGACCCAATCGCGTCGGCACGGCATCGTCGGCATCCCCTGCGGCGTCTGACAGCGGAAAGGACTTCCATGGAAAACTTCGAATTCGTCTCCCCCACTCACTTCGTGTTCGGCCATGGCGCGGAAGAGCAGGTGGGCGCCAAGCTGGCCGAGGCCGGAGCCAAGCGCGTACTCGTGCACTTCGGCGGCGAAAGTGCGCGGCGAAGCGGCCTCATCGACCGCGTGAGTGCGTCGCTGGATGCGGCGGGCATCGAGCACCTGGAGCTGGGCGGCGTGCGTCCCAACCCCGAGATCACCCTGGTGCGCGAGGGCGTGCGGCTGTGCAAGGAGGGCGACGTCGATTGGATCCTCGCCGTGGGCGGCGGCTCGGTCATCGACTCGGCGAAGGCCATCGCCAACGGCGCCTGCGTGGAATGCGACGTGTGGGAGCTCTTCGAGACGAAGGCTCTCGACCACGACGTGCTGCCCATCGCCGTGGTGCTCACCATTCCGGCCGCCGGGAGCGAGGCGTCCAAGAATACCGTCGTCTCCAACGACGAGCTGGGCCGCAAGACCGGCTACGCCAACAACGCCCAGCGCCCGAAGTTCGCCTTCATGAACCCCGAGCTCACCTTCACCCTGCCGCCCTTCCAAACGGCCGCCGGCCTTACCGACATGTACTGCCACCTGCTGGAACGCTTCTTCGACGACGTGGGCGCGGTGCCCGTGACCGACAACCTGAACCTGTCGCTCATGAACACCATTCGCGCAGAAGCGCCCCGCGTGCTGGCCGACCCCGACAACTATGACGCGCGGGCGAACATTATGTGGGCCGGAATGCTGTGCCATCAGGGACTCGCCGGCGTGGGCCGTCACGAGGACTGGGCTACCCACGGGCTGGAACACGAGCTGTCGGCTTTGGACCCGGCCATCACCCACGGCGCAGGCCTGGCCGTCATGTTCCCCGCATGGATGGAATACGTGCATGGCGAAAACCCCGCCCGCTTCGCCTTCTACGGCCAGGCGGTGTTCGGCCTCACTCCCACCGGCGACGTGGAAGCCGACGCGCTCTCGGCCATCGACGAGACCCGCGCCTTCTTCGCGAGCCTGGGAATGCCCACTACCCTGGCCGAGCTGGGCGTGGATGCGGCCGATATCCCGAAGATGCTGCCCACCCTCGCCCAGAACAAGGGCGTACCCTTCGGAAGCTTCAAGAAGCTGACCCTGGAAGACGCCGCTGAAATCTACAAGCTGGCGCTGTAGAGTTGTTCGGTCGAGAGCTCTGCGGCGCCCGTGCTCAAGCAATGGCTTACTCGGCGAAACAGGGCATTGAATCCTGTTCCGAACGCCTTCGCACCTGCACGCGGGCAGCCCCGCCGAGCTCTCGACCCGCTCCAAGCAATCAAAAAACGCTCTCGCCCGTTACACGGCGAGAGCGTTTTGCTTACAGGCACGCGCCACCCTCCATCTCCGTCGATTCTCGCACCATAATCAAGGCCGCCGAACCAAGGAGGTCAGTCATGGAAATCGTCATCAAGCGCGTGTACGAGCCCTACGAGGAAAGCGACGGCTACCGGGTGCTTGTCGACCGGTTGTGGCCGCGCGGGCTCACCAAGGAGCGCGTGCACTACGACGAGTGGGCGAAGTTCCTCGCGCCCTCCACCGAGCTGCGCAAGGCTTTCGGCCACGACCCGGCCCACTGGGATATGTTCCAGCAGAAGTACGTGGAAGAGCTGAACGCAAACCCCGAGGCGCTGGCCTTCGCGAAGAAACTCGCGGGTTCCGCGCTGGCAGCCTACCCGCGCGTCACGCTACTGTATGCCGCGCGCAACGAGAAGGAGAACGAGGCCGTCGTCCTCCAAAAGTGGCTACCTGAGCACGAGTAGGCAATGACGTCGAGTAGGGCTCGTGCGGCGCTGGTCCTCCGCGCACGCAAGAGGTAGCAGCTCGAACAAGGCAGGCGCACGGGAGTGGTGGGGCGCGCCGCGCGCAGGTTGCGCAGCGAACGAAACAGTCCAGTGGACTGTTCCGCCGAGCGAGCCATTGCTTGAGCACGGGATGTCCTGCCACCCCCGTGCGCCGGACGGTCGCCGCCTTAATCCGAGATAGGCAGGTTCGTCACTTCCGCTTCCAAGGGCAGCGGCACGTCGTCGGCCTCGGCCTCGGCGGCCAGGCCGCCGTCCCACGCCTCTTCCTTGCCCGGCAGCACGATGTTCAGCACAATGCCCACGATAGAGCCCACGGCCAGGCCCGAAAGCGCGATGGTCACGCCGCCCACCTCGAAGGTGATGGCGCCGGCCGCGCTGTAGGCGATACCGAGCGACAACACCAGGATGAGCGCTGTGATGAGCACGTTGCGGCTGGCCATGAAGTCAACGTGGTTCTCCACCAGGTTGCGGATGCCCACCGCCGAGATCATGCCGTACAGCACCAGCGACACGCCGCCGATAACGCAGGCCGGCATACACGAGATGACCGCCGCGAACTTCGGGCAGAACGAGAACAGGATGGCGAAGCAGGCCGCGATGCGCACCACGCGCGGGTCGAAGACGCGGGTCAGCGCCAGCACACCGGTGTTCTCGCCGTAGGTGGTGTTGGCCGGCGCACCGAAGAGCGACGCCAGCATGGTGGCCAAGCCGTCGCCGAGCAGCGTGCGGTGCAGACCCGGCTCGGCGATGAAGTTGCGGTTGCAGGTGGAGCTGATGGCCGACATGTCGCCGATGTGCTCGATGATGGTGGCGAAGGCCAGCGGCATGATAGTGATGATGGCGGTAATGGCCAGACCTGCGTCGAACTGGGGACCGAACAGGGCGAACACCGTGTTGTCCCAGAGCACCGGCAGACCCACCCACGAAGCCTCCACCACAGGCGTGAAGTCAACGAGCCCCGCCACGGCAGCCACCACATAGGAGCCGATGACGCCGAGCAGGATGGGGATGATGCGGATCATGCCGCGACCCCAGATGTTGCTGATGACGATAATGGCGATGGCCACGAGCGCCACCGGCCAGTTGGTCTCGCAGTTCTTGATGGCTGACGAAGCCAGGATGAGCCCGATGCAGATGACGATGGGGCCAGTGACCACGGGCGGGAAGAAGCGCATGATGCGGCGCGGCCCGAACACCTTGAACAGTGCCGAGACAATGAGGTACAGAAGGCCCGCGCACGCAACGCCCAGACACGCGTAGGGCAGAAGGTGCGCCTCGCCGTTCGGCGCGATGGCCGCGTACCCGGCGATGAACGCGAAGGACGAGCCGAGGAACGCCGGCACTTTCCCCTTGGAGAGGAAGTGGAACAGCAGCGTGCCGAGCCCGGCAAACAAAAGGGTCGCCGAAACCGACAACCCCGTGAGCGTAGGTACGAGAATAGTTGCGCCGAACATGGCGAACATATGCTGGATGCCGAAGACGGTCATCTTCGGGGCGCCCAGCTTTCGGGCATCGTAGACGGCATCGGGGGCGTCGGCGGCACCCATAGTGGGCACGGTTTTGGTATCGCTCACGGAAAACCTCTCATCGTTGCGGCGGACAGATGGCCGCTTCGCAAGCCCGCGCCCCGCATTCGCACCGCATGCCGTAGGGCATACCGGCCGAACGAGGCCGCCCCGCGAGCCGACCTCGCCTATTATGGCACGGCCTCCGTTGCCGCCTTGTTTCGCCTCCGCGAGGGGCCGAAACGTGCCGCAAGCTGCTGAGCATCCGCACAAAAATAGGCTCGTTGCCGTGAATGGGGAAGAAAATGACGTTTTTCGTAGTCCGGTCACAGTTCACCAGACCTCCTACCGAACGTTTCCCCAGGTGAGGCTTTCTCCGCTCGCGCCACATCGCCGACAGCACTACGAAAACCGTCATCTTCTTCCCAAAAGGCCGCCTCAGGGAATCAGATCGTAGGGCATTTCCCGTTTCACCAGGTAGAACACGAGCAGCAGCGGAATGAGCCACGGCCACACCCACAGCGCTGCCACCAGCGTGGCGCTGCGGGCGATGTAAAACAGCACGCGGTAGCCCGTCGTGCGCGGGTGTGTCTCGAAGGTCATGCGCACGAAGGAGCCGCCCGGCGTAGACCCCCCGTGAAACCATGGGATCACAATCTCCACGAGAACGAGAGCCACAAGACCGCAGGCTCCCATGACCGCTTCCGCCGTCTGAGCCGCCGTAAGGCCCGGCAGCTGCAGGGCCGGCGCGCCAGCCGCCTCTATCCCGAGGGCCACCACCCCGTAGGGCACCACCGTCGCAAGCCCCACAATCATGAGGTCGAGCCATAGGGCCACGCAGCGGCGCACGAAACCCGGGTGATCGGTAGGCTCGGCCTCGGCCAGCTTGCCCGGTGGCACCACGCGGGCCAAAAGCCACGCGCAGATCCAACCGAGTGCCGCGCCCAGCGTGTTGGTTATGACGTCGTCTACATCGCAGCAGCGGTATGCATAAGGATACAGCCCGAAAAATCCTGTGAGCTGGGCCGTTTCGATAAGCACCGACGTGACGCACCCCAGCAGCACCGAGGGCAGGAAGCGCAGGCGCAGAAGACGGCCAGCGATAAATCCGAGGGGCACGAAGAACACCACGTTGAACAGCAGCTGGAAAACCGCCCTCAGGCCCTCCTTCTGAATATCGTTCACAAAGTTCATTGGGTTGAAATTGGGAGCAATGCCGTAGGTGATACCGGGCCCCGCATCTCCCTCAGGCAGCGGGTACAGCGTGAAGCACCCCAGGCCCAGCACGTAGAGCACGGCCAGATAGGTGCCTGCAAACGACCCGAAGCGCAGCCGACCGTCGCGATGGTACAGGTAGGCAAGAATGGGCAGTGTCAGCAGGAATGAGGCGAGGGGCCACAAGATGAGCGCCGCCGCGAAGTTGTCGGTGTAGTTTCCCAAAAAATGCTTGATGGCACGCACGGCCGCTCCTTTCCTCTTCCGATACCAAGCATAACGTGGCCACGACCAGAGCGCAGCAAAGGTGACGGCATAGTAAGGGAAGTGATTGGAGGCCGTAAGACGCCGACCGCACGAGCGCCGTTTGCCCGCCTTCCAGGGTCGTGCTATGCTGGGTTCTTTCTCCGACCAGCTGAAACACACCAATGAGGAGAACCGCATGAACATTACCGTGTACTGCGGGTCGAACTTCGGTGACGACCCGCGTTTCGAAGAGGCCGCCCGCACACTGGGCGCCTGGATCGCCCGCGAAGGCCACACCCTCGTCTACGGCGGGAGCTCCGTAGGGCTCATGGGCACCGTCTCGCGGGCAGCTATCGAAGGCGGCGCGCCCGTCATCGGCGTGGAGCCCGCGTTCTTCATCGAAGCCGGCGTGGCCCAGCACGACCTAACCGATCTCATCGTGTGCGACACCATGGGCGAGCGCAAGGCCAAGATGATCGAACTGGGAGACGTGTTCATAGCGCTGCCCGGCGGCGTGGGCACCTTGGAGGAGATTTCCGAGATTATCACCCGCGTGCGCCTCGATCTGGGCCCGCACGAGTGCTTCCTGCTGAACATCGACGGCTTCTACGACCCCTTGGCCGCGTTTTTGGCGTCCATGGTCGACCACCGCTTCTTCGACCAGTGCGACCTGGACCGCTGCCATTTCCCGCGCTCGGTGGAAGAGCTGGCGCACCTGGTGGCCACAGCGGACGAGCGTCCGCGCACCCGCTGCGAGGGCCCGCTGCTGCAGAAGGGCTAGGCCGAGAACCAACGCAGAACGCCCCGCGCGATAGCCGTGCGGGGCGTTTCCATTCTATAGAAAGCGAGCTCTGAACGCGCTCGTGACGACGCTTAGCCGATCACTGTCAGACGGTACTGGGCCTTACCCGCTTCTTTCGCCTGGTACAGCGTGCTGTCGGCCACGGCATACAGCTGCTCGAAAGGCATCGGCGGTGTCAGGCAACACGCGGCGCCGATGCTGAGCGAGGGCGCGGCATGAATCGACTGGTTTCCCGCCGCACGCGTGGCCTCGTCGGTGGCGCGCTGAGTGGCGAAGGGACCGCGTGCCAGATGCTCCAGCACGCGATCGGTAGCAGGACCCGCCGCAAGACCGGGCGCGAAGATGAGGAACTCGTCGCCACCCATGCGGGCCACTACATCCTCCTTGCGCATGACCTGGGTCAAAAACGCCGCGAGCTCCTTCAGCACCGCGTCGCCCTCCAAATGCCCGTACGTGTCGTTCACGCCCTTGAAGTCGTCCACGTCCACCGCGATAAGCGTGCACGCGCGGTCTTCGCTGGCAAGCAGGGTCTCAATGCGGTCGAGCGCCGCGGCCCGGTTGTACAGGCCTGTGAGGCTGTCGCGCTCGGCCTTGCGACGGAACTGGCTCTCGCGCTGGGCAGCCTCGCTCGTGTCGAGCAGGCGTCCTACATGGCGCACCGGATTGCCCTCCTCATCGTAGAGCACAACCGACTGGTAGCGGTACCACACCGGCTCGTCGTGAGGCCCCGGCGTGGAGGTCTCGAAATCGACCAGGGAATTCTCGCCGATCTGCTCCATAAGCGGGGAGAGATCGTGGGAGGTGATGTTCAGGCTGCACGGCTTCTGACAGCGACGATGCACCACAAAGTCGGGCTGCTCGGGCGCGCGGCCGAAACGACCCTCGAAATCGCCGTACACATGGGCCTCGCCCGTGGAGCACTCGATATCGAAGAGCACGTCGTTGGAAAGCGCCGTGATGATCTCCAGACGCTCGTTGGCGCGGCGCAGGGCCTCCTTCTCGCGTACGCGGTCGGTGGCGTCCATGAGCGTCACGTAGAACCAGCGCGTTCCGTCGGCGTCTTCGGCAAGGTGACCCCAGTCGTCCACCCAGCGCACCTCGCCGTCGGCGCGGACGATGCGGTAGCGCACGTAGTCGCTATCGCCGCAGCTCACCTGCTCTTCAATGGAGGAACTCACGCGCTCCCAGTCATCAGGATGCACGATACCCTTGAACATGCCGCCGGTCAGCGCGCGAAACTGAGCCTCGTCATCGCAGCCGAGAAGGCGGACGAGCCCCGAGCTCATATGGTCGATGGGACCATCGCCCTCGGCTTTGTACCGGAACATGCCGCCGGGGAACTTGTCGAGAAACTCCCCGCGAATCGACGGATCCTTGGGCGCAGGCGAACCGCCTTCCGCAGGTGACCCGGGCGCACTATTGGAAACCGCCGCCGACATCGGAGAAGAAGCAACCGCTGCAGCTGCGGAGGAAGACGAGGCGCCACCCTCGCCAGCAGGCTTTTCATCTCGGTGAAACAAGCGGCTCCAAGACACCATGCGACCTCCCTCTTCTCAGCGAACGCGCGCGCCGGCCAGCATCGTTGCCAACGCACCGTAGCTTTGTATGATACCACGTCATCAGCGGATTATTCGCTCAAAAGAGAACCTGACGAACCCGCCTCGCTAATGCCGTCGTATCTCTGAAATGCAAACGTCGTGCCGGTGCGGGGCAGCCCGCGCGCTATTTCCCGATGCGCGCGAGAAAGTGCTCGTAATCAATCTCGTTCTGGTCGGCGTAAGCCAAGGCAAAGGCGGCCAGAGAGCAGTCGAACTTGTCGGAGGCACCGAGATAGCCGGCGATAGCGCCGCGGTCGCCGGTGCGGGCATGGGCGCGGGCGAGGGCCCAGGCGCACAGTTGACTGTATATCTCCAGCTCATCAGCGCTTGCTTTCTCCAGGTCAACCGACATCTTCCAATTCCACAGCTGGCGCACGTAGTAGTCGCGCCGCACGCCGTCGGAGTCGGGAGCGCTCGTCCAGCCGAGGAGCACGCCACTCGTGGCCTGCATGAGACGCTGGCCCTGCACAACGCGCTCACCATGGGAGGCGTAAGAGCTCGAGCCGCACCAGCGCTCGAGCACCGAGGCGTTCGCCTCTTTGATCTGCAGCACCAGCGGGTCGGCCACTTCCGTACCCGTGAGCACGGCCACCCAGCAACGCGTCCCCACACTGCCCACGCCCACCACTTTCTGGGCGATGCCGAGCACGCGGTAGTTCTCGAGCAGTGGGCGATAGGTGGGCAAAAGCGCAGCGCGATAGCCCTCCATGAGCGTCGCCAGCGTCTTCTTCACATGCTCGGCGTTGTCCGACGACAGGAAATGGCACAGGGGCACGATCTCCGGCGGGTCGTACGCCATCTGTGTGAGGCCATCGCGCACGGCAACAAGCTTGTCGAAAGCGCGCTCGTTTGTTTTAGAGAAGGCGCGCTTCAGATCGGCGGCCACCTGGCGCCGATCGGCCTTGCTGACGTGATCGGCCAGGCTTTCCAGCACATGCCCCACATCGATATAGGCATTCCACACGTCGAGTGCGCCCAATTCGGCGAAGTACGCCATGGCCGCCCGGTAGCTCTCGGCCGTAAGCCGGGCAGCCTCGCAGCACCATGCATCGCCGAAACCCCGATGGCGGCCGCAAATAGCCACAGATGCGACAAGGCGCTTCACGTCCCATTCCCAGGGGGCTCGGGAGGTCTCGTCGAAATCGTTCAGGTCGAAAACGAGGTTGCTCTCGGGCGAGCGGTATCCGCCGAAGTTGGCGATGTGGGCATCGCCGCAAGCTTGGACGATAATCCCCGTATCGGGCAGAGTAGCCAGGTCGGCGGCCATGGAAGCGGCCGTGGCGCGATAGAACGCGAAGGGGTTGGCGGCCATGCGAGCGTGACGCTCGGGAATGAGGTCGGGCAGGCGGTCGGCGTCTTGGGCGAAGACGAGATCTAAGGCGGCGGCACGGTCTTGCCGGATCTCCCAGTGTCCAAGCTCGGTGCGGCTCACGCGCTGGCGCGCCTCCTTGCCCTGGGCGCGCGCGATGGCGTAGCCGGGAGCATGCGGGCGCCCACACCTGTCGTTCATTCGAGCCAGGGCCGCCGCCCGCGCGGCCTCAACCGGCGAGAGCCCCTTCGACGATGAGGACTTCGCCGATCCTTCCAGCGACTTGCGCAGCTTCTTCAACTTCTCGCTCATGATGCCAGCAGCTCCTCCACGCGCGAGGCGGGCACTGCCCCCACAATTTCGTCAGCGGGCACGCCGCTGCGGAACAGCACGAGCGTCGGCACGCTCACCACGCCGAACGCCCAGGCGATATCGGGGTATGCGGCCGCATCCAGCTTCGCGAAGGACACCTCGGGATGGCGCTCGGCCACCGCTTCCAGCACCGGCTCCATGGCCCGGCACGGGCCGCAACCGGGGCTCCAGAAGTCCACGAGCACCACGCCGGGCGCATCGGTCACCCGAACATCGAAGTTCTCCTTAGTCAGTTCCAGCATAAGCCCTCCCTCATCGGCCGAGGCGTCTCCGGAGCGCGCTCGCCTCTGGCACGTCAACGCTTCCAGTATATCGGGCTGCGAGCCCGCACCACTCCCCCGAGCCCCAGCTGTAGCCAGTTTGACAGCCGCAAAGCCCTCGCCTACACTGGGCGGACATCGGAATCGACCAAGGCTGGGTGTTTTGATGGCCGGAATGCTAGCGCTGTAGCAAATCCCTCTCAAAGCTGAGAGCACGGTTGCCCCTCACGGGCAACTTCTTGTTGCGCCGTTTTTTGCAACCTGAAATGGCTGGCGCAACCCCTTCCGCAACCGCACCCTGAAGATGTCCGCGCCCTCGTGCGGCGCATCTGCACCCTTGAAGGAGATTTCCATGACCGAACAATTCCCCCCTGTCCCCACCGATAACGCCACCGAGCATCCTGCCGAGGCCGGCCCCGGGATGCCTGCCCCCGCTTCCGCTCCTGCGCCTGCCCCCGCGCCTACACCCGACCCCGCATCTGCGCCCACGTCCGAGCCCACGTTGAGCGCCGCCGGCCTGCCGCTGCCGAAGAACTGGCTTGCCATCATCGCGTTCATCTGGGCCGGCCAGGCCGTTTCCATGATCACGAGCTACGCCGCCGGCTACGCGGTGGTGTGGTACGTGACCGAATCCACGGGAAGCGCCCTGGCGCTGGCCGTCATGAACATCGCCGTCATGCTGCCCATCGGCCTCATCTCGCCGTTCGGAGGTGTAGTGGCTGACAAGCATAACCGCAAGCTCATCATGGTCGCCGCCGATGGGGCCGTGGGCGTGATCTCGCTCGTGGCGGCCCTGCTTATCCTGGCCGGCGACGTGTCCATTCCGCTGCTTCTCGCCGTCTGCGTGGCCCGCGCGGTGGGCCAGGCCTTCCACAGCCCGGCCATGATGGCGGCCATGCCCATGCTCGTGCCCGACAAGCACCTCCTGCGCATCAACACGCTGGACCAGCTGCTGGCCTCGGTCGCCGCCATCGGCGCGCCGGCTTTCGGCATCTTCCTGTACACCACCCTCGGGTTCTCGTCGGTGATGTTCCTCGATTTCGCCGGCGCCTGTGTGGCCATTCTGGGCCTGGCCCTGGCGAAGATCCCCACCGTGGTGGACACCTCGGCGGAAACGCAGCATGTGCTGGCGAACCTTCGCGACGGCTGGCACGCCATCGCGAAGACGCGCGGGCTGGTGCTGCTGATTGCCGGCGTGACGGTGGGCATGATGATTTTCGGGCCGCTTTCGGCAGTGTTCCCGCTTATGACCTACGACTATTTCGGCGGCGACGGCTACGCGGCCTCCATCGTGGAGGGCGCTTTCGGCGTGGGCATGCTCGTGGGGTCGGGCATCCTCATCGCCTGGGGCGGCGGCAAGCGCCTGGCAGGGCTCATCGCTGTGGCGGCCGTCATCGTAGGGGCGGCCACGGCGGCCTGCGGGCTTCTGCCGTCCAGCGCCTTCCCGGCTTTCATCGGGCTGGTGGTTGTGATGGCTGTGGCCTGCGCCTGGTTCAACGGACCCACCATGACACTCACCCAGCGCAACGTGCCCGACGACAAGATGGGCCGCGCCATGGGCCTGCTCACCGCCGCCATGGGCCTCGCCACACCCGTGGGCGTGGCCATCGGCGGCGTACTGGCCGAGGTCATGGGCATCGCGCCGTTCTTCCTGGTAGATGGCCTTGCCTGCCTGGCGCTCGGCCTCGTGCTGTACCTGCCTAAGTCGGTACGCGCCCTGGACGAGAAATAGCCACGGAAGGCCCGACGCCTCACTCCCCCAACAATCAACAGTTCGCGAACCTGCACTCATTGAGTGCAGATTTTGCCAAAAAACGCACTCAATGAGTGCGATTTGACGAGTTTGCCAGAGAGCACCCCTCGAAACGATGCGTCGCGCGTGCGAGCCTTCGGCACATTTGTACCACAAGCTCGCCAGCTAATGCCCCCGTTTCTTCGCCTTGCGCTTTTCGACACGCTGCTCAAAGCGGAGTCGCTTCTCTTCCTCGCGTTTCTGTTTGCGATCCTGCGCCGACTTCTGCTTCATCGCCTCACGCTGCTCAGCCAATGCACTCTGCGCTTTCGTGCTTGCAGATGGCTGCTTGAGCGCCTTCGACACCTCCCTCTGCCGGCGCTTCGGGTTTTTCGCCGCAGGCTTTACGTCGGCGTTCTGGCTACCACCGAACGTCAGCGTATGCCATTTCTCGACAACAAAGCGGAGCACCTCCTCGTCAGATGGTTCCGCGCCAAACACAATGCGCGCGGCGCCCAATCTTTTGTCCTCGATGTGCTCTACGATTCCCACCCAAAATTGGCCGTCATGAAATACGGTCAGGGTGGACGACACGCTGATCTGCATGGTTTGTTCCTCCTTTATGTAGATTCACCATGCAGAGAAGGGACAACCAAGGAGGCAGGTTACTGATGCGGCCCGAACGCCGCACGCCCACGACTACCCGACGGGGACTGTGTTTTCATCTCTGATGACTCGATTATACCGCGCTTGCCCCCAAGACAGAACCACCCCCGAAAGCTCCCGCTGCCTATCTGCAGGCCGCACCCCCCTGCCTACTCCCCCAGTGTCATTTGGAGGACGTAGACGCGTTGGCGCAGGGCGTTGGCGATGGGCAGGGATATTTCGCCGTGCTCTTGGAGGTGGCGAATCTGGTCGAGCTCGATGGAGAGCGCGTCGGCGTCCACCTCGTCGGCGTAGCGGGCGGCCTCGGCGACCTGCTTGCCGAACAGCGGCTCCATGCCCTCGGGCAGGCTCTCATGGGGGCCGATGGTGATGTCGGGGCGATCGGCCTGCTTCACATCCTGGCCGTAGTTGATGCGGTTCCACAAAGAATTTAAGGCCATGCGGTGCTCTTCCAGAAGCGCCGTGGCGGCCTTCTTGCGATCATCGTCCCGCGCGGCGACGTCCTGCAGGTAGTCGATGGCGGCGTGTTCCAGCTGAATGGCGAACAGGCAGGTGTCGTAGTAGATGCGCTCGTCCTGGTCGGTCTCCACCGTTCCCGGCCGCGTGCGCTGCCACAAAAGAGCCGCCCGACCGCGCAGACCGCCGAAGCGCGACCCCACGTTCGCGTCGGCGCCGTCGTAGCCGATGGAGCGGCGGATGCGGCGCAGCGCGGCGTAGTAGGGCGTGCTCACCCCCACGCTGAGGCCGGCCGCGTTCTGCAGCTCATCGGCGCGCTTCTGCTGCACCTCGCGCACGGCCCGGGAAAGCTCCTCGAGCGATTTTCCGCAGCCGTCGCTTTGGGCCTCGCGCTCGTGGATGAGCCGAATGCGGTACTGGGCGATAGTCAGGCGCAGGGCCGGGTCGTATTGGGACGTGTCGTCGGCATCCAGCATGGCCTGCAGCTCGCGCAGCGTTCCTTCAAGCACGCGGATGGTGGCGCGGCGCAGGTCGTCCTCGCTGGCAGCGCTTTCCGTTCGCGGCGCCAGGCGGGGCAAGAGCCCGTCGGCCAGAAGCAGCGTGCACAGCACGACGCTCGCTGTGAGGAACACGATGAGGTCGCGGTCGGGAAAGGGCGTGGTGCTGTCGGCCATGGTAAGCGGCAACGTGAAGATGATGGAAAGGGTGACCGCGCCCTTCGGGCCACCCACCGTGAGCGCCGCGGCGTTGCGCAGCAGGCTGCCTACGCGCTCGCGCCAATGGGGTCGCGCATGGCGCAGGTGCGGCGTCGGGGAAGGCTGGTTGGTGTCGACGGTCTCGATCTTCGACGAACGCTGGCGCAGCTTCCGCCCACGCCGGCGGCGCAGCGCGACGCGATGAACCGCCTCCATGGCCAGCGCCCACAGAAAGCGGCAGCCCATGATGAGCACCGTGACGAGCGCCACCACCCCCAAAAGGAACGGCAGCGAGAAGTTGTCAGCGATGGCGGGCGTAACGGCCTGGGGCAGCTCCATGCCCAACAGCGTGAACACCACGGAGTTGATGAGGAACACGATGATGCGCCAGAACCCGTTGGACACCAGCTGGCGCTGGGCCGCCGAGGCGGACGTGAGCCGCTGCTGGCGCTCGGCCATGACGAGCCCGGCGGCCACCACAGCCAGAATGCCGGAGGTGCCGAGCCATTCCCCGAACAGGAACACGAAGAAGGGCGAGAACACCTCGTAGAGCACGTTGGTGGTGGTGTTCTCGTAGCCGCCGCGCCGCAGCAGGCGCACCGAGAGGCGTCCCGCCAGCCCGAGCGCCGCGCCCACGGCAATGCCGCCGAAGAACAGCCGCAAAAACTCGCCGCCCGCATCCAACGCTGAAAAAGTGCCCGTGAGCGCCGCCGCGCTGGCGAACTGGAAGGCCACCACGCCCGATGCGTCGTTGATGAGCGACTCGCCCGAGAGCAGCGTGGACTGGCGCTTCTTCAGACTCACCGACGAGGCGAGCGCGCCCACGGCCGCCGCATCGGTAGGGGCCAGGGCAGCGGCGCAGGCGAAGGCGGCCGCCAGCGGAATGGAGGGCACGAACCAGTTCAGCACGAAGCCCACCACGAGCACCGTGACCAGCACCAGTCCCACGGCCAGCGACAGGATGGCTCCCTTGTTCTCCCACAGCTGCCGCGGGTCGGTGGAGCGGGCCTCGTCGAACAGCAGCGGCGCGATGAACAGCACCAGAAACAACTCGGAGGAGATGTGCACCTCGCGGACGCCGGGCGCCATAAGCGCCACCGCGCAGCCCACCGCAATCTGCACGAGCGGCAGCGACAGGCGCGGCACCACCTGGCACAGCGTGGCCGACCCGATCACGCAGGCCAGTACCACGAGCGCGAATTCCAGTATCGCCACGAACGCCTCCCTTCCGCATGTCGCCCGCTCAAGATTCCGCTTTCCATGATGTTTTCCATTATGGATGGAACGTGCGCGCCGCCAAGGGGCTCTGCTTCTCTGTTGCGGCCCTGTCACGCCCCCGTCATAGCGGTCTTTCGCTATAATCCCCTCAACGGAAAAGCCGACGCAGACCCCCGAGGAGGTCCCCATGGATGAGAACGTTCGCCCCGACGACATGGAGCGCATCACCACGCCCGAGCTCGCCCAGGCATTCATCGACGAGCAGGTAGCTGCCATTCGCGAGCAGGTGGGCGATAAGAAGGTACTGCTGGCGCTGTCCGGCGGCGTGGACTCGTCGGTGGTGGCCGCGCTGCTGATTCGCGCCATCGGGAAGAACCTCGTGTGCGTGCACGTGAACCACGGGCTTATGCGCAAGGGCGAGTCCGAACAGGTCATCGACGTGTTCCAGAACCAGATGGACGCGAACCTGGTGTATGTGGACGCCACCGACCGCTTCCTGGATCTGCTGGCCGGCGTGGACGAGCCCGAGACCAAGCGCAAGATCATCGGCGGCGAGTTCATCCGCGTGTTCGAGGAGGAGGCTCGCAAGGTGGGCGACGAGGTGGACTTTCTCGGCCAGGGTACCATCTACCCCGACATCCTGGAGTCCAAAGACGGCGTGAAGGCGCACCACAACGTGGGCGGCCTGCCGGAGGACCTGCAGTTCGGCCTGGTGGAGCCTGTGAAGCTGCTGTACAAGGACGAGGTGCGCGTCGTTGGCCGCGAGCTGGGTCTGCCCGAGAATATGGTGGAGCGCCAGCCCTTCCCCGGCCCGGGCTTGGGCGTGCGCTGCCTCGGCGCCATCACCCGCGACCGCCTGGAGGCGCTGCGCGAGGCCGACGCCATCGTGCGCGAGGAGATGGAAGCGGCGAACGTGGGCGCCTGGCAGTACTTCGCCGTGGTGCCCGATATGCGCGCCACCGGCGTGCGCGACGGCGAGCGCGCCTACGAGTGGCCGGCCATCATCCGCGCCATCAACACCGTGGACGTCATGACCGCCGAGGTGCCCGAACTGGATTGGGCCCTGCTCAAGCGCATGACCGACCGCATCACCCACGAGATCCCCGGCATCTGCCGCGTCTGCTACGACCTGACCCCGAAACCCGTTGGGACGGTGGAGTGGGAGTAGCGGAAACGGCACACCTCTATCCGAGCGCCCTGCACAGGGCGCTTTTTTCATATTGAGTCAGCGATTCGACAACACTTTCGCTGCTGGCAAAAGGTATACAAAAGTGCTAACCTTTTGGCATGAAGCATTTTAATGAGATATATGAGGTTGCTGCAGACAACTACGGCATCGTGACCGCAGCGCAAGCTCGCGAGTTAGGGATCAGCAAGTCTGAGCTCAACAGGTGGGTCGAGATAGGACGCCTTGAACGCAGGGGCAGAGGCGTTTACAAACTCGTCATGCATACGCCTACAGAGCTCGACCCATACGCTGAGGCAGTGGCTTTGGTCGGCGACGATAGCTTTCTGCTCGGAGAGACCGTGCTTGCTATGCATGGCCTCGCATTCGCGAATCCGAGAAAACTCAGCATCGGAACACCGAAGAGAATCAGGAAGATCCTGCCTCCTTGGGTTGAAGCGGTCACCGTCGCCGATAAGGACACGACGCATTACGAGGGAATCCCCTCCCAAACCGTGACAGAGGCCATACTCGACTGCCGTGGTCGCGTTATGGCCGAGCGACTTCGCAATGCTGCGGATGCCGCCCGACAAAGCGGCCTCATCACCAAATCCGAGCACCAACGTTTGAAAGAGGAGCTCTCATGAGCATACCTACCTCAAGACGCAATCTCGACATAGCCATCGAGCGTCTCGCGAAAGACAGCGAGGAGGCGGTGCGTATTCGCCGAACCATGGCGAACGCCATCGTGGGGCAGCTCCTTCCCGACGGGGCGGTCAAAGGGGGAAGCTCGCTCAAGCTTAGATTCGGCGACGGGGCGACGCGCTTCTCAAGGGATCTGGACACAGCGCGTGCATCCGATATCGATGACTATGTCGGCCGACTTGAGGATGCGCTCGTATCCGGCTGGAACGGCTTCACCGGAAAGCTCGTGCCCGGCAAGCCGGCAAAGCCCAAGGGCGTACCTGCGCAATATGTCATGCAGCCTTTCGAAGTGAAACTCTCCTACAACGGGAAGTCCTGGATTACGGTCCCTCTTGAAGTGGGACACAACGAGATTGGCGATGCCGATGATCCAGACATGCTGGTACCCGAAGACGTATCGCAGATGTTCGTTGCGCTAGGGTTCCCTCCCCTTAATCCGATGCCGTTCATGAAGCTCGCTCATCAGGTGGCCCAAAAGCTCCATGCGCTGACCGAGGAAGGCTCGGATCGCGTACATGACCTAGTTGATCTCCAAATCATAATGCGAGAGGACGCCCCGGATGTGGCAGCCATCAGGCCCCTTTGCGTCAGGCTGTTCGCATACAGGGGGAAGCAGGAATGGCCTCCTCGCATCGTCGTTTACCCCGATTGGGAGATAGGCTATGCATCCGCCGCAGAGGGGTTGGATGTACTTGATCTGGAACATGCTATCGTCTGGGGAAATGATTTGATTGGTCGTATTAACAGAATTGGCTGAATAGAGGGGACTTTTATGCCATTCTCAGAGGCGTGCATATATCAGGTGAAGCCCGACAAGGTGGAGGAATTCGAGTCCATCATGAACGAGGCGAAGCCGTTCTTGGAAGAAAGGCCGGGGCTCTTGCAGCTGCGTCTCATGAAGCGCGGATACAAGATTGACATGAAGCAGATTAGGGAAGGCCTGCCTCCGGTTGAGCTCACTCGTATCGTGAAGTGCGCGAAATACATTCTCTTCTGGGAGTTCGAGTCCAAAGAGGATTACGGTGCGGCCCAGAAAGACCTTTACGAGACCTTCTGGAAGCGCATCGACAAGTGCCTCATCCAGCCACATGACAAGTATCTGGGCGAAGCAATCCTCTAGCCCTAAGCAAGGAGGCAACGGCGCCACTGCAACGAAAAAGGATTTCCGCATAGTTGGTGACGGAGCTGATGGGTCCGAGCAGCTCATGGTATTGGATCGGTAATTTATTCGTGCTATCCCAGACGGTCTGAGCCATCGTCTGAATATCACTCGTAATCATCGTCAACGGGCAACATCAGGTGACATTGCAGAGAGTTTCGGCTGTTCAGGTAGGATTTTTACAGTTTTTCGATTTACTCCCTCGTGCTAAGAGCAGAGATCGCAAAACGAGTGGGCTCAAAATGGTACTGGGAGTGTTTGTCGTTGGTCGGACATCCTATAACGAGGTGATACGACATGACTCCGTTCGGACAACTACCCGTCGCTCCCACCATCGAGTGGAAGTAGGTCAGCGCCATTAATTGAGCTCCGATAGCTTTCGTGATATAAAGCTATCGGAGGCTTTTGCTTCTACCAAGTGGCCGGGGGTGTCCCCCGGCACTTTCATTTTGAGCCGCAACACTCCTTTCAGGAAAGCCATATGCGGCACGCGCACGAAAGGTCACTGGAATAGGGGGTTTGGTATGGAGGTAGAGAAAACCATGCCAGTAGTGGGCGATAGGGTGCGATTCGAATTCGAAGGATCACAAATCCTTGGTAGCATTTTTGTCATAGACGCAAGAGGCGGCGGAGCCTTGTTCGGTGTTTGCCCGAGCTGCGACGTGAAAGCTGATGACGGAATACTTTACAAGCATATTCCCCTCGATGAAATCACACTTGCACCGGCCTGACCGTCCTTGTCGACTCGTGTGGCAACCCCACCGTCACCCCAGTCGAAGAAAACGAATAGACAACCCGCGCAGTTTCTCGCCCCTGCAAATCCGTCATGGGCATCCTGCTCGCATTTACGTGGGAATATCGCCGCAGCCGTCCTACGATGGCAACAAGCGAACAGCTCGGCTTGTTGCCATCGACGAGAAGAAAGAATCACGCTTAGGCTACCTGGTGCCTGCTGAAGCTCCGGGCGGCGAGCAACGACCCCGCGGCAAACAGCAACGCATACAGCACGCAAGCCACGACGGGAAGCTCGACAACAACTGGCCCGATGGCGTAGGACACCATATCAAAGAGGTTGTACGGGTTCAGGGCGTTGTAGGGGAACAGGAACATCACGTGGTTCGCAACGTTGTTGTAAAGGTTCGGCACGAACGCCGGGATTATGATGGTTGCCACGCCGGCGGCCAGAATGCCCATGGAGGAGCGTACGCGGGACGAGAGCGCAAGCGTCAATCCTAGGAGCCCGAGCATGGCAAGGTACCCCACGAGGCAGCACACGAGCGACGCCTCTAGAAGGGTCAGGTTGTACGTATAGGTCAAGTTGATAATCTGCAGGTGAAGCCCCGCGCCATCTGCGCCGAAGAAGACAAGCGGCACGACGAGCAGGAGAAGCGCCGCAAGCCAGTAGAGCGCACTCGAAACAATGAGGGCGGCCAACACCTTGGCGTAGCCCAGCCGCGCTTTCCCGAACTTCGTCGAGAGGAGCACGGCGTCGGTTTTCTCCCGATACTCGACGTTGAACACCGGCGCACATGCGATTACCACAGCAAGAAGCGCGAACACGAGGAACTGAACCAGATCGAGGAAGTCCATCCAACCGCCCGCATACCCGTATTCCACGGGCGCTGAGACGCCGCTTTCTTTATCTTCCCAAAAGCTCTTCTCAGCCTCAGAGTAGGTGAAAGCACCGCCCGTAGCTCCCAGCTGCGAAGCGATCTTCGCGCGAATCTGCCCGTAGAGATCGACCGACACGGAATCGTCGATGGTGGCCGCAACCGACGCGGGCATCTGGTAGCCGACCATCCAGGGGCGAACTAACAAGGACAGGTATGCGCCGTGGGTCGCATGGAACCTCCAATACTCTTCCGCTTTGTCGCCCGGAACGTCGCGGTCGTACCGATACTCGTCCTTTATCTCGCCCTCGTCGTCTATGAACGACTTGTACGCGCGCAAGACCTCGGCCGCCCTCTCGTCGGTGATGGGTCCGGCAAGCGCCTCGGCATCCGCTCTTATCTGGGAGATGGCGGCTACGCCCTCGCATTCCTCGCCCACTCTGTCGGGATTCAGCGTGTACTGAGAGACGATGTTGAACCCCAGAATGACGCACAGCATGACGAGGATGAAGCCGAGGGACACCCGCACGACCCGCCTGGAACATATCTTCTTTATCTCGAATCGAATCAGGCTACCCATGGTACGCTCCCCTCTCGTCAGAGGCATCGCCGAATTGCTCGTTGAACAAGTGCAGGTACACATCCTCCAGAGTCGGCTCCACAAGGCGGGCCTGAGGATGGGGGCACGTGTCCGACACCAGTCGCACCACCGTCATACCGCCTCGGTCGTAATGGAGGTTGCCCACATTCATGGACGCGGCCATGGCGCTCGCCTCCTGCGGGGACACGCTGCACTCCCAGACGGTTCCGCGAATATCGGCAACGATCTGCGCAACCGTGCCCGTCATCACGATGGATCCGGCGCGCATCATGAGAATCTCGTCGGCGATGTACTCCACATCGGAAACGATATGGGTGGAGAGAATGACGATCTTATCCTGCGCGAAAGAGGAGATGATGTTGCGAAAGCGCACACGCTCCTTGGGGTCCAGGCCGGCAGTGGGCTCGTCCAGCACGAGCACCTTCGGGTCGTTGATGACCGCCTGGGCAATGCCGAGGCGCTGCTTCATGCCTCCCGAGTACGTGCGGATCTTGCGCTTGCACACATCCGCCAGCCCCACCATGTCGAGAAGTTCCATCGACCGCCGCTTCGCCATACGTCCGTCGATCCCCTTGAGGGCGGAAAGGTACAGCATGAAGTCGAGGGCGGTGAAATCCGGGTAGTACCCGAAGTCCTGAGGAAGATAGCCGAGAAGCGCCCGGTAGTCCGCCCCGAGTCGCTCGATGGGGCCTCCGTTCCAAATCACGCTTCCCGAGGTGGGCTGCAGCACGTCGCATATCATGCGCATGAGCGTGGTCTTCCCCGCGCCATTGGCCCCCAGAAGCCCGTAGACTCCCGGAGAGAAGGCCGCGCTCACCCGGTCGACCGCAATGGCGGCACCGAACTGCTTGGTGAGCCGGTCGAGTTTGAGTTCCATGGATATATTCCTTCCTTCTTTTGAAAACGACGATTCCGCTGAATCGAGGCGTGCCTCACAACAGCACGGGAGCCGGCAGCGGGGAGGCGCCGTCTTGCGTCACCTGGAGGACGAGCCTTCTCGCCTCGTGGATGGCCAGGACAAGAGCCGCGACCAAAGCCAAGGTCCACACCGCCATGGACGCCTCGGCGTACCAATGCGGCGCGACAGCACCGGACCCCCACAGCACCGCTATGGCGCAGGCCGCCGCCACGGCACAGGCCTTGGCGCAGCGCCCGCGCGTCATGCGCGACAGATGGAAGCAGATAGCACAGAAAGCGAAGAACGGCGTCGCGGCATAGAGGAAGATCCTGAACGGCTCCTCTCCAGCCAGCGCCGGAACCAGCCAAACCGCCGCCGACATCCAAAGCACGTCGGCGAGCCCGAAAAGGACGAGCCTGCTTGCGAGCACTTGCGTGGAATCATGACGGCACGACGCCTCCAGCTCCGCGACATCGTGCTCGAAGCTCTTGAACACGGACGGCACGGCGAAGGCTACGGAAAGGACAGCTGCCGCCATCACGACCAGCATGCTGGACGAACTCGCACGGAAGACCCCCGCGACCGCCAGCATTACAGCGAGCAGCGCAACCTGCATCGTCCAGGCAATGGGGTTGACGAAGCGGAGTTGTCCGACAATGAAACGCCAGAACGGCGCCCCGTCCAGCGGCACGCCCAACGGGCATCGGGCGGCCTCATCCCGAACCATGGCCGTGACGCGAGCCTTCTCCGCCCTGTCAACGGGAGCGGCGGTGCTCTTGTAATGGGCTCGCAGGCTCTCCTTCAGCGCGGCGTTCTTATCGATCATCTTCCATCATCTCCCTGAGTCTTTCGAGGGCACGGCGTTCGATACGGCGAAGCGCGAACCGTGATTTGCCGACAATTGCGGCAACATCCGCCACCTTGAGGTCTTGCCCGTAACGCAACTCCAGCACCTCGCGCTCGTCCGCGGGCAAGCGCGACAACACGTCCGCCAGGAGCAGATCCTCGTGGATGCCGTTCTGCACAGGATCGGGAATGAGCTCGGCGTCGGCATCGCTCAGCATGCTGACCGGTCTCGCACGCCTCATGATGTCGATGCACACGTTCCTCGCGCAGGTGTAGAGGTAAGCAAGCGGCTTTTCCCGAGAGTCGTAGGCGGCACGGGACTTCGCCAGGCGAAGAAACACCTCCTGCGTGGCATCTTTAGCGTCCTCTGCTGTGGGCA
This sequence comes from Eggerthellaceae bacterium 24-137, assembly GCA_041225375.1. Classification (GTDB taxonomy): domain Bacteria; phylum Actinomycetota; class Coriobacteriia; order Coriobacteriales; family Eggerthellaceae; genus Adlercreutzia. Next base: position 25,868 of record JBCLSG010000007.1, read on the forward strand.
GGCGCCGGGCGCAATAGCGGAAAATCTCGTCATAGTGCTCTTCTGCGAACCGCGCTAGCTGATCCGGGTTCGACAGAAGGACACGCCCGCAGCCCTCCGCGTCCGTTGACTTGCTCTGTTTCAACCGCTCTCTCACCTCCTACAACGTTTAACGTCGACGCACCCAAAAATGTGCGCCCCAATTTAAAACGCGCATCTTATGAAGATCGTAGCGGTCCATCTGTTGCTGACCCAGTGGAGCGCAGGGGCGGCCGAGGCCGCGACGGCGCTCTCCCCTTACGCGGCAGTCTGGCTCGTCGGAGACGCCCGAGCCAGAGCAACGAGGCCCACCTGCGTCGGAGCGAACGCCGTGCGATTGGAATGCGGTATACAGATGGAAGCTGTCGTTCTGCTTTCCACTATCGAGAGCATTGCTTTTTCCAACGACGGCTCCGAAGGCATCGCGGAATCCGACCGCCTCAACTACGGAACATTCTATCGGCCGGATGCGTGGATCATAACGAAGCGACCTGTTGAGGTACGGACGCTGAGCGGAACGAAGCGCGTGCGCACCATCGGCGTGAGCGTCGACGACCCGAGAGCATTCGCCGCCCACATCATGGAATCGCTCCCTTAATGGGTCATATCGGTAAGTATCGTCCTGATGGAAGCGATGTCAACTGCAGCAAGACATCCGATACGACCCGCCGTGCCTAGATAACCAGCAGGAATTTCGGCAATGCGGTCGAGCCGAGCGATGGAGGGCTTAGCAAGGCCTGCTGCCTCCCATTCTTGTATGAGGTAATCATGCTCTAGGGAGAGCTTGTTAGTCGCGCTCGTCACCATCGCCACAAGCGTCCCGTCGGGCCGCATCGCCAATACGATGACCGGACGAAACTTATATCCGCGACCCTCGGAAAAGTCGAAGCGCGCGTGCCACACCTCCCACGGCTGAGGACCCTTGTCACTCATCGTCATCCCATTCCGCTGGCAGCACAGCGATACCTTCCGCGTTCAAAGGCGCCCTATAGGCCACCGAGGCGACGGCATCGTACGACGGCACCTCTGGACGCAGTTCGAACGGCAGACCGCCGACCTCAATCGACTTGATGAGGAAGGTGTTTATCGCGTCGTTGAGACTGAGGCCCCACCGGGCGTACACCTCAGTCGCATCTCGCTTCACTTCGTCAGACGTACGCGTCTTAATTTCTGCTCGCCTGGCCACCGCAGCCGTCGCCATAGGGCACCTCCTTATTTTAGTACCCATATTGTACCCATTTTGGGTACTAGTATAAAGCACTTGCGATAACTTCGCCCATTTCGTTCCCAAGCACTCACCACTGCGCTGATGGTATAGTGCTACTTCAACGTGATGGCAAACGAGTCGGGTCAGACCTTTCGGATGGCCCGTTCTTCCGATAGACCCGACAGCCCCAGCAGCAGCCGAAGGAGAGACCGATGGACGATTTGAATCTGAGCGAGCGGCAACTTCAAACGCCCTCTGGCGCCATAGCCTACTGGGTCTCGCGCGAGATTGTCGCCGACCGTCCCTGGCTCGTTTTCCTACCGGGGCTGACGGCCGACCATCGACTCTTCGAACGACAGCTAGAGCATTTCGCGGGTCGGGCGAACATGCTCGCTTGGGATCCGCCCTCCCACGGAGCATCGCGCCCCTTCGCGCTTAACTGGACGCTCGACGACCTGGCCGGCTGGCTCCACGAGATTCTGAAGCGCGAAGGCGCGAATCGCCCCATCCTGGTCGGCCAGTCCATGGGCGGTTACGTCGCGCAAGCCTACCTGCGACTCTTTCCAGACGACGTCGCGGGCTTCGCGTCTATCGATTCCTGCCCCTTGGATTTCAGCTATTACCGGGGCTGGGAGCTCTTTTTCCTAAGGCACACGAAGCTCATGTACCTGTCGATTCCTTGGAATACGCTCAAGCGCCTCGGCTCGAGCGGTTGCGCCACCACCGACTACGGCAGAGCGCTCATGGCCACTATGATGGACGATTACGGAAAGCGGGAATACTGCGAGCTGGCCGCCCACGGCTACGCGGCCCTCGCCGGCGCGATAGCCCCCAATTGTACATACCACGTGCCGTGCCCGATGCTCCTCATCTGCGGCGAGAAGGACCAGGCCGGCTCGGCCAAGCGCTACAACCGGACGTGGTCCCAGAAAACCGGGGTGCCCCTGCACTGGATAGAAGGAGCCGGCCATAACGCGAACACCGACAAGCCCGATGCGGTAAACGCGCTGCTGGAGGAGTTCACCCGCTCGCTTTACGAGCCAGCATTCAACAAAGCGCTGCAGGTAGGATAAGCTCATCCCCGCCAAAGCGCAAAATCATTTTACAATCGCACTGATAATATAGTATCATTTCAGCGTGATTGTAAAATGATTACTAAATACGACAGAGAACTCGACCATATCCTTAGCGCCAATGCAGGGGTCATTACCTCAGGTGACGCGCAAGCTGCTGGCGCTACGCGACCCGCCTTCTCCGACTATGTTCAAAGGCGGGGGCTCGAGCGGATATCCCGAGGGGTATACGCCGACCCGAGCATGTTCGCAGACGAAATGGTGCTTCTTCAGAAACGTTTTCCGAAGGCCATCTTCTCGCACGATTCGGCCCTCTACCTCCACGACATGACAGACCACGAACCTATGCCCCTATCCGTGACGGTCGATTCCAACTATAACGCAACCCCCCTCAAAGACCAGGGCATTCGAGTTCATTACGTCAAGCCGGAGTGGTACAGCCTAGGCGTCGCTGAGGCGCAGACGCCCAGCGGGGGCACCGTGCAAGCCTACGACAGGGAACGTACTATTTGCGACCTTATCCGAAGACGCACGAGCACAGATTCGGCGGTTTTCCGGCAAGCAATCCGAAGCTACGTCCGCTCAAAGAACAAAAATATGACGCGCCTGTCTGAATACGCCAAGACGATGAACATGGAATCGCGTGTGCGCGAGGTGATGGAGGTAGCGTTATGATCGCAGGATCCAGGAGAATCAAAGACCTCATCCGCAACCGAGCCAAAGGCGACAGTGCAAAGGCGCAGATGCTCCTCCGCCATTTCGCTATGGAGCGTTTACTTGAGCGCCTTTCGGTTTCGCCCTACAAGAACGATTTCATCCTGAAAGGCGGCATGCTCCTTTCGTCCATAGTTGGTGTAGAGGAACGTATGACCCGCGATATCGATGCCACAATGCGCGGTCATGCCATGAACCTCGAAAACGTTACACGCATTATCAACGAAATCTCGAGCATCGACATTGGCGACGGTTTCACGTTTGAGCCAGGCGACGCGACGGAAATTATGGAGGACTCTGAATACGGAGGGATCCGCATTCCTATGACGGCCTCTATTGAACGCACCAAGACAACATTCAAGATTGACGTATCAACGGGCGATGCCATTACCCCTGATGCCGTTGAACATGCGTATCGGCTCATGTTCGAGGACAGGTCCATCAGTCTTCGCTCTTACAATGACGAAACGTTCCTAAGCGAGAAGCTGGAAACAATTCTGTCGCTCGCTACCCAAAATACGAGGATGCGAGACTTCTACGATATTTGGGCGCTAAGAGCATCAGGACGCGAAATAAATTACGTTCTTCTCGGTTCCGCACTCGAAGCAACCAGAGCCGTACGCAAAAGTGCGACGACGATCAATGATTTCGAGCGCGTATTCACCCTTTTGCAGAAGAGCGCGGAGATGGCCGACGCATGGCGCCGCTACCAGCTGTCGAACCCATTTGCAGAACCAGTCAATTGGCGAGATGCTTTGGCGGCGCTTGACGCCGTAGCGACCAACATCAGCTATTACTCGGACGCAAACCCGGGCACAAGCGCGCCCTGGCGTATTTGGCAGCTGGCGGAACATTCCGATATGACAAATGAAGCAGCCGCGTGGTTCTCCGAAAAGTGGAGCATCCCCGAGGAAGCTTACCGGGAGAGTATGCAGGAAAGTGCCCAGGCCGACGGCGACGTGCCCCAGTGGTACGTTGTGCGCGCGGACAACGACCCCGCAGGCTCCATCATCGCCGGCTGCGGCATCATCGAGAACGACTTCCACGACCGGCCCGACCTCGCCCCCAACCTCTGCGCTCTGTACGTGGAAGAGGAGCACCGACGCCACGGTCTCGCGCGGCACCTGCTCAACCACGTCCGCGCCGAGGCAGCTGCCATGGGCCACGAGCGCCTGTACCTGGTTACCGACCTGGTGGGCTTCTACGAGAAATGCGACTGGGAATACCTGGGCGACGCGCACGAGTCCGACGGCAACGCAATCCGCCTCTACGGCACCGACACCCTTTCATAAAGCGGCGCCGCTTCAAGGGGGGCTCGTCGACCGGAAAGTCTCGAGCGTATTCTTTCTGAATGCCAGAAGTATAATCTGCCATTCCGCCTCATCGACGAGGACTACGAAGAGGCCCAAAACAGCATCTCGCTGACGAATTACCGGATGAAGAAAACGCTTTAATGGAGAGGAGCCCCATGCAGTACACCCGTGAAGAACTGGCTGAGGCCAAGCGGCAGATCGATTCGCTGCTCCACAAACTTCGGGAGACCCATACCTCGCTCACCGCCAAGTAAACCGCCGACAGACTGAAGCCCCAGATCACGCTCGCCGCCCGCAGGATCGACGCACTGGAAGTAGCGAACACCCTCATCGAGCGAGAGCTCGCTTGCTACGACGTTGCAATCTAACTATCTTTTTACCGCCAATGACGGTAAAATTGTGGCGGTAAAAAGGAGAGGAGCAGCTATGGCCTACGAACCGCCCTTTGAGCGCAACGACCGCATCGACTCTCTTTCTATGGAAATCGCCGAGCTCGTCGGCATGCTGTCCCCGGAAGCGCCGTTAGCGAAAAGCCCCGTGCTTCATCGCGAACTCAGGATCAAAACCATTCACTCCTCACTCCTTATCGAGGGAAACGGACTCGACGCAAAGGCCGTGACTGCCATTCTCGACGGCAAACGTGTCTTGGGAGACAGGCACGATATCCTTGAAGTTGAAAACGCGAAACGAGCCTATGATCTTATCCCCGACCTTGACCCCACTTCCCTCGACGACCTTCTCAAAGCCCATCGCATGATGATGGAGGGCCTCGCTCCCGAAGCGGGCCGCTTCCGTTCGGGCAATGTCGGCGTCTTTGACGGCGAAAGGCTCATCCATGCAGGCACACCGGCAACATACGTTCCCGAGGTGATGTCGAATCTCTTCGACTGGCTCAAGACCACAACCATGCATCCGCTCCTCGCCTCTTGCGTATTCCATTTTGAATTCGAGTTCTGCCACCCCTTCGCCGACGGAAACGGCAGAACGGGACGGCTCTGGCACACTCTGCTGCTCGCGCGGTGGAGACCCGTGCTGGCTTGGCTCCCCGTCGAAAGCGCCATCAGAGAGCATCAGTCCAGGTATTTCGAGACGCTGGCAGAAGGAGACGCAACCGGAACCAGTGGGGCGTTCGTGGAGTTCATGCTCGAGGCGATTAAAGAAGCGATGCTCCCCTTTGCCAGGCCAGTGAGCGAACAGGAGCAGGCAAAGGCTCGAACCCTCGCCTTCTTCTCCGAGCATCCGGCAGGAAACATAACTCAGTTGGCAGACCATCTCGGTCGTCCGAAGAGGAGCGTCGAGCGCATAGTTGCCGACCTGAAGGAAGAAGGAGCCCTCGTAAGGGAGGGCAGCCCACGTTCGGGAGTCTGGCGCGTTTGTCGTTAGCCGACGCAACAGAACGTTGCTTGAAAGAGGACGGCCGCGTAGCCAGAATAAAACCAGCTTAGAAACCAAGAGAAAAGAGGCGACCATGCCGTTCAAAGAGACCCTTGCCGAAGCGCGGGAGCAGCGCGGAATGACCCAACAGGACCTGGCCGGAAAACTCTATGTCACACGCCAGGCGGTGTCGCGCTGGGAAAACGGCGAGACCGAGCCGTCCGTGGACATGCGCAAGCTGATCGCGACCGTGCTGGACATCCCCGTCATCCAGCTTTTCGACATCGACGTAACCCAGCTGTGTCAGTGCTGCGGCACCCCCTTCACCGTGCCCAACATGCCCCACGGCACCGATGCCGACGGCGCGGAGAACGCGGCGTACTGCAAGTGGTGCTACGACGACGGCCAGTTCGCGTACCAGAACGAAGACGAGCTCATCGAGAAAACGACCCCCTTCCTCATGGAGGCCACCGGTATGTCGCGGGAAGAGGCCATCTCGTTCATGGGCGTCATCGTCCCCCACCTGAAGCACTGGCAGAAGTAGCTCGAGAATACGCTTTCAACCCGCTGCCGCACGGTATGCTATAGTCCTCAAAGTTTCAACGCGAACGGAAGAGACATCATGGCATTTCGTATTGAGGAAGTCGAGCTTGGCGAGAATGCTGGCCTGCTCACTGAGCTGGCGGCATGCTGGCGGGCGTCGGTGGAGGCGACGCATACGTTCCTTGCACCGGATGACATCGAGCGCATCGCGGGCTATGTGCCGGACGCGATTACGTCCGTCGCGCACCTGGTTGTTTGCCGGGACGACGCTGACGCGGTTGCGGGCTTCCTCGGCGTCGATGGCGCCATGGTAGAGATGCTGTTCATCGATCCAGCCCTTCGCGGACAAGGGCTGGGGACGCGCCTTCTCGGCTACGCCACAAACGAGCTTGGCGCCACGCAGGTGGATGTGAACGAGCAGAACAACCAGGCCGTCGGCTTCTACGAGCACTACGGTTTCCGCACGTTCAATCGTTCGGAAACCGACGGCATGGGAGACCCCTTCCCCATCCTGCACATGCGCCTTGCGTGACGGTTGCGACAGGGGCCAGCCACTTCGCCGCAACTCGCCGCGCCCCCAACAGAAGGGCCGGGTGCAGCGACGAACGCCGCCGCACCCGGCCCCTATTGCAGCCCGAAAACCAGCCGCGCGCTACTGTCGCCCACCGTTCGCCAGGAACCTCGACGGATTCCTTCGCAGGGAAACGACGCACAGGATAGCCGCCACGATGAGGCCGACACCGCCGATAATGCCGGTGCACAGAGGGCCAACGAAGGGATTCGGCGCCACTGCCATGAAGAGCGCCGGCGCGGAGACGCAGCCGTTCAGGGCTCCGTGCGCAAACGTGGCCGGCAGGCAACTGCCCGAGCGCAGGGTAAGCCAGCCGAAGAGCGCGCTGAGCGCCGTGCAGAAGCAGATCATCGCGAGAATGCCCACAACCGGCCACCCCGGATAGTCGAGCCCGTAGTTGTGCCCGAGCACCGTGATGGGCGCGTGCCACAGGCCCCAGGTAACGCCCACGGCAACGATGGCCCACGTCGCGGAATGACGCTCCATCAGATGCGGGAGCAAATAACCGCGCCAGCCCCATTCCTCTCCGAAGCACGTAGCCGCGTTCAGCAACGGGCAGACGAGCACGAGCGCCAGCTGCATCCCCATAAGGGCCTGCGCCTGCGCCTCATCCATGGGCGGCTGACCGGCAGCCGCAAGCTGCGCATTGATCGCCTCGAGGACCAGCGGGCACGACGGGTCGAAGTCGCTCGGGAAGATGAGGAAGAATACGACGGCGCCCAAAGCCACCAGCAGCATCGGACCGAACCACCCCGCGACCCAGTACTTCCACGTGCGCCGGAACTCGCGCGGACGCACCCACGCGCCGCGGAAGCCCTCCCCTGTCAGCAGGCGCGTCAGCACAACGCCAATGGCCGGAAAGAACATGCCCGCGCCAACGAACAGCGTCACCGCCGAGCCGCTCAAGGGGTTCTGCCCGGCCTGAAGCAGCGGAATCGCCGCAGGGTACACCGCCGCAAACCAGAACGCCCAGGTAAGCGCGAAGGTCACAACGCAGAAGGTGCCCACCCGATGGGCGGCCAGAAACGTTCTCAGCTGGCTCATTGCGCACCTCCCTCGTTCACCGAGCACATGCCGTGGGTGCAGGTGCCGGGCATGCATTCGCCGCGGCCGATGGCAAGCGGCTCGGCATGGAAGCGTTCGACGCACCAGTTCTTCTCACCGCAGCACGGGCACGTAAGCTTGCGCGTGGTGGGGGTGTGGCACGCCACGAAGAACGCGCCCAGATTCGGCCGGAAATCGGCCCGGCACGCCGGGCACAGGTAGGTCGTATGGTCGTTGAAGTGAACGACCAGCCAAAAGCCGGCAGCCGCCACCGCCACCAGCGCGATGGGGAACGGCCACCACACGCCCGTGAGTATGCCGATCACCAGGGTGCCGATCCACGCCACATCCATGAGGATGCCCACGAGGATCATCACCGCATGCCAACGCCTTTCCGCTCGCTTGTCTTCCATTCGTCTCACCATGGCGAGCTTGCTTGTTGCCGTCAGAGCGCCGTAGCGCTTGATGTCATCGCCCATCGCCTCAATGGCGCGCAACCGACTTTGGAGCTCTTCGGCCTCTTCGCGCAGCGACCGCGCGCTCTCGTCCAACAAATCGCCTAGGATAACGTGACGATGCGGGCTTTCGAGAACGCCCTTAACCTGCGCAAGGGAAAGCCCCAGCGCCTTCAACATGAGAATGAAGTGGAGCTGCCTCACATCGTCGGCAGCATAGAGCCGCCGACCGCCCTCGGAGTAGTCCGAGGGCGAGAGCAGCCCCTTGCCATCGTAGTATTGCACGGTTCGCACCGTCGTTCCGCACGCCTCGGCCAGCTCGCCGGTGGTGTAGCGGGTCGTTGTTTCGTTCTTCTCGGCCATGGTGGCACCTCCTTTCTCCCTCGTTTCTACAACACGACGCTGCGTCACGAGCAAGAACTTTTTCGAAAAAACCGCGTGCCGCACCTAACCGCACTCGCAAAGTGCCAGGCGCTCCACCATCTCGCTGAGCGAGTCGCACGCCATCGTGGAGTTCTCGGCGGCAAGGGCCTCACGCGGGAACATGCCCCAGAGCGCGGCCACCGTAGTACAGCCGGCGGCGTTACCAGCCTGCATATCGAAGGGGCTGTCGCCCACATACAAACAGCGGGACGCATCGAGCCCCATAAGCTCGCAGGCCCGCAGGATGGGACCGGGCGCCGGCTTGTGCTCGGGCCAGTCGTCGGGCGCGATGAGCACGTCGAAGAACTCGGCGATGCCGCTCATATCCAGCCCGCGCTGGGCGAGCGCGTGGCGCTTCGAGGTAACGACCCCCATGGGAACGCCCGCGCCCCGCAGCCGCTCCAACGCCGCGCGCGTATCGGGAAAAGCCCGCACACTGGCATCATGCACGGCCACGTTGTGCTCGCGGTACGTGCTCAGCAGGTGCTCGGCCAAAGCCTCGTCACCTTCCGCAAAGCTGAGCATCTGGTCGTACAGGGGCGTGCCCACCCCCGCCATAAGGGCCTCATCGGGCAGATCGCGCCCCAGCACGTCGTTAATGGTGTAGCGCATGGAGGCGAGGATAATGTCGTACGTGTCAATCAGCGTGCCGTCCTCGTCGAACAGCACGCCCTGGATATCGCTCATAAAAACCTTCCGGTTAAACCCATCAGTCGGTAGCCATTGTAGAACAGCTGGAGCGTTTCGCCTCATGCAGCCGCAGCATTTGATAGAGTCGAGGGCAAAACCGCAGAAGGAGCAGTTCATGGAATGGCGAGGCGGAAGCCGCACCGAAGCATTTGGCAGCCGGCAACAATCAGACAGCAAGACGCACGCGTGGTTGCAATCGCCAGGCACAGGCGCGCCAACCGCCCGTCGCATATCGACGATCATTCTTGCCATCGCGTTGGCCGCGTTGCCGTGGCTACCGGGATGCACTGCCGTCGCGACCGACGGCATGGACGGCTTCCCCTCCAACGAGGCCGCCGCTGAAGCGAGCTCGCACCTCACCTTCCGCACTGACGAGAAGTTGCAACAGCACTTCGAAAAGCACGGCTGGGAAACCGGGTGTGCGACCGCCGACGAGTACCTCGCCGCAGCCAACGCCGTCATCGCCAGCCCAGAAGCCCTGCACAAGCTGCAAGCCGAGGACGGCGACGACCTCCACTTCCTGGAACGCACCGGGGAATTCGTCGTGGTATCCCCCGCCGGTTACATCCGCACCTACTATCTCACCGACCGCGACTACTTCGACCGACAATAAGGTGCAGCCAGCGCTCCCACCCTCGAAATACCTCTTCCCACAGTTTGCCAACGGGGCGGGGACGTGTCGTAGGTGGCGGCAGAAGCGGCGTACTATGGGATTGTTCGCGCCCCGAAGGAGATCCCATGATTACCAAGCTGACATTCGACCAGATCAGCAGCGCCGTCCATGACGCATACAACGCCTGTAAAGACGTAAAGGGCGGCCAGAATGCACATTACATTCCCTATCTGGCGAACATCAACCCCGATCTGTTCGGCATCAGCCTGTGCCTGCCCGACGGGCGCCTCATTTCCGTGGGCGACACCGACTACCGGCTCGGCATCGAATCGGTGTCGAAGGTGCACACGGCCATCCTCGCGTTGAAGCAGCACGGGGCGCAAACGGTGCTGAGCGACATCGGGGCCGACGCCACGGGACTGCCCTTCAACTCCATCTTCGCCATTCTGCTGGAGAACGACCGGCCCTCCACCCCGCTCGTGAACGCTGGCGCCATTGCGGCGTGCTCGCTCGTTGAGCCCCACGGCGAGGCCGACAAGAAGTGGGAGGCCATTTTCAACAACATGACCGCCCTGCTGGGCAGCGAGCCCCAGCTCATAGACGAGCTATACCAGTCGGAGTCGGCCACCAACTTCGAGAACCGTTCCATCGCATGGCTGCTACGCGAGTACAACCGCCTCTACGACGATCCCGAGATGTCGCTCGATCTGTACACGCGCCAGTGCTCGCTCGGCGTGACGGCCGAGCAGCTGGCCATATCGGCTGCAACCATTGCCGCCGATGGTATGAACCCCATCACGAAGCAACGCGTGTTCGCCGCCGATCTTGCCCCTAAAGTGACAGCGCTTATGAGTGCCGTCGGCTTCTACGAGCACTCGGGCGACTGGCTGTACACCACCGGCCTGCCTGCGAAAACCGGCGTGGGCGGCGCTGTCATCGGTGTCATGCCGGGACTCTTCGGCGTATGCGCTTTCGCGCCACCGCTCGATGATGCCGGCAACTCCGTGAAAGCCCAGGCCGCTCTAAAGCACCTGATGAACAGCTTGAACCTGAACGTGTTCTGCAACACGTACTTTGATATCGCCAGCGCTTAAGCAATAGCCCGATCAGGCGGCATCATCCAAATGGCACACGCCGTAGACAAAGAGAGAGGCACCTCCTCTGCTCCGAATCTCAGACAGCTCACGCGCCAGCGCGTCGCGTTCGGCCCGCACGCCGGCTAACGCCTGCCGTAGTGCTGCCGCATCTGCCTGCAGATCAGCACCACATTGCAGCCCACCAGCCTCCGCCGGCGGATCGCCCGTTGCAGCAGGACGATCGCACACAACGACAGATGGCGACGCCTCATCCCGACCCCGACGCACGATATCGCGAAGCGCAGCATTGCGATAGAGTGTGCTGCGGGCCACATTCGCCCGCCGAGCCACTTGGTAGAACGATGGCACTTTCCCCTCAGCCTGCAAGCTGGCCACCGCTTGACGCACCCGCTGCTCAAAGGAGGAACGACGCTCACCCCCAGCCGCAGCAGACGAGAGTGCTGACTTTCTCGCCTCCATGGCTTCCCCTTTCTACAAACATTTGTTCTTGTTTCGGAGAAGCTTAGCATAGGAAAAATCTTTCGTAGGCCCTATTACGGGACACCGAAGTCATTCGCAAGCGCTAGGATGGGCGCTCTATGCGTACAGCGCGTCGCGCAGCAAGGCGAACAGCGTCTCATCGAGGGGCTTTTTATGGCGAGCGGCGTCCACCATGGTCTCCCACACCAGGTCGCACACACGATCGGGCGCCAGCGCCCCCACCAGCTTCTCGCGGCAAATGGCCGGGTCGCGCTCAAGAGCCACCTGCAGACCACGGCGCACGTGGGCGAAACTCGCCGCCTCGCGACGGCGCGCCCCGGCCAAATCGTACGACCCCAACGCAGTGAGCCCGTCGAGAAAGTCGGCGCGGAACTCTTCCAGAGCCCGGCTCATCTCGCCAGATAACCGACGGCAGAACGCCACAAAGTCATCGCAGCCGGAAGCTGCCGCGTCGCGCGCCTCAAAATCGCCGGCATCCCCCGCGACCCTGCCTTCCGCTGCCTCGCCCGCCGCGCCCATGCAGCCGGATAAAGCCCGCTGCCAGAACCGTCCCACCACATCGTTGACCAGCTCAGACTTCGTGGGATACGAGTTGTAAACCGTGCCCACCGCTACTCCGCACGCTGCCGCCACGGCGCGAATGCTCAGCGCGCCCAGACCCTGCGTCGTGGCAATCTCGTAGGCGGCGTCCAAAATCTGCTCTTTGCTGACAACGGGGCGATTCCCCATGGCCCGTCCTTTCCGCACGCAACATGAACAATGCTCATTATGAATGTCCGCAGCGTGACAAACCTATGAAAACCTTGCGAATCCGCACAATCGCCCTTGCGCCTGCCATTGGCGGCCCCTATTCTGAACATCGTTCATTAATGAACACTGTTCACTTTAGAAAGCCGGCGCCCACGCGCCTCATCTGAGAAAGGAACCTCATGTCCGCTGAACTCATCGTATCCACCGTGGCCATTTCGCTGGCACTCCTCTTCTACACGTGGGGCGTGTTCGGCGAGCGTCGCCACGGATCGCTCAATCTGAAGTACGTCCTGCTGTTCTGGGCGGGTCTTGCCTGCGACACCACGGGCACCCTCATCATGAGCAACATCGCCAGCCAGTCGAACGCCACCGGCTTCGGCATCCACGGGCTCACCGGCGCGCTGGCCATTGTGCTCATGATCGTGCACGCGTTGTGGGCCACCGTCACCTATCTGCGCGGCAGCCAGCAGGCGCGCCGCCGCTTCCACACCTTCAGCACCGTGGTGTGGCTGCTGTGGCTCGTGCCCTACATCATCGGCATGCTCGTGGGCATTCCGGCCATTCACCTGAAAGCCGTCTGCGCCATCGGCACGGCCATCGTGGTGGTGGGCTTGCTGGCCGCCTACCTGTTCGCCCGCGATCGCAACGACGACAAGCCCCGCCCGTCGGGCCATGGCCACGGCTCTGCGGCATCTCGCTAGTTGGCAGCGCGAGCACTTATCCCTCAATTCGCCAGCGCAATCGGATGGGCGCCCAGCATTAGCGGCGAAAGAAACGAACTACCGCCGCGAATATGCCAGGTATCGCCTTCGGCTCCGCGGTCTGCGCAGCGCCATGATACGGGGACGGCAACACCTTCGCCTAGTCATCGAGCAGCGGGTTGTGCACCATGCGCAGCCCGCGATCGAGGCCCGCGACGATGCCCGCCACTCCCAAAAACGCATTCAGCCACGCAGGAAGCGCGAAGGTCGGCACCGCGAACGGCATGGAAAGCCCCAGCCATGCCGCTCCATTGGCCAGACTGTTCAGCATGTTGGGAACTTGGGTAACCGCCGCTACTGCCAAAACCACCCATGCCACAACGGCAACCGCGCGGCTGATAGCGGGATGCCTCGCGTCGAATGCAAGGCGCCGCGCCTCGGCCGTGCCCGGCAGCGGCTCGAGTGCCCGCGCGCCGCGCCCCTCTTCCACCACATGCGCTCGCTTCATGCCGTACAGCGCCATGGATGCCTCGATGGCTGCGTGCCCTTCGAGCTGAAAGCACGCTGGCGATGGACGCTCGTCCACCAAACGCCCGTCACGATAAAGCCGCACCTTCTCGCCAAGGTCGAAAAAGTCCACCTCCACCACATAGTGCGACCCGCCGTACCGAACGCCATAAAGCCCACGCCAGAAAACATCGGTCGGTTTCGAAGGCCGCAACGCCACCGTCCTCATCCCCGGCCCCGTTCCTGCCTCAGAAACGAGACTCGCAGCTCCTTCTTCACGCGTTTCTTCCACAGGCACCTCCATCCGCTGTTTTAATACAACTGTATTATATTACATCTGTATTAAAATAGGAAGCACGCAAGATCCCTTCAACGAGTCAGGAGGCCCTATGCCCAAGATCGTCGACGAGCAGGCCCGTCGCGAGCGCATCGCCGAAGCCGTATGGGCCATCGCCAGCCGCGACGGCCTGCATGCCGCCACCGTGCGCGCTGTGGCGGCAGAATGCGGTCTATCCACGGGTTCCATTCAGCACTCATTCCCCACCCAAGCAGCCCTTTTGCAGTTCGCCATGGAGCTTATCGTGAGCCGCGCCAGCGAGCGCATCAACAGCCTTGCGGCGCTATCGGCCGACAAAGCCGACGCCTCGCGCCCGACGACCGCCGACAGCACCGCTCCCCTTGCCATCATAGCCGACCTGCTCCTGCAGCTTTTGCCCCTCGACCAGCAGCGCGAAGCCGAGGCTCGCGTATGGGCCGCCTTCTCCACGGCAGCGCTCACCCAGCCCGAGCTCGCCCCTTACGCTCGGCACATGGACTCTCTCCTGGAATCGTTCTGCTTGCGCTGCCTCCAACAGCTAGCTTCCAACTCGCAGCCAAACCGCCAAGAGCCCATCGAACAAGCCATCCACCTGCATGCGCTCCTCGACGGCCTCACCCTGCAGCTGCTGGCAAACCCCTCCCCCAACCGGCGTCGCCAGGCCGCGCAGACCCTCGAGCACTTCCTGCGATCCCAAACTGGAGCGCCCGCAAGATGAGCAGCGCCTATTTCACCGTGATCTTGCACTTATAGGTCTTACCGCCCACCTTAGCGGAAATCTTCGCCGTTCCCTTTTTCTTGGCCGTCACTTTGCCCTTGGCATCTACCGTAGCCACCTTCTTATTGGAAGACGACCACTTCACCTTCCCTTTCACCCATTGCATCTTCAACTGAGCGGTATGGTTGGCGCCTTTTTTCTTGGTAAGCGTCGCCTTGGACATATTCAGCGCGGGTTCGGCGCATGGACGCCCGATGAACTTCACGTAGGTGCCCGCCGGGTCTTCATAATAGGCACGCAAATAGATATCACGATTCGATCCGCCGCCCGTGCTGAGCACCAACCCGGCTCCCACATACAGCACGGCATGATCGATATTGCGGTAGCGATTGTTCACCCCCGCGTAGTTCGTCTGCGTGTAGACGGTATCCCCCGCTAAAAGCCGGCTGGCCGACACGCCCTTCTTCGCCACGCACTTCTTCTGGCCGTTCAACCATTTCGCCTGTTCAGCAGCGGGGAGCGCCCAGTTCTTTCCCGACGTGCCGCCAATAGCAAAAATCTTGCGCTTAAGGGAAGCGTCCCAGAAACAGCGCGACACGAACGAACTGCAGTCTCGGTAGTTCTTCGCCATGCGCTTGCCCTGGGAATAGATGATCTTGCTGTTCGCATCTGCAAACCCGTTCTTTACCGCCTGGTAGGCCTTTTTGTATGTGCAATCTACGGGAATGACCACCTCAATGGGGCCGAATGTGCCGCGCACCTCGCATGCGCCGAGACCCTTGTAGCTGATCTTGCCTTTGGGGGTCACCCTCGCAACCGCCGTATCGCTGCTTCGCCACGTCCCCTTGGGCAGCCCCGTCACCTTCGGCGTAGCGGTAATACTCTGGTACAGCACGTAATTGAAGCCGGTGAACGAGCGCTTTCCTAAATCGATGTCAAACACACGCGTTTTCAGCGCACCCGCAACCATGGTCCCGTCCTCGAGTACCGCCTGATACGTCACCGTGGAGGAGCCGACGGTGTTCCCGGCAAGACGGAAACTCAGCTCCCCGCTCCACTTTTGGAAATACGGGCTGCCCACGGATACGTTGGCGTTGTCTGCGGAAACGGCGACAACCGCACTGACCGGCCCGAGCGACGTAAGATCAACCGACACGCCGAAGTCCTTGTCGCCACGCGCCACGTATACCGTGCCCGACGAAGCGTCTTGGCTGTAATAAGCGTCGGTCAGCAGAAAAGCCGACTGGTCTTCGAAAGCGGCATAGGCTCGCTGCGTGGGCGTCAGGCACACAACGGCGATAAGCGCCGCAATGGCCGCGGCGACGAGCAGCGCCTGCAGGCTTCTCGTTCGCCATGCCGGCTCGATAGCTGTCAGCGCAGCGCTGCATGCATCCGAACGGGTCGAAGTAGTCCGATTAAGCTGCATGTCTCTTCCCTTCTCTTCGGTTGACATGCATTCTAGCTGACCAGCGCTTGCTCTTCTATATCAGAAGACCTTGACGGCGGGGGATGGCACCGTCGCTCGCGCCTGCGTTGTCGCACAGCGTCGAGCATCTGATGAGTCCCTATCAAAACGAGAGGGACAGCCCGCGAGCCGCCCCTCTCGTTCAACACGATATCTCTCGGCACCTACTTCTTCAGCAGGCGATCGCAGAGCACGATAAAGCCGAACACGCCCAGAGCAAACACGCCCACCGTCAGCGCAATCTCAGGCAACGTGGGAGCATACACACCGGCCAACGTCCACATGTCGGGCGCGCCACCGGCCTGAGCCGCCGTCGTGCCGAGGGCAATACCGTTCGCCCCCTCAATGTTGAACGTCGCGAACCCAGTGAACATAAGCCAGCAACGCTTGCAGAACACGCCGGCCACCACCAACGCCGACACCACGCCGACCACCTTCATATTGCGACGGTTCTTCGCGAACACCAGCAGGCAGAAGGGAACGATCAGACCGCAGATCACCTCGAGCCAAAAGAACGGAGCCATGCCACCGAACAGCAGCGTGTTGATCACGGCCATGCCCCCCTCGGTGCTGTTGTAGGCCGTCGTCAGGATCTCGCAACCGATGAAGTACGCATCCACTGCGATGCAGGTGCACAGCAGCCCGGCCAAACTGGAGAGAAGCTCGTCGTTCGTCTCGAATGCACCGCGAGCACGCAGGCCAAGCAGAGCAAGCACCAGCAACGCCAGACCGGAATCCAGGGCCGAAGCCACGAAAATGGGAGCCAGGATGGCGGTGTGCCACGCCTCACGGGCAATCTCCAACCCGAAAATCCAAGCCGTTACCGAGTGCACGAGAATGGCCACCGGCAAGGCGAAGCGCGACACCACGGCCACCTTCGACTGGTCGGCCTTGCTCGAGGTCATGAAGTACAGATACACTAGATTGATCACCAGGTAGCACGTGATAACGATCATGTCCCATGCCAGAGGTGACATAAAGTTCAGCCCCGTGAACATGCGCCAGATGCGCTGGATACCGCCGAGGTCAACGAGCACGCAGATGCCGGCGCAGCAGATGCACACGAGCGACAAGATGACGGCAGGCAGCGCCACGGCCTTGTACTTCTTGATGCCGAAGATAGAAGCCGAGGATGCCACGATAAGACCACCGGCCGACAAGCCCACAAAGAACATGAAGCAAGTAAGGTACAGCCCCCAACTCGTAGAGTTGTTCATGCCCGTAATGCCGAGGCCGAACATCAGCTGGTATACGTACACACCCACGCCCGCGAGAGCCAGAAGGCCCGAGCCCACCGCAAGCGGATTTTTCATCAAGGAAGTCATGGTCATCCCCCTAGTCGACATAGAACACCTGCGGGCGCGTGCCCTTATCCTCCAGCAGTACATGAGCGCCCCCAGCTCGACGCAAGCGGGATACCGCCGAATTCGGATCATCCGCATCGCCAAAGACGCGAGCATCGCCCGGACAGCAACGCACGCACATAGGCTCGTCGCCCGCATCGGTGCGCTCCTTGCACAGCGTGCACTTCTCCGCCACACCGCGCGCCCGCTCGGGCACCCGCGCATCGCCGTAGCCAGCGCCACTGGCACGCACTGGATCGTTCCAGTTGAAGGAGCGCGCGTTGTACGGACAGGCGGCCATGCACATGCGGCAGCCGATGCACTTGTCGTAGTCGATCTCCACGCGGCCCATCTCGTCCTTGTAGGTGGCGCCCGTGGGGCACACGCGCTCGCAGGCCGGGTTCTCGCAGTGCTGGCACGCCAGCGGCAGGTAGGTGCGCGTCAGATTCGGGTAGACGCCCTCGGCTCCGTCGAAGTGCTCGCAGCCCTCGGTGAGCACTCGGTTCCACAGCATGCCGTCAGGCACATTGTTCTGCATCTTACAGGCCAAAGAGCAGGTATTGCATCCGATACAGCGATGCAGGTCAATTCCAATCGCAAGCTTCGTCATGGTTACTCACCAACCTTCTTGATCTCGATGAGCGTGTCGTTAAAGGGGATCATGGGCCCGAAGGGCAGGGCATAACCGCGCTCGTTCAGGTTGTCGTTGGACACGCTCTGCATGATGGTGCCGTCCAAATACTGGCGATAGGTGCTCTCCACCATGAAGGCACTCTCA
Organism: Eggerthellaceae bacterium 24-137; assembly: GCA_041225375.1. GTDB lineage: Bacteria > Actinomycetota > Coriobacteriia > Coriobacteriales > Eggerthellaceae > Adlercreutzia. The sequence continues at coordinate 44,061 of JBCLSG010000007.1, forward strand.
GGCCGCACGGCCTCGTTCAGGCGCAGCGCCGTGCGGAAGGAGCCTCGGTCGTTGAACACCTCCACAGCATCGCCGTCCTTCAATCCGCGAGCGGCGGCATCCACCGGATTCAGTTCGATGCAGGGCTCGGCCACCTCCTGAATCCACTTCGCGCCCGAGTAGGCGGAATGCACGCGGAAACGCGAGCGCGCCTGGTTGAACTGCAGTGGATACTTCTCGCGCAGGGGGTTCTCTGGGTATGCCTCGTTCGGCTGCTCCCACGCGGGAAACGCCTGGCCGAACGCCAGCAGGGCTTCGTAGTAGGGCTCCTGCTTGCCCGAGGCCGTTCCGTAGGAGAAGCCCACCTCCGGCGCAATGAGATCCTCTGACCCGATGAGACGCAGCGCCCCTCCGGCCTCTTGCAGCTTCTCCAAGGTGAAACCAGCAACCTGAGGATCGTCGGTCGCCAGGATGGCGCGGGCATACTCCTCGCCATTGGCCGGAAACACGTCGCCTAGCCCCATAGCCTCGGCAATGCCCTTCTCGATATAGAAATCTGATTTGCTCTCGAACAAGGGGTCGAGCACCTTCAGGTTCGCCAAAATATGGGCGTTCGCACACTTGATACCGCCCACCTCATCGGCGCATTCGAACTTGCTGCACACCGGCAGAACCAAGTCGACGAAATCGGTCACCGAGCTATGGTAGATGTCGGCCAGCGCCACAAAATCCAACGACTCGATCCACTCCAGCGTCTTATTCCAATTCGCGGCCTTCTGCGTGGGAATGTCGCCAAAGAACAGCGCACCATGGATAGTGTCGCCCCCCACCACGTCGTAGAATCCCTGGGGGCTCGGCGCAGGAGCCATGCCCTCGGGCAGCGCCCATGCGCCCAAATGCGCCTCGTAGGGGGTCACGTGATAGCCGTAAATGCCGCAGCCGGTGCCGCGCTTGCCATAGTTGCCCGTCAGCGATGCGATAAGGGCATAGCAGTGGCCGGCAACGTCGTTGTTGCCGAACTTGTCGATACCGCCAACGCCATTGTCGATAATCGAAGGACCCTTCGCATACTGGGTAGCCACATCGGCCACCATCTCGGCGGGAATGTCGCACGTCTTTGCCGTCCACTCCAGCGTGTAAGGCTCCATGTCCTTGCGCAAGCGCGTGAACTGGGTAACGTAGCGCTTGCCGTCTATCGTGAATTCTCCTTCGAGCGCGGGGATCACGCCCGCAGTGTCCTGGGGCACCGCCGTATTCGTACCCTCGTCCCACACGTAGAAGGTCTTCAGCTCCACCGGCTCGCCTGTTTCAGGATTCGCGCCCGGCTCCACATCGACCAGGCACGCTCCCGTCTCCGCATCGATGAGTGTGGGCAGCGCCGTGTGCGCGAGCACGTGATCACGATCGAACAGATCCTCGTCCAGAATGTACTTCGTCATACCGAGGAAGAACGCTGGATCGGTGCCGGCACGCAGGTTCACCCACTGGTCGGCCTTGCCCGCCGTAGGACTGAAGCGCGGGTCGATACAGATGAACTTCGTGCCCGCCTCTTGGGCGTTCAGCATGCCGCGCGACCAGGTAAGGCTCGTCTCCACCAGATTGGTGTTGGCCAGAATGACCACACCAGCCTCAGGCCACTCCCATATGGTGTTCTGCGCGAACATGCCAATCCAGGGCGCGAACGCCATGATCTGGCCGTTGCCTTGGCCCATGTCGTAGCCGTTCATACCGCCGGCCTGGGCCCCCAACACGCTGGCCAGCAGCGGTGGAAAGCGCTGCGAGGCCTCGGTGGAGAACTGGATCCACAGGGCCTCTTTGCCATATTTTTCCTGAATGGCCTTGAAGTTCTCGGCGATCATCTGAAACGCCTCGTCCCAGCTGATGGCCTCGAACTCGCCGCTGCCGCGCTCCCCCACGCGCTTCATGGGACGCTGGATGCGGGCATCACCGTAAATGTTCTGTACCTCGGAGATGCCTTTCAGGCACACATTCTGGAAGCGCTTGTCCTCGTTCTCACGCGGCTGGATCATAGCCAGGCGACCATCGCGCACCGTGCACTGCAGCATGCAATTGCACAGGCAGTGCTCGTTGTGATAGGTGTAGGAGAACGTCTCATTCGCCGCTTCGCCAGCTGTAGCGGAGCCTGCGGCAATACCGGTCAGGCTCGTGCCTGCAAAGCTGGCAGCTCCAACGGCGCCGGCTGCCTTCAGAAAGCCGCGACGGCTGAGCTTGGCGCCGTCAAACTTTTGCTCCATAATTTCCTCCTGCTCTCTTCTTCTCTTGCTCATCCGCCCGCCTTTTCCCCTGCAGAGCGGTTTCTGGGTGCAGTCTACGAAGCGTCAACGGGGAAATCACTGCCCATTTGCGCGTCGGCGTGGCTTATGCCGCACTTTTCGAAAAGTGGGCATTAACGGGTGCGGTAAATCACATCTGCAGCCGTTAATATACGAAGGGCCACGAAGAAATGTAGGGCGAGGAGGGGTATGGACGAGAAGAAAAGCGACCTGCGCGTCGTGCGAACCCGCGCCGCTCTGCGCGGGGCTTTCAAGGAGCTGATCGCCGAGACAACCCTCGACAAGATCACCGTGAAGGCCCTCACCGACCGGGCCGGCATCAACCGTAAGACGTTCTACCTGCACTACGAGACCATCGAGGTTTTCTACGATGAGATCATGAACGACATCATGGACGAGTTTTTCTCCCACCACGAGAAGACGCCCGACGACCCCTGGGATATGGATGGCCACGCGCGGCGCTTCTTTCGCTACCTGGCGGACCAACCGCCCATGATCGAGCAGCTGGTATGCTCGCCGAGCTTCTACGACTTCGGCGAGCGAATCTACGCCACGCAGATGGATCGGTATCGCGCCTTTGCCGACGAGCTATTTTGGCGCGAGGGCATCACCCCCGACAGCGAGGAGCTGGTGTGTGCGCTCATCCGCAATATGGCCCCGGAATGCTATCGCCAGTGGGTGAAAAGGGGAAAGACGGTGCCAGTGGAAGATGCCGCCCAATTGCTCGGATCTATGACACTGCACAGCGTCGAGCATCTGATGAGTCCGCGCCCGAACACCCGATAGAGCGCCGCCGCCGTCTACAAGTCCTCGCAGCTGCCAGCCCCGATACCCACTAGAACAGCGACAATTGGTCGGGATCGGCGGGACGCTTGGCGAGTGCAGGCTCTTCCTCGGCCGTCAGCGGGACGGGGACGTGACGGACAAGTAGCTCGCGAGCGTCAGCAGCACCCAGCCACGCCAGGGCCTCAGGTGCCGTAAGCGAAAGCGGCATGCGGTTGTGCACAGCGCCCACCACTGCGTCTGGCTCGGTCGTCACCAGCGCGAAGCGGTCTCCCACCCGCAGAGCTGCCAGCAGCAGAGCCGCACCACCCTCGTTCGCAAAACGGTACTGGGGGCGCCGACCGCGCGAGCGGGGCGCCGGTCGCGCAACCGCCTCGCGCGCGTTTTCCACGCCGAGAACGCCCTGCTCGGCGTCATAGCCCCGCCCGGCACTTTCACTCCATACGCCCCCAACTTCGGGCGCTTCCACATTCTGCGTCTCGTAGAAGGCCCGTACCGGCACGATGCAGCGACCGCGTTCCATGGCCTCCGCCCACATGCCCGAGCCGGTGAGCGCCGACTCGATGCGCGCGTTGAACACGAGCCCGCGCTTCCAGGGAACATCCACACCCCACACCAGGTCGATACGCACTAAGTTCTCCGCTGCGACCCCCTTCGCACCCCCGGTACCGTCCGGCAAAACCCCGGCTCCATCCTCCGCGCTACCCGCCAGCGGTCCCGTTGCCATCCCATCGCCTTCCACGACGATGACCGAGCACTCCGCCCCCGGGTAGCAATCCAGCGCATCCAGGGGGACCGGGGTGGGACGCCCGAACGACAGCGGCGGCACGGCAGCGGAACCTATCCCCCGGCCCAACGCCCGACGCACGGCCCGCAGCCAGTCGAGCACCGCGTCGGTCTCTTCCCCATTCAACATCTCGAATCGATGGCACATACGCCGCCCTCCCGTTGCCAAATACCTCGCAACCAGTATAGTGGTCATTCGAAACCCGATACCCCGATCAGAGGAGGCTTTCCATGGCCGATACGATTCTGTTTTTGGAATACCCGAAGTGCTCCACCTGCCAGAAGGCGAAGAAGTGGCTCGATGCGCAGGGCGTGGCTTACACCGACCGCCATATTGTGGAAGACAATCCCACAGCCGGCGAGCTGCGTGCATGGCATGAGCTGAGCGGGCTGCCCCTGAAGCGCTTCTTCAACACAAGCGGCATGCTCTACCGCGAAATGGAGCTGTCGAAGAAGCTGCCCACCATGACCGACGATGAACAGTACGACCTGCTGGCCACCAACGGCATGCTGGTGAAGCGCCCCCTGCTCGTCACCGCCAGCACCGTTATTCCCGGTTTCAAGGAAGCCGCCTGGGAAGAGGCGCTCGGCCTGTAAACGGCTACGAGCTGCAGCCCAGCTACCCTGCCTAAGCCCCCGGAATCTCCGGAACCGAAGGAGCGTCGGCAGGCGAGGGGAAATCGCCGCCCAGTCCGAGTTCAACACCAGTAAGGCTGGCTACAAAGTCCTGCCAGTCATGGGCCTCCAAACCCGCGAGGGCCACGCCAACCACGGTGAAAGCCACCCCCGCCACGATGCACCCCACGGCGAAGAGATGCACGTTTTTCCACGTAAGCCAGGGATGCTTCTCGCTAAAACTCATGGACAGCCTCCTTCGTCAGAGAGACGGCGGAACCTGCATCTGCTGCATCGCCCGCCATTTCGGTCTTCCGCCTCACGAACAACGCCCGGGCCCGATCGACCCACTGGCGCGACACTTCCGCGAGCGCCTTGCTGGCGCCCATAGCCCCGTGCAGGCAGAACAGACCCAGCCCCAGGCAGACGAGGCCGGCTCCCAGCTCAGTTGCCGCATAAGCGGGCTGCCCCCAGGCAAGCCCCCACACGCACATGACAACACCTGCGGGACCGCCCACCAGAAGCCCCGCCGCCAGAGCCCAAAGCACGAAAATGAGCGACCAGATGACGATCACGCCCGCGAGCACCACAGTAGCGCCTGCCAACAGAAGCGTTAGCCACAGCGGCGAGCCTAAAATGATCAGCGTCCAGTACAGGGCGCGGCTCTTCCGCTTCGTACGCGCCGCAGCCCGCGGCACCGGCGGCAAGTCGGCGATAATGGCCCGCGCCGCTGCCTTGGGATCGTCCAGCTGAGCCACCGCCTCATCCTCGACCATACCGTCGGCCATGCGGTCGTCAATCATCTCGGCATAGAAGGCCGCCGATTCCTCTATCTCGTCATCGGGAAGGCAGGCCAGCGCCTCCCTCAGCTTCCCCAGATATTCCTGCTTGTTCATGAGAGAGCTCCTTCTTCTCGGTCGGCGCAGCCGGACGCCTCGCTTACGAAACGGTAAAGCGCCTCCACCTCGTCCCATTCCTCGATGAAGGCTCGCACCCGCGCGCGGCCCTCTTTCGTGATGCGGTAGTACTTGCGCAGCCGCCCGTTGTGCTCGGCCGAGCGCACGGCAATGCAGTCTGCCCCTTCCAACCGTTTGAGCAGCGGATACAACGTGGATTCCGTGAGACCCAGCGACGGCGGCACATCTTTGATGATCTGGTAGCCGTAGGATTCCCCGCGGCTCAGCACCGCCAGAACGCAGGCCTCCAGAAACCCACGCTTCATTTGCGCATCCACAATACCTCCTTTCACATGATACTATGCGACATATAGTATAGTGGAAGCGAAGGGCCGTCAAGAAGAATTCAACAAGTATTGCCGCCACCCGCCTCGTTGAGGAGGCCTAGCGGAATATCACCTTGGTAGTTTACGGCCTACTACTCCGGTAGCTTGCAGACATCCACCCATGAGCTGCCGGGGGTGTAGGCAGCCAGCTCATCGAGAGTGAGGGCGATGGCGCTGTTCGAACTACCACAGGCGGGGTACACCACCTCGAAACGACGCAGCGACTCATCGAGGTACACGTCGCAGCCCTCGTTCACAGCGAAGGGGCACACACCGCCCACGGCGTGGCCGATACGCTCCTCGGCATCTTCCGCGGGAAGCATACGCGGTTTGCAGCTGAACTGGGCCTTGAACTTCGGATTCGCGATGCGAGCATCGCCGGCGCACACCACGAGCGCCACCCGGTCACCCACACCAAACGACAGCGTCTTGGCGATACGCGCCGGCTCGCAACCCACCGCAGCCGCCGCCAGTTCCACCGTGGCGCTAGAAGTAGAAAACTCCATCACGTCCGCTTCGCGCCCCAGCGCCGCAAAGTACGCCTTCACCTTGTCGATAGCCATGCCAACCGCCTTTCGCTTGCCCATCATATCTCTCAATGCGCCATTATCGCTGCCCTGAGCGTAATGCCCACCGGCAAGCATGGGCACGCGCCATAATCGGCCGCGAAAACTCGCCGTCCAACTCGCCGACGGCTGCCTCCGCTTGAAATGTCGCCGCTATCGTTTACATTTCAACCATGAACATTCGCTCATTCCGAGCGCATTGGCAGCCATGACAACGGCATTTCCGCCCGCCTGCACTTGCAACAGCACCACCCGAGGAGGCCCCATGATTTCCTTTGAGAACGACTATTCCACCGGCGCTCATCCACGCGTTCTGGAGGCACTGGCGGCGACGAATTTGGAATCGGCGCCGGGCTACGGGAGCGACCGCTTCTGCGAGAGCGCGGCGGCCCGCATCCGCGCAGCCTGCGACGACGAGACCGCCGACGTGTTCTTCCTCACGGGCGGCACGCAGACCAACGCCGTGGTCATCTCGGCGCTGCTGGCCGGCCACGAGGGCGTCATCGCAGCCGATTCGGGGCATATCGCCGTCCACGAGGCCGGCGCCATCGAGGCTACGAGCCACAAAGTGATAACCCTGCCCGAATGCGACGGCAAGCTGCGGGCTGCCGATGTGGAGGCCTATCTGGAAGCCTTCTACGCCGACGCCAGCTTCACCCACATGGTGTTCCCGGGCATGGCGTTCATCGCACATCCCTCCGAGTTAGGCACGCTGTACTCCCTCGCCGAGTTGGAGGCGCTGGCCGCCGTGTGCCGTCGCTACGAGGTCCCTCTGTACTTGGATGGCGCCCGTCTTGCCTATGGTCTGGCCGCTCCCGAAACCGACGTCACCCTGCCCGACATCGCACGCCTGGTGGACGCGTTCTACATCGGCGGCACCAAGTGCGGCGCCCTCTGCGGCGAGGCCGTGGTATTCCCCCGCGGCGGCATGCCCCGTCACTTCCTCACCCACGCAAAGCAGCACGGGGCGTTGCTGGCGAAGGGGCGCCTGCTCGGCGTGCAGTTCGACACCCTGTTCACCGACGGCCTGTACGACGAAGTAGGCCGCACGGCCATGGAAGCCGCCGACGAGCTGCGCCGCATTCTGCGCAATGCTGGCTGCGAGTTCTTCCGGGAAAGCCCCACCAACCAGCAGTTCGTCATTCTGGAGAACGCCCAGGCTGCGGCTCTTGCCGAGCGCATCCGCTTCAGCACCTGGGAAAAGCTCGGGCACGACCGCACCGCCATCCGCCTCGTGACCAGCTGGTCCACTACCGCCGATGACCTTGCCGCCCTAGAAAAGGCCCTGGCCGCTGTGCTGTAGACGAGCCGCGGCAAAGCGCCCGAGCCCCGGCCACGGCCCTGCCCCCAAGCAGCCGCGAGTCGAGCCAACCAACCGCAACCACGCCAAAACGCAAGAAAGGGGCGGCCTAGCGGTCGCCCCTTTCGCGTAGAACCGATGTGCGGCCCTTCCCTACCCGAGGTTGATCTCGCGGTGCATCACCTTGGTGAGCACCAGATAGTAGGCCACGCCGATGAGAATGAAAATGGCACCCACAGCCAGGGCCACATCGCCCACCGACAGCATAATGGCGAAGCACACCGCCGCGCCCAGCGCTGGGAAGATAAGGTGCATGAACACAGCCTTCGCACCCGTGCGCTCCTTCAGCTGCACCCAGCAGAAGACGATGACGGCCAGGTTCAGCATCGTATAGGTAGATAGCGCGCCGAAGTTCGAGATCTTCACCACGGTGTTCATGTCGATACCGCTGAACTGGAAGATAAGCGTCAGCACTACCGACAGGCAGATGATGAAGATGACCGCGTTCAGCGGCGAGTTCGTGCGCTTGTCCATTTTGCCCATGAACTTGGGCAGGCAGCCGCCGTTGGCCATGGTGAACATGACGAAGGCGATGGAGTTCTGCTGAGCGATAGCCGTGAACACGCCCTGGGCCAGGGCAACGCCCACAGCGCACACCACCATGAGCCAAGGGCCGGCGGCCATCTTGGCCACCAGGTAGAAGGCGTTGTCGGTGTCGCCCGCGAACGCAGCACCCGACGGGTCGATGCAGGTGGCGATGAAGCACTGCAGCACGTACAGCACGCACAGCAGCACGGCCATGACCATCATGGCGCGGGACGGCCCATGTTTGGGATCCTTCGCCTCCTGGGTCAGGGTGGCAATGGCGCCGAAGCCCACATAGGACATAACCGCCAGCGACACGGCCGACATGGTGCCCCCGAACTCGAACTTGCTGGGGTTGAACACATTGGTCAGCGAGAAGTTCGCGCTTTCAGGATGCTGCACGACGAACATCACGCCGCACACCACGAACAGCGCCAGAATGACCAGCTGAGCCACGAGCGCCACCTTGTTCACCACCATAGCGGTCTTCATGCCGATGAGCGACACAACGGCCACGATGACGAGGAACCCGAAGCACAGCGCCAAAATGGGCACATCGGGCAGCATGCTGTGAATGGCGATAGCGGCGATGAGATACACCATGGCCGGGCTGACCAGATACTGCAAAAGCATCAGCCAACCGGCGATGAAGCCGGGCATCTTGCCGAACACGTGGCTCACGTAGGTGAAGATAGATCCCGAGGACGGGAAATGCTGGATCATGATGCCGAAGGAGAACACCGAGAACAGCACGGCCACAAAACCGATGAGGAACGCGAGCGTGGGCATGCCGCCGGAATCGGCGAATACGCCGCCGTACACAGCCATGGGCGAGATGGGCACCATAGTAATGAGGCCCCACACCACCATGTCCTTCACGGTAAGGGTAGCCTTGAAGTCGTCACCGGCCTTCTGCTTGGTGGCCACCGTGGGCTTAGTCACCTTCGCCCCGTTATTCTCCGGCATAGAGAGGCGCGCGGCCGTACCCGGATCAGTTGCCGTGGCCGCACCAGCCGCCGAAGCGGCTGCGACCGCCGCGGGCGCCTTCGGCGGCGCGCCCGTCGTTGTCTTTCCATTTGCACTCATTGAGAACACCTCTTTTAGCCTCGATCGGGCCGTGCCGCCGACACCTCGGCGGCACGGCCCCCAATCCACGGAACTTACTTCGCGGCTCCCGTACCGGACGCGGAATCAGTGCCGGCGCTGTCAGTCTTCGCGACATCGGTAGCGGCGTCAGCCGGATGCGCAGCCTCGCGCTTGGCCTGGTCGGCCGCGGCCTTGGCCTCCTTCACCTCGCGGCGGGCCGAAGCCAGATCGCTATCGGCCTGAACCTGCTGCTCGAGCGCCTCGGCCTCTACGGCGTAGGCATGGGCCTTCGCCTGGGACGCCTTCTCGGCAGCTTCGGCGGCGTGCTCGGCCGCTGTGGCACGCTGAGCGTCGACCACCGGGTCGCGCGGCACGCGCTCGGCCGCTACCTCGTCAGCGGGAGCAGCGGGCACTTCGGCATCCAGCCGCACCGGTTCGGTGCTCTCCTGCGGGCCCGTCTTCTTCAGGCCCACCGTGGCCGACGTGCCAATGCCAGCCTTCTTCGAGATAACCGCCGGCTGGCTCATGGGAATGGCCGCCAGAGCACCGATAGCCGTACCGTTGGTCTTCACCGGGTGGTTCATGGCCGCGGGGTCGTCGCCAGCTTCAATGGCGGGCGAGGACGGATGATGCTTGCCGGGCACGTACTCGTCGGGCAGCACGATCTGCTCATTGGGATCCCACAGCTTCTTCACGGGCATGCCCATGGGGTTCTGACCCTCGCTCATCATTTCGGAAGGCACGTTCGAAAGCACGCGCTGGGGCTTCTTCAGGCCCTCGAGCTGCCAAGTGAACGGCGCGAACACGTTGTTCGGATCAACCCAGTTGTGACGACGCGAAACCTGATACACGCCGAAGCAAATGGCGAAGGTCACCAGAATGATGGTTACGATAACCACCACGTAGGTCACTGGGCTGCCCACCTCCTCGGCCACCTGGGCCGGAGGGATGATAGCCAGCACAATGCCGAACACGCAGGCAATGAGGCCCACGCCGGCCACAATCCAAGCGCCCACATTGCCGCCGGGCACCTTGAACAGACGCGGACGGTTCGGCTGGTCATGGCGCAGCTTCAGGAACGAAATGAACATGAGCACGTAGTACATCATGTACAGGATGGTGATGGCCTGGGTGATCAGGATGACGAAGCCCTCGATGTTCGGAATGAGGAAGCACAGGAAGGCGACAACGGTCATGAAGGCCATCTGCAAATACATCAGACGGCTCGGCATGCCGTGCTTGTTGGAGTTCTGCAGCACCTTCGGCAAAAAGCCGGAGCGGCCGGCCTGGCCGAGCATGAACGACGGGCCTGCCATATTGGTAACGAGCGACGCCATGGAGGCGCCGAGGCCGACCCACACGAAGGCCACATAGATCCACGGGCAGTTGAAGGTGGCGCCGAGAATCTTGTAGGTCTGGTACAGGCCGTAAACCAGGTTCATATCGGACTTCGGGGTGACGATGGCGATGCAGACAGTACCCGCGATGAACATGATCAGCGTCAGAATCATGGCGATGAAGATGGACATCGGGAATTCCTTCTGGGGCTTCTTCAGCTGCTTGATGTGGGCGGCATTCATATCGATGCCCGCGAAGCTGAAGAACACGCCAGCGGCGAGCGCCATGGTGGTCAGGTTGAAGCCGTCAGCAAACGGGTTGAAGGCCTCGGGCGTGGGCGTGACGTTGGACACGTTGCCCTGGGCCAGCCACACCACCGTGAAGATCACGATGAAGGCCAGCGGGATGAACGTGCCGATGATAACGCCGTACTTCGTAATGCGGGCAAAGGCCTTCACGCCCTTGGTGGCCATGAAGGTGAGACCCCAGTAGTAGGCGAGCCACGCCAGAATGATGAAGAACTGGTTCTCGGGATGGTTCATGAAGTTCACGGCCCAGTCCCAATCGGGCGTGTAGAAGCCGATGGTCGCCGAGGCCGAGGCCACGCCGGAACCGAAGTTGATGGAGGTCTGGAACCACAGGATCAGCAGGCAGGTGAATGCCAATCCGGGGCCTAAGGCCTCGCCGACCCAGCGGAAGATGCCGCCGCGCTGGCCCCAGCCAGAAGCCAGCTCTGCGGCCACCAGGCCGGTCGGCAGGAAGAACACGAGGGCGCCGATGATAAAGAGCGTGACGGAGGACAGCCCGTAATAAGCCTGCTGGACGTCATTGGCAACGCTGCCGATGATGGTCACGTTCATCATGACCAATGCCATGAGGCTAATATAGGCTCCACTGCTGGCCTTCGCTGCGCCCTTCGCCGGCGCCTTCGCCGGATGAGAAGCGGTTTGGGAGCTCATGGTTTACCCCTTAACGGAAGGCCCGGCGGGACGGCAGGTTCCGCGCCCGCCGGGCAATGGACAAATGCGACGTGCTTAATCGGAAACCGGGTTGAAGGTGTTCCAGAACGGCCACACGATGGGGTCGCCCTCAAGCGCCTTCTGCATCTCGGGGCTCAGGCGGTCCTTGCGGATGGCCACCTCGTAGACGAAGTTGTCAAACCACTCGTCGCTGCAGACGAAGTAGCCGTTGTTGCCGGTCTTCTTGCCGCCGTTTTCGGTACCCCAGCTGTTCTCGATCTTCCACTTGGTGGGCTTGCCGTCCTTAATCTCCACGCCGGCGATAGTCATGGCGTGGGTCGGCAGGCTCTCGTGGGTGGCGAAGCGCTCGGCCTTGTCCATGGTGAACTTCACGCCGAACATGGCCTCCAGATCGTACAGGTCGAAGGCCATGACGCCGGCCTCACGATCGCAGTGCTGCAGCACGTCGGAGCCGAACCAGATGGGCTCGCCGGCCTTCAGGGTATCGATGACGTAGCCCTTCAGCTCGTCCATCGGCACGTTCAAGTACAGGTTGCGGCGCTCGGGAATCTGGTCGGAATCCTGGATGGCGTACACGCGGCCATAGGGCTTATCGTCGCCGGGCACGTTGATGACGCCCACGTAGTCGTCCAAGTTGATGGGCACGTACTTCTTCAGGAACTCAAGCGGGGTGATGCCCAGATCGGCGTGGTAGCCGCCCTTCGCGTCCTTGTAGGTGAAGTCGAACTTCTGCACCGGCTCGCCGAAGCACACGGCCAGCACGCGGTACACCTCGGAGAGCATTTCCTCCTGGGTGGCCGTGGTGTCCTTGCCCTCCTGGGCCATGGTGCGCAGCTTCAGCGCATCCTGGCGCAGCAGGTGGGAGAGCACCGTGTTCAGCTCTGCGGTGTTGTTAGTGCAGTGGGTCTCGCTCATGGCCTCGTGCGGCACCACGCCGTACTTCTTCACGAGCGCGCAGATCATATCCCAGTCGCCGCCGTCGGCCATGGGCGTGGTGAGCAGCCAGTCGACCTCGCGGTCGCCGAAGGGCTTGTCGGCCGTGGCCACCACATGCTCTAAGAACCACGCGGCACGTTCCAGCTTGTTGAAGAACGCCAGGTAAGCCTGGGAAAGCTCGAAGGTGCCGCGGGGCAGGTCGAGCTCCTTCTCAATGTGGAAGCGCAGCACGTTCAGACAGGCGAACATCCAGCAGCGGCCCGACATCTTCTGGTTGGCCACGGCCTGATCGTCCACGTCGACGGAGAACGCGAAGTTCTTCGGGCTCATGCGCTCGAGCACCTCCACGCTCTCAGCCGACTCCAAGATGCCGTTCTTGGTGACCGCGCGCTGGGCCACGTGCTGAGTCTCGGCCTTCTTGTAGGCCTCCGACATCTTGGCGATCTGTTCCTTTGATATCTTCATAACCGATACTCCTTATCTCGATGGCAGGGAAACGTTATATGGAAAGGGCGGGCCGTCGTGGAGGGGCGAGCACGTCCGAATTCCCGGAAGGGGCACTTAGTCGAACAGCGTCCAGGGCTGAGTGGGGCGATCCTGCAGATAGCCGTCCATCCACTTCCACAACGGATGCTGGTCCATGAAGTCGCGGGCGTTGAACTCCACGCCGTCGGCGCGGCCGTAGCGACCCCACATCTTCAGGTTCTTCACGTCGTCGGGGCCGGCGGCCTTGGCGTCGCACGAACCGGCCGGGTAGAACGGGATGTTCCACACGGCATCGGGGTCGTCGGCGTAGTACTGCGGGTCCACGTCGTAGTGGGCGCAGATGTCGCGGCTCGACGGGCAGTTGTAGCCCAGGTATACGTCGTAGGTGTCGGCCAGCATCTTCTTCACGACTTCCAGGTCGATCTTGCCGTAGTACTGGTCGATCAGCTCCATCCAACGCTGGCGGCGAGCGCCGGTCTGCTGGCGCGGGTCGTTGAAGCCGTTGTCTTTGCACTCCAGGTTGCGGATGCGCGGGTCGAACACGGCGTTGCAGCCGAAGTATGCGCCGTCGAAAGTGCGCTCCAGGCTGGTGAACTCAAGGCCCTGTTCGAAGCGGGCGATCTCGCCGGTGTTGTGGTCGGCAATGAGCCAGGCGTTGGCGTAGCCGCCGTTGTTGCCCTTATTCAGACGATCGACGAACTCGTCGATGGTGGCCGAGAACTGAATGGCATCGCGAATGCGCACCCACTCGGGCATGCCCGCGTCGTCGTAGCGGTCGAAGCCGGCGAGCGTGGTCTCGGTGATGTTCAGGCCCGCAGCCGTCACGTAGAAGTCGGTCATAGAGGACAGCATACAGGGTGCCGATGCCTGCATGATGAAGGCGTAGCCGTCGTCGGGCTCCACACGCTTGCAGATGTTGAAGTACTGGCCGCTCCAAAACTCATCGAAGCTCTCGTGGCCCAGATAGGGCTTGCCATCCACGGTGGCCGAGCCGGTGGCCACAATGGCCGAGCAGTGCTCCTTGCGATGGGTCTTCATGAGCGGGCGGCTCATGACCTTGCCGGCGTTCTGGGGCCACCAGTAGCCGGTGATCTCCATCCAGTCGTTCCAAGCGATCATGTCATCGACGGTGGTGGGCACGCCGGCGGCCGTCAGGCCCTCAGCCATGCCGCGCAGCTCTTCCAGCCAGCGCGTAGGAATCATGTCGCGGTGCAGCTTCAGCGACTGCTCGGCGAACCAGTCGTAGTCCATGCCGAAGCTTTCCAGGGTCATGAACTTGTACACGCGCAGGGCGTCAGCGTACTCGTCGGCCAGAAGGTAGCCCTCCTGGAAACCGCACTCGTAGGGGGTACCCTTCACTTTGATATGCTGCCAGCCGTTGATCTTCTGCAGCTGGGCGTGATCAACGATTTGCTGCTGCTCTTGAGTGATCATTGCCGCTTCCTTTCCGAGACGCCCCAGCCGCAACCAGGGCGCACTTTGCTCGCAGGTTCATCCCGTATCCTGCGCTCTTCCAGCGGCTTTAGGTGATAATCTCGGTTTTCGTTGCCCCGCCGTCATTGATTAGTTTTCCGCTGCTTTTGTTGCCCCCATCGGGACATCCCGTCTTCGGGAAGATGCGGAGCCCGGAAATGCGGCACTTCGGCAGCGGCAAAAGAAGCAGCATGGTGGCAGCGGAAAGAACGGCGCGGCAGAGCCCTTGGCGGCAGGCGCGTACGCTGTTTCACCGTCTGGTTTCAAAGCGGCGGAGCGGCAGGAGACAAGCGCGATTCGTGGCATGATGGGCCCGTGCCGCACCGATGTTGCCGGTTTGCGGTACAACCGAGCATTCCGCGCGCGGCGACTGAGTCGCGGGCGCGGGGCATCCAACGACCAGGGAGGTTCCCATGAGCAAGTACATCTGCGACGTTTGCGGCTACATCTACGACCCCGAGGTGGGCGACCCCGATGGCGGCATCGAGCCCGGCACCGCCTTCGAGGACATTCCCGAGGACTGGGTCTGCCCCGTCTGCGGCGTGGGCAAGGACGATTTCTCGCTGTACGAGGAGTAAAGCCACGTGCCGCTTCGCGGGTTCTTCTGCGAAGCGGCCGCCCGCCTTCAGGGTCTCGGCGAAGCAGGCCGCACGCCTTCCGACACCCTTTGTAGACCCATAGCCTGCCCCATGCCTTAAGGGGAACCCGTCAAAGGAATGCGGACCGGAAAGAAAATCATCTTGAGCCCGCGCTTCTCAAAGCGTGAAGGCAGACACACCCCCTATCGAGTTCGGCTAGACGTCAGGGGCTCAACGCGTCTACGCCGTTAGCGTTGCCAGCGGGATAACGTAGATACCATCCTCCTTGCGGCGGCGAGCATAGGAGCCAGCAGCCACGAGCACCGCCAAAAACTCGGGCTCCTTATTGCGCGCGGCCGGGTTGGCGGCGACCTTCGCCCGAAGGCGGTTGAGGCTCTTGGCCGCAGCGTCCACCTTCGACTCGCCCATTTTCACCTCGAAAGCAGCCCAGCGACCGTCGCGCAATTCGATGACCAGGTCAACTTCCAACCCGTCCGCGTCCGCATAGTATCTTACGGGCGCTGCGCCCGCAGCGGGAAGCAGACTCGCATACACCGCCAAATCGTGATAACACAACGACTCGAAGAGCGCGCCGAACAACTGACCATCGGCAAGTAGACGCGACGAATCCACCGACAGAAGCGACGCGGCCATAGACGGATCATCCAAGTAGCGCTTCGGCTTCGTGCGCACTCGCGAACGCGATCTCACCGGCGCGTCCCAACCAGGCAGCTCATCCAAAAAGTAGTTGAGGGCGAAGTCGGCAAGATAGGCGGCAACGGTCTCCTCCGTTGGTCCCCGGTCGCCCGCTGCGGCGTCATCGCGCAGTGTTTTCAAGGTGGCTGCCGTCCCCACATTACGTGCAAGAGCCACCGCGACGCGACGAGCAAGGACGGGGTCGCGGCCCAGCTTCTTCATACTCACATCGAAAAGCAGATCGAGGTATTCGCCGATGGTCTCTTGGGCCCGCTCGTCGGAAGCGCCCAACAGTGCGGGCCATCCGCCGTGGCAGATGATGCCCGCATAGTCTTCCAAGGTCGCACCGTTGGCAGCTGGGGCGAAGGCGCCATCGAAAAGCCCCCTCAGCGAAACAGCGCCATTGGAAACTCCGCGCTCAGCCAGCGTCATGGTGCGCATGCGAATGCGGGAGATGCGTCCAGCGCCGCTATGAAGCTCCCCTTTTTCAGAAGGAGTGGAAGACCCGGTGAGAATGTACTGACCGGGAGCGTTGGCGGCGTCATCCACGGCATGGCGCACGTGATTCCAAATAGCAGGAACGTCCTGCCACTCATCTATGGCATGGGGATGCTCACCAAGCAGCGCCAGAGCCGGGTCCTCCTCGAAGAGGACAACCCCCTCGTCGATGCGCACGACGCTCTCGGCGAACGCACGCGACGTCCACGATTTCCCCGACCAGCGCGTACCCCGAATCTCCACTGCCCCGAACTCAGCGAGACGCTTTTCAACCAGGGCGTCAATCTGACGGGGAAGATAGCCTTGCGGCTTCAATGGCCCATAATGCATCATGACTTAGCCTTTCTCCAGCTCGTTGTTGTGAATCATAACATAATCGTGTTTTTCGAGGACTTTCAATCGTGTTTTTCGAGGATTCCGAATCGTGGTTTTCGAGGATTGTTGGCTGGAGAACTGGTGCGGCCGTGAAGCTTCGCCCTTGAACACGAAGGCGCGCCGGAGCCAGTTGGCTCCGGCGCGCCTAAATAGCCGTAGCATTGAAGGCTCAGGACAAACAGCCTAGCGGTCCTTGTTCGAGCAGAGCAGCAAGATGCCGGCCACCAGCGAGCAGAAGATGAGAGTGCACACGCCGAAGGCGACGGTGTTGGCCTTGGTGCCCTTGTAGATGCCCCAGCTGATAACCGACATGGGGATCATCCACGCCAGCGGGATGATGAGCCAGCACGAACCCACCAGCGACAGAATGCAGAAGATGAACGCCACCAGACGCAGGTTGCGGTCAGTGTCGGTCATGGGATACAGCTGCGCCGGCGCAGCGGCAGCTACGGGCTGGGCATACACCTGCTGGTAGGACACCTGGGGCTGCTCATAGGTAGCCTGATAGGGCTGCTGGTACGGCTGCTGCTGGCCCTGGGACGCACCGTAGGGGTTCTGGGCAGCACCCGGCTGCGCGGCACCCGCAGCGTTCGCGGCCTGATAGGGCTGGGCGCTCGCCGCCTGCTGGTTCGGGTCGAGTTGCGGATCGGTCATGAGATACCTCCTGTATCGAAATGGTCTGCGCTCAGTATACTCCCTTCCTCGCACGCCCGCCTTACCAACCGGTTTTCATTGCTGTAAGACAAAAGAGAGCCCGCGCGAGCGGGCTCTCGAGGGGGAGGGCGAAAGGCACGGGCCTCGCAAAGGCGATTAAGCCTGACGACCCTGGGAGCTCCTAGCTCTTGCAAGCGGCCAGGACGGCGGCTCGGGCCTCGTCGTCGGGAGCGATGCGGGCGATGTCGGGCCACGCGGGAGCGAGCAACGCCTCGGCATCGTCCAGCAGGTAGTCGCGCACCACTGCCAGCGCATGGGGAAACGCCGCGGACGGTCCCTGGCCGAGCAGCGCCACGGCCTCGGTAAGGCCACCGCCGCGCCAGATTTCCAGACGACCCAGCTCATCCACAACGAGGAGACCGGGGATCGGTGGGAGCTCCTTCGCCTTTGCGCCTTCGGCGCTCCGCCCAGGATGGCACGAGGATGCGGAAGCACGCGAGGCAAGCCGCGCGAAGTGCGCGTTCACGTGCGCGATAGCGTCGTCGGAGATGTGCCAGGCCAGCTCCGCCCGGGCCGCCTGGCTCCCCTCGTCGAAGGTTCCTTCCGCCTGGGCCAAATCGCCCCGGCGAGCGAAGGGGATGCGCTCGCCACCGGGCAGAAGCACGTTGTCGATGCCGAGCTTCTCGTAGCCGTTCGCATCAGCACGCTCGCCAGCCGAAGGCACCCACTGACCGGGGGCCAGAGCTCCCGCGCAGGGCACGCCGCGCTCGGCCAGCTCCGCCACCAGCGATTCCAGCCAGCGGGTCTTCCCTATTTGCACCTCGCCCGTTAAAAGGAACAGCATCCCAAAACCTCTCCGATTCGCATGCCCGTCGCACGTCGTTTCGCCAGCAACCGCCCAGCGCGGCCGCACGGCCCCGTACAGCTGTGCGCCTACGCCTTGGGGTTGCGCAGGGCTGCCATGGAAAGGGCCTCGCCGAAGAACTGGCCGGCACTGTTCTTCACCGCGAAGGCCGCCTTCTCGGGGTCGGCCACCACGCTACCGGCCAGCATGTCCACGCCCCAGCGGAACAGAAACGGCGCCATGACCACGCTCGGCCCCACAAACACCGTGGTGGCCCGCGCGGACAAATCCAGCAGACGCGGCGCCGTCTTGTTGATGAGGGTGACGCCGGTCATGAACACATAGTCGGCCGTGGGAATGACATACTCGCATGCCGGGTCGGGCACATCATTGGCCTGGGAGCATTTGCGCTCGAGCACGGTAAGCTGCGCGTACTCTTCGATGCGCTCCACATGGGGGAAATGCCCCACCACGACCACATGCGCATCCCCGCCGCCGGCCGCGATCTGCGGGCGGTACATCTCGAAGGCGTCCATCTTGCGGATGGTGCCGTCGGGCACCTCCACCGCCGCGTCGTAGGCGCACCCGAGCGGGTCGAGCAGCGCGCGCTGGGCGTACCAGGCATTCAGAGCCGCCACGCCCAGGCTGGCCTCCTCGAAGCACCACGACTTCGCCAGCTCCGTCATCTCGCGCAGAGGACGGCCGCGGAAGTCGTCGGTGAAACGGCGCCGCGCGCCGCCCGAGGTGGTGAAGCTCACGCCCATGCCGCTATCGGCCTCCACGTAGGACCAGTGCGTGCCCAGGCAGAAATCGCGCACGAGCACCTCGGCGGGAATGCCGGCGATCAGGTGGTTGTACAGCTTCCACGGCGTGTTCGGCGCATCGGTGCCCGGAAACCTTACCTCCCCCGCCGCGCCGTCCGCGCCCCTTGTGCAGCAATCCCTCTCGGCACATCCCATATTCGCACCCTTCTCTTTCCTATCGCGCCCATTTAGCTACATTCTTCATAGTAGCGAATTATTCTCACTTGTAAATTATTCGCAATTGAGAATATAATAAGTGGATCGATCATCGAAAGGAGGGGGAAGTGAGCCACCGCGAAGCGCCCATCGGCCACTCAGCCGCGGCAACCCGAGCGCGCTGCATCGTGGCCGGCCTAGCCGCGCTGCTTGTCGCGGCGGCGGCGGTATCGCTCGTGCTCGGCCGCTACCCCATTTCCCTTCCCGAGGCCGCGGCCATGCTGGCCAACGTGGTGGTGCCCCAAGACCCTATCTGGACCGAGCAGCAGGCGACCCTGTTCTTCAACGTGCGCTTGCCGCGCGTGCTGCTGGCGCTTATGGTGGGCTGCTGTCTGGCCGTGGCCGGCGCCTCCTACCAGGGCACCTTCCAAAACCCGCTCGTGTCCCCCGACATCCTGGGCGCGAGCCAGGGTGCCGCCTTCGGTGCGGCCGTGGCCATTCTGCTGGGGCTGAGCTCCGCCATGACCTCGGTCTTCGCCTTCGCGTTCTCGCTGCTCACCGTGCTGCTGGTGCTGCTCATCAGCGCGCGGGCCCGCGGCAACCACATGATGGTGGTGGTGCTCGCCGGCGTGATGGTGTCGTCGCTGTTCCAGGCAGGCGTGTCCTACGCGAAGCTGGTGGCCGACCCCACCGACGAGCTGGCCGACATCACTTACTGGCTCATGGGCAGCCTCACCGGCGCCAGCATGCGCGATATCACCATGGTCTTCCCCATTATGCTCGTAGGCTGCGCCACCCTGTTCATCTTGCGCTGGCGCATCAACATCCTCACCATGGGCGACGACGAAGCTGACACCATGGGCGTGAACGCCAAGCGCACCCGCATCGTCGTCATCGTGGCCGCCACTCTGGTCACCGCATCCAGCGTGTGCGTGACGGGCATGATCGGCTGGGTGGGCCTCATCATCCCGCATCTGTGCCGCATGCTCGTGGGCGCCGACTACCGCCGGCTCATCCCCGCCTCCATGCTGATGGGCGCCACGTTCCTGCTCGTTGTGGACGACATCGCGCGTCTGGCAACCACCGCCGAGATTCCCATCGGCATCCTGACGGCCTTCGTGGGCGCGCCCTTCTTCCTGTACCTCATCACGCGGAAGAAGAAGCTATGAGCATCAGCGTTGAGAACCTCTGCTTCTCCTACGGAAGCCGCGAGATCCTGCACGACCTGTCCTTCTCCATTCCCGACGGCACCCTGGTGAACGTGCTGGGGCCCAACGGCGTGGGGAAATCGACCCTGTTCCGCTGCATTCTGGGGCTGAACCCCCACTACACCGGCGAGATACTGGTGAACGGGAAGGACTTGCGCCACCTCTCGGTGCGCGAGCGTGCGCGGGAGATTTCCTACATCCCGCAGTCCCACGCGCCGGTGTACGACTACGAGGTGGTGGACGTGGTGCTCATGGCCACCGGCAACGACCTGAAGATGCTTTCCACTCCCGGCCCCGCCCAGCTGCGCCGCGCCCACGAGGCGCTCGAGCGCATCGGCATCGGGTACTTGGCCCACCGCACCTACACGCAGATCTCCGGCGGCGAGCAGCAGCTGGTGCTCATCGCCCGCGCGCTCGCCCAGAACGCCCGCACCATCATCATGGACGAGCCCACGAGCGCGCTCGACTACGGCAACACCATGCGCGTGCTGTCCTGCGTGCGCCAACTGGCCCGCGAGGGGCTCTCCATCGTGCAATCGACCCACAACCCCGACCACGCCTTCCTGTACTCGGACGCCACCATGGTGCTGAGCCGCGGAAAGCTGCGGGCTTTCGGCAACCCCCACGACGTCATCACCTCCGAGCTCATCAGCGAGCTGTACGACATCGAGGTGGAGGTCAATTCCCTTTATGGCGACAAGGTGCGCGTGTGCGTGCCTGTACGCGAGATAGAACGTTCCTGACTTGGGAGGAAAGGACAACTGCATGTTGAAATCTACGAGGAACAAGCGCCGCATCGCGGCCATGGCCGGGGCGCTCGCCCTGTCAGCCTGCCTGGCCTTCGGACTGGCCGGATGCGCCGGCAGCGACACCGAGGCCGACGGGGCTGCCACGCCGGCTACCGAGCAGGAGGTGGACGCCGACGCCGAGGCCGCTGCCGAGGCCGAGAGCGGCACCATCACCTTCACCGACGACTTGGGCCGCACCGTTGAGCTGCCCGCCCAGATCGACAAGATCTGCCCCTCGGGCTTCACCGCCCAGCAGGTGCTGCTCACCATGGCCCCCGACAAGATGGTGGGCCTGGCCCAGGAGCTCACCGACGACCAGCTGAAGATCTTCGGTGAGAAGTTCGCCGACTACCCGGTCTTCGGCGCGGTGCTCGGCGCCACCGACAGCCTGAACCGCGAGGCCGTGGCCGCCGCCGCGCCCCAGGTGATCATCGACACCGGCGAGGCCAAGGAAGGCGCCAAGGAAGACCTGAATGCCCTGCAGGAGCAGCTGGGCATTCCCGTGGTGTTCATCGAGGCGAAGCTGTCCGACTACGGTGCGGCCTACGCGCGCCTGGGTGAACTGCTCGGCATGGAGGACCGCGGAGACGAGTTGTCCGCCTATTGCACCGACGCCTACAACAAGGTCGTCACCACCATGGAGGGCATCCCCGAGAACGAGCGCGTGCACATGGCCTATCTCTTGGGCGAGAACGGTCTGAACGCCATCGCCAAGACCTCGTTCCAGGGCGCCGTCATGGACATGGTGGCCGATAACGTGGTCGTGGTGGACGACGTGTCCGGCAAGGGCAACGGCAACGAGGTGAGCCTCGAGCAGATCGCCCTGTGGAACCCCGATCTCATCATCTTCCAGGCAGGCAGCATCTACGACACCGTGGGCGACGATGCGGCATGGAAGGGCATTGCCGCCATCGACAACGACAACTACTATCAGGTGCCCGACAATCCGTGGTGCTGGATGAACAACCCGCCGACGGTGAACCAGCTCATGGGCCTGCAGTGGCTACCGCGCCTTCTGTACCCCGATGCGTTCGACGACTCCATCGAGGACGTGACCCGCGCGTACTACGCCACGATGTACAACTACGACCTGACCGACGAGGAGCTGGCCGACCTGGTGAAGGACGCCGTGCCGAAGGCGTAACGTCGGAAAACTCGCCGAAGGGCAGCCGCCCGAACGCAAAGCGACCCGCCAATATGCGGGTCGCTTTTGTTTTCCGAAAATAGTTCCCCAGTTTGACTTATCCCAAAAGGGTCGCCACCTTCCCCGAGACGCCTCCTTGCTGCATAGCTTCTTCCCCGAGGCGCCGCGACCCCTACTCATCCGGGAGAAATGCGACCTCATCGTAGACAAGGGCGCACTCCTTTTCCAGACAACACAAGACTTCCGAGGCCGTCATGGCTTTGACCGGGCTCTTTGCCGCCAGCTCTTTATCGCGCGTAACAAGATAGTCCGCTCCGACACGAGAGGCCGAATGGGCGATGAAATAGTCCTCTATGTCATGCCAATCGGACGTGAGCGCCGGCTTCAAATCAGCAGCGAACGTTCCTGACACCAGGAAAAACTCCAACGTCGCGCCAAGGGCTTTCTTCACTTCCGACTCAGAAGCAGTCCGCCTTAAGACATAATAGGCATCGGCGTAAGATTGAGTACTGGCCCACAGCTGGACATCGCCGAAATACGCCGCAATGCAAAGCTTGCCGACGTCCGAAACATAGGGTTCTCGCCGTGCCACGAGATCGATGAGCGCATTGGTATCAAGAAACAACTTCATACTTGGCCTCCCGCATTTGGTGCGCTACCTCCTTGGCGTATGCGACATCGATGGGGATATCAATATCCAGCTGGCAAGAGGCCAGCTTGGCCGCAAGCGCTTGCTTCTGCTCCTTCGTGAGGCGACGACGAGTAACCGCTCGCTTTTTGCGAGAAGCCTGCGGGAGAGAGCGTTCCTCAAGCAGATAATCGAACGCAGCCTTGACAAGCTGAGTCTGCGTAGCACCCAGTTCCTCCAAGCGCGCGCACCCCTGATCGAACAGCGCATCGGGAATGCGCGCGGAAACCATCTTGCTCATGATACCCCCCCAAGTGTCTGACGTATGACATTATAGGAAGCAATCAAAGGAATGTCAACCGTACAAGAGCGGAGCATCTTGCAGCAAGAGACCCAAAAGCGACTCATTGCCGAGGCCATTGGGAAACGCCTCCGAACACAGAACGACCCGTCGAGCCGACGGGTCGTTTCAAACTTACGAGCCCTACCCCAGAAGCGCCGTCACCTTTCCGAGCAGGGGCCCTAAGGAGACGCCGTAGTCTTCGAAGTCGGGCTGCTTAGCGGAAACGAAAGATCCACACCTTGCGCTAAGTCCTTCTGCGCTTCCAAATGAGCAGACATATCAAGAACAATTGAAGTGCGCAGTGGAATTGGCCTCGTTCTCAGTTGCTGGCCCTTACGCCTCAAAAAGCGCCGAAGCATAGATGCTTTTGGAGGTACGTACGAATTGTTTTCCCTCTTTGCACTGGATACGCTCAACTTTGAGCTTCATCAACTCCGCTTGTGGCCAATCTGCGGAGGCAAAGGAGCTGACAACGATTTTTTTCGACGCCGCCTTAATCAACCCTACGATTTCCATGGATCGGCTATGCATTCGCTCTCGTTGTCGGAGACTCTTAGAGGCTAAGTCGAAGTAATCCCGCACAGGAAATAGCCCGTTCACCATACCCACGAGGATAACAAAGTCGAAATCGCAGGCTACCAGCTCTTTGACAGAAAGCACCTGCACGCCACTCAGCCCAACGCCGTTCTGCTCACCGCAACTGTCGTCGGACGCAAATCCGTAGGCCCGCTCGAGCTGTTCGACCATTTCAGAAGCAGACGCATCGTCGCCCAATTCGATCAACGGAGCAAGGTCATACGGAACCCTCGCATGGTCGCCCACCGACAGCGCCTCGCAAAGCTCCTCAAGAAGATGGCGCCCCGTCAGCGAGTGGAATCGCGCAAGAGGCGGCTCCTCAACGATCCAAGGGTAGACTCTGTCACCATCCTCTTCTCTTGCATCGGTAAGCACGGCGGTAGGGCATAGCCTCTGCACCTCTTTTCGATGCGGCACAAACACGTTGCTTTTCGCTAGATAATCGCCAAAACCCATCCAGCACCGATGGGCCAAAGAATCAGTCGGGTCAGCAAGCAATCGCAACGCCGTAGCCACCCGAGCAGAAAGCGAGTTCCCTCGATCGCGTATATCGACTCTCGCGAGAATAGGTTCTCCGCTTCGCGCTACGGGAATATCTGCAGCCGCAAGTGTATGCCGTACATTGCGCAACCACTGGGGGTGGAAGCATGCTACCGCAATGCGGTCGGGCGTGCAGCCACGATTAAGCCCGTCTCGCACCAGCGCAGGAACCGCAAGAACTTCTGCGTTCATATCTTCCCAAACGCATTCACTGACCTCCAAAGACCGCTCTGCGTTATCGAGCGATCGCGTTTCCGTGTTGGGATTGATGCGAAGAAGTTCTTCGACGCCCTCTCGGTATGGATAGCTTTCAGCCGCCTCCACAGAGCAGCGCTCATTAGCAACCACACAAAGGGAATCGGTCACCAACAGGTGGCAGAGCAGCTGAGACGCACGACTGAGGCTCTGGTAATCCCCCACAAGCCCATAAGGCTTCGCGAACCGTGACCGCACAGCGCCACTCCGACGCATCGCCTTCGTGGCCAGATTCGACAGCTCGGGCTCGAGAACGCATTGCAAGTATGAGAGCTCATCGCGCAGAAAGGCCACTGCTGCCTTTTCCTGCTTTGCAACGAGCCAATCATCTGACTCGTCGGCAAGCTCGGTCATACCGCGATAAATAAATTTGAGCATTTCTCGCAGACGTTTTGATCCGATGCCGAGCGTCTTTAGGTCCTCAAAGATAAACTCTCTCTCATAGGGCAACGCCACCCGCGCTCTCCCGCCGGGAAAGCGACGGCCGATAGCCTCTTGAGCGGCAGGATGACCAAGAATCCCCAAGGCCATCCGTCGAGGAGTAGTCACTTCGATACCCCTCGCGCCACGTCCAGCAGCATCATCAAGCAGGGAGGCGAAGCGGCGACGCGCCATTTCAGTTGGCAACATAACCCGCACCTGATTAGAGACAGCCCCGCCTTCCAATAGACGGCGCACCTCCATAAGCAAGCCATCAAGCATTTGAGCGTTGGTTCGACTTAAAAGAAGCGCCGTATGCTCAACGCACATGAACGCTTCGTCTATCCCAAGCGTGTAGCCCATTTCACTCTCAAAGAACTCATCCATGTCTAACCAACCCTCACTTCCTCCGCTTCTGTTCCCTCGGGAGACGCAGAGCCAGAGCGTTTCAGCAGCGGCAGAGTAATTGCTCCCACCGGACACTCCTCAACACATGCAAAGCATTTGGTGCATTCGCATGCATCTCGCCCCAAGGAAGGATGGCTCGGGTTGATACCTTGCGGGCACGCGCTCGCGCATCGACCGCATGCTTTACCCGTAGAAGCTTCGATGCACCTGGACTCATCAACCTGCGGTCGAAGAAATGCCCCTGCGCGTGATGCCAGCGACATGACAGCGGAAAGCGGGCAGATATGCGAGCACCATTTCCGGAAAAGGACCACTTCAAGCAACAGAACGAGAGGGATCACCACAAGCCCCCACGTCAGATCCCCCTCGGCGAACAAATTCATGACCAACACGACAAAGGCGAAGGACAAACCTATGGGGCACACTAAGCAGAACACAGGGAAGCCGAACAAAGCCGCCGTCAGCAATGACCCGCCCGCAATAACATGGCGAGAATCAAGAACATGACGTTGGGCTTCCTTGCATGCAGAGCAACTTGAGAAGGAAGAAGTCTTTACTTTAGCAAGCCGCCTACCCCAAGTCCCCTCCATGCCCGAAGCGTCTTCGGTTCGCATGGTGCCTTTCGCTGATTGCCCCATGCCTAGACGCAACTTCTGCACGAGAGAAACCGGACAAATCCACCCGCAAAACGCTCGTCCCAACACCACCGCAGCAGCAACGAAAAGCACGAGCGACGCTACCGCCTGGGGAATGAACATCTTCTCTGCAATAAGGGCGCTCAGGGCGCCCAACGGGCATAGCGCGGAAATCCATGTCCGGCCAAGCGAGCTCAAGTTGCCTACCGGCAAGTGAGCACCATAGGCAACGGCCAGGCCGCCCAGCACAACAACCGGAATCGCAATGCGCAGTTTGCTCTTTTTCATAACTGCTCCTCCCGTCTTGCCCTCACAACGTCTCGACGCTCTTGCCCAAGCGGGCGCACAACGATGGCCCGTTCGCTAACCCCCACATCAGTCACAGAACCGTACTGCAGCGATGGGCACGCAGCCTCGCAAGCTCCGCAGCCGTTGCAAAGGTCGTCGCGCACAATGACGCGGTTCTCGCTCGTCACCTCAATAGCTTCGAGCGGACACACCTCGGCACACAGCCTACAGCCATTGTCTCGATAAGAAAGGCAACTGCGACTGCTAATCTCGGCAATGCCGAGCACCGTGTTCTCTGGATTTGCTCCAGCGGGAAGTCGGAGTGCCGTCGTCGGACACACCGCCACGCACTGCGGACCATCGTGGCCCTCACACCAGTCGCAAAATCCCGCACTAAAGCTGAGGGTGGGAGTCATCATATTCACGATGCCATTCTCTACGTGAGCGAACTTGATGACATGTTGCGGACACGCCTCGACGCATTTCCCACATCGGACGCAACCCGCCAGAAGAAGATCGTCGTCCTGCCCTCCAGGCGGTCTGACCAGCGCTTCTTGCCCAAGCGCCTTCGTTGTGCCCAAAGTACATAGCACCGCCGTCCCGACTGCACCGAGCACCAAGGCCCTTCGCGAAATGACCACACTCATCGCCCCTTTACCCGAGCACATCGTCCAGCAGCTCGGCATCAGTCATAAGCAGCCCCTCGGTCAGGAAGGACAACCCACGGTAGAAATCTGTCTGGGTCTTTTCACGCATATCATCGAGCATCATGGGAACCCACGAAATGATATGGTCCGCCATAAAATTACGCTGCTTTTCCAGAAGCTGTCGGGCGCTCTCTTCGCGACCTTCGCGCAGCACCTTGGCACACCATTGACTCATCATCTGCATATAGGAGAGCTCCAGCCCGATATGATCCTCAGGATCGCGCCAACCGGCAACTACCGTAAAGCCTTCGGCCTTGAAAATAGCAGCCACCTCATCACGGGCCTCTTGCATGAGCAGTCGTTTTTCTGAGGTATACACGCTCTCGAACGGATAAGCCGCAGAAAAGGCCGTGTTCTCACTGCCGATGAAGGTTCTCACATAATCGATTGCCAAATCGTGCGCCGCCTCGTCCCCCGTGTGAGAGAGGTACGAGACAATGAGGGCATATCCGCAGTCGAGAGATTCGTTCCCCGTGTGCACCGGAAATGGCGTCGACCTCATATGGGCTAGCAGCTCATCATCAACCTCAGAAAGAAACAAGCGGCTAACGATCCCATAGAGCGCCGCCCTCTGATCGCACAACTCCGCAAGCAGCGTCTGTCCTTCAGTACATTTGTCATCAGCTGCCGTCGTATAAGCAGCTTCAACAGCACTCGACACCGCCGCCTGCTTCTCTGTTTCAAGGGCAGTTTCCATGATGTTCACTCCGTTCTTTATCGATCATTGGTCGCAAGCGCACGGGCAAGACTCTCGCGGGCCGTTTCTCCGAGCTTCGTGATTTTCCACGCACCATCCCATTCGATGGCCTGGTGCCGCTGCAAGTGCTCAATGAAAAACTGGGCGGTTTTCGCAGGAAAACCCACGTCGGGCAGCGCGTTCACATCCGCCTTGATATCGGCGATGCTCATACCGCCCTCGATGCTCGTCAAATCGAGAATGCGTGCGTACACCGAGCGATAGGAGCCATGCTGCGCTATGCAGTTCATGAGCGTTTCGAGAGGCTTCTCTTCCTCGTAAGCCGCCCTGCCCCTCTGGGTCGTCTTCCAAAACAGCTCCAATGGCTGAGCAGCTACAAGGCATTCCTGACCGCCGACTTCAATCAACGTCGGCTCGGCCAAAGCGCTATCATAGGGGTGCCCTTCGGCATTGACCCGCTTCAAGCACTGGCATTCCTCAAGCATACGGCAGTAATCAGCAGCCTCATACACAGAACGCCGATGCGCCTGCAAGTCCGCAACAAAGATTTTCATTTCAGCAGACGAGCGCGGCGACTGGCAGAAACCTAGGATCTTCCAAAACACGATGCGCGAGGAAGGCTGCGATTTAATCAACGCCTGATAGGTACGACCTGCACCCTCCACGCCCAAATCAAGCTGCTCGCGCATGCGCTCGATATCCTCGGTCACCGCCGCAGGGGGCATATCAAGCGCCTCGTCCTCCTGACGAGCAATCTCTGCGCTGTCAATGTCCTCTGCTTCAATGTCGATTTCAGCATTCCATACGATATCGTCTCTTTCAGAGCGTTTTTCGATCACGGTCGCACCTCCAAAGCAAGCAGGGCCTCCCCCTCCTTTCCGGGGAGGCCCGATCGGTTTTAGTAGAACACGTACTGGGAATACCCCAGTAGAAAGAACACCATACGGAAGGCCACCCCTCCAACAAGGGCGCACGCCAACGCAGCCACCATAACGCCACAGGCACGATCTCCCTCGCCTTTTCGCAGCCCAAGGACTACCGCAGCTGCAAGAGGTACCACGCATCCGATGAGCACAGTTACGCCCCAGTAGATAAGCCCCAGGTCGAATGAAGTGAGACCCAAGAGCGCCACGCCCGGATCTTTCAGTGGAGCGCTGGGGTCGGTGGACATGAAGTAGTAGCCCAGAGACGAGAACGAGTCGGCGAGTCCCGTAACCAGTGTCGCGAAACCTAGACACCCGATCAGCTGCACGACGCCGGATACGAGGGCAGCCTTCATCGCAAAGCTCGTATCGCTTTTCGTCGCCGCGCCCATAATGCCGAGGGACAGAAAGCCGAACAGCCCCATGTTCCCCAGGTACACCAAGTACATGAATGGCACGTTCCACACGGGACGAGCGGGCATAGCGTAGGAATGGGTCATGAGCACAATCAGCAGCACCGACGCAGCCATGGCCACTACGCCCATCCATTTTGCGGTCTTCTTGCCCCTAAACAGCGCGAAGTACAGGATTACGGCGGCCATAACCACCACGATACCGATCAGCTCGTGCGTGATACCCGACGTCAGGTGACCGAAACCGTTGAAGATGCGCTCCCAGTGATGTAGATGCAACGCCGAGGCAAAGCCGCCGAGCACCATGCACGCCGTCGTCGCGACTATGCTAGGCAACTTCACGGCATCGTCCTCGCCGCGCACCGCCGCAAGACCCGCTGCAAAGAGGATGCCCGCACCCAGGCACATGAACAGCGTGAAAATAATCAAAGGCCATTGCAGTTCCATTACAGGTCGCCTCCTCGCCATGTGCGGTTGCGCAGAATATAAGCAACGGATGGGCCATTGCCGGAATCGGGCAGGTGATAGACATCGCTCTCGGCAAAGGGCTCTATCACATCAATGAGCTTCGCCCGACTGCG
The DNA here is from genome assembly GCA_041225375.1 of Eggerthellaceae bacterium 24-137. Lineage (GTDB taxonomy): Bacteria > Actinomycetota > Coriobacteriia > Coriobacteriales > Eggerthellaceae > Adlercreutzia. Next base: position 73,708 of record JBCLSG010000007.1, read on the forward strand.
CAGCGTGGCCTCATAGTCATTGGGGTTGATTTTTTTCAGGTTCTCATCGAGGGTCACGTCGATAGGTGCGGGCCCCTCGAAGGACTCAATGCCCTTCTCAAGATCACCGAAATATCGCGCACGACCACCACACTGCGTAACACACTGAGGAAGTTCTCCGACGGCGGTCTTTTGGGCGCACAATGTGCACTTCTCGACAACACCTTCCTCCTCGTTGAGGTAACGCACGCCGTAGGGGCACGCCATCACACAGAACTGACAGCCGATGCACTTGTCTTTGTCCACCTGGATGGTGCCATCTTCCATCTTATGCGAGGCACCTGTTGGGCACACTTCGACGCAATGGGGCTTCTCGCAGTGCTGGCACTGCAGAGGCACGAAATACATTTCCACGTCGGGGAACTGGCCGCTTCCTCCTTCTTTGGGGTTGGGCCCCACGCGCAGCACCTTATTCCAAAAGTTACCAATGGGCACATTGTTCACGACTTTGCAGGCAACGCTGCAAGCCAAACAGCCGACACATCGATTAAGGTCGGTGACGATGGCATATTGGGTCATAACTGCACACCGTTCCTTTCCGCATAGTTTCCATCGCTTCCTTCCCGATCGTAGACGGGCAACCATTCCTTCAGGCGCGGGTCGGATGCCGAATGAATCATTTCCCGGCCATCGATATCCGTCGGAACAGGGTTGTTGTTGGGAGAGTTCTCGGGGGTCGCTTTGTAGATCTTGACGTTATAGGCACGCAAATTGGTGCTCCCACTGATGGGGTCGCGCAGATCCTTGTTGAGTAGCGTGTTAACATTCACCTGGTCATACCCACGGTTCGCCGCTTTGAACTCTGGCATCCACCAGGTATGCTCGCAGTTGATGACGCCGGGCGCGATGCCGTAGTACAAATCGGCCACTTCGCGAATCTTACCGCGCTCAGTCTCGATCCACACCCAATCACCCTGCTCAATGCCGAGTGCCTGAGCGTCAGCGGGGTTGATTTCCACGCGCGGGGCAGGCCACAGCTCTCGGCACCAGGGTAACTGACGGTGCTCCGAGTGGAAGTACACGGGAATTCGGCGCCCGGTGGTCATGATGAACGGATATTCCTTAGCGCGCTCGGGCTGAGCTCGCGGCCCCTCGGGCGGTTCAGTATAGGTCGGCAACGTGAAGGGGCCGATTTTATCGAAGGTGTCACCGCTCAGCTCGTCAGGACAGGAGAAGTTCTCGATGTCCTGCCCGAAGAAAGGCTGCTCCACAGGGTGGTAAGTCTCCAGGTGCGTATTCCAGATCTCTTGCTTGAGCGTCGGGGTATGCAAGCCCGGCTTGCCGAAAGTGGCAGGCACACTAGGATCGAGGCTTTGCGGAGAAAGCGCGACGCCGGTCTCGAAGCGACGGTAAGTGCCCCAAGTTTCAGGCTGGAGCGCCTTGGCATCCTGCGGACCTTGTTCCTGGTAAAAGTTGCGATATTTCTCCCACGATCCCTCGCCAGGATAGTCCTTCGTCAGCGGCAGATATTTATCCGCGTTGATATTCAAATCAACAATGGCCTCCGGCCACTTCTCCTCATCGGTCGCACCAGCCGCATGCCACGGAATGCCGAACTTCTTCAACAGCTGACAGGCAATGTCCAAGTCGAACATCGACTCACCCAGAGGTTCGACAGAGTGGAACAAGCCGCCCTCAATACCAGAGGACCCCTGGCTCGAGCGCGGGCAGTCGATCTCCATCCAGTGGCGACAGGGAAGCAGGAGATCGGAAACTTGGGCCGTCGGCGTGTGCCACAGATCGATGGTCACGAGGAAGTCTAGCTGGAGAAGCGATTCCCAGCCATAGAGAGAGTTCGACATGGCCATGACGTCACCAGAGTCACAGAAGCCAGCGTAGATTGGGTACTGGGCGCGTTCAGCGCGCTGGCAGCAATCCCAAATAGCCGTGGCATCACCCTGGGCATTATTGAAAACGAGCGTCAATTCCGGAACCGTGGGGATGTCGTTCACGCCTGCAGCGTTCAGCGTCGCCTCCAATGGCTGCTGAATGAGACTCAAGTCAGCAGCGCCCGTATAGTTGCCATGATTCATGACCGAGATAGTGGCACCGCGATGACCGCCGGGCGTGTCGAAATTGTTGGTCAGACCAACGATAGCGTCGAGTGCTCGAGCCGTCTGGACGGCATTGCACGAGTGCTCGATGGCCAGCATATATTGAATGCCGCCATTGCCGTATCCTGTCGAAGGATCGATCGGCGTGGCATAGATCGTAGCAGCCTTCACGATGTCCTCGGCGGGAACGCCGCAGATGTCTGCAACCGTGTCGGGATCATAGCGGTTGACGTGCTCGACAAAATACTCCCAGGCCGGACGAGCGGTCAATTCGCGGCCGTCCTTAAGCGTGATGCCGTAGGTGCCTTCGATGGCCGGATCGATAATCGGATCGCACCGACTAAAGTCGGACAGGTCGGGAACGTAGCCCGGCGTTACGCCCGGTACCATATTCTCCTGGTAAACCTCGTGACCCGGAAGCTGCCGACCACTCGTGATGTCAAGCGGCGCCTCGTTTTCCCAGTAGCCAGTATCGGTATCGAAATAGGTCAGACGGTCGCCGATAGCATCCCAAACCATGAAGCGATTGGCGCTTCCCCCTTCGACGAGATCCGACTCCTTGAGAAGCTTCGTCCGGATGGGCTTGGTGGAGGCGGTGACGAAGTTGGTCATCTCGGTAGCTTCCATATCTTCTACCACCAGGAACGGCAGATCCGTCCAGCGCTTCACCCACATCTCGTTGTACAGATTATTATTGATGATGACATTGAGCCAACCTAAAGCCATAGCTCCATCGGTGCCAGGGCGCAGCGGCAGCCACAAATCGGCCTCCTTACCCATATTCGTCATGCGGGGATCGACAGAAATATGGAAGTCAGCCTTCGTCGCCACATCAACTGTCGTGCGGCACGAGTCGTCATAGTTCGAAATTTCGGACGCTCCGCCCCACTGCACGAATACGCGCGGGCGATCCACCGTAGCCATCCACGAAAAAGCACGATTGCTCTGGAACATGGTCGCCCAATGCCGGGGCCCCTTGCAAATCTGATACACATGCCAGTGATTTGCGGTCTTAAACGCCGAGCTTCCCAAGATGCGACAGCCAACGCCTGCGTACTGACGAGACGTACCACACATGGTCATGATCGAGTTCTCGCCGTAGGTGTCGACAATCTCACCATACTTGTCAGCCATCGTCTGAAGCGCTTCATCCCAGCTGATACGCACCCAGCCGGGGTCAGCATCACCCTTAGGATTGGTGCGTTTAAGCGGATAGCGCAGGCGATCGGGATGATAGCACGCCTGCAGGGATGCCTGACTTTTTGTACAGCAATTCCCGTAGCTGCCGAAGTTGCCTTCGTCGCCTTCAATTTTGGTCGCGCGGCCGTTTTCGACCGTCACCCACACACAGCATTCCATCTTGCCGCACCCACGACACATAGTGCGTACGCGCTTGATGGTCTCCTCTTCCGCAGCAGGCGTCGCCTCCGCATCAACAGCAAGCGCTTGCTTACTTACGCCTGCGCCAAGTGCAACAGCGGCTCCAGCGGCAGCCGCCAAAGCAGTAAACGAGCGCCGGCTCATATCGACGCCAAAAAGCGACGTGCCCTTCTCCGTCATCGGCCAACTCCTCTCTTCTCGCAGGGAAACCGATCGTCACGTTTTCCCTTTGCCAACACGCGCATTAAACGCCACAGATTGCGACTGTTGGAATTAACGATTTCGCGCAGAACTCTTCGAAAACGGCGTAGGACCATTCCAAAATCTTTGGCCACTCCCCATGAATATCGAAGCGGCAATTTCACAGCACTCGGCATTTCACGCCTAAAAGCTGCTAGACTGTGGGCATCCATCATGAGATGCGTCGACACCAGTAAGGCCAATGCCACGATTATGCACAGGGGAAGGCATGACGAGGATTTCCTACATCAAAGAGTACATTCGCGTCGCAAAGGACCTGAGTCTTACGAAAGCTGCTCGACAGCTTAACCTGACACAACCTGCAGTCAGCAAGCACATGAGCGCCCTTGAAAAGGATCTCGGCATACAGCTTCTTTCCCGTGACACTCAATCTATTTCTCTCACCAATGCAGGAAAGGAATTTTTGGAATATGCCGAGGCAATTATCGAGACATATTCCCTTGCGCAGGATCGGATGCGATCGCTCAAGCGATCCAAACAAGTAGAGATCAACGTTGGAGGTCTCTATCATGGGACTTTCACCCGAAACATCGTGCAAAGAGCGCTCTGCAAACTGCCGGAAACCACGCTCCGCTTTCGCGACATCGACAAGAACCCCAGAGACGCCCTGATCGACGGCGACATTGACGTACTCATCCAAACTGGCGCACCGGAGATCCTCGAAGATCCGCTCTTTCAAGCCATCCATCTCTTCGATGATTGTATGCTTGCAGCCATCTCGCCCAATAGCGCACTCGCTCCCAAAGAAAGCATCACTGTGATGGATCTTGCCAGTGTGACGGTTCTGCAGCCAACAGGGTCTAATCTGCTCGCCCTTGGTAGCTCTTCCATACCGGCATGTTTCCCTAGACGAAAACCAGTATATGCCCCTAATGTGTTCTCGCTTTCGATGATTGAACTCGCGGACTCAGACGCTTTGGTTCTCAGCAAAGAAATCATCGAGAATGGTTTTGTTCCCGCAGGAAGCCTTCTGAAGCCTCTTGAAGAAATCAAAATGGGGAAGTACGCCATTATTCTTTCCGCTAGAGGCGAGAAGGATCTCAAGGCTCTTCCTCAAGCCTTCGCCGAAGCCACCAGTGAGGTCACGGGCGGTTAAATAGGGGGCTGCGCACTCGGCAGGGCGATCGCGCCAGCCAGTTCTCGATCTCCATCAACGATCAGTGGCGCATTTGCTTTAGGTTCGAACCCGAGGGGGTCTATGATGTCGAAATATGCGACTACCACTGAAGCCGCTTGTAAGGGAGGTGCTATGCACGACGATATGATTATGGTGTCGCGCGAGCCCGTGCACCCAGGCGAGTTTTTGCGCGAGGACTATATGCCGGAGCCGGGGCTGACGGTGGCATCGCTGGCGAAGCGCCTGGGCGTGTCACGGCAGACCGTCAACGACATCGTACGCGAGAAGCGGGGCTTGAGCCTGGAGATGTGCCTTTGTCTGGGGAGCCTGTTCGGTACGACGCCCCAGTTCTGGATGAGCATGCAGTCGAAGGTGGACATCTGGGACTCTTTGGCGCTGCATGAGGACGAGGTCATGGCCATCGAGCCCATCGAGGTAGCCGCCATCGCGTAAGCCGAACTCGCCGACCCTATTAAGAACGGTGTTCCGAAGGCGTAGAGCAATCCGGAAACTCGGGAGATCGATCCCGTAGGGGCTGACCCTGGTCAGCCCCCCTCAGGCAAGTCAATCTCACTTGAGGAGAGGCGACCAGGGTCGCTCCCTACAGGATCTTCCAGCAGCTGAGGTCGCCCCTATCTTCCAACGGCCGAGGTCACATTCTGCGGAGGGCGAATTCCGTGAGGTTTCACCCCGAGGGAAACTTACGCCAGAAGGGCGGACACCTTACCCAGCAGAGGCTCGAAGCTCACGCCGCGGGCCTCGAAGTTAGGCTGCTTGGCAGACACCACCATGGCATCGGCCGTGAAGTCGGCGGCGAAGCGCGTGGCCTCGGCCAGGTCGCGCCCGGCCATCACCGCGGCCAGAAGCGTGCTCGCGAACACGTCGCCGGTGCCGTGCAGCATGTAGGGCAGCTTGGCGTTGGTGGTCTCGGTGAAGTCCACCGAGTCGCCCCACACGTAGTTGTGGATGAGCCCGTCGCCGTGCTCGATGCCCTTCAGCACCACGTTCTTCGCGCCGCGCTCGCGCAGCTCCAGCATCATGGCGCGCACGGTTTCCTCATCCACATCGGCGCCTTCCCACTCGCGGCCCAAGATGATGGCCGCCTCGGTGAGGTTCGGCGTGAGGATGTCGGCGCCGTTGGCCAGCTCGCACATGGCCGCCACCAGTTCGGGCGTATAGGTGGGGTACACCTTCCCGTGGTCGGCCATTACCGGATCCACCACGCGCAGGGCGTTCGGATAGGTGTCCCACACGTGCCGGATGATGGCCACCTGCTCGGGCGCGCCGAGGAACCCGGAGTACACCGCGTCCAGCTCCACGCCGATGCCGGCCCAGGCCGCCAGGTAGTCGCCCAGAATATCGGTGGTGTCGTGCATGTACCAGCCAGGGAAGGCCGTGTGGCTGGAGAACAGGCCCGTGGGCACCGGGCACACGTCGCAGCCGGCCGCCGACAGCACGGGAATGGCCACGCCGAGCGAGCACTTGCCGTAGCCGCACAGGTCGTGGATAGCCGCCACGCGGGGGATGTAGGCGCCCTCGCGCTGGTAGAGTTGCGTTGCCGTCATGAGGTTCGCTCCTTTCGCCGAACGATCGGGAACGATTCTACCCCCGCACGGCCCCCGCAAGCCTTAGGCTTTTCCGAACGGAGGGAGCGGCGCCCCCGCCTCCACAGGCCGTTGACAAATCCCTCGCCTTAGCGGGCAGCCCACGCGCGGAGGCGTAGCATGGCGGCAAGACTCCGTTCGCCCCTGAAAGCGAGGCTCCCATGCTGGAAAACGATCGCATTAAAGTGGCTCAGGGCGAGAACCCCTGTTATCTGCTGCTGAACCAGGCCAACCGCCACGGGCTCATCGCGGGTGCCTCGGGTACGGGCAAGACCGTCACGCTGAAGGTGCTGGCCGAGGGCTTCTCGCGCGCCGGGGTGCCGGTGTTCATGGCCGACGTAAAGGGCGATGTGACCGGCATCGCCCAGGCCGGCGAGGACACGGCCGCCCTGCGCGAGCGAGCCGAGAAGCTGGGCGCCGCCGGCTGGCAGCCCCGGGGGTGCCCCACCCACCTGTGGGACATGCTGGGCGATGGCGGCATTCCCGTGCGCGTGACCGTGTCCGACATGGGGCCCGACCTGCTGGCCTCGCTGCTCGGCCTGACCGACGTGCAGGCCGGCGTGCTCTCTGTGGCCTTCCGCGTGGCCGACGACCACGGCATGCTGCTCATCGACCTGAAGGATCTGCGCGCCATGCTCACCTACCTGGCCGACCACGCCAAAGAAGTGGAAGTGACCTACGGGCGCGTGTCCAGCCAGTCCATCGGCGCCATCCAGCGCGCGCTGCTCACGCTGGAAGACGAGGGCGGCGACATCTTCTTCGGCGAGCCGGCGCTCGACCTGGCCGATTGGCTCATCTGTGACGAGGCGGGCCAGGGCATTGTGAACGTGCTGGCCGCTGCCCGCCTGATGGCCAGCCCGCGCATCTACGCCATGTTCCTGCTGTGGATGCTCAGCGAGCTGTACGAAACACTGCCCGAGGTGGGCGACGTCGCCAAACCGAAACTCGTGTTCTTCTTCGACGAGGCGCACCTGCTGTTCAACAACATGCCCCGCGCGCTGGCCGACAAGATCGTGCAGACGGTGAAGCTCATCCGCTCGAAGGGCGTGGGCCTCTACTTCATCAGCCAGTCGCCCGCCGATATCCCCGACGAGGTGCTGGCCCAGCTGTCGAACCGCATCCAGCACGGCCTGCGCGCCTACACCCCCGCCGAGCAGAAGGCCGTGCGCGCCGCGGCCCAGGCCTTCCGCGAGAACCCCGCGTTTAACGCCGAGGAGGCGCTTCTGGAAGTGGGCACGGGCGAGGCGCTGGTGTCGTTCCTGAACGAGGACGGCCAGCCCTCAGTGGTGGAGCGTGCGAAGGTGCTGCCGCCAGAATGCCTGATGGCAGCCGCATCCGAGGAAACCCTCGCAGCCGTACGCGAGGCCAGCGCGTCGCTTCTGGAGAAGTACGGGCAGGCGGTGGACCGCGAAAGCGCCTACGAGCTGATAAACGTCGAGCGCGCCGAGGCGGCCGAGGCCGACGCCCTGGCGAAGGAACGCGAGGCTCTGGAAGCCGAACGAGCCGCCTTCGAGAAAGAGAAGGCTGCCGCCGAAGCAAAGGCGCAAAAGGAGGCACGGCGCCAAGCTGACGCCGCGGCAAAGGCCGCCGAGAAGCAGGCCGCCAAGGAGGCGGCTCTCGCCCAGAAGGAGGCGGAACGGGCCGCTCGCGAAGCACGGCGCGAGGCCGAGCGCGCGGCGAAGGCCGAGCAGAAGCAGCGCGAGCAGATGGCGAAGACGGTAAACTCAGTCATCGGCCAAATCGGTCGCGAGGCTGGCCGTCAACTCATGCGCGGCCTGTTCGGTAACTTGCGCCGCTAATCACGCTGGAACCCTGGAGACGCAGCGCACGGACGCGCGGCCCAGCGCTCCCGCAGGCGCCCCCTGGCACCTGGGCCGCACTTGAACACTAACGGTTCTCTATCGCGCCGATGTTCTTCAGGGCAATCTCGATGCGCCCATCGGGCGTGCTGAAAAACTCGATGAAGTCGGGGTTCTCGCCGTACTCGGCGGGGAAGGTGAGCTCGATGCCCGTGTCGGTGCGGATCTTGTGGTTGCGCGTCACCTTCTTGGCCACGGCCTTCTCCACCACCACGCGCTCGGGCAGCGCGCCCTCATCCACGGCGCGGTCGAAGCGCTCCTGGCACACCGGCTCGTCGGCGAACACCTCGCGGGCCAGCGCGCGGGCGTTCACCTCATCAGACTCCTCGGCGTTCTCGGCCACGTAGGCCTTCGCCTTGGAAAGCGCCACGGCGGTGTTCGCACCGTATTCCTCAGCCACTTCCTCCACCACTGTGGTCACGGCCTCGAGCACCTCCTTGCTGGAGGCCTCCATGGAGCACTGCAGCAGCCCGTCGGGAATAATCCAGCGCTTCTCGCCGGCAATCTCGCGCTCCTTGTCGCAGAACCACACAGCCATGGAGTCGCCGTCGATGAGCGCGAACGACGCCACCTTCTGCGATGGGTTGGGCAGAATGGCGTGGTGCCGCGCGATGGTGGTGGCAGTGTCGCCGAAGTCGTTGCTTCCCACCTCGTGCATGTAGGCCTGGCGTGCGTCCAGCAGGATAATGGCGAAATACCGCGTGCCGCGGGCCTGGTAGGCGGCCTCGGCCTCCTCGTCGGTCATCTCGCGCACGGTTTGGTCCAAGTCGCCCTCGAAATCGATGACGAGCAGGTCGCACGAGGGGGTCTTCTCCATGCGCGACAGCTCGCCCACCATGAACTCGCCGATCTGCTTGGAAAGTGCCACGAAATCGCGCTCGCCACGGAAGTAGGCGCGCAGCTCCTCGGCGAACAGGCTGTTCTCGGCGAAGGTGCCGCGCTTGCTGTCCAAGTTGCCCACGGTGCGCTTGGCCTGGCTCGTCACGTAGCGCTTCGCCGTCTTATTGCCCAAATCCATTTCAGCCTGGGCGAACACGTTCACGCAGGACACGAAATCGAACACGTGCAGAATAGCCTTGTTGATCTTCATAGCGAAGCCTTGCCTTCCCGAAATTGTCTTATGCGGCGTCGAACCAGATATTCAGATCGGCGTCCGTCGCGATGCCCGGCACGGTGCCGACGTTGGTGTACTGCCAAATGGCGAAGTTGAACGGAGCAGAGGGCTCGTCCACACCGTATTCCGCCAGCCACAGCGGATAGCTGCTGCGCTCCTGCACCGTCAGGCGATCCAGATCGCGCTGGTTGCCGTAGAGCATGGGCGCATAGCCAGCTTCAGCCAGCACGTCGCAGAATGCCTGGGCATTGGCCGCAAACTGAGCCGACGACAGATCGTTGGCCCGGGCACCCTCGATTTCCACCGGCTCGTGATCGTAAGCCACGTACTGGAACGACGCCCCCATATCCTCGGCGGCGCGTAGCTGCTTGATAGCGAATTCCGCCTCTTCACGCGCCTCGGCCTCGTCTATCGATTGCGAGAAGAAGTACGCACTCAGAGGAATGCCGGCTTCGGTAGCCCCCACGATGTTCTGAAGGAAATACTCATCGACACCGAGCAGTCCCTCGGTAGCGCCCCGATTGCCAATGCGCACGAAGGCGAACTGCGCGCCGGCCTCGGCAACGGCGCCCCAATCCACGTCGCGCTGGTGCTCCGACACATCCACGCCCCAGCGGGAGCATACCTGGCCGTCAACGTAATAGACCGGCCGGCCCTCTTCCCAGAGCAGATTGTCCCACTGATAGGGGCACGGAACATCTTGAGGCTTGGCCGACGCGCCGCCGTCCGATCCGCATCCGACCAGAACCCCCGCCACTGCGCAGAGGCTTGCGCCGATGAAAGTGCGGCGGCTCAGCGGTCTTTGTCCTGCATTCACGATAACAACCTCTTCAAGGCAAAACAGTACAGCACGCGCTATTGTACTCCCGTCAGCGGGAGGTAGCGCCCCTTGAGAGCCGAACGGTCTGCCACTATCATGGAACGCATCACATCGTTTTTTGCCGCAGGCACCGAGGAGAGGCATCCCATGCACGACCTGAACAAGACCATGTTCTACAAGACAGCGTTCGACGTTCAAACGACGGACGATGAGGGCGACGCGCTCTGGAGCCTGCTCTGCAGCCTGCGGGCATGGGCCACGCGCAAGTACCCGGTCCTTCCCCGCGAGGCCCCCTTCTGGAGCGCCCTCAAGCGAACCCACCACGTGCCCCTCCAGGAGGGATGCCCCGTTCGCTTCCGTTCGGAGCTGTGCTTGGAAGACGGTGGGGACCACTGGGCGCTCACCATTGAGGAAGTGGCCGAGGCGCCCGGCGCAGCACCGCGTCATTGGACGACCGAGGTGAGCTTCGCGTGGGCAAAACCACAGGCGGGCCGGGTATCCATCGCCCTGTCCTATGGTGACACGCCGGGCTTTTTGGGCCCCTGCCAGCCCCAGCCCGGGCGCACCACCCCCGGCTTCATCGGGACGATCCTCCAGAACGACCGCCTCGTCTGCACTGTTTCGGGGCGGTTGGCCTCGCTTGAACCCACGCGGCTCGGCGTGGGGCAGTTCAAGGAACTCTGGAGCTTCATCGCCGACCCCGCTCGCGAGACGCCCATCGTGTACGTCAGCCCCCGCGCCGAAGACGACGAAGCCGAGAGCATCTTCGCCGTCAGCCCCCAGAAGATCGCCGCAGCCCTTGGCCCCTCGGCCTTCGTGTTCTATGCGGAAGACACTGCGTTCTCCCAGGAAATGAGAGAGTGCATTCCGAACTACGACTTCCGTTGCCTCAACGGAGCCGTGCGCGTGTACGCCGCACGGCCGTGCGTGGAAGACGCCGCCGATCAAGGGCGGCACCGCTTCTTCTCGGCGAGTGCCGTGGACGCGATGGGCGAGGAGGCGTTTCTGGACATTCTGCGCCGGGCGCTGGCCCAGGACGTGCACTTCTACGAAAACATGATGCGCGCCGACGCGGTGAGACACCGGCACAACTGGCTGATGCACACAAGGCAGATGAGGGAAGAATCGGTTTCGGACGCTCTGGAAATGGTGGAGCAAGCTGAAGAGGAGAAACTGGCCGCCGTAGATCTGCTGGAAGAGATGGAACACGAAAATGACCAGCTCAAGGCCAGCAAGGATGAGCTTGAATCTGAGCTGTTCATTGCCCAGGCGAAGGCCACGCATCTTGAGAGCCAGCTGGGCCGAGCCGGCCGCGGCGGGGGCAATGCGAGCGATTTGCCCCGCTGGCCCCTCGCCTACGACGACATCGCCCGCCTCTTCTGCGAGCATCACGGCGAGGTTATCGACTTCACCGAGCGCGCCTACAAGTCGTTCGGCGACTGCATCACAGACCCAAGCCTTGTATGGAACGCGCTCTGCGACCTATGCGCCATCGCGCATCCGCTGTACACCTCCCGCGACGCCGGCGATTACGCCAAGAAGTTCAACGCGCAGTCGACCTTCGAATTGAAGCGCGGAGCGGGCAAGATGACCCGCAAGGACGCCAAGCTCATGGCCCAGTACATGGACACTTACCAGAATCGCGAGATAAACGTAGAGACCCACCTGGCGAAGGGCAACGACGATGCCAGTCCCAACAGCTTGCGCCTCTACTTCGGCTTCGACGAGGAAACCGGCCGCATCGTCGTCTCGCACGTCGGCAAGCACCTGGACAACTATTCAACCCGATACTTGAAGTAGCGCACAGGATCGTCCGGGACGGGAGCAACGTGCGTCGTTGTAGAATAACGGCGTGCGACACGACAAGAGAAGCGAGGAGCCCATGCTGTACAACGAGCGCAACCTGCGCAACGATCAGGCGTTGGATATCGCCCAGAAGATGCTGGTGGCGGCGCGCACGGCGCCAAAGGGCAAGGGCATCGACGTGGTGGAATGCGCCGTGGTAAACGGCGATGAGATGGAAGCCCTCGCATGCGCCATGGAAACCATCGGCGAGGAACGGGGCCACAAGTTCTTCCTGCGCGACGCCGACTGCGTGCGGCGCAGCCAGTGCGTCGTGCTTGTGGGAACGCGCACTCAGGAGCAGGGTCTGAACTGCGGCTACTGCGGTTTCGCCACCTGCGCCGAGAAACCCACTGAAGCCCCTTGTGAGGTGAATGCCGTGGATGTGGGCATCGCGCTGGGCACCGCTGTGGCGCGCGCCCAAACCTACGGGGTGGACACGCGCATCATGTTCTCCGCCGGCACCGCCGCCGCGCACCTGGGTCTTTTGGGCGAAGGTGTGAGTCAGGTGTACGCCATCCCCGTGAGCATCAGCTCCAAGAGCCCCTTCTTCGACCGCGGCTAAACCGCAAGCGGCCTGCCGCCCAGGCGCGCTGTAAGCGTGCTTACCAGTCGATCTCCTCGTAGACGAGACCGTGAGCGTTTTCAAGATAAGCGAAAAACTCGGTGCAGTTGTATACGGGGATGGTCGAGCGCTCGAAGTCGGCTTTGTTGCGCGTGATGATAGCGTCGACGTGCAGCTTCTTGGCGCACTGGTACAGGCAGGCGTCCTCGAAATCGGGCCACGACGATTCCAGCGCGTTCTCGATGTCGTACTCCCCCAGCGTGCAGATGCGGGCCAAACGTTTAACCTTCAGTAAGCGCAGCTTCACCATATCGGCGAGCCGGGGTTTGCCACCCTCGGTCAGCAGGTAGAACGCATCGGTGAACTGCGAGGGGCTCATCCACAGGTCCACCTCGCCAAGCGCCCCCAAAATGAGCAACTTACGGGCATCGGCAGCAAAGGGCTGACGGCCCATCATGCAGTCCAGCAGAATGTTGGTGTCCAGAAGCAGCTTCATCGGTCAGCCTCCCCAACGTTGCCGCCCAGCCCCAGTCGGGCCAGACGCGACTCTTTCAGCGACATGCTCCGATAGGGTTCTGCCACCGGGACCACCAAGCTATCTACCAGGCTTATCGCAGACTCGGCCTCCGCCCGGCTACGCACTCGCCGCTCCGTCGGTCGCGACTCAAAGGGAAGGGCGCCCTCCTCGATCACGTAATCGTAAAGCTGGTTGACCACCTTCGACGCATTGGTGCCCAGCGACGCCAGAACGCGGTTACCTTCCTCCTTCTTCCCAACCCCCATTCGAGCCGTAACCATAGCCTCCGCGCTGCCCATATGCACCTCCTAGCTTTTGATGTTGTACGTTGTACACTATAACATGAGAAACAACATGGAATGAAGGTGCGGAGATCAAGAAGGCGCCTTCGCTAGAAGGAAGGTCCTAGGGGCATGCTGTGCCACGTCAAAACGGGTGCGAGGGACTGCAGCCTCTCACACCCGCCTGCATCTCCACCAGTAGCTATCTTGAGCGCTCTTTCCGAATAGCGATCTCATAGAGATCTTTGATAAGAAACTCGAGTGTCTTCTTGGCGTGAATGCAAGATCGGCTATCTATGCAATGAAGTCCCCTGTCGGGACTAGCGGCTCTTGCGTTAACCGGACAGCCTCCTCCGCATATTCCGAGCGCCACACAATCCAGGCAACTCTCTTCGTTGAGGGGCACCAGTGATGCCCACTTTCTCCAGAAAGGATGCGTATTGGCGTCAAAAGCCTCATCCCAGATATCAGCCACGTAGTTTTCGCTTTCAGCCATCAGCCCCTGACAAATGCCAATTCTTCCATCTGGCGCAAAGAGAATTTGACCGCCAGAAGTTGCCCCACAATCCGAAAAATGAATCCTAGCCGATGCAAAAGCATTGAGCTTACGCATGATCCTGTCCTCGTAAACCCCATCGCCACGCAAAGCCACGAACGAATCGATTATGAACTGCGATGCTTTTCTATAGTAGGCGTCAGACTTTTCCTCATCGCCCTTGGCAAGCAGAACGTTGTAGCCAAAACCCTTTACACGATACTTCCTCACCAATTCGATCATGTGGGGTAAGTCATCGATCGTCTTTTCGGAAAGCGTAACCGAGAGAGAGGGCGGGGGAACATCAAGCGCATTGTACATCTCCAAAACTTCGATGATCCGAGTGTAAGTCGGCCGCCCCTCCTTATCAACTCTCATCTCATTGGCTTCCGCAGTGAAGCCGTCAATGGAAATGCTGACAGCCACACCTAGATCATGGAGCTTCGATATCCGCTGCTCGTCAAGAAGCGTTCCGTTGGTGATAACGGCAAACTGCGTGTTAGCAAGAACGGGTCTTTTCTCAGCAAGACACCTAACCCGCTCAACAACATGAATAAGAACATCAAATTGAAGCAGCGGTTCGCCACCGAAGAAAATAATGTCTGACTGCTCCTCTTCATAGTTTGTCGAGGAAAGCTCGAGCTGACGCGCAAAAACATCGATGGCCTTTTCAGCAACTTCTTTTGTCATATTTTTCGTTGACGAATTGCCGCCTCCACAAACGTCGCTGCCAACGAAACAGTACCTGCAAGCAAGATTGCAGTTTTCGCTCAGGATGAAATAGCCCAGTCTAACATCGGGTTCGGGCACATTCCCCCTGATTCGCGCCAAGACCTCTTCGTCTTCGCACTCCTTCGCGGTGAGTATCTTCTTGCGCATCAATTCATTCTTTAGGGCATCCGAGCATTCTCCTTGCAGAAACTGCTCATAGATCTCTCTGCTCAGAAACGCAGGCTGCATTCTCAAAGAGTGCCACAGCGCAACATGTTCACCTAAGTCGAACGTGTGGGTAAACCTTGAGATCTTTTCCATATACAGAAGAGCCCTCCGTTTGCAATCAACTCTTAATCGATCCAGTTCTGATCTTTGGGCTCTTCCGGGTAGAGACGGCCACAACGACAGTGGCACGAGCAGTTGCATGCGCATGAGCACAGGTGAGCACCCGCAGCATCCTGGCCGATCGAGCCATACATCTCCTGCAGATCCTCGGTCGTAATCGTAATCATTGTCTACCTCTTTCCTCGAAAAACTCTCTCACGTTTCGATCATCGAGCGTGATCGATTTAGTTAGGGTATCAAACGAGGGGGGGGGGGTCAAGCGAAAACCGATTGCAGCCCCTACCTGGTGCCCTGGGAGGAGCTGCCCGACCGCGCCAAGGAGTGGAACCGCTCCGCCGTACGCAGCATCCCCAGCCTCCTGGCCAGCGTGAACCTCGCCGTGGTGAAGTAGTTATTTCCCTAGAACCCCACCCCCCCCCCTGCCTGCGTTTTAGCCCCTTGTTCGACAGAATCATGTCATTCGCACGATGGCATTTTTCCTACCAAGGCATACCGTATTTTCCGAGTCTCCCTTCCGAAAAACCCTCCCACCTCGGAAGGGAGTTTCACGCATACGAGAATGCAAGGAGGAAAGATGGAACAAAGAACGCTCATGGGTCGGCGCACCTTCGTCGCGCTGGGGGCGACAGCAGCCGGTACGCTGCTGCTCGGACTTGGCGGCTGCACTCCGACCGCACAGACGGGCGCCGAAACCGCCGCCGGCTATCAAGCTGGTACATACGCTGCAGCCGCCGAAGGCAAGAAAGGACCCGTTAGCATCTCAGTGACCTTCTCGGAGAACCGCATCGAGACTATCGAGGTACTCGATAGCTATGAGACACCGCGCATCTCCGCCCCGGCCTTCTCCGCTCTTCCAGAGCAAATCATCGAGTATCAGAGTTTGCAAGTAGACACCATCACCGGAGCAACCCTCGCCTCTATGGCAATCATCAACGGCGTGAAGGACTGCGTTGAGCAGGCCGGCGGCGACGTGAAGGCCCTGGAGGAGGCTCCGGGTGCCGGAAAAAGTGCCGAGACCGTCGAGCTGGATGCAGACGTCGTCGTACTCGGCGCAGGTGCCGCAGGCATGGGTACGGCCGTAGCCTGCAGCCAGAAGGGGCTCAAGGTGGTCGTGCTGGAGAAATGCGGCAACGTGGGTGGAAACTGCCTGGTTTCCGGCGGCATGATGCGCTGGATCGGTGCCCCCGCCGAACTGCGCGCCACCAACACCGAGGGTCTGGAAGGGTACTACGAGAACACCTTGGAAAAGGCAGCCCAGCTGGGATTCCCCGCCGATCTCATCGCCACGGTGCGCACTCAGCACGACGAGTGGTACGCCACTGGCACCGACAAGGTCTTCGACAGCGCCGAATGGCAGAACATTGCGGCTTTGGTCTCCCTGGGTATTCCCGGATTCGACGAAACCACGTACCGCTCCTGCAGCGAATACAATGCCGAGTCCATCGTACTGCTCGACTGGCTATCCAGCGAGATGCCCATCGAGTTCAAGCCGCTAACGGGCATCGCTGGCTTCCCCTGGCCAAACTGGGCCCAGCCCACTGTAGGCGAGAACGGAGAAGGCTACTTCCGCGCCTTCGACGAATACCTGGCGGCCCAGGGCGACCCCATCGAGTTCCTATTTCAAACCCCAGCCGAGGAAATCCTGATGGAAGGCGGTCGGGCCGTCGGAGCTCGCGGCACCTGCGCCGACGGCACCACCTACGTTGTGCACGCCGGCAAAGCCGTGGTTGTGGCCACGGGTGGCTTCTCCGGCAGCGCCGAGCTGCTGGCCGAACACGATGACGGCTGGGGCTTTGCCGACATGGACGTCATCCCCACCACAAACAACTTCGGCCACACCGGCGACGGTGTGGTCATGGGCCTGGCCGCGGGAGCTACGTTCATGGACAACGTGCCCAACGTTATGTGCTTGCCCTTCGCAAACGCCGTCGACTTCTCCGTGGAGTCCATGGTAGGCAACACCGGTAACTCCCTGTTGCTCAACAAGGAGGGCAAGCGTTTCGTCAACGAGACCCTGGGCCGCAACGAGATCGCCCACGCGCAGATCGAACAGACCGATGAGATGTGCTACCTCATCTCGGACGCCAACAACTGCGGCATCGAGAACGGCTACAACATGTTCGGCATCGATACCCAGCAGCTGCTCGCCAACGGCAAGCTGTTCACAGCCGACACCCTGGAGGACCTCGCCGCGGCCATCGCCATCGATCCCACCACCTTCGTGACTAGCGTCAACCAGTACAACGAGATAGCCGCCACCAAAAGCGATCCTGATTTCGGCCGCAGCCTGTTCGACGAGACATCCCCCATCACCACGCCGCCTTTCTACGCGTTCCCGTGTCACTGGGGCGTACACATCACTTGCGGCGGCCTGAACTACAACCACACGAACTACGCCCTCACAGATAAGAACGGCCAGGACATCCCCGGCCTGTACGGCGTCGGCGAGGTCATCCCCACCACGGGCGGCATCATGACTATGAGTAATGGTCTGGTGGTGGCGGAAGCCATCACCGCCGCCTAGGCGAGTCGGGTACAATGGCTGCATGGGCGCACGCATCGAACAGAGAGACACTGCGAACCGGCTGGATCGAGACAGCCTCCTGAGCGCGCTTGGCATAGGGTTTCTCTGGTCGTGGGTCTACTGCGCCTACAACACCCCCTCGCTCTTCGACGAACGCACCGGCAATTCCTCGCTGGCTCACCCCTCTTGGTTAGCGGCCATTGCCGGTGCCATCCTCGTGCTCGTCGTCGGCGCCGTCTTGTTCAACCGTTTGCACGGCGCGTGGAGGGGATCGAAACGCGTGGCCGCCGGTCTCATGGCAGTCGGAACCACGATCTCGGCTTGGCCGAGTGATCTGGCCCTCTCAATGCTCGGCGGTCTCGCCTCCGGCATCGGCAACGGACTTTTGTGGCTCTTTTGGGGCCGCGTGCTGGTGAGCGTCCATTCCGAGCGTACCGAGTACATCATCCCAGCCTCATCTATCGTCACCGCCGTCGCGGCGCTGATCTACCCTTCTATGTCCGGCACAGTGGGAACGGTCGCCACTGCAGCGTTGCCCCTACCCTCCCTCGGCTGTCTAACCCTCGTGCAAAACCATGAGGTGCATGTACCCGACGCGCCTGGCGAGACGGATATTCCTCGCTCGCCCATGCCCGCTCGGAATATCCTGTGCGTCATCGCATACACCATGAGCCTCTACTTCGTCATCGGCTGTCTCAGTAGCCTCTCGCCACTCTCGGAAACCCCCGTTGGGCCGTTCGTTGTAAGCGCGCCTGTCTTTCTCGATTCATGTCTCGGCGTGTTACTTGCCCTACTCTGCATTCTCCACGCCGTCCGCATTGACTTGGCGTCCCTGAGCAAGGTGATCGCACCGCTGCTTATGGGGGCCATCGTTCTCTTCGCTGCAGGAACACCTCTTGCGGGCCAACTCTTCATCGTCCTGCTCGCCGGCGTCGACTTCATGGCTACGGCCGTTATCATCGTGTATCTCATCAACCTGGAAAAGTCCGGTCGCTTAAAGGGATACAGCGGCATCGGCATCGCGCAGGCAGCCCTCCTCATCGGCTCGGCGACGGGAAATATGTTCGGAGGCCAATGGCATAACGGCAACACCTTCACCAGCACGCAGTTGCTGCCCATTGTCCTTGTTTTGGCGTGCGCGCTCGTGCTGTCGCTCAGCTTCGTACCGCGCGGCACGATGCCAGCCCCTCAAATCCCCAAGACCACCATCCCCAATCGACGGGAACGTGATCTTACGGAAATCATTCAGGCCCTCGCAGCCGCCCGAGGCCTCACGCCACGCGAGACGGAAATCCTTGAATATCTGGCCCGCGGTCGCACCGAACCCTATATCCGCGAGCAGCTCTGGCTCTCCCGTTCCACCGTCAGCACCCATGTGAAGCACATCTACCAGAAGCTCAACATCCACAGCAAACAGGAGATCATCAGCCTAATAGAAGGGGAGCAGTAGGAAACCCCGGCTTTCGAAGCGAGCGTCTTTCGCGAGATAGCTCCCAGAGGGGCATCCGAGTTGTTTAATCGCGCCAAGGAGTGGAACCGCTCCGCCGTGCGCAGCATCCCCAGCCTTCTAGCCAGCGTGAACCTCGCCGTGGTGAAGTAGCTAGCCTTCCAGCCGGCGATCATCGAGCGCGAAACCTTTGACGGCGTACTCCTTGAGAATGCGCGTAGCCCATTGGCGAAAATGAGTGGCTTTCCGCGAGTTCACGCGATACCCTACGGAAATTATCGCGTCGAGGTTGTAGACGTTCACCGTCCGTTTGACTTGACGGCCTCCCTCCTGGCGAACTTGTTCCATTTTGGAACAAGTTGCATCGGCCGCCAATTCGCCCTCTTCGTAAATGTTCCCCAGATGCTTGGTAATGGCCTGGCTGTTCACGCCAAACAGTTGGGCTATCTGCGCTTGCGTTAACCAAACCGTCTCATCTTCGAGCTGCACATTCAAACGGATATCGCCGTCGAGAGATTCGTAGATCTCGATGTCGCTCATGAGGGCTCCTTGCAGTGAGGGGTACATGCTGCGCCCGACTGAGCCCCGGCCAGAATGTCTCCCCCACGCCCATCGCACTTCTCATGCTAAACAAAAAAGCCGCCGAGCGAACTCGACGGCTGACATTTCTTGGTCGCGGGGGGCGGATTTGAACCACCGACCTTCGGGTTATGAGCCCGACGAGCTGACCAGACTGCTCCACCCCGCAATGGGTTGCCTCAAAGGGCAAGGATATATATTACTCGTTCGAGCGCAGATTGCAAGCCTTCGAGCGATATGCGTCTTATTCGGCACAATTCCTGCACATATCGTGCTATGATGCCGCCTATGCTTACCTTCATCAGACAACACGGCATCCCCCTCTGGGTCTATAAGGCGTCGCTGCTGCTGGCAGCGGCCATTTGGGGCATGGGCACGGTGGTCATCAAGTCCACGGTGGACGAGTTCCCGCCCTCCTGGCTTGTGGGTGTGCGCTTCACCGGCGCGGGCATTATCCTGGCGCTCTGCTGCCTGCGCAAGCTGCAGACGCGCCTGGCCGCCGCCGAAAGCCGCACCGGTCATCTGCGCGACGGTGCCATTCTGGGCGCGCTGCTGTTCCTGTCGTACTGGACGAACTCCACTGGCCTTACCGATACCACCGCCTCCAACAGCGCGTTTCTTACCACGCTGTACGTGGTTATCATCCCCTTCCTCGGTTGGTTCATTATTCGGAAGAGGCCCACGCGCTTCAACATCGCGGCGGCGCTCGCCTGCGTTGCCGGCGTGGCCTGCGTGGCCTACACGGGCGCCGGCGCGTTCTCGTTGCGCTTCGGCGATGTGGTCACGCTGTTCTCGGCGCTCTTCCTCAGCCTGCACGTGCTGTACACGGCGAAGTTCGCACCGGGCCGCTCCATGACGGTGCTCACGATTATCCAGTTCATCGTAGCGGGCCTTCTGGGTTTCGTTATGGGCGCCATCACCGAGCCTACTCCGAACTTCGCGAGCCTCTCGCCCGACACCTGGGTAAGCCTCGTCTACCTCACGGCGTTCGCCTCCTGCGTGGCCTTGGGACTGCAAAACGCCGCCGTGGCTCGGGTAGACCCAGCCCAGGCAGCCCTCTTCCTCTCCGCGGAATGCGTCTTCGGCGTCATCTTCTCCATCTTGCTGCTCGGCGAAGTAATCACGCCGTCGCTTTTCGCCGGCTTTGCCCTCATCTTCGCCGGCATCGTCATCAGCGAGTACTTGCCCCTGCGCGCTGAGAAGAAGCGCGCGCAACGGGCTGACAAAGAAAAAGCGCCGGCCTCTTGCGAAGCCAGCGCCCCAATGCGCGATTTGGAAGAAGCCGACGCGTTTATGCGGTAGGGCCTGACCCTCGCCCTACTCCCTACCGTCCCAGCAGTAGGTGCAGATCTTCTCCGGATCGATGCCGATGGCCTCGATCATGCCCTGGAGGCTCTGATAGCTCAGCGAATCGAAGCCCATGTCCTCGCAGATGGTCTTCAGGAGGCACTGACCGCGCTCGGTGTTCGCGTCGGCATACTCGGCCAGATGATCCAGGCCCTCGTCGCCTTCAAGCTGATCCACCACGCGGCGGGCAATGAGGTCCATATCGGACTTGCTGGACGAGAAGCTCAGGTATTTGCAGCTGTACATAATGGGCGGGCACGCGCTGCGCATATGCACCTCAGCGGCGCCCGAATCGTACAGGAAGTTCACCGTCTCGCGCAGCTGGGTGCCGCGCACGATGGAGTCGTCCACGAACAAAAGCTTCTTGTCGCGGATGAGCTCGGGCACAGGCACCTGCTTCATGTTCGCGATCTTGTTGCGCAGCTCCTGGTTCGCCGGCATGAACGAGCGCGGCCAGGTAGGCGTGTACTTGATGAACGGGCGGCCGAAGGGCATGCCGCTTTCCGTGGAATAGCCGATAGCGTGGGGAATACCGGAATCGGGCACGCCGGCCACGTAATCCACCTCGGGGCAGGCGCCGCGGGCGGCCTCGTCGCGGGCCATGACGGCGCCGTTGCGGTAGCGCATCACTTCCACGTTCACGCCCTCGTAGTTGGAGTTGGGGTAGCCGTAGTACACCCACATGAAGGCGCACATCTTCATCTCGTCGCGCGCTGGCGCGAGCACCTCCACCGCATCGGGCGTGAGCCGCACGATCTCGGCCGGGCCCAGCTCGTACTCGTCGTGGTAACCCAGCTTGTGGTAGGCGAACGACTCGAAGGCCACGCAATGGCCGTTCTCATCAGCGCCCACCAGCACGGGCAGACGTCCCATGAAGTCGCGCGCGGCGATGAGGTCGCCGTCTTCGGTCATGATGAGCAGCGTGAGCGAGCCGTCGATCTTCGACTGGGCGTACTGGATGCCGGAAACCAGGTCATCCTTCTGGTTGATGAGCGCGGCCACCAGCTCGGTGGCGTTCACCGCGCCCGAGCTCAAGGCCATGAACTGGCTGTTCGCCCGCGAGAAGTACTCGCTCACCAGCTCCTCGGCGTTGTTGATGGCGCCGATGGTGGTAATGGCGAAGGTGCCCAGATGCGAGCGCACCAGCAGCGGCTGCGGGTCGGCGTCCGAAATGCAGCCGATGGCGCTCGTGCCGTGGAAGCGCACGATGTCATCCTCGAACTTCGTGCGGAAGGGGGTGTTCTCGATGGAATGGATCTGCCGCTGGAAGCCGTCCTCGCGATCGCGCACGATCATGCCCGCGCGCCGCGTACCCAGATGAGAGTGATAGTCCACGCCGAAAAACACGTCCAGCACCACATCGCGCTGGGAAACCGCACCGAAAAAGCCGCCCACAACATCCTCCGTCTCAGAAAGATTGACCGATAGCGTCAGTATAAATGGTGCAGATGCGCGATTGTTGCCCGCCTGTTAAAAGAGCGAAAGAATCTACGAGACGCGCAGGTCGGCGCAGCGCAGCCCAACCGATCGCCCCGCATCGCGCCAGCCAACCGCAACCCGCGCGTGGCCGCGCCCACATCGGGCGTCGTCACCCTACTCCACCGTCATGCGGCGCTGACGCACCTCGGCCAGGGCCTCGGGAACCAGATCGCAACCAATGCCGTACTCGTGACCTGGCGCATTCAACGTGATAATACCCTGGGGCGCCTCATAGGCAGGAGCGGTAAGGTCAGCATCAAAGTAGCGGGCCGTAGCCCCCAAGTCGCCGGGAATAACCACCCCGGGCAGCGTCTGGAAAGCGGCGTGCGCAAACCGCGAGATACCCGTGTCGTACATGCCGCTCATGCACACCTCGCGCCCTTCGGATAAAGCGCGGTGCACGAACTCCAGCGACCGTTGGATGCCGCCGAACTTCCCGATCTTCACCATGGCGCAGCGCAGCTCCGGGTAGGAGAACATGCGCTCGGCCTCCTCGGCATTCACGAAGGACTCGTCGATGCAGATGGGCATGGCCAGCGTGTGCTGGAACGATGCCAGCCGCGCAAGCCCGCGCTCGTGACGACTCACTCCAGCAGCCGCCAGGTCGAGCGGTTCCTCGATCCAGCCGACGTCCAGCGAGTCGTAGGCTCGCAACTCGGCCATATGGTGCAAGCTGAAGCTCTGATTCGCATCCAGCGTAATAAGCAGGTCGGGGAAGGCACGGCGCACCGCTCGCACCGCCGGCAGCCCCTTGCCCGGCGCCACCTTCAACTTGATACGGCGATAGCCCTCCCGCACGCAGGCGCGCACGTCGGCCACCGTTTGCGCCGGGGTGCCCATGCCCACCACCGCGCCGCTGTACACCTGGCGCGGCCGCGTGCGACGCACCGGAGAGGTGGCCTGCCCCACCTCGGGCGGCTCCTCCTCGCAGAAGGCCGCCACCCGCGTGAGCCGGTCGAACTCCTCGCCGAGCAGCGCCCACAGCGGCTGCTCCACCACCTTGCCGTACAAATCCCAGCAGGCCATTTCCACGGCGCTCATGGCCATGGGGAACTGCTCCATCCCCTCGATGGAGGCCAAGTCGGCCGCCACTTCCCGCGGATGAAGGTACGTACCTGCAATCACCCGCGGCGCCAACGCCTCGCGTATGACCTTGATATCGTCGCCAAGCGTCTCAGGAAGATACCAATCGGTATCGAAGGCCGTGCACTCGCCCAGGCCCACACGCCCCTTTTTGTCCACCACTTCAACGATAACCAACTCGCGATAGGTCAGGGTTTCCTTCGGGGTCTTGAACGGCCGCGCGAAGGGAAGCCGCACCTTGTGCAGCACCACCTTCTTCACGTCGA
Organism: Eggerthellaceae bacterium 24-137; assembly: GCA_041225375.1. Lineage (GTDB taxonomy): Bacteria > Actinomycetota > Coriobacteriia > Coriobacteriales > Eggerthellaceae > Adlercreutzia. The sequence continues at coordinate 97,480 of JBCLSG010000007.1, forward strand.
TATGCTGACGGAACAGCCCCTCGCAAGCCGTGCGATCAATCTTGCCGATACCCGTGCGCGGCATATCGTCCACAATGCAGATCTGCTCGGGAATGTAGAGGCGCGACAGACGCCGGGCCAGCGCGTCTTTGATAATACCCGCCGAAAGCGGCGGCGCGCCGGGAGCCAACTCCACCACCGCTGCGGGGCGACGCCCCCACTGAACGTCGGGTACGCCGAACACATAGGCATCGGCCACGCCGGGAATGCGCACGAGCGCGTCCACGATCTCGGCCGGGTACACATTCTCGCCACCCGAGACGAACATGTCGGAGGTGCGCTCGCGAATGTAGAGGCAACCCTCGTGCAACGCTGCCGTGTCGCCGGTAAGGAAGAACCCGTCTACCGTGAAGGCCGCCCGGGCGTTCACGTAGCCGCCGAACACGCCCGGCCCGCGTAGGGCCAAGCGCCCGAAGCCCTCGGCATCGGGTTCCACAATGCGCGCGGAGTAGCCGGGCAGAAGACGCAAGCCACCGGTGAATTGCGGGGTGATGAGCGTGTTGGCCACCTGGCTGGCCGTTTCGGTCATGCCGTAGCTGGCGAACACACGGGCCTTCGCGGCCAGGGCCTGGGACACAGTGTTCGCATTCAGAGGACCGCCGCCCAGAAGCACGCACTGGTATGCTCCCAGGGTACTCGGGCTATGGCGCAGCAGATCCTGCAGCATCTTATCCACCACCGAGATGTGGGTCGCGTGCAGATCGGCGGCATCGCGCAGCACCTGGGCCGCATCGAACCCCTCGTAGATGCGCAGCGACCATCGGCTGCACACGCTGCGCACGAGCACCTGAAAGCCACCCACATGGAAGAACGGCAGCACCGCCTGCCACAAGCCGCGGCTCAAGCTGCGCGGCGAGAGCACCCGGTTCGAAGCCTGAGCCGCCTCCACCAGATTGGTCCAGGTCAGCTCGGCGCCCTTGGGCTTGCCCGTGGTGCCCGATGTGAACATGATGAGCGCCCGATGATCGGGGTCGAAGGTGTGGGCAGCGCGCTCGGCAAAGTGAATGGCGTCTTCCACCACGCCGCCCAGCGAGTCGTCCACGCGCCCCATGCGGGCATCGCCGCGTAAAAGCGAGTTGCACACCTGCTCGAACAGGCGCGGCTCGCTCTCGGCATCGACCCGATGCGCGATGCGCACGCCGCAGCGCTCCAATTCCAGAAGCCGCGTCAGCTTCTCGGCATCGGTGAGTCGGTGGTTCAGCGCCACCAAGCCGAAGCCGCCGTAGGCCGCGGCCAGCGCGAGAATCACGTACAGGGGGCAGTTCGGCAGATCGACGGCCACCATGTCGCCCGGAAAGACGCCCTTGTCACGCAGACGGCGCGCCAGCTGCGCCGCCAAAAGCCGCGTCTGGCGATAGGTAAACGACATCTCCTCTCCTGCGCGATTCACGTAGGAGAAAAACACCGACTCGGGACGAGCCTGGGCGGTACTTTCGAAAATGTCGATCATCGGGCCGCGAAGATCCTACGGAAACTTCGGGAACTGGGTGAAGTCGGGGGCGCGGTGCTCCTTGAAGGCGTCGCGGCCCTCCTTGGCCTCATCGGTGGTGTAGTACAGCAGCGTGGCATCGCCGGCCAGCTGCTGAATGCCCGCCAAGCCATCGGTAGCGGCGTTGAACGAGGCCTTCATGAAGCGCAGGGCCGTGGGGCTGAACTGCATCATCTCGGCAGCCCACTCCATGCACTCGCGCTCCAGCTCGTCGAAGGGTACCACCTTGTTCACAAGGCCCATCTCCAACGCCTCGGCAGCGGTGTACTGACGGCAGAGGTACCAAATCTCGCGAGCCTTCTTCTGTCCCACGATGGCGGCCAGATAACCCGCGCCGTAACCGGCATCGAACGAGCCCACCTTGGGACCCGTCTGGCCGAACTTGGCCGTGTCGGCGGCAATGGTAAGGTCGCACAGAATGGAAAGCACGTGCCCTCCGCCAATGGCATAGCCGTTCACCATGGCGATAACGGGCTTGGGCACCACACGAATGAGGCGCTGCAAATCGAGCACGTTCAGGCGCGGAATGGCATCCTCGCCCACGTAGCCGCCGTTGCCGCGGATCTTCTGGTCGCCGCCCGAGCAGAACGCCTCATCCTCGTGGCGACCGCCGTGGTTCACACCGGTCAGCAGGATGACGCCCACGGAGACATCGTCGCGCGCTTCGTTGAAGGCGTCGTACATCTCCATTACCGTGAGCGGCGTGAACGCGTTGCGCCGCTCGGGCCGGTTGATGGAGATCTTCGCCACGCCGTCACACAGCTCATAGCGAATCTCGCGATACTCCTTACCGACCTTCCAATCGTAGGTGCTCAAATCCTCGTCCTTCCCCACGTGCCGCCCGAGCGGCCGTCTATTTTGCTGACCAGCCATGATACCCCAGAACAGAAGAAGATTCTCCTACATTCCCTCGGATTCGAAGCGCTTCTTCAGAGCTTCCTGGTGAATGGCATGCTGCAGGGCCACTTCCTTAGACACCGTGCCCTCCTTCACGAGGCGGTACAGGCTCTGGTCCATAGTGCGCATACCGGCGCCGGACGAGCTGGCGATGACCGAGTCGATCTGGTGGGTCTTCTCCTCGCGAATGAGGTTGCGGATAGCGGGCGTGGCCGTCATGATCTCGAAGACCGGCACGATGCCACCGTCCACCGTGGGTACCAGCTGCTGAGACACCACGGCCTGCAGCACCATAGACAGCTGCATGCGAATCTGGCGCTGCTGGTTGGCCGGGAAGGCGTCGATGATGCGGTCGATGGTGCTGGCCGCGCCGGTGGTATGCAGCGTAGAGAACAAAAGCTGCGCCATCTCGGCGGCGGTCATGGCCGTGCCGATGGTCTCCTGGTCGCGCATCTCGCCGAGCAGGATCACATCGGGACTCTCGCGCATGGCGCTTCGCAGGGCCTCGGCATACGTGGCCACGTCCGAGGGAATCTCGCGCTGGGTGACAATGCAGCCCTCGTGGCGGTGCACATATTCGATGGGGTCCTCCATGGTGATGATGTGGCCGCAGCGCGCCTTGTTCAGCTTGTCGATGATGCAGGCAAGCGTGGTGGACTTACCGGCGCCGGCCGGGCCCGTCACCAGCACGAGACCCTTCTGGAAGTCGGCGCAGGCCATCACGTCGGCGGGAATGTGGTAGTCGGCGGGGTTGGGCAGCGTGAAGGGAATCACGCGAATGACGGCACCCAAGCTACCGCGCTGGCGGAACACGTTCACGCGGAAGCGGCCCATGCCGGCCACGGCGAAGGAGAAGTCGTCGTCATGGTTATGCCCGTCCAGGAAGATGGCCACATCGCGGCCGGAGAGGCTGTAGATGGCCTCGACGAGCTCCTTGGTGTCGGCGGGCATAAGCGGCGCCATGTCCAGGCGCACCTGGCGGCCATCGGCAGTGTAGGTGAGCGGAAGGCCGGCCACAATAAACACGTCCGAGGCCTTCTGATTGATCATTTCCTGCAGCAGTGTCTTCAGTTCCATGGGTTCGCTTTCTCCTCGCTCTAGCCGAGCCACAGGTTCTCACCTGTGCCGTCATCGGTCCATTGGGTCGTCATTTTCCATTGCTCTATGCGGTAGGTGCCGTCGTCGTTCACGCGCAGGGCCACATCCAGCGTGCGGCCGCTCTCCTTCGAGAGGGTGACGGCAATAAGGCCGCCGTCGAAGGAGCCCGTCACAGTGATGGGGTCTTCGGCCGGGCACTCGATCACCGACACGCTGCCACCGGCAGTCGCGCCCGAGATGTTCTCGTCCTCGATGGTCTCACCGGCCGGCGCAGCCTCGCTCGCATCAGTTGCCGTCGCAGCGCCGGAAGCGGCCGCCGTCACGCCGTAGGAGCTCAGCACCTCGTTCAACGCGGACGAGCTACCCTCGGCCAGCGCCGCGTCCACCTCGGCCACGAACTGCTGGGCAGCCGTCTCGAGCTGATAGGTCTCCGTAGTCGTGGCAGCCTGGCGCTCGGTGATGGACAGCTCGGCGCGAGCCGTTGTCACCGAAAGCACAGCCAACACAGCCAGGCACAAGATGATGATGAGAGTAAACAGGCTGATGGGACCGATGCGCACCGATCCGTGGGGCTTAGCCACGAGTCGCCACCCCCTCTCTCGCCGCCGGCACGTAGGCCGTCGTCTCCAGAGTGTACACGGGCTCGGTCTCCCATCGCTGGAAGCACACGCCGTCGGGACCGTTCATGATAATGCCCTCGGCCGCCGCCTGATCCTCATCGGTAAGAATGCGCTCTTTCCATATCTGGAGGCTCAGATTGCGCAAGGTGCCCGCCCCCCGCTCTTCGTTCGAGAACTCGCAGGAAAGGACGAGCGCCTCTTCCCCGCTCGCAATGCTGTCCAGCGGCTGCGACACCCAGCGATCGCCGGTGGGATCGGCCTCGTAGGCCTCTTGGAAGGCCACCGGATCGGCAGCGAATTCCTCGGCAGCATTGGAGGCGAGCACGATGGCGTCCATCAAGTCAGCGCTCTTGCGCCCGGCCGCATCGGCCGCCGCATTCAGTTCCATGAGCACCGCCAGCGAGCCGGTGAGGAACACCAGCAGCAGCAAGGCCTCCACGATGAAGGCCGCACCGGGCCACACGCGGCGCTCGGCGCGATGGCGTCCCACATACTCGTGGTAGCGCTCCATGCGTGCGTCGCCGGCCGCCGCACCTTGGGCATGGGCCGCTACGGCGTAGCCGCTCATCGAGCGACGGCTCTCGCGTCCTCCGGCCATCAGCGATCACCTCCTGCGCAGTGCAGGGCCACCGACACCTCGCCGGCATCAGTGACAATGGTCAGCAGTCCGTTCTGGTAGGCGAAGTCGAACACCGACGAGCGAACAATGGCCGTGGCCTTGCCGGGTTCGTAGGGCGCGCCGGCCAGCGCGTATTCCTCCATGATCATGCCGTCGTAGCGGTACAGGCGCGTCTCGTACACGCCGCCGGGCAGAACCTCGCGCAGCACGAGCGCGGGGCCGTCCAGCCGGTTTCCCTCTACCTCGCGCACCTCGGCAGCAAGCGACAGACCGCCCTCTTCCGTGACGGCGGCCTCCTCCACTTCGATGGCCTCGTCGGTCACCCAGGCCCGTGCCACGGCGTTCACCTGGTCGTTGGCGCGCACGTCGTTAGCCAGAAGTGTCAGCGCGAGACGCTGGTAGTCGGCCGCATCTTCTTCCTGATGCAGCGCCCGGTACACGTTCGTGCCGACAAGGATGGCCATGAGCAGCACAATTACGAACAGTGCGAACAGAATGCCCGTGAACACCCGCCCGAAATCACGCTCGCGGCGACGCGGATTGCCGCCGTAGGCCTTTCCCTCGTCGACGGCCGGCGTCGAGGCAGCCGCCAGTGCTGTCTTCTGAGCGCTCATCGGGGCACCACCACCACACTGGGCGGCACGTTGGATGCGAAGGCCTCATAGGTCACGGCGTAGTCGTTGTAGTTCACGACCAGGCCATAGTGCTCTTCCAGATACTTCAGCGACGAGGGATAGGCGCCCTCCACGGCCGCGCACTGCATGGCCGCATCGAGCACCGCGTTGCGCACCGACAGCGCGCTTTGGGCCTCGGTCTGGGCACCCGCGGCATCCCATGCGAGCCACAACGCCGCAGCCAGCGCGCACGCCGCCAGCACCAGCACAATGCGCCGGCGCCGCCGCTGCTTCATCTGGGCTGTCTTCCCGTGGATCATGATGCTACCCGATCGATCCCATGATGCCGATGAGCGGCATCATGACCGAAATGAGCGTCGCGCCCACCGCCACGGTGAGGAATGCGGCCAGAGCCGGCTCGATATTGTCGATAGCCCCATCGATCTGCAGGATGGCATCATCGAAGAAGTTGGCCGACAGACGGTCGAGCGCCGCGTCGAGCGAGCCGGAGCGCGTGCCGATGGTGAGCATGCGCGCGTGAATCTGCTCGAACACCGCGGCCTCGCTAATGGCCTGGGCAAGCGAGCGCGGGGCGGAGGAATCGATCATGAGCGCATAGGCCTTTGCAGCCTTCCGCTTGAGACCGGCGTGCTCCACCACCTCCAGGGCCTCTTTCATGGCCGTATCGGTGTTCACGCCCGAAGCCGTATAGGCCGCAAGCGCCGAGGCGAAGCGCGACACCGCCAGCTGCTCCATGGCGCCACGCGTAGCCGGGAACTTCTCGAACAGGCGCATCACCGCCATGCGGCCGCCCTCCGAGCGGCAGGCAATAACGCCGCCGAGCGCCACAATCGTGCACACGAGCGTAATGCCGAGCGCCACCCAGCCGATGGCGACCGACAGGCCCACGGCTCCGAACGAGCCCTCGGTAAGCGATCCGGCGATGGACACGTACACGTCCTCGAACACCGGAAGAATAACGATAACGGTGAAGGCCAAGATGATGGACATCACGCACAGGAGCGCGGCGGGGTAGCCCACCGAGGAGCGGATCTTCGCGAACAGGCGGTCCTCCTCGTCGTAGTACACGCCGAGGGCCCGCAGCACTTCCTCGGTACGGCCGGCGTTCTCGCCCACGCGCACCATATCCACTGCGTAGCGTGGGAAAACCCCAACGGCCTGCATGGCGTCGGCCAGCGTGCTTCCGTCGTTCAGGCTGCGGTACACCGCTGTGCATGTGGCCTGCAGACCCACATCTCCGATGTCCTCCGAGAGCATGCCCACCGCCTCGTCGGTTTGAATGCCCGCCGCCAGCATCATGGCGACGCTCTCGCAGAAGAGGCTGATGCCCGCGCTGTCGAGTTTCGGTTTGGCCATGGTTTTCCGCCTTCTCCTCAGTACGTGTATCGATCGGTGTAACTGGTGCCGTCGCCGATGGTGCCAGCCGCGCCGCTTGCGGCGAAGGTCAGATCCACCCGCGTCCAGTCGTTCGGTTTTATGCTAATTTCCACGCTCACCCATTCCCCATCAATATATACCATGTTCCAGGCATGGTACACGTCATCGGGGGAAACGTAGCCCGTCACCACTTTGCACGGTATGCCGAGCGAGCGCAGCATGGCCGCGCCGAGCGAGGCGTAGTCGAAGCAGATACCCGTGCCGGATGCCAGGGTAGCATCGGGGTCGGGCACGTATCCGGTGGCCGAGGCAAGCTCGGCGGCCTTATCATGATCGTAGGTGATGTTGGCCACCACCCACTCGTAGATGTTGCGCACCACATCGCCCTGGTTGGCCGCGCCCTGAGCCAGCTCGCGGGCCTTGGCCACTACCGCCGATGACTCGTCGTAGCTCACGAACATATTGGGCACCAGAAACGGCGCCGTCTCGCCGGACAGCTTCACGTTCTCCACCACGCTGAACAGCTCGACGTAGTTGTTGCCGGAGGTGTTCTGCATCACGCGGAAGCTGTAGGGGCCATCGCCCATGTTCACGGGCACCACGATAGGGGTGTTGTCGCCGGGCAAATCGTAGTTGTAGCTCATCTCGCCCTTGGTGACCTGGAACTTCAGGCGGCTGTCGCTTTGGGCCGCTGCGCCCACGTAGCCCTCGGACACCGCCGAGGTGTCGATGGCGCAGCCGTTGCCGGTCTGGGCGAAATCGCCGTGGAAAGCCGACAGGGCCACCGAACCGGGCGCCGAGAACGCCGGCCCCGAGGTGGTGCCCCCGTCATCGCCGGCAGACGCGTCTCCGCCCGAGCTGCCAGCAGGGGCACCGCCCCCGCTGCCGCACGCGGTCAGGAGCCCGGCGAGGAGCAGGGTGGCGCCAAGCACGACGAAGCGCCGGGCCGCCGCCCGGGGCATCCATCGCTGCGCGCTCATCGCCACGCGGCTGCCACCTCCTTCATCGGCCGGCCCTGCGGGCCGCCGCTTTGCGTTATCGACCTACAGCCATTCCTTCAGCGTCTTGATCAGAAGCTCGATCTCCATAGGCTTCGACATATGCGCGTTCATACCGGCCGCGCGAGCGCGGGCCACATCGTCGGCGAAAGCGTCGGCCGTGAGCGCCACCACGGGGATGGTGCCCAGATCGGGGCGCGCGTCGATGGCCTCGCCATCGGGACCGGCGCCCTCGGCGGCCGCGCGAATGGCCCGAGCCGCCTCATAACCGTTCATCACCGGCATCTGAATGTCCATGAACACCAAATCATAGTGGCCCGGTTCCGCATCCAGCAGCGTGTCCACGGCAACGCGCCCGTTCTCGGCATGGTCTACCTCCAGGCCCGTCATGCCCATGATGTCGAGGGCAATAGCGGCGGCAATGGAATTATCCTCGGTCAGCAGCACGCGATGGCCGCTGAAGTCGCTCTGCTGCAGCACCTCGTACTCGCTCGCAGGCTCGGGCTCATCGGTGGCAAGCAGCCCCTTCATCACGTGCACCAGGCGGCTGCGGAACAGCGGCTTGGCGATGAAGGCGTCCACGCCCACCGAGCGGGCCTCCTGCTCTACGGCCGTCCAGTCGTAAGCCGACAGAATAATGATGGGCATGTCATCGGATACGATCTCGCGAATCTCGCGCGCCGCCTCGATGCCGCTTTTGCCGGGCATCTTCCAGTCCAGGATGATGGCCACGTAGCTGCGGCCGTTCTTCTCGGAGTCGCGCACGGCGGCCACGGCGTCGTCGCCCGACAGCACATAATCGGGCTCCATGCCGATGGACTTCAGCACCTCGCAAGCGCTCTCGCAGGCCTCGATCTCGTCGTCGGCCACCAGCACGCGCAGGCCCTCCAAGGGCGTCAGGTCGTGCTCGTCGCCCTCGCGCAGCTTCATATACACCGTCACCGTGAAGGTGGTGCCCTCGCCGAGCTTGCTCTTCACGTCGATGGTGCCGTTCATGAGGTTCACCACGGAACGCACGATGGACATGCCGAGACCGGTGCCCTCCACCTTCGTCACACGCGAGTCGTTGGCGCGGGTGAACGGCTCGAACACCGTCTTCACGAAGTCCTCCGACATGCCGCAGCCGGTATCGGAGAAGGTAAACTCGTAGCAGCCCGAGCCCTTCACGCGGCTCGGCAGCTCCTTGATGCGCAGGCTCACGGTGCCGCCCTCGGGCGTGAACTTCACCGAGTTGCCCATGATGTTCACGAACACCTGCTGCAGGCGCATGGGATCGCCCACCACGTGCTCGTGCTGAATGTCGGCGATTTCCACCTTCAGGTTCAGCTTCTTGTCGTTGATCTGCGGCGTCATGATGGACAGCAGGCTCTCCACCGTCTCGGGCAAATCGAAGTCCTCCTCCGACAGGCCCAAATTCCCGCTCTCGATCTTCGCCATGTCCAGCACCTCGTTGATGAGTCCGAGCAAATGCCGGCTCGAGGTGGTGATCTTCGTAAGGCAGTCCTTCACGCGCTCCGGATCGTCCACATACATGGAGGCGATGGCCGTAAGCCCCATGATGGAGTTCATGGGCGTGCGAATATCGTGGCTCATGGAGTTCAGGAAGTCGGTCTTAGCGCGGCTGGCGCGCTCGGCCTCGTTGAAGGCATCCTGCAGGGCGTTGTGCTGAGCGATCTCGCGCTCCTTCACGTCGGTCACGTCCTGCACCGACAGAAGCACGCTCGTCACCACGCCGTTGGCGTTGCGCTGCAACGGAATCATGGATGCCTGGTTCCAGGACGTCTCGCCGGTTTCCTTATCCTGCAGGCGGTACTCCAGATGCAGATAGGGCACCTCGGGGGTCAGATGCTCGCGAATATACTCGGGCATAAGCTCGCCCTTCATACGCTCGCGTTCCTCGTCGTCGCAGAAGCGCGTCTCCCAGTAGTAGCGGAACATGTGGTACTCGCCGTTGCGGGGCAAGTCGTCGTTGATGCCCTCGTCCTTCAAGTACTCGTAGGTGTTGTTCTCCAGATCGATCACCGCGAAGCGCTGGAAGAGGGCCAGCGACGAGTTCACGATGCTCGTCACATGCTCGCTCTCGCTGAGAAGCTTCGATCGCTGACGCATGGTCTGCACGAGCAGGAAGCCCGCCACCAGGGCCAGTGCGGCGGCCACCAGGGCCACGAGCACCAGGCCCGCCAGGTTGGCCCGAGCCTGCATGCCGTCGGTGATGGTGCTGGGGAAGGTGCGCATGAGCATCCAGTCGTAATCGGGCAGCTGCATGACATAGGCCACGCCCGACCCGAAATCGCCCCGGTAGCTGAAGGTGATGGATGTGCCGTCGCGCAGGGCCGCTTCCAGGTCGGCGCGGGTGATATCGCTTGACGCATCCTCTTCGAAGTACAGATCGGTGGCATTGAGCACGCTGTTGGTGTAGCCGGTGGAGGAATGGGCCACCACCGCGCCGTCGCGCTCGAGCAGATAGCTGTTGGTCTGCTCGTCGAAGATGTAGGTGCGCAGGAACTCCTCCATGGAGGTCTCGCGGTAGGCGCCGGCGATGACGCCGACCACCTCGCCGTTGAAGTACAGCGGGGTGTAGAAGATGACGGACAGGTCGTTGTAGAACAGCGACTGGTCGGTGGCGCACACGCCCGACTCGCCCTCCATGCCGCGCAGGTAGTACTCGCGGTCGGAGGCGTCGCCTTCCTTGCCGGTATTGTCGAAGGTGCGGCCTCCGGCCAGCGAGATGGTGGTGTAGTCGAACTTGGTGTAGCTCGCCAACGTCTGAATGCTGTCAAGCCCCACGTCGTCGGCACTTTCGAGTGTGCTCTCGTACATGGAGGCCAGAAGCTTGATCTCGGTGTGCGAGTCGGTCATCCACTCGTTGATGCGCCGGGACGACTGCTCGGTGGAACCCTGCAGGTACTTGGCGTTCTGCTCGGAGATGCGCTCATTGTTCATGGTGATGAACAGGAAGAACGCGATGATGACCACGACCAGCGCGGCCAGGATCACGATGATGCGCCCTCGTCTCGTTTTGTTGTCAGTTCCGGTCATTCGTTCCAGTTCCTTTCGGAAGTCGATCGTCGGCTTCCCCGGCGTTGCGCCTCAAGCCCCTGTCAATGGCAAGGTGTTGGCTTCGTTCCTTTGCGTCGGCAACCCGCTAGATGATGGCGATGGAGTCGACCACCAGCGTGTAGGCATCGCGCACCGCCGGCATCAGCTCCGGCACCGCGGCCAGGTTGGCCGGCATGCCCGCATCATCCAGCCGCAAGGCGTCGGACAGCGCGCAGGAGGCCTCGAAAAGCGGGGTGAAGCCCAAATCGCGGCTCACGCCCTTCAGCGTGTGGGCGCCGCGGTAGGCCTCGGAGAAATCGCCAGCCTCCAAGGCGGTTTCCAGCGTCTGCATGGAGGTGTCTTGCAGGAAGATCTTCGCGAACTTCTCGATGCGCTCGTCGGTCATAAGACGGCCGCGCACGGTTTCCAAATCGCCGCCCATGGCAGCATAGGCAATTTCCAGTGACATACTCGCTCCTTTATCGTTGCGTCGGGGCCTCGGAGGCCTCATCGTCGTCTCGGTCTATTCCCGAAAGCGCTGTATGGTCGCCCTCGAACAGCGACCCGCGCTCTTCCTCGGTCAGGTCGTCGTAGAACACGAATCCGCTGCGGCCGCCGCGCTTTTTGTAGTAGAGGGCAGCATCGGCCCGATGGAACAGCTCGTCGTAATCGCGCATGTTGTCGTCAGTAGTGGCCACACCCATGGACACCGACAGCGGAAAGCCCTCGAACTCCCCCTCGAGCGAACGATGGATGCGCTCGACGAGGGGACGCGGGTCCACGGGACATTCCATGCACACGAGGAACTCGTCGCCGCCCACGCGGGCCACCACGTCCTGGCCGCGCACGCTATCTTGCAGGCGCTCGGCGAAGTGCTGGAGCACGCGGTCGCCGAACTGGTGGCCGTAGGTATCGTTGGCCTGCTTGAAGAAATCGAGGTCGCACAGGAGCAGCACGTGACGGTCGGTATCGCGGTCGCATGCGCTCTCGTCGCCCAGGCGATCGACGATGACCTTGCGGGCGAAAGCGCCGTTGACCACTTCCGTCAGCGGGTCGTGGTAGGCCTTGAACTGCAGATCGCGCAGTTCGGCCTGACGGTCGTCAATATCGATGAACTTGCCGATGGAGCCTACGTAGACCGGCTCGGCGTCTTCTGACCACAGCGCGCGCACGAGGGCATGCAGCCAGCGGGTCTCACCATCGACGGTCACTTCCATCTCCATGTCGATGACCGGATCCTCCGGAGAGGTGGCGCGCAGCAGGCGGTTGAGCTTCTCCAGATTCTCGCGACCGAACACGTCGCAGAACGCCTCATCGTTGTACGGATCCATAACGATCTCGGGCAGTCCCAGCTTGCGATCGCCCCAATCGGACAGCACGATCATAGGCGGCTCTTCGGTGAACTCGAACTGCACCTCGTTACTCATAGAAGCGAAGAAGTGGTACTTCATGCGCTCGTAATCGAGCAGCTCCAGTGTACGGCTGGAGGCAGTGGCCGAGCCCCCGTCCACGTCGGCCTCGCGCAGACGCAGGCCGTCGGTGACTATCTCACGGCCCGTCACCCCGCGGTTCAGGCGACTCTCCAAGTCATCGGCCACTGCGGCCAAACATTCCAGAATGAGCGGGTTGAAAGCGCCGCACTCCCCGTCGCGAATCATGCGCAGCGCCTCGTCGTGGCTGAAGGGCGGCTTGTACACGCGCGGGCTGGTGAGAGCATCGTACACGTCGGCCAAAGCGACCACCTGGGCCGATATGGGAATCTCCTCGCCCACCAAGCCATCGGGATAGCCGCGACCGTCCCAGCGCTCGTGGTGCCAGCGGCAGATGTCGCGGGCCACGCGCACGAGCTTCTCGTCCTTGTACAGCTCAAGATCGTCCAGCATGTCGCTGCCCACGGCCGAGTGCGTCTTCATGATGGCGAATTCCTCGTCGGTGAAGCGCCCGGGCTTGTTCAGCACCTCTTCGGGAATGGCAATCTTGCCGATATCATGCAAGCTGGAGGCCATGGTGATCATAGAGATGTCCTCGGCCGTCAGCGGGTACTGATCGGTCATGGACACGAGCTGGGTGAGAATCATCTCGGTCATGGCCTGCACGTTCAACACGTGCATACCGCTCTCGCCGTTGCGGAACTCCACGATATGCGACAAGATGTACACCATGAGGTTGTTCGATTTCTCACGCTCGTAGATCTGGTCGGCCACCATGCCCATGAGCGTGCGCTGCTTCTGGTACAGCATGAGGGTGTTCATGACGCGGCGGCGCACGATGTTCACGTCATAGGGGCGGTTGATGAAGTCGGTCACGCCCAACTCGTAGGCGCGCTCCACGTAGGCGGCGTCGGATTCCGCCGACACCATGATGACGGGAATATCCTTGATCCAACCGTTGCGGTTCATGACTTCCAGCACATCGAAGCCGTTCATCTGGGGCATGACGTAGTCGAGCAGCACGAGCGAGATGCCCGTACCCTCCTTCTGCAATGTGGCGATCGCCTGCTTGCCGTCCTCGGCCTCGATAATGCGGTAGGCATCGCCGATCATATCGGCGAGCAGCGCGCGATTGAGCATAGAGTCGTCGACGATGAGAATCGTCTGCTTGGCGTTGTTAAAGCTCGTAGTGATGGCTCTCTCCTCCCATCTGGCGGGCTTTCCCCTGCAAATCCCCTAGTAGCGGCTGTCGAAGATGCGCTTGGTCTTCTTCTCGGAACGCGGCAGCTCGCCGAGCGGCACGCCCTTGGCCTCCGGCGTGCAGCCGAGCTTCGCCTTGAAGATGAGCGCAAGCTCCTCCTCGCAGCGAGCAAGCGCCTCGCCTTCCAGAGGCGTCTCGAACAGCACCGTGAGCACGTCGTGGCCGTCCACCGCCTCGATCATCACCTGATATTCCGAGCTGGTGCCGTCGGTGGCCTTGATGACCTCCTCCACCTGGGCCGGGAACATGTTGCAGCCCTTCACCTTGAACATGTCGTCGGTGCGGCCCGTCAGGGTGGCGATGCGCGGATGGCGGCTGCCGCAGGAGCAGGTGCCGGGAATGATGCGCGTGAGGTCGTGGGTGCGGTAGCGGATGAGCGGTGCGCCCTGCTTGCGCAGGGTGGTGAGCACCAGCTCGCCCTCCTGGCCGTCGGGCAGTACCTCGCCGGTTTCCGGATCCACGATCTCGATGTAGACGAAGTCGTCCCAAATATGCATGCCGTCGTGGGCGTCGCAGGAAATGCCGATGCCCGGGCCGTACACCTCGGTGAGGCCGTAGATGTCGTAAATCTCGATACCCAGCTCGTCCTGGATGCGGTTGCGCATCTTCTCGCCCCAGCGCTCCGACCCGATGACGCCCTTCTTCAGGTGAATCTTGTCGCGCAGGCCGCGCTTCGAGATTTCCTCGGCGAGCAAAAGCGCGTAGGAACTGGTGGCAGTAATGACCGTGGACTTCAGGTCCTGCATCATCTTCAGCTGCTTTTCCGTGTTGCCGGGACCCATGGGAATGGCCATGGCTCCCAAACGCTCGGCGCCCAGCTGGAAGCCGATGCCGGCCGTCCACAGGCCATAGCCCGGAGTGATCTGGATGCGGTCGAGCGGCGTGATGCCGGCCATCTCGTAGCAGCGAGCGAACTGGGTGGCCCAGTCGATGACGTCCTGCTGGGTATAGGGGATGATGACGGGCGTGCCCGTGGTGCCGGACGAGCTGTGGATGCGCACCACTTCCTCGTCGGGCACGGCCTGTAGGCCCAGCGGATACACGGCGCGCAGGTCGTCCTTCTCAGAGAAGGGCAGTTTCTCGAAATCGGCCTGAGTGCGCACATCGGCGACATCGATGCCTTCGAACTTCTTGGCGTAGAACGGCGAGCGTTCCTTGATAGTAGCCAGCTCGTGGGTAATGAGCTCGAGCTGCTCGGGAGTCATCTCCATAGGTGCGCGTCTCTCCTTCGGGCACAGGTATTGTGAGTATGCTCCATTCTAACAAATTCGTAACAGTTGGCACCTGTGATTCGGAACAATATCGCCTGAGAAAACAGCGAGGTAGCAAGCGGAAAGATGACCTTTGCAGTTAGCGTAAAATAAGAGGCGACCCCTCAACACCGAGGAGCCGCCCGAAGAGAAGCCGCGCGCGGAAGTCGAAAGGGAGCGATCAGCGCATAGGCAAGGTGATGGCGCCGGCCGGGCAGTTCACAGCGCAGTCGCGGCATTTGGAGCATTCGTGCATAGCCGCATCGCCATGAGGATCGAGGCCCTCGGGACACACGCCCGTGCAGATCTGGCAGTCGACGCCGTGAGAGCGAAGGCACTTCGATTCGTCGACCTTTGGGCGAAACGTGCGATTAGGCTTCGAGATCAGGGACATGAGAGCTCCCATAGGGCAGAAGCGAGAGCACCATTTCCGAAGCACGGTCAGCTCCAAAATCAGAAGAAGCGGAAACAGTACCAGGCCCCAGGAGAGCGTCTGAGTGCCGAAAAGCTGCACCAAGGCGATAATGGCCGCAAAGGTGAGCCCGATAGGACATACGAGGCAGAACACCGGGAATCCAAAAATGGCCGCGGAGAGCAACGAGCCGCCCAGCACCACGTGGCGGGAATCCAGGGCGGGACGACTCGCGCTCGCGCAACCCGACGCGCAGCTCGCGCAGGCAGAGGGGGTGCTCGCGCCTGCTGCGGAGTCGACAGAAGAAGATGAGGACGGACAGGCTTTTTCGAGAGCGCGCAGCTCCCGACGAGAAAGAGGCCTGACCACAGAGAGGGATGTTGCCGAAGGACCGTCAGCCTCCTTGCTCCGAGCAATCTGGATCGTCGGCGCCTTGCGGGCCACCGCATCGAAGATTCGACGCAAAGGAGGCACCGGGCAGGCCCACGAGCAGAATACCTTGCCAAGCAGAAGGCTTGCAGCAATAACGATCAGGAGAAATGCGACCGCCTGGGGGATGAGCAGCTTGGCCGCGAGCATCGACTCAAGAGCGCCTAGCGGGCAAATAGCGGCGACATTTTCCCAGCCGAAGGAAGAAAGAGTCCCCAGTCCATGACCGAGCACGATGCCGGTGGCAGCGGCGAGAAACACTGCCCCCAGCACGATGCGGCGCACCAGCGGCCGCCGCACCGCCTTTCCGTCGGCGGCAATCTCGGTCGCCCCCGTAGGAAGGACCGCATGATCGGCCTCCGCGCATGCCGCGGAGGGGTCGTCTAACTCGTTATCCAATACTGCTTCGGTATTCATAACCTCTTCCAATCCCCTCGTAACTGAGCCTGACGTATCGAAACGCTTCAGCGCCGTGGAAACCAGCTACACCTCCGCGAGCACGTTGATGCCGCGAGGAACGACGCCGTGGGCCCTCAGGTAATCGAGGCTCGTCTGGTAATCGGCAGCGCCGGCGGTCGCCTGTTCGACCAGCGCGCTCTCACCGATATGGGCACGATAGGTGCCGCTGGGGCACACCATCTCACACTTGCCGCAGCCATTACATTTGTCGGCTATAACCTCGGGGCGCTGCAGATCATTCATGATCACAGCCTCATATGGGCAGGCGTCGATGCACAAGCGGCATCCAGTCGGCGACTGGCCCAGCTGCGGGTAGTTGATGCAGAAAACCGGGTCGATAACCGCCTTGCCGATACTCTCGCGCGCCTCGTCGAAAGCCTGCAGAGCACCCGTGGGGCACGCAGCTACGCACTTCTTCGTAGCGCAGCCCGTCTGATCGGGATCGCAGAAGTTGCAGTAGCCTGTTGTGGCCTCGTGGTATTCGTTGGTGCCAAGCGTGCGCTGCACAGCGCTTCGGCGAAAGTTCATTTTCGGCGTGCGCACGTTCAGCAGGCCGTCCTCCACACTGCAACTCTCGATAATGCCCATAGGGCAGGCCTGACGGCATCGATCGCATCGGATGCACAGGCCCATAAGGCGCTCCTCGTCCTGACCTCCCGGAGGACGCAGAAGCTCATGCTCGGAAAGGGCCCACGCATAGCGCGCACCGCCGCCGAGGCCCAACAGCACCGCCGCACCAGCAGCGCCAGCCATAAGTGCGCGACGAGAGATGACCGGGCCCATTACGCCGCCTCCTCGCCACAGTCCGCATGAGGCGCGTCACAGCCAAGCTCGACGAGCATATCGGCCAGTGTTTCCAAGTCGAGGGCAAGATAGCCCTCGGTAATCTTCAGAACACCGCGGTAGAAGCGCGTCTTCAGCATGCAGAAAGCCAGATCCCGCAAGTCTGAGAACCAGGTGAGAATCGATTCGCGAATAAACGTCTGAGAATCGACAAGCAACGCGGCCGCGCCCTGCTCGTCACCGGAGCGCAAGCACACCGCAGCCTCGCGCGAAAGCGTTGCTAGAAACTCCAGCTCAAACGACAGGTGGCTCTCGGGCATACCGCTGTTGTCTTGAAGGCGCAGACAGTGCTCGCGATAGATGCGGCTCGCTGCGTTGCGCGGCCACCCGTAGGTGGAACCGCTCTTGTCGAGGAACACCGAGGCATTCGGCACGCAATAGCGCCCCTTGTAGGCCTCAGCACCACCGAAGGTGCTCGTCCATTCCGTCGCCAGGATGCGGCGAGTGCCTGTGTGGCGCTTGCGCAGCACACGACGAATGTCGTCGAAGCCCTCGTCGATGAGCGTATCGCCGTCGATGTAGGCCTCGTAATCCTGGGCGGCCAGAACGTCTATCTGATCTTGGGTCAGGGGCTTGAAATAGAAGCCCGCCAGCATCAGGTAGAAATCGGCGCGGTCGTCCAGCACGCTGCAGAGAGCGTCCACTGTCTCGGGGCTCAAGGTCTGTGCGGTCATGATGAATCCTCCTCGCTACGCTGCCGCGCGAACGTCGTCCAGTACTTCCACGCCGGCCTCGGTCGTCTGCCAGCCACCGTCGTACAGCAACACGCCGGCACGTTCGAGCTTGTCGACAAACACGGACGGCTGCATGCCGCCCACGCCAGCCTCGGCCAGTACAGCAGCGCCCTCAGCGCTGCGCACGTAGGTGTCCACCTCGGCGAAAGAACGCTTCTCGCGCAACAGGTCCATCAGGGCACGATAGAGTGGCTCGCGCTCCGGCGCTGCCGCCACCAACTCGGCGAAGCGGCGACGCGGATCAAGCCGCTCGGCCACAGCACGGCCCACCTCAGTAGTTTCATAGGCGAATTCGACCACAAGATCGTCCACCTCGTTTTCCGTGAGTCCCTCCTTGTCGGCCTCGGTCACGACGTTGCCCGCGGCATCTAGCTCGTAAAACGCCAAACCGTAGTGGTCTACCAGTTCGGTGATGAGAGCAAACTGGTCGCGCGTGGCGCTTTTGAACTCGGGAAAGGCGGCCATGGTCTCCTCGACTTCGGACAGGCGGCGCCGCGTCTCGCAGAACAACAGCGTCTTATAGTCGACCTCGCGAATCAAAGGTTCGAAGTGAATAAAGCGATTCAACGCCTCCACTTGCTCATCAAAGCTCAGCTGCTTTTTCTCGGCAGCCTTCGCCAAGTCGCGGTTGGCCGGTTCGTCCGGAATTTGATCTGGATTGCCATTCGTCTTCAGGTCCGTCATGAGGTTCCCGCCTTTCATGCCGATAGATCGATACATTCGAAGGTGCAGGCCGCACCGGAGAGAGGGCTGCGGCGGAGAATAGGAGAGAGTCGCCGCAGCCCGAGGGTCGTTAGAACAGGAGCAGTCCGCGGTTGGCCGTGGCCATCCAGAGGAAGTCGAAGCCGTAAGCAGCTACAACCCACATGAGAACGCGTACCGCAACCGAGCCTCCGACGCCGGCGAGCACGCCGCCGGCCGCCACGGTAGCCGAGGGAGCCTTGAACGCCATCCAGGCACCGGCCCCCAGGGCGATCAGCTCGCAAGCTACCGCGACCACAGCGATGGTCATAGCCGTACCGCCGAGCAGCCCCTCGCCGCTCAGTGTGGCCGCATAGGCCACCGCAGCCACGGCGGCGCAGGCCGCCAGGCCCATGGCCACCTTGCCCACCAGGGAAACCGTTACCTCGTCGTCGCGCTTGGCGACAGCCACCACAACATAGGCCAGAGAGCCGGCCGTCAACGACGTGAACAGATAACCCAAAGCCAGGGCCAGGGAATGCCAGCCCGGCTGGGCCGCCACCTCAAAGTAAGCATAGCCCTGCAGAAAAGCCGCCACGACGCCCACGACAATAGCGAGCACAGCGCAGACCTTCTCACCAGCTGCATTGCCAGCACGGCCCAGCAGGAGGAAGGCCCCCGCCACAACCACACCGATGCCGAGGCTGATCAGCTCAAGGGCAATGCCCGAGAACGAGAGCAGGTTCGCGATAGCCCCCATGAAGCGCTCGGGGTGCACCAGATGGAACACGCTCATAAGGCCACCGACCACGAGGAGCACCAGCGTCGCGATAAGCGCCCAGGTGCGAGTCTCGTCGCCCTGCTTGCCGGCCAGGCGCGCCAGGCCCGTGGTGGCCAGAAGGCCATAGCCCGCGCCGGCGATGAGCGTGAACAACACGAGCGGCCACTGAATTCCTACCTCCATGATTTACAGCTCCTTCCAAGTGGCGATAGACGGGGACAGAATGTAGCGGCACGTGGGCTTGGCGCCCGACGGGTCGCTGATGACGTGGACGTTCTCGGAGTCCTCGCCGCCGGCGGCCGCAATGGCACGGGATGCCGCCGAATTCGGATCGTCCAGATCGCCGTAGAAACGGGCACCGCAGCAGCAATTGTGCACGCAAGGCGGCACGGCGTGGTCGGGGTCAAAGCTGTCGTTAGGGTTCTCGATGCCGTCAGAGTGAGCCGTCAGGTGGTTGCACAGCGTGCACTTTTCCATCACGCCCTCGTCCTCGTTGAACTGGCGCACGCCATAGGGGCAGGCGTACATGCAGTACTGGCACCCGATGCACTTCTCCTTGTTCACCATGACCACGTTGTTCTCGGGGTCGCGGTAGGAAGCGCCCGTGGGGCAGACCTTCACGCAGGGCGAGTTCTCGCACTGCTGGCACTGCATGGGCATCCAGTACATCTCGATGTTGGGGTACTCGCCCGTGGGGCCCACCGCCAGCACGCGATTCCAATAGGAACCCAGCTTCACGTTGTTCTCATATTTGCAGGCCACGGTGCACGTGTCGCACCCCGAGCACTTGTTCAGGTCAATGACCAGCGTTCTTCTCGCCATGATGCTTCCCTCCTATTTCTTGAACGTCTCATCGGCGAAGGTGTGGGCCTCGTCGAAGGTGACCACCGGCGTCCAGCTGGCAGACGGGTCGGACAGGGTTTCCTGGTACGGGTTGGAGTCGGAGAACTGGTTGCCGTGGGTGTACATCATCGGCTCGAACTCCTCGGGCTCCACCCACACGCGCGGCGGCCGCTCGGCCTTCTCCACCTTCACGCAGAAGCCGCGGTTGGTGTAAGAGCCGTACACTTCGTTGAAGGGGGCGGTGTTCTTCGTGAGGATGTTCACGTTGCACTCGCGCCAGCCGCCGGTCTTGGTCTCCTGGGAGGAGTCGAAGCACTCAGGGTTCCAGAAGCGCTCCATCCACACGACGTTCTCATGCATGCCGTCAGTGATGTAGACGCGGGCATGGGTGGAACCGCGGCGGGAGGTGACCTTCACCCAGTCCATATGCGCCAGCCCGTACCTTTCGGCGGTCTTCGAATTCATGCGCAGGTCGGGTGCGGGCCAGATCTCGCGCATAAAGGGCGCCTGACGCTGGGTGCCGTGATGGGTGTAGTACACACGGCCGCTCGTGAGCACCAGCGGATACTCGGGATCGTAGCCCTCCTCGCCCTCCATGGGCGTTTCGGCCGGCTCGATATGCTGGCAGATGGGGGCATAGGTGCCCTGGTACTCGCCATGGCCGATAGAGGGATCCACAGGCTGCTGCTCGCGCGGATAGCAGCACGGGAAGCCGGTGTTGGCAAGCTGGACGAGCATCTGAGCGTACACCTCGAACTTGCGGCTCTCGGTACCGAAGCCCGCCTTCAGACCATCCACGGCAATCATCTCATGCTGATCGTAGACCCAGAAGTCGTTGGGGTCGTTCCACCAGCTGTGCGTGCCGTCGTCCTTCAGACGACCGCCACCCTCGCCGGCCACCGGCGTCTGGTACTGCTCAGGATGCTCGTGCAGCGCCGCCATATCTGGAGCACCGAAGCGATCGGCGAAAGACTGCTGGATGCGCTCCTCGGATTCCTCGCCGAACATAATGCCGGGAGGTAGGGGGAAGCGCAGGTTGAACTTCGAACGATCGACGTCGTGCAAGTAGCTGGCGCTCTTGGAGGTGGAGAGGAAGCCGTCGTTGGCCGTGGTGGGATTCTCCATGTAGGCGCGTCCTGTGGCCTGGCCCACCGCTCCCAGCACAATATCCTGCCCGGCCTCGAGCTTGGCGTTCAGGATCTCGGCCACCTTGCCCGTAACCTTCTTCGGCGGCACGAAGGTGCCCACCGTCTCGCCCAGATGAACAATGGGGAACATGCCGAAATTGAAGTTGAGCTGGTTGGCGTTGGTAGTGTCGGGCGAAGGGTCCTTCAGCTCGCCGGAGTAGGTGATGTCGCGACCATCGTGGCTCGTGACCTCCAGCCACTCCTCCAGCGGGAAGATAAGGTCGGCCACCTCGGCCTGGAAGGAGGTGATCATCGGGTACTGGCAGATGCAGAAATCAATCTCGGGGAACACGTCGTACCAGGACGAAGCGTTGCCGAGCATAGCCAGCTTGTTGCCGGACATGTCGAACCACACGCGCGGCTTGTAGGGCTCGCCGGTACGGATGGCCTCCAGCACGCTGGGGATATGGCTGTGCTCCCAGTGGTAGAGACCCTTGTGGTTCTTCATACCAAGGCGGTCGAGGCGCAGCTGGTTGGTGATATAGAGCAGCTGGGAAGAATGCGGGGTGGGGAATCCGTCGGGATCGTCCTCGAAGGCGGCCACGCGGGCGGCGTTCTCCTCGGGAGAATTGCCCACAATGTAGCCGACGCCGCAGTCATGCACGATGTCCACATTGCGGTACTGGAAGATGGTGGTGGGACGCGGCACGCGACCGTTCTCGTCGGCCTTGGGGCGCGAGTTCTGCGTGAGGGCGCAGCCGGGCTTGTTCACGTAGCCCATAATGGCGTCCAGGCCGCATAGGCCCACGGGCAGCTGGTGAGCGATCTGTTCCATGTCCGAAGACACGCCGTGGCAGATACCACCGCACTTGCCCTCCTTCAGAGGGGCAGCATACAACTCGATGGCCTCCTTGTTCACCTCGGCAGGCACCCAGGTGACCTCTTCGGCCTTCTCCAGCGTCCACTCGGCAGCAGCATCACGGTAGATCTGGCCAGCGCTGCGAGCGGCGGCGCCATTCAACTCGGCGATGGTGCCCGACCAGAAGATCTCGGGATCCACCGTGTCGTCCTGGTACTCGAAGGGCACGAGTTTGCCGGTCTTGTTGTCGAAGCAGACGTAAGCCGGGGTGTCAGCAGGCGTGGACTGCTTGAAGTCGGGCCAAATATCAGTGGCACGGTAGGGCAGCTTGGTGTCCTCGTTGATGATGAAAGGCAGGTTCGTCCACTCTTTCACGAACGCCTCGTTGTACAGCTTGTTCTCAAGAATGTAGTTCCACCAGGACAGAGCCAGCGCGCCGTCGGCACCGGGACGCACGCGCAGCCACACATCGGCCTTCACGGCATCGGGGCTCATGTTCGGATCGACGACGACGGTCTTGCAACCGGCCTCGCGCAGCTCGGCCATGCCGCGACCAGACTGGGCCGTCTGGGAAACCGAAGGCTGGGCGCCCCACAGCACGATCATCTGGGTATCGATGGTGTCGGCGTAGCCCTTCTTATTCTCATCGTCGATCTGATCCCACGTGCCCATCTTTTCGAACCAGCGACGCGCGATGCCCTTAAAGGGTTCCTGCACAGCCGCGTCGGCAATGGACTGGTCCATACCACCGTACATAAACAGGGCGATGGAATAGCGCGGCAGATAGCACTGGGCGCAGCCGGGCTCGAACACCGTCGGCGAGCCGAGGGAATGGCACATAGTAATAGCCTGACGCATGGAATAGCTTCCGCCGCCGCCCGAGGACGTGAAGAAGGAATAGGTACCGTACTTCTCGATGGCATCGGCAATTTTCGTAGCCGCCAGGTCAATGGCCTCGTCCCAGGAAATGCGCTCCCAGGCCATCTCTTCAGCACCACGGGCGCCGGAGCGCTTCAGCGGGTAGAGCACACGATAGGGGCTGTAGCAGTTATTCAGCTGATTGAGGCCCTTCATGCACAACGACCCCAGCGATGTGGGACCGTAGGGATGACCCTCGATTTTGGTGACGATGCCGTTTTCCACGTACACGCGGGCGGGGCACGCCTGGATGCACCCGCGGCAGGTAGTCACATAGGTCTTGCGGCCGCTGTCGGCGGGTGCGTCCTCGCTGCCGTCGGCCCACGCCTGCTCCGCTTTCGCGAGCTTGCCCGTATACCCGACACTGAGTGCCGCGGCGGCACCGGCAAGAGATGCCGTCTTCACGAACGAGCGTCTCGTCAAGCCTTCACGCGTCATTGATCTCCTCCTCTTCGAAATGAACGAGTGATGTGCTAGCACTCGCCATTATTCCGATGAGGGGATGGGTGAGGAATCCTCTATGAGCATGATTTACCCAGGTGAGAGGGCATCACCCAGAAGGTTAGGCGCAGGGTTAGAGCAGTAGTCGAAAGGTTTGCCACCTCTCGAGAAAGCGAGAGCGGCCAGTTTACAGGCCTTGGAGAACGTCGATGAACTCCTGGCGCGTATGAACACCGAACTTGCCATAGATGTTGCGGATGTGAGTCTTGGCAGTATTGCGGGATACACAGAGACTGTCAGCGATATAAGCGGCATCGCGCCCGTCGCGCATGAGCGCGTAGACTTCCATCTCGCGCGGAGACAGATGAACGTTGTCCGGGGTGGCGGGCGCGGCATGGTCAGCCGCACTCAAGGCCACATCCTCTCGGCCAGCAACCCCCGTTCTCGCTTGGTGAGCTGACAAGCCTTCCGCCACGTGCCCCTCGTCTTCATCATGAACAAGAATGGACGCGAGATCCTTCGGCCGAACGGCCACCGCGCATAAAAGCAGAATGGCCACCATAGCCACGGCAATGGCGGGAATGCCCTGGCTCGCCTCCACGGAGGGCAGCAAATAGACGCCGACGAGGCCTCCTACCAACGAGCCGCCAGCATACACAGCGCGACCGTAACCGAACACCTGCACGGGGGAGAAATAGCGTCCATGGCCGAGATAGGCCATGAGCACCCAAATATAGGAGGAGAAGAGACAGTAGATGAGCAGCGTGCCACCAATGGCCGCCGGGCTTCCGAAGCTGATGAGATAGGCGATCAGCACGCAAGCGCTCAGACAGAGAATAGTGGGCCGATACAACATCTCGAGGCGAATCTTCTGCACCGAGGCAAAAACGACGGCTAGGAAGAAGCAGACCACGATGAGCAAGCTCACACCGAGAGTGGAGCCGGCATCGATGCTCGCCTGATCGAACCAGGAGCCTCCAAGGCTGTTCTGAAGAAAAGCCACCGCGCCAATGAGAAACGCTGCGGTGAGAAAGTAAGAAAAGGGGCGTACCGGCGCCTGGGTGAGATCGGCAAGCTTATCTCCTACCACATCATCATCACCTTCAACGCTCGAAACAGCCAAAGTAAGGGCGGAGAGCAGCGGCAGGCCAAAAGCGATTAGCAGACCGATAGACGGCCATGTTCCCACTGCAAAGAAAAAGATGAGGCCCGCTGCCACATCACTCAAAAGCGTTCCCGCAACGGCAGAATCGGTACGCACCGAAGCATAAATCTGACCAGCGCGAAGAGCGATAGGCGCCGTCCCGAAGCCCGTGAGAGCAGCGCCGACCCAAAACAGAGCGTTCGAAGCGCTCCCCCACAATGCAAGAGCGCCGAATTCCATTGCCACGCCAGCACTGGCCGTCGCACCCATGAGGATCATGAGCTTCCGCGACGAGAGCACAGCCACAGCTCGAATGTGGAACACCGCCAACAGCACCGAGACCACGATGAAACAGGCCGTCGAAACATAGTGCATCTGCAAACCGGGGTTCACCGTCTCCGGCAATGCAAAATTCAGCCAAATCGGCGATGAGTACATGACAAGGAACCATGCACGCCAAAACGCGTAAGGGAGATATCTCGCCGCCGACCATCCGACGGAAGCCCTTCCCTCTAAAGCACCTGAAAACACAAAACGACCCATACCAGCCCCCTAAAACGGCGATGGCACCTCCCCTCCAGGCGCAAAAAACAGCGCTCATTATAGCACGATGCTCCAAACAGTAGGTGTCGTGACGGCATAGCGGCAGTAGATGACGGAGGAGCTCACACGGGTGGTGCGATGCTCTTTTGCGCACTTGCAAGCTATACGCTATACTTGCTTTTTCTTTACGCTATGAATCGAGGTGATCGCCGTGGCAATCGTGACGTTGGATAAGCCGAAGAACGTGACGGACTCTAAGAAGAGTCAGAGCAAGGCCGCGCCCAAGCGTACCGCTGTGAAACCGAGCGCGTCGCGTGCAGGCAAACTCTCCGCGGCAAAAACCGTGCAGATGAATGTGCGCATTGACGAGGAGACCAAAGAGGCTGGCGACGCTGCGTTCGCTCGCATTGGCCTCACCCCCAGCCAAGCAGTGCGCCTCCTGTGGGGTTACGCCGCTCGCCACGCTAACGATCCCGAGGCGTTACGCATCCTCCTCGGCAAACTAGACGACGAACAGGCAGAGAGCGGTGCCTCCAGCGAGCAAGAGCGACGCATCGAGGCATTTCACGAAGGCTGGGCTCTTATTGATAATTTTCGCAAAGAGCATAATCTGACCTGCGCTGTACCAGAGGACGATGACGAGAGGATGGCCTATTACGACCAACTGCGCGAGGAGGCTCTATGGGAGCGCCTTGAGGAAAGGGGGCTCCTATGATGAATCTCCCTTCCACCATTCTTCTCGATACTAATGTATGGATCGACAGCTGCATCGGCACACGAGCGGGAAGCACTGAATCTCGCCAACTCCTCTGCGCGTGCGCGCGGAAAGAAATACCTGTTTGCCTCTCTATCACATCCCTCAAGGATATTTACTACCAAGTAGGGGCAGAGCTTAAGCGAGAGCATCGTGCCACGGGCGCGCCACTAACCGAAGCGGAGGCGCTCGCCATCGAAGAAGTAAGCTGGCAATCCACAATGAGCATAGTCGAGCAGGCAACGATTGTGCCCGCCGACACCTCTGATATAACCGTCGCACGATACTTTCATCAAATCCATCGAGATTTTGAGGACGACCTCGTCTTGGCAGCCGTAGAACGATCGGGGGCTGATTACCTCATCACAAGCGACAAAAGACTTCGTGCTCATGCCCCCGTGGCCGCGCTTACACCTGCCGATATGCTCGCCTTGCTAAAAGCGTTCGAATAGGTCCTACCCGCAAGCGGCCACGGCGTGGTCGATGGCAGCGAGGTTCATGGCGACGAACTGCGGCTTCACGCAGGCCTCCACGGCGCTTTTCACCTCGTCCAAGGTGAGGGGCACACGCCCCTGAGCCACAGCCACAGCCAGCAGCATCATGTTGAGCGACTTGCGGGAACCGGAACCGAGCTCGCGCACGAGCTCCTCATCGTTTACTGGCACGAACAGGAAGCTTCCACCCTGCAGGGCGTCTGCCAAACCCGTCACCACATCGCCGGCGCGGTAGGGCACACTCGCCAGGGCCGCCGTTACGGGCTGAATGGCCGTCGTGGCCGTTACGAGCACGCCGCCCGGAGCCAGATACGGCAGCGCGCGGGCGGCCTCGCCGGGCTCAAGGGCGATAACCATATCGGCCGTGCCCGGGGTGATAAGCGACGAGAACACCTCCTCGCCGTTCGAGCCCATGCGCACATGGCTGGTTACGTTGCCGCCGCGCTGGGCCATGCCGATGGTCTCGGCCGTGCGCACCTGCCAGCCCCGCGCGGCCGCCGCGCTCGCCAGCACCTTCGCGGCCAGCACCGTACCCTGGCCGCCCACGCCCGCCAGAAGAACGTTGATCATCGGGCACCCCCTTCGTCCGCCGCTTCCGCGGCCTCGGCTGTGCCCAGCGCCGCACCGGGCGTCTCGTCCGGCCGGCCGGCCAACTCCGTTTCCTGGAAATCGTTCGCCTCGTCGGCCAGCACGCGTGGGATCGGCCCCGTCTGGAACGGATCGGGATCGGGCGCGTACACCGCCGGCTCCACCGGAGCCGCGCCGCCGAAGCCCGGCGCGCCCTGAATGGCGTCGAACGGGCACACCTGGGCACACAGGCTGCAGCCGTCGCACAGGCTCTCATCCACGAAGGCCTGGCCGCGCTCGCCCGATTTAGGGCCACGTCGCGCCTCGTCGAAACCGATGCCGGGGCATCCAATGGAGGTAATGCACTTCTTGCAGCCGGTGCAGGCCTCGGCGCTAATGACCACCGGCGCATCGGGCTTTTTCAGCTGAATGCACGGCGCGCGGAAGATGATGGCCGAGGGACCTTCGAAGTCGATAGCCGCGCGCGCCGCCGCTACGGAGCCTTCCAAGCTGTGGGGGTTCGCAAAACCAATATGCTGAACGCCCAGGCCGTGCAGCACTTCCTCAATGACGATAGGGCGGCGTCGCTCGCCCATGAGCGTAACGCCCGTGCCCGGATGCGGCTGGCTGCCCGTCATGGCCGTGGTGGCGTTGTCCAGAATGGCGAAAGTGACATCATGGCCGTTGTACACGGCGTTGGCAATGCCGGTCATGGCGCTGGCGAAGAACGTGGAGTCACCCACGAAGGCCACCTGCTTCTTGCCCGGTTCGGCCACGGCAAAACCCTGAGCCATGGTAATGCCGGCACCCATGCACAGACAGGTGTCAACGGCATCGAGCGGGGCGGCGTTGCCCAAGGTGTAGCAGCCGATGTCGCCGCAGAGCACGGCATCGCGGCCACGGAGCGCCTGCTTCACGGCATAGAAGCTGCCGCGATGGGGGCAACCCGCACACAGCACCGGCGGACGAACCGGCAACGTGCCCTCGTAGCTGAGGTGATTCGCGCCGATGGTGCGGGCGACCAAGGCCGCAAGAGAATCTGCGCGCGAGGGCACCGGGCTTTCCCCTCGCTGCTCGTCCCGAATCGTCGATCGCTGAATGCTCGTGCGGTCGAAGAAGCGGCCGAGGCGGCCGGCGATGTTCTCTGCGGTGTTCTCGCCACGATCGTTGGCGGCACCAGTCAGCTTGCCATGCACCCGCAAAGGCAGGTGGCGCGCACCGGCGAGCTTCAACATCTCTTCTTCCAGCACCGAGTCAAGCTCCTCGAACACAATGACGTCGGAGAGTCCCTCGGCGAAGGCCGCAGCCGTCTCAGCCGGGAACGGGTAGGGCGTGCCCACGGCCAGCAGGCGCCAACGCGGCACCGCAAGCCCCGCCGCCGCAGCCTCGGCCTCCATAAGCGAGAGTGCCTCGCGAGCGTAAGCCGTCGACACGCCGCCAGTCACGATACCCACGGCGGGCGCCTCAGCTGCTCCACCTTCCCCGCCGCCTTCTACCACCTGGTTGTATCGGGCGAAGTCGGGGTCATGATCGAAATCCCAGGCGATCTGGGCCAACCGGCGGTTGATCTCGCCATGGCCCTCATAGGCGCGCTTCGGGAAGATGATCCACTTCGGATCCTTCTGAAAACCCTCTTCGGGCAGTGCACGTCCGCAGGTTTCCTCGGCCACGTCGAAGAAGGTGGACGCATGGTTGATGCGCGTGGTGGGACGCACGATAACCGGCGTATGGTAGCGCTCGGACAGATCGAAGGCGGCCTTCATCATGGCGAAGCCCTCGTCGGGCGAGCTAGGGTCCAGCACCGGCACCTTGGCGAAAGCCCCGAAACGACGCGTGTCCTGCTCGGTCTGTGACGAAATAGGGCCCGGATCGTCGGCCACGAACAGCACGCAACCGCCGCCTGTGCCCACGTAATTCAGCGACATGAGCGCGTCGGATGCCACGTTCAGGCCCACTTGCTTGCAGGTGAACAGCACGCGCGCGCCGCAGTACGAAGCGCCAGCGAGCACTTCCAGCGCCGCCTTCTCGTTGGTAGACCATTCCACGTGCACGTCGCGCGCAACCCCATCGGCATGCAGCTTCGCCACCGTTTCCACCAGCTCGGACGAGGGCGTGCCGGGATATCCCGCCACCACGTTCACGCCGGCCTCCAAGGCCGCGTGCGCGAACGCCTCGTTCCCCATCAGAAGTTTCTTCGCCATATTCGCTCCGCTACTCTCGCTTAATCGCTTATGCGGAAGTATAACAGGGCGCACTGGAGCACGAACGAGGGGGCGGCCGTCGGCTCGGGACGATACCCTCTGGAACGCGCGAAGGGCCTTAGCGCTCTTCGGCAAGAAAATCGAGCAGCCATGCATACAGGCCAAGAGCGGCGTTATCGCTGCAGCGAACCACAGCTCCGGCGACGCCTTGGGCGAGCTCGCGAAAGTGATGCTCGCAGAAATCAGCGCGCAGCAGCTCCCATTCACGGGCGCTGGCCGCATCGCCGCCCTCGAAGGCGCGGGCCTCGAGAGCCGTGATGTACGAGAGGAAATCGAGCTCGCTTACGAGCGTGTCAAAGGGCTCCCCGTTACCCGGTCGGTTTTTCAGGCCGAGCTTGCGGTACTCGAGTCCCACCGCCGCCCGCTCGCCGCGATCGAGGGAAAACGCCGTCCGGCCGCGACGCACCCAGTGCGACCCTGTCAGAGGCACCAGGCGAGGGTAGCTGCAGAACAGTCGCGTGAATTCCGCCCGCACCTCCTGGGCCCGCAAAGCGGCTGGGTGCGCCGCCTGAGCCTCGAAGCGAGCTGCCACATCCACGGGCAACCCCTCGACAGCGCCAAGTGACTGGAGCAGTGCCCGGGCCTGATCGAGGACAGCCGATGACGTACGCTGCTCGGCCTGATGCCTATCGGGATAGGAGAACAATTGGCTGAGCAGGGCATATAGGGCCGAAAGCGTTGAAGGGCGATTCGCCGTGACGCTGCGCGCTCCCACGTACAGGGTGTTCGGCTCCTCCTCGCTTGCCAACACGTAACCGAGAAGGCTCAGCAGCTCATCCAGGGTGTCGGCGTCTCCCAGCTGCGCCGCCTGCTGCGCACGCACTTCAGAACGCAGCCGCTCTAACTCGCCGTGGCCGAGCATCGTCTCCAACCGCGCGGCAGCGCTCTCCTCCAATGCAAGCGATGTGCGCGCCTCGCCGTACTTCGCAAGCCCCTTCGCGACAAGATTTTCGGCGTGCAGGCTAACAGTAGGAACCGGTGCGGCCGTCAGAGCCGCCAGTGTGCCCAGCTCCATAGGCCCAGCCGCTTGGCTCAACAGGGCGAGCAGCACGCCCTGCAAGATGGGAACGCCCCGCTGCGCCCCGGCCGAAGCCCAGGCATCGCCGAACGCTGCCAATGCCCCCAACGCCCGAGCCGGCACCAGCCACTCATCAGGCGAGATCTCGCCGCCCCCGAAGCATACATGCAACAGCCCCACCGCGCGGTCGAACCCCTCCTCGGTGAGAGACCGGCCCGCATTGATGAAGGCCACTGCCAGCGCCTCGTCGACGAAAGCAGCCGCATCCAGGCCCTTCTCAGTGGCCCGAAAAGCAAACATGCGCCGATCAGCGCGGCTGCGCTCCCAGAATATCTGCTCGCGATTCTCCAGAACGCGCAACGACAAAGCGAGGCGCTCGCGCGGCACGAGAAGGGCATCGGAGGCCTCCTTCTCGGTCATACCCCGTTCGCTTTGGGCGGCCAGAAGCAGGCACGCGGCCTCGGCCAGATCCCCGTCGACGGCAGCCTGCGCAGTTCGGCCGAGCAGGCGCTCGAGCCGGTAAAGCACGACGAAGCGTTCAGCTGCCTCACTCATCGCAATCCGCCGTATCTTCTCGTTTGTAGCATGGGCGGAACTGGAAGGGACGATCGCACGGCCCCTGGCTCCGAACAATGGCCTCCTGGGGGCATGAGCGCACGCACAGCCCGCACTCCGAGCATCGCCCGACATTGAACCGGTACGTTACGCCGTCGCCCTCGTCTTCCAAGACAATAGCGCCCGTCGGGCACATGGACACGCACGTGCCGCACGATGCGCAGCGCTGCTCGTCCACATGGTGGATCGGCCATAGATAGGAGCCCCCGTCGGTCTGATCCGCCGTCGACTCTTTCCACAATCGCTCGAGCATCGAGCGCCACTCGATGCGATGCCGCTTAACCGACCGCAGATCGTCAGCAGAAACCTCTTCCTTATGGGCCGCAGTCATCCATCGGCTGAACAGAGCACGGGCCGCCGAACGCGCAGGCTCGTCGCCACTCGCGCCACAGGCAGGCAACGGTGCCGCCGGAAAGGCCACTCCCCCCTCGTCGACGAGATTCCCCTGTCGATGCCAATCCCCCAAAAGCGCCTGCGCGCACCGCATATTTCCTCGCAGCACAGGACCGACCGTCGCATACAGGGCGCAGTCCTCGCATGAGGCGGTTGCCATCACGCACGGCCGATCACGAGCCATGGAGAAGAGCGCCGCGGGGGTGAGCGCCGCCAGGCACACGGCCGCCTGGTAGCCGTCGATCGGCGAATGCAGAGCCGACAGCTCGCCGCGGGGGAGCCAGCAGCGCACACGCACCGGGTTCGTGCCCGCCATGCGCTTGAGCATCTTGCGCTCCGAGAAATTTGTCGCCTGAAATGCCTCGAAGGGACACGACGACAGACACGTTCCGCAGTGCAGGCACAGCGCAGCGTCGAAAGCGGGCGCATCGCGGTCGGAAACCCAGTGGATGGCATGGCTCGGGCATGCATCCACGCAGGGCCCGCACTGGGCGAAAACGCTCTTGCGATGCATGCACCGGTCCTCGGCGAACACGATCTCGGCTTTGATGGGCTTGTCGCTCCCATAGCGTTCGCTTGCGTTCACCAGGAACCTCGATCACAGCAGTTTCTGCACGAAAGCATTGGTAAGCACCGCAAGCCCGCGGTAGAAAGGCTCACGCGCCTCGGCAGCCACCTCGGCGCAGAAGCCGGGCGCCCACTGCCCGAGATGCTCGTCGATGAACGTCTCCAGCTGCTCGATAGCCTCTGAGCTCTCCGTCGCATCCTCGGCGCCCGCGTCCTCGCCAGCACCGTCCGCAAGTTGCCTGTCGGCCAAATAGCCGCAGAAATCCAACTCGTTGAAGAGGTAGTCGATGCAGTCGTTGTACTTTTCCCGACGTACTACCCCGCACTCCTTCATAAAGTCGGCCACGGCCACACTGTGATTGTTGATCATGCGAACAGGATGAGCCACACCGTGCGCGCGCTGCAGCCACGTGCCCTCGGCGTTCTCCACCACCGGATCAAGCCCGATGAACAACCGCGTCTCATCACGACGCAGCCGGTGAAGCACCTCTTCGGGTTCGGCCCCCTCGTAGGTGGCCAAGGTCTCGGAAAACGCCCCGATGGCCTCCTTCGGCAACTCCAGCTCCGCGGCGACCTGAACTAAATCACGGGCCATCAGGCCCGAGGTGACGGCCTCGACCCATGGGCCGGCCGTCGGAGGCCGCCATGCCACGGCCAACAGCTTGAACATTGCTCCCAGTACGGTGTTCACGTCCCGTCCCCTCTCCCTCGCCTTGGGCAATGTCATGGTAAACCATATGAGGGGCGAGCCAAAGCCCGCCCCTCATGGTATTCGTTATCGTGCCGCTACTTCAAGTAGTACATGCACGGGCCGGTGCCGGCATCGGGCAGCAACTGCTCGTAGTCGCGTTCGGCGATGAGCTTCGAAATGTCGCTCTCAGGATCGTTCAAGTCGCCAAAGGTCATGGCGTACGTGGGACAACCCTCCACGCACGCGGGCAGATCGCCCTCGGAAATACGCTGGTAGCAGAGGTTGCACTTCTCCACCGTGTTCTTCACGTGAGCCGGCGCCTCGCTGTTACCCACGGGGAAGCCAACCAGGAACTCGGGTTCCGCCTCCAGATAGGCACGCACGCCCGCGCCCACAGCCGTGTAGGGGCAGGCCTCCACGCAGCTGCGGCAACCGATGCAGGTCTCGGTGTCCTGGGTGACGATGCCCGTCTCCTCGTCCTTGGCCGTTGCGCCAGTGGGGCACACGGCCACACACGCCGGCTCCTCGCAATGCTGGCAGCGCAGAGGCTGATAGGCGATGGTGTTGGCGCCGTAGGAGCCGCCGGGGCAGTCCTTGCCGTCGCCACCGACGGTGTTCACCGTGCAGTACCACACATCGTTGGGCAGGTTGTTCTCCAGCTTGCAGGAAACCGAGCAGCTTCCGCAGCCGATGCAGCGACGATAGTCGATCGCGATTCCGTATTTGTTAGCCATAAGTGATTACCGTCCCTTCCTATTCCGCACCCTGAATGGTGGGGGTAAACGCCGCCTCGTCGTTGGCACCGGTACCGTCCCACGGCTCGATTTTCACGCGGTTGTCGAAGAACGAGCAGTTCACCGCATAGGGATCGGCGTAGTCGGTGGTGATGGCGCCCATGCTGCCGCGCTTCATCTCATTCTCGGCGTAGCCCTTGTAGTAGACGGTGCAGCCCTCGCGGATACCGCTGTTGAAGCTGGCCACCATCACGCACTCGCCGAGCCAGTTGGAAACCAAGATCTCCGAACCGTCTTCCACGCCGTACTTCGCACCGTCGGCCGGGTTGATGAACAGGCGGGGCTGATCGTTGAACTGACGGGCCCAGGTGTCCATGAACATGGTCATATGCACACGGGAGGGATTGCGCCATGACATGCAGGTCAGCGGGTAGTCGTCAGCATACTCGGAGTGCGCTCCGGAGATCTTGTTCTCGAACCAGGTGGGCATCTGCTCGCGCTCCACGTTGGAGATGTCGTAGTTGGAAGGCGTGCGAGGCGCCGGCTGGTCGACGTAGAACATGAGGCGACCAGTCTCGGTGATGAAGTTGGTGAGGCCCACGTTGCCGATGTAGGGCTCTTCCTTGGAGTAGCGCATCTCCTTGTTCTGACGCAGGGTCTCCATGGTGATGCCGCATTCCACAGCCGCCGGCACGTCGTCGAAGGTGCCCTTCCACCAGGTGTCGTCGTCCACCTCGTTCACGATGTCGCCCACACCCAGGTACGGTGCCATGAAACGGGCGATTTCCGCATCGGGCTTCGCCTCGTACATAGGCTCGATGCACTTCTCGGACAGGCGCACGGTGCGCATATGTCCGAGCGGCACCACGTCCTCGTACTCGTACATGTCGCAAGCCGGCAGCAGAACGTCGGCGTAGCGAGCCGTGTCGGTCATGAAGTTGTCCTCAACGATGATCATCTCCATAGGATCGAGGATTTCCTTCTTCACACGGTTAGAGTTCACCGAACCGCCGATCATGCCGCCGTGAGACACCCAAAGCGTCTTCACCGGGTAGTCCTGGCCAGCCAGCTTGCCGGAGTTCATGATGTCGGCCGCCGCCAGGAAGGTGACGGAGCTGACCATCTTGCCGTTGGAGGGCACCGCGGAAGCGTGGCCGAAGAAGTTGCCGTACATCATATCGAAGCCGCCGACGGAACGTCCCGGCTCGCCGAAGTTGCCGGTCATGGCGATAAGCGCCGCCATGGCATAGGCCGCATGCAGGCCGTTCTCGTAGGCGCCGGTACCGAAGTTGATGTAGTGGGCCACCTTGTTGGCCGGCTGCAGCACATCGTAGAGGAAATCGAAGTCCTCGCGGGAGATCTCGCACACCTCGGCCACGCGCTCGAAGGTCCACTCGGACACATGCTCCTTGAACTTATCCCAGGCGGTCACGTACTTGTCGTCGGGGCAAGTCCACGCCGGATCGGTGCAGGTGTCGAAGGGCACCGGTTTCTTCTCGCTTTCCGACCACACCATGATGGGATCGATCTCAGTCGGCTCGCCTGTAACCCAGAACACAGGACCCTCGTGCAGGCCCTCGCCGAACTCAGAGCCGCGCACATACATGCCGGTCTTCTTGTCGATGAGGTAGGGCGCGCAGGTGTGGTTCATCACGAAGTCCTTCGCGTAGGTGCCCTCATCCATGAAGCGCTTGATGAGACCCAGGAACAGGGCGGTGTCGTTGCCCATGTTCACCGGGATCCACTTGTCGGCCTTGGCCACCGTAGCGGAATAATGCGGGTCGATTACGACGACCTTGGCACCCGCGTCCTGGGCATCGAACAAGAACTTCGCCATCTGGATCTGGGCGAAGATGGGGTTCGCGCCAAACATGACAATGTAGTCGGAGTTCACGAAGTCGGTGGGCTCGTTCTGATCAAACCACTGAATGCCGCCGCGGGTAAGACCCGTGTTCGTGGCGTTATCGAAAGAGTAGTCCCACTTCGTGCAGCCCGTCGCGTTGAACATACGCATGATAAGACCTGAAGAGCCATGCAGAGAGCCCTGAGCACCACCGCCGCCCATGTAGATAGAGTTAGCGAGCGGGCCGTACTTCTCCTCGGTCTTCTTCCACTGCTCGCCGATCAGCTCGCCGGCCTCTTCCCAAGTGATGCGCTCCCACTGGCCACCGCCGCGAGGGGTACCGTCAACGCGCTTCATGGGATACTGGATGCGCGCCTCGGAATAGGTACGGGTGATGCGCGACTTGCCCTTCAGGCAGGTACGGAAGGGGTAGTCCTTCTTCGGGCGCATATTCACCACGTTGCCATCGCGCACATAGATGTTGTACTGGCAGAACGAGCAGCTCCAACTGCAGGTGCAGAAGTACTCGTCGCCAGTCACGGAGAGCTTCGTCTCCTTCTTCTGATCGGGATCGGTTTCCAAGTTCTGCATGTCGCCAGCCGGGCTGCAGGCGGCCAGCGTGCCGGCAATCGCGGTGCCGGCGGCGGCCAGGCCCGTCCCCTTCAGGAACGTGCGGCGCGTCAAAGACGTAGTCATGGATTCCCCTCTCTCTGCTCGAGCGCGGTTGGCGAGCAACCGGCGCGACGATGCCGCGGACAATGGCGCCGGGGGAGCAGTTCGGTCGGCTGATCCCTCGCGCCGATACGAGTCCACGGACTCCAACAGTGACGGCAAAGGAGGAGGTCTCAGCGAGCCGGCGCGCTCTCCTCCAACGAGCCGGGAAACCTCATGCCATCAGATGAACCGCATTATAACGAGCGCCAACAGGGGCGTAAACGCGGCGATGGCGCGATAGAGATATTAGTATTGATTTTGATATATCGCAGTTGATAACCTTATCTTGAAGATGAATTTAAGGACTCGTTCCACACGTAGCACGCAGTAGCAGCCACAGCCACACCTTGAGGCGTGAGCGAGATGATCGCCTGCCGACGATCCTCCTTACCAGGACGCACTTCGGCCAAGCCGTCACGCCGAAGCGCTCGGGCAGCCATGGAAACCGTCGAGTAGCCAAGCGAGAGCCGTCGAGCCGCCTCGCCCGTCGAGATGACATTGCCGGCACAGATCATGAGCACCGCGCACTGATGCGCGCTGAGGGGCTTTCCTGCCGTCGCGCCTGCCTCCCGAACGATACGATTGAAGGCCGCGACACCGGCAGACCAGACATCCAGACGGTCGCGACCCAGCTCAGCCCCTAGTTCGAACAGCACGTTCTCACCACGGGGCGCCACACGCAGGATGCTCTGGCGCCGATCGCGAACTCCAACTCGCTCGATGATAAGGTCAAGCTCGAGGAGATGGCGCACAAGCACCGATGCCCTCGCCTTCGTCAAGGCAAGGGCATCGGTTAAAGCCGAGACCGTCAAGGGAGCACGTCGAGCGAGCACGACGAGTGCGGCCACACCCTCTGGTTTCAGAGTATGACGCCCAAGCTGCTCCCCCAGAGCAGCTCGCAGGCCGCACCATGACTCAAGCGCGGCGGCCTCGAGGGGCGAAACTTCTGCTTCCATCGGCCTAGCGGGCCATATCCGCCTTCAGATCGGCCACCTTCTGCAGCATGGCCGCATCGTTCGTGCCCATCATCTGCACGGCCAGAATGGCGGCGTTCTTCGCACCGTTGATGGCCACGCAGGCCACCGGCACGCCCGAGGGCATCTGCACCATGGACAGCAGCGAGTCCAGGCCGCCCAGGTCGCTCGTCTTCATAGGCACGGCAATGACCGGCAGCGGCGTGAAGGCGGCCACCACGCCGCCCAGGTGCGCGGCCTTGCCCGCCGCGGCGATGATGACCTTGATGCCGCGATCGACAGCGGTTTCGGCCCACTCGTGCACCACGGCCGGCTTGCGGTGGGCGCTGGCCACCTTCACCTCGTAGGGCACGCCCATGGCGTCCAGCTGGGCCATGCACGGCTCCATGGCCGGCATGTCCGATTCCGATCCCATAATGATGCCGACCACCGGCGTCGCGTCGCTCATGAGCAGGTCCTTTCCCCACAGGGCCGCGCGGGCTTTCCGCTGCGGCCGGAAACAATGCCCTCCATTATAGAACCGTCGCGTTGCAAAACACCTACGAATGGCCGCGATGGGCTACGCAGGTCAGCTGTTGGTCTAAGGTTGGGGAATACGTTCGACGGAAGGAGTCGCCATGAGCACCGAAACGCTCAAGCAGCATATGGAACAGCAGGAGAAGCACATCGAGGATCACGAGCGCGAGGAAAAGCACGCTGAGAAGGAGCGCGAGTACCGCGAGGATCACGGCATCCACGACTACATCGGTCACGAGATTGCCCACGAAGAGCGCTCCGAGCGCCGTCAGCAGGACGAGACCGACGCCGCCCTGACGGAAACCGCCAATACGATTCTGCGTGGAGAATAATCTGGGGGCAGCTCGCGCGGAAACATTATGCTTCTGCGTTTCTTTCATGTCCGTGCTTGCTCACAGAAGATTTCAAAAAGCACCAGGCTGAATCGGAAAATGCATGTGCCCGAAGCGAACTACGCTCCGGGCACATGCTGACACGACCAAACAGCCGAACCGTCTAGCCTATCCAGTCACTACAGGATGTCACACGATATAGACCACAGACGGATTGGTACCGGCCTCTGGCTTGTAAACTTCCACTTCATTCTCGGCAATCATCTTTGAGATCTCGCTATTGGGGTCGTCGACATCTCCGAAATAGCGCGTACGCGTCGGACATGCGGCTACGCAATAGGGCAGTTCGCCATCTGCCACGCGCGAAGCGCAGAAATCACACTTGCCCGCAACCCCTTCTTCCTCGAGAACGACAGGGATCTCATAGGGACACGAGACGGCACAGTCGCCACAGCCTATGCAGATCTCCCCATCAACTGAAACTATGCCTGTCTCAGTGTCTTTCGAGACTGCGCCAGTTGGGCAGTTGGCAAAGCACGCCGGACTCCCACAATGATTGCAGAGAGTGGGCCGAAACTTCATCTTGACGTTCGGATAAACCCCTGTTGCCTGATAGAGAGTATCACCATCCAAGCTGATCACGTGACTATAAAACGCGTCTCCACCTACGCGGTTCGACATCTTGCAGCTAACCACACAAGTCTGGCAACCTGAGCAGTAACGCGTATCAATGAGCATTCCGTAAGCCATCGTTACCACCTCCCTTACGCCTTCTCAACCTGAATGCGGACATCGTTGAACGGGCTACTCGTGGCACTTATGAATTCCTCAACCTCGTTCTTCGTATAATGCGTCAGCATCTGGTAATGCCCCTCGATAAACTGCTCGGGCGTCCAACCTTGAGACATGCCAGTTGTGCCAGGAATAATGCCATCCGAGACAAAGGCGTGCAGTTTCATAGACCCACGATCATTGAATGCGCGAATCACATCGCCATGAGCGATATCGCGCGCTTCGGCATCGGCGGTGTTCATAACGAGATACGGCTCAGCCTCAATAGCCCGGGTGGCAGTCGGCAGCATTCCCTGCGTGTGCACGGCAGCGCGATTGTGCCATTGGATAAATTGAAGCGGATACTTATCCTTAAAGGCATCCTCGGGGTTGTCATCGACCCGCTGGCAAGTCGGAACCTGCTCGCCAAAGGGAACCAGATCATCGCGATAGAACTCAATGCGTCCCGTTGGCGTACTGAACTTCTTGTCACCGAACGGATACGACGGGCCGAACACTCCGTCATCGCGAGCAAAGATGCCGGTCTTGAGCATTTCGTCCATATTGAAGGACTTCATGCCAGGATGCTCGCTTCCCTCAAGGAAGGTCCGCACCCATTCCTCATCCGTTTTGTCCCAATAATCACCGACGCCGACCTCTTTGGCAAGGAGCGAGAAAATCTCACAGTCGGATTTGCTTTCACCCACGCGCTCAATCTGCGGCTGATTCATGCGCACAAACGGACCATCATTTGTCACATCCCAGCATTCCCAGTTGGAGGCAACGGGGAGCACGATGTCAGAATACTTAGTGGTCCAGGTCCAGAACAAATCAGCAGTCACGATAAAGTCAATGGCCGGAAACACCTCGTTGATGATCTTATTTGCATCAGGGCTTTGGTTGATGAGGTTTGAAATTGAGATGTACAAGAAATCAACTGGAACCGGATTTCCCGTAATTGCGGCATCATAAAACTCGGAAGACTTGAAGGCATTGCCAGCCGTCAGCACATCTGCAGCAAGGCTGTAAGGACCGAGCAACACTTCGTAGAAAGCGCCGAAGGCCTCGGACTTCTCGCCTACGTCATACCACTCTGCATCATTAAAGAGAGAGCCCGAACTGATGAAGTTCACTGCGTCGCCCGTCGTGGCAATGGGAACACCCAAGTTCTCACGACCAACACCACCGCCAGATTTGCCAATGTTGCCGCAAACAGCTCCCAACGTAACTGCAGCTCTCGAAGTGGCATAGGTGTAGCGAGTACGATTCGTACCTTGGGTAACCTGAATGGCCGCCGGCTGAGCTTGCGCGTACTCTGTGGCCAGCTGCTGAATGACCTCAGCGGGAACGCCCGTCACCCCAGCAGCACGCTCAATGGGCCATTTGGCAGCTTCCGCAACCAAGTCATCCATGGCGGGATGGCAACTCACATCGTTTACCTTAAACGAACCCGTAAGGGCAAGGGTGCTATCGGGACCAGAAGTCTGATCATCCGCGCCGCCAGCATTTGCCGGATCAATTTCAACCATGGCATTGGCGGCCGTGTCCCAGGCGCAGTAGGTACCCTCAGCTGGGTGCAGATACTCACCTGTTTCATCGCTAACAAGCAGAGGGGCACACGTGTAGTTTGCCAGGTAAGTCTTGTCGTGCAGATCTCCCTGGAAAATAAGGTTCATCATGGCGAGGATAAGTGCAGGATCGGTGCCGGGATTAATCGGAACCCACTGATCGGCTATTGCAGCCGTGGAACTCAGCCGCGGATCAACGACCACCAACTTTGCTCCGCGCCGACGAGCTTCGGCGATGTGACGGGCAACCGGCGTATAGGTATCGACCTTGTTAGCGCCAAAGAACAGCAGGTACTTCGAGTTGTACCAGTCTTCGCCATCGTGTCCTGGAGCAGGATCGCCGCACGTCATGAACATGCCTATCGACTCGCCATGGTCGCCCATGATGTGCTCGGGTTCCCACGTTGTAGCGCCAATATTAAACGCGAAGCGATTAACTGACTGGTTGGCAAGCGTTGTCAAATTACCCGTCATGCCCCAGAAGCTCGCAGCCCTTGGGTCTTTCTCCATTACCGTCTTTAGCTTCTCAGATATTTCACTAATGGCCTCGTCCCAGGTGATCTGTTCAAATTCGCCCGATCCACGCTCGCCCGTACGTCGCATCGGATGCAAAATACGCGCATTTTCGTCTTGAACTTTCTCGACAAAGGCCATGCAACGCGCGCAAGCATTGCTATTTCCAGGCCGATTAGGCAGAGGGCCAGGCTCTACGCCGACAATCTTGCCGTCTTGGATCTTGCCCTGCAGATAGCAGTACGAGCAGTTGTATCCGCTTGCAACCCCTACTGTTTTGATCTCGGGATCTGCAGCGTTTTCTGTCACTTCTCCAGTCTGCGCAATGGGCTGGCAGCCGGTCAATGTCAGTCCCGCAGCACCTGCCGCCGTAGCAGCCGCTGCGACGAACGCTCTCCTGCTCAGACCTGATTTGGACGATTTGAGACCAACATCGCTCATAAGATCCTCCTCCTATCTAACGCCCCCCTGGCGTTAACTCGTCATAGACAGATTACCTATATGGCCAACGCCAGTGATTAAGAGGGCAATTAAGAAATATTACGAATTATTAAAGCGAGCAGGGAGGTGGCGGCGTCTGGGCCCTAATGCTGCTCACACAAGGCGATAGCCATAGCCCCACTCAGTAAGCAAATGACACGGTTTAGCTGGGTTCTCCTCTATCTTTTCCCTCACCTTGCGAACAACCACAGCCACAACCCCGGCGTCGCCCACGTAGTCCTCACCCCAAACGCCTTGCAAGAGATGTATTCTGGAAATTGCCTCTGCTGGGTGCTGGGCAAGAAACGCCAGCAGTTCAAACTCCTTCGTTGTCAAAGGCACTTTGGCGCCTCGAACAGTTACGGTTTTTGAACCCATATCGACGGACAGATCACCCAATTCAATTACATTCTCATCGTCCCTTTGCGCAAGAAACGCTTCTTTTCTGCGCAAGCAGGTCCTTATCCTCATTATCAGCTCTTCTGGCTCGAAGGGCTTCGTCATATAATCGTCGGCCCCCAGCCTGAACCCCGTACCCTTATCGACCAAGTCGCCTTTCACGGTAAGGAAAATCACTGGAACCCTAGTATCGATCTCGCGAATTGCCTCGCAAACCTCAAACCCGTTAAGCCCGGGCATCATGACATCCAAAACAACGAGATCGGGCGATTCTTCCTGAAATATGCGTAGAGCGGTATTGCCGTTAGATGCAGCGTAAACTTGATACCCGCTCCTTTCTGCATAGTACTTGACCACCTTGAGCACATTCGGTTCGTCATCGGCCACAAGAATCTTATTCGGTGCCATAGCTCTCCTCCTCAGACATTACGGCGACATAAGGAAGAACGACCGTAAAGATGCTACCTTCTCCAACCGCGCTCTTTACCCGTATAGTGCCGCCGTGTAACTCTGCGTACTCTTTCGCCAGGGCGAGCCCCAACCCGCTACCACTCGTCGGCCTTTCCATCTGATCGCTTGCCTGCACGAACTCCTCGAAAATTGCCCGCTGCTCTCTTTCCGGTATCCCTGTACCGTTGTCGATAACTCGGAATCTTATGGTCTCGTCCTTCCTGTGATAATACGATTCGATAACTATGAGTCCGCTATCGGGCGTGTGCTTAATCGCATTACTGATCAGGTTTTCCAAGATATGAGACAGCTTCACTGAGTCTGCGCGAAACAGAGGCATGCGTTTTGCTCGAAAAAATGACAGAGTGATATTGCGTTGAGAAGCCAGGGGGGACAACAAGCATTCCAAATGATAGAACAATTCGTCGGCGTCGACTACCTGCAAATCGAGCGAAGCCCTTCCTGCTTCCAACTTCGCGGCTTCTAAGATGCAGTCAATGAGCCTCAACAAGTCTCGCGAGTTGCCGGCAATGGCTTCTATCGCTTCTGCGTCCAAATCATTTTCCAGGTCATTCGCCTCACGCAAAATATTCGCATACGCAATAATCGCTGTAAGGGGCGTTTTCAGCTCATGGCTCATCATGGTGAAGTAATGCGACTTGTATCGATTGTCTTCTTTCAGACGCACATTCAAAGCTTCTAACTCCTCAGCTTGCGTAACGAGGAGCTTATTTGCGGACTCCAAATCGAGGGTTCTCTTTGAAACCTCCGATTCAAGTCCCAAGTGAACCGCCTCGAGCTTTTTTGACGTATCGTTGAAGAAGGAGACAAGGCTATTTATCTCCCCCTTAGCGCCAATAGCATCTGCGTCTAGCTGCTCATAGGAACGATCAGTGCCCGACCTTTCGATTGCACGCTCCAATTTACCGAGCGGCTTCGATACGTATTTCTGGATAAACCAGTAACTCACAAACATGCACCCTATTGACAGTATTACGAGAAATATTCCTTGCAGCAGGGCGTTGTCGTAATAGTTCTGCTCAAATTGCTTAGTTGGCGTGGCAATGCTGATAATGCCAACCAAGTCTCCATCGACAAACCCTTCTTTCGGATACCCAGTCTCATCAATTTCCCCTGCGACGCCACCATGGCAGCTCTCGCACGCATCATCCATGCGCAACGGTGCGGCATATCTGAAGTAGCGTCCCTCTTCACCTTTCATATCCCCAAAGGCGGTGTACTCTTCAAGTCCAGAATCGTTGGAGAAAGCGACAAGCGCATCCGTTTCGAAGGTATCGGCGCGGTTTTGCTCATTTCTTGGGTTCAGCGCCGCGTACCTAATGACGTAATCAGTGCGCTTCGAGAACAAAGCCCCGACAGACAGTCCCGCTTTGGAGCAATAGAGTCCCTTTTGATTGTAGACACCATCTCTGTCGTAATTTATCCGATTCTGGTTGACTGATATGAAATCCCAGATAGCGGCCATATCCTGTGAGAGAACGTAGGCTTGGTCCCTCATGGTTTCCTCAGCTTGTTTTTTCTGAAGCGACGAGCTGAGAACAATATTCACTAGCAACAGCGCAACAATAATGGCCGTAACAGGCAACGCAAGATGATAGTGCAGCTTGTATTTCTTCAATTGAGCCACCCTCCATTCTGGCTCGCCAATTGTCCTCGCAGAATGACAGACAGAAGCGAAGCTGTCAAAAACGCACAAGATGCCTTACCGGGCCTCTCCGTTGACCAGGATGGCCAAACTTTACCGTACCGTTAGGCCGTCAAGGCGCCAAGCCGTACAACATGGCGATTATTTTTAACGATGGCAGCCTAAAGAACCCGGGAAGTATTTAT
Organism: Eggerthellaceae bacterium 24-137; assembly: GCA_041225375.1. GTDB lineage: Bacteria > Actinomycetota > Coriobacteriia > Coriobacteriales > Eggerthellaceae > Adlercreutzia. The sequence continues at coordinate 140,951 of JBCLSG010000007.1, forward strand.
CGAAAAACTTCTTGCACCGATGGCGCAAGTCGGGTATTATCAATTACGCTCTTTTGGCAATGTCGAAACAGCACCTGCGGGCGTGGCGGAATTGGCAGACGCGTACGGTTCAGGTCCGTATGGGGGCAACCCCATGGAGGTTCAAGTCCTCTCGCCCGCACCATTTGAAACAAACGCCCTCTTCGGAGGGCGTTTTTTTGTTGCCGCGAACGTAATATCGAAAGGGGTATGGCTCAAAAAGTGTGCTCCTGAAGTTTACTCACTGCCCGTATTGCGTGGGCATGTGGAACTCGTTCCAGT
>JBCLSG010000008.1:0-68600 GCA_041225375.1 Eggerthellaceae bacterium 24-137
CAACTTGGGCCGGCGTTTTGTCGGGAGCGACCTCGCGATTGCTTGCCAAGAAAAGCACACTTTTTGAGCTATAACCCCCTATGGCGGTATAGGAATACTCGATGGAAGCCGGCGGGGCCGCGATGGTAGGCTGTTCGCATACAGGACCGTGATTGATTTTGGAGGTCGCCATGGACATCGTCATCGCCCCCGATCCGATGGATTACGAGATTCGCGGCATGTACCGCTTCGCCACTTTGAAGCCCGAGAGCGCCCTCGCCGATGCGGTGCGCGACCGCTGGCCCGAAAACCCCCGCCTGCTCATGGTGGCCGCGGAGCCCGACAACGACACATACACGGAAAACCTCGCCATGGATCTGGCCACATCTCTTGTGAAGGCCGACTTGCCGGTGGGAGAGGTGCGCGTGCTGCAGCGCGAGACGGCGGAGGTGGCGGCACAGCTTGTCGCTGGAGCTGATGTGATCGTGCTCGCCGACGGCGAGGCAGAGGACGCCGATGCCCAGCGCGACGCCTTCTTTTCCGAAATCGGCTTTGCCCAACTCGTTGAGGAAGCCAAGGAGGATGCGGTTGTCATCGCTTTGAGCAAGGCAGCGGCCGACGCGCTCGAGTAGCGGTTCCGGGACGATTGCATCCTTCCCTTGACGATTTTATGCCGCTTTGGCGCTGAACCCGTAACCGCTGTGCCGATGCGTCATCATGGTCGCTTCGCTTAATCGACAATAGCACGAGAGGACCGTGCGGAAACGACCGGGGAGGATGCCATGAACAAAGATGCGCTCGTTGTGGGCTTGGCGCTGTTCGCCATGTTCTTCGGGGCGGGTAACCTCATTTTTCCGCCCTTCCTCGGCATGGAATCAGGATGGGAGTGGCCGCTGGGGCTTGCCTGTTTCGTCTTCGTGGACGTGGTCATCTCCTGTATCGGCATTGTGGCCATCAACCGAGCCGGCGGTTCCATTCTCTCCATCGAGGGCGTGCTCGGCAAGCGTCCGGCCCTCGTGCTGAATACGGCCGCTATTCTGTGCACGGGCGTGTTCATCGCGAGTCCGCGCACGGCGGCCACCACCTATGAGATGTCCATCGCGCCTTTGCTGGGCGACTGGATCGGCCTGCTGCCGTTCTCGCTGCTGTTCTTCGCCGTGGTGCTGTTGCTCACCCTGCGGCCCACCCGTATTGTCGACATCGTGGGCAAGGTGCTTACTCCCGTGCTCGTGGCGGGTATCGCCATTATGGTGGTGGCTGGCATTGCGGCGCCTTTGGGCCCGGTGGTGGCCCCCGAATCGGCAACGGTCGTGGCCGACGGCATCTCGGCAGGCTATCAGACCATGGACATTCTGGCCGTGGTGGGCTTCGCCATCATCGTGCAGGAATCGGTGCGGGCAGCGGGCTACGCCGACGCGAAGGGCCAGCTGGCCGTCACGGCTCGGGCGAGCCTGGTGGCCTGCGTGCTGCTCACCCTCGTCTACGGCGGCCTCACCTATCTGGGTGCTACGGCGGCTACGGTGGTGCCGCACGAAGTGAACCAGGCCACCCTCATCACCCTTATCACCGAGCAGCTCATGGGGCAGGGCGGTTTGGTGGTGCTCGGCGTGGTGGTGGGCTTCGCGTGCCTGACCACGGCTGTGGGCTTGTGCGGTGCTACGGCGGCTTATCTCGAACGCATCAGCGGGCGGCGTCTGAGTTATCGCGCCGCGCTCATCACCGTGGTGGTCATTGCGCTGCTCATCTGCAATCTGGGGCTTACGAATATCATCAACTTGGCGGCGCCCGTGCTCTCGGTGATCTGCCCGCCGTTCATGATCACCGTAGTGCTTCTCCTGTTCCGCAAGCACATTCGCAGCACGTGGACGTTCAAGGGGGCTGCGCTCGTGGCTGTGGCGGCGAGCTTGGTGCTCACCGTGCATGATCTGACGGGTGCTCTCGGCTTCGTGGAAGCCGCGCCTCTGTATGCCTACGGGTTCAGTTGGCTTCCGCCCGCACTCTTAGGCGCTTTAGCCGGGACGGTTTTGAGTCGCGTTGCTGATTCCCGCGGTCTTCCGCCGGCGGCCTGACGGCTGCGGCGAGTGGTCATAATTTAGTGCAGGTGCACAACTAACCTTACCCTTTTACCGAGCAATAGCCCCCTCATCAGGGAAGGGGAGGGATCCTTCTTGGGGTTCTTTGCTATGGTAGAGCGAAGATCTTCGAGATCTCGCCCGGGCGAGGCGGAACGCCTCCGCCGCGTCGGGCCGAAGAGAAGGGTAAGGAGGATCCTGTATGGAACTCAGTCTCGGACTGCTCGGCTTCCTCATCGTGTTCCCCCTCGTCATCGCCGCCGCGCTGCTTGTGGTGCGGCAGGAGGCCCCCAGGCGCGTCGTCGTTATCGCGGCGGCTGTCGTCATAGCGCTCGCGTCGGTGGCGCTGGTGGTCATGAACCTGGGAGCGTCCACGACGTTGTTCGAATTCCAGAGCGAGGCGCTCGACTTCGTCTGCACGGGCGTGTCAGTGGCTATCGCGGCGGTCATTATCGGCTTCGCCGTGCGCTACAAGAACATCTGGGCCGCCGTGCTCGCCATCGTGCAGATCGTCGGCACGCTCATCCTGGAGTTCGTGTTCGCCCATGAGATCGAGGTGCCCTACGGGCTGTACTTCGACTCCCTGTCGCTTCTGATGACCTTCATCATCGGCGTGGTGGGCAGCGGCATCTGCGTGTACGCCCTCGGTTATATGGAGGACTTCCAGGCTCATGAGCCCGCAGACGCGCCGGACCGCCGCCCGCTGTTCTTCGCGCTCATGTTCGTGTTCCTCTCTGCCATGTTCGTCATCGTGTTCGCGAACAACATGGAGTGGATGTTCACCGGCTGGGAGGTCACCACGGTGTGCTCCTTCCTCCTCATCGGCTACACGCGTACCGACGAGGCCATCGCCAACGCTTTCCGCCAGATCATTATGAATCTGGCCGGCGGCCTGGGATTTCTGGTGGCGCTCTACTCCTGTGCACTGACCGTGGGCACGTTTTCGTTCCTCGACTTCCTCGTCATCGGCGCCAACAACCCGGCGCTTGTCACTCTCGCTGCCTGCGCGCTGGCCTTCGCCGGTATCACGAAGGCGGCGCAAATGCCCTTCCAGACCTGGCTTCTGGGCGCCATGGTGGCTCCCACCCCCACGAGCGCGCTTCTGCACTCGTCCACGATGGTCAAGGCCGGCGTGTTCCTGCTGGTGAAGCTCGCGCCCATCTTCCACGTTGCTCCCGCGCCCGCGGTGATGGTCATGCTCGTGGGCGGCATCACCTTCGCGCTCTGCTCGTTCATGGCCATCTCCCAGTCCAACGCCAAGCGCGTGCTGGCCTACTCCACCATCGCGAATTTGGGTCTCATCTGCGCTTGCGCCGGTGTGGGAACGCCTGAGGCCGTGTGGGCGGCGAGCTTCCTCATTCTGTTCCACGCCATCGCCAAGTCGCTGCTGTTTTTGTGCGTCGGCACCGCCGAGCACCACATCGGCAGCCGCGACATCGAGGACATGGACCTCCTGTTCGATCGCATGCCGCGCCTGGCCCGATTCATGATGCTCGGCATTATGTGCATGTTCATCGCGCCCTTCGGCATGCTCATGGCGAAGTGGGCTACGCTCGTGTCCTTTGTGGATGCGCGCCAGGTCGCACTCATCGTGATCCTGGCCTTCGGCAGCGCCGCTACCTTCATGTTCTGGGCCAAGTGGCTCGGCAAGCTGGCGGGTATTGCCGGTGAGCCCGAGAACGTGGAGGTCACGGTGAAGCCCACCGAGTGGGCATCGCTTCTGCTCATGGCCTGCCTGCTCGTGCTCGGCTGCGTGTTCCTGCCGGTCATCTCCGCGGTGCTGGTGGAGCCCTATATCTTCTCGGTGTATGGCACGCTCGGCCAGGACATCGCCACCGACAACCTGTGGCTCGCCTCCATCTGCACTGTCATCGTGGTGCTCGTGCTGTTCGCCGGTGTGGGCGCCAAGCAGAGGGGCCGCCGCGTGAACGTGTACCTCGCCGGCGTCAGTCGCGACAACGACGGCCGTACCTTCCAGAACGCGCTGTCGGGCACTGCTGAGGCCAGCGTGCGCAACTGGTACATGGAATCGGTCTTCGGGGAGGCGCGCATCGCGCCGGTGGGCGTGGTTTTCAACGCGCTCATCATCGTGGTCGCTTTTGTCGTGTCCTTCGTCGCAACCCCGATCGTCTTCTAGAAAGGAGCGTGCAATGTCTCTGATTTCGACGCTCATCGGCACCCTCCTGTTCGCGATTATCGCGCCGGCGGTCGGCTGCCTGCTTGCCGGCCTCGACCGCATCGTGTCGGCCCGCATGCAGGGCCGCGTGGGACCGCCGCTGCTCCAGCCTTATTACGACGTGCGGAAGCTCTTCGAGAAGGAGCGCGTGTCGGTGAACTCCGTGGAGCGTGTCTATGTGGCTGCCGCGCTGCTGTTCGCCCTGCTCGCCGGCGGCATCTTCTTCTCCGGCGGCAACTTCCTCCTGTGCGTGTTCGTCATCACGCTCTCCAGCCTGTTCTTTATCATGGCGGCCTATTCCACCCGCAGCCCCTACGCCGAGGTGGGTGCGGCTCGCGAGACGCTGCAGGTGATGTCCTATGAGCCCATGGTGCTGCTCATGGCCGTGGCCTTCTTCCAGGCTACCGGTTCCTTCGATGTGGCGGCTGTGCTGGGGATGCCCCATCCTATTGTGTGTACCATCGGCTTGGTATTCCTCGGCGTGCTGTTCATCCTTACTATCAAGCTGCGTAAGTCGCCCTTCGACCTGGCGCTGTCGCACCACGCTCACCAGGAGATCGTGCGCGGCGTAACCACTGAGATGAGCGGTCCCACCCTCGGTATGGTGGAAATCATGCACTGGTGCGAGAACGTGCTGTTCATGGGATGGATCGCGCTCTTCTTCGTGTGGGGAAGCCCCGTGTCGGCCCTCGTGGCCATCATCGCGGTGGTTATTGTGTACTTCCTGGAAGTGTGGATCGACAACAACTTCGCTCGCGTCAAGTGGCAGTTCATGTTCAAATCGGCGTGGATCGTGGCCCTTGTGGCCGGCGGCGTGAACATCGCGCTGCTCGCGTTCTTGTAAGGAGGTGCCGCTATGGCATTCGCTTCTAAATCGCCCTGGGTCATCCACTACGACGGCTCCAGCTGCAACGGCTGCGACATCGAGGTACTGGCGACGCTGTGCCCCGGCTTCGACGGCGAGCGCTTCGGCGTCATCAACACCGGTAATCCCAAGCACGCCGATATCTTTCTCGTCACCGGCAGCGTGAACGAGCAGAATATCGAGGTGGTGCGTGAGATCTACGACCAGATGCTCGAGCCGAAGGTGGTTGTCGCCTGCGGTATCTGCGCCTGCTCCGGCGGTGTGTTCCACGACTGCTACAACGTTATCGGCGGCGTGGACAAGGCGATTCCCGTGGATGTGTACGCTCCGGGCTGCGCCGTGCGCCCTGAGCAGCTCATCGACGCCATCGTGGCCGGCGTGGCCAAGCTCGACGAGAAATCGGCGGCCATGAAAGCCGCCCGGAAGGGAGCGTGAGCGCCCATGGATAAGTTCAGCCAAGTGTTCAACGAGGTAGCGCTTGCCGAGGTGCACGAGCTGGCCGCGGCGCGCGCTGCCGAGGGTTGGCGTTACGTGCAGATCCTGGCCGTGAATACCGAGAACGGCGTGGACTTGGTGTATTCCTACATGAAAGAGGGCCTGCTCGAGAACGACACGGTGAAGGCCGTGGGCGCCGACGACGTGGTGCCCTCCATCACCGATCTGTTCCTGGAGGCCTTCGTCTGCGAGAACGAGATCCACGATTTGTACGGCGTGGCCATCGAGAACATCGCTATCGACTTCGGCGGCATGTTCTACCAGCTGGCGGAGAAGGCTCCCATGACCGTGGTGAGCCCCGAGCAGCTGGCCGCCCGCGAGAAGGCGAAGAAGATCGCCGCTGCCAAGGCCGCCAAGGAAGCGGCCGCAAAGGCTCCCGCGTCCAAGGCTGAGGCCCCGGCGGAGCCCCCGGCAGGTCCCACCGAGGAGGAGATTCAGGCCAAGATTGCCGGTCTGGACCCCGAGAAGGCCGCCAAGGTGCGCGCCGCTCTGGAAGCCAAGGCCAAGAAGGCTCAGATGACAGAAGGGAAGGGGGAGTAGCATGGGCAAGGCGACCGTCATTCCCTTCGGCCCGCAGCACCCGGTGCTGCCGGAGCCCTTGCACCTCGATTTGGTGGTGCAGGACGAGACCGTGGTGGACGTGCTCCCGCAGATCGGGTTTGTGCACCGCGGCCTGGAGAAACTCGTGGAGACCCGCGACTATAACCAGTTCATCTACATTGCCGAGCGTATCTGCGGCATCTGCGCCACGGGACATTCCATCGGCTACGCTGAGACGGTGGAGTCGCTCATGGGCGTGGAGATTCCCAAGCGTGCCGAGTATCTGCGTATCATCTGGCACGAGCTGTCCCGTGTGCATTCGCACCTTCTGTGGTTGGGCCTCGCCGCCGACGCCTTCGGTTTCGAGAGCATGTTCATGCACTGCTGGCGCTTGCGCGAGCGCGTGCTCGACATCTTCGAGAAGACCACCGGCGGCCGTGTCATCCTGTCGGTCGTGAAGGTGGGCGGTGTGGTCCGCGATATCGACGCTACCCAGATGGCCGAGATCATCTCGGTGCTCGATGGCATTAAAGACGACTACACCAAGATCATGAACACCCTGCTCACCGATACCTCGGTTAAGAACCGTACCGTGGGTGTGGGCCACCTTTCCACCGAGGATGCCCGGGCACTGTCCATGGTGGGCCCGTTCGCCCGCGCCTCCAATCTGCCCTACGATGTGCGCTCCTTCGGGAAGGGCGCCTACGGCGATCTGTCCGACTTCGAGCCCATCGTAGCCACCGAGGGCGATTGCTACGCCCGCGTGAAGGTGCGCTGCCTGGAGGTGCTCCAGTCCATCGAGATCATCAAGGAGCTCGCCGCCAAGATGCCGGCCGGCGATATCGAGGTGGCCGTGAAGGGGGCTCCTGTCGACGGGGCGCAGGCATCCAACGTGCTCGAGCAGCCTCGAGGCGAGTGCTACTACTATGCGCGCGGCAACGGTTCCAAGAATCTGGAGCGTATGCGCATTCGCACGCCAACCTCGCAGAACCTCGCCGGCATGACCGTGGCGCTCAAGGGGTGCGATCTCGCCGACGTGAACATGATCATCCTGACCATCGACCCCTGCATCAGCTGCACGGAAAGGTAGGCGACCATGGGAAGCTTCAAACTGGGGGGCATGACCCTCGGATCGCTGTTCAAGAAGCCCGAGACGGTGCTGTACCCGGCTGAGCAGAAGCCGGCTCCTGCAGGACTCAAGGGCCATATCGAGAACGATGTGAGCCTGTGCATCCTCTGCGGCATCTGCGCGAAGGCCTGTCCGGCCGATGCCATCGTGGTGGAGAAGAAGGAGCGCACTTGGGCTATCGACCCGTTCCGTTGCGTGCAGTGCGGCAGCTGCGTGCGCGCCTGCCCCAAGGCTTGCCTGCACATGCTGCCCGCCTACACGCCCATTGCCACGGCTCAGTCGTGCACGGTGGTAGAGGTGCCCGATCCGAAGGCAACGGCGTAGCCGCTCGCAGGTTCCTTCGACGGCGAAAAGGCCAAAAGAGCTCGGTGACGGAACTGTAAGGTAAACGGTCCGTTAAGTTTCGTGGGGATGCTCTGCATAAGGCCCGCATCTGGTAAAATTATCGAAATGCTGGCATAACAGTCCGGACTCCTGTGGGGGTCCGGACTTTTTGGAAAGGGAAGGCGAAGAGATGGCCGACAAGGCGGAGCATACGACGGCGTCGCCCGAAGAGGTGACCCGCGATATCTTCACGCTGGCCAATGTGGTGTCCTTCGTGCGCCTGCTCATGGTGCCCCTCTACCTGTTTTTGCTCCTGCATGGCCAGAATTTGGCCGCTACTCTCGTGTTCGCCACTGCGGCGGCCACCGACTTCCTCGACGGGCAGATTGCCCGACGTACCCATACGGTCTCACGGTTGGGGCAGCTGCTCGATCCTGCTATCGATCGCATTCTCATGGTCACGGGCGTGCTCGGCGTGTTCCTCGTAGGGCGCATTCCCCTGTGGGTCATCATCGTCGTCGTGGTGCGCGATGCTTACCTGCTGACGGGAGGAGCTTGGCTCATCTCGCGTTACCGCATTCGCGTTCCGGTTATCTATCCGGGCAAGTTCGCCACGACGTTTCTGTTCATCGGCTTCTCGGGATTGCTGCTGAATTGGCCGCTTATTCCCGGTCTTGGCTGGTGCGACTTCTCCTGGTTGCCCGGGTTCAACGGCGAGGCCGTGTCTTGGGGCATCTGGTTCATCTATGCGGGGCTTGTGCTGTCCCTCGGTGTGACCGTGTACTACTCGGTATGCGCGGCACGTCGCCTGAAGGAAGCGCTCGCCCAGGAAAGGCTTGCGGGCCATGGCACCGCGTAGCGGCCGATCGGATGAACCTGCTCGCGACGTTCCGCGCCGCGCTGGTCGGCCTGCGCTGCACATGCCCTCGGTTCGTGACGGGCAGTCTGCGCCAACGGGTGGCGATACCGTCCGGGGCGCGTCGTCGACGCCTCCTGAGAAACGTCGCGTCGCCGCGCGTGGTCGGCAGGCACGCGTCTCGCCCCATACGTCGCGCGACGTGCGACGGCCGTCTCATGAGACCGCTGGCCGTGGCGCATCGCGTCGATCCCGATCGAACGCTTCGGCCAACGAAGGCTCCCGCCGCGCTGCGGTGCCGTCGGTGGTTCGGTCACCGCGCCGGGCGCACGCCGATGGGCGGGGCGGCGCTTGCCCCTCTTATGCTTCCCCGCATATCCAGGCATCTCCTTTTTCAAGCCACCGACGCCGCGTTCCCGTCGCCGTGGTGGTGTTCGCGGTCGTCGTATTACTTGCGGGTGCTGTTTTCGGCCTCGATCAACTTGTGAACGGCGCGCGTATCTATCAGGGTGTTTCGGTGGGCTCGGTGGATGTATCGGGTATGACGGCCGATGATGCGCGTGCGGCGGTGAGCGCGGCCTATGGCGAGGGGCTTTCGGATACTCGCGGTTTCATTTTCGCCAGCGAGGAAGCGCGTTCGAGTATCGATATAGACACTGAGTTGGCGCAGCAAGAGGCGCAGGCTGAGCAGCTCTCGGTGGAGGAGGCGCGCGAGGACAAGAAGCTGTGGGTTGCCGAAGCGGGTGCCCTCGGCGTTCATGTGCCGGTAAGCGATTTGGTCGACGAGGCCTTTGCCGTGGGCCGGTCAACGGGGCTTGCGGGCCGGATCGAGGCGGCTATGGGCGGAGTGAACGTTCCGGTGCGCCTTGCCTTCGACGAGGAGGCCGTAGAGGCGCTGGCCGCGGATATCGACGCCAGCATCGGCGAGCCCCGTCAGGATTGGGACGTGGCGGTGGATGAGGAAGGCCAGACGAGCCTTGTCGAGGGGCACGATGGCACCATTGTCGATCGCGATCAGTTCAACGAGCTTCTGACCCAGGGATTCCTCAGCCGCGACCCCCACGGCTTCAGCTTCGTGGCCCAAGTCGATTATGCGCCTCTGCGTGTCGACGAGGCAGCGGCTGAGGCGACGCGCGCGGTTGTTCAGGCGGTGCTCGACGAGGGCGTCTCGTTCTCGTTCGAGGGAAACGAGTGGTCGCTGTCTGCCCGCGATATCGCTCCCTGGATCGCGACGAGCGTACAGCAGGCAGGGGAGGGTTTTGTGCTCATGCCCCGCCTTGATGAGAAGACAGCTCGCGGCGATCTGCTCCAGCTTATCCGCGATGCGGGCTTTGCCTCGGCGGTAACGGTGTCTTTCGAGGCAAGCGAGGGGGAGGTGTGGGTCACGGCCGCCGAGGGCTCGCGCTACCCGCTGGTGGCTGATGCCTTGGATCGGGCCGACGCGGCGCTGTTCGGCTCTTTCGACGGCCGTGGGGCCGCCTCTGCGGCGCAGGCGCCGTCCATCGAGATCGGATGGGGTGCCGCTCCGGGTCGCTGCACCTTCGACGAGGCACTTGATCTGGGGCTGATCGAGGAGATATCCTCGTTCACCACGGAGTACAACGACGGCGCCGGTACGGCGAATCGCCGCCACAACATACATCGTGCTGCCGACCTGTTGACCAACTCGGTGGCCAAGGCCGCAGGCGGCGAGTGGTCGTTCAACGCCGTAATGGGCGAGGCCAACGAGGAAAACGGCTTTCAGGCGGCCCATGCCATCGTCAACGGAGAGTACGAGGATGCCATCGGCGGCGGTATCTGCCAGGTTGCCACCACGGTGTTCAACGCCGTTTTCGAATCGGGCTTTCCCGTAACCGAACGGCGAAACCATTCCCTGTACATTTCCAGCTATCCCACCGGCCGCGACGCCGCAATCGCGTATCCTGATCTTGATCTAACGTGGGTAAACGATGGAACGTCCGATGTGCTTTTGCGAACCCGCTACACCGATTCGACGCTGACCGTTACGCTGTACGGGATCGATCCCGGCTACTCGGTTACATCCCAGACGGGCGACTGGACCGAGGGCGAGCCGTACCGGCAGCGAACCGTGGTGGACGAGAACGAGCCCGAGGGAACCCGTTACGTGAAGACTGCGGGTGCCGACGGTCGCTGCGTGACGGTGCACCGCGTTGTGCGCGATCGGGCTGGAACGGTGCGGCACGAAGAGGATTTCTCATCGAATTACGCCCCCATCGACGAGGTGACCGTCGTTGGACCGAACACCCCGGCGGTCGACGGGGGCGAGGAGAGCGCAGATCAGGAAGGCGACAAGGAGGAAGCCCGTGTTTCAACCGGAAATTGAGGCGATGCCCCGTGAGGAGCTTCGCGAACTGCAGCTTGAGCGCCTGCGCGAATCAGTGCGCAACGCCTACGATAACGTGCCGCTCTACCGCGAGCGTTTCGATGCGGCCGGCGTCTCGCCCGACGACATCGAGAGCCTGGAGGACTTGCAGCGTTTTCCCTTTGTGGTGAAGCAGGACATGCGCGACAACTACCCGTTCGGCATGTTCGCCCGCGAGAACGCCGACGTGGCCCGCATCCACGCCTCCTCGGGCACCACGGGCCAGGCCACGGTAGTGGGACACACGGCCACCGACTTGAAGAACTGGGGCGATTGCTTCGCCCGCGGTATTGCCATGGTGGGCGGTTCTCGCGAATCCACCATCCAGGTGTCCTACGGCTACGGCCTGTTCACGGGCGGCCTGGGCGCGCATGCCGGTGGCGAGGCCATGGGCTGCACCGTTATTCCCACTTCCTCGGGCAACACCAAGCGTCAGGTGCAGATGCTGAAGGACTGCAAGACCGATATCTTGTGCTGCACACCCTCCTATGCGCTGCTGATTGCCGACACCGCTCTCGAGATGGGCTACGACCCGGCCACCGAGTTTCAGATCTCGGCCGGTATCTTCGGTGCGGAGCCCTGCTCCGAGAACATGCGCCAGGAAATCGCTGACAAGCTGGGTTTGCAGTATTGCGATGTATACGGCCTGTCGGAGATCATGGGCCCAGGCGTGGCCATGGAATGTGCCGAGCGCGGTGGTCTGCATATCGCCGAGGACCAGTTCTTCTGCGAGATCATCGATCCGGACACCCTGGAAGTGCTTCCCGACGGCGAGGTGGGCGAGCTCGTTATCACCACGCTCACGCGCGAGTGCTCGCCGATGATCCGCTACCGTACCCGCGACGTCACCACCATCAGCGCCGAGCCCTGCGCGTGCGGGCGCACCCACCGCAAGATCGGGCGCATCCTGGGCCGTACCGACGACATGCTCATCATCCGCGGCGTGAACGTGTTCCCGTCCCAAATCGAGCAGGTTATCACCGAGTTCCCCGAAATTGCGACCCAGTATCAGATCGTTCTCACCACCAAGGGCCCGCTCGACCACGTGGAGCTCCAGGTGGAGACCGAGCCCGATTTCCCCATCGACGAGGTGCGTGCCCTGGAGGATCTGCGCCGTCGTCTGGGCACGGCGCTCAAGAGCAATTTGCAGGTGGCCGTGGACATCAAGTTCGTGGAGCCGAAGACCATCGCGCGATCGGAGGGCAAGGCCAAGCGCGTTATCGACCTGAGAGGGGAGGCCAACTAATGATCTCGCAGCTCACTGTTTTCCTCACTAATGAGAAGGGCCGTCTGGCCGCCGCGAGCCGCACGCTCGCCGACGCGGGCATCAACATGCAGGCGCTCTTCATCGCCGACACCGCTGATTTCGGTATCGTGCGCATCTTCTGCGATACGCCGAAACGTGCCGCCGGAGCGCTCGCTGAGGCTGGTTTCCGCGCCACCATCACGCCGGTCATCGCCGTGTCGGTGGCCGACGAGCCGGGCACATTGGCGCGTCTTTTGGAGTTCTGTAACGAGGAGTCCATGAATATCGAGTACGGCTACTGCTTCTCCACGGCCGACGGCGCCGCTGTCGACGTGCTGAAGATCGAGGGCGGCGGCGCTGAAACGGCCCTCGCCGAAGCCGGTTTCAAGATTCTCGCACCGGAAGAGGTCTACGTTGTTGATCCGAGCTAACAGCATTTCCGCTTTCGCCGATGCCGCGCGCGCCTGTCTTCGCCGACGGGCGCTCGCCTGTTTGTTGGCCCTGTCGCTTGGGTGGGCGGCTGCGCCTGCGGCGGCCTTTGCCGACGTGCGGCCTACCGATGAGATTCTCGGCGAGACGGTGGAGGCCCGGGGCCTTCCGGCTGTCTCCTGTCCGAACGTGACGGCCACCTACGCGATGGTCATGGATGCCGATGGCACCGTGTACTTTTCGCGCGATGCCGATACGCAGAGCCATATCGCCTCCATCACCAAGGTCATGACCGCCATTGTGGCCCTGGATTCCGGCGTCTCCCTCGACAGTACGGTGACCGTCACCCCGGAAGCCGCCCAGATCGGCGAGTCGTCGGCGATGCTGCAGGCGGGTGATACCCTGACACTTAAAGCGGCTATTACCGGCCTTATGGTGTCATCGGGCAACGATGCAGCCATCTCCATTGCCGATACCCTCGGCGCTGCGATGCGAAGCTCAGAGGATCAGACGGCCAACGACGCATTTGTGGCGGCCATGAATGCTAAGGCGGCCGAGTTGGGTATGGAGAACACCTTGTTTGCCAACCCCCACGGCCTCGATATCGGCGAATACGATAACGAGATGTATTCGTCAGCTCGCGATGTCGCCCTCATGTGCGCCTACGCCATGAAGAACGAGACCTTCCGCTCCATTGTCTCTCAGGAGCGCGCTCAGATCACCGTGAGTCGCACGGGAGGACAGGCTGTGACCATCGATCTGACCTCTACCGACATACTGCTCGGAAGCTACGAGGGTGCGTGCGGCGTGAAGACGGGCTACACCGAGCAGGCCGGCCAGTCGTTCGCCGGAGCCTGCAACCGTGGAGACGGTGACTTGTATGCCATCGTGCTCGGTGCTCCGTCCGATGCGGCCCGTTTCGACGACACGAAGATACTGTTCGACTGGGTGTACAACAACCGCGTGAGCTATGCGCTCGCTCACAGCGATCAAACCGTGACGATGACGGTGGACGGCACGACGAGCGAGGTGCCCCTTATCGCCGAGGTGCCGTTTACGGCATGGCCCGACAAGCGCGTGAAGGCGACGCTCGCCGACCCCGATGCCACCGTCGAGGTTTTCGCTCCGGCGGGCAATGTAAGCCAGGCCTTTGAGTACCGCGATCTCGGGGGCAACGTGAGCGCGGGCGACGTGGTGGGCACCGTTCGTTTCTACCAGGGCGGCAAGGAAATTGCCTCCCAGGACCTTGTGGCTTGCGAGGATGCCGCCGCGCCCGATCCGCTCCAGGCTCTCGGCATCTGGTGGGATCGCCTGTGGCAGGGATTCGCTGGCAAGAGCCTCGTGGCCTCTCCTATTGTGGAGAACGACACACCGCTTATCTACGATAAGTCGGGCGCCCGCGCTGATGGGGCTACCGTGGCCGAAGTGGCGGCCGGGCACGCCGCCGCGGCGGAGAATGGCGAAAGCACCGACGGGGCGGCCGATACGTCCGCTCCGACCGATACAACCGGAAGCGCCGACGGCGGCCAAGATGCTGCTCCGTCGGAGGAGGGCTTGCCGACTACCGAGCCCGCTGAATAAGGAGGCAGTTATGACCGAACGTTGTCCCGTGTGTTCTCATGAGGTGGATCCGCGCGATCCCGTGTGCCCGACTTGCGGCTTCAAGCTGCTCGGCGCGACTCAGGCCTTCAAGCCGCTGTCAGTTGAAGGCGATGCGGTGCGCGCCTGCGAGAGCCGTCCGACACGCGCCTCGCTGTCGGTGGTGCGCGGGCCTAAAGTGGGTATGGTGTACGGTTTGGGCAGCGAGCCCGTTACCGTGGGCCGCTCGCCGCAGTGCACTATCTTTCTGAACGATATGACCGTCTCGCGCATGCACGCCACCATCGAGCCTGAGGGCGCCTGCTTTGTTATTCGCGATGCGAACTCGTTCAACGGCGTGTGGGTGAACAACGAGAACGTGGAGGCGCGCACTCTGCGTCCGGGCGATTTCATCCAGATCGGCACCTTCTGCTTGCAGTACGAGGAAAACTAGCCAGCTGAAGGCCGTTCGTGCGCCAGAGGGAGGCTGAAAGCCGCAGGGGCGCGGGAAGTGAGGAGATGTATGGAACTGATGTCGGGAAACGAGGCTATAGCCCAGGGCGCCTGGGAGGCTGGCTGCTTGATCGGCGTGGCCTATCCGGGAACACCGTCCACTGAAACGCTGGAGGCCTTCGGCGCTAAGGAAGGTGTTTACGCCGAGTGGTGCGTGAACGAGAAAGTGGCTGTGGAAGTGGGCGTAGGTGCTTCGGCCGCCGGCGCGCGGGTACTCGCCACCATGAAGCACGTCGGCGTGAACGTGGCCGCCGATCCGCTGTTCACCGCGGCTTACACCGGCGTGGGTGGCGGCTTCGTCATCCTTGCCGCCGATGATCCGGGCATGTACTCGTCGCAGAACGAGCAGGATTCGCGCTACTATGCCCAGGCCGCGGCCATCCCGTGCCTCGATCCGGCCGACTCGGCCGAGGCGCGCATCTTTACCCGCGATGCCTTCGATATCTCGGAGCGCTTCGACGTGCCGGTGATGCTGCGCTCCTCGGTGCGCATTTCCCATACCAAGACCCCGGTGGAGCCGGGCAAGCGAGTTGAGCGCCCGCTCGTTCCCTATGAGAAGAATCCTGCGAAGTGGGTGATGATGCCCGCTTTCGCGAAGCCTCGTCGTGCCGTGCAGCTCGAGCGCATCGATGCTCTGCGCGCTTGGGTGGAGACATGTCCCTACAACGAAGTGGTGCGTCGCGGGAATGCCGTCGGCGTCGTGTGCGCCGGTGCGGTCTACCAGCACGTGGCCGAGGCACTGCCCGAGGCGTCTGTCTTCAAGCTGGGCGTCACCTGGCCGCTGCCCGCGGAGTCCCTGCGCGCCTTCGCTGACGAGGTTGACGCGCTCTACGTGGTAGAGGAGGGTTCTTCCTATCTGTCGGACGCGGTGCGCGCCTGCGGGATCGCGGTGAGCGAACCTATGCACCCGTTGCCGCGGGCTGGCGAACTTACACCCAACCTGGTGCGCGAGGCCTTCGGCCTGCCGTGCCCGCCCCATGCCCCCGCGGCTGCCGATGTGCCCGCACGACCGCCGGCGCTGTGTCCGGGCTGCCCGCATCGGCTCGTGTTCAAGGAGCTTGCCCGCATGAAGGCCATCGTTACCGGCGACATCGGCTGCTATACCTTGGGCGCGCTTCCTCCGCTTTCGGCCATGGATACCACGGTGGACATGGGTGCGTCGGTTTCTATGGCTCACGGTTTCGAACTAGCTCTTGCCGGCACCGACCATAAGCCCGTGGTAGCCGTCATCGGCGATTCAACCTTCGCCCACTCGGGTCTCTCCTCGCTCGTCTCCACGGTGTACAACCGCGGTGCGGGCACCGTCTGCGTGCTGGACAACCGCACTACCGCTATGACCGGTCGCCAGGGCAACCCCTTCAACGGCGTCACCCTGCAGAACCGCCCGAGCCGCGAGTTGAACATCGAGGCGGTGGTGGCTGCCATCGGCGTGGAGGACGTGCGTACGGTGGATCCCAACGACGCCGCTGCGGTGCGCGCGGCCCTCAAGGAGGCTACGGCCACCGACGACATCTCGGTCATCGTGTTCCGCTCGCCCTGCGTCCTTTTGGAGCGCAAGCGCGCCCGGCCGATGTGGGTGAACGCTTCCTGCACCGCCTGCGGCGCGTGCGCCACCCTGGGGTGCCCGGCCATCGCCCGCGACGAGCGGGGCGTGGCGCTCATCGACACGGCCCTGTGCATCGGCTGCGGCCAATGCGAGCAGTACTGCCGCTTCAACGCGATCGTTCCGGAATAAGGGAGGCCAGACTCATGGAGAACCAGACCAAGACCGTGCTTTTGTGCGGCGTGGGCGGCCAGGGAACTATCTTGGCGGCCGATCTTCTGGCCTTTGCCTGTATGGAGGCGGGGCTCGATGTGAAGGTGTCGGAGATTCACGGCATGGCTCAGCGTGGAGGCGCCGTCACCACGGTAGTGCGCGTGGGGGAGCAGGTGCGGTCCATGGTGTCGGATGCTGGTGCCGCCGACGTGGTGGTGGCCTTCGAGACCACCGAGGCTTTGCGCAACTTGCCGCAATTGGCTTTGGGCGGTGCGCTCATCGTGAATGACGAGGCCATCAAGCCCCTGCCTGTGCTCACGGGTGCGGCGAAGATGCCCGAGCGTGCTCGCGAGCGTCTGACGGAAGCCGGCGCGCTCCTCGTTCCCGCCGATCGCATAGCGCGCTCCTGCGGCAACGCCAAGTGCGCCAACGTGGTGCTTGTCGGTGCCCTGTCTGCCGCACTCGATATTCCGGAGGAAATCTGGCGGCGGGCCGTGGAGGCCCGTGTGCCGGCGAAGACCGTGGAGGCGAACCTGGCGGCGTTTGCGGCCGGTCGCGCCTTCGTGGAAGACGGAGAAGGGGAGTAGCCATGACCGTTTCCCAAATCAGCGTGTTTGCCAACAGCCGCCCCGGGCATCTGGGCCGGGTGCTGGGGCTTTTCGAGGGGGCCGGCGTGAGCGTGCGCGGGTTCTCCGCCTCCGACACGGGGGAGTACGGCATCCTGCGCTTCGTGGTGGACAAGCCCGACGCGGCGCTCGCGGCGCTCAAGGGCGCCGGCTGCGCCTGCACCGAGACTCCGGTGCTGTGCCTGAAGCTGGAGGATAAGCCCGGCGAGCTCTCCCGTGTGGTGGGGGTGCTTGCCCGCTGCGGCATCAACGTGACGTACTGCTACTCCATGATCTCCACCTACATCGTGCTCTCTGTTACCGACATCGATCAGGCCCGCGCCCTTCTGGCCGAGGAGCCGGTCGAGATGATCTCCCAGGCCGATATCGCCCGCTACGTCGCCTCGCGCGACGGGAAGGAGGCTTAAGCCGTGAGCGATGCCGCCCCCATCGATGTAACTGCCAAAGGCGGGGCCCTCGCGGCCGCTGCCGCGGGCCGTTTCGATGCCCTGCCCGTCTACAAGCCCGAGATCGAGTGTGCGCCGCGCGAGGAGATTCGCGCCGTGCAGCTCCGAAAGCTCAAGGAAACCGTGGCTTACGCCTACGAGCGTGTGCCCTACTATCGCCAGAAGATGGATGAGATGGGCGTGGCTCCCACCGACATCCAGGAGCTCGAAGATGTGCGCAAGCTGCCCTTCACCGACAAGGCGGTGCTGCGTGATACGTTCCCCTTCGGTCTGTTCGCGGTGCCTATGGATGAGATTCGCGAGTTGCATTCCTCGTCGGGCACCACGGGAAAGCCCGTGGTGGTAGGCTACACCGATGATGACATGGATATGTGGAGCGAGTGCATCGCACGCCTTGTGCAGATGGCCGGCGTGGTGCCAGGCGATGTGGCCCAGATGGCCTTTGGCTACGGCATGTTCACCGGGGGCTTCGGACTGCACTACGGTCTGCAGCGCCTGGGATGCGCCATGATTCCCGCTGGGTCGGGCAACACTGAGCGCCATATTCAGATGATCGAGGACTACGGTACCACCGTACTTGTGGCCACGCCCTCCTATGCCATGCACATCTGCGAGGTTGGTGAGGCGATGGGCTACGACTGGGAGGCGTCGCCTTTGCGCGTGGGCCTGTTCGGCGGCGAACCGTGTCCGCCGGGACTGAAATCTGAGATCGAGCGGCGCATGCACATCGTGTGCACCGACAACTACGGGCTCACCGAGGTGATGGGGCCAGGCGTGTCGGGCGAGTGCTTGGCGGAACGCTACCAGCAGCACATCGCCGAGGACCACTTCCTGTGGGAAGTGGTGGATCCGGTCACCGGCGATCCGGTGGGAGAGGGCGAAGTTGGCGAGCTTGTGCTCACGCCGCTTTGCAAGCAGGGCATTCCCGTCCTGCGCTACCGCACCCACGACCTCACGGCCGTGCATACCGAGCCCTGTGCCTGCGGACGTACGCTGGCGCGCATGGATAAGGTGCGTTCGCGCAGCGACGATATGCTCATCATCCGCGGAACCAATGTGTTCCCCTCGCAGATCGAGGATGTGCTGACGGGTATTCCCGAAGTGACGCCTCACTACCATATCGTGGTGCGCACCAATCGGGGTATGGACGAGCTTGTAGTGGAAACCGAGCTGCGCCCCGAGGCCTTCTCCGACTCCTTCGAGTCCATGGACGCGCTGCGTGGCCGTATCGTCGAGAAGCTGAAGAGCACTTTGCTCGTAGCGCCCACGGTGCGCTTGGTGGAGCCCGGTGGCATCGAGCGTGCCGTCGGCAAGGCCAAACACGTCGACGACCAGCGCGGGAAATAGAATGCAAGTGCGGGGACGGTCGGCGCCGACCGTCCCTCTTCATGCTGTCTGGGGAGATTCCTATGGAAGCCGCCGCTCATACTGCCGCGCCCGTTATCGGTCGTTTCGCTCCGTCTCCTACGGGCCGGATGCATGCGGGAAATATCTTCTGCGCCCTCGTGGCGTGGCTTGTGGCGAAGTCGCAAGGCGGCCGTATGGTACTGCGCATCGAGGACTTGGATCGGGAACGCTCCAAACCGCATTTCGCCGATGAAGTGCAGCGCGATTTCGAGGCGCTGGGGCTCACCTGGGACGAGGGGCCCTTTTTCCAGCATGATCGCGACGAGGCTTATCAAGCGGCCCTGGAGGCACTCGATAAGCAGGGGCTGTTGTACCCGTGTTGGTGTACGCGGGCCGACCTGCACGCTGCCTCGGCGCCTCATCGGGGGGAGAAGCCGGTATACGCGGGTACCTGCCGTTACCTGACCGAGCATGAGCGTGCCGAGCGCGCTGCGAGCGGATGGACGCCGGCGACGCGCGTCGCAGTGCCCGACCGCACCTTTGCCCTGCACGACCTTATCCAAGGCGACTACGCTCAGAACCTCGTCGCCGAATGCGGAGACTTTCTCGTGCGTCGTGCCGACGGGGCCTTTGCCTACCAGCTTGCCGTGGTGGTGGATGATGCGGCCCAGGGTGTGAACTCGGTGGTGAGAGGGATGGATCTGCTTTGCTCCACGCCGCAGCAAATGTATTTGCAGGAGGTGCTGGGGCTGCCTGGGGCGACGTACGCCCATGTTCCGCTTATGGTGGGAGAGTTGAACCGGCGTCTGTCGAAGCGTGATCGCGATGCGGCACTCGACGAGCTGCTGGTGCGCTTCAAGACGCCCGAGGCTGTTATCGGGCACATTGCCGGCATCGCCGGCTTGGCGCCGACTGCCGATCCCGTAACGCCCCAAGAGCTTCTTCGGGACTTCGATCGGGCGCATTTGCCCGCCCTGTTTCCCGATAAGGTGCAGATTCTCTGGCAGTAGGATGTGCGGACTGGGCTCGGCGCATCTAGAGCATGAGAGCGGCAGCGTAGAAAGCCCCAAGTACCACGTTCAAGCTGCTGATCTGAGCCATTGCCCCGATACGTGCCGCGGGTGCAAGCGGGTTCTTCCATAATGCAGCTGCCAGGGGATAGGCCCCTAGAACCATGAAGGGCATCACTACAAAGCCGTTGGGAAACCAAAGGCGCACAATGATCACGATGCTGATGACCCAGGTGATCAAAAGAGCGTGATAGAGGCTTCGGGCGTGCGAGCGGCCGAGCAAGACGGGCAGAGTGCGGCGCCGTGCGAGAGCGTCCTTCTCGATATCGCAGGTATTGTTCGTCATCATGATGAGACCCACACCGATGATAGTGGGAATGGCCCATAGGAGCACCGTGAAATCGAGGAAGCCGGTCAGAACCTGGTAACAGGCCAGGGGAATGAGACCGCCCATGACACAGCCGCTGACCACTTCGCCGATCGGCAGATAGGAGAGGGGAGTCTTCCCGCCCGAATAAGCGACGACGGCGAGAGCCCCAATAAGGGCGATGACGAGGGGAGTGGGCCCTGCCTGATAGATGACAATGACGCCCAAGAGGAAGGCAGCGGCCAGAAATCCAATGGCGAGCCAGAGCACGGCGCGGGGATTCACTGCGTTGTAGATAAGTACCGCGTCAGTGGCCTCCACGTTGTCCTCGGCCGAATCTGTTCCCTTTACGAAGTCGAAATAGTCGTTGAAAGTATTGACCGATGACTGCATGAGGATGCAGATAACGAGAAGCAATACGGCCATAAGAGGGGAGAGCCAGCCGACGGTGGCAGCCGATAGACCCGTTGCGATCAGCACGGGCATGATAGATGCGGGCCAGGTATGAGGAGCTGCGAGCTGTACTGCCAGCTTCGGGGAGAGGGGAGTTGTCTCTCCCCTTCCGTTGGATTCTTCAACCGTACTCATGTTCGTTTTTCTTTCAAACAAAGTCACTGTGTGTGGGATATTATAGAAGAAGGCGCCCTCTGTTGAGGGCGCCTTCGGCGTTACAGGCCATGCCGACATGCTAATTGGTCATCAAAGCCGCTGCGATATCTCCCGAGGTGGACGAAGCTGCTTCCCAGGTATCATCGACTTTAGTGTAGTTGATAGTAACTGGCTCAGTGGGTTTCAGTTCGACGCCGTCAAGGGATTGAATGACAATTTCACCGATCTTCTTGTTGATGTCGTCGTTGGAAAGTCCGGCGAGCTCATCGGGATTGGCGGTGATATCATCGACGGCCGCCTGAAGGGCCTTCTGGTATCCCGTATAGCTCTTACAGGTGAGCGTCAGCTGAGCCTGGGCTGTTTCGCCGTCGACCGTTACTGCATCGATGGAGTAATCGAACCCGCTGAGATATGAGCGCATGAACTCCATGCCGTCGATGCCATACAACGAGAGGCGACTCATGTCGATGGCCTCTGAAATCTCGTTGACGAACTTCTCGTCGAGGTTCTTGATGCTGTCTAGTTCCGAAGCGAGCGAAGAACGAACCAGCTCCTCATCGGATTGTTGGGAAGAGCCGCATCCCGAGAGGGAGAAAATACTTATCGCCAAAAGACCAGCGATAACAGCAGCCGTTCCCCGAATAACAATACCTGATTTCGATTTTACATAATCCATATTATCAGCCTTTCGTATCGACTTTGATATCTATCGGTATTGTAGGGCAAGTACGGGTTTGTTAGCGGCCTCGATGCGGAGCCTATCCCCATGCATTGCCGCCGGAAGGTTGCTGCGGTGTGCTCTGAAGGCTGCTCGCGGCATCGCCGAGGATGGCGCTGTAGTCGCCGGTTCGCATTGCCTCAAGCAATGTGGGCAGAATCATGGCTACGCTGACTGCGTTGAGGATGAGGGCCACGGTTCCCACGCCGATGCCCATAAGCGCCGTGCGCTTCAGCGCGAGAGCGTATGCACGCTGAGGTGAATCGGGCTGCGCCAGAATATGGCGAATTTTCGTCAAGGCGATGATGGCGCACACGATGGCGACGGTGCTCAAGGCGACGCCTCCAATGATGAGCGACACCGGGCCGGCGATACTCGCCACCATTGCAAGCGTTCGCGCCGATTTCAGTTCCAGTGACTCTGTGGGATCGATCGCTTTGTTTGGCGGTGTTTGATTGTCGGGTGAATCGGGTTGCTGAAAGTTAGGCTGCTCTTCCATGGGTTGCCGCTCCTAGCGTATTCCGCTGCTCCCGAAACCCTCGGTCCCTCGAGGGCTTTCGGGAAGCTGATCAGTATTATGTAAAGTTACAGAGGGGGTAGCAATGATTGTCAACTGCGCGATTCGGTCGCCTTGCTCAAAGTGGAATGACTCACGAGGATCGAGATTGACGAGCACGACCTTTATCTCGCCCCGATAGCCGCTATCGACGAGTCCGGGGGCGTTTACAACGGACACTCCGTGTTTTGATGCGAGTCCGCTACGCGGGATCACCAAACCGGCATAGCCGTCAGGAATAGCCGCAGCGAAGCCGCAAGGTACTGTCATGCGCTCGAAAGGTTCGAGCGTGCCCGCGATAGCGGCACGCAGGTCGAGGCCGGCGTCGCCGGGGTGAGCGTAGGCAGGAACAGGAATTTGATCATCGAGAAGAGAGATGTCTACGATCACGACTCCCCCTACCCCAGTTCTCCGAGGGCGCGAGAGAATTCTTCGACGCTCTGGAAATCCTTGTAGACGCTCGCAAAGCGAATGTAGGCCACTTCGTCGAGGCTGGCAAGTCGCGCAAGAACCATATCTCCCAGATCCTTCGACTTGATTTCAGTGCGCTGCGTGTTTCGCAGCTCCGCCTCAATGCTCGCGATGAGAGCATCGATTTTCTCTGGCGTAACAGGTCGCTTCGCGCAAGCAATGAGCAAGCCGCGCATCAACTTCTCGTGATCAAACACTTCAGACGACCCATCAGTCTTAATAACGAGAATGGGATGTTCCGCAAGACGCTCGTAGGTGGTGAAGCGAGACCCGCATTCGAGGCATTCCCGGCGTCGGCGAATAGAGGTGCCGTCATCGGCCGAGCGCGAGTCGACCACCTTGGATTCTGGATAGCCGCAAGAAGGACAGCGCATAGGTTCTCCTAACTGTGAGCGAGATACCTATGATACCGCATGGGGCTTTTGCATCCCATCTCGCAAGAGGTATTGCCATCATCATGACACGTCGGCGGCGGCAATACTCAGGCAAAGAAGATGAAGAATGACACGAGGGCGCTGAGGGTGAAGACCACAGGGAATTCGTAACGACTCATTTTTTCTCTCCTCTCCCCTTGCGTAGAACCTTTGTTCGCAGTTATAATAGAACGAACAAAGGTTCCTGTCAATGAAAATTTCAAACAAATGTACGCTTTGATGAAAGGATGCGGAATGGCTCAGAAAGTGACCAAGCGACAACAGGCGGTGCTCGACTGCATCGAGGCGTGCATTCGCGAGAAGGGTTATGGGCCTACGGTGCGCGAGGTGTGTCAAACGCTCGGGCTCTCCTCCCCTTCCACGGTTCATGTCCATTTGAAAGCGCTGGAGGATAAGGGCTATATCAAGCGTGATCCCCTGAAATCACGTTCCATCGCGCTTACCTATCCCATTGAAGACGTCCCCTCCCCCTCCGTGACGCTTGCGGCAACGTACAGCAATCTCGTTAACGTGCCGCTCGTTGGTGATGTGGCTGCAGGAACGCCTATTCTCGCAGAGGAGAATATCACCGAGACCATGACACTCCCGACTGACATTGTGGGCGATGCTCCTTCCTTCATGCTCTCGGTGCGCGGCGATTCCATGATCGAGGTGGGCATCAACGATGGCGACTATGTGGTGGTTAAGGAGCAGCCAGTGGCCAACAATGGTGATATCGTCGTGGCTATTGTCGATGATGGGGCCACCGTGAAGCGCTTCTACAAGGAAACAGATCATATCCGTCTTCAGCCGGAGAATTCCTCTATGGATCCTATCATCGTCAGCGATTGCTCTATTGCTGGTAAGGTTGTCGCGGTGTTCCGCCGCCTGTAAGCGATGCAAAGTTCCGAAATGAGAGCAGGCGCGGTGTCCTCGACATCCGCGCCTGCTCTCATTTCACCCAAGAGAATTTCTCTGGTCGTACCGCCGCACTCCTGTTCGCTGGGGTGATCTTGCGAGACGACGGACTGCGCTATGAGGCCGCGAAAGCGTCGAAGGCCGAAGCGTAAGCAGGTCCCGCTAGCATCTGAATGTGCGTGCCGTCGGCTTCGTGGGTTTCAGAGATAATATGGCACCGTTCGTGCGCGAGTGAGACAAGGTCTCCTCGCTGGTAGGGAATTACCACATCAAGCTTGGCATCGGCTGATGAGGCGGCCGTGGCGATGGCTGAAACGAGCTTGTCGATGCCTTCTCCCGTGCGCGCTGACACAAACTGGGCCGAGGGGAATCGGCGCTTCAAGCCTTCGAGCATCTCCTCGTCGAGTAAGTCGCACTTGTTGAACACCTCGATGGTAGCGATGGACTGGGCGCCGATTTGCTCGAGCACCTCGCATACCGCATCGATCTGTCCCTCGAATTCCTGCGAGGAGGCATCCGCTACATGAAGGATGAGGTCGGCACCGGTGATCTCATCGAGCGTGGACTTGAAAGCCTCTACCAGGGTTGTCGGCAGTTTCTGGATAAAGCCTACCGTGTCGGTGACGGTGATCTCCCGGCCCTCGGGCAGCTCGAACTTACGGGTGGTGGAATCCAAAGTGGCGAAGAGCTTATCGTAACTGAGAACATCGGCGCCGGTAAGCCGGTTGATAAGCGAGCTTTTTCCCGCGTTCGTGTAGCCGGCGAGCGCCACCTTGAACATGCCGCTGCCGTAACGACTTTCCCTCTGGAGCGAGCGCACTTCGGAAAGGCGCGCCAGTTCGCGGCGGATGGAAGTAATGCGCTTGCGCACCATACGGCGGTCTACCTCGAGCTGGCTTTCACCCTCGCCGAAGCGCGAACCCACGCCGCCGCCCATGCGGTTCGAGGCCAGATGGGCCCACATGCCGCGCAAACGCGGGTACAAGTACTGGTTCTGGGCCAGCCGCACCTGCAGGCGCCCTTCCTTGGAGGTAGCGTGCAGGGCGAAGATGTCGAGAATGAGGGCCGTACGGTCGATGACCTTCACTGACTTGTCCATCACCTTTTCGAGATTCGCCTGCTGGGAAGGGGTGAGCTCGTCGTCGAAAATGACAAGATCGGCTTCAGTTGCCCGAGCCAGCTCGGCGATCTCCTCGGCTTTGCCCGAGCCGACAAAAGTACGCGGATTCGGGGCATCCAGCCGTTGCGTGGTGGAGGCGACCACATCGGCACCGGCGGTATCGGCCAGGCGCTCCAGCTCGGCCAGGGATGATTCCAAAGGCCACTCGAGACCTGGGCGGTCAACACCAACGATGACTGCTCGTTCGCGGCGCTCCTCACACTGTGTTGCGGGGCCTTTTTGAATTACGGATTGATACTCGGTCATGGGGAACTCCTCTATGATTCGCGTACGACTAGGACAGGCATGCGCGACGCATGCGTAAACGGAAGCAAAAGCTAGTCGATATAGCGCATAAAAGGTACGCTCCCCTCTCTATCGGGCGCTGAGTTGCGCAGAAATTCCTCGGTATGATAACACAGGGTTCTCAAAGCGCAAGGCGCACCGGCACTTGTCAGCCTTCAAGTTGGGAGAGTATCTCTGCGGCCACCCCATGCGCATCTCCCGCATCGGCGTTGACCCAACGAATACGCTTGTCGCGGCGAAACCAGGTGCGCTGGCGCTTAGCGTAGCGCCTTGTAGCCTGCTTGATGGCGGCGATGGCCTCGTCGAATGTACAACGCCCTTCGAGCGCCTCCACGATCTCTTTATAGCCGATGGCTTGGGGAGCGGTCAGTCCCTCGCGAAAGCCGGCATCCATAAGGTTCCGCACCTCGTCTACCAGTCCCGCTGCTACCATGGCTTCTACCCGGGCATCGATGCGCTCGGCAAGAACGGCGGGATCTACCGCCAGCCCGAACTGCATTGACGGCACCGCTTCGCCGATAGAGGCCAGATTGCGCTTCTGCTCGGCATAGCTGCGGCCTTCGGCCAGAAGCTCGAAAGCCCTCACGACGCGCCTCACATTGTTGGGATGCACCACCGCCGCGCTTTCGGGATCGCGTCGGTTAAGCTCATTCCACAGCGCTTGAGCGCCCTGCTTCTCGGCGAAATCCGTCCACTGCTCGCGCACGGGGTTCCCTTGCTGCTCACCAGCGGGGAATTCGTAATCGTCAATGGCTGCACGCACGTAAAGGCCAGTGCCTCCGCAGAGCACCGGCTGTTTGCCCCGAGCGGTGATGTCGTGAAATATAGCCCGCGCGAAAGGTTGAAAGAGCGCAGCCGAATAGGCCTCGCCCGGATCGACAAGGTCGAAGCCATGATGGGGAACGATGCGCTCAGACGCAGGCAGCTTGCCCGTGCCGATGTCCATGCCCCGGTAGATTTGCATAGAGTCAGCGCTGACCACTTCCCCGCTCAATGCGGATGCAACAAGCTGAGCCGCATCGGTCTTGCCCGAGGCAGTGGGACCGACGATGCAGATGACAGGTGCGCTCGAATCAGTCATCGACGACCGTGCCGGAGAGATACCATGTGCGGGCTTCGTCGATATGCACGGGAATGATGCTGCCGATCAGATCGGCGACATTGCGGCCGTTGGGCACCGGCGCATGTACCGTCTGGTTCTTGGGACTCTTGCCCGCCAGAATGGAGCCGTTGCGTTTGGAGGTGCCTTCGATCAGCACGGGCACGGTTGTCCCGCGTTCGCCTTGGTTCGCCTCGAAGGCCTTGCGTTGAACCAAATCGACCAAGCGGTCGAAGCGCTCTTGAATGACCTCGCGAGGTGTTTCGTCCTCCATCTCAGCCGCTGGCGTGCCTTCGCGCTTGGAGTAGATGAACGTGAACACCTGGCTGTAGCCCACCTCTTCAACAAGGCGGTAGGTGTCCATGAAGTCTTCCTCAGTCTCGCCGGGAAATCCCACGATGATATCGGTGGAGAGGGCGATGTCGGGTACGACGGCACGCAGCTTCTCGATAAGGCCGAGATAGTGCTCACGGGTATAGCGGCGGTTCATGGCCTTGAGAATGCGGTTCGACCCCGACTGGACGGGCAGATGCAGTGCCGGCATGAGAGAGCGCAGCGTGCCAAAGCGGGCAATGACCTCGTCGGTGAGGTCCTTCGGATGGCTTGTGGCAAAGCGCAGCCGCTCGATGCCAGCTTGGTCGACAGCATCGAGAACATCGACAAAGCGCGGTTCACCGTACAAATCGCGACCGTAGGAATTTACATTCTGACCGAGCAGTGTGATCTCCTTGACGCCCGAGGCCGCATAACGGCGCGCCTCTTCCGCAATATCCTCGAGAGGACGCGACTTCTCGCGGCCGCGCACATAGGGCACGATGCAATAGGAACAGAAGTTATTACAGCCGACGGTGATGGGCAGCCACGCGGCCCATGCGTGCTCGCGATCGCTTGGCAACGACGAAGAGAATTCGGAGCCCTCTGCGAGCACCTCGACGGCCTGACGGCTCTCTTCAATGGCCGACGATAGCAATCCCGGCAGCGACCCCAGGTTGTGCGTACCGAAAACAACATCGAGATGCGGAAGCTGCTCGGTGAGCTTAGCGCCATCTCGCTGACCGATGCAGCCGCCCACGGCTATGTAGCGCTTCTCGTAGGGCGAGTCGGTGCGCACGGGAATGTTCTTCATCGAAGCGACCTGGCCGTACAGGCGCGTGTCGGCAGCCTCGCGCACGCAACAGGTCAAGAAGATGACGATGTCGGCTTCATCAATGGTGCCAACGGGCAGCGAACCCAGCCCCTCGAGCATACCGGCAACGCGCTCTGAGTCATGCTTGTTCATCTGGCAGCCGAAAGTGTGGATGCAGAAGGTCGTCCCTTCGAAATGGGTGGTCATGAGCGCTCCGAATCGATTGGCTTAGAGAATGACGGCGTCCTCGGTGATGGAAGCCGTCGCGGCAAATCCGCCCCTCGGCTCGACGGCAAAACGAATAGCGGTACGGTACTCGCCGTCGATGACGATGTCGGCAAACGAAGGAATGCAGCAGATTTCGATACCAACCGGCGAGAGAAAGCCTCGCGAG
This sequence comes from Eggerthellaceae bacterium 24-137, assembly GCA_041225375.1. Taxonomy (GTDB): domain Bacteria; phylum Actinomycetota; class Coriobacteriia; order Coriobacteriales; family Eggerthellaceae; genus Adlercreutzia. Next base: position 27,907 of record JBCLSG010000008.1, read on the forward strand.
ATAGCCACAGCCTTCACGGCCTGATTGACAGCACCTGCGCCGACAGCCTGGATCTCGACGGTGGATCCGTCTTTGATCATACCGGCGATGGCGCCCGCCACCGAGGCGGGAGAAGACTTCGAGGATACCTTGAGACAGCCGATAGCCGGCTTGGAATCTGTGATGGTTGACACGTCGCTGATCCTTGTCCTATGGGCGTGAATGCTGGTTCGTTAGAGGTTCGTTTTATGCTGAATCTCAGGTAAGGCGACCTGGTGTTCAAACGTTTCTATTCTACCCAATCGGGTAAGGGGGCGCAACAGGGACAACCGTCTAATCCATCTTGTGGATGGGAATGGTGATGCGAATGGCGTCAGGGGATGCACTGACTTGAGGACGTCCCACCCCATCGAGGTAATACCGCCCTGCAAGGGAGTCCATGGCATGCTCCACAGCATCGGCGAGAAGATCGGCATCTTCTTCGGCAAGGCGCAGTTTGCGCGCATCTCCTTTTGTACGCCGTGCGCTTTTGGAAACAGTGGAGGGAAAGCTCTCGCGCTGCAAGCGATCAGTCAGCGAGCAAAGTGGCTCGATGACTCCGTCGAGAATACGACGCGCGGAGCGAGAGGACAGCGGAAGCGCCGCCGTGGCGCACCATGCGGCCAGCTCGTCGGGAGTTGCGATGAGCGCAGGGGCCTTCACGAGGGGATATCGGTCGATATCGCCCGGGAAGGCGCGCAGAGCCGCCGAAGTGGTGGCGACACCGAAAGCATGGACGGTTGCGGCGATTTCAACGGGGGTGCCGACGAAAACCGAGCACTCATCGCGATGCTCAAGAGCGAATTCTGCTGCCGTGCGCAGGATGTTCTTCGGCCCACGCATGGCAAACGAGCCCTCCCCGCTTGGCTCAAAACGGGGAAAGGTGGATTGATCTGTTTTCTCTCCGAGCGTCTGGGTGTCGGTCTCGACCGATATGCTCGCCCCCCTCTCCGGGGCCGACAAGGCGACGCGGGCGCTGCGTGCGTTCACCGATATGGAGTACAGGGCCATGCCGCGCCCGTGCATGCCCCACTTGTCCATATGGGCCGTGTCGAGCTTCGAGGTAACGCGCGGCTCGAAGATGCGTGCATGCTGGGCTGTGGGAATGCCCGCGCCGTCGTCGATGATAGTGATGAGCCGAATGTTCTCGGTGCGCTGAGTGGCGATGAAGATATGGCGAGCTCCTGCGTCGCGTGAATTGCGCAGAAGCTCGATGACGATATCCTCGCTCGACCGGATGTCCTGGGCCGCCTGGCGCCGCTCGGCTTCGGAAGAGCGAAGACGTACAAAGCCGTCCCCGAGGTCGTCTTCGACCCGGAGACGGCTTTCTCCGCAAACCGTATCGATGAAATGGGACAGATCGGTATCGGTCATGAACTACTTCGCGTAGTCGACGGCACGGCTCTCGCGAATGACGACGACCTTGACCTGGCCGGGATACTGCATCTCGTTCTCGATCTGCTGGGCGATGTCATGGGCGAGCACAACCGAGGCAGCCTCGTCGACCACTTCGGGCTCCACCATGACGCGCACTTCGCGACCGGCTTGAATAGCGTAGGTACGCTCGACGCCGGCATGGGCGTTGGCGATTTCCTCTAGCTTCTCCAGGCGCTTGATGTAGGCGTCAAGCGTCTCTTTACGGGCGCCGGGACGGGCAGCGGACACGGCATCGGCGGCCTGAATGAGCACGTCGACTACCGAGTTCGGCTCGATGTCGTTATGGTGTGCCTCGATGGCGTGGACGATCTCGGGGCGCTCGCCGAAGCGGCGGGCCAAATCGGCACCGATAACGGCATGGCTGCCCTCGACCTCGTGATCGACCGCCTTGCCCAAGTCGTGGAGCAAGCCGGCGCGCTTGACCGGAATGGGGTCGAGCCCCAGCTCGGATGCCATAACGGAGGCGAGGTATGCAACCTCGAGCGAATGGTTGAGCACGTTTTGCCCGAACGAGGTGCGATAGCGCAAACGACCGAGTGTGTTCACCAACTCGGGATGCAAATCGTGGATGCCGGCATCGAAGGAAGCCTGCTCGCCGGCCTCCTGAACGCGCTGGTTCACGAGCTTTACGGCCTTGTCGTACATCTCCTCGATGCGGGCCGGGTGAATGCGGCCATCGGCAATGAGGTTCTCCATAGTGACGCGACCGATCTCGCGACGAACCGGGTCGAAGCAGGAGATAGTGACGCATTCGGGTGTGTCATCGATAATGAGGTTCGTACCCGTCAGCTGCTCGAAGGAGCGAATGTTGCGACCCTCGCGGCCGATGATGCGGCCCTTGAGGTCATCTGAGGGAATATGGATGGTGGACACGGTGGATTCCGCAGAATGGTCAGCGGCGACACGCTGAATGGCGAGACTCAAGATCTCGCGAGCCTTCTTGTCGGCCTCGGCTTTGGTGCGCGTCTCGGCATCACGGATAATGACAGCAGACTCACGCGTCACATCGTCGCGGATCGTCTCCAGAAGCTCAGCCTTAGCCTCTTCGGGACTCATGCCGGCAGCCCGCTCGAGGGCCTGGTTGATTTCGATTTGCGCCTCTTCGCGATGACGCTCGATGGCGTTTTCGGCCTCGTTCACGTCACGCTCGCGACGCTCGACCTGTCCCTGGAGAGAGGAGAGCTGATGCTCGCGAGCATCGAGGGATTCGACGCGGCGATCGAGGGACTCTTCGCGCTGGGCGAGAGTTTCCTCACGTTGGGCAACGCGGCTCTCAGCCGAGCGCACCTCGCGCATGCGCTCCTTCTTCTCCTCTTCCAGTTCCTGGCGGTAGCGCAGGGCCTGGTCCTTTGCCTCGATCTCTGCCTCTCGGCGCATCGTCTCCGCTTGCTTACGCGCATCCTCCACCAGCCCGGCGGCTTCGCCGGCGGCCTGCTTGTTGGATGCAGCGGCCATGAAACGATTGACGATGAAACCGAGGACGACGCCGACGATGGCAACGACGACGATAACGATGATCATCAGGGGATCCATCGCGATTCCTCCTTTCATCTGGGCCTTTACGCCCAATTAATGTCATAAAAAAAGCCCGTGGCCGGGCAAGAGCGTATGCATGCGAGGACATTCGATGTATATCGTTGTCTATATCAAATACCCCAGCGGGTACATCTGCTCAAAAAGCCACGTTGAACAGTATACCCGATGGGGCGAAGAATAGAACCCCTCGAATAGATGAGAGGACAACGGCGCGCGGACGGCTGCTACGACATTGCGCGCGAAGGGCATTGTGCGCCCGTACGCATCGTCTCTTCGGACCATCGGCGGGCAGCCGTCGATGCCACATCAGTGCTGTAGCCCTGGGAGACGAGTTTTCGAAAGGCAGCCTCTCTAAGATGCTTTGCCCGCGGTGGCCGACGCTGCAGGAGGGCGAGCGCCCGATCGATCTCGGCATCCCTCCCCCGCTCGGCATGTTCCCTCCACGCATCCAGGCTGCTCGGTTCGATGCCGAGAGACTCGATTTCAGCTTCAGCATCGCGCAGTCCCCGGCCGGCTGCAAGCTTCGTGCGAATGAGCGCGTCGCTGTAACGACGGTCGTCGACGGCATGGACGCGCAGCGCGCGATCGAGGGCCTCTTCGACAACGTCGTGGGAATACTCGTCGCGAATAAGGCGGTCACGCACATAGGCGCTCGACCGCTCGCGTACAGATACCCAGCGAAGGATTTTCTGGAACGCGGCATCGGCGGTCTTTTCCGGCACATTGCTGCCGCGTTCCTCTGCTTCTACCGCATGTTTGGCTGGTACGTCGGAGGGAGGCGTGCGGTATCCCGCTTTGCCGCGGGCGGCTGCTGCGCTTTCAGTCGGACAATCATGGACGGCGCTATGCCCCGACTGCTCGATGAAAGCGATATCGGCCTTGAGCTTCGCGAGTACGTCGTCGTGAGCGGACACGGGCTACTTCTTCTTTCCCGGCGTCTTGGGCGCCGGCGTAAACGAATCGTCCTCAGAGGGAGCCTCGATAATCGGGATCTCGTAGGCCTCGCGTACCTTAGTTTCCAGCTCCTCGCGCAGCTCGGGATTCTCCTTCAGCGTCTGCTTGGCGGCCTCGCGACCCTGCCCCAGTCGTTCTTCGCCATAGGTGTACCAGGCGCCGGACTTCTTGGCCACGCCGCATTCCACAGCCATATCCACGATGCAGCCCTCCCGCGAGATGCCCTCGCCATACATCAGGTCGAACTCGGCCTGGCGGAAAGGCGGTGCCACCTTGTTCTTCACCACTTTGGCGCGTACGCGGTTGCCCACCACATCGCCGTTCTGCTTGATGGAGTCGATGCGGCGGATATCGATGCGCACCGAAGAGAAGAACTTCAGGGCGCGGCCGCCAGTAGTAGTCTCGGGATTGCCGAACATCACGCCGATCTTCTCGCGCAGCTGGTTGATGAAGATGCAGGTGGTGTTCGACTTCGAAAGCGAGCCTGCCAGCTTGCGCAGCGCCTGGGACATCAATCGCGCCTGAAGGCCCACCGTTGTATCGCCCATCTCGCCCTCGATCTCGGCACGGGGTACGAGCGCCGCTACCGAGTCGACGATAACGCAGTCGATGGCACCGCTGCGCACGAGCATGTCGCAGATCTCGAGGGCCTGCTCGCCCGTATCAGGCTGCGAGATGAGCACCTCGTCGATATCGACGCCGATGCGGGCAGCGTAGACTGGATCGAGCGCGTGCTCGGCATCGATGAAGGCCACAATGCCGCCGAGAGCCTGAGCCTCGGCGAGAATCTGAAGGGCGAGCGTTGTCTTGCCCGAGGATTCCGGACCGTAGATCTCGATGATGCGTCCACGCGGAACGCCGCCGATGCCGAGCGCAGCGTCCAAAGGAAGAGCTCCGGTGGGAATGACGCCGATGTTCAAATCGGCACCTCCCTCGCCGAGCGTCATGATGGATCCTTTGCCGAATTTCGATTCGATCTGATCCGTGGTGAGTTTGAGCATCTTCTCTTTATCTTCGTTCATGGAGTCTCCTTGTCCTGGCCATCATACGAACAAGTGGCCGATTTCCTTCTATTATACGAACAAACGTATGATCGTCAAGAGATTTCTTCGCGAAGAAACTCGTTTCGGCGATGCGATGGCATGATAGCTCCGCACAACCGTCAAACGATGTCGGGACTGTCCCTACGACAGCCGCCCCCAAACCGCGAGGCTGTCGCAAAAGAAACGGGATGGCGTATGGTAGCGCCATCCCGCTTTCTCTAACTCGGAGAATCTCCCTACAGAGCGTCCTCGATAGCATGCAGGGCCGCTAGTACCGTCTGAAGGCGCACTGCCTCGCGACCGCCCTCGAAATGGTGGCAGGCGGCATGGCCTTCCTTCACCGTGGCACAGCCGACCCAGACCGTGCCCACCGGTTTGCCGGGCTCGGCTCCCCCCGGGCCGGCGATACCCGTCACCGACACAGCGACATCGCTGTCGAGCTTGCGCAGGGCCCCGCGGGCCATTTGCAGCGCCACGAGCTCGTCGACAGCACCGTGGCTCGAGAGCACATCGCCCGATACGCCCAAAAGCTCTTGCTTGACGTCGTTCACGTAGCTGACGATGCCGCCGCGCACCACAGCGGAGCTGCCTGGGATCGAAGTGAGCGTAGCCGCCACGAGACCGCCGGTCAGGCTCTCGGCCGTTCCCACGGCTGCCCCCTTGGCGGCCGCCTTCTCCACTACCGCGCGAGCGCGCTCGTCGATGGCCTTTTGGAGTGCGGCGATCTCGGTGGGCCGCATGTCGGCTGCGACGGGCGACGGCGCGGTCTTCGGCGCCGATCCCTTTAGTAGATGGCGCGCCTTCACCAGATAGTCGAGCATGGACATGATGGTGAGGATGAGCGCAATGCCCATAACCGCCCAGGAGAGCACGAACAGTGGGTTTGTGAACGCGGCAGCAGCCGTGGGAAACACCAGTGCGTCTTTGGCGAGGAAGAGCACGATGGCGACCATCTGGAAAACCGTCTTGGCCTTGCCGTACCAGCTGGCGGCGATGACCTCGCCCTTGCTGGCGGCTACCATGCGAATGCCCGACACGATGAACTCCCGCGCCAGGATGATAAGCACGGGCCAACCGGGAAGCACGGCAAGCTCCACCAGTGCGATAAGCGCCGCAGCCACGAGAATCTTGTCGGCGAGCGGGTCCATGAACTTTCCGAAGTCGGTCACCTCGCCTCGGCTGCGAGCCAGGTAGCCGTCGATCCAGTCGGTGCATGAAATGAGGATGAAGATGGCCGCCGCGATGAGGCGCTTGGCTTCCATGGTGATATCGGGCAGGCCCATCCACTCGGGCCATGGGCTCACGATGGCAAGAACGAATACGGGGACCAGGCAAATGCGGATAAGCGTGACGATATTGGCGGGCGTCCAGAGCTTCTCGGGCGCGGTTGGCTGAATGGCGGCCATGGACTCACTCCCCTTCCATCTCGTAGAGCAGTGTATCGGCGATGGTGACTGTCACGATATCGCCAACCTCGCCCTCGGCGACGAAGGTAACGCCATCCACCTCGGGCGCTTGGCATTGGGCGCGTCCGTAGCGCTGGCCGTCTTCCTCGGTGCCTTCGACGAGCACTTCCATGGTGCGTCCGATGCGCTCGGCGATGCGCGGCGTGCAGCACGCATCGGCCACATCGCGGAGCGTCTGCGCGCGCTCGGCCTTCTCGTCCTCTTCGATCTGGTCAGGCAGGTCGAAGGCGGCAGTGCCCTCCTCGCGTGAATAGGGAAACACGCCCACATAATCGAAGGGCTCCTCGGCTACGAAGTCGCAAAGCTCCTCGAACTGCTCCTCGGTTTCTCCCGGGAAGCCGGCGATGAGAGTCGTGCGCAGCGTGATGTCGGGCACGGCGTTGCGAATGCGCTCGATGAGACTGTGGAACTTCTCGGCGCTGCCTGCCCGGTTCATGGCGCGCAAGATGGGCGTGCTCACGTGCTGCAAAGGTATATCGAGGTAGGAGCAGATGTTGGTGCGGCTGGCCATGGCCCTCAGCAAGCGATCGGTCACGCCTTCGGGCTGAAGGTACATGACGCGGAACCACAGGGAGGGAAAGGCATCGGCGAGCTCTTCCATCAGCCACGCCAGATCGCGTTCGTCCGGCAGGTCGGCGCCCCAGCGGCCCGTATCCTGGGCGATGAGGACGATTTCCCGGGTGCCGTTCTCGCAGGCGCGCTCCACATCGCGATAGATGTCCTCGAAGGGGAAGCTGTGGTAGCGGCCGCGAATGGCGGGAATGGTGCAGTAGGAGCAGAACCGGTCGCAGCCGTCGGAGATCTTCACGTAGGCAAACGCCGGGCCTTCCGGGGAAGCGGCTTGCGCGGCGATAGGACCGCGAGCAGCCGCGGCCGCGCGATCGGTTCCGAGCAGCCCGTCGACGATGGCCACGATATCGTCCTCCTTGCTGCAGGGGACAAACGCTCGAGCCTCGGTCAGCTCATTCGCCAAATCGTCGCCATAGCGCGCCGGCATGCAGCCTGCCACGATCAATGCGGCCCTCCCCTCGCTGATACGAGGAAGCGAGGCGGCTTCGAAGACGGCTTCGAGGCTTTCCTCGGTCGCCGATTGGATAAACGAGCATGTGTTCACGATCACCGCATCGGCGTCTTCGGGGGCGGCGTCGGTATCGTAGCCGGCTTCGGAAAGGGCGCGCGCCATAGCGGCGGAGTCGACCTCGTTCTTGGCGCAGCCCATGGTAATAAGGCAGATGCGGCCCGGCATATCGGCCGCGGCGCCGGTTTCGGCGCGGGAAACCTGGTCACTCACAGGGGCACGGCTTTCTAGCGGTAGTTCACGTACTGCAGGGGCTGACCGTAGTCCTGGCCCTTCAAAAAGGCGATAACCTCCTGCAGGGTGTCGCGGCTCGCCGAGCTTACGCGCAGCTTGTCGCCTTCGATGGTAACCTTGCACTTGAGCTTCTGGGCCTTGATGTCCTTGTTGATCAGGGACGCCGTGTCCTTGTCGATGCCATCGACGATGCTGGCCACACGGCGCACGCTGCCGCCGGTCGCCGCCTGCGGGTCGCCCCACTTCACGGCGGTCAGATCAATGCCGCGCTTGATGAGCTTGCTGCCGATAACATCGATCACCTGCGAGGCGACGAAGTCGGCGGGAGCAGCCACCGTGATGGTACCGCCGTTCTTATCCAGGCTGATCTCGGCGCCCGAGTCCTTCAGGTCGTAGCGCTGGGAGATCTCCTTCTTGGCCTGCTGGAAGGCGTTGTCCACTTCCTGCATATCGACAGTGGACACAACATCGAAGCTGGATTCTTTGGCCATGGGTGTTCCTTTCGTTCGAAATAGGATGCGGGCTTAGCGGTCGGCGTTCTCGTCGTCGCCCGAGGTGGAAGAGCCGTCATCGCCAGATTGGGTCGAGTCGTCCTCGTCGGAGGATGTCTTGTCGGTGCTGCTGTCGGTGTCAGCATCGGCGTCTTGCGCATCCGCCTTCACGCCGTTGGCCTTCTGCCAATCGCTCAGCACGTCGTCGAAGTTGAGCGTGTAGTGGTAGACGCCGTTGGCGCTCGAGCTCTCCGTAGGCTCGACCTTCTCGCCGTCGACCGTGATCGTCACGGCTTCCGGAGCTGTGGTCACGAACTTCAACTCGCCGGTAACGGGGTACTCCTCGGTTTTCGGTCCTGTGTAGGTTTCAGCTTCTTTGGTCTTACCGTCGACGATAACCTCGATGTAGGCCTTTTTGCCATCGGCCACGCTGTAGCTGAAGATGGCGTTTTTCGGAGCGACCGGCTCTACCGTGGGCGTGTCGGCACCCTGGGCGTTGTTGCCGGAATCGGTGCTCGTGCCGGCGGGTGTGGGCATGCCGGAGATGGGCACGGTGGGAGTGTCGTCGGCTGCGGGACTCTTGTCGCCACCGAAGGCGAGCACGAGCACGAGTACGAGCAGCCCGATGATGATGGCGCCCACCACGACGAGCGGCAGCATTGATCCCAAGTTGGCCACGATGCCCGGCGCCTGACGCCCTTGGACGAGGTTCGTGTACTGGGGCTGAGACGGCACGCGGCCTCCGCGCTGAGATGATGCGCGGGAAGAGCGCGGGGTATCCAGATACTCGGTGCGGCGGGTGCCCGGGCGCTGCGACGAGCGCTCGGGTCGCCGGGAATCGGTGCTGCGGGAGCGATCGGGTCGGCTGTCCATGGGCCGCCGGCCCGTTTCGAACTGATGCGCCTCGTCGCGATAGGCGCGCGTCACCTCGGTGGGGTTGAGTCCCACGAGCCGCGCATAGGCTCCCACCATGTTGGACGTGTAGCCACGCGGGGGCATGCGGGCGAAGTCGCTCTCCTCGATGGCGCGCAGGATATCGGGGCGGATGCGCAGCTTGCGAGCGGCAGTGGACAAATCGAGCCCCTTGCGCTCGCGGCCCATCCGAAGCATGTCCCCGAATGAATTCTGTCTCGCCACGGTCTCGTCTCCTCTATATCGTCTCGGAACCCGCAGGACGGCCCACGGCTAGTCCTCGTCCTGGGCCTCGAAGGCCTTCAACGTCTCGAGTTCCATCTGGTCTACCAGCACTTCGCGGGGGCGGCTTCCATTGGCCGGGCCCACGATGCCCTTTTCTTCGAGCTGATCCATTATACGACCAGCCCGGGCGTATCCGACCTTCAAGCGGCGTTGAAGATTGGAAGTTGACCCCAAATCGCTTGAAACCACCACATCGGCAGCCTCCCACAGAAGAGGATCGTCCTCTTCGGAGCCTCCATCGCCGGAGGGCGAGGAGTCACCGAGCGTGACCACGTTGGTCTTCAGGATCTCCGAATGGTAATCGGGCTCGCCCTGGCTTTTCAGGTGGGCCACTACGGCGGCAATCTCCTCGTCGGACACATAGGGGCCTTGCACGCGCACGGGTTTGGGATACTCAGGCATGCCGATGAGCAGATCGCCGTGGCCGATGAGGTTCTCGGCGCCGGTGGAGTCCAAAATAACGCGGGAGTCGATACCCGAGGCGACGGTGAGGCCGATACGGCAGGTGATGTTCGCCTTGATGAGGCCCGTAACCACGTTGGTGGAGGGGCGCTGGGTGGCGATGATGAGATGGATGCCCGCGGCGCGCGCCAGCTGGGCGATGCGGCTGATGGAGAACTCCACCTCCTTGCCGACGTTCATCATGAGGTCGGCGAGCTCGTCGATGACGATAACGATATAAGGAATCGGTTCGCCGTAGGGGTTCTCGGGCGCTTCTTGGCCGGCTTTTTCAGCCGCATCGGCGGCCGCCACGGCGGCCTTCGCCTTCTCGTTGAAGGAGATGATGTTGCGCACGCCGCACTTCGAGAACATCTTCAGGCGCCGTTCCATCTCGGCCACGGCCCAGGAAAGCGCGCTCGAGGCCTCGCGGCACTCGGTGACCACGGGCACGTACAGATGCGGAATGCCCTCATAAGGAGCGAATTCCACGCGCTTGGGGTCTACCATGATGAAGCGCACCTCGGCCGGAGTCGCCCGCATGAGGATGGACATGATCATACCGTTCACCTCAACGGACTTGCCCGAGCCGGTGGTGCCGGCGATAAGCACATGGGGCATCTTGGCCAGATCGTGCACGATGGCGTGGCCCTCCACGTCCTCGCCGATGGCCACCTGCAGGGGACCCTCCCCCGCCGAGGCGAGCACTTCGGGCAGGTACACCATCTGGCGCTTGCGGTTGGGCACCTCGATGCCCACGTAGTTCGTACCCGGGATGGGGGCGAAGATGCGCACGCCGGGAGCAGCGAGTGCGAGCGCGATGTCATCGGTGAGGTTGGTGACTTTGCTTACGCGCACGCCAGAGGGCAGATCAACCTTGAACAGCGTGACCGTGGGCCCTTCCACCCAGCCGACCACGCTGGCGAGTACGCCGAAGTCCTCGAGCGTGCCCTGCAGCTCGGCGGCTACCTGGCGCAATTCTTCTTCGGTGGAACCGCGGCGGGTACCGTCGCCGGTGGCGAGCAGATCCATCGAGGGCAGCTGGAAGCCGTCCCGCGAAGGCGCCGGTTGGGCTGCCGCGGCCTTAGGCTTCGGCTTGGCGGCTTTCTTGCGGGGGTTGGCCGATGCGGGCTTTGCCGCAGGCTCCGGCTCCGCGGCTTTCTTCCCGAGCTTGCGGGTCATGGGCCGCGCCGGTGCGGCGGCAGAAATGTCCTCCACGGCACCGACTTCGCGCGGATCGGGCGCGGTGAGGTTCACGGTACGCCCTGCGGCCACAGCAGCCGGGTCGACGCCGAGCTGCCGCGTTACCGCGCCGGTGGCGGCGGGATCGGCTGCCGCCGCCATGTCGGAGGGCGTGCCCACGGCTGCGGTGCGCGCGCCATCGAGGGGACGGCTGCGCCGGCGGGGCTGCTCCTCCATGGACAGGCGCGCCGTCATGGCGGCCGGACGCATCACGGTGGCATCCGGCGGCTGCGGGACTTCCTCCGACACGCGGCCCAATCCGTGGCGCACGACATGACCGCCGCGTTTCACGGCGCCGAACAGCGCTTCGGGAAGATACGGTGCCTGAGCGGCCAGGTCGGCCTCGTGGCGTGCACGCACTTTCTCGATGAAAGCCGAGACGGAGAACCCGATGACGATGACACCTCCCAAAGCGACGCCCAGAAGCAGGATGGCCGAGATGATGCCGCCGAACAGGGTGAGGCCCACCCAAGCGAGGGCGGCACCCACGTATCCGCCGTGGGTGATGAGCGCTTCGTAGTCGAACAAGTGCTCAGGTCCTGTATTGCCGATAGGCGTGAATAGGGCGATGATGCCGAGCAGCGCTACGAGAATGAGGCCGAGGCCCACCGTGATGCGCAGCGACATGCGCTCGCTCTCCTTGCGGTAGAGCACCGTACCGCCGACAGCGATAAGGAAGAAGGGCATGATGTAGCATCCCACCCCGAATACAAGGTGGAGCGACTCGGACAAAAACGAGGTGACGATGGCTCCGGTAGGCGCCACGGCCGCGATGAACAGCACGACGCCGAGCAGAATGAAGCCTACACCCACCATATCGCGGCGGGTGCGATCGTCCAAAATGCGGGGCGCCGGCTCGACGGCGCGGCTCCGTGCCGCCGAGAGGGGTCGGCGGGTGCCGCTTTTCGATACCGCGCCGCTCGCGTTTTTCGATGAAGCTGCGTTTTTGGATTGCGAGTGACGGGCCATGGAAAACTCTAGACCTCCAGGATGTTCACGACCACCATGGGGCGCTGCTTGGTGCGCTCCCACAAGAGGGACAGCAGGGCGTCACGGGCGGCCTTGCGCAGCTCCTTGGCGCCAGCGCCTTTCGAGAGCGCCTTGCGCAGGGCGCCGGCGACGGTGTTCTCGGCCTCATGGGCCAGGTAATAGTCGTCACCGCCGGTGATGCCGTGCATGGACACTTGCACCTCGCCCACCACCTGCTTGTTCTTTATGTCCACTGCGGCGGCTACGCTGGCGAAGCCCTGGTTGCCCAGGGTATTGCGCTCGTCGAGCACGTCCTGGGAGGTGTCGCCCACCGACAGGCCGTCCACGTAGACGATACCCGAGGGAACGCCCTCGCCTCGCTGAATACCCATGGCCGACAGCTCCAGCGAATCGCCGTTCTCCAGGATGTAGATGTTCTCGGCATCTACGCCGGTGGCCTCGGCCAGCTTCGCGTGGGCCCGCAGGTGGGTGGCCTCGCCGTGCACCGGCATGAAGGCCCTGGGCTTCACGAGGGTGAGCATGATCTTCAGCTCCTCAGCGCCCGCATGGCCCGACACGTGCACCTTGCCGCGACTCTTGTCGTACACATCGGCGCCGATCTTGGCCAGCGAGTTGATGACCCGGGTCACAGCTTTCTCGTTGCCCGGTACCGGCGTGGCCGAGATGATGACGGTGTCGCCCTCCTCGATCTCGATGGTCTTGTGCTCGCCGTTGGCGATGCGACCGAGCGCGCTCAGGGGCTCGCCCTGGCTGCCCGTGCACATGATGACGATCTGATCGGCCGGAATGCCCTTCATATCGTAGGCGTCGATGAGATTGTCGTCGGAGATCTTCAAATAGCCCAGACGACGGGCGATGTCGGTGTTCTGGATCATGGAGCGCCCGGTAACGACCACCTTGCGGCCGTTCTTCACCGCCGCGTCGCAGATCTGCTGCATGCGATGGATGTGGCTCGCGAAGCTGGCGATGATGACGCGGCCCTTGGCCTGGGAGATGATCTGCTCGAGGGTCTTTCCCACTTCGGCCTCGCTCGGCGTGAAGTTGGGGTTCATGGCGTTGGTGGAGTCGCTCATCATGAGATCGACCCCCTGCTCGCTAAAGCGCGTGATGGCGGCGAAGTCGGTGGTCACACCGTCGATGGGCGTCTGATCCAGCTTGAAGTCGCCCGTGTGAAGCACGTTGCCGGCCGGGCTCTGGATGAACAGGCCCACGGCTCCCGGAATGGAGTGGTTCACAGCGAAAAAGTCTACCTTGAAGCAGCCGAGCTTGATCTCCTCGCCCGACTTGATCTCGATGAGCTTCGCGTTCTTGATCTTGTGCTCGGCGAACTTGCCCTCGATAAGCCCCAGGGTGAGCTTGGTGGCGTAGATGTTCACCGTGCGATCGAGGTCTTTCAGCAGGTAGGGCAGCGTGCCGGTGTGATCTTCGTGCCCGTGGGTGATGATGATGCCGCGCAGCTTGTCGGCGTTCTCCAGCACATACGTGTAGTCGGGCAAGATGAGGTCGACGCCCGGATGGTCGTCGTCGGGAAACATGAGTCCCGCATCATCCAAGATCATATCGTTGCCGCATTCGAAGGCGGTCATGTTCTTGCCGATGGCATCCAGACCGCCAAGCGGGATGATGCGCAGCTTGGCGTTCGGATCCTTCGATGCCTTCGAGCCGCGACGTGACTTGCGGGTATCGGCGCGGTTGGCGCCGTCGGCTCCCTCGCCGCGCGAGAGCTGCGGGCGCTTGCGCTCCAGGTTCACGCGCTTGAAGGAGGTATTGTTCTTACGGTTGCCGTTGCCGTTGTTGTTGCCGTTACGGCGGCCGCGGTTGCCCTGGGATCCGTTCTGGGAGGAAGCGGTCTTCCCGTTCCTGTCGTTTTTCTCTTGGTTGTCGTTGGTCATAAAGTTCCTTGTCCTATCAGTGAGTATCTTGCAAAAACGCCGGTCCGCCTGAGGCGGTCCGGCGTCAACCGTTTCCGTGAAACGCTCGCTAGGCCAGCACGCCGACCTCGCGCATGATAGCGGCTAGCGTGGCCGACTGCTCGGGCGTGGCGTCCACCAAGGGCAGGCGCACGCCGCCCACGGGGAAGCCGATGAGCTTCAGCGCTTCCTTTACGAGAATGGGGTTCGCCGTGGCGAAGAGCCCCGTCATGAGGGGAAGCAGCGCCGCATTGGCCTCTTCGGCCGCCTCCCACGAGTCGGCGGCGGCCAGCTCCACAATCTCCTTCATACGCTCAGGTGCCACATTGGCGATAGTGGAGATGACGCCGGCGCCTCCCAAGCGCATGATGTCGAGGGTGGCGGAGTCGTCGCCGGAGTACACGTCGAACTTGTCGGGCGCGTTGTCGATGATGGCCTTGATCTGCTCCATGTTGCCCGAGGCCTCCTTGATGGCCACGATGTTGTCGCAGTTGTGGGCCAGGCGCAGGGTGGTCTCGGCCTCCATGTTGATGGAGCAGCGGCCCGGGATGTTGTAGAGGATGATGGGCATGTCGGTGGAGTCGGCGATGGTCTTGAAATGACGGTACAGACCCTCCTGCGGGGGCTTGTTGTAGTACGGGACCACGCACATGAAGCCGTCTACCCCGAGCTTGCCCGCATCCTGGGCAAAATAGACGGTATCGGCGGTGCAGTTGTCGCCCACGTTCGCGATAACCGGCACGCGGCCGTTCACGGCCTTCACCACGGCACGGAAGAGCTCGAGCTTCTGAGGGTAGAAGACTGTGGGGCTCTCGCCGGTGGTGCCGTTCACGATGATGGCATCCACGCCGCCGGCGACAAGGCGGTCGGCCAGCTGCTGGGCACGATCCAGATCGAGCTCGAGGTTCTGGTCGAAGGGCGTGACCATAGCCGGGATGAGACGGCCGAAGCGGGGATCGCGCTTAAATTCCATGGTGCATCTCCTTAGGCAAAAGCCGCGGTGCCAACGGGCGCCGGTGCATTTCAACATCGGCCCCATTATGCCACTGATGTTCGCCTTGGAGAACGGGGCCAGCCGTAAGTTCGCCAAACGCACAAGGAGGGCGGCCGTCTGTCCAGAGGCCACCCTCCCCCGCGATCAATCGAAAGTCGCAGCTAGCCCATAAAGGTCTCGAGGCCCACGATGAGGCCGGAGCGCTCCCCCACGCTGCGGATGCCCAAGAGCACACCGGGCATGTAGGAGGTGCGGTCCCACGAGTCGTGGCGGATGGTGAGCGTCTGGCCGAGCGAGCCGAAGACGACTTCCTGGCTGGCCACATAGCCCATAGAGCGCACGGCGTGCACCGGTACGCCATCGACGAGCGCGCCGCGCGCGCCCTCGGCTCCGGGCATCTCGGTCTCGCGCCCGGGCGCTTCGCTGACGCGAGGAGCGCGGGCCTCGGCGATGAGCTGCGCCGTGCGCACGGCAGTGCCCGAGGGCGCGTCTTTCTTATTGCAGTGGTGAAACTCTATAACCTCGGCCTCGGGGAAATAGGGCGCCGCGGCCTTCGCGAACTCCATCATGAGCACTGCGCCCGTGGTGAAGTTCGGCGCGTAGAACAGGCAGGTGCCCGGCGCCGCGTCAGCAGCCAGCTGCTCGAGCGTCTCGTTGGACAGGCCCGTGGTGCCCACGACGCAGTCCACCCCGGCAGGCAGCGCCACAGCCAGGTTGCCGGCCACAACGGAGGGCTGGGTGAAATCGACGAGCACGTCGGCATCCACGGCGTCAAGCGCCTCGGCCACCGAGGCGAACACCGGGAAAGCGCCCTCGGACTCCGTGCCGTGCGGGTCGATGCCGCAAACCACTTCCATGTCGTCAGCCGCCGTGACGGCATCCACGACAGCACTCCCCATCCGGCCGGCGCACCCGGCTACAGCAACTCGAATCATCTCAAATCTCCTCATAGAAAAAGAGCTACAACAAAGCAAGTGATAAAAGAATACAGCAATGTGAGAGCGTAGAGGAGCTGCGGGGTGCTCTGACCGAGCGAGTTCCACAGCGACGAGAACAGGACTAAATGTCCTGTTCTCCAAAGCGAGGACTGTCTGAGCGAATCAGAGTACCCCGCAGCTCCGACCAGCGACGACTCGCAACGAGAAGCCAAAGAAGAAGAGCCGCAGTTGAAGGCGGCTCTTCCAGGTGCGCTAGTTGCTCTCGTGGCGGCGGCGCGGGGTGCGGCCGGCACGACCGGGACGGTTGTCCTCGCCGCGGCGCTCGCGACGCTCGCCCTGGCCGCGGTCCTCGCGGCGGGCCGGTGCGCTTCCCTCGGGAGCGTCCGGCTTGTCCAGGCGATCCAGCGAGATCTTGCCGGTCTTCGGATCCACTTCCAGCACAACGACCTTGATGACATCGCCCAGGTTCAGCACGTCCTCAACCTTGCCCACGCGACCGTTGGCCACGCGCGAGATATGGAGCAGACCGTCCTTGCCGGGAGTGAGCTTCACGAAGGCGCCGAAGTCCTTGATGCCCACGACCTCGCCCTCGAACTCCTCGCCCACCTCGGGCTCCTTCACGATGCCGAGGATCATGGCCTTGGCGGCCTCCATGGCGGTGCCGGACACGGCGCCCACATGGATGGTGCCGTCCTCCTGAATGTCGATGGAGGCACCGGTCTCCTCCTGGATGCCGCGGACGACCTTGCCGCCCGAACCGATGACGTCGCGAATCTTATCCACGGGGATCTTGATGGTCTCGATGCGCGGCGCGGTCTCCTTCATCTCGGCACGCGGGCCGTCGATGGTCTCAAGCATGGCGTTCAGGATGAACGCGCGGCCCTCGTGGGCCTGCTTGAGGGCGCGGGCCAGAATCTCGACGGAAAGACCCTTCGCCTTGTTGTCCATCTGCAGGGCGGTGATGCCGTTGGGCGTGCCACACACCTTGAAGTCCATGTCGCCGAGGAAGTCCTCGATGCCCTGGATGTCGGAGAGCACGACCACATCGTCGCCCTCCTTGATAAGTCCCATGGCCACGCCGGACACGGGAGCCGAGATCGGCACGCCGGCATCCATGAGAGCCAGGCAGCTGCCGCAAGTGGAGGCCATGGAAGACGAGCCGTTGGACTCCAGCACCTCGCTCACCACGCGGATGGCGTAGGGGAAGGTGTCGGTATCGGGCAGCACGGGCAGAATGGCGCGCTCGGCCAGGGCGCCATGACCCACCTCGCGACGCTTCGGAGCGCCCATGCGGCCGGTCTCGCCGGTGCAGTAGGGCGGGAAGTTGTACTGGTGCATGTAGCGCTTGCCCTCTTCAGGCCAGATGGTGTCGAGGCGCTGCCACTCGTTCAGCATCCCCAAGGTGCACACCGACAGAACCTGGGTCTGACCGCGCTGGAACAGGCCCGAGCCGTGCACGCGGGGCAGATACCCCGGCACAATGTGAAGCGGGCGGATCTCGTCGGGGGTGCGGCCGTCGACGCGCTCGCCGGTCTCGATGATCATGGCGCGCATGGCGCGCTTCTCGAGGGACTTGAACGCCGCCTTGATGTCGCTGCCCCAAGCCACACGCTCTTCCTCGGTGAAGTCGTTCTCGATGATGGAGGCCTTGAGCTCTTCCACCTTCTGCATGCGGGCGGCCTTATCGGCGTCCTTCAGGGCTGCGGACATCTCGGCCAGGTGCGCATCCACGCGCTCGGCCACCGACGGGTCGGCAACGTGAATGGTGTAGTCCATGGGAGTGGGGTTCACCTTGGCGAGGAAGGCTGCCTGCTTCTCGCAGAAGGCGGCGATGGCCTCCTGGCCGAAGGTCATGGCGGCCAGCATATCGTCCTCGGAGATCTCGTCGGCGCCGGCCTCCACCATGGAGATGTAGTCGGCGGTACCGGCGATGGTCAGCTCCAGGTCGGAGGTTTCCATCTCGGTGTTGGTGGGGTTCACGATGAACTCGCCGGTCTCGGTGGAGCGGCCGATGCGCACGCAGGCGGCCGGCCCGTCGAAGGGCGCACCGCCCACGAGCAGGGCCGCGCTGGCGCCGGCCACGCAGATGGTGTCGGGCAGGTTCTCGCCGTCGATGACGAGCGGCGTGGCGACGATGTGCACCTCGTTCTTGTAGCCGTCGGGGAAACCGGGGCGGATGGGGCGGTCCACCATGCGGGCCACGAGCGTGCCGTGATCGGAGGGCTTCGCCTCGCGCTTCAGGTAGCCGCCGGGAATGCGGCCCACGGCGTACATCTTCTCGATGTAGTCCACCGTGAGCGGGAAGAAGTCGTAGTCCTTCTCCTGGTTGGAGACGACGGCGGTCACCAGCACACTGGTCTCGCCGCAGGTGACGAGCACCGCGCCCGTGGCCTGCTTGGCCAGCTCGCCCGTTTCCAGGCGGTACTGCTTGCCGTACAGCTCGAATTCTTCGACAATTTTGGTCATAGCGCTTTCTTTCTCTTCTCCCCCGCGCCTCATTGCGCGGAAGCTTCCTTCGGCGACGGGCTACTTATATTCCCCCGTCTCCGCGACCGCGCTCGCCTCATGCGCGCTGCGACCGCTCTATACAGCAAACGGGGCCCCGCGGGGCCCCGAACCTGCTCGAACTAGATGTTGTCGCGGATACCGAGCTTCTTGATGAGCTCGCGGTACTCCTCGATGTTGCGGTTCTTGATGTACTTCAGCATACCGCGGCGCTTACCGATGAGCATCATGAGGCCTCGACGGGTGTGGTTGTCCTTCTTGTGAACCTTCAGGTGCTCAGTGAGGTTGCGGATGCGCTCGGAGAGGATCGCAACCTGGACCTCGGCGGAGCCGGAGTCCTGATCGTTCTTGCCGAACTCCTTGATGAGCTCGGCGGTGCGCTCGCGGGAGATGCTGTCGCGATTGGCCATGTTCGTGCCACCTTTCTTCTGCGGACATGGAGCCCGCCCCTTCGCCGCCTTCTGCGGCCCTGATATGCCGTCGGGTCCGAGCGGGAAAGCGGGTGGCGCATTCGGGCTAGGAGCCGATGGGCTGTTTGCACAGCTTGCCCAGTATAGGCGAGCAGCAAGACCCGTACAAGCGTCAATTCCGCGAGCGACACGGTTTCTGCACAGGCGGTGCGGCGGCTCGGGACAGCACCACCCCTCCGCCAGCCGCCGCGCGCCCGCGCTGCCTGTGCGTCATGCCCCGCAGCTAGAACAAACCGCTCGTGAAGAGGAACTCAAGGGACTTCAACGGGCTTCCCACATGCGCTCGCACGAGGGCCTGCACGAGATGCAGCACGGCGAAGGTGGCCGAAAGGTCGGCTGGGCCGGCAGCGATGTCGTCGAAGGTGCTGCCGAGGAAGTACTGGCCCCAGCAGAGCGTGGCCGCGTCCACCGGCTCGGTTTCGAAGGAGGGACGGCACGCGGCGCAGGCCACACCGCCCTCGATAGCCGAGAAGGGCACACGCTGCCCCTCCTGCAGCTCCACGGACTCGCCACAGCCGATGCATACCTCCAGGCTGGGCTTGAGCCCCGAGAATGCAAGGATCTTCAGCAGGCAGGCCGCTGCAACTGCCAGGCGGTGCCCGTCGTCGGCGCTGTCCATGACGTTCAGGGCGCGGTCGGCCACCTGAAACAGGCGCGGATTCGCCAAGGACGGTTGAGCCATGCGCCCCAACAGCTCGAGAACGGGCATGGCCGCCGCCGATCCCTCGACGGTACGACGCAGGCCGTCATGGGCGGATGCGAGCCGCGCCTCCTTCACGATGTCAAGACTGCGCCCGCGGGCAAGCAGGAGATCGGCTACGCAGAGGGGCTCGGTACGGGCCGCGAACGAGCTCTTCGGCTTGCGCGCCCCCTTTGCCACGGCTTTTGCAAGCGAGCCGTCGGCGCCGAGCATGGTAAGAATGAGGTCGCTCTCCCCCAGTTTCGTACGTCTGAGCACGAGGGCCCGCAACGAATAGGTGGGCTGGGCCACGACGCTTCCCTTCCCTAGTACTTGATGGCAGGATCGGCCGTGGTCACCTCGTTGTCGTCGTTGAAGGTGAGGCTGCCCTCGAGCGTTACGCGCTTGTCGTCTTCCACCCGGGTCGTGCCGCGCCCGAAGGGCAGCACCACATCTTCGTACTGGTGGGCTTCGCAGGTGTAGCGCACTACGTTGTCGCCGGCATAGGTGACGCTCTGCACGCTGTCGATGATGTAGCGGCCGTCGGCATTCTTCAGCCTCGCGCCGGGCAGGAAGGACTCGGCCAGGCCGACAAGCTCGGCGGCGCGCGATTTCGCAATATAGAGGGTCACGTCCGAGCCGGTATCAAACTGGGTGCCCGCCTCGGGATCGGTGGACAGCGCGGTGCCCTCGGGAACATCCTCGGTATAGGACCACAGCTTGGTCACCTCATAGCCCTCGTCGGCCAGCGCCTGCTTGGCAGCCTCGGCATCGAGGCCCTCCACATCGGGCACCGTGTAGGGCACGGCAATGGTGAGCGTGATCGGCTCAGTGGATACCGCTTCGGTTTCAGCCTTGGGTGACACCTTCAGCACGGTATCCTCGGCCTTGTTCGACTTCTTCTCCTTATACTCGATGGCGGTGAAGCCCTCCGCCTCGAGGGCGGCGACAGCCTCATCGCGCGTCATGCCCTTGACCGCGGGGATCACGCGAGGAATCGCCACCTCAAGGGCGATCGTCGCGCCCTCCTCGACACGGGCGCCTGCGCCCGGGGTCTCGGAAAGCACCGTGCCGGCCGCCTCGTCCGACTTCACCTCGGTCACTTCAGCGCCGAACCCCTTGTCGGCCAGGGCCGCGGTTGCCTCGTCCTGGGAGAGCCCCACTACGTCGGGCAGCGTCTTTCCGCCCCATATCTCGGCCATATAGGTGCCCCCTGCCACGAGAAGCAGCGCAATGGCGAGGGCGGCGACGGCCGCGATGACCACCGGCGCCTTCGAGCGCTTTGGCCGAGGCGCGGAAACAGACGCGCTGCCCCTCGAGGCGGAGGAGCCGCCAGTTTTGCGGGTGGACGAGACGGTGCTCGCCTGAGGAGCCGCCGCATCGGCGTTCGCAGCTGCCTTCGGCGCGCTCTCGTCGGCGTTTACGGCTGCCTCTTTCGTGGCGGCCGAAGCCGTGGGGGCCAAGGGTGTGGCCGGAGCGACGCCTTCGGCCTTCGCATCGTCGGGGGCCGTGGCGTCGAGAGAGCGCTCCCCTGCTACCGCGAGATCAGATGGGCCGAGCGAGGTGGTTTCCTGGCCGCAAGCGCTTTCGATGCCGCGCTCGCCAGCCACCACGATGCCCTGCTCGGCGCCGGGGAGCTCGAGCGGACCGCTCTGATGATCGCTGCGAGCGCGACGGCGCGTGGAGTTCTCGAACAGACTTACCACCCCGTCGCCGGTCATGAGCACGGCATCCAGGTCGGCAACGGGGAGCGCCGCCGTGGCTGCCGGAAGCTGCTCGGTCTGCGAGGCGGGCAGCCCGGGTGCGGAATCGCCGGACGCCTCCGGGGCATTATCGCAAAGCGGCAAAGATCCACTCTGCTGCGTAGCGCCCACAGTACCCACAGCGCCCGTTGTGCTTGCGGAGGTGTCGCCGGTCGGCGTGCTCGACTGGCTCCCGGACACGGTCGGCTCGGTAACATCGGCCTGCTCTGCCAGGGCCGCGGCTCGCCGCTTCTCTTCGGCGGCCCGAGCCGCTTCGCGCTCGGCGCGCTCGGCTTCGCGAGCGGCCTCTTTCGCAGCTTTGGCCTCTTCCTTGCGTTGCGCCTTCGCGAACTTCTTCTCCAGCTTGCGCTGCTCACGATCGCGTTTGCGCTGTTCGCGCGGGGAAAGACCCAACGTGTAGTTGCGAGCGTGGGGCACGTATTCGTCGCGAATAACGGGAATCTCGGCTGTATCGCCGGCTGTAGCCGCCGGCGGCACATAGCTAGAGTCGACCAAGCGCTCGAAACCGGAGAAATCGGGCTCACGAGGCGGCTCAGGCAGCGGATCTGCCAGATCGGCCACGGAAGAGCGGCCCAAGGGCCCGGTAGCGTCAGGAACGACCTCGGGAACTGAGGGACGGGGGCGAATCACGCCGGTTGTATCGGCGGGCGCGATATCGGGCACCTGCACGATGGGGGGGACGGAGTCGAGAGCCTCGCCGCGGCGACGCTCCAGATCGGCCGGATCAGGCACTTCGGGTACGCGGTCGCTGGACAGGAAGACATGCCCGCACTGCTCGCAGAACGGGGCATCATCGAGGTTGTCATAGGAGCAGTGGGGGCATTTCATCGACGGTTCTCCTCATTGAATACGCAATTGAGAGAGATTGTAGCCCAAGTGGGCCTCATTCCACCATGGCCCGACACCATACCGACAACAAATTCGGAAAGCGGGAACGAGAGCGGTCGCCGCCTTCCTGTCTGCGGCATCGGATGCGGCCCGGCTGGACAGATACGATGTCGTCTGCCCTACAGCCCCTCCCCGTAACCGAAGCGACGGATCTGGTTCGCGTCGCGACGCCAGTTCTTCTTCACCTTCACCGACAGGTCCAGAAACACCTTCGCGCCCAAAAGCAGCTCGAGGTCCTTGCGAGCCTCGGTGCCGATGCGCTTGATAGCCGCGCCGCGCTTGCCGATGATGATGCCCTTCTGGCTGTCGCGCTCCACGTAGATGACAGCGTAGATGCGGTACAGGTTGGGCTCCTCGAATTCCATCTCCTCAATGCCCACGCCGATAGCATGCGGGATCTCATCGAAGAAATTGCGCAGCACCTTCTCGCGGATGAACTCGGCCACCATGACTTCCAGGGGCTGGTCGGTCTCCATATCGGCGGGGAACCATGCCGGACCCTCGGGCAGCAGGAACTCCACCTCTTCCACAAAGGCGTCCACATTGCGGCCCGTGGCCGACGACAGGCCCACCATGGCGTCCCAATCGCAGAGCCGCTCGGCCGCCTCGCGCTGGGCGCTGATCTGGGCGTCGCTGGCCAGGTCGGTTTTCGAGAGCACGCAGATCTTCGCCGACCCTTTCGCGGCGCGCACCTGCTCGGCCACCCACTCGTCGCCCTTGCCGATGGGCTGCGAAGCGTCGATGAGCATAGCCACCACATCCACGTCCTCCAAGGCCTTGATGGCGCTCGTGTTCAGCTCCTCGCCCAAGGCGTCCTTGGGCTTGTGCAGGCCCGGCGTGTCCACGATGATCATCTGGGCCTCGTCGGTGGTGTGCACGGCGCGGAAGCGGTGGCGGGTGGTCTGGGCGGTGTTCGAGGTAATGGCGATTTTCTTGCCCATGATGGCGTTTAAGAGCGTGGACTTGCCCGCGTTGGGGCGACCCACCAGCGTCACGAAGCCGCTCTTGAAGTCGGGGCTGGTGGGAAACGATCCTCCCATGGGATTCTCGGCAAAGTAGGCGTCCAGATCCACAACGGTCCTTTCAGTTAGGGCGGCCGTGCGAGCCGCGGTTCCTTACGGAGAATGTACGTTCGGCTCAGCCTGCGAGCAGCGATGCGAGACGGGGCAGAAACACAATGAGTCCCACCGCCACCGAACCTGCGCTCGCGATGAGCACAGCGCCAGCGCCGGCGTCCTTGGCGGCGCGGGCCAGCTCGTGCCAGCGGGGGCTGGCCAGGTCGACCACCGATTCCACGGCGGTGTTCACCACTTCGGCTACGGCCACCACCATGATGGCCAGCACAATGGCAAGCCAATCCTCTCGCGAGATGCCCAGAGCAAACCCAGCTGCCACGGCCACGATGGCCATGATCAGCTGGATCTTCAGATTGCGCTGGGAAGTGAAGGCGTAGCCGATACCGCGAGCGGCGCAGCGAAAGGCGCAGGCCAAGGAGAAGCGCCCCTCGCCGCAGGCACGGCTGTCAGCCGCCCGGCGCACGAACCGATCGGGGCGCTTGCGGCTGTCGGTGCGGCCGGTACCGCCCGTGGCGTTCCGATCGGCGCCGGGGTCGGCAGCGCGCTGTTCGCGGTCTGCGGGCATGAGGCCCTAGCGGTTCTCGTCGATGGGTGGCAGGTTACGCTCGGACCAGGCGGTCAGCAGCTCACGTTCGCGGGCCTCCATCACCTCGGCCTCGTCGTCGCGGATGTGGTCGTAGCCGCACAGGTGCAGAAGGCCGTGCACCAGAAGCAGGCTCACCTCCTGCTCGAAGGAGTTTCCGTACTCCTCGGCCTGAGTGGCCGCCACATCGGGCGCGATAATGATGTCGCCGAGCTCGTAGACCGGACATGCGGGTCCGTCGGCGGCCGTCATGTCATCGGCTATGTTGTCGCACTCGAAAGAGAGCACATCGGTGGGACCCTCGATGCCGCGGAAGCGCTCGTTCAACTCGGCGATGGTGGCGTTGTCCACAAAGCTGATGGACACCTCCGTGTTCGCCGGCTTCCCCTCGTTCTTCAACACAAATTGGGCGAGAGAGGCCAGGGGCAGCTCGGCCAGCTCCTCCTCGCCGTGGTTGAAGGTGATCAGGATGTCCATGGAATCAGGCCTTTCCCGCCGCGCGCTCGTAGGCCGCCACGATGGTGGCGACGAGCGAATGTCGCACGACGTCCTTTCCGGTGAGATCGCAGAACGCGATGTCGTCGATGCCCTCCAGCACGGAGCGCACCTGCACGAGGCCGCTTTGGCCCCGCGGCAGATCAATTTGGGATATATCGCCGGTCACGACGATCTTCGAGCCGAAGCCCAGGCGGGTGAGCGCCATCTTCATTTGCTCGGGCGTGGTGTTCTGAGCCTCGTCCAAGATGATGAAGGCGTCGTTCAAGGTGCGACCTCGCATGAAAGCCAGAGGAGCTATCTCGATGACGCCGGCCTCGATAAGCGAAGACGCTTTCTCCGTGTCGAACATGGAGTACAGCGCGTCGTAGAGCGGACGGATGTAGGGATCCACCTTCTCGAAGAGAGTGCCGGGCAGAAAGCCCAGGTTCTCGCCGGCCTCCACGATGGGGCGCGACAGCACGATGCGGCCGACCTCCTTGCGCTTTAAGGCCGCCACTGCCATGGCCATGGCCAGGTAGGTCTTACCCGTGCCCGCAGGTCCGATGGCAAAGGTGACGGTGTTGTTGCGGATGGCGTCGACATAGTGCTTCTGACCGGCGGTCTTCGGGCGGATGGCCCGGCCGCGGTAGCTGAGCAGCACGTCGTCGCGCAGGGCCGACGGCGCGAACTCGGCACGGCGCACAAGTTCGATGGAACGGCGTACGGAATCGGTATCGGGCACGTCGCCCTGGGCTACTACGCGGAACAAATCGGTGAGAAGCGCGGTAAGCTGCTGCACCTCGATGGCATCGCCCGACAGCGCCACGGTGTCGCCGCGCACCGTAATGCGAGCGTCGAAGGACTCCTCCATCAGATGGAGCATCCCATCGGCCTCGCCCACCACAAGCGCCATATCGACCCCGTCGGGCGCAGTGAGGGTTGTCTGCATCAAATCAGTCATGCCCGCTATTGTACCCTATATTGTGCGCCTGCCATAGAAACGTTTGAAAGTGCTGGGGCCGTGCATCAACGGTTTGCGCGCTCTTCCTCCACGAGGTTGATGAGATCTTGCTGGGAGTGCACCGCCAGCTTGCGATAGATGCTCTTCACGTGGCTTTTCACCGTCTCCTCGCCAATGACAAGATCGGCGCAGATGAAGGCACGGTTGCGTCCGCGGGCTAAAAGGGCGAACACGTCGCTTTCTCGCGGTGTGAGACGAAACCGGCGCGAGAGGGCCTCGATGGCCGCCTCGGTAGATCCGCCCGCCTCCTCTATCTCTTCCATCGGCCGCACGTAGCCCCAGGCGGTACTGGCAGAGCGGCTTCCGAAAACGAAAAGACTCGCCAAAAGGATAGCGAAAATGCAACTGGACGAGATCATGGCCTTGCCTAAGTCGCTCGAGATACAGTGGAGCGCCACATCGGCCCCGAGGGAGCCGGCGAGCTGGCCCAGCTGGATGGCAAGCAGCCCCAACGTCACGATCCACGCCGCAGGAACCTTCTCGTGGGCCGCAACAGTCGACCAAATGGCCCAGAGCACGATGTAGAAATACTGGTAGCCGAACTGGTGCACCGCCGTGCCGATGATGGAATAGGGCTCGTGAAGCGGCAGAAAGAGAAACCCAGCGGCCATGAGCGGCAACGCCACCTGATAGGTGAGGTGGTCGAAATCCATCTTAAGCACCGCCATGGTGACATAGACCGCCACGGCAGCACCTGCGATGGCCACGACGTTCAGCCAGTCGCGCAGTTCTATCCACTGGGGTGTTGCCGGCGCTAAGAGCCCTTTCATCAGCCCGAAGGACAGGCCGAACAGCAGGGCGATGGCCACGAGCATCCACGGCACCGGCCCGCGCACGGCCACGTTGCGGAATCCGAGGGGAACTCGTGGGCTCTTCTGCTCCTGAGCCATGTAGATGCCCATGCCGACCAGGGGCATGCACGCGGTCAGACACTGGAACAAGAGCGTCGGCAGAAACATGAGCGCAATATAGGCGACCACTGCTGCGAGCACAGCGGCAACAAAACAGTGTACGAGTCGCCGCGGCCCAAAAGAGGTGAACCGCTCGGCCCACAAAACGACAATGGCCGCACTCCCCGCGCCCGTGAGCACCGATCCGACCGCATACAGACGTCCCGGCCACGGCGCGGGCATGAAGTCGGTTACGTGCGAGATGCAGAGCGTTCCCGCACAGGTAGCCAGCGCCGCCACCGCGGGCAGCCATCGCACGAGCGCCAAGGGGTTGCACCGCCGCGACACCATCAACAGCACGGCGAGGGCGAGCACGTTCGTTCCAAGCGAGAGCACCCATAAAGGCTCAAGGATTCCGGAGGGCATCAGCTCCAATGCGTTGAGATTCTGCATCTCGTTGTAGAACTGGCTGCTCCAGAACACGCACCATATCCACGCCCAGTGAGCGGCGAACCCGGCGGTGTCGGGCGCGGGGCGCATCATGCGCTTCAATTGCTTTCCCATAAGATATCCTCCCGGCACCATTATAGGAAAGACAACGCTCATGTGCGACTAACCCCCGCAAAAGTCGCCTCCCCCCGCTCGGGGGATATTCGCGCAAGGGGATGCGTTCCCCCGATCGACGGGGAGACATAGCATCCCCGTCGCGCTTGAATGAAGGAGCCGCGAAGAACTTCGCGAGCGTACCGCCGAGGCTGTCGCTATTGGCGAGAAGGACTCGGGGCAAAGCCCGAGTACGGGAGGACTCATAAAGGAGGACGACATGACAGAGAAGAACCACGGGATTTCCCGCCGGGCGTTCCTGGGGCTCGGTGCCACCGCCGCAGCCGCCGCAGGACTGGCCGGCTGCGCGCCGCAGACGCCGGCGTCCGCAGGAGGCGAGGATCTGGCGGGCACGGGCGCGACCAAGGGCGGCATGCCCATGGCTGACAACGGCGCATCGGCAGGCCCCGACACGCAGGGCCTTCACAGCTGGGAGATTGCCCCCGAGGGCATTCCGGCCGATCAGATCACAGCCACCGAGGATACCGACGTGCTGGTGATCGGCGCGGGCCTCGGCGGTTGCTGCGCTACCCTGGCCGCCTTGGAGGAAGGTGCGAAAGTCATCACCATCGACAAGAACACCGAGCAGGCTATCGCCCGCGGCGTGCACATCGCCGGTTTCCACACCAAGGTCCAGGCCGATCTGGTGAAGCAGGGTCTGCTGGAAGAGCCCGACTACGTGCACGTGGTGCGTCGCTGGATCAACTGGGCCCAGGGCCGCGTGAAGGAGCCGCTGCTGTGGGAGTACGCCCGCAAGTCAGGCGCCTGCTTCGACTGGCTCTACGACATTGCCAAGACCCAGGGCCTGGAGGCGCTTTTGTGGGATGGCTACTACAAGGGACCCGACTACACCGAGTACCCTGTCACCCATATCTTCTACAAGGAGGGCATGCTGGAGGAGACGGTGAACTTCACCTTCTACCAGGGATCGGGTGTAGGCGACGTGTACGGCAACGCCGTGCTCGTACCTGCTCTGTACGACGCCATCGCCGCCAACGGAGGCGAGATTCGCTGGGAGACCAAATCCGAGCGCCTCGTGCGCGACGGTGACGGCCCCGTGACGGGCGCCATCGCGAGCACGGCTGACGGCTATGTTCAGATCAACGCCAAGTCGGTTGTCATCGCCTCGGGCGACTATGCTGCCGATGAGGAGATGTTCCAGTATTACGCCCCCATGACCGCTTATGCTATGGACGCCCGCTACTACAATCCGCCGGACTGCGACACCGGCGACATGCACAAGCAGGCCATCTGGATCGGGGGCGCCATGCAGCGCTCCGAGCCCCACGCCGCCGTCATGCACCTGGACTTCGGCGCGGCATCCTACGGCTTCCTCCATGTGAACTGGGAGGGCAAGCGCTTCAAGAACGAGGACGTGAACACCCAGTCCAAGTCGGTCACCAAGGCCCTGCAGACTCAGAAGGAGGCCTGGACCATCTATGACGCTCACGGTCTGGAAGCCGTGAAGCAGCAGATGGATGCCGGTCTCGGCGGCGGCCTGCAGTGGGGCCAGCTGACCCAGCCGGTAGGCGGCGAGTACAACTTGGAGGCTCAGAAGATCGTGCTCCAGGGCGAGATCGAAAGCGGTCTCACCCAGACGGCCGACACCCTGGAGGAGCTCGCCGAGAAGATGGGCGTGCCGGCTGAGAATTTCGTGGCCACGGTAGAGCGCTACAACGAGCTCTGCGATTTGGGCAAGGACCTCGATTTCGGCAAGCGTCCCGAAGTGATGGCCAAGGTGGTGGAGCCGCCGTTCTACGCCGGCAAGCTGGAGGCCGACCTGCTCACCATGTGCGGTGGTCTGCGCACCGACCTGGAAACCCACGTGCTGGATGCCAACGATCAGCCCATCGAGGGCCTGTACGTGTGCGGCAGCGCCGCGGGCGACTTCTTCGGCGCGGGCGACTACCCCACCTATGTACCTGGCATTGGCCACGGCCGCTGCGTGACCTTCGGCCGCATGGCCGGCATCAACGCCGCTGGCGGCAACGCCGAGGAGAAGATTCCCGACCTGGATCTGTTCGCCTAGGCAACCGGCTCATACCCTCCCTCGAAGCGCCTGTCCCTTGCTGGGGCGGGCGCTTTTGCCGTGGGCGAGCGTTTGGGCTCGGCCCTACATCGCGACGGGCACCAGGCTGCCCACAGGGGCGGCCTCGGGCACCAGTGCCTCGTGGTAGCTCTCGGTGGTGGCGTGTCCGAGCCGCTCCACAAGGGCGAGCTCAAGGTTGCCCGTCCGGGCCGCACGGTCAGCGACGGCCAGCTCGTCGGAGAGGGCGCGCAGGCGGGCGGCGCGATCGGCTTTCACAGCGGGCGCCACCTGGTCAGTGCGCTCGGCGGCCGGAGTTCCCTCTCGCATGGAGTACGGGAACACATGGATCTTGCTGAATGCGGCGTGACGCGAAAGCGCGCAAGTGTCTTCGAAATCGTCTTCCGTCTCACCGGGAAAGCCCACGATGACGTCAGTGGTGAGCGCCACTTCGGGAACCATGGCGCGCAGGTAGTCCACAAGCTGGCGGTATTCCTCGGCGTCGTAAGGACGCGCCATTTCGCGCAGGACGCGGGATGAGCCCGATTGCAGGGGCAGGTGCAGATGCCGGCAGATACGCCCATCGGCCTCGGCCAGAAGCCCTATGAAGTCCATCGAGACGTCCATGGGCTCGATGGAACCGATGCGGAAGCGGCACGGGTTCTCACCAAGGTCGTGCAGTTCGGCGGTTTCCTCCAGCAGACGACGACAGAGATCGGCCAGATCATGGCCGTCGGCGTCGTAGGATCCCAGATTGATGCCCGTGAGCACGATCTCGCGCACGCCCGCCTGCGCAAGGGCGACGGCTTCGGAGACCACCTCATCAGCTGGGCGGCTCACCGCGCGACCGCGCGCCACGTGCACGATGCAGTAGGTGCAGGCATTGTCGCAGCCGTCCTGGACTTTGATGCCGATGCGCGTGCGCCCGTCCATCGGGAGGAAGGTCGCGGAATCCTTCGATTCCGTGCTTTCGGCGCTCTGGTCGGGGTGACGCGGGCAAAGCAAACCGACGCTGCACTTGGATAGTTGCGATAACTGCGAGAGAAACGCGCCCTCTTCCAGATACAGCGCCATGCCGGCCTTCGGAACCACGGTAACCCGATCGCCCATGGCCTCGTAGGTCGAGGCGTCGATCTCCGTTGCGCAGCCCGTGACGACGACCTTGGCGGTCTCGGCGGCGGAAAGCGCATGGCGCACGGCCTTGCGGGTCTTCTTCTCGGCCTCGCCGGTGACCGTGCACGTGTT
The DNA here is from genome assembly GCA_041225375.1 of Eggerthellaceae bacterium 24-137. Taxonomy (GTDB): domain Bacteria; phylum Actinomycetota; class Coriobacteriia; order Coriobacteriales; family Eggerthellaceae; genus Adlercreutzia. The sequence continues at coordinate 58,099 of JBCLSG010000008.1, forward strand.
CACGATGATGAGATCCGCCGTGCTCTCGGGCACCGGGGTGCCCCCGTGCTCGGAAAGCAAACGCTCGAAGCCGTCTGCCTCCACGCGGTTCACCTTGCAGCCGAGGTTCACGACTGCGTAGCCGAACGGAGCCTTATTCATCGGCGTTCTCATAGCGGGGAAACATGTGCTCGAAGGCTTCGGCGGCAGGGGGTGCCTCGATAAGCCGCGGCTCGTCATCGGCCACGGCTAGGTTCGTGTCGGGTTTCTGCGGACGGTTGCCCATGCCGCCCAGCTCGTAAAGCGCCAGGGCCGGGGCGACAATGCCCGCCGTCTCGGTGCGCAGAATGGAAGGACCCAGCGTGACAAGACGGGCCCGCGGATTACTCGCGAGAAAGGCCTTGACCTCCTCTTCGGAAAGGCCGCCCTCGGGGCCGACGATAACGGCGATGTGGGCGTCGTCTGCCGGCGTAAGCGTTTCTGCGAGCGCGTCGTGGATGGCGTCGCGCAAGCTCGCACTCCCGGGCGCCTCTTCCCAGCAGATGAGCACCGCCGTGGCCTCGCCGAGCATGCCTGCCGCCTCGCGCACCGACACCGGCTCGCTCACTTCGGGAATGCGCGGCTGGCCCGACTGCATGGCAGCGCTCTTGGCAATGGTGCGCCAGCGCTCGGTCTTGGCCGCGGCCTTCTTGCCGTCGAGTTTCACAATGGACCGCGCGCAGGACACGGGAACGAAAGCGGCCACGCCCACTTCCGTGGCATGGCGGATGACCGTCTCCATCTTGTCGCCCTTGGCCAAGCCCTGCAGCAGAATCACCTGTGGTCCCGCGGCCGCGGCCTCTTCATGGCGTGCGATTGACACCAAAGGCAGGTTGTCGGAGAAGTCCACGATCTCGCATTCGAAGTAATCGCTGTCGGCATCGATGACGGCGATGTGCTCCCCCGCCGCCAGACGCAGCACCTTGGCATGCTTGGCGTCCTCTGCAGACAGCCGCAGCGGGAACACCGCCTCCGTCTCGGCGGCGAGCACTTGATTGTCTAGAAAAAATCTATGCAAAGCCACAATCGCTCATTTCTCACCTGATTGGTCAAGTCAGCGAGGTTCCGACAGGTGCCTGCAATTGCCCCGCCTTTCGCCCAAGCGTACTTCGGTACGCGCCGAGGCGAAAACAAGGGGCAAGGGCAGGTGCCCGTCGGAACCGCAGCGTCGACAGGTCCGTTCGTCCCGTCAGGGCGAACGGAACCAGCTATTCGAAGATGTCGCGCAGCTTCTGAAGCGGCGAGCGCCTCTCGTCGTTCACGTGCTCGCCCATCTCGGCGGCCAGCTCCTCCAAAAGCTCGCGCTCGCGCTTGGTGAGCTTCTTCGGCACTTCCACATCGATGTGCGCGAACAAGTCGCCACGCACATCGCTTTTCAAGCGCGGCATGCCGAAGCCCTTCACGCGCACCACCTGGTCGTTCTGGCAGCCCTCGGGAATGGATACGGTCACCTTCTCGTCCTCGTAGATGCCGTCGATCTCGATGTCGGCGCCGAGCGCCGCCTGCACCATGGGCACCACGAGCTTGCAATGCAGGTTGTCGCCATCGCGCTCGAAGAACTCGTCCGGAGCGATGCGCACGGTGACGATGAGGTCGCCGGCGGCCGCACCCTGCATGCCCGCCTCTCCGAAGTCGTGGATGCGCAGCTGCTGGCCATCGCGAATGCCCTTGGGAATCTCCACCGACACGCGCTGGCGGTCGGGCACGCGGCCCTGGCCCTCGCATTCCGGACACGGGTTCTCGATGACGGTGCCCACGCCGTGGCAGGCCGGGCACGTGGTGGCCGACTGCATGTCGCCGAGGAAGGTGTGCTGCACGGTGACCACGCGGCCCGTGCCGTGGCACTCCTCGCAGGTAACTTCCTTGCCGTCCTCTCCCAGGCCGGTGCCGTCGCAGTCGGGGCACGGGGCCAAACGGTCGTAGACGATCTCCTTCTTCTCGCCGGTGGCCGCCTCGGCCAGGGTGATGCGGATGCCCACGCCCATGTCGCGGCCGTCCTTGCGCACGGTACGGCCGCCGCCGGCCGCAGCGCCCCCGAAGAAGGTGGAGAAGATATCCCCCATTCCGCCGAATCCGCCGCCGAACAGGTCCTCGAAGTCGATGTTCACGCCGCCGTAGGGGTTGCCGCCCGCAGCTCCCGCCACCGTGCCGAAACGATCGTACTGGGCGCGCTTCTGCGGGTCGGAGAGCACGTCGTAGGCCTCGTTCAGCTCTTTGAACTGGTCTTCCGCATCCGGAGCCTTGTTCACATCCGGATGCAGTTCGCGCGCCTTGTGGCGGAACGCCTTCTTGATCTCCGCTTCGGAAGCGTCGCGGGAGACGCCGAGGATTTCGTAGAGGTCCTTCGTTGCAGCCATGGGATTGGGTCTTGCCTTTCTATCGGTTCGTTCGGTGGGCGGTAGTCGCCGCTATTCGTCGTGAAGCACGCACTGGGCCGCGCGCACAGCGCGGATGGCGTTTCCGTAGTTCATGCGGGTAGGGCCGATGACGGCCACCATGCCCTCGCTCTCGCCGCGCCCGTAGGGGCACGCTACGATGGACACGCCGGCCAGCTCGGAGGCGGGGTTCTCGTGCCCGATGCGCACCATGACCGGCGCAGCGGCCTCCACCGCGTCATCGAAGGTGTGGAAGAGAACCTCGTCGTCTTCGAGCACCTCCATAATGGGCAGCAGCGCCTTCGCATCGCTGAACTCCGGCTGGCGCAGCAGGGATGAGATACCGAGGCTGTGGGCACGGGCGGCGTCGGTATCACCCAGGCACTCCACCACCTCGTCGATGATGAGCTGCACAAGCGGGTCGCGCAGGGCCTCGATGGTGTTCTCGTCCAGCTGGCGACGCACATCGCGGGCCGACTGCCCTACGAGCACGCGGTTCAGCAGGTTCTGGGCGCCGGCCAGCTCGTCGGCGGTCACCTCGTCGGTGAACGACACGGTGCGGTTCACCACCTGGCCGTCCTCGGCCACCACGATGATGATGGCCTGCCAGTTGGACAGCGACACGAGCGTGATCTGCCGGATGCGTCCCGAGAACACCGACGGGGCCATCACGATGGACAGGCAGTTGGTGAGCCGGGCCAGGGCCGCGCCGGTGCGTTCCATGAGGGCGTCGAGCTCGGTGGCCGAGGCGCGCAGCTCGTCCACCATGGCCTGATGCGGCCGCTCCTCCTCGGCGAGCCCCGATGAAAGCAGCTCGTCGACGAAGGTGCGGTAGCCCGCATCGGTGGGTACGCGCCCGGCCGAGGTGTGGGGCTGCTGGATGAAGCCGGCGTCCTCCAGGGCGGAGAGATCGTTGCGCACCGTGGCAGGACTCACGCCCAGCCGATGGCGCTCGGTCAGGGTACGCGAGCCCACGGGCAGCGCGAACTCGATGTAGTCCTCGATGAGCGCGCGCAGGACCCTCTGGCGTCTCTCCGACAGCATCGCCTCTCCTCTCACGGTAAACAGCTGGTGCGCGACAGGCCCGATGGCCGCCGCGCACGATGAGTTATTGACGCTATTTTAGCAACCTCACACCGAGAGTGCTAACGTGAGTGTCCATCTTGACGCAAGCGACACACACATTCAGGTGGAAGGTGCCGGGAGAATGGAAGGTGATGAGGACCAGGTGCGCCTTTCCGGGGCGCACATCCCTACGGCGCTAGATCCAACAGGCGACCGTAGAGCTCGTTGCCGCAGAGCCAACCGGTGCGGGTGGGTCGCCAGCGGTCCCCCTTGTGCTCGGCAAGCCCCAGAGAAGCGAGCTCGCCGAAGGCGGTTGCCACCGAGCCGCCGCCCGTCACGGCCGCCCCGTCGATGACTGCGGCCGCCCGAGCCACAAGCTCGTCGGACACGCCGCGGGCCATGCGCATGCCGAGCATGAGGTCCTCAGCAGCCATCTGCCGTGCGTCCAGGTCGTCCACCACGCGCCCGTCCTGTACGCGCATACGGCGCATCTCGTTCTGAGTCATGGTGACAGCGGAACGGCCGAGCCCCAGATAGGGCTTGCCCGTCCAGTAGGCGGTGTTGTGCCGACTCTCGAAGCCGGGCTTCGCATAGCTTGCCACCTCGTAGCGGTGAAAGCCGGCATCTTCCAGGATGCGAGCCGCCTCCTCCATGGCCTCGGCTTCGACATCCTCGTCGGGTTCGGCCATCTCCCCGCGCAGAACGGCGGCATCGAAGGGCGTATGCGGCTCGATGGTGAGCGGGTACACCGACACATGGGTCACGCCGAGAGCTGCAGCCTCGCGCACGCTTTCCGCGAACGACTCAGCGCTCTGCCCGGGAATGCCGCACATGAGGTCCACCGATACGTTCTCGAAGCGCTCCTGGGCCGCGCGAACCGCTGCCCGGGCGGCCTCGGCATCGTGCGCGCGGCCGAGAATGCGCAGCACCTCATCGTCGAAGGACTGCGCGCCGATGGAGAGCCGATTGACCCCGAGCGCCCAAATATCGCGTACCATGTTGCCATCCAGACTCTCGGGGTTCGCTTCCATCGTGCACTCCACCTCAGGTTCCAGGTGCATCGACATAGAAAGCCCGTAGAGCAGCATGGAAAGCCGCCGCATCCCGATATAGCTCGGCGTGCCGCCGCCGATGTACACCGTCTCCAGCGCCCCGAGCCTGCCCTCCTTCGAGGCGCGCCGGATATCCATCACGAGCGATTCCACGTACTCGTCGATGACCGACGAACCCCGTTCCACCGCTGACGTAGCGAAATCGCAGTACCCGCACCGCCTCACGCAAAACGGAATATGCAGATAGAGCGCTCTATAGGGATCGTAGGGCATAGCTACTCCTCATCACCGTAGAAGTAGCTGGCGCGACGCGGGTGCCTCAACCGAGCGAGTTCCGCAGCGACGAGAACAGGACTAAACGTCCTGTTCTCCAAAGCGAGGACTGTCTGAGCGAATTGAGGTACCCTGTGGCGCGCCAGCGGACACATCACGAATGCTCCCGGGCGATCTCGAGCAAGTCGTCGAACACCTGGTTGAAGTCGGCCAGCGTGGTGCAGTAGTTGATGCGCCCGCGCGCGGCCGCGGCGCCGGGAAGCCCTGCCATGTACCACATGGCATGCTTGCGCATGCGCACGATGTTGCGGCCCTCGCGGTGGGTGAGCAACTCGGCGTGACGGCGCGCCATGGTAATACGCTCATCAACGGTGGGCGGCACGGGTTCCGGCTCGCCTGCCAGCGCCGCTTGCACCTGGGAGAACAGCCACGGGTTGCCCTCGGCGCCCCGGGCGATCATCACCGCATCGCAGCCTGTCTGCGCGGCCATGGCCACCGCGTCGGCACCCCGGAGGATGTCGCCATTGCCGACGACGGGCACCGTGATCGCCTCGCGCACGCGCCCGATGACGCCCCAGTCGGCGGCACCGCGATACAGCTGCTCGGCGTAGCGCCCGTGCACGGTGACCGCGTCAGCCCCGGCATCCTCCATGATCCGGGCGAACTCGGGCGCCGTCTCATCGCCCTCAGCCCAGCCACGGCGAAACTTCACCGTCACGGGGTGCTTCACCGCCCCCTTCACGGCTCGCACGATGGCGCCGGCCAATGCCGGGTCCTTCATGAGCGCAGAGCCGTCGCCCTTCGACACGATCTTGCGGGCGGGGCATCCCATGTTGATATCCAGGTAGGCAAGACCCTCCCCCATCTCCTGCTCGATCCAGGCGGCCTGGGATGCCATGACGTCGGGTTCGTGGCCGAACAGCTGCACGGCCACCTGGGACTCACCGTCGGCCAGCGCGAGCAGGTGCCGCGTCTTCTCGTTGGCGAATGAGAGGCCCTTGGCCGAGACCATCTCGGTGAAGGCCATGTCGGCCCCCGCTTCACGGCACAGGGTGCGGAACGCGATGTCGGACACACCGGCCATGGGTGCGAGTAGCACCCGGTACTTTTCGAAGAGCCCTTTCACGGCTACAGAATCCCGAAGATCAAAAGCCCGATGAGCGCGACAAAACCCACAATGAACAGCAGACACGCCACGCCTACGAGCGTCTTGGAGGTACCGGTCATGCCGGCACGCTCCCGCTCCTCGGCGGCCTTCTTCTCGTCGAAGGGGTCGTTCAACCAGTCGTATGTCTCGTCGTCGTGCTTCGCCATTGCACCTTCCTCGTCGTCCTTCGGTATACGCTTTTTCTTGAGAACAGTGTAGCCGATGCTACAATCGCCCCGAGCAAAATCCAAGAGAAGAGGAGACAATCGTGAAGGTGCTGCTTATCAACGGAAGTCCGCGCATGCAGGGCAACACGAACCGAGTCCTGGAGGAGGCCGCCGCGGCCCTCAAGGCCGAGGGTGTGGAGACTGAGATTTTCTGGATCGGCAACAAGGAGATTCGCGGATGCATCGCCTGCGGCATCTGCGGTAAGAAGGGCGACAAACGCTGCGTGTTCGACGCCGACTGTTGCAACGAGCTCATCGCCAAGGCGGCCGAAGCCGACGGCTTCATCGTGGGGTCGCCCGTGTACTACGCCGGTATGGCGGGTTCGCTGAGGGCGCTCATGGACCGTCTGTTCTACGCCGGCGGCGCGAACTTCCGCTTCAAGCCCGCGGCAGGCATCGCCGTGGCGCGCCGGGCCGGCGCGGTGGAGGCGGCCGATCAGATCAACAAGTACTTCCAGATCAACTGCCAGCCGCTCGTGTCCAGCACCTACTGGGGGCTCGCCTACGGACGCATGCCCGGCGAGGTGGAGGGCGATGGCGAGGGCCTGCACACCATGCGCGTGCTGGCGAAGAACATGGCCTGGCTGCTGAAGTGCATCGAGGCGGGGGCTGCGGCAGGCGTACCGACACCCGAAGTAGAGCCCAAGGTGATGACCAACTTCGTACGCGAGGATTTGGCCCAGGCCTAACAGGCGTTGTCGAAAAGTCGTTTTCGATCCCAATGACTGCGGAGCTCCGAATCGTGATGATTCGGAGCTCCGCGATTTTCTAGGCTGCTTAGGCTGCTGTTTGGCCCAGGCTACTTCGTTTTCACCGCTTTGGCCTTCGACCAGCTGGAGTAGTAGGTGGCCTTGCCGACCTTCTTGTAGGTGCGCACCTGGACGTAGTAGGTCTTCTTGGCCTTCAGCTTGGCCACCTTGAGGGTGCGCTTCTTGCCAGCCGCGGAGGTCGCCTTCACGGTCTTCGTCTTCGTGGTCTTGGCGGTGAACTTCTTGCTGGTGGACCACCTCACCTGGTAGCCCGTGACCTGCTTGAGGGCGGCCTTCGAGGGGGACTTCCACTTCACCGTGAACGCCCTCTTGGCCTTTGAGAGCTTCGAGACGCTCGTCCCCTTGGGCAGGATCTTGAACGCGGCGGTCGCGGTGCCCGCGTAGGCGCCCTTGCCGGTGACGGTCACCTTGTAGGAGCCCACGGCCTTGCCGCCCTTGCAGGCCCAGGTGTAGTCCACGCCGTTGCGCAGCGTCTTGCCGCCGAGCTTCACCACCGGCGCCGCGGGCTTCTGCGTCTTCCCCGTCCATGTCTTCGACTTCACGGACACCGTGGCCTTGGCGAGGGAGGCTTTCGTTATCTTCACTGGAGACGGCACAGGCTCGGAAGACGGTCGCTTCACCAATGCCGCCGCTGCCGCCGTACCCTCGGCAGCATAGCCCGCAGCAACGTTACCCGGTATTTCAGAGGCAGCGAAGGCCGTTCCTTTTGCATTCACCCATCGACCGGTAGCACCCGGAATGGATGAAGCTGAGGGCGTTGGAAAGAGGCCCTTCAAATTTGTCTGCGCGCCGACTTTTACCAAAGACAGCTTCGGGCAGTTCTCAAAAAAGCCCTTCAAGCCGCCGTTCTGGCTGGCTTTCGAGGTGTTCATGCTGGAAACGTCAACCTGCTCAAGCGAGCTGCATCCGTAGAACAGGTTGCTCAAATCGTCGGCAGAGGCCATGGAGAGGGAAGAGAGATCGGCCGACTTCAAGGAGCTGCATTCGATGATCAGGCCCGACGCGTTCTTCAGGTTCGGGGCATACCAGCCCTTTACGACAAGGTTCTCCAGCGATGCGCACTGCCCGAACATTTCCCACGCACGAGTCAAAGCGGGGGCGTGCCATTGCGATACATCCAGCGTCTTCAACGAGCGGCAGCCCTTGAACATGAGCATGGCGGACTCGAGGCTTTCCACATTCCAACGAGAAACATCGAGCGATGCGAGAGAGCTGCAATACGCGAACATGGACGCAGATGATTCCAACTTTGACGTATTCCAGCGCGACACATCGAGGGATTTGAGCGCCGAGCAGTTCCAGAACATCATCGCCATGTCTTCAACCTTCGATGTATCCCACCCGGACACATCGACGCTATTAAGCGCCGAGCATTGGGCGAACATGGAGCCCATATCCGTCACGTTGCTCGTGTCGAGTTTGGCAAGGTCCATCTCAGTGCAGTTCGTCATATCCTCGAACCAGGCAAAGGTGTCCGATGGCTTGATGACGTCTCGCACGACTACTTTTGCAACCTGGGAATCGACCTTAGACGACCACCCGCGCCGCTTAGCGCTGTCCGCCCCCTCAATCGCCGGGGTTACCGGTCCTCCCTGACTGGCATCGTATTTGCCAAATTCCCCGTTCGGATTCATGCTTGACTGAAGAACGAGAGTGTAGCTCTCTCCGTTTCTGTAGTAGAGGGCGTAGATACCGCTTGCACCCTCATCGTTAGCCCATGCAGCGTGTATGGAAAAGCCGCTCAGTACCAGCATGATGCTGCAGCAAGTAGCCAGCAATGCAGATTTGATCATTCTCCTGATCACAGACATCCCTCTTTCTATCCGTCGCGGCGTCACTTAATTCGCATCCAGTGGGAGTTGGTTTTGCCCTTCTTGTACATATAGGTCTTGCCAAAAGGTCTCTTGCCATCGAAGTGCGCTTGATTGACCTTGTATGCGGAAGATCCTTCGGGATTGAAATACGTGTTGGCCCCAACGCCGAGACAGATGTTCTTGCAGTCAGCGGGATAGGTTATCGAAACCTTGATTTGAGCCCTCAGAGGATATTCAACCCAGCAGCCGTCGCCGTCCTTGAACCTCTTGTTCTTCGTGTACTTCCAATCTGAGAGCTTCACCTTTACCCCTAACTTCTCGTCGAAGCTCGAGCCAGTACTGTAGTCCACTACGTCTACCCAAAACCCTCCAAACAACGTCCCGTCGTAAGAGCGATTAATTTTGTGAACCTGCTTCTTTGTAGGCTTGAAGCTGCGGTCATACACGACCGTGAAGGTGGTCTTCTTCTTGCCGTTCTTCAACTTGGTGGTCTTGTAGTTCTTCACCGTGATTTCAAGGTTCTTGTTGCCGACGCCAACAACTTTCTCCTTGCTTTTCACTGCCTTGTTCTTTTTCAAGTCCCATTTGACCTTCAGCGTCTTCATGTAGGGCTTCTCGGCTGCGTGAGCCTCTTCAGCTGTAGCAGGCAGCGCCACCATCGTCGCCGACAACGCCACCGCGGCGAGCGTACACATTGTTGCCTTTGCCAGTCTCTTCATTTTTCTCTCTTTCTGTCTACTTCATCCACCTATTTCGATTCAGCTCTGAGGCAATACGTTTCCACTACTTCTTTGTCTTCACCGCCTTGGCCTTCGACCAGCTGGAATAGTACGTGGCTTTGCCGACCTTCTTGTAGGTACGCACCTGAATGTAGTAGGTCTTCTTGGCCTTCAGCTTGGTCACTTTGCAGCTCGTTTTCTTTGTGCTGGTAACCGTTACGGTCTTCGCGTTCTTCATGCTTTTCGCTGTGGAATAGCGAATCTGGTAACCGGAAGTCTGGCTGGCCTGCTTCTTCCATTTCACCGTGAAACCCTTCTTGCCACCGGCTGCTTTAGAGATGGTGGTTCCCTTGGGGACGATCTTGAACGTGGTTGTTCGCGTCACACCCGCATAGGATCCCTTACCCTTGATGGTGATGGTAGCTATGCCGACCTTTTTGTTGTTCTTATAGCCGACAGAGTAGTCGGTCCCCTTCTTAAGCTTGACGCCGCCCGCCTTTATCGTGAGAGAAGGCTTTTGGGCTTTGCCGGTGTAGGCAAGGGAGGACTTCGAGACAGAAATCGATGCCTTCGTCAACGCACGATCCCAACGCAGAGTGTAGGTCTCGCCGACGATTCCGCCCAGGCTGTAGTCCACCTTCACGTAGTAGGTGCCGGCCTTCAGGCCCATGGTGAACGAGTCGGTGCCCGTGCTCCTGTTGCTCCAGCTCGCCTGGTGGAGCCTGGTGGACTTGTCCGCCGCGTAGAGGCCCACCGTCCAGCTGCCGTAGTCCTTCTTGTAGGTGTGGCCGAAGGACAGGGTGAACTTGCCGGCGGAGGGCAGCGTCACCTTGTACCAGTCCTCGTCGCCGCCCGCGTCGATAATGCCCGAATAGGCGGATCCTATGACCATGGCCTTCGCCGCGTCCGCATCGTCATTGACCTCCTCCTCCCAGAAGGGGCTGGCAGCGAAATCGGCCTTGAGCGTGTAGGTCTCGCCGACGATTCCGCCCAGGCTGTAGTCCACCTTCACGTAGTAGGTGCCGGCCTTCAGGCCCATGGT
>JBCLSG010000008.1:68700-117783 GCA_041225375.1 Eggerthellaceae bacterium 24-137
CCTTCTTGTAGGTGTGGCCGAAGGACAGGGTGAACTTGCCGGCGGAGGGCAGCGTCACCTTGTACCAGTCCTCGTCGGCATATGATGAAACCAGTCCCGAATAGCTCGTACCAATTGTCATGGCCGTCGCCTGTTGAGCACTATTGTTAGGCTCCCTTTCGGATGCCGCGTAGGCCGTCTGCGGGGTCATAACCACTAGAGTTCCCAGAAAAGCGATTGTCAGAGCTGCCAACAGCAGCCTTTGCCTTCCAAGTCTTCCGAATCCCAGCGATGTGTTATTTCCCACAATCTCTCCCTTCCATACAGTACCCGCCACTGTCTTTGCGAGGGAGGATTGACCGATTGCCTAAGCGACTCTCTTGGAGAAGGGCATCCACCCTCTGTCGCCAAACAACCATGACCGCGAAACAACGCAGCTGGTAGGCAGATGCCCTTCAGCAATCGTTGTTTCGTCTCAGAACGCGATATTCATGGTTGTTTGGCGATTGAGAGTGTATCACATGTTGATCGTAATGCTGGTAATTGAAAGCTAGCGACCTTTGATGCGGTCAAATCGTGCCTCAACCTGTATCGTGACGACTTGGAGGGCGATTCGACCAGGTGCGGCGCATGGAACCTGGTCATTTGACCGGGTTCCATGTATGCAGGAGGCGGAAAACAGGTCAAATCGCCATTGTAGTCGCATCAATGCAAGGCGTGACGCGATCTGAACGGATCGGTAGTCACGCAGATGCAAGATGAGGCACGATCTGACTAGATAGGCAGTGACGTCAATGCAGATTAAGGCTTGATCTGACCGATTCGGTGCCGCAGTCGATGGACGATGGTGCAGGATGAGGGGCAATCTGACCGGATCGATCCCAAGAATCAAGTCGCGCGGCACCGGGAAACTGGCCTTCTGCCAGATACGAGAAGAGGCGCCGCCCCATAGGGCGGCGCCTCACTTTTTCAGGTTCGGAAGGCTCTTCCCCGTTCGCGCGCACGACGGCGCCTCGCGCTTCCGGACGTCGGGAAGACCCTTCCCTACTCGTCCACCTTCAGGATGGCCATGAAGGCCTCCTGGGGCACTTCCACGTTGCCGATGGCCTTCATGCGCTTCTTGCCAGCCTTTTGCTTCTCCAATAGCTTGCGCTTGCGCGTGATGTCGCCGCCGTAGCACTTGGCGAGCACGTCCTTGCGCTTGGCCTTCACCGTCTGGCGCGCGAGAACCCGGCCGCCGATGGCCGCCTGAATAGGTACCTCGAACATCTGGCGCGGAATGATCTCCTTCAGCTTGTCGCAGAGCACGCGGCCTCGGTCGTAGGCTTTGTCCTTGTGCACGATGAACGACAGCGCATCGATGGGCTTGCCCGACAGCAGGATGTCCAACTTCACGAGCTGCGAGGGCTTGTAGCCGTCCATCTCGTAGTCGAGGCTCGCGTAGCCCTTCGTATTCGACTTCAGCTTGTCGAAGAAGTCCAAGATAAGTTCCGACAGCGGTATCTCCCAGAGCATCTCGACCGTGGTCTGGGACAGATAGTTCATGGTAACGAAGTTGCCGCGCCGCGCCACGGCCAGATCCATTACGGCGCCCACGTAATCGGGCGGAATGAGGATCTTCGCCTTCAGATAGGGCTCCTCCACGTGATCGATGGAGCCGGGATCGGGCATCTCCTGGGGCGAGTGCAGCGAGACCATCTCGCCACCCTTCAGGTACACGTGGTACTCCACCGAGGGCGCCGTGGCCAGAAGATCCAGCCCGAACTCGCGCTCGAGCCGCTCCTTAATGACCTCCATGTGCAGAAGGCCCAGAAAGCCCACACGGAAGCCGAAGCCGAGGGCGTGGGAGGTCTCGGGCTCCCACACGAGCGCCGGATCGTTCAGCGACAGCTTCTCCAGCGCCTCCTTCAAAGGCTCGTACTGGTCGCCGTCGATGGGGAAAAGACCGGTGAACACCATGGGCTTGGCCTCGCGGTAGCCCGGCAAAGGCTCGTTCACGCCGCCGTCGGCCAGCGTGATGGTGTCGCCCACCTTCACCTGGCTCACGTCCTTGAGCCCCGTGACCAGATACCCTACCTCGCCCACGTACAGGGCCTCCTCGGGTACCTCCTGTGGGTGACGTGCGCCCACCTCCTCTACGAGGGTTTCCGTGCCCGTGGCCATCATGCGGATCTTATCGCCCTTCTTGATGCGGCCGTCCACCACGCGGATGAGGGCTACCACGCCGCGGTAAGCGTCGAAGTAGCTGTCGAAGATGAGCGCGCGCAGGGGTGCGGCGCCATCGCCCACCGGCGCGGGGATGTTGTAGACCACGGCCTCCAGCAGGTCGTGCACACCCTCACCGGTCTTGCCCGAGGCAAGCACCGCGTCATCGGCGGGGATGGCCAGGCCGTCCTCAATCTCGCCCTTCACGCGCTCGGGCTCGGCGGCAGGCAGGTCGATCTTGTTGATGAGCGGGATGATCTCCAGATCGGCGTTCATGGCCAGCATGGCGTTGGCTACCGTCTGGGCCTCCACGCCCTGGGTGGCGTCTACCACAAGTACAGCGCCGTCGCAGGCGGCCAGGCTGCGGCTCACCTCGTAGGTGAAGTCCACATGCCCCGGCGTGTCGATGAGGTTCAGCTGGTAGGTCTCGCCGTCGTCAGCGGTGTAGGCCACGCGCACGGCTTGGCTCTTGATGGTGATGCCGCGCTCGCGCTCGATGTCCATGGAGTCGAGCAGCTGGGCTTGCATGTCGCGCTTGGCCACGGTGCCCGTCAGCTCCAGAATGCGGTCGGACAAGGTGGACTTGCCGTGGTCGATGTGGGCGATGATCGAGAAATTGCGGATATGGGAGATATCGTGGGTCATGATGTCTTTCTTATCGCGTCTGTCGGGTGCCCCCGCTCTGCCAATGTGTGCGTCTCGCGAAGATTCGCCCCTTTCGGGCCGATTTCCTCGCCACCGCACAGGGAATCTTTGGTATTCTACCGCATTGTGTATCCAGCGATACGGACGCGCGGTGATTCCACCGCCAAATCTGCAGACGTGGCTGCGATGTAAGATTGCTATTGCTGGCGGCCAACCGAACCGGGTGTTCGGGGCCGAGAAAGCGGAGAAATCCCGCCCGCTTTCCATCTCGCACGTTTGGGCCCGGCGGAAGTGCCGCGCGCGTTCGTGTCGTTGGATGCCAAGGGATTGGAAACGACCGAACCAGAAAGGGCTATCATCCATGGCTAACATCAAGTCCCAGAAGAAGCGCATCATCACCAACGAGAAGAGCCGCATGCGCAATCGCGCCGTGAAGAGCGAGCTGAAGACCGCGACCCGTCGCGTGAAGGACGCCGTGGCCGCCGGCGACGGCAAGGCCGCTTACGCCTTCGCTTGCGAGGCTTGCCGCCTGATGGACAAGGCCGCCTCCAAGGGCGTCATCCACAAGAACCAGGCTGCCAACCGCAAGAGCGGCATCATGCACCTGGCCAACACCGTGGTGACCGCCGAGGACATCGCTGCCTACGAGAAGATGGCCCCGAAGGCCCAGAAGACCGGCTCCAAGAAGGCCGAGGCGAAGGCCGCCCGCAAGGCCGCTATGGCCGAGGCATCCGCCGAGAAGGCGAAGCGCCGCGAGAAGCAGCTGAAGGAAGAGAAGAAGGCTGCTGAGCGCAAGGCCAAGGAGGCCGAGGAGGCTGCCAAGGCCGAGGCTGAGGCTGCTGCCGCCGAGGCTGCCGAGGAGGCTCCGGCTGAGGACGCCGCCGAGTAAGCTGTTTGCGATTCCCATATGCACAAGCGCCGCTCCGTTGGAGCGGCGCTTTTTTTTGCAGCCGAAGCCCGTCGATGGCTCAGCCTAGCTGATGGCCAACGCGATGTTCTTGCGGTCGTAGGGCATGCGGAAGTAGTACTCATAGCCGCAAACGCCCTGGAGGATGCGGCCTTCCCGCACCAGATAGATGAGATGCGCGAGGGTCTCGCCCATGGAGAAGTACTTCTGATCGAGCGGCCAGCTCTTCCAATCGGGATAGCGCCAGGTAGCGTTCTGGGAGATGGATACGATGTCGTCGTGGCCAAGGTGCACGAGCTCGTAGATCTCCTCCAGGCGCTCGCGGTGGTGCGCGAGCAGAAAGTCGACACGCTGCGCAAGGCCGGTGAAGGGGCGCCCATGGGCCGGCAAGATGAGGTCAACTTCCAAATCACGGACCTTCCGCAAGCTGGAGAGAAACGCGTCGAGTGCATTGAAGGCCGAAAACCACGAGGACACCGACGGGGTGATGCGCTCGAGCACGTGGTCGCCCGAGATGAGGATGCGCGCATCGGGTTCGTACAGGCAGATATGCCAGGCGTCGTGCCCGGGCGTCTGAATGACCTGGAAGGAGTAGGGCCCCAAGCGCAGCGTATCGCCGTCGGCCACGTAGGTGAAGACGGGGTAGGTCTCCAGCGGAAGGAGCTCCGCTGATACGTGCAGACGCGGACCCGCGTCGGTGAAGGTCATGTCGCAGTGCTGCTCCAGCGTGGCCGCCTGCAGAAGCAGCGGGCCGTAGACCTCCTCCTCCATGGCCATGAGGTTCTTCACCTCTTGGAAAGAGTGCAGGTTCGCATACACCGGCATGCCCTCGCGCCAGATGCGGTCGAGGTTGCCCGTGTGGTCGGGATGGGAGTGCGTGAGCACGATCTGCACCCGATCCCAGGAGCGGCCGAGGTCGTTCAGGGCGCGCGTGAGCGCCTCCTCGCAGGCGGGATGGTTGAAGCCCACATCCACGATGGTGGTAGTGCCGTCGTCGCTCAGGATGAAGTAGGCGTTGATAATCTTCAGAGGATTGTCAGGCAGAGGCACGCGCACCAAATAGAGGCTCGGCGCGATGAGCACCGGCTCGCCGAAGCCCGCACGGGCGACCGCGCTATCAAGCTCTTCCACATCGTACATGCGCTATCTCCTCAACGTGTCCACGAGCCAGCGGTAGAAGGCCTCGTCCTCGTCGGCACCGCTCTTCATGGCGCGTTCGGTATCGCGCGAAGACACAAGGGCTGCCCGCAGTTCGGCACCTGTGAAGTTGCGCGCCCAAGCCCCGTGGCTCTTCACCTTCCAATCGGGTTGACCCAAGGCCTGGGCCAGCGCCTTTGGCGTACCGCGACGCACCATAGCCTGGGCTGCCATGAGCTCGCGAATGCGGGTAGCGCACATGGCGATGAGAGCATGGGGCGAGGCCGACTCCATCTGGGAGAGCAGATGGAGGCACTTCGGCAGGTTTCGTTCGGCAAAGGCGGCCGTGAAATCCCACGGCTTCACCTCGGAGGTGCGGGCCACAAGCCCGCGAATCTCGCGCTCAGACACAGCATCAGCACCACTGTGGGCGAGCGCGATTTTCTTGAGCTCGTTGTCGAGGTGCACAGTATTCTCGCCCACCAGCTCCACGAGCGCCCCGGCCGCTCCCTCGGTGAGTACGATACCGTGACCGGTGGCCATGGCACGCACCTGCTTGGGTAGCTCCCACCGCTTCGGCGGGGCACAGTCGATAACCGCCTTGGCACCGACGCCCGCGACAGCTTTGTACAAGCGCGTGTTCTTTGCGAGCTTCTCAGCTTCCAGGGCGAGCACCGTGCTTTCGCTGGGAGCCTTAAGGTAGGTCACGAGCTCCTCGGAATCGGCTTTCTTCAGCTTCTCGACATTGCGCACGTACACGAGGCGCACGGGGCTTGCGAAAGGCATGGTGTTGCAGGCCGCCACGATGTCGGCGCCTTCCGCCGTCTCGCCGTCGAAATCGTCTGCGTTAAAGGAAAGGTCGCCCATCTTCTCCAGACGGGCGCGCAGGCGCGTAACGACGGCATCGCGCTTGAGGGCATCTTCGCCGACGACCAGATAGGCCGCCAGCAAGAAGTTCTGTTCATTCGCATTCGTCATAGGTTCATTGTACCCGATCAAGGTGCATCCGGTCCGTTTTGACTGCACACCGTCAGCTTCTCCATGGAGAACGCAACGCTCACATCGCCCGCCTCGTCGGAGCAGAGCACTTCGGCGCCAACCTCGGTGAGAGCCTCCAGCACCGCGGGGGCCGGATGCCCGTAACGGTTGCTCTCCCCTACCCCAATGAGCGCGATGGACGGCCGAAGCATTCGGGTCAGATCGGCATCGAGGCTCTTCTTCGAGCCATGGTGGCCCACCTTCAGCACGTCGACGCCGTCGGCCGGCAATGCGGGCGCCATAGCCCGCAGTTCCTCGGCCTCGGCATCGCCGCAGAACAGCGCCGTCCATTCCGCCTCACCGTCGCCGTTGCCGTCCCATGTGCACAGGAAGCTCAGGCTGTCTGCATTTCCTCCCTCATCGGTAAAAGCGTCCGGCCATACTACACGCAGCCTGAAGCGACCGCAAGACACCTCGTCGCCCAGTTCCAGGCCGGTAACGCCCTGGCAGTAGCCCTCGCGGGCCGCGGTATCCAGCAAGCCCTCGCATGCATCGCATGGGCATTGCAGCAGATCATCGGCAACAATTAGGCCGTCCACCCGAACGACATCTCCCAGCGCCTCGAGGGACCCGCAATGGTCGTCGTCGGGGTGAGTCACGGCCACGCGATCGATTCTGCGCACTCCCTGGCGTGCGCACGCCTCCTTGAGCATGGCATCTTGGTTGCCGGTATCGATAAGCAACGTCGCGCCCTGGCTGCGCAGCAGGAAGGCGTCACCCTGGCCGACATCAAGCATGACGATCTCGTCAACTGAACCTGCAAGCGCAGGAATGCCCGTACCAAGAGCTACAACAAGCGGCCCGGCCAGCCCGAGCATGACGGCCCGCGGTCTCAATTGCGGCCACCATGCCCACAAAACGATTGTGGCGGCAGCTCCGATGCATACCATCGGAAGAACCTCCGCATCAACGGCCATACAGCTGCCCGGCACTTGGGAGAGCAGCTCGACTACCCACAGAAGCGGCATTGCCGCCACACCAGCAGCCCCAATGGCAAGAGGAGCCGCCACAGGCGCAGCACAGGCTGCGAGAACCCCGATGAAGCCGACAACACAGGCGAGCGTGAACAGCGGACCCCCTACGACATTCGCGATCGGAGAGAGCAAGGGGATGTAGGAGAACAGCGCGGCAGCATAGGGCTGGGTGACGCATGCCGAAGCTGCGGTAAGAGCAAGCGGTTCCCCTGCCAAAGAGCGCACCCGACGCGGCCACGGCTCGAATGCCGCCGAAAACAAAGGCGCGAGAAGTACGATGCCCAAAGTAGACCCCGCCGACAAGACGAACGATGCCGCGAGCGCGCAGGGAGGGTCGAGGGCCACGAATACGGCAATGCAGCCGCCAAGAGCCGCGAGAGCCGAGCTACGACGATCGCATACCAGCGCGAGCAGCCCCGTAGCGGCCATAACCGCCGCCCGTAGGGCCGATACCGGCATCCCCGTAAAGCAAACGTACCCCACAAGGAAAAGAGCCGTCACCACTGCCCGCGTCCGACGACTGCAAGGCAGCAGCTGCAGTCCCTGCGCAATGAACATCGTGACAATGGACAGATGGGCGCCCGAAACAGCCACCAGATGCGCCAGGCCCACCACTTTGAACTGCTCGTAGGTTCCCTCCTCCTCAATAGCCGGCCGCCACCCGCATACCAGAGCCTGCACCAACGGCGCCTTGCGGCCCCCGAATGAGCCGACAAGCTCAATGGCGCGTTGCCTTAGATAGACAAGAGGGTTCTGCGGAGAAAGCTCCTCGTATGCGGAAACAGAGAGCGTTCCAACCGAACCAGCCTCCCAGAAGCGTTCCACCGACAAAGCCGAAGGTGCTCTCAGCGTGCCCATCGCCCGCACGCGCTCGCCTTGCAGCATTCCCTCGCCCTCCACCGGCAGATAGAGACGAACCTCCGCGCTTGCGCCAGTTGCGTCGACGATATGCGCATCAGCTCGAAAGCCGAAGTCGCTCGCCTTTGCGTCTGTTGTCAAGGTGCATGTCCACGGCCCCTCCGACCCCACCATGCCCGCCGTCGTATCCTTTAACGCAAGTGCCGCTGCTGATGATGCGATAAGCGCTACGAAAAAAGCCAGGAACACGATGAGCGCAAGCGGCGCCTCGCTGCGCCGCAGGCCGATGAGAAGAACGAGAAACGCTCCCGCACATCCTGCAACTGCAACTCCCGCAAGCACGTTGATCTCGATAGATCGCGTTATGGGCCACCAGAGGGCGGTGGTGACCCACAGCACCAGACCCGCTGCCAAGAGGGGCGGCACATGGGGGCGAGGCGGAGTTGAAGAGGCCGCGCCGTTCATAGGCAGATGAAGTCGCGCAGGGCCTCGAACTTCTTGTCGCCGATGCCTGAGACGCGTTTCAGATCTTCAAGGGTTTTGAAGGGGCCGTTGGCCTCGCGATCGGCAATGATCTTCTCCGCCGTCGCCTCTCCTACCCCGTTCAAAGTCGTCAGTGTCGCAGCATCGGCAGTGTTGATGTTGACGAGCCCCGAAGAGGGGGCGTCTCCCGACATCGCCGACTGATCACTCGCCGCTCCAGCCACGGGAGCTGCCTCCGTCGCATCGGGAATGACCACCTGCTGCCCATCTTGAAGTCCCTGGGCTAAATTGACTGCCTCGGTGAGCGCCCCTTCCGTCAGACCACCCGCCGCCTCAACCGCATCGATCACTCGACTGCCGGTATCGAGGTAGTACACACCGGGGGCAGCGACGCTTCCATCGACGTGGATGCAAAGCTTCGACTCTTGCGCAGCAGCCGGCAACGCCGTATCGGCTACCGGAGCAGCTGTGCCTCCATCACCCGCTTCACCCGACGAGGCCGTCTCCGTTTCCGTACCTGCAACGCTTTCCTCGGGCAGGACACCCCCGAATACCTCCGATGCGTCGCCGCCATCTCGTCCTGCGGCATGCACCTCCACCGACGAGGCCGAGGGAAAGGCGAAGAAGGACACCGTCACTGCCAGCACGATGCCGAGCAGAACCGCCACTCCTATGAAAACAGGACGGCGAACGGCAGTGAGATGAAGCTGGGAGCAGAGGCCCTGCGCCCGTTCCTGAAAGGCCATGATGTCTCCTTAGAACGATGGAAACACCCTACCTCCGCAAAACCGTCGAATCGTCTCGGGGCGATCCCTTTGGCAAGCGCTTTCCAATCGCACGGCGGTCGCCCGCACGCCGTCCCCGAACCACGCAGCTGTACCGATCGCAACGTCCCCGAACCGCTCAGTTGCCCCTCCCGCCAATCGCCCGGCTACCGCGCAGAATCCCCGCAGAGCCGTTCAGACCATAAAAAACCGGGACGGAAGACCAGCTTCCATCCCGGGTTTCGCGTCGAAGATACTGCTATCCTAAGAGCGCCGCGGAGGTCGGTACGCGGGACACGCATAATCGTGCGCCTCAGCCGCATCGGCCAGCTCGCCCACCCATTCTTGCCAGGGGAAGGCCGCCTCGGCAGCCTCCACATCGGAGAGCTTCGCGTGGGTCTCGGGATTGCGCGGCATGAACAGCGTGCAGCAGTCGGGCGCATCCTGGGACGATATCTCGAAGGTGCCGAGCTGCTGGGCGGCGTCGATAATTTCCAGTTTGTCGGAACCGATGAGCGGCCGCAGCACTGGCATTTCCACCGAAGCGTCAGTAGCGCGGATGTTGTCCAGGGTCTGCGAGGCCACCTGCCCCAGGCTCTCGCCCGTGACGAGCGCGCCGGCTCGCTCCCGGCGTGCCAGCTCCTCGGCCACACGGAACATAAGGCGGCGGTACAAGATGACGCGCAGCCCCGGCGGGCAGGCCAGAGATATCTCGCGCTGATAGTCTCCGAAAGGCACCACGTACACGCGTGCGATGCAGCCGGTGCGCTCGAGCACCCGCGCGATGTCGTCCACCAGAAACTCCGAGGCATCGGAAGTCTGGGGACGCCCTGAGAAGTGCACGCCCACGCACACCGCGCCGCGCCGGGCCATGCGCCACAGCGCCACCGGCGAGTCGATGCCCGACGACAGCAGGCAGGCCACGGTGCCCGAGCTGCCCACTGGCAAACCGCCGATGCCGCGCTCGCTGCGGGCGTACACGTAGGTTGAGCCTTCCACCACCTCAACGCCCACGGTGACGTCCTGGCCCTTCATCTGCACGTGCTTTGCGGGAAACGCCTCGCAGAGCACCGCACCGATATCGCGGTTCAGCTGCATGGAGTCGATGGGGAACGTAGTGTGGTTGCGCCGCGCCGACACCTTGAAGCTCTCGAAGGGCTCCGCCTCGGCGAGCGCGATACAGGCCGCATGGCCCATGATATCCATCTCCTGCTCGCATTTGAAGCCGCAGGATACGCGCGCCACACCCGGCACGCCCAGGATGGCGTCGGTGCACTCGTTGGCCATTTGAAGTGTGGTCCCCTCGCGCAGAAACACCAGAAGGCGCCCCGAAATACGATGGATAGTCACTACGGGAAACGCAGCGAGAAGCGCCTCCAGGTTCTTCTGGAGGCGCTTCTCGAACACGGAGCGATTGCGTCCCTTGAGCCCGATCTCGTGGTAGTGCACGAGAATGATTCTCTGAAATTCCATTATGACCTTCTAAATATGTATTGAATGTTTTGTCGCACGGATTGGCGTAGTAAGTCAGCGAGAAGCCCCGTAGAGCCCAAGATTAGCGCAAAAGTCCGAGGAAGTGCACTACGGGTACACGACGAGGGCTTGGAGCGCCAAGATTGGGTGCTACGGGGCTTCGCAACGTCAGGTTAAAAACTATTAATTAATGGTTTTTAACATCAATAGACTCGGGGTCGTAGGAAACCTCGCCGCGGGCGATCTCGTTGAAGGCCATGGACAGCGGCTTGGTGTCGGCGGCGCGGGCGATCTCCACGGCCGTCTGCAGCTGGATGGCGCGGTCACGCTGGCCGCGCATCATATCGTTGATGTCGTGGGCGCGCTTGGATGCCAGGGCGCACAGCAGGAAACGGTCGTTATCGGTACGGTCCAACAGGACGTCGATCTTCGGTTCGATGATGCTCATAGAATGAATGTCCTCTTACTTCTGCTCGGCAGTTTCGTTCACGTAAGCGACCAGCTGGGCGACAGCTTCGTCCAAATCGTCGTTCACAAGCCGTATATCATACTCCATTTTGTGGGAAAGCTCCACTAAAGCGGTCTCCATGCGCTTTCTCACCACATCATCGGTCTCGGTGCCGCGGCCGCGCAGACGGCGCTCCAGCTCCTCCAACGACGGCGGCTCAATGAACACGAGGCGCGCTTCGGGCATTTTCTCCTTCACCTGGAGGGCACCCTGCACCTCGATCTCCAACACGACCTGACGTCCAGCGGCCATCTCCCGCTGCACCGAGGCAAGCGGCGTGCCGTAGCAGTTGCCCGCGTACTCTGCCCATTCCAAAAAGCCACCCTCGGCGGCCAGGGCGAGGAACTCCTCGCGGTCGAGGAAATAATAGCTGACGCCCTCCTCCTCACCGGGACGAGGGCGCCGCGTGGTGGCGGAAACGGAAACCCAGGTGTCGGGCACCTCCTCCAGCAGACGTGCCACGAGAGTTCCCTTGCCGGCCCCCGAAGGGCCGCTGACGACGAATAGGTTTCCGGTTCGCATGTATTCCTTCGCTGATCGCGCGCTTACTTCGTCAGACGGGCCAGCAGGGCTTCGCGCTGACGCTCGCCGATGCCGCGGATGCGACGGCTCTCGGCGATCTGGAGCTCCTTCATGATACGCTCGGCCTTGGCCTTGCCATAGCCGGGCAGCGTCTCGATAAGGGTCGAGATCTTCATGCGGCCCACGATGGGATCCTCGCGCATGTCGAGCACCTGGGCGACGGTGAGCTTGCCAGTCTTCAGCTCTTCGCGAACCTGGGCGCGCTTGATGCGGGCAGCCTTTGCCTTCTCAAGAGCCTCGGCGCGAGCCTCGGGGCTGAGTTCGGGGATAGCCATGATATTGTTCTCCTTCCGGTTAGGGCTGGCGAAATAGTACCACGGGTATTGTTGACAAAACAACACGTATTTCTTGCAGAAGCCCTAAACGCGATAATTCCTCCAATTTTTAAGGTTTCATCGGGACTTTTTCCTAAAAACAAGCCCGATTTCCATTGGAGCCGGCTCCAGGTGAAACCGCGCCTGGGACGCATGGGGCGCCGCAGGCGCGCATCCGTCGCGGGTGCGGCGGCAAAAGGAGCGCCACGCCCGCGCAAAAGCCCTTCGATGCGCTCCCTCTAGGCCAGCTCCGCCGCGATGGCGTCGAAGGCCGCTACCGGGTCGGCGGCCTCGGTGATGGGACGGCCCACCACGATGTGGGAGGCGCCGTTGGCGAAGGCCTGGGCAGGCGTGGCCACGCGGCTCTGGTCGCCGAGCGCCGCGCCGGCCGGCCGCACGCCGGGGGTGACGATGTAGGCGTCGGGGCCCAGCAGCTCGCGCAGGGCCGCCGCCTCCTGGGGCGAGGCCACCACGCCCGAGATGCCGGCCTCGGCGGTCTGGGCCGCCAGCGCCGCCACCTGCTCGGGAAGGGGGCGCGTCACGCCTGTGGCCGCCAGCGTCTCGGCGTCCATGGACGTGAGCACCGTGATGCCCAGAGTTGCGGGCACGTCGCCGCCGTATTCGGCCGCGCCCTCCACAGCACCCCGCAGGCCGGCTTCCATCATGCCGATGCCGCCCACGGTGTGCATGGTGAGCATGTCGGCGCCGCTCGCGGCAGCCGAGCGAGCCGCGCCCTGGACCTGATGCGGGATGTCGTGGAACTTCAGATCCAGAAACACGTTGAAGCCACGACGCTTGAACATCTTCACGATGGCCGGGCCCTCGGCGTAGTACAGCGTCATGCCGATCTTCAGCCACTTCGCGTGGCCCTCCAGCTTGTCGGCGAGCGCAATCGCCTCCCAGGCGTCGCAGTCGAGCGCCACGATGACGCGGTCGGCGGCGGGGATGTTGTCGAAAGACGTTAGCATTTCAAGGCTCCAATCAGCTCGTTCACGTCGGCCACGCCCTGCTCCTCGCAGTAAGCGGCAATGCCGTCGATGACGTCCATCGTGGCGGCAGGGTTCACGAAGTTCGCCGTGCCCACGGCCACCGCAGTAGCGCCGGCCAGCATGAACTCCACGGCATCCTCGCCGGTGGAGATGCCGCCCATGCCGAGCACCGGCACCTGCACAGCGTTCGCCACCTGCCATACCATGCGCAGGGCCACGGGCTTCACCGCCGGACCCGAGAAGCCGCCCACCACGCGGGCAAGCTTCGGAGTGCGCGTGCGCGCGTCCACGGCCATGCCCAGAAGCGTGTTGATGAGTGAGATGGCGTCGGCTCCGGCCGCCTCGGCCGCGCGGGCGATCTCGGTCACGTCGGTCACATTCGGGGTGAGCTTCACGATGAGCGGCCGCTTCGTGGCGGCACGGCACATGCCCACCACCTTCTCCACCGAGGGGACGTGGCAGCCCATGGTCATGCCGCCGGCATCCACGTTGGGGCATGAGATGTTCACCTCGTAGGCGTCCACCGGGGTCTCTTCCAGAGCCTCGATGACCGACACATATTCGTCGAAGGAGTGGCCCGACACGTTCACGATGGTAGTGGCGCCGATGGAGGAAAGCCACGGCAGCTCACACTCCTTCAGGTGCGCCACGCCGGGATTCTGAAGCCCGATGGAGTTCAGCATGCCCGAGGCTGTCTCAGCGATGCGGGGGCTCGCGTTGCCCTCCCAGCCGTTCAAAGACACGCCCTTGGTGGTGACAGCGCCGAGGGCGGCCACGTCCACGAAGTCGTGGTACTCCCGCCCCGCGCCGAAGGTGCCTGAGGCCACCGTGACGGGGTTCTTCATGGCAAGGCCGCCCAAATTTACGACCATGTTCACGCTGGTTGCGTTCGGTACGCGCTGCATTACCACACCACCTCGCTCGCCGGGAACACCGGACCGTCCACGCAGGCACGGCGCTTGCCGGCCACCGTATCCACCACGCAGGACAGACACGCGCCCACGCCGCACGCCATGCGACGCTCCATGGATATCTCGCAGAACACGCCGGCCGCATCCGCCATGGCCGCCACGATGCGCATGAGGGGCTCCGGCCCGCAGCAGGCCACGTAGTCGTAGGGAGCCCCCTCGGCCGCCGCGGCGGCCAGGGCCTCCTCCACGAGCGGCGTGCAGAAGCCCGCGCGGCCGTAGGTGCCGTCGTCGGTGGAGCAGGCCGGCTCGCACCCGAGCGCGGCGCCGTAGCGCTCGCGGGCCACCAGCGCGTCGATGGTGGAAGCTCCGAGGACGGAGGTCACGTCCACGCCACGCGCCACCAGCTCCTCGACGAGCGGGTACAGAGGGGCGCTCCCCACGCCGCCGGCCACGACGAGGGCGCGCTTGCAGCCCTCGGGCACCTGCCAGCCGCGGCCGATGGGGCCGATCATCTCAACCGCATCGCCCGCGGCAAGCTCGGTCATGTGCTCGGTGCCGAAGCCGAGCACCTGGTACATCATATCGACCGTGCCCGCCTCCCTGTCGGCGGCGTAGATGCCGAGGGGACGGCGCAGGATGTGGCCCTCCATGCCGGGAATCTTCACGTGCACGAACTGGCCGGGACGGGCCGCGGCGGCGATCTCGGGGGCCCTCACGGTCATGAGCCAGATGTTGCACCCCGCCTCCTCGTTCACCAGAATGGGCGCTGTCTCGTTGCAAAGCGTCATAGGCTCTCCTGTCGCATCGCGGCATCAATCGTTAATGACATTCTAGCGCATAAAACATCCCCTGACAGGGAGCGCGGCGAACCATTCAAACGGCAGGGGCCGTCCGGAGACGACCCCTGCGATCCGTCGCAATATCCTTTCGTCGATAGCTGCCTGTCAGCCCTATTCGACGATGGCGCCGTCCTCCATGGTGGCGTAGCCGCCCACGTACACGTCGGTGGCGCGGCCCACGAGCTCGGCTCCGATGAAGCCGGAGTTGTTGGCCTTGGAGCAGAACTCGCCCACCTCCACGGTCCAGGCGGCCTCTGGGTCGATGACCGTGAGGTCGGCCACGCTGCCGGCCGCGATCTTCACCGGCTCCTGGCGCAGGATCTCGCGCGGGGCCACGGCCATGGCCTCAACCATGCGGCCGTAGTCGATGACGCCAGCGCGCACGAGGTGCGTGAGTACGAGGGAGAGCGAGGTCTCAAGACCGGTCATGCCGAAGGGAGCCAGCTCGAACTCGCGGTCCTTCTCCCAATCGGTGTGGGGCGCGTGGTCGGTGACGATGGCGTCGATGGTACCGTTCGCGAGGCCCTCGATGAGCGCGGCGGCATCCTCGGCGGTGCGCAGCGGCGGGTTCACCTTCAGCGAGGTCTGATACTCGGCGGTGATGGCGTCCTCGGTGAGGAACATATGATGCGGGGTCACCTCGCAGGTCACGGGCAGGCCCTCGGCCTTAGCGGCAGCCACCAGATCGAGCCCGCGCTTGGTGGTGATGTGCTGGATATGCAGCGGGCAGCCCGTCAGGCGGCAGAGCGCGATATCGCGGGCGATCTCAAGCTCCTCGCCCTCGGCCGGCCAGCCGACCATGCCCAAGCGCGTGCTGGCCACGCCCTCGTTCACCTGGCCGTCGGATACCAGCGAGTCATCCTGGCAGTGGGCCATGATCACGGTATCGAACTGACGAGCATAGTCCATGACGCGGCGCATCATGCCGGCATCCTGGATGCCGTGGCCGTCGTCGGTAAACACCGCGGCGCCGTGGGCGTACATGTCGCCCATGTCGGAGAGCACCTCGCCTTTGAGGTCCTTGGAGCAGGCACCCGACGGGATGACACGGCACTTCCCCACCGCAGCGGCGCGGGCCTTCACGTACTCCACGGCCACAGCGTCGTCCACAACCGGGCTGGTGTTCGGCATGGTGCACACGGCCGTGAAGCCACCATGGGCCGCGGCACGGGAGCCAGAGGCGATATCCTCCTTCTGCTCCTGGCCCGGATCACGGAAGTGCACGTGCATGTCCACGAGGCCAGGGGTGATAATCTTGCCGGAAAGGTCGCGCTCGACGCCCTTCTCCATGGTGAGGTTCGTGCCCACTTCCACGATCTTCCCGTCGCGGATGAGGATGTCGGCCACCTCGTCCAGGCCGATCTGCGGATCGATCAGACGAGCGTTCTTAAGCATCAATGCCATCGTTGCTACCTCCTAGGAGCAGGTACAGGGCGGCCATGCGCACGAGGACGCCGGCGTAGACTTGGTCGAGGATGATGGAGCGCTTGGGGTGGTCGGCCATGAAGCTGTCCAGCTCAACGCCACGGTTAATGGGGCCGGGATGGCACACGCAGGCATCGGGCTTCATGAGCTTGTCGCGCTCCTGCGTGAGGCCGTAGAGCAGGTTGTACTCGCGCAGGTTCGGATAGGGCGCGCCTTCGAAGCGCTCGCGCTGGATACGCAGCATGTACACCACGTCGAGCTCCGGCAGGGCCTCGTCCAGGTTGCTCGTCACATGGTCGGCACCCAGAATGTCGGGGCGGGCGGGCAGGAGCGTGGGCGGTGCGATGACCGTCACCTCGCAGCCCATGATCTTCAGCGCCGGGATGAGCGAACCGCACACGCGGGAGTGGGAGATGTCGCCCACGACACCCACGTGCAGGTTGTCGAAGGATCCCTTCTCCTCCCAGATGGAGTACAGGTCGAGCAGGGCCTGGGTGGGATGCTGGTGCTTGCCGTCGCCGGCGTCGATGACCGACACGCCGGACACGTCAGCGATCTTGCGGGGGACGCCCGCCCAGCGGTCGCGCACCACGATGCAGTCGATCTTGTAGGAGCACAGCGTCTTCACGGTATCCACCAGGCTCTCGCCCTTCACGGTAGCCGTGGAGGAGCCGCCGAAGTTCAGGGAGTCGGCGCTCAAGCGCTTCTCAGCAATCTCGAAGGAAGAACGCGTGCGGGTGGAAGGCTCGTTGAACATGTTCACCACGGTGAAGCCCTTGAGCGTAGGCACCTTCTTGATACGGCGCTCGTTCACCTGCTTGAAGTTCTTGGCCGTCTCCAGAATGGTCATGATATCGTCGGCCGAGTACTCCGTGATGTCGATGAGATGCTTGTGGTTGAAGGCCATGGCCCTACTCACCTCCGTTGGTCTTGATAGGGGCCGAACCGGCTCGCTTACCCGGCTCGATTTCCAGAATCTCCACGGCCGAGATGCCGTCCACCTCTTCCAGGAACAGGCGCACGTTCTCATCGGAGGATGAGGGCACGTTCTTGCCCACGAAGTCGGCGCGGATAGGCAGCTCGCGATGGCCACGGTCAACCAGCACCGCCAGCTCCACGGCAGCCGGGCGGCCGATATCCATAAGGGCGTCGAGCGCCGCACGGATGGTGCGGCCGGTATACAGCACGTCGTCCACCAGCACGACGGTCTTGCCGTCGATGTCGAAGGGAATGTCGGTGGAATGAACCTCAGGAGCGAAATGGGTCGCGAAATCGTCGCGGTAGAAGCTGATGTCCAGCTTACCGAGGGGAACTTCCACCCCCTCGATTTCCTGAATCTTGTGGGCGAGCATCTTCGCGAGAAGATCGCCGCGGGTCACGATGCCCACGAGCGCCAGGTTCGCCGCACCCTTGTTGGCCTCGAGGATCTGGTGCGCTATGCGCGTCACCGCCCTCTCGATCTCGTCTGCATCCATGCAGACGGACTTGACCAAGCTTGCGTCGTTCATACACACTCCCTTCGCAGGATCAGTGCGTACAGACGAAACCCGCGAGCGCGTCCGAGTTATCCGCGTTCGCATTGCCGCCGCGGGCAATAAAAAAGCCCGTCTGGCGACGAGGCTCACGAAGTGCGCTTATGTTCGCGACGCTTGCCAGTCGCGCCCCCGCGCACGGGGTGTACCTTGTCGGCCTCTCTGTACCGCATTTAAAGGACGGTTGCACCATACACCCCTCGCTCGCGATGCGCAACCCCTAATGGTGAGTTTTTTCCTCAGGTACGAAAAAGAGCCGCCCGAAGGCGGCTCTGGCAATGCGAGTCTTCCTGGCTCCTAGTAGTTTTCCGCCTTGATCTCGAAGTGGCCGCGCGGATGCTCGCAGACGGGACACTTCTCGGGCGGCTCGGTGCCGATCTCGATGTGGCCGCACACGGTGCACACCCACACCTTTACCTCCTTGCGGCGGAACACCTCGTCGTTGCTGATGCGCTCGATGAGCAGGTCGAAGCGGTCCTCGTGGCTCTTCTCGATAGCCGCGAGCCCCTCGAAGAAGTCGGCCAAATCGGCGAAGCCCTCCTCACGGGCGGTCTTCGCGTAATCGGTGTAGATGGCCACCTCGGCATCCTCATCGCCGCGAGCCGCCTTCAGGTTGTCAAGAGTGTGCGGCACTCCCCCGTCGTGCAGCTTCTTGAAGTGCAGCTTGGCATGGTGCAGCTCGTTGGCAGCCGTCTCGTTGAATATCTCCGAGATCTGGGTGTAACCGTCCTTCGCGGCCTGCTGGGCATAGAAGGTGTACTCGCAGTAGGCCACCGCCTCTTGGCTGAGGGCGTCCTCCAAGTTCTTCCATGTTTGGGACTTCTCAAGATCCATGATCTGCTCCTTTCGCATACCAACACCGCGACGCACGCGGTGCGCAGTCACAGATCTATAGTGAACCGCGACGAACGCCACAATCCCGACGAACGCTGAGGGGACACGTAACCGTAACCTCGTTGCCGGCCGCAAATGAAAGAAGGCCGCCCCAAGGCGGCCTTCCTCCCCTTTTCCCTGTGGCGAAGGGAGAAGATTACTTGTTCAGAGACTCCAGCTCCTTAACGAGCTTCTTATCCTCGGCGGAGTTGATCCAACCCTCGGGGATATCAGCATCGTTGTGGCAGCTCGAGCAGTAGTTCACCGACGCGCGGTGAGCCTTGTGGCACTCGCCGCAAGCCACCTCGCCGTGCTGCGGCACGTGCGGGTTGCGGGTCATACCCTCGGTGGCCTTGATCAGGTCATCGCGGGTCATGTTGTGGCAGGACTCGTTCAGGCAGAACTGATCGGGCTCGATGCCACGGGCGGCCACGAGGTCCTCGAGGGACTTCTCGGGCACCACGTGCTGGCCGGTCTGGGTCAGCATAACCTCGTAGTTGCCAGTAATCCAGCTCATGCCCTCGCCGATCTGCTCGGACAGGGTGGGCACGTGGCAGCTCATGCAGGTGTCGCCGTTCTCAGCGCGATGCACGGCGGCCATCATGCCGCTGGCAGTCTGGAGCTCGTTGCCCCACTTGTCAGTGGCCGGCTCGCCAGGAGTGGCCTCATAGGTGGGCAGGTAGGGATCCATGGGCGTATGGCAGATGGCGTTGCAGAAGCTCGGCTGCTCATGCCAGACCCAGAAGCCGGCGCCGGCGACGACCAGCACGGCGACGACCACGCCAACCACGATAGGCCACTTCTTGCGGCCCTTCTTGGCGGCCGGCTCGGCAACCTCGGTCTCCTCCACCGCGGCGACCTCGGCGGTCTTCTCTTCTTCGGACATACTCTATCCTTCCAGTTGGGGATTTCGAGGCGCGCGGGCGCCCCTCCTTTGTGCGAAGCGAGCAGATCTGCCCTCCCCAGCTGATCAGAACCTCGAGGAACGAGGGGATGTGCTCGCCACGCGCACACCGCCATCGACCCTGGGGGTTTCGCTTCGCGCCCATGATACCTGATGACACCCCCTGTTGACAACGTTGTTTCGTGCGTTTTTCGCCTATGGGCCCATGAAAATGGCGAGGACGCCCCCGCAGGTGCGTCCTCGGTAACAGTTCGGTCTCAAATACCGCGCCTTTATGCGATGCGTCTAGTCGTCAATCCCGTCGGTTTGGCGGATGAGCTTGCGCTTGATCTTGCCGCCGATGGTCTTGGGCAACTCATCCACATACTCGATGATGCGCGGGTACTTGTAGGGCGCCGTCGTCTTCTTCACGTGTTCCTGAAGCTCGCGAGTAAGCGCGTCGGTGCCCTCATAGCCCTTCGCAAGCACCACAGTGGCCTTCACCACCTTGCCGCGGATGGGATCGGGCGCTGCGGTGACGGCGCACTCCACCACGGCCGGGTGCTCCACGAGCGCGCTTTCCACCTCGAAGGGGCCGATGCGATAGCCCGAGCACTTGATGACGTCGTCGTTGCGCCCCACGAAGAAGCAGTAGCCGTCGGAATCGCGCCAGGCCATGTCGTGCAAGTTGTAGTACTCGCCGCCCACAGCCTCGGCTGTCTTCTCGTCGTTGCCGTAGTAGCCCACGAACAGGCCCGGCGGGTAGGCTTCCTTCAGACCCGTGACGCAGATGGCGCCCTCCTCGCCGTCGGCCACCTCGCGACCGCTATCGTCGAGCAGCTTCACATTCAGAAGCGGAGAGGGCTTTCCCATGGAGCCGGGGCGCGGCTCTACCCAGGGGAACGTGGCCAAAAGCACCGGGCCCTCGGTCTGGCCGAAGCCCTCGCGGATCTTCTTGCCAGTGAGACGCTCCCACTGGATGGTCACCTCGGCGTTCAAAGGCTCGCCGGCGGTGGCGAAATTCTCAACACTTGACAGGTCGTAGGAGGCCACGTCCTCCTGCAGCATGAAGCGGTACATGGTAGGCGGAGCGCAGAAGGTGGTGAGCTTATAGTCCTGGATCTTCTGCAACAGCTTGGTGGGCACGAACTTGTCCATGTCGTAGGCGAAGATGGTGGCGCCGGCGATCCACTGACCGTAGATCTTGCCCCAGCCGAACTTGGCCCAGCCGGAATCGGTCACCGACATGTGCAGCTTGTCCTCCTGCACCTGCTGCCAGTACTTCGCCGTGATGATGTGCCCGAGCGGATGCGCGAAGTTGTGCTCCACGGCCTTGGGGTTGCCGGTGGTGCCGCTCGTGAAGTACATGAGCATGATATCCTTCGACGTGACGCCCGCATCGCCCTGTGGCCGCTCGAAGGTGTCCGGGAAGCCGGCAATGAGCTCGTCGAAATCGACCCAGCCGGCCCGGGTGCCGTCTACGATGAACTTCTCGCGCACCGTGGGGCAGTCGGGCATGGCCTCCTCCACCTGGGTGCATACGTAATCGTCGTTGACAGCCACGATGGCGCGCACATCGGCGCTGTTCGCGCGGTAGACCACGTCCTTGCGGGTGAGCTGCAGCGTCGCCGGGATGATGGTGGCCCCCAACTTGCAGAGCGCGACGGCGCAGATCCAGTACTCCCAGCGACGGCGCAGAATGCACATCACCACGTCGCCCTTGCCGATACCCATATCCGCAAAAGCGTTAGCGGCTTGGTTGGACAGACGCTTGATGTCGGTGAAGGTGAACGTGCGCTCCTCGCCGCGATCGTTGCACCACAAAAGCGCGCGCTTGTCGGGCTCCACGGCGGCCCACTCGTCTACGACGTCGAAGCCGAAATTGAAAGCCTCGGGAACCTCGATCTTGAAGTTCTCGGCGAAGTCCTCGTAGGAGTCGAACTCAATACGGGGGCAGTACTTCTTCAGAACATGATCCATAGTTAGTTGCTTCTCTCTGCTCTCCTGTGGTCGTCCGCGACGCGCTTCCGGGTACTTCGATTCGCTCAGACAGTCCTCGCTTTGGGGAAATGCCCACTGGGCATTTCCCGTCGCTGTGGAACTCGCTCGGTCGAAGCACCCGAAATCGCGTCGCTGCTCTTCCAAAAACGAATGCGTTAGCCGGCTTGAGGCTACTCCGCGATGATGGTGATGAACTTGCAGGGCTCGGTGCCGTTGCAGCGCTGGCCGTGGGGGTAGGTGGGGTTGAAGTAGATGCTGTCGCCGGCATCCAGCTGGATATCACGGTCGCCGAAGGTGAGAATGAGCGAGCCTTCCAGCACGTAGTTGAACTCCTGACCGTTGTGGCTCACGAGCTCGGCCGGCTCATCGCACGGATCCAGGATGACCAGCAACGGCTGCATGATCTTGCGAGCGTAGCGGCTGGCCATGTCCTCATAGTGGTAGCCCGGGAAGCGCTCCACCTCCTCGGTCTCGCCACGGCGCACCAAATGGTAGGTGTCCAGCTTGGGCGCGGTGCCCGTGAGGATCTCGGTGAGGTCCACGTTGAACTTCGTAGCCATGTGGTAGATAGCCGAGATGGGGATATCCACCCCGGTCTCCTCCCAGCCGCGATAGGTGTCGACATCGACCCCGAGCTCCTGGGCCATAGTGTGGCGCGATACGTCACACGCCTCGCGCAGACCCTGCAAACGCTCGCCGAGGTCCTTCAGATTCTCTTCTTCCATGGCGCCTCCTTAAGCGCTTATGCCGAGCTCGATGGCGCGGCGGTTCGGCTCGAGTTTCTCAGGGCGCTTTGCTGGCACGCACTTGGCGATGGCCGCGTCGAGTGCCTCGCGACTGCAGAAGCCGGTCTCAGCCCAGAGCTTGCCGATGAGCACGATGTTGCCGAGGCCCTTCATGCCGGCCTCCTCGCACAGCTTCGTGGCGGGAATGCCGATGACAGTGACGCCCTCAGGCTCGGTGATCTGGGGCACCATGGCCGTATCTACCACCACCGTGCCACCCGGGACCACCGCGCCGATGAACTTGTCGAAGGACGGCTGGTTCAGCGCGATGAGCGCATTGGGAGCAAGTACGAGCGGGCTGCCGATAGGGGCATCGGACAGGGTGACCGAGCAGTTGGCAGTGCCGCCACGCATCTCGGGGCCGTAGGAGGGCATCCACGACACCTCGCGGTCCTCGATGAGGCCGGCCGTGGCGATGACCTTGCCGGCGAAAAGCGAGCCCTGGCCACCGAAACCGGCCACGACGCAGGTAAGTTCCTTGGCCATTAGTTGCCTCCTTCGGCGTTCTCGGGATGAGCGATGGGGCACGCGGCGTTGCGGGCGCTCGCGGCCTCGGCGGCATTCGCGAAGCCGTCGGCCGTGACATCACGCACCACGCCGAGCGGGTAGTACGGCAACATGTTCTCGCGCATCCAAGCGAACGCATCTTGCGGGGTCATGCCCCAGTTCGTGGGACAGGTGGAAACCACTTCAATGAACGAGTAGCCCACGCCGTCCACCTGGTTCTGGAAGGCCTTCTTAATAGCCTTCTTCGCCTTGCGCACGTTCTTGGGCGTGTCCACGGTCACGCGTTCGATATAGGCCGGTCCGTCCAGCGAGTTCAGAAGCTCGCTCACGCGGATGGGGTTGCCCGCCGTGGCTACATCGCGCCCATAGGGGCTCGTCTGGGTGACCTGGTTCGGCAGCGAGGTAGGAGCCATCTGGCCGCCGGTCATACCGTAGATAGCGTTGTTGATGAAGATAATGGTGATGTTCTCGCCGCGAGTGGCCGCATGGATGGTCTCGGCCATGCCGATGGAGGCCAAATCGCCGTCGCCCTGGTAGGCGAAGACCACCTTGTCGGGATGCACGCGCTTCACGGCGGTAGCCACCGCCGGCGCCCGCCCGTGGGCAGCCTCGATCATATCGCAGCCGAAGAAATCGTAGGAGATGACGGAACATCCCACCGGCGCCACGCCGATGGTGTCGCCCTCGATGCCCAGCTCGTCCATGGTCTCGGCCACGAGGCGCTCCACGATACCGTGGGGGCAGCCGGGGCAGAAATTCGTGACCACGGGCAAAAGCGCATGGGGACGCTCGAAGACCACCTTCATATCCTTCTCGGTCGTCTCTGCCATGTTACTCACCCACTTTCTCGTTCAGCGCGACGATGGCGGAAAGCACCTCGTCGGGGGTCGGGATGACGCCGCCGGTACGCCCGAAGAACTCCACGGGACGCGCTCCCTCGACGGCCAGCTGCACATCCTCGATCATCTGGCCCATGTTCATCTCCACATCGAGGAAGGCCTTGGCCTGGGGCACCAACGCACGCAAGGCATCCACGGGATAGGGCCACAGCGTGATGGGACGGAAGAGACCCGCCTTGATGCCCTGCTCCCGGGCGGCGTTTACCGCCGAACGGGCCACGCGGGCGGCGCCGCCGAAGGCCACGACGACGATGTCGGCATCCTCGGTGAGATAGCTCTCCGAGAGCTGCTCGCGCTCCACGATGGTCGCATAGCGCTCGTAGCGTTCGCGATTCAGACGCTCCAAGTCCTCGGCGGTCAGGTACAGCGAGTTCACCACGTTGTGGGGACGCGCCATGCCATGACCCGTCGTGGCCCAGGGCTTCTCGGGCAAATCCGCCGGATCAATGGCCTCGGGAAGCACCACCGGCTCCATCATCTGACCGAGCATGCCGTCGGCCATGATCATGACGGGCACGCGGTACGCATCAGCGGTGTCGAAGGCCGCAAAAGCGTAATCGGCCATCTCCTGCACGGTGGAGGGGGCATACACCACGATGTGGAAGTCGCCATGACCGGTAGCCTTGGTAGCCTGCCAGTAATCGGCCTGGGAGGGCTGGATGGAGCCCAAGCCCGGGCCGCCGCGCTGCACGTTGATGATAACGCCCGGCAAATCGGCGCCGGCCATGTAGGAAATGCCCTCGGCCTTGAGCGAGATGCCCGGCGAGGAGGACGAGGTGAGCACACGGGCGCCTGCCGCGGAGGCGCCGTAGACCATGTTGATGGCCGCCACCTCGGACTCGGCCTGCAGGTAGGTGCCGCCCACCTTCGGCATCATCTTCGCCATATAGGCCGCCACCTCGGTCTGCGGGGTGATCGGGTATCCGAAGAAGAAGCGGCAGCCGGCGCGCACGGCCGCCTCGGCCATGGCCTCGTTGCCCTTCATGAGTACTTTCTCTGCCATGGATCTACCTTTCCACCGTGATGGCCACATCGGGACACATCGTCGCGCACGTGCAGCAGCCCGTGCACTTCTCCTGATCGACGCAATGGGCCGGATGATAGCCCTTGGCCGTGATGACAGCCGGATCCAGCTCGAGGATGGATACCGGGCAGACGTCCACGCACAGGCCGCAGCCCTTGCAGAAGAAGTCGTCGACGGTTACTCGCGCCATGGGAAACCTCCCTCGCTCTCTCGGGCGACGCCCAACCGCGCCGCGCTCGTTTCTCTCTCTATGAAGCAGCCGCGCTCACGCCCAGGGCGGCGCGACCAGCACTTCCACAGGATAGCCATCGGGAATGGCCGTCAGGGCCGCTGACCCCGCGGTTTCTCGCCGAATGGCCGACATCGGCACCGTAGTGCACACAAGCGGCAGCCCTGCTGCGGCAGCCACAGCCTGGGCGAATGGGACACTTTCGACAACTTGTCCGAGGGTGGTCTCGCCCTGGAGATGGGTGTTGTTGACAACTCCCGTGGCAGCCAGTCCGCACTTTGCCTGGATCTCGGCGAGCACCTCGAGCGCCTCGGCGGGCGTCTGAGTGAGGTTGCGCCGCTCGTTCACCACGTAGAGCACAGCCGCCTCCCCCGCGCGAATGGCCGGGGCGAAGCGCGCGAGCGCCGTGGCGCCCGCGTCATCGCCACCTGCATCGATAACGACGATGCGGCGGGGGTTTGGGGAAGAGACCGGCCCCTCGCCTTCTGCCGCGCCTGCGTGCTCGGCAGCCGCCGCGTAGGCCGCCTCGATGGCGGGCACGACGGCCCCGGTGAGCGAGGGCACGTCCAAACTGGTGCCCGCGCCGCCGAACACCGGGGCGATGAGCCGCACGCCGCGCTCCTCCAGAAGCCCGGCGTACTCGCTCGAGCGGAAGTACGGGTTCACTACATCCATATCGGCAAGCGTCACCTCGCACCCGGCCGCCGCGGCATCGAGCGCCAGGTTCAGGGCGAAGTTGGTCTTCCCCGCCCCGTAATGGCCCACCACCACAACAACCGGCGCAAGCGCGAAGGGCACGGTGCCCGATCGGTCGGCCACCTTAGATCAGCCCCTCGGGAGTCTTCGCTGCCTCGTGCTGAGCCTTGTCGGCCTCGCGAATGGCCGCACGGCGGATCTTCCCGTTCACGGTGCGGGGCAGATCGTCGACGTACTCGATGATGCGCGGATACTTGTAGGGGGCGGTCTGGCGCTTCACCCACTTCTGCAGTTCCTCGGTCAGCGCGTCGGAGCCTTTCCAGCCGTCGGCGAGCACCACGGTGGCCTTCACAGCGAAGCCGCGCACCAGGTCGGGCACACCGGTGACGGCCACCTCGCGCACCGCGTCGTGCTCCAGCATGACCGACTCAATCTCGAAGGGGCCGATGCGGTAGCCGCTCGACTTGATGACGTCGTCGTTGCGGCCCACGTACCAGTAGTTGCCCTCCTCGTCGCGCCAGGCAGTGTCGCCGGTGTGGTACCAGCCATCGTAGATGGCCTCGGCGGTCTTCTCGGGGTTGCGGTAGTACTCCACCATGATACCCGCCGGATGCGGGTCGCAGCCGATGCATATCTCGCCGGTCTCGCCGGTGTCGCACTCGGTGCCGTCGCCGCGCAGGATGGCCATCTTGTACAGCGGCACGGGCTTGCCCATGGAGCCGGGTCGCGGCGTGGAGTTCGTGAGGTTCGCCACGGTGAGGGGCGTTTCGGTCTGGCCGAATCCCTCGTAAATGGTAAGGCCGGTGTGCTCGCGCCAGAAGTCGAACAAATCGGGGTTCAGCGCTTCGCCGGCGGTGGTGCAGTATTCCAGGCTGGACAAGTCGAAGGCATCCACGTCCACCTCGGTCATGAGACGGTACATGGTAGGCGGGCAGCACAGCGTGGTCACGCCGTACTTCCCCAGAAGCGTCAGGATGTCGGCGGGGTTGTAGCGGTCGAAGTCGTAGGTGAGCACGGCGGCTTCCATGAGCCACTGCCCGAAGAACTTGCCCCACACCGCCTTGCCCCAGCCGGTGTCGGCGATGGTGAAATGCAGTCCCTCGGGGTTCACATTGTGCCAGTGCTTCGCCGTGATGAGGTGCGCGAGCGCGTAGCCCGAGTCGTGGAGCACCATCTTGGGGTTGCCCGTGGTGCCGCTGGAGAAGTACATGAGCATGGGGTCGGCCGCGGCAGTCTCGCGCCGGGCGAAGACGTCGGAGGCGGCGCGCACCTCGGTGTTGAAGTCGCGCCAGCCAGCGCGCTCGATCGGTGCGGCGCAGATGCCCTCGGGGCCTGAGAGCGCAGGTCCGGCCGCCTCGCCCTCGCCGATGAGCCAGGTGCCGTCGGCGTCCTGGGGCGTGAGGCCCGCGCCGGCGGGGTTCACCAGGACGAGCGCCTGCACGCTCGGACACTCGGAGACCACCGCATCCACGGTATCGGCGATGTCGCCGGCGCTCGTGCACACCACGGCCTTGATGTCGGCGCCGTTCAAGCGGTAGGTCAGGTCGTGCTCCTTCAGCATGAAGGTGGCCGGAACCGCCACAGCGCCCAGCTTCTGCAGGGCCAGCATGGTGAACCAGAACTGGTAGTGGCGCCGCAGGATGACCATGACGAAGTCGCCGCGGCCGATGCCGCAATCGGCGAGGAAGGTGGCCGTCTTGTCGGACCACTTCTTCATGTCGGCGAAGGTGAAGACGTGCTCCTCCCCCTCCGGGTTGCACCACACCATGGCGCGGCGGTCGGGGTCGGCCTGCGCGATATCGTCCACCACATCGTAGGCGAAGTTGAAGTCGGCGGGCACATTCACGTCGAATTGGGTGAGCAGCCCACTCTCGTCGTAGGCCTCGGTAACGTAACGCTCGTTGATATGTCGCATGATAGGTTCCTCGTTATGAAGTCGCAGATGGGAAGATGATCGGAAATGAGGCGGCTCCAGCGTGCGCACTCGCGCGTGTTGCGGCAAGATGCGCGGCGCCGGGGTCGCCTAGATAATCTTCTCCCCCTCGGGCTTCATCACGATGGCGAGGAACACGCAGGGCTCGCCTCCCGTGGCGACCATGCCGTGGCCACGGCCGGAGTCGTACATAACCACGTCGCCCGGGTTCAGGATCTCCTCGTGATCCTCGTAGGCGAAGCGCATCTGACCGGAGATGATGAAATCGAGCTCCTGGCCCTCGTGGCGCGACAGGTGCACCGGCACGCCCTGCTCCTCCTCCAGGTAGGGGGCCGTCACCACGAAGGGCTCGGCCAGCTTGTGGCGGAAGTGCGGTGCCTTGTGCAGGTACTCGAACCCAGCGCGGCGCTTGATGGAAAGGCCGCCGCCCTCGCGCGTGAGCGAGTAGCCCGTCAGGTGAGGGTTCTCACCGGTCAAAAGCTCGATGACATCCACGCCGAACTTTTCAGCGCATTTATACAGGAAGGTGAACGACAGGTCCTCGTCCCCGCTTTCCTGGGCGGCGTACTCGGCGGTAGTGCGGCCCGTGGCCTCGGCCATCTCCTGCAGGGTGAGATCCAAGTCCTCGCGCAGAGCGCGGATGCGCCCCGCCACCTCTTTGATATTCGGCTCCACGACCTGCGACCTCCTTTTCGATCTCGTTGGTTTCTATGTAGCCCGTTATTTTACTGACACCTCGGCAGTCAACATTTCCGATCGGTAAAATTATCGGCAACGCGCCCATAGTTTTTGTCGCCAACCCGCCATCGCCTTCGCCGAACGGGCGCGTGCGGGAAGCCCCGAACGAAAGCGGCGCCCCGCAGCCGGCTCGGACTGCGGGGCGCCGACGAGCGTGCATGAAAACCGCTCCGCCGTTTTAGGCCTTCCGGCGCAACAAGGCGAGGAAGTGGGCATCGGGGCTGCCGGGCTCCAGGGCTATGGAGAAGTACGGCGATGAGGCATCGGCGGCGGAATCCCAGGGGACCACCTCGAAGGCGGCGCCGGCTTCAGTGGCCAGGAAGGCCGCCACCGCGTCAGCGTTCTCCTCGTGGGTGACGGTGCAGGTGGCGTAGGCCAGGATGCCGCCCGCGGCCACGTGCGGCGCGGCGCTCGCGAGCAGGCGCGCGTCGAGGGCCGCCGACTCCTCGATGGTCTCGGGGCGCAGGCGCCAGCGGATGTCAGCATGGCGGCGCAGGGTGCCCAGGCCCGTGCACGGCGAGTCGATGAACACGCGGTCGAAGGTGCGATCGCCCACGAGCGCGGACAAGTCGCACGCGTCGCCGATGATGGGCTCGGCCACTTTGATGCCGTACTGCTCGGTGCGCTCCTGGAGGAGCTTGGTTTTGAAGGCGTGCACGTCCACGGTCACGTAGTCGGGAATCTGCGCGCCGAAGCGACGGTAGGCGCAGCTCTGGTCGAGGATGGTCTTGGTGGCACGCCCGGCGCCCACTTCCAGAAACGACGTCGGCGCCTCGTCGCCCACCACGAGGTTGGCCACCAGCTGGGATGTGGCGTCGGAGACGAGCAGCATGCCGTGGCTGAACAGGCGCCGCACACGCCCGTCGTTCAGCGGCACGCCGGAGCACAGGCGGTAGCAGCCGGGAACCACACGGCCGGCCACCTCCACGGGCGCAGGCTCGCCGTGAGCCGCCGCCAGCACCGAGACCACCTCGTCGTCGGAGGCCTTCACGGCGTTCACCGCGACGAACACCGGCGCCGGCTCGTTGGAGGCCACCATGAAGTCGCGGGCGGCTTGAGGCCCGAGCTCGGCGATGAGCCGCTCGGCGAGCCACACGGGGAAGCCGTGCAGGCGCGCGTAGGCGGCGATGTCGGTGCGCGGGTCGCCGAAGGGGAAGCTCTCCTTGGCGCGCACCACCCGGCGCAGCACCGCGTTGGCAAGACCTCCCGCGCGCGGGGCCACCGACTTCACCAGCTCCACGCCCTGGTCCACCGCGGCGTGCGGGCTCTTCTGCAGGAAGATGATCTCGTAGGCCGACAGGCACAAGGCGTCGCGCACGGCCGGCGCGGCGTCGTCGGGCGAGTCCATGCAGCTGGTGACGATTTCCTCAAGGGTTCCGCGGGTGCTGGCCACGCCGAGCACGAGGCGCGTGGCGAAGGCGCGCTCCTCCCGCGAGATGCGCGAGACGTCGATGGTCTTGGCGATGATGTCCTGGGCGAAGGCGTCGCGGCCGCGCATCTGGTGGATGGCCGAGAGCGCCAGCTCGCGGGCCGTGGTGGCGCGGTGGGCCTTCTGGCCGCGCACGCCGTCGCGACGCCCGCGGTCGTCCTTGCGGGGGCCGCGCGGGGCGTCCTGGTCGGGCGCGGCCATCAGCTTGCCGTCGACGAAGATCTCGCGCGGGTGCGACATCTCGCGGGCGTCGCGACGCGGGCCGGCGGGACGGGGGCCGCGGTCGTCGCGGGGCGCGAAGTCCTTCCGAGGCCGCTCCTCGCGCGGGGCGAAGTCCTTGCGGGGGCCGCGGTCGGCGCCGGGCTTGCCGTCGCGGGGCGCGAAGTCCTTGCGCGGGCGGTCGCCGCCGCGCTGGTCGCGGTCGCCGGGCTTTCCGCCGCGGAAACCGCCCGGCTTGCCGCCGCGGTATCCCCCGGGCTTGCCGCCCGAGAAGCCGCCCTTGCGGGGGCCGCGGTCGTCCTTGCGGGGACCCCGGAAACCGCCCTCGCCGCGGTTGCCGCCGGGACGGGGCCCGCGGTTCTGCGGCGCGCCGCCCTGAGCGTTGCGGTCGCCCTGGGACGCGCGGTCGTAGGAGCGTCGCTGATTGTGAGATTGGTGATCGTTATGCACGGGACCAAGTTCCTTCCTCGCCCCGCAGCGCGGGGACGCCGGCTGCGAAGGCGCGCGCCTCCATGGCGCGCTTGCCGTCGGGCTTCACTTCCATTATTTCCAGAGCGCCGTCGGCGCATCCAAGATACAAGCGCTTCGCCGCCAGAGCGGCAGCGCCGGGGGCCAGGGCGGGCGCGTCGGAAGCCGGTCGCGCCGCCAGCACCGTGACGGGACGCTCGCCGATAAGGCAGCGGGAGGGATGCGCCTCGCCCGAGGCCCGCACGCGCCTATCGTTCACGACGACCGGCGCGTCCGGATCGAGGTTCAGCTCGCCCTTGGCGATCTTCTCGGCGTAGGTGACCTCGTCCTCGTTCTGGGAGACCCACGCCACGTGCCCCGCCTCCACCTGCGAGAGCGCGGCCAGAAGGGCGCTCGCCCCCAAATCGGCCAGATCGGCCGTGAGGCTTTGGGCCGTGGCGCCCTCGGCGGGAATGGAGCGGCACACGCAGAAATCGCCCGTGTCGAGCCCCTCCTCCATGGCCATGATGCACACGCCCACCTCCTCATCCCCCGCGAGGATGGCCCGCTCGATGGGGGCCGCGCCGCGCCAGCGGGGCAGAAGGGAGCCGTGCACGTTCAGGCAGCCGTGGACGGGAATCGCCAGCACCTCGGGCGGCAGGAGCGCCCCGTAGGCCGCCACACAGATAACATCGGGAGAAAGCGCCGCCAGGGCCGCCTGCTCATCGGCATCGCGCAGCGTGCGCGGGCAGCGCACGGGAATGCCGGCGGCCTCGGCCACGAGCTTCACCGGCGAGGGCACGAGCTGCTTGCCGCGCCCGCGCACCGCGTCGGGGCGCGTGTAGACGGCCACCACCTCGTGGTGCGGGATGAGCTGCTCCAAGATGTCGGCCGCGAAGGCCGGGGTGCCCATGTAGACGACGCGCACCCTACTTCACCTCGATGTCGGTGTCGCCGGGGCGGGCGCCGGCGGCCTTGGCCTCGTCGTAGGCGCGCAGGGCCTCGATGCGGGTGACCGGGTCGCAGCTCTCGAAGAGCGTCTTGCCGTCCAGGTGGTCTATCTCGTGCTGCAGGCAGCGGCCCAGAAGGCCGTCGCCCTCGATCTCCCACAGCTCGCCGTCCAGATCGTAGTACTGCACGCGCGCCCAGGGCTGGCGCTTCACGGGAACGGTGACGCCGGGGCACGACAGGCACCCCTCGCCGCCCTCCACTGGCTCGCCGGAAAGCTCGACGATCTCGGGGTTCACGAGCACGATGGGGTTCTTCTCCCCCTTCTCGCCGTCCCAGTCGACATCGATGACGACGAGGCGCTTGGTAACGCCCACCTGGGGCGCGGCGATGCCGCAGCCGTAGTTCTTGTACATGGCGTGCGCCATCTGCTTCGAGAGGCGCTTGAGGGACTTGTCGGTGGGGTCGCACGGCTCGCACACGGTGGCGAGCAGCGGGTCGGGGGCGATGACGATGGGCAGCACGGAGGCTCCTTTTCTCGAGTACGGGGTCCCGCGGCAGTGCTGCGGGACGACATGAAGCTGCGTTTAACCTGTATATTGTGAACCGCCGTAACGCGCCCGTCCAGAGTCCGCGCGAAATCTACGTTTGCGCGATGTGGGTTATCGCCGCAGCACCCCGTGGCGGCGCCCCTTCCGCCCTCGGTCCGAGACAGCCTATTCCTGCGGAAGAGCCCGATGCGCCGCGCGGCGGGCGGCCACATCCATCTGCAGGGCGGTGACGGCGGCGTGCAGAAGCTCCGCCTCATCGGGCGAGACCCCGGCAGCGAGCTGGGCCTTCAGGGCCCCGGCCGCCTCCTCGGCATCTCCTATGGCAAGTTCCTCGGCCAGATATGCGCCCGTGGCCTCCGGCGACGCCGGAAGCGCCCCGCCGCCGGTGAGCACCCGGGCCGCGTGCGGGCTCGCCACAGCGGCGCAGGTGACGATGTCGGCGGCCGAGGCGGCGGGGTTCTCGGCCAGCGTGGCCAGAATGGACTCGGCCAGCACCCGGTGCACCTCCTCGTGCCACTGCACCTGGGCCAAGCCGTCGGCATGGGCGAGGCCCACCGTGGGGTGCTGGGCCACGAGGCTCAAGAACTCACGCTCGAAGCGCAGGCGGTTGCGCTCGGCCCGGGAGAGAGCGCGCACGGGAGCCGCCGGGGCGGACGGGCCCGGGGCGGCGGGCTCGTCGTCGCGGTTCTGGAAGCGCGGGGGCTCCTTGGCCGCCAGCGCCTCCAGCACATCGTTCTCCCGCAGGCGCAGCCGGCCGGCGAGCCGCACCGCGTAGTCCTTCGCCAAAATGGACTCCTTGATGGGCGCGAGCACCTCCAGGCACGCCTCGAGCGCGCGGGCGCGGCCCTCGGCCGCATCCAGGTTGTGGCTCGCGAGACGCCGCTCGATGCCGTACTCCAGAAGCGGCTTGGCGCCCTCCACCAGCTCGCGCAGGGCATCGGCCCCGCGGGCGGCCACGAACTCGGCCGGGTCCAGGTTGTCGGGCAGCGTGACGGCCACGAGCTCCACTTGGGAGCGGCCGGCCTCCGGCGTCATGGACTTGTCGATGAACGCGAGCGCGCGGTCGGCGGCCCGCTGGCCGGCGGCATCGCCGTCGAACAGGTACACGATGCGTGCGGAGGCGTGACGCGAGAGCACCCGGATATGGCGCATGGTGAGCGCCGTGCCCAAAGTGGCTACCACGTTCTTGATGCCGGCCTCGGAAAGCGCGATGACGTCGGTGTATCCCTCCACTACGATGGCCACGCCCGTGGAAGCCATGGCCGCCTTCGCGTGGTCGAGCCCGTAGAGCACCTGCGACTTGTGGAACAGCGGGGTTTCCTGAGAATTCAGGTACTTCGGCTCGCCGGTGCCGATGACGCGGCCGCCAAAGGCGATGCAGTCGCCCGAGACGTCGAAGATGGGGAACATCACCCGGTTGTAAAAGCGGTCGCGCACCGGGCCGCCGCGACCGTCGAGGGCCACGTTGGCGGCGATCATGTCGGCGGTGGAGAACCCGAACTGCGAGAGATGGCGCACGAGCGCCCCGCGCCCGGGCGCGAAGCCGAGGCTCCACCGCTTCGGCACCTCGCCGCCGAACCCGCGGCCGGCCAGGTAGCTGCGCGCCGCATCGGCCTCAGCACCGCGGCCGCGCATGAGCTGGGTGTGGTAAAACTCGGCCGTGCGCGCGCAGATCTCCTTCAGGCGCGCCTTCTGGCTGGCGGGAATGCCGCGGCCGCCCTCTTCCACGATGTCGATATGGGCGCGCTCGGCGAGCCGACGCACCGCCTCGGGAAAGGTGAGGTCTTCGGTCTTCATGATGAAGGAGAACACATCTCCCCCCTCGCCGCAGCCGAAGCAGTGCCATAGCTGGGTGGACGGATCTATCTTGAACGAGGGGGTCTTCTCCTGGTGCAAGGGGCAGCAGCACCAGAAGTCGCGGCCCTTTTGCTTCACCGGCACGCGCTCGCCGATGACAGACACGACGTCGCTCGCATCGCGCACCTTCTGAATGTCCTCGTCGCTGATACCCGCCACGCGCCCGCGCTCCTTCCCATATATGCTGCTCTTTTTCCTGTGGAGTATACCACCGCGCCCGCAAACAAATGTTTCAGACACTACAATAGGCCGCGAACAACGATGAGCGAGAAAGCGAGCAAGACCATGGCAGAGAAAAGAGCCGCCTACCTGACGTTGGATCCGCTGGTGGAGGAGGCCATCTTGGAGGACCGCGCCACCCACACGCTGTCCCCCTACCGTTTCCGCGACGAGGACATCGTGCGCCGGGCCGACCTGCCCCA
This sequence comes from Eggerthellaceae bacterium 24-137, assembly GCA_041225375.1. GTDB lineage: Bacteria > Actinomycetota > Coriobacteriia > Coriobacteriales > Eggerthellaceae > Adlercreutzia. Next base: position 102,705 of record JBCLSG010000008.1, read on the forward strand.
CGATGCGGCCACCCTCGCACGGCCGGCCTTCGTGCGCGATATCGAGAAGATCCTGAACATCCCGGCCTACAACCGCTACGCCGACAAGACCCAGGTGTTCTCATTCGTGCAGAACGACGAGATCAGCCGCCGCGGCCTGCACGTGCAGCTGGTGAGCCGCATCGCCCGGGGCATCGGCAGCTTGCTCGGCTTGAACGAGGATCTTATCGAGGCCATCGCGCTCGGCCATGACGTGGGCCACACCCCCTTCGGCCATGCCGGGGAGCGTTTCCTGTCGGCGTGCTACCACGCCCGCACGGGCCGCTATTTCAACCACAACGTGCACTCGGTGCGCGTGCTGGACGAGCTGTACCGCCGCAACGTGTCGCTGCAGACGCTCGACGGAGTGCTCTGTCACAACGGCGAGTTCGCCCAGCAGGTGCTCTCGGTAGGAGAGGTGACCGACTTCGAGGCGCTGGACAGCCTCGTTACAGCCTGCAACGCCGACGAACAGGTCATCAAGACCCTGCGCCCCTCTACGCTGGAGGGCTGCGTGGTGCGCGTGTCCGACATGATCGCCTACATCGGCAAGGACCGCCAGGATGCAGTGGGCCTAGGCGTGCTCGGCTCCTACGACCTGTTCGAGGGCGACGTTATGGGCACCACCAATGCCGCCATCATCAACAACCTCACCGTGGACATCGTGAACAACTCCTACGGGCGCGACCGCATCGCCATGAGCGAGGAGATATTCGCTGATCTGAAGCGGGCCAAGCGCCAGAACTACGAGATCATCTACGAGCGCGAGGGCATGGTGGACGAGACCGAAAACATCGTGGAGGAGATGTTCGAGGACATATACGCACGCCTTCTGGACGATCTGCAGGCCGGCCGCGAGGACTCCCCCGTCTTCCGCCACCACGCACGGCGCCTGGCGGCCCAGTCGCGTTCCATCGAACCTGCGGCCTACCTGGCCGGCGAGCCCAATCAGATCGTGGTGGACTACATGGCATCTATGACCGATAGCTACTTCATGGCTATTTACGAGCACCTGTTCCCAGAAAGCAGCCGCCGCATCCAAACCCGCGGCTACTGCGCCGACCTGTGAGGTTCGTGCGCCCGACGGCCCCTACCCTCTGAAACCCGCGTCCTCCTGATGGCAGGCAGGATTGTCGGCCGCGGCGGTGGCAAGCTCATCGCAGCGCTCGTTCTCGGCGTGTCCCGCATGCCCCTTCACCCATACAAACGTCACCTGGTGGGGTTCCTTAGCCGCCAGCAGACGTTTCCACAAATCGACGTTCTTCACCGGCTGCTTCTGGGCGTTCTTCCACCCGCGCTTGAGCCAACCGGCTACCCAGTTCTGGTTGAAGGCGTTCACGAGGTACTGCGAGTCGGAATACACCGTCACCGTGCACGGGCGACGCAGCGCCTCAAGGCCCACAATACAGCCGAGCAGCTCCATGCGATTGTTGGTAGTGCAGGCAAAGCCGGCTGAGAACTCCTTCTCGTGCACCGCGCCCGAAGGCGCGCGGTAGCGCAGGATGGTTCCGTAGCCGCCGGGCCCGGGGTTGCCGCGAGAACTGCCGTCGGAATACAGAGTCACTTCCATTGCGCTTCCTTCCTGAACACGGGCCGCACCGCGCGACGCGCCGCCCGCGGGGCGCTTGGGAGCGGCGGAAACGAAGCCCGCATCCGAAAACTCGCTGAATGAGAAACCTTGCTGGCCGCCCATGCTAGGACAACTCGCCTTCGGTGCGCTCGCCCAAGTCGATGAGTTCCTGCCGAGTGTGCACGCCGCATTTCGCGTAGATACGGCGCAGATGGGTGTCCACAGTGTTCTTCGAGATGAAGAACTCGCCGGCAATGCGCTCGGCCGTGCGCCCGCGCAGGGCGAGCGGCAGTATCTCGGCCTCGCGCTTCGAGAGCTTGGCGCGGGCGGCAATTGCCGCGCAGGCCTCCTCGAAGCGGTCGCTTTGAGCCACCACCACCGACAGCGCCGCCATGTCGCGCTCGGTGAACAGGAACAGGTAGGCGTAGAGGGCCGCTACCCCGGCGAAAGCCACCAGTGCCGCCGGCGCGTTGAAGGGACCCGCCAGACCCGCTACCGCCCCGCCGAGCAGCATGCCGCCGATCTCGCCGGCGAACAGGGCAGCAAAGCCCCGGGCGAAGGAGCGCACGGCCCCCCGCCCCGTAATGCGGCCCATGATGAGGAAAAGCGACACAAGCACGGTGAAGATGCCAAGGTAGCCCGCAAGCACGACGGCCACGCCCGACACGCCCGCGCTCTCCAGCAAAGGCACGGCCAGAAAGCCGCCGCCCATGAGCAACACGGCCAGACGGTAGGCGCCCCCGAGCGGCCCTACCTCCTGGTCGGGGCCAGCGGGCAGCACCGCACGCACACCCGACGAGAGGGGGCGCGCGCCGTAGAGCTGCAGGGCGGCAATGCAGTAGAGCACGAACAGGAGAAAGGTGACCGACAACGACGCGTAGGCCGAGAAGTCGGCGCTGGCGGCCAGGGCTTCCACAACGCCAGTAGCCGTGCCGTAAACAACGGTACCCGCCACAATACGGCCCGAGAGCTTTTCGGCCTCATCGGAGGGGGCCGCCTCCCCCGCAACGGTAACAGCACGGGCCCCTTCCGCATCCGAGCCCTCTCCGGACCGTACCCCCGCACCGCCAAGAGCGCGTAGAGCCCAACCGCTGCCCATCGGCAACGCGTAAAGCACGACATAGGCACCTTCGAAGGGTATGGCCGCCACGAAGAAACACACCGCAGCGCCCAGGGCGCTCCCGATGAACACCTCGGGAACCGACTGATCGATAGGAGCCTGCCCAAGCACGCGCCCCCACAGGCACAGCAGCAAGGCAAGCGGCACGCCGGCCACCATCCCCTCGACCACCGTGAAGGCGAGCCAGGGAACGTTCGGACTCAGAGCGCGCAGGAGCACCAGGGCGAACAGCGCCAGCGAGAGCGGTGCCGCCAGACAGGCCGCGAGCTTCTCGGCCGCGCCCATGAGGGCGCGCCGGGTCGTAGGGCGCATCATAAGGGCAAAGGCGACCGCCATAGATATCAGCACGCACAGAAGATCGGCGCGATCGATGAGAAAGCCGTGCTCGGAGCCCTCGTTGTACGACCCCAGATACAGCATGGCGAACAGGAACGCCTGGTTGCAGCCGAAGCCGATGATGGCAAGCCGCGCCTGCCGCACCCGCGGCAGCAGTGCTGCGCCCATGGCCCTCCCCTCTCGCGAATATCCAATAGCGGTATTCGCCTATTCTAGCGCAACGAAAAAGGGAGCCCCTCGAAGAGGCTCCCTTCCTCACAGCTTATCGGGAAAGCGGCTCCCTAAGCTTTCTTCTTCACAACCTTCTTGACCGTCTTGGTCTCAGCGGCGGCGACGGCCGGCTCGGGCTCGTCCTCCACGATCTCGACGATCTCCTCGGCGCCCTCGTCGTCCTTCTTGTCGAAGGCCATGCCCTCGCGCAGGCTCTTCACGGTCTTACCGAGGGAGGCGCCCAATTTGGGGAGGTTCTTCGGCCCGAAGATGAGCAGCACGACGACGAGGATGATGACGAGCTCGGGAACGCCCAGTCCAAGAATCTTCATAGGGGAAACTCCTTCTTTCGCTTCGAAGCCGGCCGGCTCTTCCCTCCGCCGCGCTTCACGGTTCTTGCGTTTCGACGCTGCCCACTATGCCCCCGAAACTGTCGCCTGGCTATCACGCAGACCCGTGATTTTGTCACGCAAACGAGAAAAATCCCTGTCACGTATTTACGTGACAGGGAATGTTTTACCTGTTCAGACTACTTCCAATTAAACATGGCGCGGATGCGCTCGCCGGTCTTCTCGATTTCGTGGGTGTTGATGGCCTCGCGCTGCTCGAGAAGCCACGCGTGACCGTTGCCGCAATCCTCGACGAACTCGCGTGCGAAGGTGCCGTCCTGGATGCGGGCCAGGATCTCGCGCATGGCCTCGCGGCTCTGCTCGTTGATGACCTTGGGGCCCGCGTAGTACTCGCCGTACTCGGCGGTGTTGGAGATGGAGTAGTTCATGAAGTGGATGCCGCTCTCGTACATGAGGTCCACGATCATCTTCATCTCGTGGTAGCACTCGAAGTACGCGAGCTCGGGCGGATAGCCCGCCTCCACGAGCGTCTCGAAGCCGGCCTTCACCAACTCCACCAAACCGCCGCAGAGCACGGCCTGCTCGCCAAAGAGGTCCTCCTCGGTCTCCTGGGCGAAGGTGGCCTTGATGATGCCCGAGCGCGCACCGCCCACGCCCCAGGCGTAGGAAAGCGCCGTATCCCACGCGCCGCCCGTGGCGTCCTGGGCCACGCAGATAAGGTCAGGCACGCCCGAGCCCTCGGTGTACTGGCGACGCACGATGTGGCCAGGGCCCTTGGGGGCGCACATGATGACGTCCACGTCCTCGGGCGGGGTGATATAGCCGTAGTGCACGTTGAAGCCATGGGCGAAGGCGAGCGTATCGCCGGGCTTCAGGTGCGGCGCGATGTGCTCCTCGTACACCGCGGGCTGCTGCTCGTCGGGCACGAGGATCATGATGAGGTCGGCCTCCTCGGCAGCCGTGGCCATGTCGCACACCTTAAGCCCCGCCTCCTCGGCGGCCGCCCGCGACGCCGAACCCTCGCGCAGGCCCACGCGCACATCGCAGCCGGAGTCCCTCAGGTTCAGCGCATGGGCATGGCCCTGGCTGCCGTAGCCGATGACGGCGATCTTCTTGCTCTTGATGATAGCGGGATTGCAGTCCTGTTCGTAGTAGATGGTGACGGCCATGGGTTTCCTTTCTTTGCTGATGGTCCGATTGATGCTCTATCTATCAAGCGACCGATCGGGCCACGCGACATGCCAATTCGCTCAAACAGTCCTCGCTTTGTGGAACAGTCCGCTGGACTGTCCCAGTCGCTGCGGAACTCGCTCGGTTGGCACGCCCCGTGTCCCTGTCACTTTGTTGTTCTTCCGAAAACGATCTTCTGACGCTAATCCCGTGTGCTGCGGGAGAGGGCCACCTTGCCGGTGCGGACGGTCTCCTTGATGCCGTAGGCGCGCAGCAGATCCTCCAGGCCCTTGAGCTTCGCGTCGTCGCCGGTGGCCTCGATGGTGAGCGAGCGTGTGCCCACGTCCACGATCTTGGCACGGAAAATGTTCGCGATCTCGATGATCTCGCTTCTCCGCTCGGGCACGGCGTTCACCTTGAACAGCACCAGCTCGCGCTCGATGGCGCCCTCGTCGGTGAGGTCGGTGATCTTGTGCACCGAGATGAGCTTGTGCAACTGCTTGGTGATCTGCTCGTAGGCCACGTCGTCGGCAAGCACGATGGCAGTCACGCGCGACATGGTGGGATCTTCCGTGGGACCCACCGACAGCGACTCGATATTGAAGCCGCGGCGGGAGATGAGCCCCGTCACGCGGGAGAGCACGCCAGGGCGGTTCTCCACCAGAACGGACAGAACGTGCTTCATCGCAGGGCCTCCTTTCCCGCACCGCCGTCGCGGAAGAGCGTCTTCCAATCCTCAGGCGCCACGTCCACCGTGGAGCCGTCCTGCCCCAGGCGCGCGCCGGTGTCGTCGGGATCCACCTCCCAGCGGCCGCCGAACTGGGCGTCCAGCTTGGCGCAGGGCGACGCGGGCATCGGCGCAGCGGGCACATCGGTGCGCACGGCGCCCACAGCCACGTCGATGGCGCCCATGACGTTGTCGAGCGCCGCGCCCGGAGCCACCATGGGATAGACGTTCTGGTCGCGCGAGATGGCCACATCCAGCAGGTAGGGGCCCTCGGCTGCGAGCATACGCCCGATGGCGTCGGGCACCTGGGCCGGGTCCTCCACGCGCTCGCCGGCCCAGCCGTAGGCGTCGGCCAGCTTCACGAAGTCGGGCATCGGCGCGAGCAGCGTCTCTGAATAGCGCTTGTCGTAGAACAGCTTCTGCCATTGGCGCACCATGCCGAGACACCGGTTGTCCAGGATCATGACCTTCACGGGGATGCCGTTGATGGCGGCCGTGGCCATTTCCTGGGAGTTCATCTGGAACGATCCGTCGCCGGCGATGCAGACCACCGTGGCCTCGGGCCGCGCCACGGCCGCGCCGATGGCGGCCGGGAAGCCGAAGCCCATGGTGCCGAGGCCCCCCGAGGAGAGGAAGGTGCGCGGCGCCTCGCGGGGCAGGAACTGGTGGGCCCACATCTGGTGCTGGCCCACCTCGGTGGTCACGACGGAGGCCGCCGGGTCCAGCTGGCGCCCCAGCTCGGCCAAGACGAGCTCGGGCACGATCTCGTCGTCCTGCTCGTTGACGGCCATGTTCGGATGGTAGAACGGGTAGCGCGCCCGCCACGCGCCGATATCGGACACCCACTCGTCGTCGCGCGGGTGGGCGCCGTCCTTCTCCAGCACCTCCAGCATATGGGCGAGCACGCCCTTCAAATCGCCCACGATGGGCACGTCGGCATCGCGTATCTTGCCGATCTCGGCCGGATCGATGTCGATGTGCACGATCTTCGCGTTGGGGGCGAATTCGGAGACGCGGCCCGTCACCCGGTCGGAGAAGCGGGCGCCGGCGGCGATGATGAGGTCGGCCTCGGTCATGGCCATGTTCGAGTACTTGGCCCCGTGCATGCCCACCGGCCCCAGGTTCAGCGGATGGCTCGCGGGCACGCCGCCCTTCCCCATAAGGGTGACCACGGCGGGAATCTGCATCTTGTCCATGAGGGCCACCACCTCCTCAGAGGCGCCGGACGAGATGACGCCGCCGCCCACGTACAGAAGGGGCTGGTCGGCCTCCTCGAGCAGGCGGCAGGCCGCGCGGATCTGCTTGGCGTTGCCACGGTAGGTGGGCTTGTAGGAGGGCAACTGCACCTCGTCGGGGTACTCGAACACCATCTCCTCGCCGGCCAGATCGCTCGGAATGTCGATGAGCACCGGGCCGGGACGGCCCGTGGAGGCGATGTGGAAGGCCTCGCGGATGGTGCGGGTGAGCTCGCTCGTGGACTGCAGGAGGTAGGAGTGCTTCACCACCGGCATGGTGATGCCCACGATGTCGGACTCCTGGAAGGAGTCGGTGCCGATGACGCCGCGGCCCACCTGGCCGGTGATGACGACGAGCGGCACCGAGTCCATGTAGGCGGTGGCGATGCCGGTCACGGTGTTGGTGGCGCCGGGGCCCGAGGTGACCATCACCACGCCGGGCACGCCCGTGGCCCGCGCGTAGCCGTCGGCCATGTGCACGGCCCCTTGCTCGTGGCGGGCGAGCACGTGGTGAATCTGCTCGGAGTCGTACAGCGCGTCGTAGAGCTTGATGGCCTGGCCGCCGGGATAGCCGAACACGGTGGTCACGCCCTCGGCCTCCAAGCTCGCGACCACGGCCTCGGCGCCGAGCATGGTCTTGCCCTGCTTGGCCGTGCGGCTCCCAAGGCCGCGGCAGGCGCCCTCGCTGGCCGCGCTGCGCCGCGCGGGCGCGGCGGATGCGGTTCCGCCTTGGCTCTTGTCGTGCTCGCTCATAGCAGCACCGCCCCCTTATCGGCTGATGAGACCAGCCGCTCGTACTTCGCCAGAACACCCGCGTCGTGCTTGGGCGCCGGCTCCTTCCACGCCGCCCGGCGGCGCGCAAGCTCCGCCGCGTCCACGTTCAGCGTCAGCGCTCCGCCCTCGATGTCCACCGTGACCTCGTCGCCCTCGCAGATAAGAGCGATAGGGCCGCCGGCCGCCGCCTCGGGGCTCACATGCCCCACGGCCGGCCCCTTGGTGGCGCCGGAGAAGCGGCCGTCGGTGATGAGGGCCACGCTATCGGAGAGGCCCATGCCGCAGATGGACGCAGTGGGCGTGAGCATCTCGCGCATGCCCGGGCCGCCCTTGGGCCCCTCGTAGCGGATGACCACCACATCCCCGGGATGGATGGCGCCCCCGTTGATGGCCGCGCAGGCCGCCTCCTCGGAATCGAACACACGGGCGGGGCCGGTGTGCCGCATCATGGCGGGGCTCACGGCCGCCTTCTTCACGATGGCGCCGTCGGGCGCGATGTTGCCGTGCAGCACGCGCAACGCGCCTTCGGCGGCAAACGGGCTGTCGCCCGTGCGGCACACCTCGCCGTCGGCGGGCGGGCAGCAGCGGGCCAGGTAGTCGGGCAGGGGCCCCATGCAGGTGAGCGCGCTCTCGTCGAGCAGCCCCAGCCGCCCGAGTTCGCCCATGACCGCCGGCACGCCGCCGACGTGGTACAGATCGATGAGCGGGCGGGGGCCGGCGGGCGCGAGTTTCACCAGATGCGGCGTGCGGGCGCTCGCCTCATCCCACGCGTCCATGGTGATGGGACAACCCGCGGCGTGCGCGATGGCCGTCAGGTGCAGCACGGTGTTGGTGGAGCCACCGAAGGCCATGTCGCACTCCATGGCGTTGCGCACCGCCGCCGCGTTCAGGATATCCTTCATGCGCACGTCGTCGCGCAGAAGCTCCATCACCTTCATGCCCGCGCGCTTGGCGAGCCGGATGCGCTCGGAGTACACGGCGGGCACGGTGCCGTTGCCGGGCAGCGCGATGCCCAAGGCCTCGCACAGGCAGTTCATAGAGTTTGCCGTGAACATGCCCGAGCAGCTGCCGCAGGTGGGGCACGCAGTGTCTTCGTAGGCGGCGAGCTCCTCTTCGGTCATGGCCCCGGCGGCCACTTTCCCCGCTCCGTCGAAGAGCGTGTTCAAATCAGTGGAGGGGCCCGCGCCGCCGGGCTGCGCGCCGGGGAGCATGGGGCCGCCCGACACGAACACGGTGGGGAGGTTCAGCCGCAGCGCCCCCAAGATCATGCCGGGCACGATCTTGTCGCAGTTGGGAATGCACACAAGCCCATCGAAGGCGTGGGCCGCCACCGCGCACTCCAGCGAGTCGGCGATGACCTCGCGGGACACGAGCGAGTAGCGCATGCCCTCGTGGTTCATGGCGATGCCGTCGCACACGCCGATGGTGGATATCTCGAAGGGCACGCCGCCGGCCAGGTAGATGCCGGCCTTCACCGCCTCGGCGATCTTGTCGAGGTTCGTGTGCCCGGGAATGATGTCGTTGCGCGCGTTGAACACCGCGATGAAGGGGCGGCCCATCTCCTCGTCGGTGATGCCGTCGGCCTTCAGCAGGCTACGGTGCGGTGCCCGCGCGACACCGCGCTTGATCTGGTCGCTTCGCAGATCCACCAGCTCTCCTTTCCCTCGGCCGGGAAAGCCCCGGCAAACAAAAAACCCGCTGCTTTCGCACCGGGTCCGGGAAAGGCCTGAGGATGCGCCAGGACGAGCCTGGCTGCAAAAAAGCCACGACAGATAACGGTGTCGCCGGTCCGGTGCTACTTGCCCGCCCGCACCCGGCGGTAAGCCGGCAGCACGGACGTCGTTCTCACCAAACTGCTCGGAGGGCTTGTTCGGAACGGCCGCCTGCCTGCTCGCAGATTCCGCAGGCTTGCTGGGAAGCGGCTTGGCCCCTACTAGTCCTCGTCAACGCATGTGCGCTATGAACTTGGGTGCGCAGTATACCCCTTCTCGATTTCAATGCAAGGCACATTGCTCATCTTTTTTTGCGACGGAACGGAAACGACTTTCCCACGGTTTTTGACGGGGCAGCGTCGCCTCAGCGACAAATCCTCTTCCGACCGATAACGGTTGACGCTCCGTCACCCCGTTCGGCCTGGGCATCCGTATGCTGATAAGGGACTATATCCGCGCCGTGAGAGAGGATGAGGGACCATGGCCGCGACGACTACCGTGAAAGTGCACCGCCGGAAGACCCCTTCCGCCGCGCGGCGCGACGAGACCATTGCCGAGACCCGCGAACGGCTCGAGGCGGCCGTCTCCTTGGCCAAAAGCGCGCTGCCCCGGCGCAAGCAGCTCATTGCCGTCAAAGTGCGCGACACCGCAGCACCTGAGCAAACAGCGCCCGCAGGGCCGGAGGCGGGCCCCCACGGGAAGGGCGACCCGTCCGCCGCGCAGGCTCGTGGCTCGGAAACCTCCCCGCATATCGTCGTGGGACCGGCTGGCAGCATTCCCCCCACCCCCGCCAGCCGTCCCGCCGCCGACCTGCTCAACCCCATTCGTCCGGCAACGAGCCGCCCCTTCTCCACGGCCGACGGGGCCTTCCAAGCCGACCCGCTCATCACCGCCCGCGCACGCCGGGGATCGTACGCCCTGGACGCTCCTTCTTGGCGTTCGTTTCGCAGCTACGTCACCGATCGCTCTGCCTTCGACGAGCTGAGAGCAGTGGGGCTTGCCGCCACGATGCGCTCGCACCGCAACCTTGCGCTCGTGATGGCGGCGGTTGGCCTCACGGTGCTGCTGGCCGTAGCCGTCGTGGGCGCCTATCTGATGCTCGCCCCCGCTACGGCCGATGCCGACTCCCCCTACGCGACAGCCGACGTGGCCGAGTTGGTAAGCACGCCGGCAAGCCAGTGGAAAGCAGGCGAGATTCCATCCCTGTACCAGTCCGACCCCGCATGGGGTTCCCTCGCCTACGGGCAAACCACCATGGCCAATGCCGGAGGTGCGCCGACGGCGCTGGCCATGGCCTACGTGGCCGTGACGGGACGCGACGACAAGACACCGGCCGACTTTGCCCAATGGGGCACCGAGCACGATCTGACCGCATCGGGCACCGACACCGTGCAGGCCCTCCTCACGAAAGCGGCGGCCGACTTCGGACTTGCGCTGAACACCATCGACGCGGACGACCATAGCCTGAGACGGGCCATCGTATCGAACATACCCGTCCTTATCGTCACCGAGCCGGACACTTTCTCCCCCGTTGCCAGCGTCGTAGTGCTCGACGACATCGATCGGGACAGCCGCATCGTGCTCCACGACCCCACCAGCGCAGCGCGCACCAATAAGAGCTGGGCTTTCAACGACATAACCGACGCCGCCATCGCGGCCTACGAGGTGCACGCCGCCTAACGGGTCTTGCGCCCCGCAACGGTTCCAGAAGTTTGGGTGTTTTATTCATTTCTCAAGAGCGGTAAGGTGGGAGGGACGATTGAAACCCGCCCAAAGGAGAACCCCCATGACCTACCGCAACGTGCAGCTGCACCCCGCATCCCGCATCGCCCCCAATGCCACCCTCGTCGGCAACGTGGAGGTGGCCGAGGATGCCACCATCTTGTTCAACGCCTGCTTGCGCGGAGACTACGGCAGCCGCATCGTGGTGGGACGGGGCGCCAATGTGCAGGAAAACGCCTGCCTGCATCTGGACTACAACCAAGATTGCATCGTAGGAGCGGGCTGTACCATCGGACACGGCGCCGTGGTACACGGCTGCACGCTCGGCGAGAACGTGCTCGTTGGCATGGGCGCCGTGGTCATGAACGGGGCTGTGATCGGCGCGAACTCGCTTATCGCCGCCGGCGCCCTTGTCACCGAGGGCATGCAGGTGCCGGAAGGCTCTCTCGTGGTAGGCGTGCCCGCGAAGGTGCGACGCTCGCTCACGCCTGAGGAGATCGAGGGCAATCGCGAGGCGGCGGCCGGCTACGCGGCCATCGGCGCCGAACTCGTGGCCGAGAACATCCTGTACGCCGGCGCCGACGTGCCCCGCGACATCCGCACTATTGCCCTGGCTTAAGGTCCTGCACCCTACATCGCCTGAAGGATGCCCTCGATGAGGCGGCAGAAATCGTCCTCGCGAGTGAGGGCCACCTCATGCACCTCCTCATCGGAGGGACTCGCGCCTTCAACACCGCAGGCCATGTTGCTCAGAAGCGAGACGCCAAGCACGCGCAGGCCCACGTGCCGCGCGGCGATGACCTCCTCGCACACCGACATGGCCACCGAATCGGCGCCCCAGGCGCGAAACATCCGAATCTCGGCCGGCGTCTCGAAAGAAGGACCCAGAAGTCCCAAGTACACGCCTTCCTGTACCGGCACCGACAGCTCGCCGGCCACCTGGTGCGCCAACGCGCGCAGATCCGGGTCGTAGGCGTCCATCATAGAGAAGAAACGGGGTGCCATGGCATCGGGCTCGGTGCCCGTAATGGGATTGCGCCCGGTGAAGTTCAGCTGGTCGGCCATGATGCAGAACTCACCCACACGATATGACTCGTTAATGGCACCGGCAGCATTGGTGGTGATAAGCGTGCGCACGCCGAGGCGCTCCATGAGCCACACGGGGAAAGCCACCTCTTGGGCCGTGTATCCCTCGTAGCCGTGCAAGCGCCCCTGCATGGCGAGCACCCGCTTGCCGCCGAGCATGCCGGCTACGAAGCGGCCTACGTGGCCGTTTGCGGTAGATACGCCCATACCGGGCACCTCGCCGAACGGAATGAGGATGGGATCGTCGATGCGCTCGGCCAGAGGGCCGAGCCCCGAACCCAAGATGAGCCCCACCTCGGGCGTGAAGCCCGCAAGCTTCCCTTCCATAACGCGCTGCGCCGCATCCAACGTATCCCTTAAATTCTCCAGCGCCATGAGCCGTGCTCCTTTCTCGGCGATGCCCGACGCATCATCCCTGCCGCCATTGTAGCGCGGCAATCTCTTTCGCATACCGTACGGCCACCCGCCAGGACCTCTTTCAGGAACGGCTCCGACGAAAGGCGACGTACGGCCGCTAGCGCAAATACGCCACCAACACGCGAGGGCGCCCCGCCAGATCGTCCACGATACGCGCGTCGGCGAAACCGGCCTGCTCGGCCACGGCACGGGCAGCTTCCATGTGCCCCTCGTGCAGTTCGCAGGCAAGCACGCCTCCTGGCTTCAAGGCACGGGCCGCCCATGCGGCCAAGGGGCGGAACAGATCCAACCCGTCGGCACCGCCATCTAAGGCAAGCGCAGGCTCGAAGTCGGCCACCTCGCGGGGAATGTCCGCCAGCACGGCAGTGGGCACGTAAGGCGGATTGGAAACCACCGCATCGAAGGTGCCCATGCGCTTGGCTCCGACGCCCGATCCCAGGCTGCACTCCAGCACCGCCACGCGGTCGGAAAGCCCCAGAGCCTCGATATTCTCCTTGGCAAGGGTCACAGCCTCCGGCGCAATGTCGGTGGCGATTACGCGCACGTCGGGGTGCTCGTAGGCCAGCGAGCAGGCGATGCAGCCCGTGCCCGTGCACAGGTCGGCCACGAGCAGCGGAGTTGTCGGGAGATCCTGCGAGCCGCCAACCTCGCCGGGAGCGACGACCTGATTCGCTGCGGCATCCTGAGAGGCGGCGGCTGCATCGGGTTGAACTGCTCGCTGATTCTCCGCAAGCGCTTCCCCCGCCTCTTCCAAGGCCTTCTTCACGGCTTCCACGGCCTCGCGCTCTTGAGCAGCCGCCTCGGCGTTCCACGCCACCTCACGACCCGTCGGTGCCGGCAGCGCCGCCAGCACCTCGCTTACGAGCACCTCGGTCTCGGGTCTGGGGATGAGCACGCCGGGACGCACCTTCACGTTGATGTGCCGGAAGGTCACCTCGCCAGTAATGTACTGTAAGGGCTCCCCCGCCCCGCGCCGCCGCACATAATCGCGCAGCACCTCCCGCTCACCCTCCGAAAGCGACCGATCGTAATTGACGAACAAGTGCATGCGCGAAAGCCCCGTTGCCTCGGACAACAGCCACTGAGCCGACAGCCGCGGGTTCTCGTCCCCCTTCTCGCCCAAATATCCCTCAGTCCACTCAAGAGCAGATTTTATCGTCCAGTCAGACATCAGGTTCCAAGGCCTTTCAATAGAAGAAGGGGCAGGATCGGGTGGTCAGCAAGGGTCCGCGCGCAGTTCCGCAGCGAACGAAACAGTCCAGTGGACTGTTTCGCCGAGCGAGGACTGTCTGAGCACGGCGCCCTTGCCGACCACCCGATCCGTCAGGTTGAGAAATGGGGCTAAACAGCCGCTTCCAGCTTCTGCGCACGATCGGCCGCCTGAAGGGCCGTGATCACATCGCCCAAGTTGTCGCCCAGAAGCACGCCGTTGTAAGTGGAGTTAAAGCCGATGCGGTGGTCGGTCACGCGGTCCTGCGGCCCGTTGTAGGTGCGGATCTTCTCGGAGCGGTCGCCCGAGCCGATCTGGGCCAGACGCTCAGCACCCTCGGCGGCCTGCTGCTCGGCAAGCATCTTCTCATACAGGCGGGCACGCAGCACGGCCATAGCCGCGATCTTGTTCTGCAGCTGCGATTTCTGGTCCTGGGACTGCACCACCAAGCCGGAAGGCAGATGCGTGATGCGCACGGCCGAGTCGGTGGTGTTCACGCACTGGCCGCCCGGGCCGCCGGCGCGATACACGTCGATGCGCAGGTCGTTCTCGTTGATCTCCACTTCCACCTCGTCGGCCTCGGGCAGCACGGCCACCGTAGCCGTGGAAGTGTGGATACGGCCCTGAGACTCGGTCTTGGGCACGCGCTGCACGCGGTGCACGCCGGACTCGAACTTCATGACCGAGTACACGTGATCGCCCTTCACCTTGAACTGCACTTCCTTGAAGCCGCCGGCCTCGGAGGGCGAGGCATCCATGGTCTCGGTCTTCCAACCCTGGGACGCGGCGAAGCGCTCGTACATCTTGTAGAGGTCGCCGGCGAAGATAGCGGCCTCGTCGCCGCCGGCCGCCGCGCGGATCTCCACGATGATGTCCTTCTCGTCAGCCGGGTCGGCCGGGATGAGCATGAACTTGATATCTTCCTCGAGTTGGGGAAGCTTGGCCTCGATGCCGGCGATCTCCTCCTGGGCGAACTCCTTCATGTCGGCGTCGGAGAGCATCTCCTTGGCCGCCTCCAAATCGTCCATGGCCGCTACGTACTCGGCGGCCTTCTTCGCGAGCGGGCCCTGGGAGGCATATTCCTTGGCAAGGCGGTTATACTCCTTCTGGTCGGCCAGCACCGCCGGGTCGCCCATCTTGGCCTGCAGCTCGTCGTAAGCCTCGATGATCTTGACGAGCTTTTCCTTCATATCAGTTTCCTGCATGGGTGCGTCCTTCTGCGTGAAACGGTTCGGTTCGAAAGCGCCTGCGCGCAACTTCCGTATTCTAGCAGAAACACGCGCGCCGGAAGCGCAAGCGGGGGCAACGCCCATGGGCGCGGCACAAGAAGGGCCCCGACGGTAGCTGAACTGCGCCCCAGTTCTTGGACGGGCCAATAAGCGGCCTACGCCGCACATAGGGACTGATTCCGGAACTCCTCCG
>JBCLSG010000009.1:0-116404 GCA_041225375.1 Eggerthellaceae bacterium 24-137
GAGTTCCGGAATCAGTCCCTATGTGCGGCGTAGGCCGCTTATTGGCCCGTCCAAGAACTGGGGCGCAGTTCAGCCTCCTGCGGGGCGCTTTGCTTTGGTGAAAACGGGACACCTTACCCGGTAAGGTGTCCCGCGATTGGGCCTACCATTCCTCCAGGGGATAACAGCGCACAAGGGAGACGTCGGCGGGGGTGATGCGGAAGTCGGCTTGCCACAGCTCCACGCCGGCATCGCGGCAGGCATCCACGGTGGCGAGCACCTCTTCGTAGGTGGTGCCGTGGTAGAAGCGGAAGCCGTCGTTTTCGTAGTAGAGGCAATACAGCACCACGGCCCGCTCGTTGCGCGCAAGCGATGCGGCCAGCTCGCGCAGGTGGCGCAGCGAG
Source organism: Eggerthellaceae bacterium 24-137 (assembly GCA_041225375.1). Lineage (GTDB taxonomy): Bacteria > Actinomycetota > Coriobacteriia > Coriobacteriales > Eggerthellaceae > Adlercreutzia. The sequence goes on from JBCLSG010000009.1 coordinate 384, forward strand.
CGCTCGGTGGAGCTGAAGGGCACCTCGGGCAGGCGTGGCACGTAGGCCGGCACGGCGGTCTGCATCTGCACGAGCGGGGTCTTCACTTCCAAAAACAGGTTGCCGTTCACGAGGAAATCGAGTCGCGACGCGCCGAGGGGCACTTCGCGGCGCACCTCGTCTACCGGCCCTGTGACGGTTTCAAGGGCGCCCTCCCGCAGGAAATGTTCCACGTAGCGGTTCGAGGCGTTCTGGTTGATGCCGATCCACTGCTTGACCGCATCATGGGGCTGCTGCAGCGAGAAGGCCTCCACCGTGAGCGGCATCTTGCGCTTGGGGTTGCGGGAGTCGGACACCAGGCAAGGGCGTCCCGCCAGATCGAGTCCGCCGATGCGCGACACCGCCGGGCAGTGGCAGTGCACCGGCGCGCCGTCGCCGAAATCTACATCCATGATGAAGCGGTTCGGCCGCGCGAGGATAACGCCCTCACGCAGGGGCTCCGGAAAGTGGAACGGCTCGCCGATCGTCATGGCAGCGGCGGTTCCGCGCTACCGTGCGGCGGCGAAGCGCTCGCCGGCGGCGGCCAGGGCGTTGAAAACGCCGCGGCAGTGGTCGAGGTACTCGGGGTGCCACTGCACACCCAGGTAGAACGGAAGCAGCGGGTCTTCCACGGCCTCCACCACGCGATCGCCTGACCGCGCTGCCACGAGAAGCCCCTCGGCCACGTGGTCGATGCCCTGGTGGTGCATGGAGTTCACCGCGAAGGAACCGCTTGCGCCCAGCACGGTGGCGAGCAGGCTGCCTGTGGCGATGGTGACGGTGTCGGTGGTGCGGTCGTAGGGCGGCTCCTGGCGGTGCCCTACCTCGGTGACACCGCAGTTGTACAGGTCGCGGTAGAGGCTGCCGCCCAGGGCCACGTTCATCACCTGCATGCCGCGGCAGATGCCCAAGCACGGGATGTGCCGCTCGTGGGCGAGCGCGGCCAGCTCAAGCTCGAAGCCGTCGCGGTCCTCGCTGACGGCCAGCAGGTCGGATAGACACGGCACCGCGGGCCGCTCGGGGTCGGTGAGTACGTTACGACCGTCCAGGGCGCATACCTCGTCGGGACCCGGGGTTCCGCCCATGGCCTGGCGGAAGGCCGCCTCCGAGGCGCTGTGGCCGCAGAAGGGCACGCGCTCGCCGGTAGAGCGGCAGTGCGACGACGAGCCGCAGCCGAGGGCCGCAACATCGTCCATGTCCAGCGCGTCGCGGTTGGTCGCAGGGTCGGGCACATAGTAGCGGGGGTGGACATCGCCGCCACCGGTGATGACGAGTGCGTCCACGGCATCTATCACGCGCCGGGCGACGGCGCGGTTGGCCTCGGCGCCCCCGCGCACGGGAGTGAGCAGCAGCGGCGCGGCCCCCGTGGCGGCGACGCGGTTGATGTATTCCACGTTCACACGCTGGAAGCCGTCCGATTCGTTCAAAGTCGTGGTTATGCCGATGATCACCGCTCTGTCCTCCCTGGTTGTGTGCTTGCCCAAGAACATACCACCGCGTGTGGGCGTTGTTTCGCAGGCATCGGCAAAGTATCAGCGGAGCGTGCCGAGGGGAGGGGTGCGGCCGCGGCCTGCGCCATCGGCCGCACCCGGCTCGTCCACGACGGCTTGCTCTCTCGCTCACGCTACCGCCCGCACCTCAGCGCCGCTGTTGCTTGCGCTTCGGTGCGCCTTGCGTCTCGGTGTTGCTACTCGCCTTCCACTACCAGGTCGACGAACTGGAAGGTGGTGCAGTCCACGAGCCCCCGGTTCGTGAGACGCAGCTCGGGCAGACAGGCGAGCGGGATGAGGGCCATGGTCATGAAGGGCGAGGGCATCGTGCAGCCGATCTCGGCCCAGGTTTCCTCCAGGTGGTGCACCTTCTCGCTCATGGCCGGCGCGGTAAGGTCGTTCATGAGGCCGGCAATGGGCAGCTCGACAAGCCCCAGCACCTCGCCGTCGGCCACTACGACCAGGCCGCCGCCCACCTCAGCCAGCGTGTTGGCCGCCAGCGCCATGTCTTCGTCGTTGGTGCCCACCACAAGCAGGTTGTGGGCGTCGTGGGCCACGGTGGAGGCCATCGCACCCCGCTTGATGCCGAAGCCCTTGGTGAAGCCCACGCCGAAGGTGCCCGTCTCGTGGTGGCGCTCGAACACGAAGGTCTTCAGCACGTCTTGGTCAAGGTCGCCTGCCAGCGCTCCGTCGCGTACGGTCAGCGCCACGTGGGCCTCGCGGTCGGGCACCGAGCCGGGCAGAAGCTCGATGGCGCGCACGGTGACGCTTGCGCCTTCAGCGGTGCCGGCGGGTGCTTTCACGCGGAAGGTGTCGGGGGTGATGGCGCGTCCCAGATGCATGGAATGGGTGACCCACTCAGGGTAGGCGAACGGCTCCAGGTCGAAGGTGATCCGCCCGTTCTCGGCTACTACTTCGCCGTCGATCATGGTGCGCACGACGTTCAAGTCTTCCAAGTTGTCCAAAAATACGATGTCGGCGCACTTGCCCGGGGTGATGGAGCCCAGCTCGTGTTCCATGCGGAAGCAGGTGGCGGTGTTGATGGTCATCATCTGGATAGCGGTGACCACGGGAATGCCCAGGCCCACGGCCATGCGCAGGATGTAGTCGAGGTGCCCCTCTGCCACGAGCGTGTGCGGGTGGGTGTCGTCCGAGATGAGGTTCGCGAAGCGCGTGTCGATGTCGGTCTCGGTAATGGCGGCCGCCAGCTGGGGCAGGTCGAGCCACGCCGAGCCGTAGCGCAGCTGGGCGTACTGCCCGAGGCGCATCTTCGCCAGCGCGTCCTCGGCGCGGGTGGACTCGTGGCAGCAGCGCACGCCGCAGGCCACGTACGCGTTCAGCCCCTGGTCGGTCTCGGGTACGGAGTAGTGGCCCGTGATGACCTTATCGGCCGCGAGGGTGGCGGCCAGCTCGCCGTGGGCGTGATCGGTGCCCGCCAGCACGCCGGGGAAGTTCATCATCTCGCCGAGGCCCACCACGCCGTCCCATGTCATGGATTCGGCGATTTCCTCGGGTCCCACGAAGGCACCCGTGTCCTCGAAGCCGGGCACCGCCGGCACGCAGGAGGGCGTGGTGACCATGGCCTTCAGCGGGGTGCGGGCGGCGTCGTCCATCATTGCGCGCACGCCTTCCAAGCCGAGCACGTTGCACACCTCGTGCGGGTCCCAGTAGATGCCCACGGTGCCGTGGGGAATGACGGCCCGGGCGTATTCGCCAGCGCCCATCATGGACGATTCCACGTGGATGTGCCCGTCCAGGAAACCGGGGGCGATCACCTGGCCCTCCGCCTCGATGACCAGGGTGTCCTCGCCGATGCAGTGCGCGGCGCTCTGTCCCACATAGGCAATGCGGCCCTCGGCGATGGCCACGTCGGTGCCGTCCAGCACCTCGGCCGTGCACACGTTCACCAGCCGCGATCCGCGGATGACGGTGTCGGCAGGTGCATGCCCCTGGGCCACGGCGGCCAGGGTGCGAGTGCATTCCCAAAGCGGTTTCTTGCAGAAGTGGTTCAGCATGGCGCCTCCTTCAGCGCTGAGGCCGCAGGCGCGTTATGGCGTCGGTTCCACGGCCGAAAGCGGCCTGGGTGCTCGGAGCCGGTTGTAGCGCGAGGTGCGGCTGTGCTCGTTCAACGACGCCAGTGTACGCTCCTTCCGCCCGTGCGGGCGGCCATGCCCCCGATAATGCAGAAGGGCTTCACGCTATAATCGTTGACTTAGAGTTAGCTCTCAGTGATTGAATGAGTGCGAAGGGGCAAAGGGTTGGAAGAGCGACGGCTGGGGCAATGGCCCGGCCGTCGCCAGCGAGAGGAGCGCACCATGGAATACCGCGAATTAGGCCGCACGGGCCTGAAGGCGAGCATCATCGGGTTTGGAGCCGAGTGGATCGGCAAGATGGAACAGGCCGAAGTGAACGCCATGGCCGCCCGCGGGGCGGCCGCGGGTATGAATATCGTGGACTGCTGGATGAGCGACCCGGCAGTGCGCTCGGCCCTTGGCGAGGCGCTCGAGCCTACGCGCGGGCAGTGGATTATCCAGGGACATGTGGGCAGCACCTGGCAGGACGGCCAGTACGTGCGCACGCGCGACCTGGCCCAGGTGCGCCCTGCCTTCGAGGACCTGCTTGCGCGTCTGCGCACCGATCATGTGGAAATCGGCATGATCCACTACGTGGATTCCTGCGACGAGTTCCGCTCCATCATGGCGGGCGACTTCATCGGCTACATGCGCGAGTTGGTGCAGGCGGGGAAGGTCGGGCACATCGGGCTTTCCACCCACAACCCCGAGGTGGCGCTGATGGCCGTGGACGAGCCGGAGATCGAGGTCATCATGTTCTCGCTGAACCCGGCTTTCGACATGATGCCCGCCTCGGAGAACCTGGATGACCTGTTCGGCGACTACGAGGATGTGTCCGGCGACGGCATCGAGCCGATGCGCGCCCGTCTGTATGCCCAGGCTGAGGCAGCCGGCACTGCTATCACGGTGATGAAGGGCTACGCGGGCGGCCGTTTGCTATCGGCAGAGGCGTCGCCTTTCGGCGTGGCGCTCACGCCCGTGCAGTGCATTCACTACGCCCTTACGCGGCCGGCTGCGGCCAGCATCATGGTGGGCGTGGAAACCGTGGAGCAGCTGGACGAGGCCTTGGGCTACGAGACGGCCACAGCCGCCGAGCGCGACTACGCCAGCGTGCTGGCCGGCGCCCCCAAGCACGCCTATATGGGCCAGTGCACCTACTGCGGCCACTGCGCGCCGTGCGCGGTGGGCATCAACATAGCGCTTGCGAACAAGTTCGCCGATCTGGCCGCCATGGCCGACGAGGTGCCCGCCTCGGTGGCGGCTCACTACAAGGCCATGCCCGTTACCGCCGGCGCCTGCATTGCCTGCGGCGACTGCGAGCCCCGCTGCCCCTTCGGCGTGCCCATCGCCGAGCGCATGGCCGCGACCGAGGGGCTTTTCGGCTGCTAAAGGCTTTCAGTTTCCGCACACACCTCTTTCAGGGCATCGAGGAATGCTTGGGCTTGGCGCGTGGGCAGCGTTTTGCGCCAGACGATTCCCTGGGTGGATTCCAGGGTAGGGGATAGCGGCACAAAGGCGAGGTCGCTCATTTCGTTGGCCTCGAACAAGCCGCGGTACGTAAACGCGCTGCCCAGGCCCGCCCGCACGAGGAACTTCGAATTAAGTGGCAGGTTGTAGGTGGCGCGCACATCCATCTCGTCAGCTAAGCCGCCGAGCCATTGGCCTAGCACGCCCACTTTCACGCCTTGGCGCGAGCTGATGAGCGGTTGGCCGAGCAAATCCTCGGGAGAGACCGCCTCAAACGAGGCCAGGGGGTTGTCGCGCCGCACGATGAGGCCCCAGGTGTCCTTGTGGGGCAGGTGCATGGTGTGCATGTCCACGTGGCTGCGCATCTCGCATTCCAGGAAGAAGTCGTAGAAACCGCGCACGAAGTTGTCCATGAGGTCAGCGGAGGTACCGCTGTAAATCTCGAAGGTGATGCCAGGGTAGGCGGCGCTCGTACGCTTCATGGCTTCGGCGATAAGCTCCATGGCCTGGGTCTCGCCAGCGGCGATGTGCACCTTGCCGGCGATAGAGTGGGTGGGCAGGGCGATTTCCTCCTCGGCCTTATCGGCCAGGGCAAGGATGGACTCGGCGTAGCGGCGTAGAATGACACCCTGTTCGGTGAGTTCGATGCCCTTGCGATTGCGCTGGTATAGGGTATGCCCCAACTCGTCTTCCAGGGCGGCCAGCTGGCGTGAAAGCGTGGGCTGAGTGACGTGCAGCGATTTCGCTGCCGCCGTGATGGAACCCTCACGAACCACGGTGGTGAAGTAGCGCAGCGTTCTCAGTTCCATGAATTCCCAGCCTATCTCCTCATGCTTTTCAAGCATAAATAAGATTACATTATAAGCATTACCTATGGAAGGCTTGCCCTCCGTATGATTCGAGCTGTCAGGAGAAGACACGAGAAGAGGAGGGTGATGTTCATGGCTCTACTGGATAAGAGCATGAAGCGTCGCGATTTCTTGAAGGCGAGTGCCGCGGCTGTGGCCGCCACCGCCGCTGTGGGAGCTGCGGGCTGCGCGCCCCAGGGCACCGCGGACATGGCCGCAACCGGCGAGAGCGCTGGCGCCGCGACCCATCAAGTGGCCTCTGATGCCGCCATCATCGAGGGAATCGGCGAATGGATGCCCATCCACTGCCACCAGAACTGCAACCAGATGTGCCTGAACATGGGTTACGTCGTCGACGGTGTTGTGGTGCGCCAGAAGACCGACGACTCCCACGCTGACAGCTTCGATTGCCCTCAGCAGCGCTCCTGCCTGCGTGGACATTCCCTGCGTCAGCAGGTGTACAACGCCGACCGCATCAAGTACCCCATGAAGCGCAAGAATTGGCAGCCCGGGGGTGGGGATGCCGCCCGCGGCGAGCTGCGCGGCAAGGACGAATGGGAGCGCATCTCGTGGGATGAGGCCCTTACCTACGTCACCGACGAGCTGAAGCGCGTCTACGCCGAGTACGGCCAGGATGCCGTCATCTGCAACGCTTGGCGCTGGGCCCCCGGTTCCGCTATGTTCCCGGTCATCGGCGGTGCGGTGTACAACACCGAGTGCGAGTCCTTCGGCTGCTGGGCCTTCCAAACGGAAGCCCTTGGCATGTACTCCCATGGCGATCATCCCGACATCATGATGGCCCCCGACAAGTACGACCTGCCCAACGCCGACACCATCGTTCTGTATGGCTGCAATCCCGCCTGGGCTCAACACTCTTCCATGTATTGGCTGAAGAATGCCCAGAAGGCTGGCGTGGACTTTGTGTTCGTCGGACCCGACTACAACGCCACGGCCGCTGCTATGGATGCTCGCTGGATTCGCGTGCGGCCCGGCACCGACACGGCCTTCCTTTTGGCCGTCGCTTACGAGATGGTGCGTCTCGACGAGGAGCGCGGTGACATCATCGACTGGGATTTCGTGAACGAGCGTACCGTGGGCTTCACGCCCGAGACCATGCCGGCTGACGCCACCACCGACGAGAACTTCCGCGACTACCTGCTTGGCGTCTACGACAGCACTCCGAAGACCCCGGAATGGGCCACGGAAATCTGCGGCACACCCGTTGAGGATATCACCTGGTACGCCGAGATGGCTGGCAAGAACAACGCCGTCATCTTCCTGCACAGCTACGCTGCGTCCCGTTACCTGGGTGCCGAGAACCTTTCCCAGGCTTTCATGACCGTGTCGGCTCTGGGCGGCCATTACGGCAAGTCGGGCCACGGATCTGCGGCCATTTACACATGGGACGCTGGCGACTCGGGCTACCGTATGATCCAGCACGTCGGCGGCGAATGGGGCTATGTGGACAATCTCGTGGGCTCTCCTGCGACTACGGGCCCGAACCGCAACATCGAGGGAAATTCCTGGTGGAGCTCGCTGGCGGATGGAAAGTACCTGTCCTCCTCGGAAGGTCCCTACGACTTGGGTTCAAGCGACGTGGTGGGCGACCCCACGAAGCTGCGCGCCAACACCCCCACCTACCACGAGGCCCGCGAGATGCCTGTGAACCCGCGCCTGCTCATTTCCACGAACTCGAACTTCATGCAGACCCGCGGCAACCTGCCCACGGCCATCAAGGTCATGCGTGCCGCCGACACGGTGGTGGCCTTTGAAATCAAGCTCTCGCTCACGGCCCAGTTCGCCGACATCATCCTGCCGGTGTGCACCCACTGGGAGGGCAACGACGACGAGTCCTGGGGCGAGCTGTCCTGGCCGAGCCCCTTCGGCGACGGCAACGGCCAGAAGCAGCGCAAGGACGCCCTGCTCGCCTGGAAGCCCCTTATCAAGCCGCTCTACGAGGCGCGCGAGGAGAAGCGCGTGTTCCGCGAGATCATCGAGCGCATGGGCTTCAATCCGGATGACGCCTACCCGAAGAGCAACTACGACCAGTGGCTCGGCTACTTCCTCGGCATGCGCGTGCTGAACGAGGACCTCACGAAGTGGGAGCCGGTCATCACCTGGACCGATGCCGACAACGAGAAGTACCACGCGAACTACCCCGTCCAGGAGGGCGAGGTCGGCTTCGATCAGTTCATGGCCGACGGCTGCTACGTGGTTCAGCGCTCCGAGAACGACAAGCGCAACTACGTGGGCTACCGCGACGACAAGCTGGGCATCGGCGAAGACGGCGAATCGGTCGTCGTGGCCGACGCCGCCTGGCCGCGCCCGTCGGTTTCCGGCAAGCTGGAGATCTACTGCCAGTTCAAGGCCGACAACGTGAACCGTATCGGCCTCGCCGACGAGCCCATCAAGCCCTACGCGAACTACTTCGTGCCGCGCCGCGGTTACCAGGAGACCTTCGCGAACTGGGAGACCAAAGAGAAGGGCGCCTATCCGCTGCAGGCCTACACGCCGCACTACATGCGCCGCGCCCACACCTGCTACGACAACATGGTGTGGACCCAGGAGGCCTTCCGCAATCCGGTGTTCATGAACGCCGACGACGCTGCCGAGCGCGGCATTGCGGCCGGCGACACCGTGCGCTGCTTCAACGACTTCGGCAGCATGCTGCGCATCGCCCAGCCCATGCAGGGCATGATGCCGGGCACGGTGGGCATTCCCCATGGCGTGCACTCGGTGTTCGACGAGACCGATCCCGACAACATCATCGATCGCGGCGGTTCCGAGCAGATGCTCTCCGACGGCCTGCAATCGAACTACTTCCCCCAGGTGGACGGCTACAACAGCCTGCTCATCGAGATTGAGAAATACGACGGCGAACCTCTGGAAGAGGACTTCGAGCGCGGCCCGTTCTTGGCCGCCGGAGTGGACGCTGAGCAGTCGCCCGCCTATGTGGTGCCGGGCGTCGAAGAGGGACAGGAGGCTTAATCATGAGCTTGGGATTCTACGTTGACCTGGCCAGCTGCATTGGCTGCAAGACCTGCCAGGTTGCCTGCAAGGACCGTCGCGATATCCAGGTGGCGGGCCCGCGCCTGCGCCGCGTGGACACCTTCGAGTGCGGCACCTACCCCGAGGTGGCGATGTTTCACCTGAACATCTCTTGCAACCACTGCGAGAGCCCGGCGTGTGTGGCCAACTGCCCCACCGGAGCCATGTACAAGGATGGCGACGGCACCGTGCAGCACGATGACGAGGCCTGTATCGGTTGCCAGACCTGCGTGAACAGCTGCCCCTACGACGCTCCGCAGTTCATCGAGGAGGACACAATCGTGCAGAAGTGCGACACCTGCCGCGCCCTGCGCGAGGCCGGCCACGAGCCGGTGTGCGTGGAGGCCTGCCCCATGCGCGCCATCGAGTTCGGCGAGATGGACGACTTGCGTGCCGCCCATCCCGATGCGGTGAGCGAGTTGCCCTGCACCGAGGCGGCGGCCACCACGAGCCCGAACTTGCTCATCGGTGCGAGCCGCGGGGCGCTGCTTGACACGTTCAACCCGGTCGTTCTGTAGTCGGAGGCATTCACGGGGCGGGTCGCATTGCCCGCCCCTTCCAAAAGGAGGGGACCGATTATGTCCGATGCTGTGAGCTTTCGACGCGAGTCTATCGATTTGGAAGCGCTGTTTTTGTGCCGCGAGTATCTGTATATGCTGTTTCATAAGCTGTTCGGCGGTACGCCCGACGAGGCTATGGTGGCGCTCGTACTCTCGAAGACCACCCGCGATGTGGTAGAGGAGTACGCAGGCGATGATCCCTCGATGCGCGGTCTGGGACGCTTTCTGGCCGACCTTGACGAGTGCGTCGATCGCGCGGTACTGCTCGATCAGGCTCGCGACGAGTACACGCGCCTGTTTATCGGCCCCGGCGAGCTGCCCTGCCAGCCCATGGAGTCGCCCTACCTCACCCACGAGCCGGCGATCTTCCAGGAGAACACCCTGGCTGTGCGGGCGCTGTACCGCGAGCGCGGGTTAGAGTTGAAGCGTCTCATGCGCATTCCCGACGATCACGTGGCCACGATGTGCGGCTTCATGGGGCATGAGGCGGCCCGTTCTGTAGTAGAGCTGCGCGCCGGGCACCTGCAGATCTTGGCCGAGGCCTTGCGCGAGCAGCAGGCATTTGTGCGCGACCATATGCTCGCGTGGCTGGACGATTTCGCCCGCTGCGCCCGCCGCTCGAAGACGGCGGTGCTCTATCCCCAGATGATCGAGGCGTTGGCTGCTTTCGTCCGCAACGATGCCGTGCTGCTCTCCGAGTCTGCCTTCTGGGCGGAAGACGCCATCGCGGCCAACGGGGAGGTCGTTGCTGGCGGCCTCGGCGCCCTGCCCAACAGCCCCGAGACCACCGCCTTCACCGAAGTTTCCGAAGCCCTCGTCATCCTCAAGCGGGTATGCCCCTACGGCATCGAAGACCACGAACTGGTGAGCATATCGGCTTAGGGGGGCGACGTCCTTGCTTGTCTCGTGAGCGCATCAATGATGCGTGACAAGAGGAACAGGCATAAAAGTGTGAAATTTCGCAAAAACAAGGACGTAAAAATGTTAAAACTCACACAAATCAGGACGTAATGGGGATGAGAGGCAAAAGCGATAGGGGATAGCGCCAGTTGGCCTCCCATGCTTAACGGGCATGGGAAAGTAGAGAAAACGGGCATTGGCGTGGTGCCTCTGCTCCGTCGCATAATAAGAACGCACCCTCCCTCTTTGGGGCGGCCTTCGGGTCGCCCTTCTCTTCAGTTCAGAAAGGATGTGGCGTCATGGCAAAGCTAGAGCTGACCCCCGTTTGGGACAAGGTGTTCCCCGAAAGCGACAAGGTGGAGCACAGCAAGATCACCTTCCACAACCGCTACGGCATCGAGCTGGCGGCCGATGTGTGCAAGCCGAAGGGGGCGACCGGCAAGCTGGCCGCCATTGCGGTGTCGGGCCCCTTCGGCGCCGTGAAGGAGCAGAGCTCGGGCCTGTACGCGCAGACGCTAGCTGAGCGCGGGTTCCTCACCATCGCCTTCGATCCGTCGTTCACCGGCGAGTCCGGCGGAAGCCCCCGCTACATGGCCTCGCCCGACATCAACACCGAGGACTTCATGGCATCGGTCGACTACTTGGCGAACCGCGACGATGTGGACCTCGAGTGCGTGGGCATTTTGGGCATCTGTGGCTGGGGCGGTATGGCCGTGAGCGCTGCGTCGTGCGACCCGCGCATCAAGGCCGCGGTGGCCTCCACCATGTACAACATGAGCCGTGTGAACGCCAACGGCTACTTCGACGCCGACGACTCCGCCGAGAAGCGCAATGAGGCCCGCGCCGCCATGGCCGCCCGGCGCACGGCCGAGTACGCTTCGCGCGACTACGCCCGCGCCGGAGGCGTGGTTGACCCGCTGCCCGACGACGCGCCGCAGTTCGTGCGCGACTACCACGCCTACTATAAAACGCCGCGCGGCTATCATGCCCGCTCGCTGAACTCCAACGACGGCTGGACTGCCATCGGCTGCGAGTCGTTCGTGAACTTCCCGACGAACGTGTACGCCGACGAGATCGAAAACGCTGTCATGATCGTCCACGGAGAGGCGGCCCGCTCCTTCTACTTCGGCAAGGACACCTACGACCAGCTGGCTCACGGTGTAAACCCCGCGAACAAGGAGCTCGTGGTAGTGGAGGGCGCCAACCACACCGACCTGTACGACCAGGTAGACATCATCCCCTGGGACACCATCACCGAGTTCTACCAGAAGTACCTGGCGTAAGCGACGCGAGCGGAGACGGCGCTGCGGTGGCTGCGGGAGCCGTCGTTACTCGCGATGTGCCGGCGCTGACCGTTGTCGGCGGCGTTCCCGCTCGCATCATCAAGACGATTGAGGCGGAAGCAGAGGGTGCACGATAGCTGCGTCGTTGCCTTGCGGGCTCCGCGCACCCGCGTGTTCCTGCTTCGACTTCTCTTGCCTGAAGATGCTTGACTATACAAACATATGTACTATAATCAAACAAATGTTTGATTAGGTTGGGAGATCCCTAACTCTTCCTCGAGGACAGCCGTTCCGCAAAGGAGGGGAGATGGGCGAAAAATCTCACGAACATGGTCCTGATATACTGATTGACTTCTACAAGGAAAACCGTATAAAATCGTGGCAAGTTGATATGGCCTACATCGAAGATTGGCTTGATGCGCTCGACGATGAATCGCTAGCGCTTGTCCTTGCGGCCGTTGGCATGCTCCAGGAGCGAGGGCCGCTTCTAAAGCGTCCTCTCGTGGGTGCTATCGAGGGATCTCGCTTTAAGAACATGAAGGAGCTGCGGCCAGGTTCGGCGGGTGCTTCAGAGATCAGAATTCTCTTTGCATTTGACCCGTGGCGGCACGCGATTCTGCTTCTTGGCGGGGACAAGCGCGGTCAGTGGCATGCCTGGTATAAACGCGCTATCCCTGAGGCTGATCGGCGGTTTGAGGAGCATTTGGAGGCAATGAGGCAAAGGAGGGGATATGAGTCTGAGCCCTGAGGAGTATATGGTAAAACGCGGCATTTCGCATGAGGCGGTCGAGCGAAAACGTGAGGAATTGCAAGCTCGTATTGAGGCATACGAGTTGGCTGAGATTAGAAAGATGGCCGGGTTGACCCAAACCGAAGTGGGCGAGCGTATGGGTGTGAGTCAGAAGCGCATTTCGGAAATCGAGCACGGTTCCATAGAGTCGGTGCGGGCCGGCACGCTCAAGCGCTATGCGGCGGCTCTCGGAGGGCGCCTCCATATTCAACTTGAGTGCGCGTTGCCGAACGGCGAGATGCGCATCGTGGAGATGCCGGTTCTCGCGTAATGCTCTTGGGGAGGGGACTGCGCCCTCTCTTCGCGTCGGCAACATTCGGCGGGTGCAGGCGGGGCGGCCGTTGCGGCCTGCGCTAGAATGGTGGATGTCTTGCGAAAACGGGCGAAAGGATCCGACATGGCGAAGTCTGCGGTGGTGTTTCTGGCGAATGGATGCGAACCCTTGGAGGTGGTGGCGCCGGTGGATGCGCTTCGCCGCGGGGGCGTGGAAGTGGTGTTGGCTGCGGTGTCCAACGATTTGGCGGTGCGCGCGGCCCACGGGGTGAAGCTTGAGGCCGATGCTCCGCTGTCGGCGCTTGATTTGACGCAGTTCGACATCGCCATCGTGCCCGGTGGCTCGGTGGGAGTGGACAACCTTGGGAAAAACGCGCGTGTGGTGGCCGAACTGACGCGCCGTATGGAAGCGGGCGAGTACGTGGCCGCCATTTGCGCCGGCCCTATGGTGCTTGCCAACGCGGGGCTCCTGAGCGGCCGTGCAGCTGTGTGCTATCCCGGTTGCGAGGAAGGGTGGCCGGCGGGTGTCTACCAGCCCCACGAGAGCGTGTTCGTCGACGGCAACCTCATCACCGCCACAGGGCCGGGTGCGGCGCTGCCTTTCGGCCTCCAGATTCTGCGCTCGCTCGTCGGTGACGAGGTTGCCGACGAGGTGGCTGCGGGCATGCTCGTCAAATAGCCGCTTCTCACTCGCCTTTCAGCGCGCGCTCCATTTCCTCTTCGACGGCGTTTATGGGCGCCTCTCCGTGGAAATAGTCGGCGTCGCGCAGCATTTTGCGTGCTTCGAAGGAGACGTTGCCGATGTCGTACAGGGCATGGGCAATGATGACGGCCGTGAGCATGCCTGTGGTGGCGTACACGGTACCGAGCATGACACCGAGAAGCCCCACCAGTCCGAGGGCGTAGGGGCTGCGGTACTGCACGTGCATGATGGCGAACATGGCCGAGGATGCAGCTACCGCGATAACGGCGGCGACGGGAAAACCCAGCGCCGGTTCGGCGATGAACGTGATGACGCCGATAGCAGCGTAACGGAATCCCGCTTCTTCCACACAGCCGACGCCCACCATCGTGCATGCCACTTTCCAAAGGGCAAGGCGAGGAATTTCCCCGTTCAGCCCTCGGCGTATCTCGTAGATGTTCTCACGCTCGTCGGGTTGGCGCCAGAAGATCTTTTCGGCAATGAAGGCGACAGCGAGCATCGCGCCGGCTAAAACGATGCCGACAGCCACGGAGATGGGCCACCCGATCGCCAAAGCCCGGGCGAGGTTGGCGGCCCATCCGTTCGTGAGCGCCTCGAAAAGCGGTGTACCGCGTAAAAGCGCGAGGATGATGCAGCATGCGATGGCAATGAGACATGTCAGCAGCACCGAGGCCACCATAATTTGGGTAAGCTTCGCATCCTCTTCTTCCGGAAGGGGGTACTTCTCACGTGCTTTCGAAAGCCAGCTCAAAGGGAAACCTAGGCAATCGTCTCGACGGTGACGGCGGTGCCCGAGGCGCTTACCATGAGCATGTTGCCCTGGCCGAGCACTTCGTAATCGACATCCACCCCGACGATGGCGTGGGCGCCCAGGGCGGCGGCGCGCTGCTCCATCTCGGCGATGGCCTGGGTGCGTGCCTGCATGAGCTCCTCCTCGTAGCCCTCGGAGCGGCCGCCGACGATGTTGCGGATGCCCGCGCCGAAGTCGCGCAGGAAATTGATGCCGGTAATAACCTCGCCGAAGACGATGCCGTAGTAACCGGTGATACGGTAGCCCTCGACGGTCGGGGTCGTGGTGGTGATCATGGGTGCCTCCTTAGGCGTTGCGCTTCGTGGTTCGAAGATGACTTGCAGTATAGCGGAACCACCCTTGAAGCGCCGAGGTGCGCGCGTGCTTTGGCGTACCCCCTCGCGGAAATACATCAAAATAGTCTCACCCATTCTCGGGTATATTTCGCGTTTTCCCAGGTCGATTAAGGGTAAATACCCGACTGTGGGCGATGGCGGCGCAAATGGTTCCGCTTATGCTGCGTGTCGTTCGGTTCGAAAAGGGAGGGCCGAACGGAACGACTGCAAGGAGGAGCCATCATGCAAAACAATCTTTCCCGTCGCGGATTTCTGACTGGCGCCGCTGCCGCAAGCGCCCTGGCCGCCATGGGCTTGGCCGGCTGCGCGCCGCAGGCCGCTTCCGAGGGCGGCACCAAGACCGCCGATACCGGCGAAGCCGCCACCTGGCGCACCCAGCCGGAGATGCCCACCGAGTTCGTGGAGACCGTGGACGCCGATATCGTGGTTGTCGGCGCGGGCAACGGCGGGCTTGTGGCCGCCACCACCGCGGCCCAGAACGGTGCGAAAGTGATTGTGCTCGAGAAGGCTGGCGCCATCGCCGCCGCTCGCGAGGCCGTGGGTGCCCTGAACTCCAAGCTGGCGCCCGACCATCAGGAGGACGTGCCCACGCTTCTGAACCACGCCAACATGACCCAGGCCGGCGACGCCAACATGCTCATGTACAAGACCTGGGCCGAGAAGTCCGGCGAGATGATCGAGTGGATGGCCGACACGCTGGGCCCCAAGGGCATGCTCTTCCCCTTCGAGTGGCACTGCCCCGACGACCCGCACGCCTACTACCCGGCCATGTGCTACAACCCCTGCCTTGACGAGTACAACCCCGATGGCCCGAACTACACCTCCTACCTGCATCTCGAGGTTATGACCGACGTGCTCACCAACGACCTCGGCGGCGAGATCCGCTTCGAGTGCCCGGCCCAGCAGCTGATTCTGGACGAGTCCGGCCGCGTGACCGGCGTGGTGGCCGAGGGCAAGGAGGGCTTCATCCAGGTGAACGCCGCCAAGGGCGTCATCATCTCCACCGGCGGCTACGGCGCCAACCAGGAAATGCTCGACGATCTGGCTCCGGCCAACTCCAAGTGGTGCGCGCTCTGCGATTCCGTGACCGAGACGGGCGACGGCATCCGCATGGCGCTTTGGGCCGGTGCCGAGCTGGAGGCCGGCGGTGCCTGCATGATTTGGAACCGCGCCATCCTGCCCGACGGTTTCGAGTTCTCCGAAGACCGCATGGGCGGCGACATCTTCCTGCCCGGCAGCCAGCCGTTTTTGCATGTGAACGTGAATGGCGAGCGCTTCATGAACGAGGACCAGTGCTATCCCATGAGCTATGCCGGCGGCGCCAACCAGCCTCGCCACTACAGCTGGATCGTGTGGGACGGCAACTACTGGGAGGACATCGCCCAGTTCGACACCTGCGGCTGCTCCCGCCTGTACCCGGCGCCCTCTGGCACCGCCTTCAACGCCGACGTGTACGACTGCGAGGCCATGAGTAAGGAACATCTCGACGAGTTCTGGCTGAATCCGCGCCTGGAGGCCGGCACGCTGAAGAAGGCCGACACCCTGGAGGCGCTGGCCGACATGATGGAGTTCGACGCCGACCAGAAAGCCACCTTCCTGGCTACCGTCGAGCGTTACAACGGTCTGGTGGCCGCTGGCGAGGATACCGATTTCGGCAAGCCGGCCTACCGCCTCTCCGATGTTGAGACCGCGCCCTTCTTTGCGGCGCGTATCGGCGGCGAGCTGCTCGTGACCATTCACGGCGTCATCACCGATGTGAACTCCCAGCCGCTGCGTAACGACGGCACCCCCATCGAGGGCCTGTACGTCTGCGGCAACGACCAGGGCGGCTTCTACCCGCACAACTACCCGAGCAACTTCACGGGCATCAACGCCGGCCGTACGGCCACCTTTGCCCGCATCGCCGCCAAGCACGCCCTCGGCGTGGAGTAGTGTCGACTGCTCAGCACTGTTTTTCCCGAGCCTGCCATCCCTCCCTTCAGCAGGCGCATGTTCAGGGCTCCCCTTCCGGGGAGCCCGTTTTTTAGTCCAATTTAGCCGCGTACGAGGTCGATGAGCTCTTGACGCGAGTGCACGCCGAGCTTGGCGTAGATGTGCTTGGCATGGGTGGCGGCCGTCTCGCGGCTGATGATGAGCTCGTCGCGAATGTAGGGGATGGAACGGCCCTGGGCCAAGAGCGCGAACACCTCGGTCTCGCGAGGGGTGAGGCCTCCCGATCGGGCGAGCTCTTCGATGCGCTCGGCAGGTTCGGGCACCGCCGCGGCATCGGCCTCTTCGGAATAGGCGCCTGCGTCAACTGAGTCAGTCGGGCCAGTTGTGCCGGCCGCGTTCTCAGGAGCAACCGCGCCGGTTGCGTCGGTTTGGTCGGCCGCTTCTTCCGATGCCTCGTCCGTCGCTGCGCGCTCCGGAACCTGCAGGAAGGTGGAGGCGTTCCCCATGAGGGCCATGGTGATCGTGACGAGTACGACGACGCATGCGACGCTCGTCCACACAAGGCCGTCAGGTGTGGCCGCTGCGGGCTCGGCTAAAATCCAGATAGTACCGCCGATAAGGTCGCCCGCATGGACGAACAGCCACCCCAGGCTAGATGCCTGGGCGGGTGTGGCGCGGCCGGCGCGGGCGTAGTTCGCGAAGTAGATCTGCGCGATAAGGCAGAACGTGAAGCGGCCTCCGAGGGACGCGGCTGTCGCGACGATGGCGCCCGTGTGGCCGAAGAGGATGACGGCCGCGAAGCCGATGACGAGCGTGGGGCAGAGCCACCGGTAGAGGAAGAACAGCGAGATGCGTCGCGGACCCGATACGGCCATAACTGCCACCACGGCCATCATGAGGGCGCTGAACACCAGAATGGCCTGCAGGGGCACGCCGCATACGGAGTCGCTGCCCATCATGCCGGCGATGCTTACGATGGCGAACACGGCGAGAATGCCAAAACCTGTGCGGCCGAGGCCGGCCAAGGGTTGCCGGGTCGTTGCATAAACCCCCGAGCGGGCGTCCGATGCCAATGCGCCTTCGGTGCGGGCCGCCTCGGGCGTCCACACGAGCCAGAAGCACAGTCCGGACAGAAGCGGCAGCACCGAGGCCACAGCGATGGACACCCACCCGTCCATGGCCGACACTAGAAGCACGATGATGGCCGCCGACACAGCAGAAACCGGCGCGAGCAGCTCGGAACGATCGCGGGGCACGACGGCGTAGTACTCGCCCCACATCACCCACAGAAGAGCGCTGCCGACGCCCGTTGCCAGGGATGCCGTCCCGAAGAGCACGGCGTTGGCCGCCGGGTGGGGCAGTGTTACGAACATGAGCGGAGTGCTTGCCGCCGTGAGAACCGGTGCGGCAACGAGCAGGCCGGCACGGCTCGTCGGCGCACCGAAGCGCGGCTCGGCGATGACGATGCCCGCAAGTGCTGCCACCGAAGCGCCCACGGGCAGCATGAGGTAAAACAGGAGAGCCGGAGCCGAGACGGGGCCGGTGCCCTCGCTCAGCACGCCGGCAGCGTTGGTGTAGAACACGCAGAACACCCAGGCGAGCAGAAACGCCCAGCCCAGCTGTCGCAAGGGGGCGAATTCCCCGGTTTTCTCGATATGCATCGGCTTCCCCTTCCTTACGCGGCCATTGTACCGCAGCGGCGCGTTCGCGGCGCCCCTTGCAAAGGTGGCCGTCGTGAGCGCTATGCGGCAAGCTTGAAGGTGAGCGCCACGGGGTTGTGATCCGAATAGGCGAAATCCAGGTCCACGGTGGAGCAGTCAACCACCTCTACATTATCGGAAGTGATGAACGTGTCCATCACCCACCGGTCGTTGGTGCCATCGTAGGGACGCCCCGCATCGCGGCATGTTGCGGCATCGGTAAAGGCGGCGATGCCCACCTCGTCGAGCTTCGCTTTGGCTGCTACGGTGAAGCCCTGGGGCACGCCGTCGAAGTCATAGGGCTTTGCCCAGCTCTCCACCACCTCCGTCTCGTTGCCGTACACATCGCCCGATACGCCGATCATGTCATGATTGAAGTCGCCGCCCGCGATCACGTAGTTGCCCGCATTGCGCTCGCGCACCATATCGGCGTACAGCGTCTCTCGCTGCGCGGCCATGATGGATTCGTCGGCGCCGTAGGCCGACAGATGCACATTAATGAGCACCAATTCACGCCCGTTTTGCACCGGTATGCGGCAGATGGCGTAGCAACGGTCCAGGTCGAGGAACTTGCCGAAACCCTCGGAAATGGGCAGGCTGCGCCGCAGCGCGTCGGCGATGGGCGCTGCGGAGAATGTGGCCAAACCGGCGCGGTTGGCTCCGTGGGGCGCGTAGAGCGGCCATGCGAGGAAAGCGGAATCGTAGTTTTGGCAGAGCACTGACCAATCATGCGGAAACTGCTCGCGCAGGAGCGCGTACTCGTCGATGTGGTGGCTGCGTGTGCCGTCTACATCCACCTCTTGGAACAAGGTGAAATCGGGCTGCAACGCGTCGATGGCATCAGCGCTGCCGAGAATATCCTCACGCACGGTATCGGGGCTTTCCGCGACCGACCCGGTGCCGCCGTCCATGAAGAAATCGAAGGCCGCGTTGTACGCCCCGAAACCCAGATTGGCCGTTACGGCCGTGAGCTCCGTCGCCACGGGAACGGCCGAGCTGGTGCTGGGCGAGTCCGCTGGGCCGTCTACGGCAAGGACCAGCGAATCGTCGAGCCGCTCGTAGGTGAGCACGACGTAGACAACGTAGGCCCCGACGGCGACGAGAAGGGCAACGAATATTCCCGCGATAACTTTCAAAACGGTTTTGGCCATGATCGTCTCCTTGTGTGGGCGCACAAACAATAGGGAGGAATGGTTGGGGTGCGCTGAAAAAACAGCGAAGCGCTGTCTTTCATTCTACGCTCTTTTCTGCTGGATGGGATTGGAGGGCGGTTAAAGTGGCATTACCGCGCATCTGTCTATTGTTCCCTGGCATTGCCCGTTCATCATTGGAGTCGACTCAAATATTATGAATGGGAAACGATAGGGTATTCCTGATGAATTGTGTTTGTTTCTGGACACTCTGTTAACGCTTAATGACAGCGAGGTAACAGTGAGCTTACGCCACGGTGGCATATTTTTGTGCAGTCGTATAGTCGTAACAAAGCTTCGTAGCAATTTTATTGCCCATGGCTCGCGTCAGCGCAAGCCCTAATCGGCGTTTTGGGCGCCGCATTCGGAGGAGGATCCCATGCAAACGACACGCAAGAACCAGCGAGGCATCGCAACCCGGGAAGTCCTCCGCAGCAACGACACCGCCAAGCGCTCGGCCGAGATTGTTGTGGCTGCCCGCGAGCTGTACGAGGAGAAGGGCCTCGCCCATACCTCCATTCAAGACATCACTAATCATGTGGGCGTCACGCGCTCGCTGTTCTACCATTACTTCCAGAACAAGGATGAAGTTACCTCCGCTGTGCTGGACCAGTACATCACCGACTTCATCGAGGCTATGCAGCACTGGCATGAGACCCAAGCGGCGCAGGAGACTGATGAGTCGCTGCATTCTATGGTGAAGATTATGCGCATGGTGCTCTTCGAGAAGAACACGTTCCGCATGGCGCTGTCTACGCAGGAGAACGCGGCGCTCTACCTGGACTTCCTCAACCGCTTCGCGGCTCAAGGCGCCGAGTTCATGGTGTCGCATCCGCTTGCCCAGCATACCAAGTACAGCGAGCCGAGCGATCACCTTTACGAGACCTTCTACGTGCTCATCGTGGGGCTGGTGAGCTATCTGCGCTCGCATCCCGATGCCGATGACGAGGTGCTCATCGACATTGTCTCCAGGATGCTGCGTCTCGAGGAAGCGGGAGACCGCGTCGCCTAGGGGTGCTCTTCCCGTTCGCGCTGTTCCGGTGTGGCGAATCGGTTACGTTTGACGCATTGACGCTCAAGTTGGCTATCATCGAAGGCGTAAGAGAAACGCTGGGGTTGTTGCGTCCCCACGGTTAGAGCGCGGGAGGAACGCCATGGATATCAAGCGCGTATTGGCGAGCGCCCCCCGCAAGCACGATCTTGGCCCTGAGTGTCGCATGCTCACCCCTTGGGGCGAGGCGATCGATCCATCTTCGGTGCGAGCCGAGCATCCCCACCCCCAGTTTGCCCGCGAACGCTTTACCATGCTCAATGGCTGGTGGGACTATTGCATTGTGCCGGTGGGGGCTTGCCCCACGGCGCGGCCTCCCCTCGATATGGACGGCCGCATCCTTGTGCCGTTCTCGCCGGAATCGCTGCTCTCGGGTGTGGGCCGCACGCTGGCTCCCGATGAGCTGCTGTGGTACGTACGCCGGGTGCCGCGGCCCGATGTGCGCTCGGGCGAGCGGTGCCTCCTGCATTTCGAGGCGGTTGACTTTGCCTGCGCTTGCTGTGTGAACGGGCGCGTTGTCGGCACCCACGAGGGTGCCTATCTTCCCTTCACCTTCGACATTACCGAGGCGGTGCTTGCCGACGACGAGCGCATGGCGTCTTTGGACGCCGGCGCCCGAGCTGAGATGATTGTGGCCGTGGCGGTGCGCGATCCGAGTGACACGGGCACTCAGCTGCGTGGCAAGCAGAAGATCGAGCGCGGTGGCATTTGGTACACCGCCCAAAGCGGCCTGTGGCAGCCGGTATGGATGGAAGTGGTGCCTGCCCGGCATATCGAGGCGCTCGTGCTGCGCGCCGATGCCGAGGCCGGTCGGCTGGTCGCCGATGTGGACGTGCGAGACGATGCGGGGCTGCTGCGCCTGTACGCGACCGATGCCGACGGCGTGCAGGTGGGCGCAGTGTCGGTACCGGTGGAGGAGGGCGCATCGCTGGCCTCGGCATCGGAGGACGGCGACGCGCTGCCCCTGCGCCGGGTGCGCATGTCCCTGAACGTGGACGAGGTGCGCTGGTGGAGTCCCGACGATCCGCACCTGTACGATCTGACGTTGCGCTACGGCAGCGATGTGGTGCACAGCTACACGGCGTTTCGCACAGCCGAGGTGCGTCGCGACGAGGCCGGCGTCTTCCGTTTCTTCCTCAACGGCGAGCCGCTGCTTGTGCGCGGTGTGCTCGACCAGGGCTACTGGTCCGACGGGCTCATGACCGCGCCCTCCGATGAGGCCCTGGTGTTCGACATCCAGTCCATGAAGGATGCGGGCTTCAATATGCTGCGAAAGCACTTGAAGGTGGAGGCCGATCGCTGGTACTACCACTGCGACCGGTTGGGCATGCTCGTGTGGCAGGACATGGTGAGCGGCGGCGGCACCTACGGAACCTGGGAGACGAGCTTCCGTCCGACGTTGTGGCGCCGCAGTTGGGATGACTACGACGATCGGGTGCCGGCTCACCGCGAGAAGCTCGGTGCGGGCGACGAGCGCTATCGCGACCAATGGCGCCGCGGGTGCCGGGCTACCGTGGAGTACCTGCGCAACCATCCCTCGGTGGTGTGCTGGGTGCTGTTCAACGAAGGCTGGGGCCAGTTCGAGGCGGAGCTGGCCGCCGAGGCGGTGCATCGGATGGACCCCACGCGCCCGGTTGATGCGGTCAGTGGCTGGTACGACCAGCATTGCGGCGATTTCCTGTCGGTTCATAACTACTTCCGCGCCTTGAAAGTGTATCCCGACGATGCTTCCCGACTGCGGGGCTATGCGGCTCGTCGCGGCGGACGGGCCTTCGCTATTTCGGAGTTCGGCGGCGCGGCCTTTCGCGTGGAAGGGCACTGCGCCTTCGCGGGCAGCTACGGTTACGACACCTTCGAGAATGCGGCAGCCTGGCGGGCAGCGGTGCACGGTATGCTGGAGGCGGCCGAGAGCCTTGCGCCCGACGGCCTGGCGGCATTCGTGTACACGCAGCTGTCCGACGTGGAGGAGGAAGTGAACGGCATTCTCACCTACGATCGACGGGTGAACAAGCTGAAGGAGGGCGCTCATGAGTGCCGTGACATCGATGCCCGATAAGGCGCCTATCGCGCGGCTGCGCGGTCTGTTCGACGAGATATTCGGCTTAACGTCGGAGGAGGACTGCCCTGCGGAAGAACGTCGTTTCGTGTTGGCATCGGCTCCGGGGCGCATGGAGGTGGCCGGCAATCATGTGGACCACCAAGGCGGCCGCGTCATCTCGGCGGCCATCGGCGAGCGTACCTGGGGGTTGGCGGCCGTAAACGGGCTATCCTGCATCCGTGCTGTTATGGAGGGGTTCGGCACCGATGAAGTGGATTTGTCCGACCCGTCTTGGGCGGCTCCGCATCCGGTGGAGGCCTTGAGCTCCGGCGCGCTCGTGCGCGGTATGGCAGCCGCTTTCGAGGCCGGCGGTGGTACGGTGCGCGGGTTCGATATCGTCACCTGCTCGGACGTGCCGCCCGGGCGCGGGCTGTCCTCATCGGCGGCCTTCGAGGTGATGCTGGGTGCGGCCTTGGAAGGCCTGTTCGGCCCCGGCCCCTTCGCGGGCGACTCGAAGGGGCCGACGGGGTCGAGCGATGCGGGCGCGGGGGCACCGGAAGCGGCGGAGGCAGAGCCCGTCGCGGGTGAGCAGCCGGTTGCCGGCGAGGTAGGCGAGCCGGTTTCCCTGGATCCGGTGGCGGTGGCGCTTGCCGCGGTGGCCTGCGAGCAGCGCTACTTCGGGAAGCCCTGCGGCGCTCAGGATCAGCTGGCCAGCGCCTGCGGTGGCGTGGTGACTATCGATTTTGCCCCAGCGGTGCCCCAGGTGAGCCCCGTGGTGCTCGATGCGGCCGCCGAGGGCTACCGCATCGTGCTCGTGGACAGCCATCAGGATCACTCGCTACACCAGGACGAGTTTGCTGCCATTCCCGCTGACATGCGTATGGTGGCGAACCTGCTCGGCGTACCGCGTTTGGGCGACGCTCCGGTGGAGGCGCTGCTCGAGCGGCTCCAGCAGGTGCGTACCGAGCTCGGCGACCGCCGCGCTATGCGGGCCCTTCACTACTACGACGAGGTGGCGCGCGTGGAAGCGCAGTGCGCGGCTCTGGCCGACGGCGATTTCGCGTTGTTTCTGAAGGATGTGCGTTTGTCGGGAGCCTCGTCGGCCCAGTTTCTGCAGAATGTGTCGTTGCGCGATCCTGGTTCTGAGGCGCGCCAGCCTGCTATGGTCATCCAGAGTCTTGCGGCCCATCTTCTGGGCGAGCGCGGGGCGTGGCGTATCCACGGAGGCGGCTTCGGCGGGGCCGTGCTCGCCTTCGTGCCGGCTGATGAGGCCGACGGCTTCATTGCCGCTATGGATGCTATGCTCGGCTATCGGGCGTGCCGCGAGGTGGCCATCGGTGGCGCCGGTGCACGTGCGAGGCGCTTGCCGTGAGCGGGCCGCTGGCCTGGACGGCCGCCTCGCCTGCAGGTCCGCTGGAGATAACTATCAACCTCGCCAAGCCTGAGAAGGATCCGCGCGATATTGCCCGGGCCGCTGCGGGCGGGAGGGGTAGCACGGTCCGCGCTGAGGAGGATGTTCGGGCGACGGAGGCCGGCACGGGCGACGGGGCGCAAGGAGCCGCGGCTGCACCCGCCGCGGCAGAGGACTGCGTGCTCTGCTGGCACCGTAGCACTAACGGAAGCCTGATCTGCGCCGGAGCCGGTGGCGGCGCGGTGCGGTCTGTGTTGTTGGGCGATGAGGAGTGGGCCTGGTGGTTCTCGCCCTATGGGTATTTCCCCGAGCACCTTATCGCATCGGCTCCGGTTCACCGCCCCATGAGCATCGATCACGCCGCCATCGCGCGCCTGTTCGACTTCGCCGATGCTTTTCCGCGGTGGTTCATCGGATCGAACGCCGATTTGCCCATCGTGGGCGGCTCGCTTCTGGCCCACGACCATTTCCAAGGCGGAGGCCATCGTTTCCCTCTTATGAACGCGCCGGTGGAGCGTGCCTTCAAGCTGTCGGGGCTATCCGGGGTACATGCCGGCATTGTACACTGGCCCGCATCGGTGGTGCGCTTGCGCGGCAGTCGTCGCGAGACTGTGCGCGAGGGGGCTTGCCGCGTGCTGGACGCTTGGCGCGGGTTTTCCTGGGGGCCGGGCGGTATTGTGCCTTTCACCCGGAATGCCGATGGCACGGTGGCGCAGCACAGCACGCTGAATCCGATTCTCTGGCGTGAAGGCGACGATTACGTGATGGATCTGGTGCTACGCAACAACCGCACCACGCCTGAGCGGCCTTTCGGGCTGTTCCACGTGCCCGAGACCCTCTTTCACATCAAGAAGGAGAATATCGGCCTCATCGAGATCATGGGCCGCGCCATCTTGCCTGGGCGTCTGGCCGCCGAGATGCCGGCTGTCAAGGGGGAGTGCGAGCGCGCTTATTACGAGATATTGCAGGCCACGGGCGTCTTCAAGCGCAATGAGGTGGGCCGGGCCGGCTGGGATGCCCTTCTCGGAGCGGTGTAGGGAAGGGGCGGCTGCGCGGGGAGGGCGAGCCGGTCTGGGGGGGCGCTGCGTCTAGGCGGGCGCGGTGGGCCAAGGGCACGCTGCATTGCGGAGCGCCCGGCTTGCCGCGCCCGTCGCTGTCTTTTCCTGCGAATGCAGGGTGTGCTTACTCGCTGCGTGCCTCGCCTCCAAGGGTGTGGCGCACCACCTCGAAGCGTTCGAGGTGCGCGTCCTCGTTGGGGGCGATGCCGGCTTTCTGCTTGGCAATGGCAATCTGATCCATGACGGTGTCGACCCCTTCCAAATCGGGCAGGAGCAGGCCGCGCTTGAACCCGCGGGTCACGATGACGCCGTAGCGGGTCGGGTCCAACTGTTCGAGCGAATCCACGGGCTCTGGTTCGCCGAGGACATCCACCGAGTAGGAGAGGTGGTCAAGCTCGGCCGGGCGCACCGGGGCGAAGCGGGGGTCTTCGGTGGCGGCCGCTACGCCGTTCATGACGACCTCCTCGGCCAGGCAGCTCCGCGCCGGCGCTATGGTGCCGATGCAGCCGCGCAGGTTGCCGAACTCGTGCAGGCTCACGAATGCGCCCGCGCGGCGCCCCATCAGCTCGTCGGGAAGGCCGTCTGGCAGGACAAGCACCTCGCCGGTGCCCACGATGGACTCCACGCTGAGACGCGCAAGGGCCACGAGCGGGTCCACCTCCGGGTCCAGTACCAGAGAAAGCACGTCTTCGTCGGCATTGCGCTCCACCTCATCCGCGGTGCTCTCGTAAGAAGGTGCCTCGTCGGCGACGGGATATCCGCCAGCTGCATTCTCCGCGGGAGCACACGCGACAGCGGCGGCCTCGTCGGTGCGACTGCAAAGCGTCGGGTCGTCTCCCGCAAACGCGCTGTTCGGGCCGCCATCTTCTGATGACAATCGTGCCTGGGCGCTCCGGGCGTGGGCGCCGCGAATCTCGGCCTCCACTTCCTCTTCCGTCGTGGAAGGCCCCGCCTCCACTTCGAAAGCGGCAATGCCGTAGCCTACGCCGAAGGGGCCCTCGTAGCTTAAAAGCTGCGGGGTGAAGGGCAGCCCCTCCAGAGCGCCGGCCATAATTTCAAAGGAGCGCAGCCCGCACTCGGCGGCATTCTCGCACATCACCGGATCGAGGGCAAAAAGCTCCTGCAGGGCGCCGCGGGCGAACACGCTCTCTACAGCGCGGTCGAACTTGGGGCCCGCCGGATCGAATCCATAGGGGCCGTCTTCCTTCAGGCGGTGGGACAAGTCGCCGCTGGCGATGAGCACGCAGCGCATGTCGAGGCGCTCGGCGGCGCGGGTGATGGACTGCCCGAGGAAGTGGTGATCGGAAGGTGAGAGAGCCGAAAGTCCCACGCGCACCACGGGTACCTCTTCCAGGTCGACGGTCTGGGCGAGGAAGTGGATCGGCACGAAGGCGCCGTGGTCGATCTCGGTTTGTGCGGCCGGAGCCCCGGCCACGGGAATGGAGCGACGCGCGAGACGGTCGGCGATGGCTCGGGCGAATTCGCTGTCGCCGCGGGTGACAACGGTTTCCGCTGGCTGACCGAACTGGGCCATGGAGCCGGTCTCCTCCGGCGCATCCGAGATGAAGAAGCCGTCGCGGTAGAGCGGCGCATGGGGTGACGCGATGACGATGATGTCGGGATCGTGCTCTGCGACCCGTTGAGCGACCTCCTGGTAGGCGGCGGTGGTATCGGCGATGGCCGTCTCCTGGCCCTGGCCCACGGCGGGTACGATGAGCGGCGGATGGGGAACGGCATAGGCGGCGAGCAGGCCCATGGCACACCTTCCTCTTCTGGTGTAACGAATAAACTGCGTTTCAGCGATAAATATGGTGAGGGATGGCGCGAGCGATGAGCCTTCTCATCAGCGAAGTGTCACAGTATCGTTAGCAGTCGTCCTTCTGTGACCACAAGGTCCACAGGCTGGTCGAAAGATTCGTACGCGCCAAGTTCTCCCAGGTCGTGCACGAGGCTATTTTCGCGAGCCAATCCCAGGGCACGGCCGGGAAACGTTGCCAGGAAGGTGTCGTAGAAACCCCCGCCGTAGCCGAGGCGGAAGCCCTGCGCGTCGAAGAGGAGCCCGGGCACGAGGGCGAGCGCTGTGCGGTCGAGGACGGTGGGATCCACGAGGGTGGCGGGATCGGCGGCCGGCTCGGGAATGCCTGCGAAGCCGGGCTGCGTTTCGGCGAGGGAAGTCACTGCGTGCCAGCTCATGAGCCGGGTGCCCGGCACCACGCGGGGAAGGGCTACGAGCTTGTTACGTTTCAGGGCCGCGTCTATCAGAGCGCGGGTAGCCACCTCGCTGCCTACGGCGGCGTAGGAGAGCACCGCTGGCGCCTCGGCGAAAGCGGCAGTTTCCACAACACGCGCGGCAATGGCCGCATCGGCGGCGGCCCGCGTATCAGGCGGCATGGCGTCGCGGGCGGCGCGCGCCTGGGCGCGCAGGTGGTTTTTCTCGTCAGGTCCCATGTCTCCATCATAGAGTCCGGGCGACACGCGGGCCGGGCTTGCGACCGCAATGCTCGGGCAGCGCGCACCTTCACACCGCTCACGGTCGACGGCTTGACTTGAAGTTGACTCTAAGTTTTACCCTTCTGACGGAGAGACAACAAGAGAGGAGCATCTATGACGGCATCTTGCGAGGGCGTGGCCAAGCTCGGCTTCGGCGCCATGCGCCTGCCGCTCACCGACCCCGACGACGTAACGGCCATCGACATCGAGCAGGTCTGCGCCATGGTGGACGAGTTCATCGCGAAGGGCGGCACCTACGTGGACACCGCCTTCGTCTACCACAACGGCACATCCGAGTGCGCCCTGCGCGAGGCGCTGGTAAAGCGCTACCCGCGCGAGGCCTACACGCTGGCCACGAAGTGCTTGGCCTGGGCCTGCGCCAGCAAGGAGGAAGCCCAGGCGTGCCTGCCCACCTCCCTTGAGCGGCTCGGGGTCGACTACATCGACTACTACCTGCTGCACAACCTGGGCGGCGCGCGCACGGCCAAGTTCGACGAGTACGACATGTGGAACTATGTGGCGAAGGCCAAGGCTGACGGGCTCGTGCGCCACGTGGGCTTCTCCATGCATGATGGTCCCGAGACGTTGGAAGAGATTCTCACGGCGCATCCTGAGGTCGATTTCGTGCAGCTGCAGGTGAACTATCTGGATTGGGACGACCCGGTCACCCAATCGGCCCGCTGCATGGAAGTGGCCGCGGCCCACGGCGTGCCGGTCATCGTCATGGAGCCGGTGCGCGGCGGACGCTTGGCCAACCTGCCCGAGCGTGGAGCTGAGGTGTTGGCCGCCGCCGACCCGGAGGCGAGCCAGGCCAGCTGGGCCTATCGCTTCTGCCTCGATCTGCCCGGCGTGCTCACGGTGCTCGCCGGCGCGTCCACGCTTGAGCAGATGCAGGACAACATGGGCGCCTTCCAAACCCATACATCGTTGACGAGCGAGGAGCGCACTGCCATCGAAGGCGCTATCGCGGCTCTGCGCAGCGTGGACCTCATTCCGTGCACCAACTGCGGCTACTGCGTGAAGGATTGCCCCGAGGGCGTGAAGATTCCCATTGCCATGAATCTGCTGAACCTGGAGAAGACTACCGAGGACAACGCCTTTGCGAAGGGCCTCTACTCCTGGCAGGCTGCCGAGGGCCCGGCGTCCAAGTGCATCCAGTGCGGCACCTGCGAGGCCATGTGCCCCCAGTCCATCGGCATCATCGACCACCTCGCCGAAGCCGTAGAGCACTTCGAGGGGTAGAAACGAAGGAGACGGCGAGTATCTCGAGAAAATCATGTGCCTGTCATGATGAAGGCGACCAAGCTGAGACCACGGCGTATCGGAATGAGCATTGCCAAGGCGCGTCCCGCGCACAGGCGAAACGCGGGTCTTTTGCGATGATGTGAGCAAGAAGGCGTTCCGAGAGGGAACGCCTTCTGCGGGAGGGCAGTGTTCGCGCGTGGCCTACAGTCGGCTCAGGGCGTGCCTGGCGGCAGTGCGGCCGGAATTGATGTTGTTGGCATTCGCTCCGCCGGGGATGTTGATGGTGTAGATGTTCGCCCACAACATGGCGCCCTCCACGCCGACCACGTACAGGCCCTCGATGGGCGCTCCGTCATTGGTGATGGCGTTGAAGTTGCGGTCGGTCTGGATGGAGCCGATGGCCACCTGCACGTCGGGCGTCACGTGGAAGCCGTAGTAGGGGGCGGTATCGAAGCTCATGAGGAACTCCGCCTCCTTGCCGTAGTCGGCGTCGTCCTTGGCGGCGCAGTAGCCGTTGTAGCGCTCCATCGTGTCGGCAAGCGCGGCGGCGTCCACGTCCATAGCGGAGGCTAGCGCCTCGACAGTGTCTGCCTTCACCACCTCGCCGGAGGCCAGACCGTCATTCAGCTGGTCGACGGCGTCCTGCTCGCCGTTCATGTATACATCCAGCATCGTCTGATCCATGAGGATGTGGGTCTTCTTGTTGGGCCAAGTGGGCACGGTCATGAGCATGGCGTTTACCTGGGAGAAGTTCTCGTTTACAAAGCGCTCCGCATTCTCGTTGATCCAGATGCTGTAGGGGGCGGCCACGCCGATGAGGAAGCTGAACTTGCCTCCCTCGAAATAGCCCGGTAGTCCGCGCACGGCAAGGGCCATCAGGTACGCCGTGTTGTGGCTGTAATCCTTCGCGCCGGCCTCGATGAGCATGTTGTGGCCCGTAGCGTCGTGTCCTGGCATTCCGACGTACACGGCGTCCTCGGTGTTGATGCCGTTCTGGGACACCATATCGAAGTCTTCGGCGAAGCCGCCCGTGGCCACGATGACAGAGGAGGCGTTGATCTGGATGTTGCTGCCGTTCGCATCGGTGACGATGACGCCGGTAGCCCTCCCGTCGGTCATAACAATCTTGTTGGCCAGGGTGTTGTAGCGGAAATCGACGCCAGCGTTCTCGGCGGCCTTCAGCATTTGGGGCACGTAGCCCACGGCGCCTTTATCATCCTCGAAGCGGTGGAACACCTTCACTTCGCCATTGTCGGCGTCCAGGCTCATGAATGTCACGCCATGGTCAAGAAGCCAGTTCACGTTGTCGCCGGAATTGTGCACCATGTCAATGTAGTGGGGGCCGTTGACGCGTTGCTGCGCGGCCTCCAGTTCCTGGCGGATGAGGGCGCCCGTGGAAATGTTCGTCTCGCCCTCCTGCTCCTGCATGCGGGAGCCCACGGCGAAGATGCCCTCCACGCCCGCTTCGCCGCCGCCGGCCGCCGCCTGGCGTTCCACGCAGATGACACGGGCGCCCGCTTCGCCCGCTTCCACAGCGGCAGCAAGGCCCGAGCCGCCCGCGCCCACGATGACGATGTCGCAGTCTTCGGTGCTGTCTACGCTGAGGGATTCCGCGGGCGTGTCGGCTTCCGCGGAATCATTCTGAGCGGTGGTCGCGCAGCCGCTCAAGGTAGCCAATGATCCCAGAAGCGCCGTGGCTCCTACGCCGCGCAGGAACCCACGACGGTCGATGGTGGTCGACGCGACCGCGGCCGGCTCTTCTGCGATGCCTGGATTCCCGAATTCGTTGGCGTTCTTGGTCATAATGCCCTCCTTAATTAGGCGTTTTGCTAGGGTGTCCCGAGCATAGGACCCGTGCCCACCCTGTTCAAGAAACAACGGTTTCGCCAGTTTCAGGAGATGGAACAATAGCGGTTGACTGTGCCACGCTCTTGGGTCTGTGGGAGCAACTTGTGTCATACTCCTTCACCAAGGGGATTTGTTTCATGACGAGGAGTCACTATGGATTCGAGGGATTGTTTTTCGCACATCCAGCAAAGGCGCCAGATTCTGCGTGCCACCGTAGAAGTGGCGGCGCGTGAGCCGTTTGCATCCATTACTGTGCAGGCTATCTGCGATGAGTGCGGCATATCGCGCTCGACCTTTTACCGCAATTTCCCCAGCGTCAAGGGAATCGCTTACTGGTACCAGCTGTACTGTGCGACCCTCGGTATCTACCAGATCGGCCGCACAATGAACGTTGTCGAGGGCCACGCTACTTCAATCAGGCTTCTGAGCGAACTCTCGCCCGTGTTCAGCGACTTCGTCCGCAACTGGGACTACGATTTCTCGTTGCCTGCTGTAACCACTCACGTCGAGGCGATGCGAGAGGTGCTGAGAGAGCGCGGGGAGCCCGTAGGCACCGTAGTTGAGTACCATCTGGATGGCATCGCGCGCATGGCGCACCATATGGTAGAGCGCTGGTTCAACAGCGGCATGGACATCTCGGTGGAAGAGCTGGCGGAGATTATTGCGTCTCAGTACCCTGATGGCCTTCGCCGCATTTTCGACATGCCGCCGACACCCCGCGACCCCGCCCAAGTGGCCAGCATGCTCATAGGCGCCGCGCCTTGCTAGGTGCCCGATGTTTCCGCGCGTCTGCGAAGGCGACGAGGGCGCATTCGGGGGGCGACGGTTCCGGTTCGTCCCGGTCAGTCGGCGTGCGCCGCGCGCAGAGCGGCGATCTCGGCTCTCCAGCCGGCCAAGTCGTCCTGGGGCGTTTCCAGGAAGAAGGGCAGGTCGCGCAGCACCGGGTGGTTCGTCACGGCAGCGAGCGCGTCGAAGCCGATGCAGCCCTCGCCGATGGGGGCGTGACGGTCCTTGTGGGCCGCAAGGGGGTTCTTCGAGTCGTTCAGGTGAATGGCACGCAGCCGATCCAGCCCGATGACACGATCAAACTCCTCCAGCACGCCGTCCAAGTCGCCGGCGATGTCGTAGCCGCCGTCCCACACGTGGCACGTGTCCAGGCACACGCCCACCTTGTCGGACAATTCCACGCGCTCGATGATGGCGGCCAAATCCTCGAAACGGCCGCCCACTTCCGTGCCCTTGCCCGCCATGGTCTCCAGCAGCAGCGTGGTGGACTGCTCCGGCGTGAGCACCTGGTTCAGGGCATCGGCAATCAGCTCGATGCCCGCATCCGTACCCTGGCCCACATGGCAGCCCGGGTGCATGTTGTACAGCTGGCCAGGCGTGTTCTCCATGCGCATGAGGTCGTCGGTCAACAGCTCGATGGCGAACTGACGCGTCTCGGGCTTGGCTGCCGCGGGGTTCATGGTGTAGGGCGCGTGGGCCAGAAACGTGGCAATGCCGTGCTCGCCGGCGTACTCGTGGAAGGCGGCCACATCGGCCGGATCGATGGCCTTGGCCTTGCCCCCGCGCGGGTTGCGCGTGAAGAACTGGAACGTGTTCCCGTCGATAGAAACCGCATCCTTCGCCATCTTGAGATAGCCTTTGGCGCTGGACAGATGACAACCGATGGTGAACATGGCCTTCCTTTCGACGGAGCTAACGCAGCGGCCGCCTAGTATACGCTAGAATTGCGAAAGCGCGTTGGCTGCCCGGCGGCGGCGCAGTCCCATGGGCGAAGTTTGAGGAGGAAGGCCATGTCGTACCGAGAATCCGTCGTGCCTTCCCAGCAGATGATCACCGTTCTGGTGGAGCATGGCAAAGTAGCCTCGCGGCACTTGAAGTCAACCTGCGGTCTTACCTATGGCGAATTCACCTTGCTTCTGGCTCTTTGCGAAACCAACGACGCAATTCCCATTGAAGCACTGAGCGACTTCGTCATGCTGCGCAGGCGAACCGTTGCGGGCATTCTCCTGTCTTTGGAGGACGCCCGTCTGATCGAAAAAGTGCCATGCCCCGCAGACGCGAGAATCGCGCTGTGCCGGCCAACTGCCGAGGGGCGCGCGGTGGTCTCAGACGCAAGAGCATCCCTCGAAGACGAGCTGGCTCAAGCCTTCACGGGATCGCTCCCCTTAGACGAGCTCGATGTCTTCAAGCGCTCAATCGGAGCTTCGAACAACGCCCTGCGAGGCCATGCGGTAGAGGCGTTTCATTCAGCGGACGCCGAGGGCGCCTATTGGGCCGACTACCTAGTAGCGTGGCGCTCCCTGATAGACCGGCTCGCAGAAAAAGTAGCCCTCTCGACCCAACTAACGCTCAACGAGTATCGCATTCTCCGCCTGCTCAAAGAGTCGGGCCCGATGATTTTGGGCGATATCGCCGAAACACTCTGCATGCAGATGAGCGGCTTGAGCGTGCACGCCAAGAAGCTGGAGCAACGCCGCCTTGTAGAGCGCGCACAACATCCCTTCGACGGTCGCAGCGCCGTCCTTCGGGGCACGCGCGAGGGCGAATACCTTTCCCAAAAAGCCACAGACAGCCTGAACGAGATTTCACGCATCTGGCATTCATGCCTCGACGACGAAGCCGTGAACGCGTTAAACGCATGCTACATGCGCATGTACGGCAACTTGCGCAAGTATTTGGAAAATATGACAGTCATCATAAATAGTTGATTTCGCTGTTTTCAGAAATACCAGTTAAATACCTCTATCTCAGAGGCAATTACCATAAACAGTTGTCGTTGAAGTAAATTATTTTCCTTCTTACCATTGCCTTGCATTCAGCAACGATATGGAGGAGGAAGCTATGAGTGCATCGAATGAGAGCGCAATCAGCAGACGCGGGTTCTTGGCGGGGTTTGCAGCACTGGGGGCAATGGGCGCCGTGGGCCTGGCGGGATGCGCAAGCGAGCGCCCGGCAGACAGCAACGCGTTGGCGGATACCGCCGATTCCGCACCCGTTGAGGCCGATGAGGTTGTGGATGCCGACATCGTGATTATCGGCGCGGGCGCATCGGGGCTCGCATGCGCTGTGCAAGCGGCTCAAGACGGCCTGAAAACGCTCCTGCTGGAGAAAGCGGGCGAGATCGGCGGCAACTGCAATGGCACCGAGGGCATTTTTGCCATCGGCTCTCGCATTCAGAAAGCGCAGGGAATAGAAATCGACCCCTCGTCGGTCGTGCGCCGCGAGCTGGAATTCAGCCATTTCCGCGCCAATGGATCTATGTGGCTTGATATGATCAACAGCTCTGCGGACAACCTGGCATGGCTCGAGGAGAACGGCGTCGCGTTCAAGGATGAGGCCGAGGGCATGCCGCCTTTCCTCACAGGGCACCGCTTCAAAGACGAGGCTGGCGCCAACAATTACGTACCGCCGATGGCTGCCGCCGCGGAAAGCGCCGGCGCAGACATTAAGACCGGAATGCGCGCCACGAAGCTCATATGCGACGACGGGATCGTGCGCGGCGTGTACGCCACAGCCGAAGATGGGTCGATTCTTCAGGTCAACGCCCCGGCGGTCGTGCTGGCGACGGGTGGCGTTGGGTGCAACAAGGAGCTGCTTGTCGGCCAAGGCTGGACCCAGGAGAAGCTGGACACAATGATGGTCCAGGGCGTTCCCAGCGTAGAGGGCGACGGCTACCTGATGGCCATGGAGGCGGGGGCGAAGGACTTCCTGCCCAATGCGGCGCTGCAGGCGTTCAATGGGGTGCCCGCCTTCGGCTTCGACTCGACCCCGCCCTATTCCAGCACGCTGAACTCGGCAGTCGGCATTGCCGCCGGCGGCCCCTCGATCTGGGTCAACGAAGACGCCGTCCGATTCAACGACGAAAGCCTCTGCTTCACCTACAACATGGCAGCGACGGCAACGGCTCTTATGTGCAACAAGGATAACTACCTTCTTTTCGACCAGGCCATTCTCGACAGCTGCGTACAGGACAAGGCCGACCGGGCCGCTGTCGACGCCGCCCTTGATGGCAGCCACGACGATTCCATTTTCAAAGCCGACGATGTGCGCGTCCTCGCCGAGAACTTCCAGCTGGACGCCGATGCGCTGGCCTCTACCTTCGAGCGCTACAACACGTTCTGCGCAGAGGGCACCGATCTAGACTTCGGAAAGAACCCCGCGTTCCTTAAGCCTTTGGACACCCCGCCTTTCTATCTCGCGAAGATCAGCAACCTGCTCATTGCGGTGGACGGAGGCGTGACCACCAACGCGCGGGCGGAGGCTCTCGACCATCACATGAACCCGATTCCCGGCCTGTATGCCGTCGGCCTTGACGGAGCGATGCTTTGGCGCAATGTGTACACGCAGGCTATTGGCGGCACGATGATGGGCAACAACGTCTATTCGGGACGTAACGCGGCGAGAAACGCCAAGGAATACATTGCCACGCTGTAAGCCCCTTCCCAAAGCTTGAAGAGGGCGGCCTTTGCGGGTCGCCCTTTTTCGTTGCGCCCATGCGCCCATTACCGAAAGAGAAGCCCTGGCAATCTTGCGTGCCCGGACGAAGCGTCAGAATATCAAGCTGCGCATTCCTTGCGCAGGGCAATAACGCATACAGCAATTACGAACAGGAGCATTTCTCAGTGGCCGCGGGCATGATCGGCATATTCCAGGAGATCGTCACGTTGTTCTCCATCGTGGGGGTGGGCTATGCCGCCAAGCGGCTGCGCTTCATGAACGACGAGTTCGACCGCATGCTCTCGAAGCTGGTCATCAACATCGCGCTGCCGGGCATGATCTTGGGCTCGGTGCTCACGGCCACCGAGCTGCCCACGCGCACGGAAGTATGGATGTGCCTGGGACTGTCCGTAGCCGGCACACTGGTCATGTTCGCCGTGGCCTACGGATTCACGCTGCTTCTGCGCATTCCCGATGGGCATCGCGGCGTGTACCGCTTTATGCTCTGCTTCGGCAACGTGGGCTTCATCGGCTACCCGGTGCTCTCGGCCATCTTCGGACCCGATGCCCTAGTGTACGCGGCTGTGTTCAACCTGCCCTTCAACTTCTTCGTGTTCACCGTGGGCGCATGGTTCCTCACCCAGGACACCGACGGCGACGTGAAGGTGCAGACCACCTGGCGCACCTTCGTCACCCCAGTCATGCTGTCGTGCGTGGCGGCGGTGATCCTCACGCTGACCGGCGTCCACTACGCCCCCATTCTGGGCGACGCGCTGAACACGCTGGGCTCCATCACCACGCCGGCGGCGCTGCTCATCATCGGCTCGTCGCTCGCAAACCTGCCGGCGCGCGATCTGGTGGGAGGGCCGCGTCTATGGCTGTGCGCGCTGTTCCGCCTGCTCGGGATGCCGGTCGTCATATGGGCGGTGTTCCACGCCTTTGTGCCGGCGGGGCTGATGTTCTCGGTGGCCGTGGTGCTCGCGGGCATGCCCGTGGCCACCAACGGCACCATGCTCTGCTACCAATACGGCGGCAACTCCCGCGTCATGGCCCAGGGAACCTTCGTCACCACCGTGCTGGCGCTGGCGAGCATCCCCATTCTGGCAAGCTTCGTTGCTGCGGTTGCGTAGGCGCTAAATCACGAAAAAGTACACGCTGAAGAACTGCAGGATGCTTCCGGCCAGCACGAACAGGTGGAAGATGGAGTGCAGGTAGCGCACCTTCTTGAAGATGTAGAACACAGCGCCTACGGTGTAGCTGATGCCGCCCGCGGCCAGAAGCCAGAAACCCGCCGGGTGCAGCTGCACATACAGCTCGGGCAAGAAGAACACGACGGACCAGCCCAGGGCCACGTACAGCACGGCCGATATCCAACGGGGACGGAAGGTCCAGAAGGCCTCGAAGGCGATGCCGAGAAGCGCCACGCCCCACACGAGGGCCGCAAGCCACAGACCGCCCACATGCCCCAGCGAGATGAGGCAGTAGGGCGTGTAGGTGCCGGCGATGAGCAGGTAGATGCCGGAGTGGTCGAGCACCTTGAACACGCGCTTGGCACCTTCGGCGGCGATGGCGTGGTACAAGGTGGACATAAGGTATTCCACGAGCATGGCGATGCCGTACACAAGCGAGGCCGCCAGCAGGATGCCGCCGCCGTCGCCTACCGACTTCACGATGAGCAGCACGAGCGCTGCCACGGCAAGCCCCGCGCCCACGCCGTGGGTGACGGCGTTGAAGATCTCCTCGCCCAGGGTGTACTCGCGCACGTTTTTCTTGCCGGAGCGGCGCAGAAGCTCCCGGATCTCGGGCGACGCCTTGGCCGCAGCTGCTGAGGCGTTGGGGGAGAGGTGCGGGTGGGAGAGGGCGATAGCTTTCACGGGAACCTCCTCGGTGCGAGTGTTCCCCGCATCATAAATTACCAGTTTGATTTTCTGGACGGCGATGGGCAAACCGTAGGAGAAAGGCAAATCGTGGAAGGATGATGCAAAATGGCTTCGTTTCCAAGGCAATCGGGGAAGGCGCAGTTTATTGCTGTTCCCGCAGGGCCTTCAGAATAGCTCGTTTGCGGGCCTGCTTGTCGGCGTAGGCCTGCTTCTCGGCACGATTGCGGGCGCGCTCGGCCTCCTCGGCAGCGCGCACGTCGGCCTGGGCGGCAAGCTCGGCCTCGCGCGCCGCGCGGCGGGCGGCGCGGCGCTGGTCGCGCTCGGCGGCGGCCTCGGCATCCGAGAAGCGGCAGCCGCAGTAGTTCTGTCGGTACATGCCCCCCTCGCGCGATTTGCGCGTGGCCTCGTCGTAGTAGGGGCGGTAGTCCGCGAAGCGTGCCTCAACGCCCTCGCGCTCGCAGGCGCGCTGAAGCTCCTCGCGAATGATGCGGATGTACTGGTAGGGGCTTACGGAAAGCGTGGTGCCCACGGCGGCAAAGCCGTGCTCGCGGGCGTAGCGGGCGGCCTCTTCGAAGCGCAGGCGGTAGCAGGCCCGGCAGCGTGCCTCGCGGGCCGCACGGGCTTCGGAAGGCGTGCTGTCCTCTATCCCGTCGCCCTCCAAATCGCCCTCCTCGTCCGTGATGACCCCGAACTTCTCCTCGGCGGCATCTCCTACGCATCCGACGACGGCTTCCCACGCCTCGGCATCGTAGGCACCCTCGGCCACTTCAAGCCCCTCGCCTGCCGCCCATTCGCGCAACGTGGCCAGGCGCCGGGCATACTCGTCGGCGGGGTGGATGTTGGAGTTCGCATAGAACACCACGGGCTCCACTCCCTCGGAGCGCAAAATGCGGACCGGCTCTAAAGAGCACGGTCCGCAACAGGCATGTAGTAGTATGCGTTCCAAGGCCTACTTGCCGGCCAGCGGGCTCGGCACGGAGTACACGCGGGCGGCGCACTCGCGGTCAAGGTCGTACAGGCCCTTGGGATCCTTGCCGAACAGCTTCATGTTGGTGATCATGGTGTCGGCGTTGTCCTCTTCCTCCAGCTGCTCGTCGATGAACCAGCCGAGGAACTTCTGGGCACGGTAGTCGTGGGCCTCAAGCGCGGCAGCGTAGATGTCGTTGATGAGGGCGGTCACGTACTTCTCGTGCTCCATGGCGGCCTCCAGGGGCTCCAGGAAGTTCGCGAAGGTCTTGTCGGGCATATCGATGGCCAGAAGCTTCACCTTCTCGCCGTTCTCGTGGAGGTAGTTGCGGAAGATCATGGCGTGATCGCGCTCCTCGGCCGCCTGGATCTCGAAGTAGTTGGCGTAGCCCGAGAGGCCCTCCTCCTCGTAGTAGTCGGCGAAGGACAGGTACAGGTAGGCGGAGTACAGCTCCTTGTTGATCTGGTCGTTGATGAGTTCGTACACTTTGGCGTCCATGGACGCTCCTTTCTGCTTGCGCGCGGCTTATGGGCCGGCGAAAAATCGAACCTCGACAGAATACCGCGAAATCGGCCGCTGCCGTGGCAAATCTGTGCAAATAACTCGCTTTTTGACGAAAGCGTTAGAAGCCCTCCATCGAGAGCATCATAATAGGCGCGATTAGGAGAAGAGGGAAAGAGACACGTATGCTCCAGCTGAAGAACATCTGCAAATCCTACCGAACGGGCGACTTCACGCAGGTGGCCTTGAACGATGTGTCCATCTCGTTCCGCGACAACGAGTTCGTGGCCATTCTCGGCCCCTCCGGCTCGGGAAAGACTACGCTTTTGAACGTGATGGGCGGTCTGGATCACTATGATTCGGGCGACATGATCGTCGATGGCGTCTCCACCCACCAGTACCGTGACCGCGATTGGGACGCTTTCCGCAACAACCGCGTGGGCTTCGTGTTCCAAAGCTACAATCTCATTCCGCATCAGACCATTTTGCAGAACGTGGAGCTGGCCCTCACGCTGTCGGGCGTGGGTCGCGCCGAGCGTACGCGCCGCGCGAAGGAGGCGCTGGCGGCGGTGGGACTTTCGGAGCATTTGAACAAGAAGCCGAGTCAGCTGTCGGGTGGTCAGATGCAGCGTGTGGCCATTGCCCGCGCCCTCATCAACGACCCCGAGATCGTGCTCGCCGACGAGCCCACCGGCGCACTCGATTCGCATACATCGGTGCAGATCATGGATCTGCTCACCGAGATTGCCAAAGACCGGCTCGTCATCATGGTCACCCATAATCCCGAGCTGGCCGCCGCCTACGCTACGCGCACGGTGAACTTGGCTGACGGAGCTATCCGCTCTGACTCCAACCCCTATATGCCCACGGAAGAGGAGATGCATCTGTCGCGCAAGCGGGTGCGTCGCACGTCTATGAGCTTCCTCACGGCCCTTGCGCTGTCATTCAACAACCTCATGACCAAGAAGGGCCGCACCATCATGACGGCCTTCGCCGGTTCTATCGGCATCATCGGCATCGCGGCCATCTTGGCACTTGCCAACGGCGTGAACAACTACATCCAGACCACCGAAGAGGAAACGTTGTCGGTGTACCCGCTGCAGATCATGTCCACCGGCTTCGACATGACCGCGCTTATGTCCATGGG
The DNA here is from genome assembly GCA_041225375.1 of Eggerthellaceae bacterium 24-137. Taxonomy (GTDB): domain Bacteria; phylum Actinomycetota; class Coriobacteriia; order Coriobacteriales; family Eggerthellaceae; genus Adlercreutzia. The sequence continues at coordinate 39,883 of JBCLSG010000009.1, forward strand.
GGCTGGCGGCGAGGAAGACGAGGCGGCGGGTGCCGATGAAGCGCAGGGCGGCGAAGTCGATGACGTGCTTGCAGCCGCTGGCTTTAAGGGCGGCACGGCCGAGGGCGAGGACGACGGTGCCGCGTCCAACGAGGACGACGGCAACGTCCATGAGTTCAAGATGGTCACGAACATGTTCGCCAGCTTGGAGAACAACGATTTGGCTGCGCTCAAGCTGTTCTTCGACGAGGGCGGCGACGGCATCGAGCAGTACGTGAACTCCATCGAGTACCGCTACAACGTGGTTCCGCAGATCTTCGACGCCAACACCGCTGATGGCGTCCGCCAAATCAACCCCGACACCACGTTCTCGGCCTTCGGCATGGGTGCCGGCTCGTCTAACGCGCTCATGTCCACCATGTACTCTACCGACGTGTTCGGCGAGATGATGGGCAACGCCTCCATTGTGGAGGACCAGTACGACGTGAAGGCGGGGAAGTGGCCCGAGGCCTACAATGAGTGCGTGCTTGTGCTGAGCGCCAACGGCAATGTGCCTGATCTCGTCACCTACGCACTCGGCCTGCGCGACCACCAGGCACTCGACGACATGATCGAGCAATTCATGAACGAGGAGGATGTGACCGCTCCCGACGACGAGCTGGATGTGACTTACGACCAGCTGCTCGGTGTGTCCATGAAGCTTGTGAGCGCGGCCGACTACTACACCTACGACAAAGAGCACAAGGTGTGGGTGGACAAGACCGACGACGAGGCCTATATGAAGGAGCTCGTGGACGGCGGCGAGGACTTGAAGATCGTCGGCATCGTGCAGCCTAAGCCCGAAGCCAAGGCCACGGCCCTGTCCATGGGCATCTACTACACCCCGGCGCTCACCCAGCATATCATCGAGAAGGCGGGCGAGACGCGTATTGTCCAGGAGCAGCTGGACTACCCCACGGTAGATGTGTTCGACGGCCGCTCGTTTGCCGAGAAAGATGAGGAGGAAAAGGGCAAGCTCGACACTCAGTCGCTGTTCGACGTGGACGAGGACGCTCTGAAGGATGCCTTCAAGTTCGACGAGTCCAAGCTGGATACCGATACGAGCGCGCTGTCGGAGGGCCTTTCCTCCGACGATCTGCCGGGCACTCCGTCCATCTCCTCGAAGGATCTCGACATGGATCTGTCGTCGGCCTTCAACGAGGACGCCCTGGCCGAGATGATGGGCACGGCTCTGGCTGGCTACACCCAGGCGCTCGGCACCGCCTATCAGCAGGCCGCCGCATCCGGCACGCCGCCCGACTTCCAGACGCTTTCCCAGGAAACGCTGGAGAACTACGCGAAAAGCGCCGAGATTCAGCAGATCATGGCGAAGTACGCCTCCAAGATGATAGACAGCGATGCCATGCAGAAAGAGATGGCCTCGAAGATGTCCACGGTGCTGGAGAATGCCATGAAAAGCTACATGGAAAAGGCCATGGCAACCATCTCCAAGAAGACCGAGGCGTCGGTGAAGAAGGTGATGGAGCAGTTCCAGAAGAGCGTCCCCGGCGCCATGTCAGTAGATACGAGTGCCTTCAAGAACGCCTTCCAGTTCGCCATGACCGAGGAAGAGCTCTCCGAGCTCATGACCGCGCTCATGAGCGGCGAGGGTACCTCTTTGGACGGCAATCTGGCGCGCCTGGGCTATGCGCAGCTCTCAAAGCCCTCTGAAATCGAGATCTATCCGAAGGACTTCGAGGCCAAGCAGGCGGTCATTGCCATCCTCGACGATTACAACGAGCGCATGGAGGCCTCCGAGCAGGGTGACAAGAAGATCACCTACACCGATTTCGTGGGCACGCTGATGAAGTCGGTCACCACCATCGTGGACATGATCAGCTACGTGCTTATTGCCTTTGTGGCTATCTCGCTCGTGGTGTCGTCCATCATGATCGGCATCATCACCTACATCTCGGTACTCGAGCGCAAGAAGGAGATCGGCATCCTGCGCGCCATTGGCGCGTCCAAGGGCGATATCAGCCGCGTCTTCAACGCCGAGACCATTATCGAGGGCCTGGTGGCGGGTCTGCTCGGCGTGGGCGTGGTGGCACTCGTGAGCATTCCGGTGAACGCGCTTGTGTACACGATGCTCGATGTGCCCGACGTGGCCCTGCTGCCGCCGACGGCTGCGGCCATCCTAGTGGCTATCAGCGTGTTCCTGTCGTTTGTGGCGGGTCTGTTCCCGGCTATGGCGGCCGCTCGCAAGGATCCGGTGGAGGCCCTGCGCAGCGAGTAGCGAGCACGTGTGACGCCCGTGAGGGCGGGGCATACCTCCATGCTCAGACAGTCCTCGCTTGGGGGAAGTGCCCACTGGGCACTTCCCGTCGCTGCGGAACTGCGCGTGGAGGCACGCCCCACCCTCGCGGGCGGGGCGTTCTCATTGGTTCCACGCCTAGTTGTCGTTGCCCACTAGGCCGTTTACCAGGGCCGATACGATGGAGATGACGATAGACGCCACGAATGCGCTGCCGAAGCTGGCGATGTAGAAGCCGGCGCCGAACAGACCGTTGGCGAGCCATGCGGCCACGTACAGCAGGAGCGTGTTCACAATAAGGTAGAAAATGCCCAGCGTGAGCACGGTTACCGGCAGCGAAAGTACCTGCAGAATGGGCTTGATGGACATGTTCACGAGCGACAAGATGAGGGCGAACAGCGCGATGCCCACCCACGAGGCGCTACCGCTCACGATCTCGATGCCCGGCACGATCCATACGGCGGCGGCTACGGCGATGGCGGTGACGATCCAGCGAATAATGAAGTTCATGATTGCCTCCTTTTCCGTTGGGTCCATTATGTCAAAATGGGTTTATGACGAGAAAACATGACAACAAGCCGAAACGACCCAGTAACCGCTCCGCCAAGCGGGAAGGGGGCAAAAAGCCGACCGCTGCTACTCGGTCGTCGGCCGCGACCGGTCGTGCGGCTGGGCCCGGAAAGAGGAGATCCGCTTCCGGAAGCGCCGTGGGCCGGGGAGGAGCCCAAGGGGCGAAGGTGGCCAGTGGACGTGCGAAGAGGTGTCCGTCGGCGGCTCCGAAGACCGCCTGCGCGCTCTGCCCGGTGTTCGGTCGGTGCGGCGGTTGCAGTCAGCTGGATGTGCCTTACGAAAGTCAGCTGGCAGCTAAGCAGCAGGTGGTAGCCGATCTGTTCACCGATCTGGCACCTGATGCGGCCATGCTGCCTATTTTGGGAATGGAAGAGCCCTTCCACTACCGCAACAAGGTGATATCTCCCTATGCGCCCGCCAAGGGCGCAAGGCGCTCTGCTGCCGCCAAAGGCGGCGCGAAGGGGAAGGGCGCGGGCGCAAAGCTCTCCCGCGCCGATATTCTCACGGGTATGTACGAGGCTGGCTCGCACCGTCTCATCCCCACCGATGCGTGCGCTATCGAGAACGAGACAGCCAAGCAGGTGACGCTCGCCGTGCGCGATATCATGGCTCGCTGGGGCATGGAGCCCTACGACGAGGACGCTGGCTGCGGCTTCGTTCGGCACGTGGTGGTGCGCGTGGGTCACGAGTCGGGGGAAGTACTCGTCACGGTGGTCACCAATGGCGATGAGTTTCCCGCATCGAAGGCTTTCTGCCGCGAGCTTAAGCGCCGCGTGCCCGCGGTGACCACCATCGTGCAGAATGTGAACACGCGCCAGACCAACGTGATCTTAGGCGAGAAGGAGCGGGTGCTCTTCGGCCCCGGCTTCATTCTGGACACGCTGTGCGGGCTGTCCTTCCGCATCTCGTCCCAGTCGTTCTACCAGGTGAACGCTACGCAGACCGAGGTGCTCTACAACGAGGCCATCCGTCTGGCGAACCTTACCGGCACCGAGACCGTGATCGACGCCTACTGCGGCACCGGTACTATTGGCCTGGTTGCCGCTAAGCACGGCGCCGCCCGTGTCATCGGGGTCGATTCCGTGGCCTCGGCCATCCGCGACGCCGCGGGAAACGCACGCCACAACGGCGTGGAGAACGCCTCGTTCGTCGCCGAGGATGCCACTGCTTTCATGCGCGATATGGCCGCAGAAGCGGGACGCCCCTACCGGGTAAGCTGTCCCACTTCGGAGGGCGGGACAGCTCACCCGGTAGGGGCGTCCCACGAGGCGCCGCTCGTGCTGCTGATGGACCCGCCCCGGGCCGGATCCACGCCCGAGTTCCTGCGCGCCGCCTGCGCGCTTGCCCCGGAGCGCATCGTGTACATCTCGTGCAACCCGCACACCCAGGCCCGTGATGTGCGCCAGCTGGTGGGGGAGGGCTACGAGGTGCGCGCCATCCGCCCCGTGGACATGTTCCCCCATACCGACCATGTGGAATCCATCGTGATGCTGGAGAAGACCCCTGCTTTGGCAACAATGGCGGAGCGCAGAGGAGGCGTCGGGTGTTCCGGCCGAGCGAGTTCCGCAGCGACGGGAAGTGCCCAGTGTGCACTTCCCCAAAGCGAGGACTGTCTGAGCGAATCGGAACATCCGGCGTCTCCGACCGAGGGCATGCCGCAACAGAAGGATAGGAAATGACTGACGTACTAGAGAAGGCCCGCGCCACCATCGCGGCCCACCATTTGGCGGCCTCCGATGCCGCCGTGTTGCTCATGGTGTCGGGCGGTTCCGACTCCACGGCGCTCGCCTATTTGGGTGCCGCCCTGCGCGAGGCGGGCGATATGGGGCCGGTGGCCATGCTGCACGTGAACCACCAGCTGCGCGGCGAGGAGGCCGACGGCGACGAGCGCTTCGTGGGCCAGTTGGCCGAAATGCTGGGCATCCCGCTGTTCATCTGCTCCATCGATATCGCCGCCGAGGCCGCCCGCTCCCACGAGAACGTGGAGGCCGTGGCTCGGCGCGAGCGTTATCTGGCCGCCAACGAGGCACTGCGCTCCATGTGCCAGCATGAGGGCTGCCCGCTTTCCGAGGCGCGTATCTTCACGGCGCACACTGCCGACGATCGCATCGAGAACTTCTACATGCGCTCTATTGTGGGCACGGGCCCGGGCGGTTTCCGCAGTATGCGTTATGAGAACGGCCCGGTGGTGCGTCCGCTCATGGATACGACCCGCGATGAGCTGCGCGCCTACCTGGCTGCCCGCGAGGCCGCCGGCGAGCCGTGCGTGTGCGACGAGACGGGCGCTCTCTGGCGCGAGGACGCCACCAACGCCCACACCGATCGCTTCCGCGCCTATGTGCGGCACAACATTGTGCCTGCGGCCAAGGAGTGGAACGAGGCGCTGCCCGAAGTGCTCACGCGATCGATGAACCTTATCGCCGATGAGGACGACATGCTGTGCGCCATGGCTGCCGAGGCCGCCGAGCGCGATGCAGTGTGGGTGGCCGACGACGACACCTTCGGCATCGATCGCTCCGAGGGCTTCCGCCTGCTGCCCGCCTTCGGCGCCGTGGCACGTCCCTTGCAACGCCGAGCTGTGCTGAGGCTTTTGGAGGCCATGCTCGGGCCCGATGCGCGAGTGGAATCGGCCAGTGTGGAGGCTGTGCTCGATGGGTTCGCTGACGGCGCACCCAAGAGCGGGTACGTGACCAATATTCAGCATGACCTGGCCGTGAGCGCCAACAAGCAGGGCGTTTTGGTGGAGCCTATGGCCTACTTCCGCGCCCGCAGGAAGAAGGGGAGCTGCGCTCCCGCGAAGGAAACCGAGGAGTAACCATGACCGACGAGCAGACCAAGCTGAACAAGGAAGTGGCTGCGAAGGTGGCGGCCGACGAGATGCGCCAGGTGTTAGCCGATGAGGCCCCCGAGAGCACCGAGGGCACCACACCCGCAGCGCCCTCTTTCGAGGTGGTGCTCGCCAGCGGCAGCCCCCGCCGCCGCGAGCTGCTGGAGCAAGCCGGCGTGAAGTTCATCGTGCACACGCCTGAGACGCCGGTGGATGAGAGCCTGGAGCCTGACCTGGCTGCCAACCCCGAAGAGGCCGCCAAGAAACTCGCCGAGCGCAAGGCGGGCGCGGTGGTGCAGGAGGTGCTGGCCCAGAACTATACGGGCATGCTCATCGTCATCGGCGCCGACACCATGGTGGTGCTCGACGGAAAGATCTTCGGCAAGCCCCGCAGCCTGTCGGACGCCAAGCATATGCTGCGCGAGCTTTCGGGTCGCACCCATGAGGTTATCACCGCCGTGTCGGTGTGGATGATCGCGGCGCCCGCGGCCGAGGACATCTCGCTTGGCTTCCGTACCTTCGCCGATATAAGCCGCGTCACCTTCCGCGACCTGACCGACGAGGAGATTGCCGACTACCTCAAGAAGGGCGAGTCCTTCGACAAGGCCGGCGCTTATGCCATCCAGGGGGAGGGGGCCGCGCTCGTGGATCACTACGACGGCTCCTGGGACACCATCGTGGGTCTTCCAGCGACACGTCTCATCCAGGAGTTCCCCGACCTGCTGGCCGCCGGAGCCGTTGACTAAACAATCCCCCGGTCGTAGACTAACAAGGTGCTAGGTGGCTTGCCGCTGCTACGGCGGCTACCTCGTGTGACAAGTTTAGAGCTTGATGAAGTAGCCGTCTTTCCGCGTCAGTGGGGGCGGCTATTTCATTTGCGCAACTGCACCGCCAAATCTATAGCCGCTATCACAACTAAGAGAAGAGTTAATAGCTCCGTCCAAGTAACCATGGCAGACCTCCTAAGCGATGAGGCAGCCATACCACCTGGCGTGCTTATTGTACCATAGTGTAATAATTACATAAGAACAAATGTACTCATGTCGACAAAGAGGCCGGCATGAGGGGGCGTGAACGAAACAATTGTGTTGCGTTGCGGTATCGCGGGCGTTCGTTTTCGGGGCAATGGTACACTGGACTGCGATTAGGGAACGCCCGTGCCGCGCGGCCGGGCATTGGAAGAAAGTGGTTCACGTGCATAACGACATTTCTGAGATTCTCTTCTCCGAGCAGGACCTCGCGAACCGCGTGCATGAGATGGGCGAGGCCATCACCCGTGACTATGCCGAGGTGGCCGGGTCCGAGGGCGTGGTGGTCATCTCCATCCTCCGCGGCGGTGCCATCTTCACCTGCGATCTCGTGCGCGCCATCGACATGCCGCTCGAGATGGACTTCATGGCCGTGTCCTCCTACGGCAACGGTGTGAAGAGCTCGGGTGTGGTGCGCATCCTGAAGGATCTCAACACCGACATCCGCGGCCGTCACGTTATCATCGCCGAGGATATCATCGACTCCGGCCTCACGCTGAAGTACCTGATGCAGAACTTGGAATCGCGTGGCCCGGCCTCTATGACCGTGGCGGCGCTCATGCGCAAGAACACCGAGAACCAGGCTGATATCGAATGCCGCTACGTTGGCTTCACGTGCCCCGACGAGTTCATCGTCGGTTACGGCCTCGACTACGCCGAGCATTACCGCAACCTTCCCTACATCGGCGTCCTCAAGCCTGAGATCTACCAGTAAAGGCAGAAAGAAACTATGGCAGACAACAATCCGAAATTCCCGACCCCCTCATCGTCGTCCCGTACCACCATGGTCATGGTCATCATTCTTCTGGCCGTGGCTTTCTTCGTGGGCAGCCAGTTCATGCGCACGGGCGTGGCGGGTACGACGGTCACCGACCAGCTCATCACCTCCGAGTTCACCCAGGCCGTAGAGCAGGGCCGCGTGAAGTCGGTCACCTACTCGGCGGGCGACTACACGGTGTCGGGTACCTACTTCCCGGCCGTTACCGCTGGTGCCGAGGCCGCCGAGGCCTTCAACGGCGCTTTCGACGCCATGAACGCCCTCGTGTCCACGGAGAAGAACCCGGACGGCAAGGCGCTTGCGGGCGTGGGCACCACCACGCTCGATCCGGCCACGCTCGGCAAGGAGCACAACTACACCTCTACCTACGTGGGAAGCGACTCGCTCGGCGAGCTTCTGGCGGCGCATCCCGATGTGTCCTACCAGGTCACGCTGCCGAGTCCCTTCCTCGAGATTCTGGCGACGCTGTTGCCTATCCTCATCATCGGCGGCCTTCTGTTCTTCTTTTTCTTCAAGATGCAGCAGGCCAACAACTCCCAGATGAATTTCGGCAAGGCCAAGACGAAGAAGGCCGCCGAGGAACGTCCCGACGTGAAATTCTCCGATGTGGCCGGTGTCGATGAGGCCGTAGAGGAGATGCAGGAGATCAAGGACTTCCTGGCGAACCCCGCGAAGTACCAGTCCATGGGCGCGAAGATTCCGCGTGGCTGCCTTCTGGTGGGCCCTCCGGGCACCGGCAAGACGCTTTTGGCCCGCGCCGTGGCCGGCGAGGCGGGCGTGCCCTTCTTCAGCATTTCCGGCTCCGACTTCGTGGAGATGTTCGTGGGCGTGGGTGCCTCCCGCGTGCGCGATTTGTTCCAGCAGGCGAAGGACGCCGCACCTGCCATCATCTTCATCGACGAGATCGACGCGGTGGGCCGCCAGCGCGGCACGGGCCTCGGCGGCGGCCACGATGAGCGCGAGCAGACCTTGAACCAGCTGCTCGTGGAGATGGACGGCTTCGAGTCCAACGACTCGGTGGTGCTCATCGCCGCTACCAACCGCGCCGACGTGCTTGACCCGGCGCTTTTGCGCCCCGGCCGTTTCGACCGCCAGATCGTGGTGGACACTCCCGACGTGAAGGGCCGTGAGAAGATTCTCACCGTGCACGCCAAGGACAAGCCCATCGGCTCTGACGTCGACCTCTCTAAGATCGCGAAGATCACCCCCGGCTTCACCGGTGCCGATTTGGCCAACCTCATGAACGAGTCGGCTCTGCTTACCGCTCGCCGTGGCAAGAAGATTATCACCATGCGCGAGGTGAGCGAGTCCATGGAGCGCGTCATCGCCGGACCGGAGCGCAAGGGCCGCGTGCTGAACGAGAAGACCAAGCACACCATCGCCTACCACGAGAGCGGTCATGCGCTGGTGGGACATCTGCTCGATCATGCCGATCCGGTGCACAAGATCTCGATCATCTCCCGCGGACGTGCGCTGGGCTACACGCTGTCCATTCCCGATGAGGACAAGGTGTTGAACTCGCTTTCGGAGATGAAGGACGAGCTAGCCGTGTTCATGGGCGGCCGCGTGGCCGAGGAGATCTTCTGCGACGATGTGACCACGGGCGCCTCCAACGATCTGGAGCGCGCGAGCAAGATGGCCCGCGCCATCGTCACCCAGTACGGCATGAGCCCCTTGGGCACCCAGGTGTTCGGCCAGCCCAACCACGAGGTGTTCCTGGGTCGCGACTACGGCAACACCCAGGATTACTCCGAGGAGACGGCCCGTCGCATCGACGAGGAGGTAGCGAAGATCATGAAAGAGGCCCACGACAGGGCCCACAAGATCCTCGCCGACCACGCCGATCAGATGGATCTCATGGCCAGCGTGCTTCTGGAGCGCGAGACCGTGGAGGGTGAGGCCTGCGAGGCGCTGCTCGAGAACAAGTGGGACGAGTATCTGGCCCGCGAGGACGACATCATCGCCGCCAAGGAGGCCGAGGAGGCTGCGGCTCGCGCCAAGGACGCCGAGCGTCTGGCTGCCGAGGGCGATATGGAGGGTGCCGAGGCTCTGACCGCCTCGGGTGCCGATGCCGGCGAGACCTTGGCTGATCCGAACTGGAGGCAGGAGCCGGTGGAGCCGGGCGACCAGGATCCGAACGCCCCGTACCGCCCCGCTGCTCGGAATGCCGATCGTGCCGATATGCCCACTCAGGCCGAGGTGGACGCCGAGGTAGACCGCGAGGACGATATGGATTCCTCCGCCGACGCGCCCGACCCGAACAAGAAGGGCTAAGCGTCCTTTCGTAGAAACGTTATTGTTGAGGGTCCCTCTTGCCGTTACACTTGCCTTTTAGGCTGGCTGACGGAAGAGGGACCCTCAACTATGATTTGGCACTGCGGTCGATTCGACTTCGATACATCGACGCCCGTTATCATGGGCATTCTGAATATGACACCCGACTCGTTTTCCGACGGTGGTCAGTTCGTCGATGCCGATAAGGCTGTTGAGCACGCGCTCGCCATGGTGGGCGAGGGCGCGGCCATTATCGATGTGGGCGGCGAGTCCACGCGTCCCGGCTCCGATCCGGTCGATCCCGAAACCGAGTGGGAGCGCATCGGGGATGTGGTGCGCATTCTGGCCGAACAGGAGTTGTGCGTGTCGGTGGACACGCGCCATGCCGAGGTTGCCCGCCGCGCCCTTGAAGCCGGCGCTTCCATTGTGAATGACGTGTCGGGTTTCCGTGATCCCGCTATGGTGGACGTAGTGAGCCGAAGCGGCTGCGGCGTTGTGGTCATGCACATGGCCGGCGAGCCGAAGACCATGCAGGATAATCCCTCCTACGACGATGTAGTGGCCGAGGTGCGCGACTACCTGCGTGATCGCGCGGCCGATCTGGAGGCGGCCGGGGTGGACCGCTCGCGCATCTGCATCGATCCGGGCCCCGGATTCGGGAAGACCCCGAAGCAGACCATCGAACTCATGCGCAACTTGCACGAGCTGGTGCACCTGGGTTATCCGGTGATGGTGGCCGCCTCTCGCAAGAGCTATGTGGGCTACGCTTACAAAATCGATGATCCCGCCGAGCGTGACGTGGCTTCGGCTGCCGAGGCGCTGCTTGCCTGCGAGCTGGGCGCGGGTGTGGTGCGCACGCACAATGTGGCGCTGACAGTTGCGGCCCTGCGCGATTTGCGCCCAGCCGTGGTGCTGGGACTGGGTTCGAACGTGGCGCTTGTGGCCGAGCCCGGCGAGGAGACCGAGGCGAAGATAGCCCAGATCAACCTTGCAGTGGGCCAGCTTTGCAGTCTGCCCGATACCCAGATCATCGACATGGCTCCCTTCTATGAGAGCGAGCCGGCCTACTACACCGATCAAGACACCTTTGTGAACACGGTGGTTCTGCTGCGAAGCGGCCTGCCGCCGAAGGAGCTGCTGGGTTACCTGCACGGAATCGAGAATTCTCTCGGGCGCGTGCGGTCCATTGAGAATGGTCCGCGCACGTTGGATATCGACATCGTGGACTATCAGATGTACGTGGCCTCCGACGACGAGCTCACTTTGCCGCATCCGCGAGCTGTCGAGCGCGATTTCGTTGTGAAGCCGCTGCTCGACATTCTGCCCGGATGGGATTTGGCCGACGGCACGTCGGTGGCTTCAGTACCGGAAGACGCACGCGTAGGGAAAGCGAGGCGATTGTAGATGAAACTCACGGTAGTCGACGAGGTCGCCTCCACGAACGAAATAGTGAAGAACGCCCTGCGCGAGGGCAAGGCCGAGGGTCTTGTGGTGCGCGCACGGCGTCAGAACGGCGGCTACGGTCGCCAGGGGCGCATTTGGGACAGTCCCGAGGGCGGCTTGTACATGTCGATGCTGTTGCGTCCCGATGTGGCTGGCAGCGGTCTTGCCACGCTGAGCCTGGTGGTGGGTCTGTCAGTGCAGCGGGCGCTCGCGGCTTTGGCTGCTCCCGCCTTCGAGGACGGCATCCAGCTGAAGTGGCCCAACGACGTGGTGTACATGCCTGCCGACTGCGAGCGTGCCGACGAATACCGCAAGCTTTGTGGCATTTCCATGGAAGCCTGCGGGGGCGGCGTGTGCGTAGGTATCGGCATCAATGTGTTCCCGCCCGATATTCCCCAGCCGGTGGAGGGGCGCAATGTGCCGGTCTATCTGGCTGATCTCATGGTGGCTGATGGGTCGGAGCCGGGCTCTCCCGTCACAATGACGGCCGCCGTCGAGGCGCTGCCTGAATCGGAGCGCGTGGCTCGGCGTGAAGAGGTTATCTGCGATGTGCAACGCGAGGTGCTAGCACGGGTGCTGGTGAACTACGGCCGTTGGCGCGAGCTGGGCTTTCAGCCGTCGCTTGCCAGCTACGGCGCCGTTTCTTTCCTGGACGGCCGCCCCCTGCGTATCGAGAACGCTTCCGGCGAGACCGTGGTGGAAGGCGAGGGCGCCGGCGTGGACGAGCGCGGACGTCTGCTCGTGCGTTCTGCTGATCGCATTGTGCCTGTGGCCTCCGGCGAGGCCCACGTCATCCCCCTGCCGTAGGCGGCTGGCAGGGACTTCTGGCCGCTTGGGGCTTGAGGGGCGCTTTTCGCGTACTACAATGGTCATGCATTGAGAAAGGTACGTGAATATGACTGATAACGAGAGGGACGCGTCGCGCGACGCGTCAGCGGCGTCCATGCCCGATCCGCGGGGCGAGGAGCTCCATGCCCGCTCGGCGGGCGACGACAAGGTGCTGCGCATGGGCACCGCCTCCATTCCGAAGCTTATCTTGGAGTTCGCCATCCCATCGGTGGTGGGCATGCTCATCAACGGCTCCTACGCCATCATCGACTCGGTGTTTCTGGGCCACGCGGTAGGGGAAATCGGTCTGTCGGCCATGACCGTGGCCAACCCCATCATGGTGGTGTTCATGGCTATTGCCATGCTCGTGGGCAACGGCGGCAACGCGCTTGCGGCCCTGCGGCTTGGCGAGGGCCGGCGTGAGGAAGCCGAGCGCGCCTTGGGCAACGTGGTGTCTCTGAGCCTTATCATGGCCGTGGTCGTGGCGTTTTTGGGATGGTTTCCCCCGTGCACTGACTGGCTGCTGGACCTTTCCAGCGCCACCGATGAAGTGCGCCCCCATGCTGCGGTGTTCATCCAGATCATCTGCTCGGGCTTCATCCTGCAGTGCATCGGTCTGGGCGTGAACAACTTCATCCGCACCTGCGGCGCGCCCAACCGTGCTTTGGGCACCATGGTCATCGGCCTGGTGAGCTCGGTGGCCTTCAACTTCCTATTCGTCATCGTTTTGGGTTGGGGCGTGGCCGGTAGCGGGCTCGCTACGGTGCTCGGCTGGGGCTGCTCGTGCGTGGCGGTGCTGTGGTACTTCTGCGGCCGCGCCGATGTGCCCATGCGCCTGCGCCTGTCCACCATGGCATTGCGTCCGCGCATGGACGGGACCATCGTGGCCTACGGTTTCCCCAGCTTCTGCGTGCAGGCGGGCATGGCGGTGGTGAACTTCGCACTGAACTACCAACTGGTGAAGTACGGCGCCCTGTCTCCCGTGGGAGCCGACGATGCGCTCGCCACCATCGGGGTGGTGCAGCGCATCGCCCAGTTCTCCATCATGCCGCTCGTGGGCATCTCCATCGCCCTGCAGCCGTTGCTCGGCTTCAATTACGGCGCTCATAAGGTGAACCGCGTGCGCAAGACGCTCTGGTACGGCATCGGTGCGGCTACGGCCATCTCCATTCTGATGTTCGCCGGTGTGCAGCTGTTCGCGGCACCTATCGCGCACGCTTTCGGCATCAAGCACGACGGGCTCGTTGATTTCACGGCCTTCGCCATCCACCTGCAGTTCCTCATGTTGCCTTTCGTGGGCTTCCAGATTGTGAGCGCGAACTACTTCCAGGCGACCGGCCAGCCGGTGAAGTCCATCTTCCTCACGCTGACGCGCCAGATCTTGTTCCTCCTGCCGCTTTTGTACGCCATGCCGCTGTGGCTGCCGGCGGCGGCGCCTCAGTACAACGGTCTGGATGCGCTCCTGTTCGCCATGCCCATCGCCGACTTCCTGTCCATCTTCACCACGGCCCTGTTCATCGGCTGGGAGATGGTGCGTCTGCGCCGGCTGGCTCGTCGCTACGACAGCTAGAGCTTGCGGTCCGCGCCGCTCGGGGGACGGGGGAGGAGCGGGCGAGTGCCGTTTGGGGCCTGGGCAAAGTTGGCGTTTGCGGCAGGAAAGGGGAAGGGTGCTCCCGGGAAAGCCCGCCTTGGCGGAAAGTGTTGCATGTTTTTGTGCACTTGCATAAAAATAGTTCGGAGCTGTGTCTTTGACCGCTTTGGGCGCTTCGCCGTCGCGCTGTCCTGCGCGGTACCGTAGTATCTCCTTCGTCGAAAGGAGATATGACCATGGAAACTGTACGCACGAAAACTGGCGCTTCCGCGCGCACTCGATCCGTGGCCTTTGTGGGCCTGACCATTGCCATCATGGCCGTTTCGGCCTGGGTGACGGTGCCGCTGGGGCCAGTTCCCTTCACCCTGCAGATGTTCGCCGTCACCTTCGCCATCGTGGTGCTTCCCCCCAAGGAGGCTATCGCTGCCATCACCGGCTACCTGCTGTTGGGTGCGGTGGGCGTCCCGGTGTTCTCAGGCATGCGCGGCGGCATCGGTGTTCTGGCGGGCCCCACGGGCGGCTTTCTGTGGGGGTACTTGCTCGGTGTAGCTGCTGCGGCGCTGTTCCTGTATGCAGTGCGCACGAAGTTCGGTGTAGCTGGGGGTGCGGGCGCTTCGAAGTTGAGCCGCACCGAGCGGGCTGCGCTGCCCGCATCGCGTCGCGTGCTGCTGTTTCTGCGCGCTTTCGGGGCCGACATTGCCGCGGGCGTCATCTTCACGGCGGTGGCCTACGTATGCGGCTGGGTGCAGTTCATGGCTGTGGCTCAGGTTGACCCGCTGGCGGCGTTCCTCACGGCCTGCGCGCCCTTCATCGTGGTGGACCTCTGCAAGATTGTGGCCGCCGTCATCTGTGCCGACGCCGTTCGCGCTGTCGTGAAATAGAGTTGTCCGGCGAGGATCAGGGGGCATACCTCCATGCTCAGGCAGTCCTCGCTTTGGGGAACAGGACATTGAGTCCTGTTCCCGTCGCTGCGGAACTGCGCGTGGAGGCACGCCCCCTGTTCTTCGCCTGCTCGGCCACGGTTGAGCGTAGAGGGGCGCGGGGTGGTGCTCACAAAGCGAGGACGGTCTGAGCGACTGAGCATTACCCCGTGGCCCGACCGCAAGGAGGCCAACAAGAAGGAGGCTCCCGGTGGGAGCCTCCTTGGCGTTTAGGGTATGCGGGCCGGCGGTTAGGCCTTGAAGCGGTAGCCGTAGCCGCGGACGGTTTCCACGAGGGCCGGATCGTAGCCGGCGGCGTGGATCTTGTCGCGCAGGCGCTTGATGTGAGTGTCCACCGTCTTGGTCTCGGTGAGGTATTCCCAACCCCAGGCGTCGCGCAGCAGATCCTCGCGGGAAACCACCTTGCCGGCGCTCTTCATGAGGCTGGCCAGAAGCTCGAACTCGCGGGGCGTCAGGTCGATCTCGCCGTGGTCGCCGGCGGCGGTGTGGGCGTCCTCGTCCAGCGTAATGCCGGAAGCGGTGATGGAATTGGAGGCACCCGGGAACTCGCCGCCCTGGCCGCGGCGCAGCAGCGCGCGGACACGGGCGATGAGCTCGCGCACGCCAAACGGCTTGGCCAGGTAGTCGTCACCGCCGATTTCCAGGCCCACTACCTTGTCGAGCTCGGTGTCGCGGGCCGACAGGAACAGCACGGGTGCGGTGGTCTTCGAGCGCAGGCGACGGCACAGCTCGTAGCCATCGATGCCCGGAAGCATAATATCGAGAACAAAAAGGTCATAATTGTTCGCGCTTGCCAAAGCGAACGCATCTTCGCCATTGTCGACGACGTCGGCCTCGTAGCCCTCTTTCTTCAACGCGTAGCTTACGAATTCAGTGATCGACGGCTCGTCGTCAACGACAAGGATTCGGCTCGGTGTCTCAATCATGGTCTTGCCTTTCTCTCGTCATTTCGACGATTGCCCTTCGGGGGCAGATCGTTTAATCCTTGATATAATCAAGTACAGTGTCACTATAAACACTGTGTCACATTCTAAAGGAAAACTGAGAAAGATTGTCATAATTATGTTACTTGCTATCGACATCGGGAACACCCATACCGTTATCGGCGTTTACGCTGGTGAGAGCCTTGAATCGATGTGGCGTATCGCCACGAGCCGCACCGCTACGGCCGATGAGTTGCGGGTGACGCTCTCCTCGTTGTTCGACCTGGGCAATCTTTCGTTTGCCGATGTTCAGGCGGGGGCGGTGGCGTCGGTGGTGCCGTCGCTGACCCAGGCGTGGGTGCGTGCGGTACAGGATGTCACCGGGGAGGCCCCCCTCGTCTGCTCGGCGGCCACGGCCGGCGATTTGTTCGACTCCGCCTATCCGCGCCCGACCGAGATCGGTGCCGACCGCGTGGCCGATGCCGTGGCGGCCCGAGCCATCTACGGGGCGCCGGCGGTGGTGGTCGATTTCGGCACTGCCACGAACATCGAGGTCATCGATGCTGAGGGCCGGTTTTGCGGCGGCGTTATCGCGCCGGGCGTGCAGACCTCGGCTAACGCCCTGTTCGCCCACGGCGCGCGCCTGCCCGTGATCGATCTGGTGGTGCCTCCGCAGGTGATCGGCACCTCCACCGTGGAGGCCATTCAGTCGGGCATCATGCTGGGGGAGGCCGATCGGGTGGACGGCCTGGTACGTCGCATTTTCGCTCAGTTGGGCTACGAGGCGCCGGTTATCGCCACGGGCGGTCTGGCTCCGGTGGTGGCGCCCCATTCTGCCACCATCATCCATGTGAACGCCGAGCTCACCCTGGAGGGCCTGCGCCTCATCGCCGAGCGTGTTGCAGCGTAGCGGCCCCGTAATACGGGGAAGTTGCGCCCTTTGGGGATGTGGGCTGCTCCGAGCGCCGCTCCCTCGGTAGAATGGGGGTGGTACCCCGTTTGCGCGGGGCGCATTCGTCAGGAGAGGCCGCCAGGATATCCCGGCGCCGCGACAAGAGAAAGAAGGGCCCGACGTGTTGACCGACATTGAAATTGCCCAGGCGACCGAACCGAAGCCGATCGGGGAGATCGCGAAACGTGCCGGCGTCGACGAGAAGTACCTGGAGCTGTACGGAAACCACAAGGCGAAGGTCGACTACAACCTGCTGCGCGAGGAGGAGCATGCCCCCGGCAAGCTCATCCTGGTGACGGCCATCAACCCCACGCCGGCCGGCGAGGGCAAGACCACCACCACGGTGGGTCTGGCCGACGCACTCGCGAAGCGCGGGAAGAACGTGGTCGTGGCTCTGCGCGAGCCGTCGCTCGGCCCTGTGTTCGGCATCAAGGGCGGTGCTGCTGGCGGCGGGTACGCCCAGGTTATTCCCATGGAGGACATCAACCTGCACTTCACTGGCGACTTCCACGCCATCGGCGCGGCCAACAACCTGCTCGCGGCGCTGCTCGATGCGCACATTCAGAACGGCAACGAGCTGAACATCGACGTGCGCAAGATCACCTGGAAGCGCGTGGTGGACATGAACGACCGCCAGCTGCGTCATATCGTGGACGGCCTGGGCGGCAAGGCCCACGGCGTGCCGCGCGAGGACGGTTTCGACATCACTGTGGCCAGCGAGGTCATGGCTATCTTCTGTCTGGCCACCTCCATCACCGACCTGAAGGAGCGCCTCGGCCGCATCGTGGTGGGCTACACCTACGACGATAAGCCGGTCACGGCCCACGATCTGAAGGCCGAGGGCGCCATGGCCGCGCTTCTGAAGGACGCCCTGAAGCCGAACCTCGTGCAGACGCTCGAGGGAACCCCGGCCTTCGTGCACGGCGGCCCGTTCGCCAACATCGCCCACGGCTGCAACTCCATTATGGCCACCCGCATGGCCATGGCGCTCGGCGACTACTGCGTGACCGAGGCCGGCTTCGGTGCCGATTTGGGCGCGGAGAAGTTCCTCGACATCAAGTGCCGCCTGGCCGATTTGAAGCCCGACGCGGTGGTGGTCGTCGCCACGGTGCGCGCTCTGAAGAACCACGGCGGCGTGGCCAAGGCCGACCTGAACGAGGAGAACCTGGAGGCGCTGGAGGCGGGTCTGCCGAACCTGCTGCAGCACGTGGAGAACATCACGAATGTGTACAACCTGCCCTGCGTGGTGGCCATCAACGCCTTCCCGACCGACACCAAGGCCGAGCTCGACCTGGTGGAGGCCAAGTGCCGCGAGCTGGGCGTGAACGTGGCCCTGTCCGAGGTGTGGGCAAAGGGCGGCGAGGGCGGCCTGGCCCTTGCCGACGAGGTGGTGGCCCTGTGCGAGAACGGCGATGCAGCCGGTCGCTCGGCCGACACGTTCACCTTCTCCTACGAGGGCGATCTGACCATCGCCGAGAAGATCGAGGCCATTGCCAAGCGCGTCTACCGTGCCGACGGCGTGGTATTCGAACCGGCCGCGCAGAAGGAAATCGCGCAGCTGGAGGCCTTGGGCTTTGGCGACATGCCCGTGTGCATGGCCAAGACCCAGTACTCGTTCAGTGACGACGCCGCCAAGCTGGGCGCCCCGCGCGATTTCACCATCACGGTGCGCCAGGTGAAGGTGTCGGCGGGTGCGGGCTTCATTGTGGCGCTCACCGGATCCATCATGACCATGCCGGGTCTCGGCAAAGCGCCGGCGGCCCACAAGATCGACGTGTTGGAAGACGGCACCATTGTCGGGTTGTTCTAGCCAGGGTCCTCGCTGGCTTCCTTGGGCGAACCTGGGGTTAGAATTTAGTATTGAGAAGAATGTAGGGTGGAGGCCCGCTGCACCGTGCTGCGGGCCTTGCCTTTTGGAAGGGAGCGTCATGCTGGATACCGAGTTCATCGATGCGCTGGCGTCGAAGGCCCCTACGCCGGGAGGCGGTGGTGCGAGCGCGTATGCGGGAGCACTGGCGAGCGCGCTGGCTTCCATGGTGGGCAACCTTACCGTGGGCAAGAAGAAGTACGCCGAGGTGGAGGAGCGCGTGCAGTCCGAGTTGTTGGAGCTGGACGACACGCGTTTGCGTCTGCTGGAGCTGGTGCAGGCCGACGCCGACGCCTTTGCGCCTCTGGCTGCGGCCTATGGCATGCCGCGCGGTACCGACGAGGAGGCGGCGGCCCAGAAAGCGGCGCTGCAGCATGCCCTGGTGGATGCCTGCGAGGTGCCGCTCGAGATTATGCGCCAGTGCGTGCAGGTGGTGGAATCCTGCGTGTTTCTGACCAAGCATGGCAGCGTGATGGCCGTGTCCGACGCGGGTGCCGGAGCGGTGCTCGCGAAGGCCGCCCTGCTGGCGGCCAGTTTGAACGTGCGCATCAACATCGGCTCCATGGACGATGCGGCCCGCGCCGCGGCTTATCGTGACGAGATGGAAGATCTCATTGCCGCGGGCAGCGCCCTGGCCGACGATGTGTACGAAGACGTGGTAAGGCGGTTGGGTTAAATGGCGAAGCTGCTGACCGGCAAGGAAGTTTCCGCTGACCTGGCCGAGCGCCTGGCACCGCGCATCGAGCGCTTGTCCGCGGCCGGGGTGGTGCCGTGTCTGGCCATCGTGCGTATGGGGGAGCGGCCCGACGATATGTCTTACGAGCGCACGGCCATGAAGCGGGCCGCCGCGCTTGGCATCGAGGTGCGCTCGTTCTGCCT
Source organism: Eggerthellaceae bacterium 24-137 (assembly GCA_041225375.1). GTDB lineage: Bacteria > Actinomycetota > Coriobacteriia > Coriobacteriales > Eggerthellaceae > Adlercreutzia. The sequence continues at coordinate 59,056 of JBCLSG010000009.1, forward strand.
TCCGGACGATGCGCCCCAGGCCGAGTTGGAGGCCGTCATCGATGCGGTGAACGCCGATGACGCCATCCACGGCTGTCTGATGTTCCGTCCGCTGCCCGCGCATATCGACGAGCGTGCCGTGTGCGACAGGCTAACGCCCGACAAGGACGTCGACGGCATCGGTTCGGCCTCGCTTGCAGGCGTGTTTGCCGACACAGGCGAGGGCTTCCCGCCCTCTACGGCTCAGGCGTGCCTCGAGACCCTCGACTTCTATGGCATTTTCGTCAAAGGCAAGCGTGTGGTGGTGCTCGGCCGCAGTCTGGTGATCGGCCGCCCCGTGGCTATGATGCTGCTCGCGCGTCACGCCACGGTCACCCTAGCCCATTCCCGCACCGAGGACGCAGCCGCCCATACCCGCGAGGCCGACATCGTGGTGTGCGCCACGGGCCGTGCCCGGGCCTTCGGGCCGGAATACTTCGCGCCCGGCCAGACGGTGCTCGATGTGGGCATCAACTTCGATGAGGCGGGCAACCTCTGCGGCGATGTTGACTTCGACGCCGTTGAGCCTGTGCTCGGCGAGGCGGGCGCCATCACCCCGGTGCCCCGGGGCCTCGGCGGCGTTACCACGAGCGTCACCATGGCCCACGTGGTGCAGGCGGCCGAGGCTGGGCAGCGCTAGGGGCGGACGACTCGTGAAACGGGCCTTGCCCCTTGGGGGCAGGTGGCGGGTATAATGGTGGCGGCCCCCCTGGGGCCGCGCGCGACCGGTTCTGATTCGAGGGGAGAGAGGTTGAACAAGCTGCGCATCCTGCTGCTCGCGTTGGCCTACGCCTGCTTTTGGGCGTTGTTCGTGCTGTTTCCCTACCCGTCGAACGTAGTGCCCGAATCCTATACCTCCTACGATGCGGCCCCTGTATTCGCCAGCAGCGTTGTCACGCTCGTTACGATGGCCCTTTCAGGCGGGGTTCTCGTAGCGCTTCGTGACGGTCTGGCCGAGCGGGTGGCCGGAAGCACGATGGCTGTCGTTGGGTCCGGTGCCGCGCTGCTTGCCTGCGGCGCCGCGCTCATTGTCAGTGCTCATATCGGAGCGATACCGCTTTGGATGATGGTCGCCTACCCCGCCATCGTGGCGATCTATGGCGTGGTGGTCGCCGTTACCCTTGCGGGGGCATCGTGGCGCTTGTCTTCTCGGGACAACGCCGTCATGCTTGCCCTCTCCCTGTTCTTGTCGTTCCTGATCGGCGAGGCTATCGTGGCGCTTACGGATCCTCTGCCCACCGGGGAGATCTCCAACCCGCTCATGCCCGCCTTGGGCGGTGTCTTTCTGGTGATTCTCGGTCGCCTCGGCCGCAGTGATTCCGAACCGCCGTCTCCGCCACGCCCTGCGTCGTCGCTCTCGGGTCGTGCTGCTGCGCTCGCGGCTGCCATTCTACTGTGCTACCTGCTAGGAAGCGGGGCGTTCATGAGCCTCTCGTCGGCGGCTCGGGGTGAGACGTGGTTTTCCGATGGGTGGATCCATTGCGCCATCGCCCTTGGACTCTACCCGGCTTTTTGCCTCTGCGCATTCGCTGCATGGCGCCAGGGTCGCGCGGGCTATCCGTGGCTCGGTTTCTTCATCCTCTGCATCGCCTGCCTCTATTGCACCGCCCTGCTGTATACGCCGCTGGCCGTCCTATGCCGAGCTTTGATCCTGTCGAGCCGTCCCATGGCCATCATGCTGCTGTGGGTGGCGGTTCAAGAGGGGATGCGTGCGCGGGGTCTTCCTTGGTGGCAGTCCGCGGTTGCTGCACCCATGCTCACCGTTGCCGTCGATTGCGCCATTCACGCCATCGGACTTGTCGGGTTCTCTTCCGCGCAGATGGATTCAGTCGTCAATGCCGTCATGCTCGTTACGGCCTTTGTCATGACGCTGGGGATGCTCTGGTTCGTGCGACTGCGCCTTGACGGCACGGATCCCGCGCGCCCTGGGTACCTTGCGGGCGCCATCGATGTGTCGGTGGTTATCGCTGCCTTGGTCGACGAACATGGCTTGAGCGAGCGGGAGGGCGAAGTACTCGGGCTGCTCTACCGCGGTAACACCCAGAAAAGGATTGCCGAGCGCTTGTTCCTGTCGGTGAACAGCGTCCAAACCTATGCAAAGAGCCTCTATCGAAAGCTCGGCGTGCACTCGCGTCAAGAGCTCATCGACATGGTGAACGAGGCTGTGGACAAAGGCGACCGGGCCCGCTGAGGGGCCCGGTCGCAGGGGGGGAGGGCGAAAAGTGGTCGATTACCAGACCGAGATGGCCGTGGCGCAAGCGGGGCTGTCCCAGGCGTAGCCGCCGTCTTCCCCGATGAAGGAGTCGGCGATAGAATCGAAGCTCGCCGGATTCGAGGGTGTCATGTCCCCGGTTAGCGCGTGGATGACGGTGTAGCGTCCGGCGGTGAAGATATGCGCGTTCGAGAAGCCGCCCGGCATGTTCCAGTTGATGCCTCCGCAGGGGTTGCCCGCCTGGATGCCGGCGGCGTAGAGGCCGGGAATGGGATTGCCCTCGCCGTCGGTCACTCGGTAGCGGTTGTCCACCATGATACCGGCGTTGATGCCCGAGATGCCCACATCTCCCTTGATGCAGAAGAACGGGGGAGTGTCTATGGCCGCCATGTCGGATCCGGCCACGCCGAAATCGTCGTCGGTGCCCTTGGCGCACAGCTCGTTGTATCGCTCGATGCTGGCCACTCCCTCCTGGACGGGAATGCCGGCCACCTCGCAGAGCTCCTCGAGGGTATTCCCCGACACCACCGTTTCGGGATCCATCCAGGCGCTGCCCTCGCCTACGAGGGCCACCGGCGGTACGCCGGGGATACCCTCCACGGCGCCTTCGGTCTTAGAGTCGAAGATGCGGTAGTGGATGCCGCGATCCTCGGGTTTGTAGGTGGCGGACATGGAGATGTTCAGGCTGCTCATCGGAATGGTTTCGTTGCAGAAGCGCTTGCCGTTGACATCGAGGGCCAGGAAGGGATAGAACATGAAGGGGCCGATATAGTTGGTGTGGATCTGCCGGGCGTGTCCGAGCGGTGCCATGCGCCCGCCTGCCAGAATGCCGAGGATGTGTCCGTCGCCTGTGTGGTTGACCAGGCAGAGGGGGAACATGGACGCATCGCGCATGTTCCGATCCACCATAGACTCGTTGTTCATGTAATCGCCGGCGGCCAGCACCACGCCCTTTGTGGCGGTGAGCTTCACATAGGTGCCGTCTTTTTGCTTGCCGATGGCGCCGGTGATGGTGCCATCCTCTTCCTGGACAAGCTGCACGCAGGGGGTTTCGTAGTAGAACGTGGCACCGCCGTCGGCCGCCTTTTGGGCGAGAGCAGTCATGAGGTCCTGATTCGAGGCTTGGGTCGCGTCGCAAACGGCGACAACGCTGCTGTCATCGTAGCGGATGGAGCTGTCGGTGAGGAACTCGATGGGCTCGATGCCGACGGAGCGGCCCTGGGATATCACCCACGGCACGGCTTCCTCGGCGTATTCCACATAGTAGTCGAACAATTCGTTGTTGATCCTCCAGTCGTTGAGGCGGGCCCAGTCGCTGCGCCAGCGCTTGATGCCGGCGGGGGTGGAGTGCTCTTTCGCGACGAAGGAGCAACCGTTGCCATTGGCGGACACCACGGCCTCTTTCTGGAGACAGGCTACCTTTGCGCCCTCTTCCACGGCAGTAAGTACGGCGGGCACGCCGGCGCAGCCCGCGCCTACTACGACGATGTCGTAGGTTTCCTCGGCGGCGAACTCGGTGATCGGCTCGCGCTCTACGATGCTGAAATCGAAGTCGCTCTCCTTGAGGTCGGCGGGAAGCTCGTCGTTTGCGGTGTCGGCCAATTTCCCGCTCGCAGTGGCGGATGGGGCGCACCCCGCCATTCCCAGCAGGGCGGTTCCGGCCGCTGCGCCGATGCCGCCTTTGATGAACATTCTGCGATCCATGGTCTGCATAAGTCCCTCCTTGCACTGTTTCTTGGACGCGGGCTGCGGTGCCCGAACGTCTCTTGCCAGTGATCATCATGGCTCATGAAGCTGGCTCGCGCTTCCCATGGAATGGGGATAGTTTTGCTCGGAGTGCTTCCCATAAAATGGGGAAGCACCTGTATGGAGGCGCTTTTGGAAACAGTGCCCGCATCTTCGCATTCGCCGTGCGAAGTTGGATGGGAATTGCGGGAAAAGACAAAGGAGGTCGTGCCGTCAGCCGATTAGCGCAATGATGACGCAGCGTCAGAGGCTTTCTCGTGAAATGCTATGTCTTTCGCTGATATTCACGAGAAGGAGAGCGACCATGTCCATCTTCACGCCCACCGAGATCACCGACAACTACATGAAGGCTTCGGTGGGAAAGGCGGCATCGCCGGCGTGGCGCCTGTTCGTCCTCGCTGTGGCCGCGGGTCTGCTCATCGGCCTGGGCGGCGTGACCTCCTCCACGGCGGCCCACGCTCTCGACAACGCCGGTATGGTTCGCCTCGTATCGGGCCTCATCTTCCCCGTGGGGCTCATGATGGTCATCCTCATGGGCACCGAGCTGTTCACGGGCAACGCCCTCATGATCACGGCGGCGCTGGACGGCCGCATTACCTGGGGGCGGCTCTTCCGCAACTGGGGCATCGTATTCGCTGGCAACCTGGTGGGTGCGCTGGTTTTGGCCGCGTGCATGGCGTTCTTCGGCCAGCTGAACATCGGCGGGGGAGACTTGGCCGTGTACACGGCGAAGGTGGCTGCCGCGAAGAACGCGCTGCCTTGGATGAACGCCTTCGTGTTGGGCGTCTTCTGCAACCTCATGGTGTGCATTGCGGTGTACCAGGCCAACACGGCCCAGGATACCGCCGGACGCATCCTTGGCATCTTCTTCCCCATCATGGGCTTTGTGCTGGCTGGCTTCGAGCACTGCGTGGCCGACATGTACTACGTGCCGGCGGGCATCTTCGCCTACCTGAACCCGGCCTACACTGGCATGATCGACGCGGCGGGCATTAACACGGCGCTGCTCACCTTCGGCGATTTCATCACGGCGAACCTCATTCCCGTGACCTTGGGCAACATTGTGGGCGGCGTGCTCGTGGGCGTGACCATGTACGCCTGCCACCGCACCAAGCAGGCGAAGTAGGCTGCTCGGCTTCGACCGGAGACGCGGACTGCGGCGATGCGCGCCGTGGCCGCGCCGCCGTCGCCGAACGATTCCGTAAGATATGTGGGTAATCTGGTCGGCTTTTGCACCCGGACCGGTTGGGGCTTTCCGCGCGCGTCGTCGCGCGCTATGATGACCCCATGGCCAATGGACTGACATATCAGCGCACCACTTCCACCCCCGAGGCGACCAAACAGCTTGCCTCCACGCTGGCGCCCTATTTGCATCCGGGCGATGTAGTGGTGCTCGACGGCGATTTGGGCGCCGGCAAGACCCAGTTCGTGCAGGGCGTGGCTGCCGCCCTCGGTGTGCGCACGCCGGTCACGAGCCCCACCTTCAACATCCTTCTGGAATACGGCGACGGACGCATTCCCGTGTACCATTACGATTTGTACCGCCTGGACGACCGCTTCCAGCTTGAGGATGTGGACTACTACAGCGCCATTGACGGTGACGGCGACGGGGTGGCTTTCGTGGAATGGGCCGAGAAGTTCCCCGAGGACATGCCCTACGACTACCTGGAGCTGACCATCACGAGCGATTTGGACGGCACGCGTCGCATTGTCGCCCACTCCTACGGCAGCCGCTCGCGCCAGCTTCTGTGCGTGTGGGCCAACGATTCCAAGTCTCGCCTGGGGAAGTGCACGCTGTAAATTTTCTGGTGTCGCGTGAAAGGCCTGTGCGCCGGGAACGGGGCGTGCTGGTTTCGCGCGTCCTCTTCACGCAGTGGGGTACAATAGGGCGCTGATCTATTGTCTTCGGGAAGGTCCCCCTTTGAATACTGAGCGTTCTTTCGTCCTCGCCTTCGATACGGCCAACGAGGTTATTGCCATCGGGCTGGGTCGCCTTCATGTTGCCTCGCAGGAGATCGAACTGGTGGTGAGCGTGGAAGTGGAGGCGCGCCGCGCGTCGAACACCCAGCTTCTGCCGCGCATCGACGCGCTGTGCGAGGAGGCTGGCGTGGCGCGTGAAGCTATTGCCTGCGTGGCCATAGGCCGCGGCCCCGGGTCGTTCACCGGCGTGCGCATTGCCCTGGCCACGGCGAAGGGCATCGCGAGCGCGCTCGAGGTGGGGCTGGTGGGCGTCTCGTCGCTCGACGCGGTGGCCTGGGGCGCCTGGGCCGCAGGCGTGCGCGGCGAGGGCACGGTGGTGGCCGACGCCATGCGCCGCGAGGTGTACCCGGTGCCCTTCTCGCTGACCGATGCAGGCGCGGTGCGTCTTGCGGCCGACCGCGTGGTGAAGGCGGCGGAAGCCGCGGAGGAGCTGGCTGCGGAAGGTGCGGGGACCGGTTGCGGCGCGGACGGTGCGCCCGGGACGGCCGCCGCAGATGCCCCCTTCCTCGCCGGCGACGCGCTGCGCAAGTACGGCGAGCTGTTCGAGCCCTGCGGGCACGCGCTGCCCGAGGAGCTGTGGACGCCGACGGGTGTGGGGCTCTTGCTGGCGGTTCAGGCGGCTTGGCGGGCGGGGGAGTGCGATCCTCTGGATGCGCGCCGCCACGACCCGGGGCTGCTTTTGCCTGTGTACACGCGCTTGTCCGATGCCGAGGAGAACGAGCGTGTGCGTCTGGCCCGGACTGATGCGGAGTTGGCTGGCAAACGGGGCAGCAAGCACGTGACCATGAACGACACTGCCATTGCGAACGCCCGTGCCAACGGGGAGGGCATCGCCTACAAGCCCCTGGATGCGCGCCATGTGGCCGATGTGGCCGCCCTGGAGGCAGCAGTTATGGGATCGGACGCGTGGAACGAGGCCTTGGTGGCTGATGAGCTGGGCCGCGTCGACCGCATCTGGTGGGCCGCCTACGCTGCCGACCCGAAGATGCCGCTTACGGCCGACGCGCCTTTGGTGGGCTACGCCGGCGGCTGGGTGGTAGATGGCGACGTGCAGATTCTGAAAGTGGGCGTAAGTCCCGATTGGCGCCGCCACGGCATTGCCCGGGCCCTTCTGGCGCGTGTGGCTGACGACGCCCGCAATCTGGGTGCGCATACGAGTTCGTTGGAAGTGCGCGCTGCCAACGAGGGCGCCCAGGCGTTGTACGCGGCCCTGGGCTATGCCAGCTTGGGCGTGCGTCCGCGCTACTACTCCGACGGAGAAGACGCCGTCATCATGAGCGGCCCTTTGCCGACGGTCGCGCTGGAGGCCGTGCCGAACGGCACCGCCGGCGCCCCTCGTGGCGAAAAGGACGCTGCGGGTTGTGGTGCCGCCGAGCCCGCGCGCCCGCTCATCCTCGCCATCGAGTCGTCTTGCGACGAGACCGCCGCCGCTGTTATCGACGGCACGGGTGTGCTGCGCTCGGATGTGGTGGCCTCCCAGGTCGATTTCCACGCCCGCTTCGGCGGGGTGGTGCCCGAGATTGCCAGCCGCAAGCACATCGAGGCTATCTGCGGCGTGTGCGACGAGGCGCTGGATGCAGCGGCAGCGGGTGCGGGTTGCGCCGCTCTGCGCTGGCGCGACCTTGATGCGGTGGCTGTCACCTACGCGCCGGGTCTTGTGGGGGCGCTCGTGGTGGGCGTGGCTTTCGCCAAGGGCGCGGCGTGGGGTGCGGACATTCCCTTCATCGTGGTGAACCATCTGGAGGGGCACCTGTACGCCAATCGCATCGGGCTGCCCGATTTCGAGCCGCCGGCGGTGGTGTCGCTTGTGTCGGGCGGCAACACGCTGCTCGTGTACATGGCCGGCTGGGGCGACTACAAGGTGCTCGGCGCTACCATCGACGATGCGGTGGGCGAGGCCTTCGACAAGGTGGCCAAGGCGCTCGGTCTGGGGTACCCCGGAGGGCCCGTGGTGTCGAAGTTCGCTGCCGAGGGCGATGCCTCCGCCATTCCCTTCCCGCGCGCCATGCTGCACTCGGGCGACTTGCGCTTCTCGCTCTCGGGTCTGAAGACCGCGGTGGTCACTTACATCAACAACGAGCGCGCAGCCGGGCGCGAGCTGAACGTTCCCGATATCTGCGCGAGCTTCCAGGCGGCTGTGGTGGACGTGCAGGTGGCGAAGGCGCGCGTGGCCCTGCGCGAGACCGGCGCGCCCACGTTCTGCCTCGGCGGCGGTGTGGCGGCGAACCCGGCTCTGCGTGCGGCCTACGAGGCGATGTGCGCTGAGGAGGGCGTGCGCCTCGTGATGCCACCTCTGGCCTCCTGCGGCGACAACGCCGGCATGATCGCGGAGGTGGCGCTCGACCGCTACCGCGCCGGCGCGTTCTCGCCGCTTTCCACCGACGCGCTTGCCCAAGGCGATTTGGAACAACCGTACTAGACAATTGACGCCATATCGCGTGATGTCGTGCTGCGGAAGGGGAGGGGCCTGCGGCGGACGTCTGAGCGCCCCTTGGAGAATGCGGCCGTTAGGAAGCAGATTCCACGTCAGCAGCAGCGATGGCGGGATAGTACCGACTTGTGTGCGTCATCTTCTCTGCTTCTGTTGCCGCATTCGGAAAGGGACCGGCGCGAAGTCGGTCGCCGCAGGCCCCTCCCCTTCCGCAGCCCCGGGGCAACAGATGCGTTCCTTAATTCGTCTTAATACCGTCTTAATACCTGAGCGAAAACCTTAACGGCGTGTTTATTCGCCTTTGCCTATGCTGGTCCCATCAGGTGCGAAAGGCTGCGGTTTTGTGTCGCGGCGGCGCACTGGTCGGATTGGTGCCCCTGGCGGGGCATGAAGAGACAAGGGCGAGACCATGGCTGTGGTAACGACGATCGTGGGGGCGTGCGCGCTGGCCGCGATGGTGTACCTGGCGGCTTTGCTGCTGCGGGGCGGTGATCGGTGATGAGCGCGAGCGTAGGTTCGGCATTGCTGCAGGCGGCGGCTCTGGTGGCGCTGGTGCTGGCATGCGCCATTCCGCTGTCGGGGTACGTAGTGAACGTGATGGAAGGTCGTCCGACGCCAGCTCGGCGCGTGCTGGGGCCGGTGGAGCGCGCGGCATGCCGTTTGATGGGTGTTCGCGAGGGCGACGGCATGGGCTGGCAGCGTTTTCTCGTGAGCGTGCTCGCGTTCACCGCGGTGTGCTTCGCGGGCCTTATGGCCATCCTCATGGGTCAGGGCGTGCTGCCGTGGAACCCTGAAGGAGTGCCGGGGCTGCCGATGGACACGGCCTTCAACCTGGCGGCCAGCTTCGTCACCAACACCAACTGGCAGCCGGTGGCTGGGGAATCTCACCTCAGCTACTTCTCTCAGGCGGTGGGCCTGGCGGTGCAGAACTTCCTGTCGCCAGCTGTCGGCATCGCTGTGGCTTTCGCGCTCATGCGAGGCCTCGTAGCTGATGGAACAGGGCGTGTGGGCAACTTTTTCGTCGATGTGGTGCGTGCGGTGCTCTACGTGCTGCTGCCGCTTTCGTTGGCGCTGTCCCTCATCGGCTTGTGGCAGGGCACGCCGCAGACCTTCGACGGTTACGAAACGGTGCAGCTGCTGGAGCCAGTAGCGGTGGACGCCCAGGGCAACGTGGTGGATGCCGACGATCCGGCGGCCGTGCAGGAGGTTACCGAGGCCGTGGTGCCGCTCGGTCCTCAAGCCTCTCAGGTGGCCATCAAACAACTCGGCACTAACGGTGGCGGTTTCAATGGGGCGAACTCGGCCTCGGCGCTGGAAAACCCCACGCCGCTTACGAATCTTCTTCAGTGCGCTGCGATGCCGCTTATCCCCTTTGCGCTCGTGCTGGCCTTCGGACGCATGGTGGGCGACCGCCGGCAGGGCCGTGCGCTTATGGCAGCGGTGCTCGTGCTGCTGACGGCAGCGCTCGTCGCCGTGACGACGGCCGAGATGGCGGCCACGCCGCAGCTGACGGCCGACGGTGCCGTGTACGCGGGCGATTTAGGCCAATCAGCCGGCAACATGGAGGGCAAGGAGTGCCGCATCGGCGTGGGCGCTTCGGCGCTGTGGGTGGTGCTGACCACGGCGACGGCCACCGGCGCCACGAACGCGTCTCTTGCGGGCATGACGCCGATCGGCGTGGCGGTTCCCCTCATGCTCATCGGCCTCGGCGAGGTGGTGGGCGGCGGTGCCGGCACCGGCCTGGCGGGCCTCGTGGGCTTCACCGTGCTCACCGTCTTCATTGCGAGTCTTATGGTGGGTCGTTCCCCGGAGTATTTGGGGAAGAAGATCGGACCGGCCGAGATGCGCATGGCCACGGTGGCCGTGGTGTCCCCGGCGCTCGTGATTCTGGGCGCGGCGGCGGTGCTCGCGCTGGCACCCGCCGGCGCGGTGCCGACGAGCGAGGGCGGTCCCTTCGGTTTCAGCGAGCTTTTGTACGCGGCAGTCTCGGCCGGTGGCAACAACGGCAGTGCGCTCGCTGGGCTCGATGCGAACGCGCCGCTCGTCAACGGCGTGCTCGGCGTGGAGATGCTGCTCGGACGTCTTATTCCCGTGGCTGCCGTCCTGGCCCTGGCGGGCAGTCTTGCCCGTCGCGAGCCTCAGCCGGCTGGCGCGGGAACGCTTTCTACGGCAAGCCCTCTGTTTGTCGTGCTTCTTCTGGTCATCATCGTGCTGGTGGGCGCGCTCACGCTGCTGCCGGCACTGGCGCTCGGGCCTCTGGCCGAGCAGTTCACGGCTGTTCTCTAGGTAAGGTGGGAATGGTATGAAAACGGAAACGAAGCGGGCGGTGCGCGACGCCTTCGCCAAGCTGGCGCCCCGTTGCCAGGCGAAGAACCCCGTCATGCTCATGGTGTACCTGTCGGCGTGCCTCACCACGGTGTTGTTCGCGTTGTCGCTGGCGGGCATTGCCGATGCGCCGAGCGGCTACATCGCGGCTATCTGCCTCATTTTGTGGGCGACGGTGCTGTTCGGCAACTTCGCCGAATCGTTGGCCGAGGGCCGCGGCAAGGCCCAGGCCGATGCTCTGCGCAGCGCAAAGCGCGACGTTGAGGCGCTCGTGATTGATGAGAGCGCTCTTGCCGAGGCGGCCGATGCGGATGATCCGCTGGCCGTGCTCATAGCGGATGCCGCGTCGGTGAACTCCGCCAGCTTGAAGCGCGGCCAGCTGTACGTGGTGTGCGCCGGCGAACAGGTGCCGGCCGATGGAGAGATCCTTATGGGCGCGGCCAGCGTCGATGAGAGCGCCATCACCGGCGAGTCGGCTCCCGTGGTGCGCGAGAGCGGCGGCGACCGTTCGGCGCTGACCGGCGGTACTACGGTGCTCTCCGATTGGCTTGTGGCGCGGGTAGCCGCCGAGGCGGGGCACAGCTTCCTCGACCAGATGATCGCCATGGTGGAATCGGCTGCCCGCAAGAAGACCCCCAACGAGCAGGCCCTCGAGCTGCTGCTCATCGCGCTGACCCTGGTGTTTCTAGCCGTTACCTGCGCGCTGTACGCCTTTGGTTCCTTCACGGCCGCCGAGGACGGCACGGCCAACCCGCTGGGGCTCACCTCGCTCGTGGCTCTGTTCGTGTGCCTGGCGCCCACCACCATCGGCGCGCTGCTGTCGGCCATCGGTATCGCCGGCATGAGTCGCCTGAACGCGGCCAACGTGCTGGCCACCAGCGGCCGTGCCGTAGAGGCGGCAGGCGATGTGGACGTGCTACTGCTCGACAAGACGGGCACCATCACGCTCGGCAACCGCCAGGCTGCGGCCTTCCTGCCCGTGGACGGCGTGGCCGAGCGCGATCTGGCCGACGCGGCCCAGCTGGCAAGTCTCGCCGACGAGACGCCCGAGGGCCGTTCTGTGGTGGTGCTTGCCAAGGAGCGCTTCGGCATTCGCGAGCGCACGCTATCGGGTGCGGGCTTTACGGTGGTGCCCTTTACGGCCCAAACCCGCATGAGCGGCGTGGACTTCGATGGTCACGAGATTCGCAAGGGTGCTGCCGACGCCGTGCGCGCCTACGTGGAGGGCCGCGGCGGCACCTTCGGGACGCAGACGGCCGCCCTGTCCGACGAGGTGGCCCGTTCCGGTGGCACGCCACTCGTGGTGGCTCGCGACGGGCGCGTGCTTGGGGTCATTCATCTCAAGGACGTCATTAAGTCGGGCATTCGCGAGAACTTCGCCGACCTGCACGCCATGGGCATCAAGACCGTCATGGTCACCGGCGACAACCCGCTCACGGCCGCGGCCATTGCCGCCGAGGCGGGGTTGGACGACTTCATTGCCGAGGCAACCCCCGAGGCGAAGCTCGAGGCTATTCGCCGCTACCAGGCCGAGGGGCATCTCGTGGCTATGACCGGCGACGGCACCAACGACGCCCCGGCGCTCGCCCAGGCCGACGTGGCCGTGGCCATGAACTCGGGCACTCAGGCTGCCAAGGAGGCGGGCAACATGGTAGACCTTGACTCATCGCCCACCAAGCTCATCGAGATCGTGCGCATCGGCAAGCAGCTGCTCATGACTCGCGGCAGCTTGACCACCTTCTCCATTGCCAACGACCTGGCGAAGTACTTCGCAGTTATCCCGGCACTTCTGGTGCCGCTGTACCCGGGGCTGGAGGCGCTCAACATCATGCACCTGGCCAACCCCGCCTCGGCCATGCTCGCCGCCATTCTGTACAACGCGCTCATCATCGTGGCGCTCATCCCGTTGGCCCTGCGTGGCGTGAAGTACCGCGAGGGCACGCCCCAAAGCCTGCTGGCCCGCAACTTGGCCGTGTACGGCTTGGGCGGTGTGGCGGTGCCGTTTGTGGCCATTAAGGCGCTCGATATGCTGATGGTCGCCGTGGGCGTGGCTTAAGCCCCGCGGCGTGAGAAAGGACGAATCATGAATGGGAAAACGGTGGTGCGCTGCAGTGGGAGCGCGGTGGTGCTGTTCCTGCTGGCGACAGTGCTGTGCGGAATCGTGTACCCGTGGACGGTGGCCGGCGTGGGCGCGGTGGCCTTCCCGGCCCAGGCTTCGGGCTCCCTTATCGAGGTGAACGGCGTGAAGTACGGCAGCGAGTTGGTGGGACAGCCCTTCAGCGACGAGACCCATCTGTGGGGACGTCCCATGAAACCGAACGCGACCACCTTCACAGGTGAGGACGGCGAGCCGCTTCTTTGGTACGAGCCCGAGAACCTGAGTCCTGCAAGCGACGAGTTCGCCGCGACGGTGGCCGAGCGCGTGAGCGCGATACGGGCAGCGCATCCCGATCAGGGAAATGCGCCCGTGCCGAGCGATCTGGTGACAGTGTCGGGTTCCGGTTTCGACCCGCATATCTCGCCAGCTGCCGCCGAGTACCAGGTAGGGCGCATCGCGGCCGCGACGGGGCGCTCCGAGGAGGAGGTGCGCGACATCATTCGCCAGTGCACTGAAAAACCCCTTTTGGGAGCGGTGGGCGCCAGCCGCGTGAACGTGCTGAAGGCGAATCTCATGCTGGACGGTATCTTGTAGGGCGCGGGAGGGGTGGAAGCGCTCCGGGTTGTTGGCGAGACATTCCGGTCTGCTGCCGGGATGCTCCAAGCTGCCGCTGGGGCGCTCCAGCCGCCGTCGAGGCATTCCAGGCCGTCGTCGAACCCGCCGCCAAGATTGGGGCACCTTGTTCGGCAGCTGCCATTGAGATGTCCCGGCCTGCTGTCGAACCGCTCCATCGCACGGTTCAGGCTGCTCGCCCTCGAATGCGCCGGTCAAATCGACTTTCTAATTGCATTGGCACAAGTTGAGCCCCGATTTGACCGGGTTTTTCGCAAGTTGTTGCTAAAAACTCGGTCGAATGACCGCATTGCATGGAAGCGCCCGGTCAAATCGCGCCTTAGGTTGAATCGTTGCAAGTTGGAGCCCGATTTGATCGGATTTTTCGTAAATCGTTGGGAGAAACCTGGTCAAATGACCGCACTGTATGCAGCTGCCCCGATCAAATCGCGCCTTAGGTTGCAACGATGCAAGATAAGACTCGATCTGACCGGGTCTGCTCGCGTGATGCGGGGTCTCGGCTTCCATGATGCCGGGCCAAGACTCGCATGGTGCCGGATGCGTTCACACGGCGCTGGCCCTGACGCGCGCAATGCCGACCCGATAAGGGCCGACCTGAGAGGCGGCCCCGTGCGAGTGCGGTCGGCCGCTTCAGGTCTCGCAACGCTTCCCAAACGGTTATCGCAGCGAAACCATCGCTGATAGCCGCAATGATAGGATGACGGAAACGGTAATGAATGAACGTGGAAGGACGGTGCTATGGCGAAGGGGAGCGACAGCTGCGGGATGCGTGGCGAGATCGATGCTCGGCGCGACCCTGATGCCATTCTCCGGCGCATCCGCGAGGAGGGGGCCGACGAAGCAGACGCTGCGGAAGGTCCACAGCGCGGCAAGCTGAAGGTGTTCTTCGGCTATGCGGCCGGCGTGGGGAAGACCTATGCCATGCTGACCGAGGCGCATCGGGCCCAGGAGGCCGGGGCCGATGTGGTGGTGGGCTACGTGGAACCGCACACGCGTGCGGATACGCTTGCTCTGCTGGACGGTCTTGAAGTGATGGAGCCGCGTGCGGTGGAGCACCGGGGCATCGCGCTGCGCGAGTTCGATCTGGATGGCGCCCTCGCCCGGGCACCCCAGATCGTGCTTGTGGACGAGCTGGCCCACACCAACGCTCCGGGCTGCCGCCACCGCAAGCGTTACCAGGATATCGAGGAGCTGCTGCGCGCCGGCATCGACGTGTACACCACGGTGAACGTGCAGCATCTGGAAGGGCTCAACGACAAAATCGCCGCTGTGACAGCGGTGGCTCCCGCCGAGCGCATTCCCGATCGCCTGTTCGATGCCGCCGATTCGGTGGAGATCGTCGACGTGGAGCCTGCCGAGTTGATAGAGCGGCTGCGCGCGGGCAAGATCTATGCGCCCGAGCGGGTGGGCACGGCGCTCGCCCATTTCTTCTCGCGTCCCAATCTGGCGGCGCTGCGCGAGATCGCCCTGCGTCGCGCTGCCGATCGCCTGACCCGCGCCTCCACCGAGGCGGCGGTGCCCCATGCCGCCGGTGGGGAAGATGTGCTTGTGCTGGTGACCGGCGATGCGGGTGCCCCCCGTGTCATTCGCACAGCGGTGAATCTGGCCGATGCTTTCCACGGCTCGTGCACGGCGCTCGTGGTGGAATCGGGCGGCGAGCATGAGGGCGGTGACCGCGATCCGGCCGATGAGGCCCGTGACCGAGCGGCGGCACTCGCCGAAGAGCTCGGTGCCCGGGTGGTCACGCTTACCGGCGACGACCCGGTGCAGCCGCTGGCGCTGTATGCCGCCACAGCGGGCATCCGCCGTATCGTGGTGCCCGCGGCCACGGGTCGCGTACGGCTGCTCGGTCGCAGCGATATTGCCTGGCGGCTCATGCGCGCCGCGCCCGAGGCTATGGTCACGGCGGTGCCGGCGGTCGATGCTCCCTCGGTTCTCGAGCAGCTGCGCGCCTATACGGGCTTTCGGCCCACGGCCGCCGATGGCGCACGGGCCGTGGCTGCGGTGGGGCTGGCCACAATTGCCGGCGCGGTGGCGTGGGCGGTGAGCCCCACCACATCGGTTATCCTCATGATCTACCTGCTGGTGGCGCTGCTCATCGCCACGCGTGCCGATGGATTTCTGTACGCAGTGCTCACGGCTTTAGGCAGCGTGGTGGCTTACAATTTCTTCTTCACGGCGCCACGCTTCACGTTTCACGCCTATGGGCTTTCAGCTCCTATCATTTTCGCATTTCTGCTGATGGGGACGTTGGCGGCATCGTCGCTGGCCATTCGGTTGAAGCGCCAGGCGGCTGCAGCGGCACGCCGATCCTACCGCACCGAGGTGCTGCTGGAGAGCAGCCGCAAGCTGCAGGCCTCCGCCACCCTGAGTGCATGTTTGGAGACGGCGGCGGCCCAAGTGGTGAAGATTCTCGACCGTCCCGTTGTCATGTACCAGACCGACTCGGGCGCCCCCGGTGGCCTTCTGCCCCCACGCGTCTTCGACGTTCCCGGCACGGGCGGCGGCGATGCGGAGGCGGCGGCGCTGACGGCTCCCGGAGAGGCGGCGGTGGCCTCGTGGGTGGCGGCCAACGGCGAGCCGGCCGGCGCGACGACCGATACATTGCGTGAGACGCGCTGCCTGTATCTTCCCATTCGCACTAAGGAGCGCGTGTACGGGGTGGCGGGTCTGGTGATGGAGCAAGATAACGGCAACTTCGGCTCCTTCGAGCGCAACCTGCTTGTGGCTCTGCTCGATGAATGCGGTCAGCAGGCCCAGGCCCTCGCATCGGCCGCTGATCGCCGCAACCTGTCAGTGAAAGCCGAGAAGGAGGCCCTGCGCTCCAACTTGTTGCGTGCCATCTCGCACGACCTGCGCACGCCGCTCACGAGCATCTCCGGCGATGCCGATATGCTCCTCTCTTCAGATAATGTGCTCGATGAGGCCCAGCGCCATCGTCTCGCTTCGGATATCTACGAGGATGCAACGTGGTTGATCGATCTAGTGGAGAACCTGCTATCGGTTACGCGACTCGATGACGGTGATGTGGAGGTGGCGCGTGCGCCCGAGCTCGTTGCCGATGTGCTGGCCGACGCCCTGCGACACACGAGTCGCGCAGGCGCCGACCACTGTATCAGCGTGGCGCTGGACGACGAGTTCCTCATGGCCGACATGGATGGGCGCCTGATCGTGCAGGTGGTGGTGAACCTGGTGAACAACGCCATTGCCTACACGCCGGCGGGCTCTTCCATTCGCATCGCCGCCGAGCGGCAGCACACGATGGCCGGCGATCGGGTGGTGGTGAGCGTGGCCGATGATGGGCCCGGCATTCCTCCTTTGGAGAAGGGACGTGTTTTCGACCTGTTCTACCACGGGGGACGTGTGGGCGGTGCGGCGGAAGACGGCGAGGGGGGCGATGCCCGTCGCGGCATGGGGCTCGGCTTGGCGCTCTGCCGATCCATTTTGCGGGCCCATGGCAGCGAGATCTCCCTGCGTGATGCCTACCCTCACGGCTGTGTATTCTCGTTCAGCTTGCCCGCGGCCGACATGCCGGCATCGGGTGTGAGCAACGCGACCGGCTGCGCCGAGATGAGCGAGGGTGCCGAGGGTGTCGAAAACACGGGGAAGGGGAGGCGATGAGCGCGAATGCTGACAAGCCTGTCATCTTGGTGGTGGAAGATGACCCGGCGGTGCGCAATCTGGTGGCCACGGCCCTCGAGGTGCACGGGTTCGCCCATCGCGAGGCGGCTACGGGCACGGCGGCCTTGGCCGAACTCACGTGCTCGGCAGATATCGGCCTGGTCATCTTGGATCTGGGGCTGCCCGATCGCGACGGTGTGGATGTTATTCGCGCCCTGCGCGGGTGGTCGCGTATGCCGGTCATCGTATTGTCGGCGCGCCAGGAAGACGCCGACAAGGTGGGGGCGCTCGACGCCGGGGCTGACGACTACCTTACGAAGCCCTTCTCGGTAGAGGAGCTGCTGGCCCGCGTGCGGGTGGCTGTGCGGCGTCTCGCCTACGATGAACCTGCTCCGTCAAGCGCGCCGGAGGTCTACCGCAACGGGGGGCTCGTCGTCGATTTCGATGCCGGGGTGGTAACCCGCGATGGCGAGGAGATCCACCTCACGCCCATCGAGTACAAGCTGCTGGCCCTCCTCGCGCGCAACACCGGCAAGGTGCTCACCCACAACTACATTCTCAAGGAGGTGTGGGGCCAGGCCCTGGCGAGCGATCTCCCCAGCTTGCGCGTCTTCATGGCCACTCTGCGCAAGAAGATCGAGCCCGATCCGGCCAACCCCGTGTACCTGCAGACCCACGTTGGCATCGGCTATCGCATGCTGCGTGTGGAATAGGGGCGCCTTTGGGCTCGGCAACGAAAAAACTTTTCCATTGTTGCGTCCGGGCTTCGGTTGATGATGCGAGAACGTGCGAGAGGATGACGGCTGGGGAACCAAACGACCGGCGCTTGGAAGCCGAAAGGCCGATCCGTTTGTTTCCCGGATAGGAAGGACCTCTCTTTTGGCGGGAAATTTCCGCTGTTAGATCTTATGAGAGTGTCTTGTGCGGTAAATCGGCCACCTGCCCGAGGTGTTCTGCGCGAAATGCCTGGCTATCTTTAGAGGAATTTGCCCCGCGGGGCCGAGCGATCGGGTGCGGAATCTAACAGCGGGAAAAAATAAGCAAAATGAGCCGATTTCCTTGTAGCGGGACGGCCCTCTTGCGATGCCGGGCCAGACATTCACGCTATACTAGCGCCAAGCAAAACCGACGAAGGAGGAACTCCCATGACCGTATCTGCTGACATCTGGCAGGCCCGTGCGGCGATGTGCGAGCTGTTGGCCCTGTCGTTCCGCTATCCCGAGGATACCGTGCTGGCCGATGCCATCGCCTCGGGCGAGTGGGGCGAGGCGGCCGACGAGATTGCCGGCGCTCTGGGTATGAGCTGGAATGTCGCCGCGGCTCCGGGGGCCGCCGAGGCCGCCGCGCTGCCCGATCCGGCTGAGATCCAGAAGGAACTGCGCCCCGAGGCCACGCGCCTGTTCGTGGGTGCCCCGCAGGCTGTGTGCAGCCCCTATGAGGGCGTGTGGCGTGCCCAGGCCGAGGGCGTGCAGCCGCTGCTGTTCGTGAACCCGCATTCCATGGCCGTGGAACGTTTCTGCAAGAGCTGTGGCTTGGGTCGTCCTGAGGGCACCAACGAGCCGCTCGATGCCGTGTGGACCGAGCTGGAGCTCTTGGAGTACCTGGCCCTGCGCGCCGCGGCTGACGCGCTGGATGCCGAGGGCGCAGCCGATGTGGCGGCTGGCGGCGATGGCGCCCCCACCGAGGCGCAGGCCGAGCAGTACCACGAGATTGGCGAGGACATCGACGAGTTCGCTGCCGAGGACGAGGGTCCCGAGCCTGGTGACGTGGTGGCTTCGGGCGATCTGCCCGGCGGCTCTCCCGAGGCGGCCTGGGACGAGTTTGTGGCTGACCATGCAAAGGTGTGGATGCCGCAGTTCGCCGAGGCGGTGCAGAAGGAGTCGCGCGTGCCGTTCTACAAGCAGGCTGCCAGCCTGCTCGCCGCATTCATTTAATAGCGGCGCGGTTTCGAATACTGTCAGTTTCGAGGGGGCTCGCCTAGCGGGTCCCCTTTGCTTTGCTCGGTGTGTTCTTCGGGCGGATAGGCCTTGTTGAATTGCGCCCAGATACCCGAGTACAAGATGGCGTCCATGAGGTGCGTGTCCTGCACCAGCGGCAGCCGCTCGTAGGGCACGGCCGTATCGGCAGCGGCCAAAGCCAGTGTGGCGCGCATGGCGTCGGCATCTGAGTTGAGCGCCACGAAGGGGTTGTAGCTGCCCGAAGCGGCATCATCGGCGAAGTCGACGGCGGCGTCCATCAGATAGATGAGGCGCCCGAGACCCTGTCCGAGCTCTTCCATGGCGTCGGTCCAGAAACCCTGGCCGCGGGCGAACAGACGCCCGAGCATGCGCCCGAATTCCCGCGCCGCCGCATCGGGATCGGTCGCCGCGTCTTCTCGCTCAAGGGTCCGGATAGCCGCCATGGCCCGCTCTATCTCGGCGCACTGCTCGGGAATGCGCGCCCGTGCGCGCCCATAGGCGCCGGCGAGCAGCCGTGCCGCCGCGCGGGCCTTCACGTCGCCGTCGTCGTGTGCGTCGTCGAGCACCTTGTGGTAGGCGAGCGCCACGGAAAGGTCGGCCGCGTAGTCGGTCCACGACGAGCGGGCCCAGGCGCGGGGGGATGCCGGGGCCGGGTGCATCACGCAATGGCTTGCGCCCCGTGTCTCGGGCGGCTCATGCAGTGAGTTGCATAGCAGCACGAAGAAGGTGAGATCGTAGGTCAGGCATGCCCGCGACAGCTGCCCGTACCGATCGCGCAGCGCCAGGCACAGCCCGCAGTACACCGCCCGGTAGCGGTCCTTCTCCTCCTCGGAAAGCGCGCCCGCATCGGCTACCACGAACCCGAACATGGCCTACCGGCTACTCCGGCTTTTTCGCCACGTGCACGGCGGCAATGCCGCCGGTGTAGTTCTTCCAGGTCACATCAGTGAAACCGGCCTCGCGCATCATGGTGGCCAGGCCCTCTTGGTCGGGGAAGGCCTTGATGGACTTCGCCAGGTACACGAAGCCGTCTTTGTCGCCGGTGATAAGGCCGCCCCAGAACGGGATGAGGTGGCGCAGATAGAAGTGGTACAGCGCTCGCCAGGTTCCGTTCGGCGGCGTGGAGAACTCCAGGCACACAAGCGAGCCGCCCGGGCGCAGAACACGGAACATCTCGGCCAGGGCGCGCGGGCGGTCGGGCATGTTGCGGATGCCGTAGGCCATGGTGATCACATCGTAGGATGCATCGGCATAGGGAATATCCTGGGCGTCCACCACGTCGAAATCGATGGGCACGCCGGCTCCGTCGCCCTCGTCAACGTGCATGCGGGCCACGTCCAGCATCTCGGGTACCAGGTCGGTGCACTGGATGTGGCGTGGATGCTTCGCGCGCGCCACGGTGAAGGTCACATCCCCCGTGCCGCCGGCGATGTCCAGCACGTCGTGGTGTTCCTCGATGGGGGCCTGGCGCATCATGCCCGCCAGCCACAGCTTGTAGGCGCCGAAGCTGGATATAGCGTTGAACCGCTCGTACTTCCGCGCGATGGACGAGAAGATGTCGCGCACGCGCTCGCTGGAAAGCTCAGCGGGGGCCTCCAGCCCAGTGGCGGTGTCGATGGTCATGGGGTGCAGCTCCTCGGATCGTCGGGCGATGGGGCCCGGTATCGCGCGCGGCCGAGGACCCTGTGGCCCCCGAAAAGATTCCGCGCAGCGGTTCGGTCAACGTTCGGCCCCCAGTATACGCCCCCGCACCGCAAATCGCGCGCGCCTATCCGCGCACGGCGCGAACCTCATGCTATCATGGGTCGCTGATCGCGTACCCCTCCTCGCAAGAAGGGAGGCACCATGCTCCTTTGTGCCCAGTACATCCTGCCCGTCACCTCCGAGCCCATCGTCGATGGCGCGGTGCTCGTGCGCGACGGCGTTATCCGCGACATCGGCAGTGCCGACATGCTGCGCCTGCGCTACCCCGACGAGGAAGTTATCGACCAGGGGCTGGCTGCCATCATGCCGGGCCTGGTCGATCTGCACACCCGCCTCGAGCAGTCCGTGCTGCGCGGCGTGGTGAACGACGTTCCCTATGTGGAGTGGCTGTCGGAAGTGGGCCGCAAGTCGAGTCGGCTCGAAGCCGTCGATTGGTTCGATTCCGCCATTCTGGGCGGTCTTGACGCGCTTTCCAGCGGCATTACCACGGTGGCCGATATCACGGTGACCGGGGCCTCGTGCACCGCTGTGAACAAGCTCGGCCTGCGTTCGGTCATCTACCGCAGCGTGGGCGCCATGGACCGCGACCGCATCAACGCCGCCATGCAGCTGGCCCAGAAGGACATCTTGCACTGGCGCGAAGAGGTCGATTCCGATCGCGTGACCATCGGCATTGCGCCTGCGCCCCTGTTCACCAACCATCCGGCCATGCTCACAGCTGTCTCGCAGTTCGCCACCAAGGAGAACCTGCCCGTGGCCATGTGGCTCGCTGGCAGTCGCGAGGAGTGCGACTTCGTGAAGTACGGCTCGTCGCCCTTCCAGGTGCATGGCGGCGATGTGAAGCGCGGTTACGTGGAGATTCCCCCCTGGCTGCCCACCGGCGTGAGCCCTGTACGCTACGCTCTGAACTGGAGCGCGTTCGAAGCCCCCAACGTCATGATCGTGGGTGCCGTCTGCGTCGATGACGAGGATCTGCGGAAGCTGCGCGAGTACGATGTGGCCGTCTGCGTGTGCCCGCGCGCCTGCGCCCAGTTGGGTATGGGCGTGGCACCGCTCGACGAGTTCCTCCGTGCTGACCTGCGCGTGGGCCTCGGCACCGATTCGCCTGCTGCCACCGAGTCCACCGACATGCTCTCCGAGATGCGCCTCGGGATGCTTTTGCAGCGCGCCGTGAATACCGACTTCCTCGACGCCCACACAATGCTCGAGGTTGCCACGATCGGGGGTGCGCGCGCCCTCGGCCTTCAGGACAAGGTGGGCTCGCTGGAAATCGGCAAGTGCGCCGACCTCATTGCCGTGGACCTGTCCAGCTCGCACCAGTCCTTCACCACCGATCCGGTGGCCGCTGTCGTGAACACCTGCACTACCGCCGACGTGCTCATGACCATGGTGGACGGCAGCGTGCTGTACGAGAAGAATCGCTGGCATGTGAAGGTGGAGGTGGCGAAGAATATCGCGCGCGTTATCGAGATTCGCAGCAAGCTGCGTCCGGAGGTCTAGGGCCTCGCGCGGCGCTCTTGTCGCGGTTAACCGTGGAATTCGTGCAGCGCCGCCCTGGGCTAGAGGGTTTTCCTCTGGCGCTCGGCGGCGCAATCTGCGATAATGCCGAATTTGCTAAGAAAGAAGATACGAGGAGCATCTGCGATGTCTCAAAAGAAGAACAAGACCGGCGCGAAGAACACGACCCGCAAGCAGCAGGCCGAGCGCATCCGTGCTGCCGAGGAGCGCGAGCGGCGCGCTAAGGAGGCGGCCGAGGCCAAGGCCCGCACAAAGAAAATCTTCACCATCGTCGTGTGCGTTATCCTCGTGCTTGCCCTGTGCATCCCCACAATGGCTCTGACCGTGCTCTCCATGTAGAGCTTCACGAAAGGATCGCGACGTGTTTGGAATCGGCGGATTCGAGCTTTTCCTCATTCTGCTGTTCGGGTTCCTCATTTTCGGGCCCGACAAGCTGCCTGCCATGGCGAAGACCCTCGGCAAGGCCATTGCGAAATTCAGGAGCGCCCAAGAGGAGATGAGCGGCGTGCTGAAGGGCGAGATGGTGTTCGACAAGGACTCCGATGAGCCGTTCAAGAACCCGCTTGATGCGCTGGACGATGTGGCCGCTAAGGCCAACAAGGGGGCTGCGGCCGCCAAAAAAGCGGCCAGCACGGCTACCAAGAAGGTGAGCGAGGCCTCGAAGAAGGCCGGCACCACTACGGCCGCCGCCGGCGCCGCAGCAGCGGCCGCCGCTAAGGCCGAGGCTGCCGACGCCGCGCCCGCCAAGCCCGAGAGCTTCGCCGAGCGCAAGGCCCGCTACGACAAGGAGCGTCAGGCCAAGAAGGAGGCCGAGGCCGAGGAGCGCAAGGCGAAGGAGGCCGAGGAGAAGAAGGCGGCTGCCGAGGCCCGCAAGGCTGAGGCCGCCAAGAAGCGCGAGGAGGCCGAGGCCAAACGCAAGGCCGAAGCCGAGGCCAAGAAGGCCGCTGAGGCCGCCAAGACGGTGACCGAGGCTGCCGACGAGGCTCCCGCCGCCCCTGCCGAGAAGAAGGAGAACTAGTATGCCTATCGGACCGGCACGCATGCCGCTTTTCGACCATCTGGGCGAGCTGCGCATGCGCCTTGTGCGCATCGTCGCCTGTCTGGCGGTTGCCGTCATCGTGTTCTACATGGCCACACCCACCATGGGTCAGTTCCTGCTCATGCCCATTGCCGAGTACCTGCCGGTGAACCCGGCCACCGGTATGGCGTCGTTGCAGGCCATTGATCCTTTCGAGGCCTTTGCCGTGCGCTTCCAGATATCGGTCTGGGCCGGCATTGTGGCCACCTCTCCTGTTATTCTGTGGCAGCTTCTGGCTTTCTTTCTGCCGGCATTGAAGCCGAGCGAGCGCAAGTGGTTCGTTCCCACCTTCGCCGCGGCAGTGGCCCTGTTCATGATCGGCACGGTGTTCTGCTACTGCGTCATCCTGAACCCGGCGTTCCAGTGGCTTACCGACCAGGCCATGGGCCTCGGCTATGTGGCGCCGCGCATGAGCTCCTACATCGACATCATCATTAAGTTCGAGCTCGGCTTCGGCTTCGCCTTCGAGTTGCCGCTCATCGTGTTCTACCTGGTTATCTTCGACGTTATTCCGTACAAGAAGCTGCGCGGGAGCTGGCGCACGGTATACGTGGTGCTCATGGTCATCTGCGCCGTGGTCACGCCGGACGCCTCGCCGGTTACCATGCTGCTGATGTTCGCGGCCATGATCGTGCTCTACGAGGGCAGCCTCTTCATTGCTCGCGTGGTGCTCGGTCGGCGTATCAAGGCGCAGAACGAGCGTCTGGCCGCCGAGGAAGACGAATAGCGAGCGCGTATCTGACGTTTCGGGCGGGGGAGACCCCGCCCTTTCTATATCGGGTTCAACAGAGGTCGGGAAGGAAACCGCATGCACGAGTTAGGGCTGATGACCGGAGTGATGGATGCGGCGGTGGAAGCCGCCCGCGCCGAGGGCGCGCGCAAGCTGCTCGGTGTGAAGGTGTCTATCGGCGAGGCTACCGAGGCGGTGGAAGATGCCCTCGTCTTCGCCTTCGAAGCGCTGGCCGAATCCGACGACTTCACGCGCGGAGCCACGCTGGACCTCACGATGATCCGTCCGCGCAGCCTGTGCCTGGAATGCGGCGAGGAGTTCGAGCACGACCTGTACAGCCGCTTCTGCCCGAAATGCGACAGCTTTGCCACCGAGCTTTTGGCAGGGCGCGAACTGCAGATCGATTCCATCGAAGTGGACATGCCCGACGAGTAATCGCCCCGAAACAAAGCAGTGTCATACTGGGATTCGTAACGTCTACCGAAAGGAACGGCTATGGAGCCCCTCGCAATGTACGATGCCTGCACCGACGCTCTGGGCGCCTTTGTGCGCGATGCCGGGTTCACCGATGTGGTTATCGGGCTTTCCGGCGGCATGGACTCGTCGCTCGTGGCCGTGATGGCCGTCGACGCGCTCGGCGCCGACCACGTGCACGGCGTCATGTTGCCCGGCCCCTATTCCAGCGAGTCGTCCATTAACGACGCCGAGGCGCTCGCCGCCAACGTGGGCATCGCGGTGCGCACGGTTTCCATCTGCGAGCCCTTCGAGGCCTTCGAGCGCGTGCTGGCTCCGGCTTGTGGGGGCGCGCTTACGGGTCTTGCCGCCGAGAACACCCAGGCGCGTTGCCGTATGGTGTGTCTCATGGCGTTGTCGAATGCGTATGGGTGGCTCATGCTGAACACGGGCAACAAGTCCGAGGCGTGCATGGGGTATTCAACGCTCTACGGCGATACCGCCGGCGCCTTCGCGCCCTTGGGTGGCGTGTACAAAACTGACGTGTTCGCCATGGCCCGCGCCCGCAACCGCCGCGCTGCCGAGCAAGGCGTCACGCCGCCCATTCCCGTGAACGTGTTCGTGAAGCCTCCCTCGGCCGAGCTCGCCCCCAACCAGGAGGACGAGAAGTCCCTCGGCGTGGATTATGCCACCTTGGACCGTATTCTGGTGGCCGGCGTGGAAGAGGGGCGGGGTGCCGATGAGATTGCCGCTCTGCTGCAGACCGATGGCCATTCGGCCGAAGAGGCCGGACGTTTGGTCGACTACGTGCTTGCGCGCACGGCCGCCAACGCCTTCAAGCGCGCGCTGGAGCCCCCGTATCCCGCGGTGGCGTTCTACGCTTAACAGCCTCGCAACTACATCGGGCGGGGTATGGCGGGCGACGCTCCGCTCGTTTACCATGGTGCTCATGGATAAGATATTCCGACATGTGCCCGAGCGGCTTACTGCTACTGACTGGCTCATCGACGCGGTTATCGCGCTGGGAGCCTTCGGCTTCGCGTGCTTGCAGCTCACGCTAGCCGTAAACCTTCTCATTCCCGACGATTTTATGCGGCGCCTCATGGGCATCCAAGCCATGGTTCCCACGGCGCTGTCGTTGACGGCCATCGCCTTCACCACCTTGCCGCTCGTTGCTCGGCGCAAGCTGCCCTGGGTGGTCTTCGCATGGACGCTTCTGGCCTGGTGTTTGCTGCAGGCAGAGATGAGCGGCATCGCACTTTCCATTGCCGGACCGCTTGTGGCGCTGTTCACCGTGGCCTCATCCCGAAGCCGCGGCGAGGCCGTGGCGGCCTGTGTGCTGATGGCCGCTGTGCTCTTGTTTGCTCCCGTGCCGCCCGACCAGTCGCGCATCTTAACCCAGCTCACCGCCTTCCAGAACGTGGCTTTGGCTCTGGCGGCCGCCTTTGCCGGCTATGCGCTGCATGAGCATCAGGAACGGGCGCAGGCTATCGAGGAGCGGGCGCTTGCCGCCGAGCGCACCCGCGAGACCGAGGCGCGCCGCCGGGTAGAGGCCGAGCGCGTGTCCATTGCGCGGGAGGTGCATGACATCACGGCGCACTCGTTGTCGGCGGTGAGCATTCAGGCGGCGGCCGCCGAGCGGCTGGTGGAGCGCGATCCCGCTGCAGCTCGCGAGGCCATAGCTGAGGTGCGCCGTACGGCGAAGACGGCGCTGGAAGAGATTCGCGCTATGATCGGCGTTCTGCGCACGGGCGAGGGGCCGGCTGAGACTGCGCCCACCGAGGGCACCGAGCGCATGGTCGACTTGGTGGCCTACTTAGAAGGCGCTGGCGTCCAGGCCTCGTTGGCCATGGAAGGCTACGACCGCGTCGAGGTTCCGGCTTTCATCGACGTGGCGCTTTACGGCATTGCCCGCGAGGCGGCCACCAACATCGTGCGCCATGCCGGTGCCACTCGCGCTGCTATTGCCCTTGCAGCCGATGCCGGCACGGGCTGGGCCTATCTGACCGTTGACGACGACGGGCGCGGGCTGGCAGGGGTGGAGGCGCTGGCCGACCACCACGGCCTTGTGGGCATGCGCGAGCGGGCGCGCCTTCTGCACGGCACCTTTGCCGCCGAGCGCAGCCCTTGGGGTGGTGTGCGCATCGCCGTGGCCATGCCCCTCGTTCAGAAGGAGGAATCCGATGGCTGATCCTATTCGCGTTCTGGTGGTAGACGATCAGGACCTCGTGCGCAGCGGCTTCAAGATGATCCTCTCCACCTACGAGGGCATCGAGATCGTCGGCGAGGCCAAGACGGGCGCCCAGGCCGTGGCCGAGGCCCAGCGTCTCAAGCCCGACGTAGTGCTCATGGACATCCGCATGCCCGAGATGAGCGGCATCGAGGCCACGCGCGCCATCACGGGCAACCCCCTGCTGGCCAAGACGCGGGTGCTCGTGCTCACCACCTTCGATATTGACGAGTACGTCTTCGACGCCCTGGCCGCCGGCGCGAGCGGCTTCCTTTTGAAGGATGCCGACCCCGACGACATTGCCGCTGCCATCCGCGTGGTTGCCGACGGCGACGCGCTCATCCAGCCCTCGGTGATGCGCCGGCTCGTGGAGACCTTCGTGGCTGCCCGCCCGCGGGCCGGGTGGGGGAGCGCCGAGGCCGCCGACGGGCGCCGGGCCGCTCTCGCCTCGCTCACCGACCGCGAGCGCGAGATTCTCATGCTGGTTGCTCGCGGCCTTTCCAACGACGATATAGCCGAGGAGTTGTTCATCTCGCCGGCCACGGTGAAGACGCACCTGGCGCGCATCATGGCGAAGACCGATGCTCACGACCGCGCCCAGCTCGTGGTGTTCGCCTACGAGACGGGTCTTGTCACGCCTGCTTCCCCCGCATCAGCTTGAGCGCATCACCGAAGCCCCTCGCGTCATTCTGAACGCATCGCCGAAGGATCCCGCCCGAATCTTCAGCTCGCTTCGCCCAGGACAACATGAGATGTATCTGCGCAGGTGCACAAAAATCGATGCATTTAGGTAATACCTGATCAAGGGCATAATCATAGGAAACTTGAGCGGAAAAAACTCAAGTTTTTCAGGCCGCCCCCTTGCTTTCCGTCCCGTTGCTGTTATGATGTCTACCTGTTTAGCACTCGTAGTTGCGGAGTGCTAGCACTTAACCCGATCGAGTGGTTAAATGAGAGGTTGTGCACCCGCACTACGCAAACCATTGAAAGGACGGCAAGCTATGAATTTGAAGCCTCTGGGCGACCGCGTCATCCTGAAGCAGGACGAGGCCGAGGTCACCACCGCCTCCGGACTGTTCCTGGCCTCCGATGCCAAGGAGAAGCCCCAGACCGGTACCATTCTCGCCGTGGGCGAGGGCAAGATGGACAAGGACGGCAAGCTGATCCCCATGCCCGTCAAGGTGGGCGACAAGGTCATCTACGGCAAGTTCGGCGGCACCGAGATTGCCCTCGACGGCGAGAACGTGCTTATTCTCCGCGCCGACGACATTTTCGCGGTTGTTGAATAACACGCTTTACTTCGTTTGATACAGAATCTGAAAGGAACGCGAACTTATGGCTAAGGAAATCAAGTTCGATACCGATGCTCGCTCCGGCCTGGCCGCGGGCGTGTCCAAGCTGGCCGACGCCGTTAAGGTGACGCTCGGCCCCAAGGGCCGCTACGTTGCCCTGGAGAAGTCCTACGGCGCCCCGCTCATCACCAACGACGGCGTGACCGTCGCCAAGGAAGTTGAGCTGGAGAACCCCGTTGAGAACATGGGCGCCCAGCTGGTGCGCGAGGTTGCCGTGAAGACCAACGATGTGGCTGGCGACGGCACCACCACCGCCACCCTGCTCGCCGACGTCATCGTCTCCGAGGGCCTGAAGAACGTGACCGCCGGCGCCGACGCCCTGGGCATCCGCCGCGGCATCGAGAAGGCCACCGATGCCATCGTGGCCGCCATCAAGGCCGACGCCACCCCCGTGTCCACCAAGGAGCAGGTGGCCAACGTCGGCCGCATCTCCGCTGGCGACGAGGCCATTGGCGACAAGATCGCCGAGGCCATGGACGCCGTGGGCAAGGATGGCGCCATCTCCGTCGAGGAGTCCCAGACCATCTTCGGTATCGACATGGAGATCGTCGAGGGCATGCAGTACGAGCGCGGCTACATCTCTCCCTACATGGCTACCGACATGGAGAAGATGGAGGCGGTGCTGAAGGATCCCTTCGTGCTGCTCACCGATATGAAGATCAACTCCATCCAGGACATGGTTCCGCTGCTGGAGGAGATCATGCGCGCCGGTCGTCCGCTGTTCATCGTGGCTGAGGACGTCGAGGGCGAGGCTCTCTCCACCATCTTGCTGAACCGCCTGCGCGGCACCCTGAACGTGGTCGCCATCAAGGCCCCCGGCTTCGGCGACCGCCGCAAGCGCATTCTGGAGGACATCGCCGTGGTCACCGGCGCCCAGGTCATCGACAAGGACTTCGGCATGACCATGGCCGACGCCACCATGGAGATGCTCGGCACCGCCAAGACCGTGAAGGTCACCAAGGACACCGCTCTTATCGTGGACGGCGCTGGCAAGAAGGAAGACATCCAGAACCGCATCCAGATCATCCGCGCCGAGCTGGAGCGCGTCGATTCCGACTTCGACCGCGAGAAGGCCCAGGAGCGTCTGGCGAAGCTGTCCGGCGGCGTGGCCGTGCTGAAGGTGGGCGCTGCCACTGAGTCCGAGCTGAAGGAGAAGAAGTCCCGCATCGAGGACGCCCTGCAGGCGACCCGCGCGGCCGTGGAAGAGGGCATCGTCGCCGGCGGCGGCGTGGCCCTGGTGGACGCCATCGGCGCCCTGGATTCCGTGCAGGCTTCTGACAAGGACGAGGAAGTCGGCATCAACATCATCCGCAAGGCCATCGAGGCCCCCATGCGCGCCATCGCTCAGAACGCTGGCTTCGAGGGCTCCGTGGTGGTGGAGAAGGTCAAGAGCCTGCCGAAGGGCGAGGGTCTGAACTGCGCCAACGGCGAGTACGGTAACATGATCGCCATGGGCGTGAACGACCCGGTGAAGGTGACCCGCACCGCGCTGCAGTCCGCGGCTTCCGTGGCGGCCCTCATCCTCATCACCGAGGCCACCATCAACGAGATCCCCAAGGAGGGTCCCGATCTGAGCGCCCTGGCCGCCGGCATGCAGGGCGGCGGCGGGATGTACTAAGCCGCAAGCCCGTAAGGCCTGCCGGTTCAGTAACCGCTCGACAAACTAACTCGCGGAAAGGCGCTCTTCGGAGCGCCTTTCTTCTACAATGAGCCCATGGAAGAAATCATGCACATAGCCGAGCATGTCCTGGAGCACTCCGTTGCCGACACGCTCTACCTCATCCCGTTTCTGTTCGTCACCTATCTGGCCATGGAGTGGCTCGAGCACAAGACCGGCGGCAAGACCCAGGAGGCCATCCGGCACGCCGGCGCGGCCGGGCCCATCGTGGGCGCGTTTCTGGGCGTGGTGCCTCAGTGCGGCTTCTCGGCCGCCGCGGCCACGCTGTATGCTGGCCGCGTCATCACCCTGGGCACGCTCTTCGCCGTGTTCTTGTCTACCTCCGACGAGATGCTGCCGATCTTTCTGGCCGAGGCGGTGCCGGGCAACACCATCCTGTCCATCATGGGCGCGAAGGTGGTCATCGGCATGGTTATGGGCTTCATCGTGGACGCGGTGCTGCGCCTCGCGCGTCGCGACAAGGAGCGTCTGCGCATCCACGAGCTGTGCGAA
This sequence comes from Eggerthellaceae bacterium 24-137, assembly GCA_041225375.1. Lineage (GTDB taxonomy): Bacteria > Actinomycetota > Coriobacteriia > Coriobacteriales > Eggerthellaceae > Adlercreutzia. The sequence continues at coordinate 89,313 of JBCLSG010000009.1, forward strand.
CAGGACCAGTGCGGATGCAACCACGACTGCCACGCCTGCGAGCAAGCTCCCGAGCGCGCCTACGAGCATCACGACGACGTGGAGCACACCCACAGCCACGGCCATGGGTGGAAGGGCATTCTGAAGAGCGCCACAAAGCACACCGTGCAAGTGACGCTGTTCATCTTCCTCATTACCATCGCGCTGAACGTGGTGCTGGAAACGGTGGGGGAGGACGCGCTCGCCCAGTTCCTCGGCGAGAACCCGAGCTTCTCCGTCTTCGCCACGGCGCTCGTGGGCCTCATTCCGAACTGCGCAGCCAGCGTGGTCATCGCCCAGCTGTACGTTGAGGGGGTGCTCGGGGCCGGGGCCATGCTCGCGGGCCTGCTCGTGAGCGCCGGTGTGGGCCTGCTCGTGCTCGTGCGAGCCAATCGCCACTGGAAGCAGAACGTGGCCATCATTGCCGTGCTGTACGCCACGGGTGTGTTCTGGGGGCTCATCTGCAACGGCCTTGGCGTGGTGTTCTAAGCGCGGTCGCTCCCGGAAGTTTTGTCTGAAACTGAAATTGCCGCCTCGAATCTTTGTGGGGAACTCTCTGGCGCGGGGAGGGCCCATCCCGCTATAGTAGGAGAGAACGAAAAAAGAGACGAGAGGAGATGTTCATGACAGCGCTTTCCGCCGGCATGACGCGCGAGGAGGCCTACGATCTGCTCGCCGCCCACAACAAGGACCCCTTCCACCTGGAGCACGGCGAGACGGTAGAGCAGACCATGCGTTACTTCGCCCGCGAGTACGATCCGGAAAACGAGGAGTTCTGGGGCATTGTGGGCTTGTTGCACGATCTGGACTGGGAAGAACATGACGATGAGCCGGAGAAACACACCATCTACGCCGCGCCGCTCATCGAGGCCGCCGGCGGCACGCCCGAGCTCATCCGTGCCATCCAGTCGCACACTTCCGACTTCAATCCCGAGCTGCCCAAGCCCGAGCTTCAGATGGAGAAGATCCTGTTCGCCACTGAGGAGCTCACAGGGCTCATCGGCGCGGCCATCGTCATGCGCCCGAGCAAGAGCGTCATGGACTTCAACGTGAAGTCGCTCAAGAAGAAGTACAAGGACAAGCGCTTCGCCGCCGGCGTGAGCCGCGAAGTGATTTCTTCGGGTGCCGAGATGCTCGGCTGGGAGCTGGACGAGCTCTTTGCCCGCACCATCGAGGCCATGCAGTCCTTCGCCCCCGACCGCGACACCTTCGTCGCGGAGTAGGGGAACACCGCCGGCAGCCCCCTTGCTGGTACATGAAAGAGGGCTCAGCGTAGTGCTGAGCCCTCTTTCTATGGAAGCGGCAGCTGGCGAGGGAGGGGAGCGCCCGCTACCCGCAGTTCCCGCTTAGGCCAGATCGCCTGCCATGTGGCGCACGGCGTGGCGGCTAAAGGTGATGGTGCGCCCGCATGCGCAGCCCACGATGTACTCGGGGTAGTTGTTGGCGAACACGCTGCCCGAGCAGTCGCCGGCGGCGTAGAGGCCCTCGATCACATGGCCCTCCTCGTTGAGTACCTGCATGTCGGGGTTGATGCGCAGGCCGTCCACCGTGGTCAGGATGGAGCCGCCGTACCAGATGCCGTAGAAGGGCGCTTGGCGCAGCTCGGACAGGCGGTAGGCCTCCTTGCCGAAATCGGTGTCCTTCTGGGCGTCAAAGAAACCGTTGTACTTGTCTACCTCGGCGAGGAAAGCGTCTTTGGCCTCACCCGTAAAGCCAAGTTTGTCGGCGAGCTCGTCCATGGTGTCGGCCTTCACCATGGTGCCCTTCTCCAGCTGATCAGCGTAGATCTCGTCGAGCGGGGTGTTGGCCTCGGCGGCGAGAAGCTGCTGGGTCTGGCGCGAGCAGCCGATAGTGTTGAAGCGCTTCACGTCCTCCTTCAGATTGGAGTCGAACACCTGGCAGAACACGCCGCCCTCGTTGCCGGCGGCGGCGAAGCAGCAGAAGTCGTAGGGAGTGGACTCATTCACGAAGCGCTTGCCGTCGCGGCTCACCTTCATGAGCGGCTGGCTGCCCAGGTTGAACTGCTTGTCGGTGCCGACGAAAGTGGCGGGCTCACCCGGCTCGCTCACGATGCCGGCGTTCTCGCCGGGAAGCACGGCGCCGCGGTCGAAGATCATGGGCGCGCCCACAGCGTCTTTGCGGGCACCGATGTGCATGGCGGCCTTGATGCCGTCGCCGGTGTTGTTCGGTGAACCGTACTGCAAGGTGACGCAGCGCTCCACCATGGGGTTGCATGCGCGCAGCATATCGGCGTTGGAAACGTAGCCGCCGGTGGTCAGCAGCACGCCCTTCGCGGCGTTGATCTGCACGTAGCCGTCGGGGGTCTCGAAGATGGCACCCGTTACCTTGCCGGCGTCATCCTGCACGAGCTTGACCAGGCTGTGGTTGTAGGTGACGTCGTAGCCGCGCTCGTTGATGTAGGCAAGCAGCACCTTGTTGCGCTCCAGTTTCTCGCCGGCGGCGTCCTGGCCGGAGTAGTAGTGCTCCATGGGGAAGATGTTGAAGTCGGTGCCGCCAGTCTCGTGGTCGACATTGGTGTCGAAGGCGCAGGTCATACCTGCGGCGGTGAGGATGGGGTCGAGCCAGTCGGTTACCTCGGCGCTCTCGTCGATCCACACGCGCACGACGCGCTGATCGGCCTGGCCGGAGGCGTAGCGGGTGAACTCGTTCAAAAGCTTGGCGGTGTCAATCTCGACACCGGCTTCCTTGGTGTACTTGGTGTTGATGGCGCCGAACCAGTGACGGGTGCGCTGGATGGAGCCGGTCTTCTCGCACAGGGTGAAGTCGAGCCCCAAATCGGCCGCCGTGGCGGCGGCGGCCATGCCGCCGTTGCCGGCGCCGATGATGAGCAGCTCGGTGTCGCGGGTCTCGACGATGTCGCCCTCGGCGATCTCGGGGGCGGCGCCGAGCCAGTCGCTGCCGGTGTCGGCCAGGGCTTCACCCTTTTCCTCGGCTGCGGTGCCCGCAGCGCTCGTGGTGGTCTGCGGTGCGCAGCCGGCCAGGCCTAGGGCCGCAAGGGCACCGGCGGCGGTGGCGCCGGTGAGGAAGCTGCGACGGGAAACGTTCATGCTCAGAGATTTCATGGGTCCCTCCTTGGGTTCAAGATGCTCGCGGGGCCCAAGGCCCCTGCGTCGGCCCTCTCCCATGGGGCCGCTGCATCGACTGGTTGCATCATGCTCCGCGCGCCGTCGTTTGTCCTCGCCACGGAAGGACCATTTTGGCGTTGGATTGGGCGGGAAATCTTCTCACCCCGCTGGTACCAGATTGGTCGTTTCCCCTTGTCAAAGAGGGGTGAAATGGGATACGCTTGCCCTGGTGCCAGACAATGGGAGGAGGGGCGCCTTGCATTCCACGACAACGGTTCGCGGTGCCTGGTTGCGCTGCCTGGTGGCCCTGACGGCCGAGGTGTTCGGCACCTGGCTCACCAACATGTACCTCTACCCCCACTTCATCGGCTTGGCTCCCGAGGCGCGCGACATATCCTCGGCGGTGGGCGTGGCAACGCTGACCGTGCTCGCCGTATGGGCGCTGAATCGTCCGTCCTCCATCAAGGAGGGGCCGATTACCCTGACATCTCTGGCCCTCTACTCCTTGGGCTACATGCTCATCTTGATCGGCCTGTGGCAGCAAAACCCGCTCATGCTCATAGCGGGCTCGTGCCTGCGGTCGGTCGGGTCTCGCTGGATCGTGGTGCTCGCGGGCATTTCCCTGTGCACGTTGGGGCGGCGCTCGTGCATGCTGTGCATCGCCTCGGCGTTCGGCCTGAGCTATCTTCTGCGCATTCCGTTCTCCTTCGTAGGACCCGATGTGGCCGTGGCGGTGCTGGTGTCCATCATGTTCGTAATGTATGCCGTCTGCCGCCCCCTCGCGCTCGAGATGCTCGCCGTCATGGGCGGCGCGGCGCCCGCGCGGGAGACGTCCATCACTCAGCCCGCCTCTTACCTGCCCTTCGCCCACGGGCTGTTCGTGGCCATCTTCGTCTTCCGTATCGCCTACGGCTTCGCGCTCACCTTCGAGACCGTGGACGGGGCGCCCCAGACCACGATGCTCGGCGTTATACCCTTAGGTCTCCTGCTCGTCTTGGCCCTGCTGCCGCGCCAGCCTAAGGCCGACATCCTCTACGAGGCGGCCGCCCTGCTCGTAACGGCGGGCTTCCTCTCCATCATCGTGCTCAACGGGCGTGTGGATGTGGCCCATGCGGCGCTGGTGAACGGGCTTCTGTTCGCGGGCAGCGAGTGTTTCGAGGTGCTCATGTGGTTCGCGCTCGCCTCCATCGGCGCGCGCAACAAGGTGAACGCCCTGGCCGTGTTCGCGTGGGGGCGCGCCGCCTCGTCCTTTGGCCTTCTATGTGGTGCGACCTTCGGGCATTGGACGGGGGCCTTGGAGGGGAGCCTCGCCATCTCCACTCTGGTGGCAGTGGTGCTGTTCGGCTTTTTGGCGGTGAATTTCACGGCGCTCAAGGGGTTCAGCTTCCAGGCCACTATCGACGGGGTGGAGGCTGTGGCGCCATTGCGCGTGGGTACGGGGCCGTTCGGCGACGCGGGTAAAGTCGGTGACGGCTTTGCTGGAATGGCCGCCGCGGGATCCGAAGCGCCGCCGCGCCCGTCGACCGCCTCGGAGCCCGCAGTCGATGCGCTGGAGGGTCGATGCGCCGAGACGTCGGCGGCCTTCGGCCTCACGCCGCGTGAGAGCGAGATCCTGTCGCTTCTGGCCCACGGGCGCAACGCCGCTTACATCCAAGAGAAGCTGGTGCTGTCGCGCAACACGGTGAAGACTCACGTGCAGAACATCTACGCGAAGCTGGGCGTGCACTCGCAGCAGGAGCTCATCGACGTGGTGGAGGCGGCGGGGGAATAGCGCCCGATGGGCGCATCGGCGAGCAGCTGCCGGCGGAATACTCGCACAGGGGCTCGGGAGCGGTGCCGGGTTGGGCGGCCTCTTCTTTCTTTTCAACAACTTTGCAAAGAAACCGTGGGGGTTGCATGGCGGGACTACAATGGTCGGTGGACTTGATAGCTGTCCTGGCAGATTCGCTGACAGAAAGGATGCCCCATGTGGTGCAAGAAGATCCTCGTGGCCTATGACGGAAGCGCGCCGTCGCATCGCGCCCTCGAGGTGATGCGCGAGATAGCCGCCCAGAACCCTGCGGTGGAGGTGGTGCTCGTGCATGTCATGCGCCTGTTCTCGTCGGGGTCGGCCGCCGCCGGCATGGATACGGTGATGGTGGACGACGCCATGGCCGTGCGTGACGAGCTTGAGGCCATTGCCGCTGATATGGCGAACCCTACGGAGGTGAAGATCCTCAAGGGCACTTCACCGGCCGACCTTATCGTGAACTGCGCGAAGGACGAGGGCTGCGACCTCATCATCATGGGCAGTCGCGGCCAGGGTGGCGTGAAGGGATTTCTCGGCTCGGTCAGCTACGCGGTCACCAAGGAATCGCCCATGACCGTCCTCATCGCGAAAGAAGGCGACTGCCGCTAATGGCCTCATCCGCTGCCGCGACCCGCGTGGCCGCAACCTCCGCTGGTACGCCGGCACCTCGCTCCGCCCGTCCCGCGACCTCCCCGCGCATGACCCCTCCCTCGGCCGCGCCGTGCGCCAAGCCCGCGCCCCAGCCTCTATGGACGCGCAACTTCATCGCGGGCACCTGCTTGAACTTCTTCATCGCAGGCAACTACTTCATGCTCATGGTGGTCATGACCGCCTATGCGCTTACGGTGTATGAGGCTCCGGCCGCGGTGGCAGCCTTCTGCGCGAGCGCCTTCATCGTGGGCACATTGTTCTCGCGCTTCACCGCCGCGCCCCTCATGGAGCATTTCGGGCGCATGCCCCTGCTCATCGTCGGCTGCATTGCGGAGGTGGCCCTCACGGCGCTCTACCTGCTGAACGAGCCCATCGGCGCGCTCATCGGCGTGCGCCTGGCCCACGGCTTCGCCTACGGCGTGTGCTCGACCACCATCGCCACGGTCATCACGAGCGTGGTGCCGCCCGAGCGCAAGGGCGAGGGCATCGGCTACTTCATGCTGTCCATCACTCTGGGGAGCGCCATCGGTCCCTTCGCAGGCATTTTCCTGGCGAACAACTTCGGCTACCCAGTGGTGTTCACGGTGGCGAGCGTGCTCGTGGCCGCCTCCATTCCCGCGGCGCTGCTTCTGCGCCCGGCGTCTTCCACGAAGGTGCGGGGGAATGCTGCGGCGGCGATGGCCCAGATGGACGCGGCCGACGATGCGGCGGCTGGTGCCTTGGCGGCGGCTCCCCTGGAAGAGGCGCGCGAGAAGGCCGCTTCCGCCGCCGATGAGGCCCGGGTGGTCGGCGCTCGAGTTGCCGACACGTCTGCGTCGGGCCCTGCGGCATCCACCCAGGATGTGGTGGCCGGTGCCACCTGCCCGGTTTGCGCCGGCGCCGATGACGATTGTCCGGTCTGCGGCCGGGTGCCCTCCACTCATCTGGAGGAGGTGGTTACCGCGAAGGTGGAGCATTCCCCCCTCGCGCGCTTCGTGGAGGCCGGTGTGCTGCCCATTGCAGTGGTGTGCGGGCTTCTGTTCTTCGGCTATTCCAGCCTGCTCACGTTCCTCACGCCCTACGCCACCGAGATCGGCCTGGCCCGCGCCGCCAGCGTGTTCTTCGTGGTGTATGCGCTGGCCATGTTCATCACGCGCCCCTTCACTGGTCGCGCCTTCGATCGCGTGGGGCCGCATCCTGTCATGATGCCCGCTTTCGTGTCGTTCGTTTTGGGCATGGTGCTGCTCGCCTTCGCCGCGAACGATTGGATGATGCTGGGCGCGGCGGCGCTGCTCGGTTTCGGTGTGGGTACGGTGCAGTCATGCGGGCTGGCCATGGCCGTGCGCGTGACGAGCGATGCGCGCCTGTCGGTAGCCAACGCCACCTTCTACATGTTGCTCGACGTGGGCGTGGGCATAGGCCCCATCCTGCTGGGTGTGGTGGCTCCGCTGATCGGGTACGCGAACCTGTATCTGGCCATGGCTGCAGTGGGAGCGGCGGCTTTGGCGCTGTTCATGGTGGTGGCCAAAACCGAGAAGGGCGTGCGGTAGACGCCGCGTTCGTTCCAGACGGCGAAAGCACAGCTTGCCGATGCGGATGAATGCTGCATTGACGGTGGTGCTCTTTGGCGATAAACTATTTCATTACGTAAGGATACGGGCCTTTAGCTCAGTCGGTAGAGCAGGGGACTTTTAATCCCAAGGTCGCGGGTTCGATCCCCGCAGGGCCCACCATTTTTCCTTCGTCTGCTTGGCACTGGGGTATCGTCCAACGGCAGGACTCTGGTTTTTGGTACCAGCTACCTAGGTTCGAATCCTAGTACCCCAGCCACTTCACCCTTCACCGGAACGATACGTGCTCTACGAGATGAGGCTCGAGCCGTGAGCGCTTCTTTCATCATGGCCGAACCATGGCGTTGCGTTGTTGTTTCCGCATCCATCGGGGTCAACTGGTAAACTTAAGCGCGAACATCAGAGATGGCGGGGCCGCGGTCGCCGCCATGCGGGCCGTCTTGTACTGCCCGGCGCACCCTTGGGGAGGCAACTATGCTGCATGCCCGTCACGATTCGGTCCGCCCGCACCTGCTGGAGGGCGGCTTCGGCCTGGAGAAGGAGTCCCTGCGCATCGACGGCGGTGGCTTCTTGGCCCATACCCCTGCCGATTTCGCCGACGACGTGCACATCGTGCGCGATTTCTCCGAGAATCAGGTGGAAGTGAACACGCCGGTGTGCCCTACGGCTGCTGAGGCGGTGCAGTCGCTGGAACACTACAACGGCCTCGTACAGCAGGCCATCGCGAACCTGCCTGAACGCGAGCTTTTGTGGCCCTTCTCCAACCCGCCCTATATTCTCGGCGAGAAGGACATTCCTATCGCCCAGTACTTCGGCGCCGATGCCGACAAGACGGCCTACCGCGAGTACCTTTCCGATCGCTACGGGCGCTACAAGATGGCCTTCTCGGGTATCCACATCAACTACTCGCTCGGCGAGGAGCTTCTGCGCGTCGACTACGAGATCGCCTGCGCGGAAAGCCCCGATGCTCCCGCCTCCTTCGATGCTTACCGCGACGACTTGTACGTGCGCCTGGCTGAAAACTGCGTCACCTGGGGCTGGATCCTCACGGCCGTCATGGCCGCGAGCCCTGTCATGGACTCGTCGTTCGTGGAGAAGGGCAAGATCGGCGGCGACTTGTTCCAGGGCCTGGCCACGGTGCGCTGCTCCGAGCTTGGCTACTGGAACTTCTTTGCGCCCATCCTGGACTATACGGGCGCGACGGCCTACGCTGACTCCATCCAGCGCTACATCGACAACGGCATGATCCGCTACCCGTCCGAGCTGTACTATCCCATCCGCCTGAAGAACTTCGGTCCCTACAGTCTGGAGGGGTTGCGCGAGGGCATCAGCCACATCGAGCTGCGCATGGTGGACTTGAACCCGCTCGTGCGCGCCGGCATCGATGAGCGCGACGTGCTGTTCAGCCAGCTGTTCTTGGTGTGGGCCGCCTCCACAGAAGGCCCGCAGCTCGCTGCGAAGGACCAGGTACAGGCCGTACAGAACTTCAAGAACGCGGCGCACTACGACCTGAAGACGGTGAAGATTGTCATGCCCGACGGCAGCGCGCACTCGGTGGTGAAGGCCGCGAAGAAGGTCATCGATGCCATGGAAGAGTTCTACGACGACTTCGGCGAGTCGGTGCGGGAGTGCCTGGCCTTCCAACGCCGCAAGTTCGACGAACCCGAGACCCGCTACGCCTGGAAGATCCGCGAGGTGTTCGGCCAGGGCTTCGTCGCCCGTGGCCTCCAGCTCGCCCGCCAGCGCCAGCGGGAGTACGTAGGGGAGTAGCGGACTCCGAACGGCTTGCTCCGACACCCCGGCGCCTGCATGCCGACGTCGGAAGTGGCGCGCGGCCTCTGCTTGTGCTCTTGAACCAGGAAGAGGCTCGCTCGCTTGCATCAACTTCTTGGGTGTGCTATCATCCCCTCTTGCCGACAAGGCGGCGGCGCTCTTGGCAGCGCAAATAATACCTGGCGGCTCCGGTTGTCTCCTGAGAGCTGCGCGGCTCGACCGCAGGCCTGACAAGCAGGTCATTCCAAAGCCAAATCCGCTTTTTGGTTTTTTACGCCCTTGTGCGAATTTTTCCTTCAATTTCTCTTGCTTTTTTGCTACCATCTTGCGTTGCTGCTTTATCAGACCGCTTGAAGGAGCGACTTTTGGCTAAAGAAGATGTAATCGAACTCGAGGGTACGGTGCTCGAAGCCCTGCCCAACGCGATGTTCAAGGTGGAACTCGAGAACGGGCATTCCATTCTCGCCCACATTTCCGGCAAGATGCGCATGCACTACATCAAGATCCTGCCCGGAGACCGTGTCACGGTGGAGTTGTCGGTCTACGACCTCAACCGCGGCCGCATCACCTACCGCTTCAAGTAGGTTCTTCCGCGCTGATCAAGGAGCGCCCCCGCGAAGACCCGGATCCTTCGCGTCAGGGCTCACAGCTGAGAAAACAATCGCCAGCGGCTGGGCGTGCACGTATAGAACGATCCGCATACCGAAAGGAAACGACATGAAGGTACGTCCCTCGGTCAAGAAGATGTGCGACAAGTGCAAGATCATCCGACGCCATGGCAAGATTCTCGTCATCTGCGAGAATCCGCGCCATAAGCAGCGTCAGGGCTAGGAAGAAAGGAACGCTAAGAAACATGGCACGTCTCGTTGGTGTCGATCTTCCCCGCAATAAGCGCATTGAGATCGCCTTGACCTACATTTACGGCATTGGCCAGACCACGGCCAAGAAGATCATCGCCGATACTGGCGTTGATCCCGACATTCGCGTGAAGGACCTCTCCGAAGAGGATCTCGCGAAGCTGCGCGACTACATCCAGCAGAATCTTAAGGTGGAGGGCGACCTGCACCGTGAGGTTTCGCAGAACGTGAAGCGCCTCATGGAGATCGGTTGCTATCGCGGCCTGCGTCATCGTCGCGGCCTGCCCGTTCGCGGTCAGCGCACGCACACGAACGCTCGTACCCGCAAGGGTCCGCGCAAGCAAATCGGCGGCAAGAAGAAGTAGTGAGGTAAGCAAACCGTGGCTAAGAAGCAAGTACGTACGCGCATCAAGCGCTCCGAGCGTAAGAACATTGCCGTGGGCGCCGCTCACATCAAGTCTACGTTCAACAACACCATTGTCTCCATCACCGATCCCCAGGGCAACGTGATCTCCTGGCAGTCCGCGGGCACCGTGGGCTTCAAGGGCTCCCGCAAGTCCACGCCGTTCGCCGCGCAGATGGCCGCCGAGGCCGCCGCGAAGACGGCTATGGAGCACGGCCTGAAGAAGGTCGCCGTCTACGTGAAGGGCCCGGGTTCCGGTCGTGAGACCGCCATCCGCTCTCTCCAGGCCGCTGGCCTCGAGGTGGCCTCCATCCAGGACTGCACTCCCATCCCGCACAACGGCTGCCGTCCGCGCAAGCGTCGTCGCGTGTAACTGAAAGGATCGTACATTATGGCAATCAATAGAACTCCGGTTCTTAAGCGCTGCCGTCAGCTGGGCATCGATCCTGTGGTGCTCGGTTACTCCAGCAAGAAGGAATCCATCCGCCAGCCGAAGCGTCGTCGCAAGGAGAGCGAGTACGCAATGCAGCTGCGCGAGAAGCAGAAGGCCAAGTTCATCTACGGCGTGCTCGAGAAGCAGTTCCGTGGGTACTTCAAGCGCGCCAAGTCCATGGAGGGTCAGACCGGTGAGAACCTGATGACCATCCTGGAGACCCGTCTTGACAACGTGGTCTTCCGCCTGGGCTTCGCCCGCACCCGCAAGGAGGCCCGTCAGATGGTGTCTCACGGCCACATCTGCGTGAACGGCCGCCGCGTGGACATCCCGTCCTTCCGCGTGCGTGCCGGCGAGCTCGTCTCGGTGGCTCCGAAGGCCAAGGACCTCCTCGTCGTGAAGAGCGCTCTGGTTTCCAACGAGCGCGTGCAGGTGCCCGCGTGGCTCGAGATTGACATCGAGAAGCTGCAGGGCAGCGTGCTGTCCCTCCCGACGCGTGACCAGATCGATCTGGACATCAACGAGCAGCTCATCGTCGAACTGTACTCGAAATAATCGCGGCTTTTTAAGGAGGCTACTCACACATGACAGAGTTCATGAGGCCTACAGTAACTACGGAGGAAGTCAACGACACCGTTGCCCGTTACATCGTCGAGCCGCTCGAGCGCGGCTACGGCAGCACCCTGGGCAACTCTATGCGTCGCGTGCTGCTCTCCTCTCTGGACGGGGCGAAGGCCACCGCTATCCAGATCGAGGGCGTACAGCATGAGTTCACCACCGCCGAGGGCGTCATCGAGGACATCACCGACATCGTGCTGAACGTGAAGGGCCTGGTGTTCTCCCAGGTGTCCGATGAGGCCGACGAGGCGACTGCCCATGTGTTCGCCGAGGGTCCCTGCACGGTGACCGGTGCCGACCTGGAGGTTCCGGGTCAGTTCAACCTGGTGAACCCGGATCATGTCATTGCCACGGTTGCCGATGGCGGCCAGCTGGACATGACGATCCGCATCGGTGTGGGCCGCGGCTACGTGTCCGCCGAGCGCAACAAGCGCACGGAGGATCCCATCGGCATCATCCATGTGGACTCGCTGTTCTCGCCGGTTCGTCGCTGCACGATGAACGTGACCGACACCCGCGTGGGTCAGCGCACCGACTACGACAAGCTGGTTCTGGAAGTTGAGACCGACGGCTCCATCGATCCCACCGAGGCGGTGTGCCGCGCGGCCAACATCATCAACCAGTACATGGGCGCGTTTCTGGCCCTGGCCGCCACGGGCGAGGAGGAAGAGGGCGAGGCCCCGTCCATCTTCGCGCCGGAGGGTCAGGAGTCCAACGCCGAGCTGGACAAGCAGATCGAGGACTTGGATCTGTCCGTCCGCTCCTACAACTGCCTGAAGCGTGCGGGCATCCACTCCGTGCGCCAGCTCGTCGAGTTCTCCGAGAACGACCTGCTGAACATCAGAAACTTTGGTGCGAAGTCCATCGAGGAAGTGAAGGACAAGCTCATTTCCATGGACCTCAATTTGAAGCTTTAGGAGACACGAGATATGAGACACAACAAGAAGGGGCGGAAGCTCGGCACCGACTGGAGCCACACTAAGGCCATGAAGCGCAGCCTGGTGACCGCTCTGTTCCTGAACGACCGCATCAAGACGGTGGAGGCTCGCGCCAAGGAGATCCGCCCCGATGTGGACAAGGTCATCACCTGGGCCAAGCGCGGCGACTTGCATTCCCGCCGTCTGGCCATCGCCTACCTGAACGACAAGGAGCTCGTCCGCGAGATCTTCGAGAAGGTCGCCCAGGGCATGTTCCAGGATCGTCCCGGCGGCTACACCCGCATCATGAAGCTCGGGCCCCGCAAGGGCGACAACGCCCCCATGGTCATCATGGAGCTCGTGACCGAGCCCTGCGTGCCCAAGGCCGAGCGTCAGGCTGCCGCTGCCAAGAAGGCTGCTCCGAAGAAGGCTGCCCCCAAGAAGGTCGCCAAGAAGGAGGAGAAGGCCGAGGAGAAGTCTGAGGAGCTCGCCGAGAACCTGGGCTTCGAGGACGACGGCAAGATCGAGCAGATCGAAGCCGTAGACGCCGCCGAGAAGGCCGAGGCCGTCGAGGAGGCGCGCGAGGAGGCCGAGAAGGCTGAGGAGAAGGCCGCCAAGGAGGCCGAGACCGTCGACGCCGAGAAGATCGAAGAGGAGAAGGCCGACGTCAAGTAGGCGTCTTTCCCGATCGTTCGGATGCGCCCGGCTGCGGCCAGCCGCATGAGCCGCTGATGGGTTCATCGTTCTATACGGAAGCGACCACCTACGGGTGGTCGCTTCTCTTTTGTGTAGCAATAAGCTTAGTGTCAGCAAGGCAACGCTCGCCCAACCTCTGAATTACTATCGTGCCGCTCAGGTTTGCGCAGACGGTACGGCCCATAAAATAGGCGTTGCAAGGGCACGGATACGCGCTCTTACGAGACCAGTTCACGACGATCGTTGCGAAACGAAAGGAGCCGTATCATGGCTGACAAGGATACGCTGATGAAGGAGTTCGTCGATACCGAGGCCGCCAAGACCGAGGATGCCATCAAGGATCTCGAGCGCATTGAGGAGGAAGTGGTGGCCGAGGCCACTATGTCCACCGAATTCGATGACGCGCTTGGTAACGAGCAGGCCGCAGCCGAGGCTGCCGAAACCGCTTTCGAGTTCGACCAGGCCAAGATCGGCACGGCTGGCATCGGCGAGGCCCTGTAAGGCCGCGCTGTTCGTGCGACATCCAGCGCGATAGGGCGATTCGCTAACTCACCGCCCCGTCGTTGCCGCCGATGGGCCTTCGGACCCCTCCTTAACGGGAGCCCCGCGGGATAGGCCCATCGACGTGAAGGGAGCGCCCCTTGATCGGGAGGCGCTCCCTTTTATGCGCAGTGCACAAAACCAGTTATTGGCCATGACGCTGGCCGAAGGGGCCCATTGTGGGCGAACGTGCTTGGAGCGACCCTGCCATACTGGGGCTATGATGCTCAAGGGAAAACGGACGGTATGGTTGCCGCGAAATGCGCGGCAGCTTGATGGGCGCGTGAAGATAGCGCTCGCGGTTGCCTATGCCGCAGCCCTCTTCTTGGCCGGCGGAGCGTTGCCCTTGGCGGCTCTTGCGGCCCTGCTCGTCGTTGCAGCGACCTTCGCTCGCGTGCCATGGCTTACCGTGGCCCTTGGGAGCGTGCCCGCCTACGTTATCGCGACTTTCCTGCTTCTGTACAACGGTACTGCCGCAGGCTGGGGCGCTGGATTGATTGTGGCGATACGTGTCGTTCTGCTCGTGTGGGGGAGCATTGTGCTCGTGGAGGCGTCTACCCCTACCGAGCTTTCCGAGGCGCTGAGGCGCTTGCTGGCTCCGTTTGCGCGCGTGGGATTACCTGTGCGCGATGCAACGACAGCGCTCGCTATCGCACTGCGTTTCATGCCGCTTCTAGGCGAGGAGCTCGCATCTGTGCGTGCGGCCCAGCTCTCACGGGGGGCGCCGCTCGAAGGCGGAGGGCTTGCGGTGCGTGTGCGCGCAAATGCAGGACTCATGGTGCCGTTGTTCGTGGGACTGTTCCGTCGCGCCGATCGCTTGGCCTGCGCCATGGATGCGCGCTGTTTCGGGGCGGTTGGGAATCCCACCAGCTTAGACGACCGCCGCTTCTCCTTAAGCGACGGCGTAGTCCTCGTCGTTGGCTGCGGGCTCTGCCTGGGTTCGGCCCTGCTGCTCTGAGGCCTTGCGCGTCGGTGCCAGCTCACTGATGAGGATGGCGGCGAAGATGAGCACGAAGCCCGCGGCCATGCGTCCGGTGACCACTTCTCCGTAGAAGATGACGCTGGCCAGAACGCCGAACACCGACTCCAACGATAGCAGAAGCGATCCCTGAGCCTCGGGTACGTGGGCCAGCCCCACGTTCTGCAATACGTAGCACAGGCCTGAGGCGAACACCACGAGGTAAGCCAGATTGAAGAGGAAGTCGGCGTTGCCTATCGCATCCCAGCCCGGGAAGGGCTCCGTGGCGGCCCCCAGGGCAAGCCCCATCACGCCGCCGAAGAGGAACTGGTACACCGTAAGCCCCAGCACATCGTAGCGCTTCGAGAAGCGCGCGATGGAGATGATCTGGGCGGCGAAGAACACGGCGCACAGAAGCGTCATGAGGTCGCCGAAGCCCATGGTGAAACTGCCGGCCGTGAGCGACACGAGTCCGATGCCCGCCACGCACAGCACCGCCGCACCCACGTTGGCGAGGGTGGGCCGCTTGTGCGTGATTGCCCACAGCATGAACGGCACGATGACACAGTAAGTGGCCGTGAGGAACGCGTTCTTGCCCGGCGTGGTCTCAGCCAGGCCCACCGTCTGCACCCAGAAGGCGAGGAAGGTGACCGCGCCCAGCACTAGGCCGGCGCCCAGGAACCCTCGGTTCAAGCTACCGCGCAGCTTGCGGTGGAACAGGGCCGCCATGAGCAGGCCCGTCAGCAGGAAGCGTACGCCGATGAGTTGTGCGGGCGGTAGCACGTCCACGGCATCCTTCATCACCACGAAGGCGAAGCCCCATATGACGGTGGCTGCCAGCAGCATGAGCTTGTATGCGAAGGGGGGAATATGTCGTTTGGTTTCCATGACTTGCCATTATAGGGAGCCATGGCGCCGGTTGCCAAGGCGGAATAGATCAGATCGGCCATCAACTTGCAGAAATGCGAGTTGATGGCCGATCTGACCGTATGGACGCCCTGAAAATGCAAGTTGAGAGGCGATCTGATCTGTTTCTTGGTCCTGTTCGCCCCCCAAATCCGGTCAGATCGGCTCCTATCTTGCATCTTTGCAAGTTCGTGCCCGATCTGACCGGATCGTGGTTACGCCCGCTGACCAATTGGCAACACGGGGAAAACGGCGATGGGTTGCGGGCGTGGGCCGCCTGGACGCGCGGCACCATGGAGGAGTCTGGCGCTATCGACAAGAGAGGACGTGCGTTATGTACTACTCCAGTGGCAACTACGAGGCCTTCGCCCATCCGCTTCCGCCTGAGGGGGTGGAAGGTAAGTCGGCCTACATCATCGGCAGCGGACTGGCGGGTTTGGCTGCGGCCTGCTTCCTCGTGCGCGACGGGCGTATGGCCGGCGAGCGCATTCATATTCTTGAGCGCGACCCGCGAGCCGGCGGTGGCTGCGACGGATGGGATTACCCCGGGCTCGGCTTTACCATGCGCGGCGGCCGCGAGATGGACAACCATTTCGAGGTGATGTGGGACTTGTTCCGCGATATTCCCTCCATCGAGGATCCCGATGTGAGTGTGCTTGACTATTACTATTGGCTGAACAAGCGCGACCCGAACTACTCGCTGTGCCGCGCCACCGAGAAGCGCGGGCAGGACGCGCACACCGACAACAAGTTCGACCTGTCGGATAAAGCCTGCACCGAGATCATGAACCTGTTCTTCACCCCGGAGGAAGACCTGCAGGATAAGGTCATTACCGAGTACTTCTCCGATGAGGTGCTGAACTCGAACTTCTGGCTGTACTGGCGCACCATGTTCGCTTTCGAGAACTGGCACTCGGCCCTGGAGATGAAGCGCTACATCACACGCTTCATCCACCATGTGGGCGGTCTGCCCGACTTCTCCGCTTTGCGCTTTACGCGCTACAACCAGTACGAGTCCATGATCCTGCCCATGGTGAACTACCTTAAGGCTCACGGGGTCGATTTCCAGTTCAACACCCATGTGACTGATGTGCGCTTCTCCTGCGACGAGGCTGCTGACGATAATCGCAAACTGGCTACTGAGATTCGCCTGGTGCGCGAAGGAGACTCCGCGGTGGTGGCGGCGGCCGAGGGCCTGCCGACCGACGGGAAGACAGCGCGTACGCCTGTTGCGGGCTGCGAGGAGACTATTCCGCTGACCGAGAACGACCTGGTGTTCATCACGCCCGGCAGCCTGGTGGCCCACTCGTCCTTCGGAAGCCAGAACACGCCGGCATCCTTTGCCCCCGAGCTTACTCCCGGCGACGGATGGGATCTCTGGAAGAAGATCGCGGCTCAGTCGCCCGCCTTCGGCCGTCCCGAGAAGTTCTGCGGCGACCCGGAGAAGAGCAACTGGGAAAGCGCCACGGTGACCACGCTCGACGAGAAGATCCTGCCCTACATCGAGGCCATCTGCAAGCGCGACCCGCTCTCCGGTGGCGTGGTAACGGGCGGTATCGTGTCAGTGCGCGATTCCAGTTGGCTGCTGTCGTGGACCATCAACCGCCAGCCGCAGTTCCGCGATCAGCCCAAGGGCCAGGTATGCGTGTGGCTCTACGGCCTGTTCACCGATGTGCCGGGCGACTACGTGAAGAAGCCCATGCGCGACTGCACCGGGCGCGAGATCTGCGAGGAGTGGCTGTACCATCTGGGTGTGCCCGAGGAGGAGATTGCCGGTTTGGCCGAGCACTCCGCGAACACGGTGCCCTGCATGATGCCCTTCATCACGGCGTTCTTCATGCCCCGCGCCGATGGCGACCGGCCGCTTGTGGTACCGCAAGGCGCGGTGAACTTCGCCTTCATCGGGCAGTTCGCCGAGACGCCGCGCGACACCATCTTTACTACCGAGTACTCCATGCGCACGGGCATGGAGGCGGTCTACACGTTGCTCGACATCGACCGCGGCGTACCCGAGGTGTGGGGAAGCGCCTACGATCTGCGCTGCCTGCTGAACGCCACAGTGCTTTTGCGCGACGGGAAGCCTGCTACCGATATGAACATGAACGTGTTGGAGAAGCTGTTGCTCTCGCGCGGGTTGAAGGAGATCGAGCACACCGACATCTATGGGCTGCTGCGGGAGTTCGGCGTCATTCCCACCACCGACGAGAACCGCGACGTGGCGGGGCCGAATCCCGGTGCAGTGTGGCCGGGCATCCACTAGGCCTTGCCATCCGCCGTGGGCGCTCATCTTGATCGCGGCGTCTGCGGTCTGGGTGTTCTTTTCGCCGGCAGAGCGGGCGACTCCTCTGCATTGCCGGACGGCTCTCCGTGCGGATGCATCCTTCTTTTCGCGCCCCGCGCAGGAACGTTCCTGTGCGGGGCGCGTTTGCATGGTATGATGGAAAATGCTGAACAACAGCGTCAACCTTACCTGCAAGGAGGCACTACATGAGCGTCATCATCGATGTGTACGGGCGCGAGATTCTGGATTCCCGCGGCAACCCCACCGTCGAAGTGGAAGTCGTGCTGGAGGACGGCTCCTTCGGCCGTGCGGCGGTGCCCTCGGGCGCTTCCACCGGCGCCTTCGAGGCTGTGGAACTGCGCGACTGCGATAAGAACCGCTACCTGGGCAAGGGCACGCAGGACGCTGTCGCCCACGTGAACAGCGAGATTGCCGATGCGCTCATCGGGCTTGAGGCCGAGGATCAGCGTATGGTGGATGCCGCCATGATCGAGGCCGACGGCACCGACAACAAGGGCGCTTTCGGCGCCAACGCTATCTTGGGTGCGTCGCTGGCCGTGGCCCATGCCGCTGCCGAGGCATCGGGTCTGCCCCTGTACAAGTACGTGGGTGGTGCGAACGCGCATCTTCTGCCCACGCCCATGATGAACATCCTGAACGGCGGTGTGCACGCCGACAACAACGTGGACTTCCAGGAGTTCATGATCATGCCCGTAGGCGCTCCCACCTTCGCCGAGGCTCTGCGCTGGTGCGCCGAGATCTACCACACGCTGAAGAAGGTGCTCCACGACGCCGGTCTCGGCGGCGGTGTGGGCGACGAGGGCGGCTTTGCCCCCAACCTGAAGACCAACGAGGAGCCGCTGGCCTACATCGTTGAGGCCTGCGAGAAGGCCGGCTACAAGCCCGGCACCGACATCCTCTTCGCCATGGATCCGGCATCAACCGAGTTCTACAACGCCGAGACCGGCAAGTACGTGCTGGCCGGCGAGGGTCGCGAGCTTTCGAGCGACGAGATGGTGGATTACTGGGAGGCGCTGGTCAACAAGTATCCCATCGTTTCCATCGAGGACGGCATGGCCGAGGAGGACTGGGACGGCTGGAAGAAGCTCACCGAGCGCATTGGCGATAAGGTGCAGCTGGTGGGCGACGACCTGTTCGTCACCAATTCCAAGCGTCTGGCCAAGGGCATCGAGCTGGGATGCGCCAACGCCATCCTCATCAAGGTGAACCAGATCGGAAGCCTCACCGAGACGCTCGAGGCCATCGAGATGGCCAAGCAGGCCGGTTATGCCTGCGTCATGAGCCACCGCTCCGGTGAGACCGAGGACGTGACCATCGCCGATCTGTCCGTGGCCTGCAACACCGGCCAGATCAAGACCGGCGCTCCGTGCCGCTCCGATCGTGTGGCCAAGTACAACCAGCTCATCCGCATCGAGGAGCAGCTGGAGGGCCAGGCCGAGTACGCCGGCCTGAAGGCGTTCTACAACATCAAGCGCTAAGCGACGAACAGCGCAAGGTGCAGCTCGGGGTCGTCTCTTCGGAGGCGACCCCGTTGTTTTATGCTGCTGCGCTCTATCCCAAAAGCCCCAGGCCCTTGGCGATGTTGGCGATGAAATCCTGCACGTTGGTGACAATGCCGCGGCTGGCGAGGCTGCCACGATCCACCAGCTTGTTCACTGCGAATTCGGCGATGTCCACGCAGTAGAAGTACACCGGGCGTATGGTGCCGTCGTCCATCACGCGGTAAGAGGGCGTCATGTTGCCCGTGGCAATGGTGTGCAGCATGGTGGCCATGCAAATGACCGTGGTGGCGCTGCGAATGTGATCGCGCATGGCGTCCTGGGCCTCGTAGGCGTTGCCGTACACGCCGGGCAGGGGACCGTCGTCGCGGATGGAGCCGGCGAGCACATAGGGAACCCCGTTGCGCGTAAGCGCGTCCATGATCCCATCGTGCACGCCCTCTTCCTGAATGAACTTCTCGATGCTGCCCCAGTACCGCACGCGGTTGATGGTGTCCAGGTGGTGATAGTGGCCGTTGGGGCGGTTCTCCTGGGTGTCAATGTCCTGTCCGAGCGACGTGTGGAAGTAGGAGCCTTCCAAATCATGGGTGGCGAGCGCATTGCCGGCGAACACCGCATCGGCGTATCCGGCGTCGATGATCTTTGCGAAGGCGTCGCGCGAGAACCCGTTGAAGGTGAAGGCCGGACCCATGACCCACACGATGGAGCCGTGGTCGCGGTCGTGGCGCAGCAGCTCATACAACTCGTCGTAGTCGCGCGAGAAGGCGGTCTCGCGGGAGCGTCCCAGGCGGAAGGCGAAGTTGTCATGGCCTCCAGGGTGCGGCGCGCCGGGTTCGGGAACCTCCAGGCTGCGGAAGCCGTCGGTATACACGAGGATACCCTCCTCGCCGTTTTCCGTGCGCCCGCAGGCGATAAGGTCGCCCTGGCGAATATGGCGGAACTCGCGGACGAACACCTCGCCCTTTTCCACCACAGCCACGCAGTCCATGCGCGAATCGCGAGCGAGCACCCATTGGCCGTTGAGCTTCAGGTACTCAGGGTAGATGGACATGGCATGGTACCCCTCGGGCGCCACGAAGTCTTTCGGCGCCGGTGCGAGGCGCGCATCGGGGGCGGCAGCCAGGTGGGGGAGTGTGAAGTCGGGCGGCGTATAGGGTGTGGGCGTAAACGACATGGGCGCCTTCTTTCCTTGGAGTTGGTTGCAGCCATTGTAACGCTTGGACCGCCTGCTCCCAATGAGGCCAGATTCTTGGCGGCTCGCGAGCGCTTCTGCCCTCCCTCGCGCTTCGCTGCCCGCGTGCATGCCGCCAGGGGCGTCGGCCTCTCTGCACGGTTATCCTCCAACAGTTATAATATGCTGCGTAAAACGATGGTGGTGGATTCTGGTGCCGCGACGTTGCAGTGCCGCTGCGGAGCGGGAAGGGAAGGATCGGTTCTGTGAGAGAGATGATTTCGCTGGAAGAGGCCCGCGCACTGGTGTGCGGTGCCGTGACGCCGACCGAGGTAGAGGAGGTGTCGCTGCTGGACGCCGTGGGGCGTGTGGCTGCGGCCGACCTGGCAAGCGATATCGACGTGTCGCCTTTCGCCCATTCGGCCATGGACGGGTTTGCCCTGCGCGCCGCCGAGATTGCGTTGGCCACTGAGGAGGCGCCCGCGGTTTTGCGCGTGATTGCCGAGATCGGGGCGGGAGATGTGTTCGAGGGTTCAATCGGCGCGGGCGAGTGCGTGCGTATCATGACCGGCGCCTGCCTGCCTGATGATGCCGATGCCGTGGTGAAGTACGAGATCGTGGGCGTTGTGGAGGGCGACGGAAAAACCGGTTCGCTCGTGTCGTTCGCCGCGCCCTCCAAGGTGGGCGCCAACGTGCGTGCTGCTGGTGAGGAGGCCCGCGCCGGTGAGGTGGTCGTGCGCGCGGGTGAGGTAGTAGGAGCCGCCGGCGTGGGCTTTCTGGCTGGCTGCGGCGTGCTGGAGGTGCCGGTGCGTCGTCGCCCGCGCGTGGCCGTTATCGCTACGGGCAGCGAGCTCGTGCCGGCGTCCGAGGTGCCGGGTCCGGGCAAGATTCGCAACTCTAACAGCTACGCCATGGCCGCCTGCGCCCGTGAGGCCGGCGCCGAGGCCTATATGCTTCCCATTGTGGAAGACACCTTCGAGGGCCTGCGCGACGCGGTGTCCGCGGCGGCGCGCGACTACGACTTCGTGGTTACCACGGGAGGTGCCGCCAACGGCGACTTCGATTTCATCAAGCCGGTGGTGGCCGAGCTCGGCGAGCTTATGATGACTACGGTGAACATGCGGCCCGGCAAGGCCCAGACCTTCGGCATCGTGGAGGGCACGCCGGTGTTCGGGCTGCCCGGCAACCCGGCGGCGGCCTACGTGGGCTTCCAGATGCTCATCCGCCCGGCGCTGCGCACTATGCAGGGCTACACGTTCATGGACCATCCCGTGGTACGCGCCCGTCTGACCGCCGACGAGAAGAACCGCGACCCGCGCCGTATCTTCCTGCGTGCGACCCTCATCCGGGCATCCGACGGCAGCTACGAGGTGACGCCGGCCAAGAATCAGAGCTCGGGCCTGTTCGGCCCCATCCAGAAAACCAACTGCATGGCCGTTATGCCGGATGGAACCGAGCCCCAGCCGGCTGGAAGCGTGGTAGACTGCATCCTGCTGGATGTGCCCGAGGAAGTTTGCCTGTAAGGAGAATCATGACCATCAAATTCGCCATCATCACCTGCTCCGACACGCGCACCCTGGAAACTGACGAGGCTGGGCAGAAGCTGGAGGAGCTTATTGCCGAGCAGGGCTGGGAGTGCATCCGCCGGGTGGTGGAGATGGACGAGCGGCCGTTCATCGCTGGTGCGCTTATCGATGCGTGCGACCACACCGATGCCGACGTGGTGCTCACGTGCGGCGGATCGGGTCTCTCGCTGCGCGACGTGACGCCGGAGGCCACCCGCGATGTGGCCGATCGCGAGGTGCCCGGCATTGCCGAGGCCATGCGCGTCCACAGCGTTGCCATCACCCCCTATGCCATGCTCTCGCGCGCCATCTGCGCTCAGCGCGGGCATACGCTCATCATCAATCTTCCCGGTTCCACGAAGGCCGCCACCGAGAACTGGGAGGGCATTGTGGCCGCACTTCCGCATGCCGTGAAGATGATGGCCGGCGAGGGCCACGACACGCAGAAGGATCTCTCGAAGAAACTTTCCGCCGCCGCAGCAAGGGGCGAGCTCGGATAGAGCTTGGGCCGCGCGAAAAAATATCTGGCCCTTGTCGGGGCGTCACGCCCTATGCCGTGAAGATGGCGGCCGCTCTTCTTCACGGGGGTCAATAAGCGCTATACTTCGTTTCTGGAATAACGGCGAGATCGGCGGCCGTCGATGCGGGCGCCGTGCATGCGAGGCGACTTATCATGGCAGAACTTCCCAACGGTTTCACAGGCTTCTCGCACCGCGACCCGAACTTCGTGTCGGCGGGCGACGCTCTGCGCAGTTCCCGCTACGACGACACGCCGTTTGCGGCACGCAAGCAAGAGCAGTCGCTGACTGCCGGTTGGGCGCCCGCCTCGATCGAGCCCGCAACTTCCGGCTTTGTTGCTTCGGCTCCGCGTCCTACGGCGGCGCCCGATATCTTGCGATACGCGGAAGACGGTGGCGCTCCCGGTGCGACGCCCCGCTTCGATCCCGACAAGCTGGCGCATATTCCCGAGGTGGATCGCCGCTGGTCTTGGGTGGAAATCGATTTGAACGCCATTCGCCACAACGCCTCCACAGTGAAGCATCGGCTGAGCCCTGGTTGCCGTCTTATGGCCGTGGTTAAGGCCGACGCCTACGGCCACGGTGCCGTGCAGGTGGCCAAAACGGCCCTGAACTCGGGTGCAGAGTATTTGGGCGTGGCCACCGTGGACGAGGCCATCGCTCTGCGCGAGGCCTATGTGAACGCGCCCGTGCTCGTTCTGGGTGAACCTCCTGCCACGGCCATTCCGCTGCTTCTGGCCTACAAGATCATGCCGAGTGTGTACACGGCTGAGTTCGCTATTCGCTATGCTGAGGCGGCCGACGCCATGGGTCTGCGTGCCCCCTTCCATCTGAAGGTGAACACCGGCATGAACCGCATCGGCGTGCGTTGGGACGAGGTGGTGGAGTTCGCGCGCCAGATATCGTTCCATCGCGCGCTCGACCTGGAGGGCACTTTCACGCATTTTGCCACGGCCGACTGCCCGGGCACCATTGATTTCGACCGTCAGGTGAAGCGCTTCGTCGAGGCAGTGAACGCTTTGCGTGCCTCTGGCATCAATCCCGGTATCGTGCATGCGGCCAACTCGGCAGCGGCGATCCGCTACCCTGAGGTGCAGCTGGACATGGTGCGCCTCGGCATTTCACTGTATGGCTTCTATCCGTGCCCCGAGGCCTATCCGCTTATCGAGCTCAAGCCCGCCATGAGCGTGAAAGCTCGCATCACCGAGGTGAAGACGGTGCCGGTGGGCGAGGGGGTGAGCTACGGTTTGCACTACCGCAGCCCCGGCGCGGTAAAGGTGTGCACACTGCCCATCGGGTATGCTGACGGCTTCCGACGCGGGCTTTCCGGTCGTACCGACGTGCTCTTGGCCGGCCGCCGGTTCCACCAGGTGGGCAACATCTGCATGGACCAATGCATGTTCGAAGTGAACCTGCGTCAGCGCAATAACTTCGAGCCGCAGATCGGCGATGAGGTGGTTATTGTGGGCGAGCAGGGCGAAGCGTCGGTTACCATCGACGAGATGGCCGAGAAGCTCGGTACCATCCAACATGAGGTGGCCATTGGGTTCGGCTGCTCCCGTATGCCTCGAATTTATATTTAGGAGAGAAGATGAACGCGCCGCGACCTCACATTCCCCTCGACGAACTGCGGGCGCAGGTGGCCGCCTGCCGGCAGTGCCCGCTGTGCGATGGGCGCACGCAGACGGTATTCGGGGTGGGCGACCCCAACGCGCGGGTGCTCATCGTGGGAGAGGCGCCGGGCAAGAACGAGGACGCCCAAGGCGAGCCCTTCGTGGGTGCGGCGGGCAAGTATCTCAACGAGCTTCTGGCCATAGCTGGGCTTACCCGCGACGAGGTGTTCATCGCCAATGTACTGAAGTGCCGGCCGCCCTCGAATCGCGACCCGCGTCCCGAGGAAATTCAGGCGTGCACGCCTTTTTTGCGCGAGCAGACGCGCACCATCGACCCCGACTTCATCGTCACGTTGGGCAACTTCTCCACCAAGTTCATCCTGAAGACCGACGTGGGCATCACCCGCTTGCACGGCACGCTGCAGCGTGCCGGGCGCTTTAAGGTGTTCCCCATCTTCCATCCGGCGGCAGCTCTCTACGATGGCAAGAAGCGCGAGGCCCTGGAAAACGACTTCGCCACTTTGGGCGAGCTTCTGCGCGCAGAGGCCTAGAGCCATCTCTTCCGCTTGAAGAACAGCACCATCGTCACGATCATGACAAGCGCCAGCGTGACAATGGTGACAGCCATGTAGGGCCAGTCGAGTCCCGGCAGCACGGTGAGGTTCATACCGAACCAGCCGGTGACCAGCGTGAGCGGCGCGAACATCACGGTAACGATGGTGAGGATCTGCATGGTGGAGTTCTGCTTCAGGTCGATCTGCGTTTGATGCAGCTCGCGCAGCTGCAGGCTGTACTCGCGCAGGGTCTCGGCGCGATCGGCCAGATGGTTCGCATGGGTTGCGATATGGCTGAAGGCGCGCGCCTCTTCCCGGCTCATCACCTTGTTCTCGTTGTCGGCGATAAGATCGGCCATGACCGCGATCTGCTGGTAGTACGAACCCATGCGCATGGCGGCGCGCCGGTAGCTCATGATGGTCTGCGACGAGACGTCGTCGCTGTGGTCGAGCATGGCTTCCTCCACTGCTTCCATGGAGTCTTCCATAATGGAGAACCAGGTGAAGTCGTCGGCGATGAGCGACTTCATGAAGGCATATAGGCAGTGGGAGGTGGTGGCCTTGGTGAGGATGCCGCTCGTGGCCACCTTCTGCAGCAAGTCGCCGGCAACGGCGCCGTCGTCGATGAAGACGAGTCGGTCGGCGTCCAGGTAGAACGACAGGCGATCGGGGTCGCCCGTGGGGTCTGACTTGTCGGGCACGGCGAACGATCCGATGAGGAAGGCGGGGTACAGCTCCACGAAGTTCATCTCCGCCGGCTCCAGGGCCGCAAGGCCGCTGCGCCCTTCTTGGGAGATATTGGGCAACTGGCTGAACTCGTGAGAGGTGATGATTTTCACGAGCGGCGGCTTTGGTTCGCTGCTGGTGCTGGGCGCGTCCAGGGGATGGGGACGGTTCAGCTCGTAAACGGTTGCCATCGGTTTCTCCTCTCGGCGCTCTTCTCTATCCATCCAGTATAGAATGAGCCGCGCAATAGGGTTTTTCGTGGCATCATCTGTCACTTACTTGTGGCTCGTCGGGATGGAGCAAGGGAAAGGAGCGCGGTATGGCATTCGATCCGGTTGCATGGATCAACACTCCGCGTTGGCAAGCGTCGCGTTTGGGGCTCGACCGCATGGTCGATTTGCTGGAGCGCATGGGACGGCCACAAGACGATCTGCGTTTCGTGCACGTGGCGGGTACGAACGGGAAGGGTTCTGCGTGCGCCTACTTGGCGAGCATGCTGCAGGCGGCGGGCTATCGCGTGGGGCTGTTCACGAGTCCCTTCGTGTTCTGCTTCGAAGAGCGCATCCGCGTAGACGGCGCGAACATTTCCGCCGATGAGCTGGCCCGCGCAGTGGCGGCGGTGCGGCCCCATGCCGAGGCCATGGAGGCGGCGTGCGGCGACCATCCCACCGAGTTCGAGCTGATGGCCGCCGTGGCCTTCGAGCATTTCCGCGCCAGCGCGTGCGATATCGTGGTGCTGGAGGTGGGTCTCGGGGGCCGATTGGATGCCACGAACGTTATCGATGCGCCTGAGGCGAGCGTTATCTGCCGCATCGGGCTGGACCACACCGATCTTCTGGGCGACACCCTGGCCGCGGTGGCGGGGGAGAAGGCCGGCATCGTGAAAGCGGGCGCGCCGGTGGTCAGCTGGCCCCAGGAGCTCGACGCCATGGCTGTGGTGCAGGCTGCGGCCGATGTGCAGGGGTGCGCGCTCACGGTGCCCGATTTCTCTCGGCTTGAAGTGGAGCCGCTCGCTGGGTTTGCGGGCGGCGACGCAGCGCCAACGCGCCGCTTCTCCTATTGCGGACGCGCCTTCGAAACGCAGCTTTTGGGCAGCTATCAGCCCTATAACGCAGCTTTGGCTTTGGAAGTAGCGCGGGTGTTGGACGCGCGGGGGTGGAACGTATCGGCCGAGGCCCAGGTTGCAGGCATCGCGGCGGCACAGTGGCCTGGGCGTTTTCAGGTGGTGGGCACGTCGCCTCTTGCCATCGTGGACGGGGGGCACAATCCCCAGGGCGCCGAGGCCCTGGCTGATTCACTCGCTGATCTACTTGGGTGTCGGGGGCGAGGCGCCGTACACTTTGCCCTGGGCGTGCTGGCTGATAAGGACTATCCGGCCATGGTGCGCGCTGTTGCCCCCTGGGCCGCCTCGTTCTCGGTGTACGCGCCGGCGAACCCGCGGGCGCTTCCCACCGACGAGCTGGCCGCGTGCATACACGTGGAACTCGCCGACGCGGGTCGCGCTGGTGTTGTGCCGGTGCAAGCGTGCGCGAGCCCCTCCGATGCCTTCGCTGCTGCTCGTGCCGCTGCCGGCTCCGACAGCATTGCCGTGGCCTTCGGTACGCTGTATGCCATTGCTGACCTTGTGAGTGCGCCAGGAAGCCGATAGCTTGGGCGTTCCGGTTTCCGAGGGAGGCGTTTTCGCGCAGCAAACTCCGCGAGATAGATATGGCCGCCCTGCCTTCTAGGCAGAACTGCATCAAACGGGGCTATGAAGCTGCGGTTTCCGCGCAGGAAGCGGTCTTTTCGGCGTTCTGAGTTTCTTGGGGGTCTATCTCGCGGAGTTTGCTGCGCGAAAACAGGCTTTTGGAAAACGAAAAGCGCCCCGCAGCCGAGGCTGAACTGCGCCCCAGTTCTTGGACGGGCCAATAAGCGGCCTACGCCGCACATAGGGACTGATTCCGGAACTC
>JBCLSG010000010.1:0-92659 GCA_041225375.1 Eggerthellaceae bacterium 24-137
CTCGACGCCGTGCAAAACGTTTCCAGCCATATAAAAAGCCTCCCATTTCTCATGTCCAAGAAATGGGAGGCAGTTCATCTGGAAGGCGGGGCTTTTCTCTTTTTCCCCGTGCAAGGATGACCCCGCTTTGTTTCTCGTGTATCGTGGGAAACAGCAGAAGACCGATCGGTTTGCAGAGCGCGCTGCGGTCGCGGCGCGCGATTGGGAGTGAGAAACCATGGCGTTTGTCGAATTTCGCGAGGTGAGCAAGATCTACCAGATGGGCGAGGTGCCCGTGGCTGCCGTGCGCGACATGAGCTTCGATATCGAGCAGGGGGAGTTCGTGGTGATCGTGGGCCCGTCGGGTGCGGGCAAGACCACGCTTCTGAACATGCTCGGCGGCATGGACACCGCCACCTCGGGCGCTATCGTCCTCGACGGCGATCAGGTAAGCTCATACAACAAGAAGCAGCTCACTCGCTACCGTCGCTACGACATCGGCTTCGTCTTCCAGTTCTACAACCTGGTGCAGAACCTCACCGCGCGCGAGAACGTGGAGCTGGCGAGCCAGATCTGTCGCGATCCGCTGCCGGCCGACGAGGTGCTGGCGGCCGTGGGGCTTTCCGACCGTGCGCGTAACTTTCCGGGCCAGCTGTCGGGCGGTGAGCAGCAGCGCGTGGCCATCGCCCGCGCCCTGGCGAAGAATCCCAAGCTGCTGCTGTGCGACGAGCCCACCGGCGCTCTGGACTACGAAACGGGCAAGGCCATTCTGAAGCTTCTGCAGGACACGTGCCGCGATGCGGGCCGCACCGTGATTGTGGTCACTCACAATACGGCGTTCACGGCCATTGCCGACCGCGTTATCCACGTGCGCGAAGGATCGGTGGCGAGTGTGGAGGTCAATGCCGCGCCGCTGTCCGCCGAAGTTTTGGAGTGGTAGCGTGAAGGCATTCGGCAAAGACACCGTGCGCTCCATTCGCCATTCGGTGGGGCGCTTTATGGCCATCGCGGCTATCGTGGCGCTCGGCTGCGGCTTCTACGCCGGGCTGCGTATGACCGCTCCCGACATGAAGCTGGCGGCCGACGCCTACTATGACGGTACGGCCCTCATGGATATCCGTGTGGTGTCAACGTTGGGTCTGACCGACGACGATATCGAGGCTTTGCGCCAGGTAAACGGTGTGGCGGCGGTCGAAGGCGCCTGGTCGACCGATGTGCTGGGAACCTTGGGTGGCGATCAGTACGTCATGCGCGTCCACTCCCTGCCGACCGCAGCCGCATCCAGCGCGGCAGTGGACGCGGCCACTGTCGCCTCCGACGACCCCGATTACCTCAACCGTCTCACGCTGACGGAGGGCCGCTGGCCCGCGGAGCCGGGCGAATGCGTCATCTTCAACGACCGCGTTATGAGCGGGCCTGCCGAAGTGGGCGACACGGTGACCGTGGACGCCTCGGCGGGCGAGGCGGGCGACACGCTGGCCCGCACCGAGTTCACCGTTGTCGGGTTCGCGCATTCCCCGCTCTATGTGAGCTCGACGGCTATGGGCACGTCCTCTATTGGGTCGGGGACGGTGGAGCAGTTCATGTACGTGCTGCCCGAGGACTTCGACCCCGATATGCCTTTCGTGGAGGCCTATGTGGCTGTGGACGGTGCATCTGAGCTGCCTGCCGACAGCGATGCCTACGATGTGCGCGTGGCCGAGGTCGTCGCAGCCATCGAGGCCATCGCGCCAGAGCGCGAGCAGGCTCGCGTGGCGGGGCTTCAGGCTGAGGCCCAAGAGGAGCTGAACGAGAAGCGTGCTGAGTACGAGGAAGAGGAAGCCCGGGTTCAAAAGGAGCTCGCCGATGCGCGGGCCCAATTGGATACGGCCAAAGAGGAGCTTGACGAGGGCCGCCGCAAGCTGAAGTCGGCGGCATCGACCATCGAGTCCAGCGAGAAGAAGATCAAAGACGGCGAGAAAGAGTACACGCAGGGCACTGCCGAGCTGGAGGAACGCCGCAAAGACGCAGAGGCGCAGTTCGAGGAGGCCCAGGACGCCATCGACGCCAACGAGGCGAACCTGGCCGAGGCCGAGGCGTCGCTGCCCTCGATGAAAAAATCGCTGACCGAAGTGAACGCGGCCCTCAAGGCGCCGAGCTTGCCAGACGACCAGAAAGCCCAGCTTACCACCCAGAAGACGGAGCTCGAGAAGTCGATTGCCGAAATCGAGCAGGCCCGCAAGACGCTCGAGGAGAACAAGGCGAAGGTGGCCGACGAGCGCGCGAAGACCGACGAGCAGCTTGCCTCGGCCCAGAAGAAGCTCGACCAGGCGCAGGTGGATATCCGCGAGAGCAAAAAACGCGTGGAAGAGGGTAAGGCCACCTACGCGGAGAACGAGCAGAAGCTCGCCGAGGCCCAGGCCGAGTACGACAAGGGCAAGGCCGAATACGACGAGGAGGCCGCCCGCGCCAATGAGGAGCTGGACAAAGCCGAGCAGAAACTGGCCGATGCCCAGAAAGATATCGAGAACATCGAGCCGCCCGACTGGCTCGTCATGGATCGCTCGAAGAACGTGGGCCTCGTCAGCTTCGAGAACGACGCCGATCGGGTGGATGCCATCGCCTCGTTCTTCCCGTTCATCTTCTTTCTGGTGGCGGCACTCGTGGCGCTGACCACCATGACGCGCATGGTGGACGAGGAGCGCATGCTCATCGGCACCTTCAAGGCGCTCGGTTACTCGCGGGCACGCATTACCCGCAAGTACCTTGTCTACGCCGCCCTGGCCGCCGGCATCGGCAGCATTGTGGGTATTGCGGTGCTCTCCCAGGTGCTGCCCTGGGTCATCATGGAGGCCTACTCCATCGTGTACTACGTGCCCCGAGGCGCCATGCCTGTAAGCTGGCCCATCGCGCTTGCCGCTGCGGGCCTCGGCGTGGGCATCACGCTTTTGGCCACCTGGGCCGCCGCCGCGGCCACCTTGCGCGAGACTCCGGCCGCCCTCATGCAGCCGCCCGCGCCCAAGGCCGGCAAGCGCATCCTCCTGGAGCGCGTGGGACCCCTGTGGCGCCACCTCTCGTTCTCGTGGAAGGTCACCTTCCGCAACATCTTCCGCTACAAGCGCCGCCTCGTCATGACCTGCGTGGGCATTGCCGGCTGCACGGCGCTCTTGCTCACGGGCTTGGGGCTGCAGAACTCCATCAACGACATCATCGACGTGCAGTACGGCGAGCTGGTGGACTACAACGTGGTCGTGTCGGAGAAGAGCGACGCCGACGACGACGCCCGTGAGGCCGCCGGCGCCATTTTGGGCGACTCGGCGCGTCTGCCTGTGGCCGTGCGCGCCACCGAGGACTCTATGATCGCCCAGGGCGATAACGGCACCGAGGCCATGACCACCATCGTGGCGCCCGAGGACGCCGCGGCCTTCGAGGCGCTGTGGCACTTCCGCACCCGCGAGGGCCATGAGCCGGTGGAGCTGACCGACGAGGGAGCGCTCATTTCCGAGAAGCTGGCTTCCAAGCTGGGGATTGCGGCAGGGGATGCCATCACCTTCGCCGAGCAGGACGACTTGGGCAACGCCACGGCTGTCACCCACCAGGTGCCCGTGGCCGGCATCATCGAGAACTACGTGGGCGACTACGCCTTCATGACCCCTTCCACCTACGAGCGCGCCTTTGGGGAGGAGACCGATAACCTGACCGTGTACGCGCAGATCACCGATAATGCCGATGAACGCGCTGCCCTCTCCGAGGCCCTGCGCGCCACGGGAGCGGTTGACACGGTGGCCTTCAACGACGAGGTCATCGATTCTTACAAGCAGATGCTGAAGTCGGTGGACATGGTGGTTGTGGTGCTCGTGGTGGCCGCGGCGGCGCTGGCCTTCATCGTGCTGTACAACCTCACGAACATCAACATCACCGAGCGAGCCCGCGAGATAGCCACGCTGAAGGTGCTCGGCTTCACGCCGCGCGAGGTGAACGCCTACATCTTCCGCGAGATTGTGCTGCTCACCATTTTGGGTGCGCTTGCAGGCTTGGCGCTCGGCGTGGTGCTGGAGGGATTCGTGGTGGTGACCGCTGAGGTGGACCAGGTGATGTTCGGCCGCACTGTCCACGCGATGAGCTTCGTCGTCGCCTTCGCGCTTACCATGGTGTTCACCGCCGTGGTCATGCTGGTCATGCGCCCGAAGCTCGCCCGCATCGACATGGTGGAGAGCCTGAAGTCCAACGAGTAGCGCCTCGTCGCCTCAGCCGCGAATTGTGGGCTTCGCCGTCCGGTGCGGCGGGGGAGTGCCGCCGTGTGCTACCATAGCGCCTAAACCTTTGAGGGCTCGCAGAAGGCGGGCCCCATTCATGAAGGAGGAGCACCGAGCCCATGAAAGTAACGGAGAAGAAGCTCGCCGACGGCGTCATCAAGCTGGAGTGCGAGGCCACGGCCATCGAGGTGAACAATGCGCTGAAGGAGGCTGCTGAGGCCTTTGCGCTGTCCATGGGCGTACGTCCCATGCCGGGCAAGTCCATCGAGGAGCTTTGCAAGGAGCAGATGGGCATCGCCGATTTGGACAAGATCGTCGAGACGAACGCCATCGAGGTGCTCGTGCCCCGCGCGCTCGACCGCCGCAACCTGGTGCCCGCCTTCCCGCCGAAGGCCACCCCGCAGGTGAAGTTCGAGCGCGGCAAGAAGTTCTCCTTCACGCTGAACGTCACCGTGAAGCCCACCTACGAGCTGACCTCCTACGAGCCTGTGGAGATCACCGTGGCGCCCTTCGTCTTCGACGAGACCCCCATCAACCAGCAGCTGGAGGAGATTGCCAAGAACTCGGTCACCTACGTGGTGGCCGACCCGAAGCCGCTCACGGCGGGGGATGCCTGCTCCATCGCCATGAAGTGCTTCGACGGCGACGAGGAGATCAAGGCCCTCACCTGCGAGGACCGCACCTACCTCATGGGCCGCGGCTACATGCCCGCCGGCTTCGACGAGGCTCTTCTCGGTATGGAGCCGGGCCAGACCAAGGAGTTCACCTTCGAAGCACCTTTGGGCACCGAGAACGGGGAAGTGGTGAACAAGCCCATCTCCTGCACGGTGACCGTGAAGGAGATCCAGCAGGAGGTCGTGCCGATCATCGACGATGCGT
Organism: Eggerthellaceae bacterium 24-137; assembly: GCA_041225375.1. Taxonomy (GTDB): domain Bacteria; phylum Actinomycetota; class Coriobacteriia; order Coriobacteriales; family Eggerthellaceae; genus Adlercreutzia. The sequence continues at coordinate 5,094 of JBCLSG010000010.1, forward strand.
GGGTGAAGGCCAACATGCCCATGTTCGCGAGCAAGGAGGCCCTGGTGGCCGACATGCGCCGCGTCTTCGAGGCCCAGCAGCGCGAGAACTACGAGGGCTACGTGCAGCAGATGGCCGTGGGCGCCCTCACGCGCCGCTTCGAGGGCCGCATTGCCGATGAGATTTACGAGGCCACCCGTGACCACCTCATGAACAACCTGCGCATGGAGCTGCAGCAGGCCGGCATGACCTGGGAGCAGTTCGTGGAGGGCAACGGCGGCGAGCAGCAGTTCGGCATGATGCTCATGATGCAGACCCGCGAGGTGCTCGTGCAGGGCTTCTGCCTGGATGCCGTGTACCGCCACGAGCGCATGACGCTGACCGACAAGGACCTGGAGGACGCCTGCTACGGCATGAATCCCCAGGGCAACCCTGCGGCCATGCGCGCCGATCTGGAGGCCTCGGGCCGCGGCTTCGCCCTGCGCGAGACCGCCGAGCGCCTGAAGGCCGCTCGCTTCGTGGCCGCCAAGGCCAAGATCACCGTGGCCGAGGCCCCCGCTGCTCCCGGCGCCGATGTCCCGGCTGCCGAGGTTGCCGAAGGCGACGCCGCGAAGGCCGACGAGAACTAGCCGAACCCGGGGCCCGCGGGCCCGGTTCCATACGATTCACCAGGGCGGGGAGCTTCCCCGCCCGTTTCTATGAAGGACGTGCTGCCGTGTCGAAGAAGCTTGCGTCGAAATCTCCGAAGAGCCGTGCCGCCAAGGCGCCCCAGGCCGCGCTGCCGGCGTCGGCCTTCCTGCCCACCACGCGCGAGGAGGCGGCAGCCCGCGGCTGGGACCAGCTCGACTTCGTCTACGTGTCGGGCGACGCCTACGTGGACCATCCCTCCTTCGGCAGCGCCATCATCACGCGCGTGCTGGAATCGCACGGCTACAAGGTGGGCTTCATCGCCCAGCCCGATTGGAACGACCCGGAAAGCATCGCGGTCTTCGGCGAGCCGCGGCTGGGCTTCCTCGTGTCGGCGGGCAACATGGACTCCATGGTGAACCACTACACGGTGAACAAGAAGCGCCGCCACGACGACGCCTACACTCCCGGCGGCAAAGGGGGAGCCCGGCCCAACCACGCGGCCGTGGTGTACTCCAACCTCATCCGCCGCACCTTCAAGAAGACCCCCATCATCCTGGGCGGCATCGAGGCGAGCCTGCGGCGGCTGGCCCACTACGACTACTGGTCCGATTCCCTCAAGCGCTCCATCCTGCTGGATTCCGGGGCCGATCTTATCTCCTACGGCATGGGGGAGCGCTCCATCGTGGAGATCGCCGATGCGCTTGCCGCAGGCCTTTCGGTGGAGGACCTCACGTTCATCGATGGCACGGTGTTTCGCACCCGCTCGCTTGAGCACGTGGTCGACTACCAGATGCTGCCGAGCTGGGAGGACGTGAGCGCCAGCAAGCGCGCCTTTGCGGCCAGCTTCGCCACGCAGTACCGCGAGAGCGACCCGGTCACAGGCGGCCGCTTGGTGGAGGAGTACCCGCACGGTGTGTACGTGGTGCAGAACCCGCCGGCGGCTCCGCTCACCCAAAACGAGATGGATGCGGTCTACCGCCTGCCCTACGCCCGCACGTGGCACCCGAGCTGCGACGCGGCCGGCGGGGTGCCGGCGCTTGCCGAGGTGAAGTTCTCGCTTACTTCCTGCCGCGGCTGCTTCGGCGAGTGCGCCTTCTGCGCGCTCACCTTCCACCAGGGGCGCATCGTGACGGGCCGCTCCCACGAGTCGTTGCTGGAAGAGGCGCGTCTCATGACTGAGGAGCCCGACTTCAAGGGCTATATCCACGACGTGGGCGGCCCTACGGCGAACTTCCGCGGGCCGGCCTGCGCCAAGCAGCGCACGCGCGGCGCCTGCGCCGACCGCCGCTGTTTGGGCACGAAGCCCTGCCCGGCGCTCAAGGCCGATCATCGCGACTACACGGGGCTTTTGCGCAAGCTGCGGAAGCTGCCGGGGGTGAAGAAGGTGTTCGTCCGCTCCGGCATCCGCTTCGACTACGTGATGGCCGACCCCGATCCCGAGCGCACCTTCCTGCGCGAGCTGGCGGCCCATCACGTGTCCGGGCAGCTGCGCGTGGCCCCCGAGCATGTGTCCGACACGGTGCTGGCTGCCATGGGCAAGCCTCCGAGAGCCGTTTACGACGCCTTCTGCGAGGCGTTTAGCGACGCCAACCGCGCGGCGGGGAAGGACCAGTTCGTGGTGCCCTACCTTATGAGCTCGCATCCGGGTAGCACGCTTGCCGAGGCGGTTGAGCTTGCGGAATACGTGCGCGACATGGGCTTCAACCCCGAGCAGGTGCAGGACTTCTACCCCACGCCGTCCACTATTTCCACCTGCATGTACTACACGGGGCTCGATCCGCGCACCATGGAGCCCATCTACGTGCCCAAGTCGGCCCGCGAGAAGGCCATGCAGCGCGCGCTCATCCAGTACCGCAACCCGGCCAACTACGACCTGGTGCGCGAGGCCTTAGTGAAGGCCGGTCGGCAGGATCTCATCGGGTGGGACGAGAAGTGCCTCATCCGTCCCATCCGCCCGAAGAAGCGCGACGAGGACGGCGCCCCGCGCAAGGGGAGCGGCAAGGCGCGCGGCGGCAAGGGCGCTTCTGCTCCCGCGAAGGGCGCGGGGAACGCCGGCAACGCCAAGGGCGCGCCAGTCAAGAGCGGCGGCAAAGCCGCACCGGGCGCCCGTGGTCCCGAGCCCGCCAAGGGTGCCGGCAAAGCTAGCTCCCTCAAGCCCGCGAAGGGCCGCCCGGCCCCGAAGCCCCAGCGAGCTGGCAAGCCCCCGAAGGCCAACGGCCGAAAGGGCGGCATCCGCAAGGGGCGGTAGGCCGCCCGCCTCCGTCCTCCTCACTCGCATTCGACGTCCAGTCAAAAGTGGGGGAGCCTTGCGCACAATATTGGGCAGAAGCGCACCTCGCCCCTTCCTATACTGAGCCTATCGCCGAGAGGGGAGGGCGCGCGGGAAGAGAAGAGGCCGCGGGTCCCAGGATGAGGCGAGCCGCATGTGCGGCACATTCCGGGCGTGCCCGATGAGGGCCTGCCGACATCCGCCATACCCTTCCGGCGAGAAGGCGCCGCAGCGCGCGGCGCTCGCTCTTGCGAGAGAAAGAGGAGGAGTATGGAAGAGAAAGAGCAATTCGCTCCCACCGAGATCGTGAAGGACGGCAAGCTCACCCGTCGCACCTTCGTGAAGGGCGCGGGCTGGCTGACCATCACGTCGGCCGTGGGCGCGACGGCCGTGGGCTGCGCGCCGAGCGCTCCCGCCGACAAGGAGGAGCTGGCCGAGACCGGCCCGGTGGCCGACCCCGAGGAGGGTTTCACCTATAAGAGCGCCTGCTGCTCGGTGAACTGCACCTCGCGCTGCCATCTGCGCGCCCGCGTGAAGGACGACAAGATCTACACCGTCACGCCGGGCCAGATGCCCGGGCGCGACGACTACGCCAACTGCTGTCTGCGCTCCATCGGCCTGGGCACCCGCACCCATGACGAGAACGTGCGCGTGATGCATCCCATGAAGCGCACCGGCGAGCGTGGCTCCGGCGAGTTCGAGCAGATTACCTGGGAGCAGGCCATCGAGGAGATCGCCGAGCGCATGGAGGCCACCAAGGCGCAGTACGGCGCCAAGGCCTGCGGCTTCTACTCGTTCACCGGCAACCTTTCGAAGCTCTCCTGGGAGGCGCCCACCCGCTTCGCCGGCACCTACGGCGCCACCGCCTTCGACATCGAGGGCATCATGGGCGACCACGGCGCCACCATGGGCATGACGCTCTGCTTTGGCCAGGGCCGCGGCGCCCACGACACGCGCGACTACCTGAACTCGAAGATGGTGGTGCTCTGGGGCCGCAACGTGGCCGACACCCACACCTCCGAGTTCCGCTACCTCGTGAAGGCCCGTGAGAACGGCGCCAAGATCGTCGTGGTTGACCCGCGCCTGTGCTCCACGGCCGCCATCGCCGACCAATGGATCCCCATCAAGGCTCAGACCGACCCGGCGCTGGCCCTCGGCATGATGAACGTCATCATCGGCAAGGACCTGCACGCCAAGGACTGGCTCGTCGCGAATTCCGTGGCCCCCTTCCTCGTGCGCGAGTCCGATGGTGCGCTTTTGCGCGACGGCGAGGGCGAGGACGCCGCCTGGATGGTGTGGGACGAGGTCTCTGGCAAGGCTGTGCCCAACACCACCGAGGGCGCAACTGCCGCGCTTTCCGGCACCTTCGAGGTGGACGGCGAGCCCTGCCGCACCGCCTTCGACCACCTGGTGGACGAGGTGTCGAAGTACACGCTGGAGTACACCTCTGAGATCACCGGCCTCGACCCCGAGGTCATCGAGGCCTTCGCTATGGACTACATCAACGCCCAGCCGGCCGGCATTCGCATGGGCCAGGGCATGCAGCGCGTGTACAACTCGCACTCGCCCTTCCGCACGGTGGCCACGCTGGCCGCGGTGGCCGGCTACATCGGCGTGGAAGGTGGCGGCGCGTCCCACGCGGGCGGCACGGCCTCCATCCGCTCCACTCCCGGCATCACCATCCCGGCGTTCAACTACGACGACTGGGCCAACACCGGTGCCAACGAGGTGAACATGGTGAAGAGTTCCACGCTCTACGACCAGATCATCACTGGCGATCCGAACCCCATCGACTTCATGTGGTTCGCGAACTCCAACTTCATCAACATGAGCCCCGACTCCAACAAGATCATTAATGAGGTGCTCCCGAACATTTCCACCATCGTGACGGTGGACCCCTACTGGACCTGGACGGCCAAGTACTCCGATTACGTGCTGCCGGCCTGCAACTACTGGGAGAAGTGGGACTTCCTCGACCGCTCCCCCTGGGTGTTCTTCCAGAGTCCCGCGGTGACGCCGGCCGGTGAGAGCAAGTCTGACGTGGAGATCATGTCGCTTCTGGCCGCCAAGGTGGGCCTGGGAGACCTGTGGTCGAAGACCGACGAGGAGTGGGTGCGCAGCTTCGTGAACGAGGAGCACCCGGCTTGGGAGGGCTTCGACTTCGACCAGGCCGTGGCCGACGGCATCTGGGGCCGTCCCGACGGCATCTACGACTCCCAGATCGTCTTCGCCGACGGCGTGTTCCCCACGCCCTCCACGAAGTTCACGTTCTACAACGACGATCTGGTGGAATTCGACGAGCAGGTGCCCTGCTACAAGCCGATGCTCGAGGACCCGAAGGGCCCGCTCGGCGAGAAGTACCCGCTCGTGTTCCTGCAGTACCATGACCGCATGAACGTGCACACCCAGCATATCGGCATCCCGGCGCTGACGGGCATCCAGGACGAGCCCCTGCTTGAGATGAACCCGGTGGACGCCGAGCCGCGCGGCATCGCCGACGGCGACGTGGTGAGCATCGTGAACGACCGTGGCGCCTGCAAGATGAAGGTCTTCCTCACCGAGGGTATCGTGCCCGGCACGGTGGCCACCCAGAGCGGCTGGACGCCCGACTACACCATCGAGGGCAACTATCAGACGCTGACCCACTTGACATTGAATCCCACGGAAGAGCACATTTCCCAGACCTGCACGGCGTTCTATGACGTGCTGGTGGAAGTAGAGAAGGCGTAGGTGCGACATGGCTAAGCAATATGGAATGGTGATCGATACGACCCGCTGCATGGGCTGCCAGACCTGTGCCGTGGCCTGCAAGGTGTCCAACGACGTTCCCGGCGACATCTACTGGGCCCACGTGGAGGGCCTTGACGGCGACCTGTACCGCCCGACGGGCACCTTTCCCCAGGTGAAGATGAACTTCCGCCCCACCCTGTGCAACCACTGCGCAGAGCCGGCCTGCGTGGCCAACTGCCCCACCGGTGCCATGGCCAAGCGCGACGACAACGGCGCGGTCGTGGTAGATCAGGAGGTCTGCATCGGCTGCGGCACCTGCGCGAACGCGTGTCCCTACGAGGTTCCGCAGATCGACGAGGGGTCCGGCGTGTCCTCGAAGTGCACCCTGTGCTTCGACCGCCTGGACAACGAGCACCGTCCTTGGTGCGTGCAGGCCTGCCCGGCCGAGGCGCGCATCGTGGGCGACCTGAACGATCCCGAGAGCGAGGTGGCGAAGTATATCGCCGAGAAGGGTGCCAAGCCCTACCTCGAGGAGCACGGCACCGTGCCTTCGGTCTACTACGTGTAAGTGAGGCCCTCCCTCCCGAGGGGCGGCGGTTCCGGCCGCCGCCCCTCTTTGCATGGGAGGGGCTTTGGTACAATGGCGTCGCCGCGGGGAGGCGGCGCGAGGGGGAGGGGAGCAACATGACGTGGACGGGAAAGAACGAGGTCCTCGAAGAGGTCATCAGTCGATCCGAGCTCGAGCGCATGCTCGACGAAGCGGGGGCTACCTACACCTCCCGGCGCATTCCGGCCGGGGCCATGGTGTTCTGGAGCGGCGAGCCCGACGGCAACCACTATTATCTGGAGAGCGGTTCGGTGGAGCTGTTCGGCGTGGACGCCGCCGGTCGCAAGAAAGTCATCGATCGCTACGGCCCCGGCATGTTCTTCGGCTTCCACATTCTGCGCGACACCAACCTCACCATGTCCACGGCCCAGTGCCTGGAAGACAGCCGTATCCTGGCCATTCCCAAAGAGTCGTTCTTCAAGCTGCTGCGTGGCGGCTCGGAGTTCTCCGAGTACTGCGTGCGCTACCTGTTCGGCCTGCTGTCCATGCAGACCAATGAGATGCTGAGTCAGTCGTTCTACGCCACGGCCCAACGCGTGCCCATGCTACTCTCGCGATTGGCCGCAGAGCAGGGCGACCGCGCAGATAAAGGCGGTGCGGAAACCGAGGCGGCCGCCGTCTTTCTGCCCTACAGCAACAATGACATCGCTGATATGCTCGGCGTGAGCCGCAACTCGGTGACAACGGTTGTCTCGCGGCTACAGTCCCAGGGCATTGTGGAGAAGCAGCGCAACGCCATCCGCGTGCTCGATCCCGCTCGCCTGGCCGATATCGCCCGGCGCGAGCAGGAGTAGGGAACCCGTGGACAGCCGCGCCACGACCCGCGCCACGGCTCGCGTCCTGGCCCCGCTGTTCGTAGCGGGCTTTCTCGCCTACGGCTACAACAACATCTTCATGACGCTGACGCCCACTTACGCGGTGGCCCTCGGTGGCTCGCTTGTCGAGGCCGGGCTGCAGAACAGCGTCTATTTGGCCGTTGCCGTCGCGCTTCGCTTCGCCTTCGGTCCTCTTGCCGATAGGTGGGGTACCAAGCCTGTCATGGCGGTAGGCCTGGCGGCCTTCGTTGCGGGAGGGGCGCTCTTTCCGTTTGCCGGTACGTTCTGGCAGGTAGTAGCGGTGCGCTGCGTTCAGTCTGTGGGGCTTGCCGCCTTCTGGTCGTCGGCCACGGCCACGGTCTCGAGTGCCGCGCCGCCCGACTCCCGAGGCTGGTGGCTCGGCTTTTACCGGCTGGTGACCTCCGTCTCGCTGCTCGTGGGGCCTCCCATGGCCTTCCAGCTGGTGGAGGCTGTGGGGTTCGCGAGCTGTTTCGGAGTGATGACGGTCTGCGCGGCCGTTGCGCTGGGGTGCGTGGCGGTTCTGGGAAAAGCGGCGTCTGCGTCGTCCGTACCCGCGCTCGATGCGCCCGTGCCGATCGGGAGACCGAAGCGCTCCACCCCTCGGCGGGGAGAGGGAAGTGTCGGCGCCGCAGTGCTCGCCGTTGTGGTGGGCGGCACCTTCGCGGCCGCTGCGGGCTACGGGTTGCTCTTCAGTTTTGCCGGCACGGCCGCCGCGGCCATGGGCGCGCCCCTCTATGCGGGCTGGTATTTCTCGCTCGTCGGTGTCGGGGGTCTTGCGGCCAACCCCGTGGCGGGGCTGCTGGCCGATCGCCTGGGCCCGCGGCGCCTTTTCGGTGCGCACCTGCTGTTCGTGGCCGCAGGCCTCGCCCTGTTCCCGCTTGCGGCGCACCTGCCCGCCGCCTTCGTCGCATCGGGTCTCGTCGTCGGCTACGGTTATGCCGGTGCTATGGTGTGCGCCCAGGCCGAGGCTGCCCTCCGTGTGCCCGCGGACCGTCGGGCGACGGCGCTTGCGTTGCAACAGAACGCCATCGATCTCGGCATTGCCGCGGCCGCCGCCGGCTTCGGCCTCGCCTTCACTGCCCTGGGCGCCGCCGCTTCCGGCCCCTTCCTCTTCCAGGCGGCCGTCGTCCTCGCCGCCGCCCTCCTCTTGCTGCGCCGTGCCCGCTAGCATGAGAGGTTGATGGCGAAGCCCCGCCTCCCCGGCGGTCCGCTGTATTCGCCCCGTATGTGCGGGAAATGTGAGGGCGCGCCCGTCGGCGAAAAACTTCTTGAACCCGCCACACCCCACGCCTATAATGCATCTTTGCGTCTGTGTGACCTTCAATGGATACACCCGGGCGCGTGGTTAGACGGCGTCGCGGCCCCGAGCCTCCATCGCGGCCGATCGGCAATCGCCTGACCACCAAGGTAAGGGAGCTTCCGGTGTGCGGAGAGGCGCGCGAGCGGAAGATCCGAAGTAAGGGACGGATCCCGGTGCAGGTTGCCCTACCAGCCGGCGGCGGGGGAGGTCCGAAGTCAAGAAAGGTTGTTACTGTGGGAATCAAACAGTACAAGCCGACGAGCCCCGGCCGACGTTTCCAGACGGTCTCCGACTTCGCGGAGATCACGACGTCCAAGCCGGAGAAGTCTCTGCTGGCCCCGAAGCCGAAGAAGGCCGGTCGCAACTGCTATGGTCGCATCACCACCCGTCACCAGGGCGGCGGCAACAAGCAGCGCTACCGCATCATCGACTTCAAGCGGAACAAGGACGGCGTGCCCGCCAAGGTCGCCACGATCGAGTACGATCCCAACCGTTCCGCCCGTATCGCTCTGCTGCACTACGTTGACGGCGAGAAGCGCTACATCATCCATCCGAAGGGCCTGAAGGTGGGCGACATCGTGGTTTCCGGTCCCGATGCCGACATCAAGCCCGGCAACGCGCTGCCCCTGGCCAACATCCCGGTCGGTACGCTCATCCACAACGTGGAGCTGCAGCCCGGCAAGGGTGCCGCCATCGCTCGTTCTGCCGGCACTTCCATTCAGCTCATGGGCAAGGAGGGCGGCTACGCCATCCTGCGCATGCCTTCTTCCGAGATGCGCCGCGTGCTCATCACCTGCCGCGCCACCATCGGCGAGGTGGGCAATGCCGAGCACTCCAACATCAAGATCGGCAAGGCCGGCCGTAAGCGTTGGATGGGCGTCCGTCCGACTGTTCGCGGTACCGTCATGAACCCGGTCGACCACCCGCACGGCGGCGGCGAGGGCAAGAACAAGTCCGCCGGTCGTCATCCGGTCACCCCGTGGGGCGTGCCGACCAAGGGCCATCGCACCCGCAACAAGAAGAAGGCCTCCAGCCGTCTCATCATCCGTCGTCGCAAGAAGTAGCGGAATAGAAGGAGTCTTAAGTGAGCAGAAGTTTGAAAAAGGGTCCTTTCGTAGAGCCGCGCCTGCTTGCCCGTATCGAGGCAATGAATGCGGCTGGCGAAAAGAACGTCATCAAGACCTGGTCCCGCGCCAGCACTATCTTCCCGGAAATGGTGGGTCACACCATCGCCGTGTACGATGGCCGCAAGCACGTGCCGGTCTACATTACCGAGTCTATGGTTGGCCACAAGCTGGGCGAGTTCTCGCCGACCCGTACCTTCAAGGGTCACGCGGCCGACAAGAAGAAGCGATAGGGCATAGGTGAGAAGTTACATGGAAACTAAAGCAGTATCGCGTTACGTCCGCATCGCTCCCCGCAAGGCCCGCGTCGTGGTCGACCTGGTGCGCGGCAAGTCCGTCGCCCAGGCCCGCGAGATTCTGGCCTTCTGCGAGCGCGCTGCCGCCGAGAACGTCGCCAAGACGCTGAACTCCGCCGTGGCCAACGCCGAGCACAACAACCACCTTCGCGCCGACAACCTGGTCGTGAAGACCGCTTTCGTCGACGAGGGTCCCACCCTGAAGCGCATTCGTCCCCGCGCCAAGGGTTCTGCGTCGCGCATCAACAAGCGCACGTGCCACATCACCATCGTCGTCGCACCCCGAGAGGAGGCATAAGGTAATGGGTCAGAAAGTAAGCCCTACCGGATTCCGCCTCGGTATCACCGAGGATTGGCGCAGCCGCTGGTACGCCGGCAAGGACTACGCCGCCACGCTTGAGAACGACATTGCCATCCGCAAGTTCCTCGACAAGCGTCTCGCCCGCGCCTCCGTCTCCAAGGTGGAGATCGAGCGTGCCGGCGACAAGATCAAGGTTGCCATCACCACCGCCCGTCCCGGCGTGGTCATCGGCAAGAAGGGCGCTGAGATCGACGCCCTGCGCAAGGACCTGGAGAAGGTCGCCAACGGCCCTGTGTCCATCGACGTCATCGAGGTGAAGCGCCCCGAGCTCGACGCCGAGCTCATCGCCCAGTCCGTGGCCGAGCAGCTCGAGGGCCGCGTGGCCTTCCGCCGCGCCATGCGCAAGGCTGTGCAGTCCGCCATGAAGTCCGGCGCCAAGGGTATCCGTATCCAGTGCTCCGGTCGTCTGGGCGGCGCCGAGATGAGCCGCCGCGAGTGGTACCGCGAGGGTCGCGTGCCGCTGCACACCCTCCGCGCGAAGATCGACTACGGCTTCGCCACCGCCGCCACCACCATGGGCTCCATCGGCGTGCAGGTGTGGGTGTACCACGGCGAGGTGCTGCCGGGCCAGAAGGCTCCCCAGCCCGCGCTCGAGGGCTCTTCCCGCCCGAACCGTTCCCGTCGTAACGATCGCCGCGAGAGGGGTGACAAGTAAATGCTCGTACCTAAGCGCGTCAAGCACCGCAAGGTGCAGCGTGGTTCCATGAAGGGCAAGGCCAAGGGTGGCACGCGCCTGAACCACGGTGAGTACGGCATCCAGGCCCTGGAGGCTCACTGGATTACCAACCGTCAGATCGAGGCTGCTCGTATCGCCATGACCCGTCACATGAAGCGTGGCGGTAAGGTGTGGATCACGATCTTCCCCGACAAGCCGATCACCTCCAAGCCCGCCGAGACCCGCATGGGCTCCGGTAAGGGCAACCCCGAGGGCTGGGTCGCTGTCGTGAAGCCGGGCCGCATCATGTTCGAGATCGCCGGCGTGGACGATGAGACCGCCCGCGAGGCTCTTCGCCTGGCCATCAACAAGCTGCCCATCAAGTGCAAGATCGTCACTCGTGAAACGGAGGGGCAGCAATAATGAAAGCAGCAGAGATTCGTGAACTTTCTGCCGAGGACCTGCAGGTGAAGCTGAAGGAGGCCAAGGCTGAGCTGTTCAACCTTCGCTTCCAGATGGCCACGAGCCAGCTTGACAACACCGCCCGCGTGAAGCAGGTTAAGAAGGACATCGCGCGCATCATGACTGAGATGCGGGCTCGCGAGCTGAGCGCGTAGATCAAGGAAGGTGCAAACAATGACTGAAGAGCGCAATTTGCGTAAGGTTCGTCAGGGCATCGTGGTGAGCGACGCCAACGACAAGACCATCGTGGTGGCCGTGGAGGAGCGCAAGCCCCATCCCATCTACAAGAAGATGATCACCTCCACCAAGAAGTTCCATGCCCATGACGAGAACAACGAGGCCGGCGTCGGCGACACCGTTCAGATCATGGAGACGCGCCCGCTGTCCAAGATGAAGCGCTGGCGTTTGCTGAAGATCGTCGAGAAGGCCAAATAGTTTTTGTGCCCTGGCACGAGGACTATTGATAAGGAAAGTAGGAACATCACATGATTCAGATGCAATCCATGCTCGCCGTGGCCGACAACTCCGGCGCTCGCAAGGTGCAGTGCATCAAGGTCCTGGGCGGCTCGAAGCGCCGCTACGCGGGCCTCGGTGACGTGATCATCTGCAGCGTCAAGGAAGCGATGCCCAACGGCAACGTCAAGAAGGGCGAGGTCGTGCGCTGCGTGATCGTGCGCGTGAAGAAGGAAGTCCGCCGCAACGACGGCTCCTACATCCGCTTCGATCAGAACGCTGCCGTGCTGATCAACCAGGACGGCTCTCCGCGCGGCACCCGTATCTTCGGGCCTGTCGCCCGCGAGCTGCGCGACAAGAAGTACATGAAGATCGTGTCTCTGGCACCGGAAACGCTGTAGGGGAGGTGTCAGAATGGCTCAGAACAAGATGACGATCCGCAAGGGCGACACCGTCAAGGTCATCAGCGGCAAGGACCGCGGCAAGACCGGCAAGGTGCTGCGCTCGGTCCCCGAGAAGTCCCGCGTGGTGGTGGAGAAGGTGAACATGGCCAAGAAGGCCATGCGCCCCACCCAGCAGAACCCGCAGGGCGGCATTTCCACCGTGGAGGCCCCCATTCACGTGTCCAACGTGATGCTGGTGTGCCCCTCCTGCGGCGAGGCCACCCGCGTGGCCCGTCGCCGCGACGAGGGCAAGCTCGTCCGCGTGTGCAAGAAGTGCGGCAAGGATATTCCCGCCGCCGAGTAAATGCCACCGTTGAAATCCGCTTCCTGTGAAGGAAGCGGATTTCTTCTTGGATAAAGCCCCGCACTGTGGGACAATATCCAATCGCGCGCGTGCGCGCTATGGCCCCGGGAAGGTCCCGGGGACGCGGGGTCGGAAATCCCGCGTTTAATCCATCGAAGAAAGGCAAAGACTGATGGCTGATACCCCTCGTCTGAAGGTCAAGTACCAGACCGAGATCGTGCCGGCGCTTGTTGAGCAGCTCGGCATCAAGAACGTCAACTGCGTGCCCCGCCTCGAGAAGATCGTGGTGAACATGGGCGTCGGCGCCGCCGCCGGCGACTCCAAGCTGCTCGACGCCGCCATGAACGACATGCGCATCATCACCGGTCAGCAGCCCTGCGTGACCCGCGCTAAGAAGTCCATCGCTGGCTTCCACGTGCGCGAGGGCCAGGCTATCGGCTGCAAGGTGACCCTGCGTGGCGACCGCATGTGGGAGTTCCTCGATCGCCTGCTGGCCACCGCTCTTCCCCGCGTCCGCGACTTCCGCGGTATCTCGCCGAAGAGCTTCGACGGCCGCGGCAACTACACGCTGGGCATCACCGAGCAGCTGATCTTCCCCGAGATCGAGTACGACAAGATCGACCGCACCCGCGGCATGGACATCACCTTTGTCACCAATGCCGGCGAGAACGAGGGTGCCTTCGCGCTGCTTACCGCGCTGGGCTTCCCGTTCAAGAGCAAGTAAACCGACCGGGCACCGTGCCCGCGTCGCGCAACCTCAGGTTTTAAGTCCGCAAAGGACGCGGATTTAAAAGGCATAAGAAAGAAGGACATGCATGGCTAAGAAATCGATGATCGCCAAAGCCAAGCGCGAGCCGAAGTTCTCCACGCGTCAGCATAACCGCTGCACCCGTTGCGGACGTCCCCGCGCCTACTATCGCAAGTTCGGCCTGTGCCGCATTTGCGTGCGTGAATTGGCCAACAAAGGCGAGCTGCCCGGCGTGACCAAGGCTTCCTGGTAAGTACTGGCACGTTTCAGGGTGTGCCGGCGTTACAGGCGGAGGCGCTAAGGGCGCCGACGAACCGAACGCACGGTTCATCACGGATCAAAGGAGAAACTCAACATGACAATGACCGACCCCATCGCAGATATGCTGACGCGCGTGCGCAACGGCCAGTCTGCCGGCAAGGCGACGGTTTCCATGCCGTCGAGCAAGAAGCTCGTCGAGATCGTGCGCATCATGGAGCAGGAAGGCTACATCCAGCGCTTCGACGTGATCGACGGCGAGCCCCGCGCCACTCTTGAGATTACCCTCAAGTACGGCCCGAAGAAGGCCAAGACCATCCGCGGCATCAAGCGCATCTCCAAGCCCGGCCTGCGTATCTACGCTGGCAAGGACGAGCTGCCCCGCGTGCTCGGCGGCCTCGGCACTGCCATCATCTCGACGTCCCGCGGCGTTATGACCGACCGCGATGCCCGCAAAGAGGGTATCGGCGGCGAGGTCATCGCCTATCTCTGGTAGGAAAGGAAGGTAGAGCGTATGTCTCGTATCGGTAAGATGCCCATTCCCGTTCCTGCCGGCGTCGATGTGACCATCGACGGTCAGACGGTGACGGTCAAGGGCCCCAAGGGCGAACTGACCCGCACGTTTTTGCCGTCCATGACCATCACCCGCGAGGGCGATGAGCTTATCGTGACCCGTCCCGACGACACCCGTGAGTCCAAGAGCGCTCACGGCCTGACCCGCACCCTGCTCGCCAACATGGTGGAGGGCGTGTCGGCCGGCTTCTCCAAGAAGCTGCAGCTCGTCGGCGTCGGCTACCGTGCCGCTCTCAAGGGCAAGGACCTTGAGATGCAGCTGGGCTACTCCCACCCGGTGCTGGTGGAGGCTCCCGAGGGCATCACCTTCGAGGTGCCGTCCCAGACCGAGATCGTGGTCTCCGGTCCCAGCAAGGAGCAGGTCGGCCAGGTTGCCGCGAACATCCGCAAGTGGCGCAAGCCGGAGCCCTACAAGGGCAAGGGCATTCGCTACGAGGGCGAGCATGTCCGCCGCAAGGCTGGCAAGGCCGGCAAAGACTAAGCCTATTCGGTAGCTGATTGAAGGGATTAACCTATGAATAAGCAACAGGAGAAGCAGGCCCGTCTTGCCCGTCGCCATCGTCGCGTGCGCGGCAAGATCTCCGGCACTGCAGCTCGTCCGCGTCTGTGCGTGACGCGCAGCAACAGCAACATGTACGTGCAGGTCATCGATGACGTGGCTCACACCACCATCTGCGGCGTTTCCACCCTTGGCGAGGCCTTCAAGGCCACCGGCAAGAGCGGTGCCACCGTGGAGGGCGCGGCCGAGCTCGGCACCATCGTTGGCAAGTTGGCTCAGGAAAACGGCGTGACGGAAGTTGTGTTCGACCGTGGCGGCCACCTGTATCATGGGCGCGTGAAGGCTCTCGCCGAGGCTGCCCGTGAAGCAGGTTTGAAATTCTAGAAGGGGTTTTAGCTATGGCTCGTAACAACAACCGTCAGCAGGAGAGCACCACTCCCGAGCTCCAGGAGCGCGTGGTCTTCATCAATCGCGTCGCGAAGACCGTCAAGGGCGGCCGCCGCATGCAGCTCTCGGCCCTGGTGGTCGTCGGCGACGGCAACGGCCGCGTGGGCGTGGGCATGGGCAAGTCCCAGGAAGTGCCCACCGCCATCAAGAAGGGTGTGGAGGACGCGAAGAAGAACATGTTCACCGTGCCTGTGACCGCTGAGGGCTCCGTTCCCCATGAGATCATGGGCGAGTACGGTGCCGGCCGCGTGCTCATCAAGCCGGCCGTTCCCGGTACCGGCGTGCTCGCCGGCGGCCCGGTCCGCGCCATCATGGAGCTTGCCGGTGTGCAGAACGTTATCACCAAGTCGCTCGGCACCAACAACGCCATGAACATCGTGAAGGCTGCTGCCGAGGGCTTGAAGAACATGGAGAGCCCGGCCGAGGTTGCCGCCCGTCGCGGTGTCTCCGTGGCCGAGATGTTCGGTGGGAAGGAGAACTAATGGCTGAGACGAAGAAGACCCTGCGTCTGACCCAGGTGAAGAGCGCCATCGGCCGCAAGCCGAATCAGGGTCGTACCCTGCGCGCCCTGGGCCTGCATGGCATCGGCAGCTCCACCGAGCAGGTGGACAACGAGAGCATTCGCGGTATGATCTTCACTGTGAAGCATCTCATCACCGTCGAGGAGATCTAAATCCCTCGCACCCCATTAGATGGTTTCCGGCGCATCCGATTTGCGGGTGCGCCGTTGCCATGATAGAAGGAAGTTTGCTGGCGGCGAGCTGCCAGCACCGACCAGGAGCAAGGAAATACCTGGTCGGAAAGCGAAACAAAGGAGAAAGCAGAACATGGAACTCAAGGATTTGCGTCCGGCTGAGGGCTCGACGAAGAACCGCAAGCGCGTGGGTCGTGGCCCCGCCTCCGGTACCGGCAAGACCGCCGGTCGCGGCATGAACGGCCAGAAGTCCCGCGCTGGCGGCGGCAAGGGCGCCGGCTTCGAGGGCGGCCAGACTCCGCTCGCCCGTCGTCTGCCGAAGCTTCCCGGCTTCCGCAACTTCAACCGTGTCGAGTACCTGCCGGTGAACGTGAGCCGTCTGGAGGCCAAGTTCGAGGCTGGCGACGTGGTCGACGGCGATTCCCTGAAGGCTAAGGGCATCATCAAGCACGCTGACGCTCTCGTGAAGGTGCTCGGCGATGGCGAGATCACCAAGGCCCTCACGGTGCGTGTGGATAAGGTGTCCGCTACCGCCAAGGCTAAGATCGAGGCGGCTGGAGGAAAGGTCGAAGAGCCTTGCTAAGGTCAATTCTTGACGCATTCAAGGTTCCGGAGCTGCGCAAGAAGATCCTCTTCACGCTGGCGATTCTTGCGCTCTACCGCTTCGGCGCCTACGTGCCGGTCCCGGGCATTCCCTTCCATGAGTTTGCCACGGCCTTCCAGGATACCGGTGTGGCTATGACCATGCTGGACCTGTTCACCGGTGGTGCACTGTCGAACTTCTCGGTGTTCTCTCTGGGCATCATGCCCTACATCACGGCATCCATTATCATGCAGCTGATGCAGGGCGTTATCCCGGCCGTGGGCCGCTGGGCTCGCGAGGGAGACACCGGGCGCCGCAAGATCACCCAGGTTACTCGCTACCTCACGCTGGGTCTGGGCCTGATCAACGCGGTCGGCTACTTGCTGCTGTTCAAGTCGCCGGCTTACGGCGTGCAGTTCTCCACCGAGGTTCCCGAGGCGCTGACGAACATCATCATCGTGTTCACCCTCGTGGCCGGCACCGCGTTCATCATGTGGATGGGCGAGCTCATTACGCAGCGGGGCATCGGCAACGGCATGTCGCTCATCATCTTCGTGAGCATCGTGTCGCGTGTGCCCTCTGCCATCTTCTCGTCGGTGAACCTCACGAGCGATCTGGGCACGGGTATCGCGCTCACCCTGGTCATTCTGGCTGTGGTGCTGGTGTGCATTCCGCTCATCATCTTCGTGGAGCGCGCCCAGCGCCGTATTCCGGTGAACTAC
Source organism: Eggerthellaceae bacterium 24-137 (assembly GCA_041225375.1). Lineage (GTDB taxonomy): Bacteria > Actinomycetota > Coriobacteriia > Coriobacteriales > Eggerthellaceae > Adlercreutzia. The sequence goes on from JBCLSG010000010.1 coordinate 22,067, forward strand.
GCCAAGCGTGTGCAGGGTCGTAAGATGATGGGTGGACAGTCCACCTACATCCCGCTGAAGGTGAATGCCGCGGGCGTTATCCCGATCATCTTCGCGAGCTGCCTCATCTACTTCCCGGCTCAGCTGGCTGCCATCTTCAACGTCGACTGGCTGACCACGTTCGCGAACTGGTGCTCCACCGGCTGGCTGAACTGGCTGCTCACGGTGCTGCTCATCGTCTTCTTCGCGTACTTCTACACCTCCATGGTGTTCAATCCCGAGGAGACGGCGGACAACATCCGCAAGCAGGGCGGCTTCATCCCGGGCGTGCGTCCGGGCACGGCCACGGTGCAGTACATTAAGAACGTCATCAATCGCGTGACGCTTCCGGGCGGTATCTTCATCGCGGCTATTGCCGTGGTGCCCACTATCATCTTCTACTTCACGAACAATCAGCTCATTCAGGCCTTCGGCGGCACGTCCATCCTCATCATGATCGGCGTTGCGCTGGACACCATGAGCAAGATCGAGAGTCAGTTGAAGATGTACAACTACGAAGGTTTCTTCAAGTAGGAAAGACGCGCAGGTCGAAACGAAAGGATGTTTTCCATGAACATCGTGCTTCTGGGCGCACCCGGTGCTGGCAAGGGCACCCAGGCGGCCAAGCTGGTGGAGGAGTTCGAGCTTCCGCACATCTCCACCGGTGATATGCTTCGCGCGGCTGTGGCGGCTGGCACGCCGCTCGGCCTTCAGGCCAAGTCCTACATGGATGCTGGCGATCTCGTGCCTGATGATGTCATCATCGGACTCGTGACCGAGCGTCTGCAGGACGATGACACGGCCAACGGCTTCATCCTGGACGGATTCCCGCGCACCTCGGCCCAGGCCGTGGCGCTGGATGCCGAGCTCTCCAAGCTGGGTCGTCCGCTGGACGGGGCCCTGCTCATCGATGTGGATCCCGAGGTTATCGTGGGTCGTCTCACCTCTCGCCGCATGTGCCGCTCCTGCGGTTACATCGGCAGCGCTGCCGATGGGGACGTATGCCCCAAGTGCGGCGGCGAGATGTACCAGCGCGACGATGACAACGAGGCGACGGTGCGCAACCGTCTGGAGGTGTATGAGACCTCCACGAGTCCGCTCATCGACTACTACCGTGGCTGCGATCTGCTCGTCACCATCGACGGCGATCGCGATCCGGCGGTGGTGTACGCCGACGTGAAAGAGGCTCTGGCCTAATCTGGCGCGGCCTGTGGGACACCTTACCGGGTAAGGTGTCCCGGAACACGGACGAGGTTGTTTGCCTTTTGAATCCCGCATCCCGCTTTCGGGGGTGCGGGATTTCTCTATAATGGGGCCTATGCCTACCGTTCGTGAGAACATAGCCTACACCTTTGAGCACTTCATGCTCATCTACCGCAGTACCTTGGTGCGGGTTGCTCGTGCTGTGGCGCTCATTGTTCTGGCAGCGCTGGCTCTCGAGGTATTCGTTTTCAATGTGAACTATTTCGCCTCGGCGGGCTATCGCACCATTAACCTCACTGACAAGCTCTCGCTGGCTCAGGCCGAGGACGGATCCTATGTGCTCACGGACGTGGACCACGTTATGGAATTCTGGAACCTCAACACCGAGGTGCACAACATTAAACTGGCTTTCAACGCCCACCAACCGGCCCAGTTGATATCGGTCAAGATCCAGTTCACTGACGACGCCCATCAGACGTACTTCGATTCAACGGAGTACACCGTCGGCGTGCCCCTCGCTGACGTTTCAACCAAGGTCGAGCAGAGCAAGTACGTGAACCTTCAGACTGCGGGTCGCGTGGAGAATTTGCGCATCGAGGTGGTGGGCGAGGAGGCTGGCGCTGAGGTGTCGTATCCCATCTATCTCGACGGCGTGTACTTGAACGCGCATCGTCCCTTCGCGTTCAACGGGTGGCGCTTCGCCGGTGTGCTCATCTTGCTGCTGGGTGCCTACGCCTTCCGACCAAAATCAGCCATCTATCGCATCCGCATCGTGGAAAACCCGCGCAAGTCGAAAGTGGGAATCATCTGCGCGGTTGCGGTGGAAGTAACGTTGCTGACGCTGTTCTTGTTCTACGGCTCGAATCTGGTGGGGGTGGCGAGTTCCTCTTACAACTACGGCTCGTGGGACGGCACCTCCCTTGTGAACACCTTCGAAGTGGGCGGCGATAATGCCCAGCAGTACGCCGAGCTGGCGAAATCGATGGCCGAGGGCAAGCTGTACTTGGAAGAGGAGCCGCCCCAATGGCTGCAGGATATGGCCGATCCTTACGACAAGGGTGCGCGCGACGAAGCTCAGAAGGCAACAGGCGAGCCGTACCTGTTCGATGTCGCCTATTACGATGGGCATTACTACGTGTATTTCGGTGTGGTGCCGGTGCTGCTGTTCTATCTGCCGTTCTATTTGCTGACGGGCGCGAATTTCCCGACGGCCATCGGGGTCTTGGTTATGGCCATCGCTTTCGTCTTGGGGGCCACCGCCCTGCTCGACCGATTCGCTCGCTACCACTTCCGCGCGGTGTCGCTCGGTGTGTATCTACTGCTCCAGATACCGCTCGTGGCCTGCAGCGGCATACTGTATCTGGTGAAGTTCCCCACCTTTTACTCGTTGCCCATCATGTGCGGCTTGGCGTTCTCGGTATGGGGGCTGTACTGTTGGTCGCGCGGAGCCATGGGCCGGCATCGCTGTTTGTGGCTCTTCGTCGGCTCACTGTGCATGGCGCTTGTGGCCGGCTGCCGTCCGCAGCTGCTGGTGCTGTCGTTTCTGGCTTTCCCGCTTTTTTGGCGCACCTACATCACCGAGCGACGCCTGCTTACGGCGGCCGGTGCTCGCGAGTTCGCCTGCCTAGCGGCGCCCTATGTGCTCGTGGCGGCTGGCATCATGGGCTACAACTACGCGCGTTTCGGGTCGTTTACCGACTTTGGGGCCAACTACAACCTTACGGTGAACGACATGACCAAGCGTGGCATGAATGCGGGGCGCCTGGCTCCGGCCTTCTTCACGTACTTCCTGCAGCCGCCCTGCATGGTGGGCGTCTTCCCGTTTCTGCAGCCGGCGCCCTTCGATACCACTTACATGGGGCAGACCATCAAAGAGGTCACCTTCGGTGGTATCTTTGCCTGCCTGCCGGTGTTATGGGTGCTGGCGCTTTCAAAGCGTATTTTGGGCATGCGCGCCCGTCAGCGTCTGACGCGCACGGTCATGGGCGTGATCGTGGTGCTTTTGGCGTCGGGCGTGGTCGTGGCCCTGGCCGATGCAGAGCTTGCGGGCATTCTCCAGCGTTATTACGCCGATTTCAGCTTCATGTTTCTGGCGGCGGCGGTGCTGCTGTACTTCGTGGTGAACGAGCAGCTTGCACGTACGCACCGCGCCCACGATCTCATGCTGAAGCTGCTCATTGTGCTGGTATGCGTAAGTGTGACCTACAGCTTGCTTCTGTGCTTGGTGCCCGAGACCGGCTGGTACTCTAATGTGTACCCGTGGGCCTATCAGGACCTGCTGCAGGCGGCCCTCTTCTGGAAATAAACCGGTTCGCGCACTGATGGGCGTTGTTGCCTAGATCGGATCGGATTCCCTCATAGGTGTCGTGCCTAAAAACAGCAGGCCCGTGGCTGAGATGGGGTCGTAGCCGGAGAGGCGACCCTCGTAGTAGGCCGTGGCCGTCTCGCGGTGGAACAGCGGGTAAAGCGGCGCCTCGGCGGCGATAAGATCGAAGCACTGATTCCACAGCTTTTGCTGCTCGTTCTCGTCGGTGGTGGCGCGGGCTTCCAGTAAAAGCTCGGACAGCGTGTCGAACTTCGGGCTGGAGGCCCAGCAGGAGCGGGCGCGAGTCCACACGTTGCTGCCGTACCACCAGTTCATGATGAGATCGGGGTCGTTGCCGAACCGAGAGGGATCGCCGGGGCACAGTACAACGTCGAACGGGAGCACCTGCTTTTTCTTCGGGGGTTGCGAGATGTCGGCGAACAGCGCCGTTTGATCGAGGAAGACTACCTCGGCAGTCACGCCCACAGCCTGCCAGTCGGCAACGATCGGTTCGGCCAGCGTTCGCACCCAGTTGTCGTTCACGCGCAGGGTCAGCGAAAGCTCAGTCGCGCCGGCTTCGGCCAAAAGAGCCCGTGCCCGTTCCGGGTCGTAGCTGTAGACCGTTGTGGCCCGGTGGTATCCGCGGAAGTAATCCGGCAGAAGGCTGGTGGCGGGTCGGGCGTGGCCGGCCATCACGCGGCCGATCATGCCGTCCACATCGAGTGCGTACAGGAGCGCTTGGCGTACCCGCGCGTCGTCGAAGGGCGGCTTCTCGCAGTTGAACATGAGGAAGGGCACGTTCATGCCCGGCACGTACTCTACCGTCGCTCCGGCTTCGGCAATCTGATCGGCCAGCACCTCGGGCGCGGCCTCGGCACAGACTACCTGCTTGTCGCACAGAAGCTGCGTACGCGCCTCATCGTTGACGGCTACGGCCCACTCCATGCGCTGGCAGGTGGCGGGGAAGGCGCCGTCGTAGTGAGGGTTGGGGGTGAAGGTGACTGCGCCCCCGTCGGTGGCGTTGATGGTGTCGTAGCGCCAAGGCCCCGATCCGAGGGGCAGCGTGTCCAGCTGCTCGTCGGTTTGGGCGGCGGGGAAGATACGCACGAGGGAGAGGCGCTCCTGAAGCAACGTGCCCATGGGGGAAGCGAGCTTGAAAGTGATCGTGCTCTCATCTTTGACCTCGACGGACTGGATGAAGGAGAGCAAAGGGCCGTAGAAATCGCTCTCCATGTTGCGTGCGAAGGCGTTGCACACATCGTTGACGGTGAGCGGTGATCCATCAGAGAACACTGGGCTCTCGCGCAAGGTCACCTCGTATTCCAGGTCGGACACTTGCAAGGGGATCTCCGCGGCGAGCCCCAACTCAGTGCGGTAGGTGTGCAAATCGAGCTCGTAGAGACCCTCGAAGACGTGCCAACCGGCCGCCACGAACAAGGTGGAGGAACACCCGATGGGATTGCAGCTGCCATCGTCATAGGCCACGACGGCGGTAAGCGCCGAATCGACGCGCTCGTTGATCTCTGGGTCGGGTGTGGTGGCCGAGGATCCTTGGGAGTCCGAATCGGGCGCTGGTGCGGGGGCGCGGTCTTCGGATGCACAGCCAGTGAGAGCCGCGGCTGCGACGGAGGCGGCGCCGATCACGAAGGCGCGCCGGGAAAGCGAGGGCACGATCATGCGAACTCCTGGGATCGAGGTTGTTTACTCTATTATAGGAGTCTGCGGCCCTCCCGATAGAAATCCCATATCGCTGCCAAGCGTTCGCTGTCGACTTTGGCTGACCGGTCGTGGCGCGCGGGGCATTTGTCGTGTTTTCCCCGACGTTGCGCGGTCGTCGTCGCTCGATGCGCCCCTAGGTTGCATTGTTTATCCGCTTGCCGGCCCCTCATATGGTACGAGCCCCGCCGACCGACGGGGGAGGGCGTCTTGGGGGTGCCCGTGTGCTTGACGTCGCGTCAGGGGCCGGGCTGCTGCTAATATCTAAAAGGTATTTCTGTTCGCAGAGCAAATCCGACCCGCTGGTCGGACGCGCTTCGTCCTCACGACCTCTCCGCGACAGTACCACCCCGCGGATGATCGCGAGGCCGCAAGCCGGCCGATTCCGTGCGGGCCAGATGCAAAGGAGAGGAACATGACGAGAGTTCTGAAGTCGATGGACGGCAACAACGCCGCGGCGCACGTGTCCTACGCGTTCACCGAGGTTGCCGGCATCTACCCCATCACTCCCTCGAGCCCTATGGCCGACTTTGTCGACATCTGGGCTGCCCAGGGCCGCAAGAACATCTTCGGCACCACGGTCAAGGTGTGCGAGATGCAGTCCGAGGGCGGAGCGGCGGGCGCCGTGCACGGCTCCCTTGCCACCGGCGCGCTGACCACCACCTACACGGCCAGCCAGGGCCTGCTCCTCATGATTCCCAACATGTACAAGATCGCCGCCGAGCAGCTGCCGACGGTCTTCCACGTGTCGGCTCGTACCGTGTCCACCCAGGCACTCAACATCTTCGGCGACCATTCCGACGTCATGGCTTGCCGCCAGACCGGCTTCGCCATGCTCGCCGAGGGTAACGTGCAGGAGGTCATGGACCTGTCCGCTGTGGCGCACTTGGCCGCCATCAAGGGCCGCGTTCCCTTCCTGAACTTCTTCGACGGCTTCCGCACGTCGCATGAGGTACAGAAGATTCAGGTGTGGGACTACGAGGATCTGGCCGATATGTGCGACATGGATGCCGTGCGCGCTTTCCGCGAGCATTCTCTGAACCCGGAACGCCCGGCCATGCGCGGCTCCCACGAGAACGGTGACATCTTCTTCCAGCACCGCGAGTCCTGCAACTCCATCTACAACGAGCTGCCCGCCGTGGTGGAAGAGTACATGGAGAAGGTGAACGCGAAGCTGGGCACCAACTATCAGCTGTTCAACTACTACGGCGCCCCGGATGCCGAGCGTGTCATCGTGGCCATGGGTTCCATCTGCGACGTGGCCGAGGAAGTCATCGACTATCTGACCGCGCAGGGCGAGAAGGTGGGCCTCGTGAAGGTGCGCCTGTACCGTCCTTTCGTGACCGAGAAGTTCGTGGCTGCCCTGCCCGCCACCGTGAAGAAGATCGCCGTGCTCGACCGCACCAAGGAGCCGGGCTCCATCGGCGAGCCGCTGTACATGGACGTCGTGAACGCCCTTTCGGTGGAGGGCCGCGATGACATCGTGGTCACCGGCGGCCGCTACGGCCTCGGCTCCAAGGATACCCCGCCCTCCTCGGTGTTCGCCGTGTACACCGAGCTTGAGAAGGACGAGCCGCGCCGCCAGTTCACCATCGGCATCGTTGACGACGTGACGGGCCTGTCGCTGCCCGAGGTTCCCGCTCCCAACACCGCCGCCCCCGGCACCATCGAGTGCAAGTTCTGGGGCCTTGGCGGCGACGGCACCGTGGGCGCGAACAAGAACTCCATCAAGATCATCGGCGACCACACCGACAAGTACGTGCAGGCCTACTTCCAGTACGACTCGAAGAAGACCGGCGGCGTGACCATCTCGCACCTGCGCTTCGGCGACAGCCCCATCCGCAGCCCCTACTACGTGAACAAGGCCGACTTCGTGGCCTGCCACAACCCGTCCTACATCACCAAGGGCTTCCCCATCGTACGCGACGTGAAGCCGGGCGGCGCCTTCCTCATCAACTGCCAGTGGACGCCCGAGGAGCTGGAGGAGCACCTGTCGGGCGATGCGAAGCGCTATATCGCCGACAACGACATCAAGCTGTACCTCATCAATGCCATCGACCTGGCCATCGAGATCGGCATGGGCAAGCGCACCAACACCATCCTGCAGTCCGCCTTCTTCACCCTGGCCGGCGTTATGCCCCAGGAGGAGGCCATCCGCTACATGAAGGATGCGGCCACGGCCTCCTACGCCAAGAAGGGCCAGGATATCGTGGATATGAACCACAAGGCTATCGACGCCGGCGCCACCGCCTTCGTGCGCGTTGAGGTGCCCGAGTCCTGGAAGGGCGCCGAAGGCTCCGTCAAGGCCGCTCCCGCCGAGGGTCGTCCCGAGACCGTGGCGCTGGTGGAGAACGTCATGTTCCCCGTGGGTCGCATGGACGGCGACTCCCTGCCCGTGTCCGCCTTCGTGGGTTACGAGGACGGCCAGTTCCCGCTGGGCGCCTCGGCCTACGAGAAGCGCGGCGTGGCCGTGTCGGTGCCCGAGTGGACCCCCGACACCTGCATCCAGTGCAACCAGTGCGCGTTCGTGTGCCCGCACGCCACCATCCGCCCCTTCGCGCTGACTGACGCCGAGATGGCGGCGGCCCCGGCCCAGACCAAGCACATTCCCGTGAAGGGCAAGGTGGGCGCCGACATGCAGTACGTGCTGGCTGTCTCGCCGCTCGATTGCATGGGCTGCGGCCTGTGCGTCATCCAGTGTCCCACTGACTCGCTGGCCATGCAGCCCATCGCCGACGAGCTGGATGAGCAGCCGGTGTTCGACTACTGCGTGAAGGAAGTTGCCCGCAAGGAAGAGCTCGAGGGCACCTCGGTCAAGGCCAGCCAGTTCAAGCGCCCGCTGCTGGAGTTCTCCGGCTCCTGCGCCGGCTGCGCCCAGACCTCCTATGCGCGCCTGGTGACCCAGCTGTTCGGCGACCGTATGTACATTGCCAACGCTACAGGTTGCTCGTCCATCTGGGGCGGTCCGGCGGCTACGTCGCCCTACACGGTGAACGCCGACGGCCACGGCCCGGCTTGGTCCAACTCGCTGTTCGAGGACAACGCCGAGCACGGCATGGGCATGCTTTTGGGCTATGAGGCTGTGCAGGACAAGGTGGTTGTAGACACCGAGGCTCTCATCGAGTGCGGCAGTGCGGCCGGCGAGCTGGCCGATGCGGCTCGCGCCTGGCTTGAGGCCCGCACCGACGCCGAGGCCTCCAAGACGGCTTCTGCGGCCTACGTCGCGGCCCTGGAGGCAGCGGCCGAGGGCACGGGCGAGGTGGCAGAGCTCGCCGCGGGTATCCTGGCCAACAAGGAGTACCTGACCAAGAAGTCCGTCTGGATCTTCGGCGGCGACGGCTGGGCTTACGACATCGGCTACGGCGGCCTTGACCACGTGCTCGCCTCCGGTAAGGACGTGAACGTGTTCGTGTTCGACACCGAGGTGTACTCCAACACCGGCGGCCAGGCTTCGAAGGCTTCCAACCTCGGCCAGGTGGCGCAGTTCGCCGCCGCGGGCAAGGACGTGAAGAAGAAGAGCCTTGCCGAGATCGCCATGACCTACGGCTACGTGTACGTGGCGCAGATCGCCATGGGCGCGAACCTGAACCAGACCATCAAGGCCATCACCGAGGCCGAGGCCTACCCGGGTCCTTCGCTCATCATCGGCTACAGCCCCTGCGAGATGCACTCCATCAAGGGCGGCATGACCAACTGTCAGACCGAGATGAAGAAGGCCGTGGACTGCGGCTACTGGAACCTGCTGCGCTTCAACCCCGAGGGCGCGCCGGGCAAGAAGCTCGTCATCGACTCCAAGGAGCCGATTGAGGGCGAGTACCAGAACTTCCTCATGAACGAGGCCCGCTACAGCCGCCTGACCCGCGAGTTCCCCGAGCGTGCCGGCGAGCTGTTCGCCGAGAACGAGCAGGCTGCCATGAACCGCTGGGATCACCTGCAGAAGCTTAAGGATCTCTACGCCGCCGAATAGCGCGAGCGTACGCCAAATCCTGTCGGCCCGCCTTGGGCTGCAACCGAAAAGGGAGCCTTTGGGCTCCCTTTTCTGTAGCGGTTTGAGTTGACCGAGTCTGTGAGGCGTCTTTATTGGTTGAGCCCCGCCATTCCTGTGCCGCTTTCGTGAACCTTGCCAACGTCGCGTCAATGGGCCGTCAGGTGGGTATAATCCGAAATCAAGGCGGGTACCGGACAGATTCATCCCCCTCCCTCCCGATTTGCCCGGTGCCCCGCCTGTTCTAGCCGAAATATGCTTCGTGCCACAAGGTGAAGCAATAGGCCGACCAAATCCTCTTCATATGCGAGCGGGCGCCGCTTTGGTGCTCGTCTATGAGCACGTCCAGCACCTCGGTGCGGAAGAAGCGTCGTGCGGTGGCGCTGTGCAGCACCTCGCGTACCTGGCCTGCCCACGGCTCCTCGCGCAGCCATTGGGCGAGCGGGGTGAGAAAACCCTTCTTGGGCATGGCTGCGGTACGTGGCGGCAACGTGCGGGCGGCGGCGCGGCGCAGGGCCGGCTTCGTTTCTGCGCGGGTCACCCGCAGGCCCGTCGGCAGGGTGCGTGCCACGGCGAACACCTCGCGGTCGAGGAAGGGTACGCGTAGTTCCAGCGAAGCGGCCATGGACATCTTGTCTGCCTTCAGCAGGATATCCTGCTGCATCCAGGTGAGGATGTCGGCGGTCTGCATGGCCGTGACCTCGTCGACGGCCCCGCGGCCGGGTCGGTGCCTGCCCGCGCTTTCGCCCCGTGCCGCCGCATCGGTCCCGCACGCCTCCACAAGCAGTGGGGAGGTCGCTTCCCATGGCGCCCCGGCGCCTCGGACGAGTGCCGCCAGATCGGGCTGTAACAGCTCGAGGGCGTCATTCCAGGGGAAGTTGTACTCCAAGCGGATGTAGCGCTCGCCAAAGGGGCGCGCCCCGCGCATAAGGAAGCGTCGGCCGTGCGTGCCTTCGGGAAGGCGGGCCGCCCCAGCTGCGAGTGTGCGGCGCAGACTCGCAGGCACGCCCATAAAGGGCTCGAAGGAGAGGCATTCCTGGTAGTAGGGGTATCCGCCGAACAGCTCATCGGCGCCCTCGCCCGATAGCACCACCTTCACCGACTCGGCGGCCATGCGGCACAGGTGGTACAGCGGTACGGCCGAGGGGTTGGGCAGAGGCTCGTCCATGGCGTACTGCACGGCAGGAACCGACGCGAAGAACTCCTCGGCGGCAAGGGTGCGCCCCTGGTTGGAGAGGCCCACGGCGCCAGCGAACGTGCGGGCCGCCGCCAGCTCTGAGTAGCGCTCCTCACCATAGCCGATGGAAAAGGTGCGGGCGTCCATGATGCGCGCGGCCTCTGACGCCACCAGGCTGGAATCAACTCCGGCCGATAGGAAGCAGCCCACCTCCACGTCGGCTATGGCATGGGCCGCTACCGACTTGCGCAGCACGTCCTCAATGGCCTCGGCAGCCTCATCGGCTCCAAGCTGTGAATCGGGAACGAAGCGCGGGGAGAACCAGCGGCTCGTCTCGGCGTGACCGTCCCGCCAGCGCAGCCAATGGCCGGCGGGCAGCTTGCGCACACCGGCGAACAGCGTCTCGTCATCAGGTAGGTATTCCATGCACAGCCAGTGACCGAGGCGCCGTTCGTTCAGCCGCGTTGTGAAGCACGGATGCGCCTGAAAAGCCTTGATCTCGGAGGCGAGCAGGAGACGCTTGCCCTCGGCGGCGTAGTAGAGGGGCTTGATGCCAAAGGCGTCGCGGGCACAGAACAGCTCGCCGCGCTCTCGGTCGTACAGCACGAAGGCGAACATACCTCGCAACTCGTCTAGAAGATGCGGCCCCCACTGTTCGAAGCCGTGGACGAGCACTTCGCCGTCACCCTGGGTGGAAAAAATATGCCCGGCATCTTCCAGGCGCCGTCTCAGCTCGCGGTAGTTGTAAATCTCTCCGTTGAACACGAGCACCATCGTGCCGTCCTCGTTGAAGAGTGGCTGGGCGGCTCCTTCAAGGTCGATGATCGCCAGGCGCCGAAATCCCAGAGCGCAGCGTCCGTCATCGAAGACACCCGCCCCGTCGGGCCCTCGGTGCGCGATGGCGGCCGTCATGGCCTCAAGCGCGGCGGCACGGTCGTAGCCGGCATCCTCGTCGAAGAACCCTGTGAATCCGCACATAGAACTCCTCCTCTTCCTCTCTTCCGAATCAAGCTGACGCTGCCCTGGCCGCCTTCGGGCCGGCGCAAAGGCCGACGGCACTCAAGGTTCTCGTTCGGCTATCTCAAAACGGCAGGAAATCGGCTGAGCGTGTCATACGACCCGCCAGGGCGATGACGCGGTCGGCCAGCACATCCAGGGCGTCAACCACGGGAAGACCTGCTGCCTGTGTGGCGCCTCCGAAGGCAAGCGAGAGCTCGGTGCAACCCAGCACCACGCCGTCGCAGCCTCCATCGCCCAAATCGGCTGCGAGCATATCTAGGGCATCGGCGCTCACAGGTAGCCCTGCTTTCACCTCATCGTAGATGATGTGACTGACGAGCCGTTGGGCCGCGGGGGAGGGGTAACGGCACGTCAGGCCGCAGGTGGTCGCCTCGCGCCCGTACACGTCGGCGAGCACGGTGCCGCGGGTGGCCAGCACGCCCAGCTGAGATAGCCCTGCGTCAGCGGCGGTGCGCACGGTTTCCCGCACCATGTGGACGACGGGCACGTGGAGGGATGCCTGCAGCTCGTCGAAGAAGGAATGGGCCGTGTTGCAGGGAAGTGCTAGAAGCTCGCATCCGCAGGCTTCTAGCAGCAGTCCGTCTTCGATGAGTCCAGCTACTGGAGAGCGGGAACTCTCTCCAGTGAGAAAGGCCGTTCGATCGGGAATGGCCGTGTCGTTGAAGGCGAGCGTTCGCACATGGTCCTGATCGCGGCGGGCGTCGGTGCGTTGCACGAGCCGAGAGAGAAAGTAGGCTGTCGCGCCTGGTCCTACGCCGCCGAGCACGCCGACGAGCCGCCCGCTCACGACGCGACTCCCGCGCAGCGCATCTCATCGGAGGCCACGAGGGTTGTGGGTGCTGCCTGAGCTGGAGCGGCCGCGAACTCGGCTCCGGCCCCCGTTGCCGCTCCCCGCGACGCTTTCCCTGCTCCGGGCGCCATAGAGGCATCGGCGGCCTTTGCCTCGTCTGAGCCTTGCGTCCCGCGCTGCTCCCGAGCCCGTTTGGTCGCCATGGCCGCCCGGCAGGTCTTCCATTGGCGTACGGCGAAGACGAGCGGGTACAGGCGGCGGCGCAGGTGCTTTTCGGCGGGGTAGTCCAGCGGGTCGGCGTCGCAGCTCAGCGCGTAAAGCCCCTCGACCTCGCGCCGCAGGGACGTATCCTCGATGTAGTCCAGCAGAATGCGCTTCGGCACCACGGTGTACAGCGACTCGCGCCCGCGGGCGATCTGCATCTCCTCGGGGAAGGGGCGCTCTTCCACCAAATCTTCCACCAGCAGCTGTGCAACGTTACATCCGGCGGCGGTCACGTAGTAGTTGCTGCGTCCCAGGCGGGTGTTCACCTCGAAGAACACGTGGCTCCCGTCGCGTGGGTCCACCTTGATGTCGAAGTTCGCGAAACCGGTGTAGCCCACTGCCTCCAGAAGGCGGGCCGCCTCGGCCACGATCTGCTCGTCCACGCGGCTGACGATGGCGAGCGGGTTGCCCACGCCCATAGGGCGCATGTCCTCCAGAAGCGTCTGGCCGAAAGCGGCGAAGCGCACCTTACCCTTGCGGTCCGAATAGGTCGTCAGGATGCGCATGAAGGTGTCGTCGCCGGGAATGGTCTCCTGCACGAGAAACGTGCCATCGTAACGGCTGGCCTGCACGGCGCGCAGCACGCGTGTAAGCTCAGCGGCATCGCGCGGGAAGAACACCTTCTCTTTTCCGGGGAAGTCGGCGTAGTGGTAGGCGGCCGATGAGGCGGGCTTGGCTACCACGGGAAAGGGGAAGGGCACATCGATCTGGTCGGGATCGTCGCCGTCTCGACTCGCATCGAACACCACGGTGCGTGGCGTGGGAACGCCCACTTCGGCGCACAGCTCGTAGAAGCGCTCCTTGTCGGTCAATCGGTTCAGCAGGTCTTCGTCGATGTAGGGGATAGTGAAGGCCGTCTCAAGAACGGCGCGGCTCTCCACGATGGCCCGCACGTACCAATCGCCGCAGCCGAGCAGGATCAGGGTGCGGTGCCCGAAGCACTCGGCCACATCGGCCAGAGCCGAGAGCATCACCTCGCGCCGCTCCAAGTGCGGCACTACACGGTTCACCAGGATGGACGAGTCGCCGCACATATGGCAGTCGGCCTGGGACAGCACGAGCGAGACGATACCGTAGGCCTCGTGGAAGGCCCGCGCCAGGCTGTAGGCGCCGATGTCCCCTCCTAAAATGACGGGCAGCACATCGTGGTCGAGGGGCTTGGCCATGGTTCTCATCTCCTGCATCGGTCGTCCTCTTTTGCAGGTAAGAGCATAGAAAAAGCCCCCATTACACTTCCCATAGCAAATGCTGAAGAAAGCGTAAGGAGGGCGAAACTTTTCCTTACGAGGGCGAGGAGCGCGGGAGGGCGGCGCAGTCGTCGGCGAACCTCTCTGAACACCAAAAGGGAAAAGGCGACCGCAGGTCGCCCGTTAAATGCATGAAGGAGCGCAGCGCCTGAGCCGAAGGCGAATAGCGAAGCGGGAGGTGCGACGATGATTGCGCCGCCCTCCCGCGCAGTTGGCAGCGCCTGGGGCTGAAGGCCGAACAGCGAAGCAGGGGGCTCGGATGATGGCCCGCCGTCCCTTCCGCAGATGGAGTCGCTAGTCCGCGAGCATCTTCTCCAAAGCCGCCAGCTTCACGCAGCAGCAGAACACGTCCATGGCGGCGTCCAGCTCGTCTAGCGGGGGCAGGGAAGGGGCGATGCGGATATTCGAGTCGGCCGGATCGTCGCCGTAGGGCCAGGTGGCGCCGGCGCCGGTCATCGTCACGCCGGCCTCGCGGGCCAGGCCCACAATGCGAGAAGCGGTGCCTTCGGGCCCCTCGAAGCTCACGAAGTAGCCGCCGCGCGGATTCGTCCAACTAGCGATGGCGGCTTCGCCCAGCTCGCTTTCCAGCTTTTCCACCACCAAATCGAACTTCGGCTTCATGAGCGCCCCGTGGGCCGTCATGTGCTCGGCCAGGCCCGCGCCCTCCTTCAGGAAACGGGCGTGACGCAGCTGGTTCAGCTTGTCGTGGCCGATGGCCTGGGCGTTCATGCGGCGCTTGATTTCCGCCACGTTGGCGGGGCTTGCGGCCACGGCTGCCACGCCGGCGCCGGGGAAGGTGATCTTCGAGGTAGAGCCGAACTTCAGGTAGCGGTCGGGATTTCCCGCCTCGGCGCACGCGGCGGCAATATCGAGCACGACGTCCTGCTCGGCCGGGTCGTCGGAGAAGTGGTGCACGGCATAGGCGTTGTCCCAGAAGATGCGGAGGTCGGGCGCGGCGCACTCCATGGCCGCCAGGCGGCGCACTACCTCGTCGGAGTAGGTGACACCCGACGGGTTCGAGTACTTCGGCACGCACCAGATGCCCTTGATGGTGGCGTCCTCGGCCACAAGGCGCTCCACCTCGTCCATGACCGGCCCGTTCTCGTCCATGGGCACGGGAATCATCTGTATGCCCAAAGCCTCACAAATAGTGAAGTGACGGTCGTAGCCCGGCACGGGACAGAGCCACTTCACGGTGTCCAGCTTGCCCCAGGGCTTACTGCCCAAAGCGCCGAACAACAGGTAACGCACCATGGCGTCGTACATGGCCGTAAGGCTGGCGTTGCCCAGCACGATGACGTTCTCGGGAGCATCGTCCAGCAATGTGGCCATGAGTCGCTTCGCCTCGGGGATGCCGTCGAGCACGCCGTAGTTGCGGCAGTCGGTGCCGTCTTCGGCGGTCAGATCGGCGCCGGCATCCAGAATGTCCAGCATCGGCAGGGAAAGCTCCAGCTGGGCTGCCGACGGCTTGCCGCGGGCCATGTTCAGGGAGAGCCCCCGCGCCGTCATCTCGCCGTAGCGGGCGCGCGTCTGCGCCAGCTCGGCCTCCAATTCCGCCTTCGACATATCTGCGTAGCGCGGCATAACCCGTCCTTTCGCCGTAAAACTGTTCGCCCGCACAAGATGCGGCCGTCTACTCCAGTACGGTAAAGTATAATCCCGATGGTACGCATTGCGACACGGAATACGGCACTTCGCAAGAATGGCCGGCTATGCGGTGTCGGTTTCGGCAGGGGGTCCGCGCGCAGATTCCGCAGCGACGGGAACAGTCCAGTGGACTGTTCCCCAAAGCGAGGACTGCCCGAGCACGGCGCCCCCTGCCGAAACCGACCCCCGACGAGTTCCGAGAAGATTGAAAGGTTCCACAGTAAGGGGGAAACATGATCGAAAGCGATATGCAAGTCGTACTCGCCATGCTGCTCTACTTCGTCGTAGTGGTGGTCATTGGCTTCGTGTACGCCAAGCGCTCCAACTCGTCGAGCGAGGAGTACTTCCTCGGCGGCCGCGGCCTGGGTCCGTGGCTCACGGCCCTGTCGGCCGAGGCGTCGGACATGTCGGGATGGCTGCTCATGGGCCTGCCCGGCGTGGCCTACTTCACCGGAGCGTCCGATGCTATGTGGACGGCCATCGGTCTGGCCATCGGCACGTATCTGAACTGGAAGTTCGTGGCGAAACGTCTGCGCAAGTACTCCGAGAAGGCCGGCAACTCCATCACGGTGCCCGACTTCTTCTCTAACCGCTTCCATGATACAAAGCACATCCTCATGACCATCGCCGCGGTTATCATTCTTCTGTTCTTCACCATTTACACGGCCTCGTGCTTCGTTACCGTGGGCAAGCTGTTCGCCACGCTGTTCGGCTGGGATTACGGCGTCATGATGGTCATTGGCGCCATCATCGTGTTCCTGTACACCTTCATGGGCGGCTACCTCTCGGTGTGCACTACCGACCTTGTGCAGGGCACGCTCATGTTCCTGGCCCTGGCCACCGTGTTCGTGGGTTCGGTCACGGCCGCCGGCGGCGTGGAAAACACCGTGGCGTTCCTTCAGAACATTCCGGGCTTTCTCTCGGGCACCGAGATCGCCACGCCCTTGCTCGACGAGGCGGGCAACCAGCTTATCGAGGGCAACGAGCCTCTGTTCGGGCCGGCCGGCACCTACGGCCTCATCACCATCGTGAGCGGTCTGGCCTGGGGTCTCGGCTACTTCGGCATGCCCCAGGTGCTCATCCGCTTCATGTCCATCCGTCATTCCGATGAGATCAAGAAGTCGCGCATGATCGCCATGATCTGGCTTGTGGTGTCGCTTTCTTCGGCGGTGTGCATCGGCCTTATCGGCCGCGCGGTCATTCCCACCGAGTTCCTCACCCAGTCGGCGGCGGAAAGCGTGTTCATCGTGCTGTCGCGCATGCTTCTGCCCAGCTTCTTCTGCGGTCTGGTGGTCTCGGGCATCTTCGCGGCGGCCATGAGCTCGTCGTCCAGCTACCTGCTCATCTCCGGTTCTGCGGTGGCCACCAACATCTTCAAGGGCCTCATCAAGCGCGACGCCACCGACAACCAGGTTATGATCGTGGCCCGCATTACGCTCACGGTCATTCTGCTTCTGGGCATTTGGCTGGCCATGGATCAGAATTCGTCCATCTTCGACATCGTGTCCTATGCCTGGGCCGGCTTCGGCGCTTCTTTCGGTCCGCTCATGCTGTGCTCTTTGTACTGGCGTCGTACCACGCTGCCGGGTGCTGTGGCCGGCATGCTCACCGGTGCGGTAACCGTCGTGGCCTGGAAGAACCTCATCGCGCCTCTCGGTGGGTGGTTCGCCGTCTACGAGCTTCTGCCCGGCTTCGTGCTGGCGCTCGTGGTCATCATCGTGGTCTCGAAGCTCACGAAGGAGCCCTCCAAGGAGGTCACCGACGACTTCGACACCTATATGGAGCTGGACGTCTAGCGCATCTGGCGCGGCGGTAGTGCCGTCTTTCTTGCTACAGTTCTCCAACGGGGCGCCCCTGTGCGGGCGCCCCGTTCTTGTTCGGGATACCATGGGTCGGTAACCGACGAGTAAGGGGTTCTGGCATGTTGAAAGCAGTCGAGATAAAGCCCGATGTGTTCTGGGTGGGTGGCGTCGATTGGAACGAGCGCAACTTCCACGGCTACACCACCGAGCGCGGCAGCACCTACAACGCCTATCTCATCCTCGACGAGAAGATCACCCTCATCGACACCTGCAAGCGGCCCTTCGTGGGCGAGCTCATCGAGCGCATCGGTACCATTGTGGATCCGTCGCGCATCGACTATATCGTGTCGAACCATGTGGAGATGGATCATTCCGGCGGCGTTCCCGCCTTGGTCGAGATCGCACCCCATGCCACCATCGTCGCCAGCGCGCCCAAGGGCGTCCAGGGCCTTGCCGCCCACTACGGCGAGGGACTGAACCTTGTGGGTGTGAAGACAGGCGACACCCTGAATATCGGCAAACGCACGCTCTCCTTCGTACAGACGCCCATGGTGCACTGGCCTGATTCCATGGTCACCTACGACGAGTACGACCGCATTCTCTTCTCCAACGACTCCTTCGGCCAACACTACGCCTCCTCGAAGCGCTTCGACGACGAGGTGGGGCTGCCCGAGGTGCTGGTGCAGGCCCAGAAGTACTATGCGAACATCGTGATGCCCTACGGCAAGAACGTGGAGGCGGCCTTGAAGGCGCTGGCTCCGCTCGCTTTCGATATGATCGCCCCCGCCCATGGCATCATCTGGCGCAGCCATGTGCCTGAGATTCTGGAGATGTACAAGAAGTGGAGCTGCGGCGAGCCCGACGAGTACGCTCTTGTGGTGTACGATTCCATGTGGCATACCACCGAGGCCATGGCTGTGGAAATCACCGAGGCCTTTGTGGAGATGGGCATTCCCGCGCGCCTGCTCGATCTGAAGGTGAACCACATCTCCGACATCATGGCCGAGGTGCTGAATGCCCGCTACATCGCCGTGGGCTCACCCACGCTGAACAAGACCATGATGCCCACGGTGTCGGCCTTTCTGTGCTACATGCGCGGTTTGGCGCCGGCCGGTCGCGTGGGTATTCCCTTCGGCAGCTACGGTTGGGCACCCATGGGGCCCAACGAGGTGTACCAGGCCCTGGAAAGCTGTAAGTTCACATTGCCCGAGGCGCCCTTCACCCATCAGTGGGTGGAAGACGCCGAGGGCCTGAACCGTCTCCACGATGCCGTGGTGGAATTCGTGGGGCTGTTCCACGATAAGGTTGCAGAAGGGTAGGGTCTCGGCGTCTCCCGCGCGTTCCGTCTGTCGTGTCTGGCTGAAAAAAGAGAGGCTCCCTCGGGGGAGCCTCTCGTCGTATCGGGTGCGATCGCTTTCTAGTAGCGCACGTACACCATGCCGGAGTGCACGCCGGACACCTTCACCACATCGCCGGAGCGGGGGGCATGGATCATCTGGCCATCGCCAATGTAGATGCCGCAGTGGTGGCTGTTCACGCACACGTCGCCGGGCTGCGGATTGCTCACGTGAGTCCAGCCCATGAACGTGCCGGTAGTACCCAGGCGCGAGTGGCTGCCGGTCAGGCAGTAGCTCACCAGGCCAGAGCAATCGTAGGAGTTCGGCCCCACGGCACCCCAGGCGTAAGGCTTGCCCAGCTCACCGTAGGCGCGATCGACCACTGTGTTGCCGGAGACGGTCTGCGGCTTGGAATTGCCCGAGCTGGACGGTTGCGAACCGCCGCCGTTGTCGGAGCTTCCCTCGTCAGAACCTCCGTCGTCGTTGTTGGAGCCGCCATCGTCGGAGTTGTTCCCGTTATTGGAGTTGCTGTTGTTCTGGCGGGCAGCTGCGGCGGCCTCCTCGGCCTCGGCTTGGCGACGCATCTCTTCCTCGGCGCGGCGAGCTGCCTCGCGCGCAGCGGCCTCGCGGGCGGCCTCCTCTTCGGCCAGAAGCTGGGCGGCTTCGGCCGACAGCGAGTTGTAGGTCTCGGTCATCTGGTCGACGAGGGCGTTGGCCTCTTCCTCGACCTCCTTGGCTTCCTTGGCTTTCTTGTCAGCCACGTCGCGCTGCTCAGCGTAGACGGCCTTCTCGGATTCCACCTCGGCGCGCAGCGTTTTGGTTTCCTCCACCATGTTGGCGTCGTTCTCGTTCATATCGTTCAGCAGATCCCAGTTCGAGGCGAAAGCCTGGAACGTGGTGGATCCAAGCAGCAGATCGAGGAAAGTGCTGGAGCCGGAGCGGTACATGGAGCGGGCTCGGTCGCCCAGCTGGCCCTGCAGTTCGGTGATGCGCGAAGAGGCCTCGTCGATGCGGCCCTGGGCCTCGTCCATGCGGGCCTGGGCGCTTTTGCGTGCCTGATCGGCCTCGAAGTGCGCGTTGGAGGCCTGGTCAAGCTTCTCCTGCATAGCGTTCAGCTTCTCAAGGGCCGCGTTCGCCTCGGCCTGCTTTTCAGCAGCCGTAACGGCGTGCGCCGGCGTGGGAGTCAGCGGGGGCAGGCAAAGCGAAATGCCGAGCGCTGCAGCGCCGCCGACGAAAGCACGTCTGCTAAAAGGGCGTGTATGCTCACTCATATATAGTGTCCTCCTGGGGAGCATCTGGTGCGTTCATTGCAAACTAGTTTGTGTATCATAGCACGCGCGGCAGCTCTTCACGTCCCTTCCAGAAGGGATTCACATTACGAAAATTCCCAGTGGTGGCGCTCTTGTGGCCGATTTTCGATCTCATACATATATATAGTAGAGATGCCGCTGATTCTTTTCTGCGGTAATGGTCGCCCATGATGTTCGAAAGGGGGGGGGCGAATTTTGGGGAGGAATGATGGAGACACGCCCGGGGGCGTGTAAATGGTTGACACGTTCGTTGCCGTAGCGTATTATTCCGTTCGCTCGCTTGTTCCGGCGACGGACGCAACCGAGTGGCAGCTTGAAAAGTACACATGAATTCAGCGCCGAAATGGGCGTGTGCCCGAGTGGTTAAAGGGGACGGGCTGTAAACCCGTTGGTTATGCCTACCTAGGTTCGAATCCTAGCGCGCCCACCATTTCATGCCTGTGTAGCTCAGTCGGTAGAGCACTTCGTTGGTAACGAAGAGGTCACCGGTTCAAGTCCGGTCGCAGGCTCCACCTGGCGGTGTAGCTCAGTTGGTCAGAGCACACGGTTCATACCCGTGGCGTCACTGGTTCAAATCCAGTCACCGCTACCATTAGATTTACCGCGTCCTTCTTGGGCGCGTTTATTTTGTTGAAATTCGTTTCGCAATCACCCTTGAAGGAGGATGAAACATGGCTAAGGAGAAGTTCGAGCGTTCCAAGCCGCATGTTAACATCGGTACCATCGGTCACGTTGACCACGGCAAGACGACGCTCACCGCCGCCATCTCCAAGACCCTGTCTGAGAACGATGGCTCCCACGGCACCGCTAACGCGGACTTCACCGCCTTCGACATGATCGACAAGGCTCCCGAGGAGCGCGAGCGCGGCATCACCATCTCCATTGCTCACATCGAGTACGAGACCGATACCCGCCACTACGCTCACGTGGACTGCCCCGGTCACGCCGACTACGTGAAGAACATGATCACCGGTGCTGCTCAGATGGACGGCGCTATCCTGGTCATCGCTGCTACCGACGGCCCCATGGCCCAGACTCGCGAGCACATCCTGCTCGCCCGTCAGGTGGGCGTGCCCTACATCGTGGTCTTCCTGAACAAGTGCGACATGGTCGACGACGAGGAGCTCATCGAGCTCGTCGAGATGGAGGTTCGCGAGCTGCTCGACTCCTACGAGTTCCCGGGCGACGACACCCCGATCATCCGCGGCTCCGCTCTGAAGGCCCTCGAGGGCGACAAGGAGTGGCAGGAGAAGGTCTGGGAGCTCATGGCTGCCGTCGACGACTACATCCCCACCCCCGACCGTGACGTCGACAAGCCGTTCCTGATGGCTGTCGAGGACACCATGACCATCACCGGCCGCGGCACCGTTGCCACCGGTCGTGTGGAGCGCGGTGTGCTGCACGTCAACGACCCGCTGGAGATCGTCGGTATCAAGGAGACCCAGAACACGGTCTGCACCGGTATCGAGATGTTCCGCAAGCTGCTGGACGAGGCTCAGGCCGGCGACAACATCGGCTGCCTGCTGCGCGGCATCAAGCGCGAGGAGATCGTGCGCGGCCAGGTTCTCTGCAAGCCCGGTAGCGTGACCCCGCACACCGAGTTCGAGGGCCAGGTCTACATCCTGACCAAGGAAGAGGGCGGCCGTCACACCCCGTTCTTCGATGGTTACCGTCCGCAGTTCTACTTCCGTACCACCGACGTGACCGGTGTGGCGCACCTCCCCGAGGGCACCGAGATGGTCATGCCTGGCGACAACGTGACGATCAAGGGCGAGCTCATTCACCCCATCGCCATGGAAGAGGGCCTGAAGTTCGCTATCCGCGAGGGTGGCCGTACCGTGGGCTCCGGTCGCGTGACCAAGATCTTCAAGTAAGTTATTCTTACTGATTGATTTGCCGGAAGGGGCTGTTCCTTAACCGAGCAGCCCCTTTCCTTCCTGCGCTTCATGTGTATCATCAATCCTGCGTTTTGGTTTTATAGGTAAAAGGAGAATTCATGCGTACTCTGGTCACCCTGGCCTGCACCGAGTGCAAGCGCCGCAACTACACGACCAAGAAGAACAAGCAGAACAATCCTGACCGCATCGAGTTCAAGAAGTACTGCAAGTGGTGCAACAAGCACACCCTGCACAAGGAAACCCGATAAGAGGTTAGGTTCGAAACAGGCATAGGCCAGTAGCTCCAATTGGTAGAGCGGCGGTCTCCAAAACCGCATGTTGGGGGTTCGAGTCCCTCCTGGCCTGCCAGCTTGTTTACGTGAGCAGCCTAGAGGCTGCTTTTTTGGCGATTAGAGAAAAGATTATTTCCGTAAGGAATCCCATGGCTAAGAAATCAAAGACACAGAAGGCAAAGGCATCCGCTGCTCGCCAGCAGCGCAAGGCCGAGCGCGAGCTCGAGGCATCCAGCCCGCAGCCGGTTCAGGCTGCCGCGGCCGAGCCCGAGAAGAAGGGGCTCTTCAAGAAGAGCGCCGACGCCGCCCCTGCGTCCTCCGATAGCGGCAAGTCCGCGAAAAAGGCTGATGAGAAGCCGAAGAAGAAGCGCTTCCAGTTCTTCCGTGATGTGAAGGCCGAGATGAAGCGCGTTACCTGGCCGACTCGCACCGACGTGATTCGCTGGAGCGGCGTGGTTGTGGTGGCCTTGCTGTTCTTCGGTATCTTCGTGGCGGTTCTCGACAATGCGATCATCACGCCTCTGCTCGTGCTGATCTCCGGGATTGGGGCGTAAACGATGGCTAAGAAGTGGTACGTGCTGCACACCTACTCGGGCTACGAGAACAAGGTGAAGTCGAACCTGGAGCAGCGCATCGAGGCCATGGGTCTCGAGAACAACGTCTTCGGCATCGAGATTCCCACCGAGATGGTAACCGAGATCAAAGAGGGCGGCCGTCGCGTCGAGAGCGAGAAGAAGGTGTTCCCGGGCTACGTGCTCGTGCGCATGGAGCTCGACGACCGCAGCTGGGCTGCGGTGCGCAACACCCCTGGCGTCACCGGCTTCGTGGGCAGTCAGGGCAATCCCCAGGCGCTCACCCGCGACGAGTACAACAAGATCATGAAGCGCACGAGCCGTGAGGCTCCGAAGAAGACTTCCTCCAACCTGGAGGTCGGCCAGTCGGTGAAGGTCACCCACGGCCCGCTTGCCGAGTTCGACGGCACGGTGTCGGAAGTGATGCCCGAGGCCGGCAAGGTCAAGGTCATGGTCTCCATCTTCGGCCGCGAAACCCCCGTCGAGCTGTCGTTCGACCAGGTGGCGAAGATCTAATTTTGCGAGCACTTTGACTTGAGGGGCTGCGCCCGCGTGGACCGGGGCTTCTCGCGAACCTCGAGTTTATAGTGATAGAGAAGTAGTAGTCGATTCATCTGAAAGGTAGTCACAGATGGCTGACAAGAAAGTCACCGGATTTGTAAAGCTGCAAATCCCCGCCGGTGCTGCTAACCCGGCTCCTCCGGTTGGTCCGGCCCTTGGCGCCCAGGGCGTCAACATCATGCAGTTCTGCCAGGCGTTCAACGCCCAGACGCAGGACCAGGCCGGCACCATCATCCCTGTTGAGATCACCGTCTATGAGGATAAGTCCTTCACTTTCGTGTGCAAGACCCCTCCGGCGGCCGTGCTCATCAAGGAGAAGCTCGGCATTAAGAGCGGCGCCGCCATTCCGCAGATTCAGGTGGCCGGCACGCTGACCGAGGATCAGCTTCGCGAGATCGCCGAGATCAAGATGCCCGACCTGAACGCCAACGACATCGACGCCGCCAAGGAGATCGTTGCCGGTACCGCCCGTTCCATGGGCGTGCGCATCGAGGGCCGCGAGATGAAGAAGAAGTACGTGCCCAGCCGCAAGGTGGCCGCGATGCTTCAGGGCAAGACCGTCGACTAAACCCCGTAATCTGACAGTGGAAGGGTGAGAAGCGCCCGCCATTACCACGAAAGGAATGTTCAACATGGCAAAGCATGGCAAGAAGTACGATGCGGCTGAGAAGCAGGTTCCGGCTGAGGCGGTTTCCCCGCTCGAGGCTATGAAGCTGCTGAAGGAGATCTCCACGGCCAACTTCGACGAGACGGTGACTGGCGACTTCCGCCTGGGCATCGACACCCGTCAGGCCGACCAGCAGCTGCGCGGCACCGTGAGCCTGCCCAACGGCTCCGGCAAGACCGTCCGCGTGGCCGTCTTCGCCGAGGGCGAGGCTGCCCGTGCCGCTGAGGAGGCCGGCGCCGACATCGTGGGCACCGACATTCTCATGGAGCAGATCCAGGCCGGCGAGTTCAACTTCGACGCCGCTGTGGCTACCCCCGACCAGATGGGCAAGGTCGGCCGTCTCGGCAAGATCCTCGGCCCCCGCGGCCTCATGCCGAACCCGAAGCTCGGCACCGTCACCAACGACGTGGCGAAGGCTATCAACGAGCTGAAGGGCGGCCGCGTGGAGTACCGCGCCGACCGCTACGGCATCGCGCACGTGGTGCTCGGCAAGGTGTCCTTCACCCCCGAGCAGCTGGCCGAGAACTACGGCGCCGTGTACGATGAGATCCTGCGCATGAAGCCGGCCGCGGCCAAGGGCAAGTACGTGAAGTCCATCACCGTGTCCGCCACCATGACGCCCGGCGTGTCCGTGGACTCGTCCGTGACCCGCGCCTACACTGCCGAGTAAGCGACTCCTCGTTTCTCTATCAACAAGAAGGCCCCGCAGCCGAGAGGTTGCGGGGCCTTCTGCGTTTTCGGAAGCAGTGGGCCCGGATGAGCGCGTGGGCGAGCAGGGCGGTAAGAGCGACGAGCGGATAGAGCGGTCGGAGGAAGCGAAGCGGGGACGGCCGGGCTGCTGCTGTTACTCGCCGAAGAAGTCGTGGGAGACGCGCTCGTAGAAGCTTGCGCCGTTGGCCCGCAGGAGAGTGACGGGGAAGGGAGCGATTTGCACGTAGAGCTTCTCGATGGAGTGCTCGAAAGGCACGATCTCGCCATCGACGAACAGCGTGGCATCGCGGTAATCCTCGGTGTCGTCGAAGGTGATCTCGATGACATCGCTCGTGTCGGTGACGATGGCGCGGGAGCGCAGGGTGTGGGGCGCCAGCGGCACGGCCACCATGCCGCTGAAGCGCGGAGAGATGAGCGGGCCGCCGGCCGAGAGGGCATAAGCGGTCGATCCGGTGGCGGTGGACACTACCAGGCCGTCGCCGCGCATGCGAGCCACGTGGGTGCCCGAGATGTCCAGCGAGAGCTCGATGATGCGCCCGAGGGCACCGCGCGTGATGGCGATCTCGTTCAGGGCGATGAAGCGGCGGATGCCGGCCATGCCGCGCAGGTTCACGCCGAACTTGTCCGGCGGCATCATGGTGCCGCCCACGAAAGCCGCGTCGGGGTCGATGCTCGCGGCGTAATCCTCCTCGGTGACGATCTGGGGATAGGGAACCTCTTCCGCATCTTCCCCGTAGGGATCGGGCTCGCCTTCGCAGGCTATGTCGACCGAGAGGACGCTGCGGCGCTCGGCGGTAAGCTCGCCGGCAAGCGCTTCGGCCACGAGCGGCACGAGGCCGTCGCTGTCGGCATTGGCCAAAAAACCGAGGCGCCCGAAGTTCACGGGCAAGATGGGTACCTGGCGGTTGTTCAGCAGGTGAACCGTGTGCAGCACCGTGCCGTCGCCTCCGAGCACGATGGCCATGTCCAGCTGCTCGGGAAGCTGGGCGCGGATGGCCGCCCGGCCCTGGTCGTTGCCGAGGGAGGCCGAATCGGCCACGAGGGCCTGGATGCCCTGTTCGCCCAAGTAGGTGACGAGTAGCAGCGAGGCGTCGACGGCCTGCGGATTGGAGTTATTGCGCACAACGAGTATCTGCATGGGGTTCCACTTTCGCATGTTTGCTATGATTGTCGATTATACCCGAAGGTTTCCAGAGGCGCGTTCATGCCAGATAAGCTCCAGCGAGCACGACACATCAAGCACAGCGGCCCAGAGCGGGCTGCGGCGTCGTCGTCGGATGCGCGTCCGGTGGATTCGCGGCCGGCTCCTCCGCACGGCGAGCCCGCGCTGCCCGACACCAACAATCCCCGCTGGCTGAAGGAGGCGCGCGATCTTCCCGCCCGCGGGCGCCATCGCGGCTCGGACAAGACGCTCCTGAACCCGCCCATGGACCCGGGCGCCACCGGGCTCATTCCCGTGGTGGGGGCCCATGCCGGGCTCGACCGCACCATTCCCTCGGCGGTGATGGAGCAATCCATCCGCCAGCAAGAGGTACTCGCCGTGGAGGAGGCGGCCGCCCCCGGGGCGATGGTCGAGAGCGACCGCGCCGAGGCAGTGGGCGCGTCGGCGGCCCTCATCTCCATCTGCGTTATCATCTCGCGCATTACCGGCTTCGCCCGCACCTGGGCCATGGCCTTCGCCCTGGGCTCCACCTTCGTGTCCAGTTCGTACCAGGTGGCGAACAACTTGCCGAACATGCTGTACGAGCTGGTCATGGGCGGCATGCTCATCACGGCGTTTCTGCCGGTGTACCTGTCGGTGAAGAAGAAGCTCGGGCAGGAGCGCGGCAACGAGTACGCCTCGAACCTGCTGACCATCGTGGTGGCGCTTCTGGCCGTGGTGTCGGTGCTCTGCATCGTGTTCGCCGGACAGGTCATCTACACCCAGAGCTTCTACTCCAACCAGGACGAGATGGCGCTTGCCACCTTCTTCTTCCAGTTCTTCGCCGTGCAGGTGGTGTTCTACGGCGCCTCATCCATCATATCGGGCCTGCTGAACGCGAACCGCGAGTACTTCTGGTCATCGTTCGCGCCCGTGTTCAACAACGTCATCGTCATCGCGTCGTTCATCCTGTACGCGGTGCTGGCGCAAAGCAACCCGAGCGTCGCGTACTTCGCCATTGCCATCGGCAACCCGCTCGGCGTGTTCGTGCAGATGGCCTTCCAGATTCCCGCGCTCAAGAAGGTGGGCATCCGCCTGCGCCCGCGCATAGACCTGCGCGATCCGGCGCTCGTGGACACGCTGCGCCTCGGCGCGCCAGCCATCTTCGTGACCGTGTGCTCGTTCGCCACCGTGTCGGCCCAGAACGCCGCCTCCTACGTGTTCGCCGACAACGGCCCGTCGGTTATTGCCTACGCGCGGCTGTGGTTCACCTTCCCGTACTCGTTTCTGGCGGTGCCGGTGACCACCACGCTGTTCACCGAGCTTTCGGAAATGCAGGCCGACGAGAACATCGCCGGGGTGGTGGCCGGTATTATCGACGGCACGCGGCAGATCCTGTTCCTCATGATTCCCATGGCACTCTACCTTATGGTGTTTGCCACGCCGCTCGTGACCCTGTACCATATCGGCGCCTTCACCGAGGACGCCATCGGGCAGATCGCGCGCTATCTGGCCGTCATGGCCGCAGCCCTGCCCTTCTACGGGGTGAACGCGTACCTGAACAAGATATTCAGCTCCATCCGCCGCATGGGCGTCTTCTCCATCATCAACTTCATTGCCGTGGCGGCCCAGGTGGCCGTGACCATGGGCGCGGCGGCGGCCTATCAGGCCGGCTATGCCGTGACGTTGGAGGCCGTGGCGGCGTCCACCATCGTGTCCTATGTGATCGGTGACCTTATCGCCTTCATCTACCTGCGGCGCCATTACGGTCCCATGGGACTGGGAGCTGTGGCGAAGTCGTTCTTCTTGGCGCTCGCCCTGGGCGGGGCCGGCGCGGTGGTGGGCTATGGTGTGCTCGTGGCGCTCTCGCTCGGTTTCGGGCCGCTGTCGGGCAGCGTGCCCCAGGCCTTTGCCTACATTCTTGCCGGTGGCATGGCGGCGCTCGTGGTCACCTACGGGCCCGCGGTGCGCGGTAACTGGCCCGAGACGTCGTTCATTGCCGGCGCCGTGCGCAAGGTGACGCGGAAGCTGAAGCGGAGGTAGCGTCATGGCGGTAAAGCTGAAGTCCCCGGCGCAGATAGACGCTATGCGTGAGGCGGGACGCGTGTCGGCGCTCGCCCTCAGGCGTGTGGGCGAGGCAGTGGAGCCGGGCATCACCACGCGTGAGCTGGATGCCATTGCCGAGCGGGTCATCCGCGCCGAGGGTGGCATTCCCGCCTTCAAAGGTTACGGCGGTTTCCCGGCCAGCATTTGCGCCTCGGTGAACGATCAGATCGTGCACGGCATTCCCTCGAAGAAGGTGCGTCTGCGCGAGGGCGATATCATCTCCATCGACACCGGAGCCATCGTGGACGGCTGGGTGGGCGACAATGCCTGGACCTATCCGGTTGGTGTCGTGGCGCCCGAGGTGGCGCGCCTTCTGGAGGTGGGGGAGCGCTGCATGTGGGAGGGGCTCGCCCAGGCGGCGCCGAAGAAGCGGCTGGGCGATGTCGGGCATGCGGTGCAGTCGCTCGCGGAGGCGGCCGGCTACAGTGTGGTGCGCGAGTACGTGGGGCACGGCATCGGCCGCGCTATGCACGAGGATCCCAATGTGCCGAACTTCGGACGCCGCCGCACGGGGCTGAAGCTTCTGCCTGGCATGGTGCTCGCCATCGAGCCCATGGTGAATATGGGCACCCGTAAAACCGTGCAAGGCTCCGACGGCTGGGAAGTGCGCACGCGCGACGGGAAACCCTCGGTGCACTTCGAGAAGACGGTCGCTGTCACCGAAGACGGTCCTGTGATCCTCACCACCGAGGAAGGCCACGAGCGGCCGGTATAGGGGCGTCGAAGAGTTCGCAGCGGTGGGCGCGGAGGGCCTTTCCGCAGACCTCTGAGCGCCCCCGAAGAACGCAGTAGGTTAAAGAAAGAGCCCTACGTCAGCATCAGCGATGCTGGGATGAAGATGTCGTGTGTGCGTTCCTTCCGCTCTTTCTTTTGACTGCGTTCGAAGGGGGAATAAAGCGAAGTGGGCTGCGGAAAGGCCCTCCGCGCCCACCGCTGCTGTCCCTACTGGGTCGGCGCACTCTTCCGTTCTTTCGCCGCCTCTATGAAAGCCCTGAAGAGGGGGTGCGGGCGCGTGGGACGGCTCTTGAACTCGGGGTGGGCCTGGCTGGCCACGTAGAAGAGGTGGTCGGGCAGCTCCACCATCTCCACGAGGCGGTCGTCCGGGGACATGCCCGATATGACGAGTCCCGCTTCCACGAGCTTGTCGCGGTAGGCATTGTTCACCTCGTAGCGGTGGCGGTGGCGCTCGTATACGATGGGCTCGCCGTAGGCCGCCTCGGCGCGGGTGCCTGGCACCACCTTGCAGGGATAGGCGCCCAAGCGCATGGTGCCGCCCTTGTCCTCCACGTCCTCCTGCTCGGGCATGAGGTCGACGACGAAGGGGGCGTTCTCGGGCGCGCTGTCGGCGAACTCGGCCGAGGTGGCGTTCTCAAGCCCGCACACGTGGCGGGCGAACTCGCAGACGGCGGCCTGAAGCCCCAGGCAGATACCCAAGAACGGCACGCCCGTCTCGCGGGCGTAGCGGGCGGCGGCGATCTTTCCCTCGAAGGCCCGGTGTCCGAAGCCCCCTGGCACGAGAATGCCGTCCATGGCGCCCAGCACTTCGGTGGCGTTCTTGTCGGTGAGCTCCTCGCCGTCGACGAGATGCACGTTCACGGCGCGCCCCTCGGCGATGCCGGCTGCCACGAGCGCCTCGTTGATGGAGAGGTAGGCATCCGGCAGGCTCACGTACTTGCCCACCACGGCGATATCGAGCTCTCCTTCGCAGGAGTCCTTCGCCTTCAGGAAGGCGCGCCAGGGCGCAAGTTTGATCTTGCGCGGCGCGAGCCCCATCTTCGCCAGGGCCGAGATGTCGAAGCCCTGCTCGTACAGGCTTATGGGCACCTCGTAGATGGAAGGCGCGTCGGAGCAGGCGAGCACGTCATCGGTGTCCACGTCGCAGAACGACGCGATCTTCTCGCGCACGCCGTCTTCTATCGCGTGGTCCGACCGGCACACGATGAAGTCGGGCTGCACGCCGAGGCTCCGCAGCTCCTTTACCGAGTGCTGGGTGGGCTTGGTCTTCACCTCGTGGGCCGCGGCGATGTAGGGCACCAGCGTCACATGCACGAACAATACGTTGCCCGGCCCCATCTCCTTCTTGAACTGGCGTGCCGCCTCGATGAAGGGCAGGCCCTCGATGTCGCCGATGGTGCCGCCGATTTCCGATATCACGATGTCGGCGCCCGACTGCTCGGCCGCGCGGCGGATTCTCTCTTTGATGGCCTCGGTCACATGCGGAATGACCTGCACGGTGCCTCCGAGGAAATCGCCGCGCCGCTCGCGGGCGATGAGCGTCTGGTAGATGGAACCCTGGGTGAAGTTGCTCTCGCGGGAGAGGTTTTCGTCGATGAAGCGCTCGTAGTGGCCCAGGTCCAAATCGCCCTCGTGGCCGTCTTCGGTGACGAACACCTCGCCGTGCTGGAAAGGGCTCATGGTGCCCGGGTCTACGTTGAGGTACGGGTCCATCTTCTGCATAGTCACCTTGTAGCCGCGGGCCTTCAGAAGCTGGCCGAGCGAGGCGGCGGTGATGCCCTTGCCCAGCGATGAGACGACGCCTCCCGTAACGAAGATGTGCTTGGCCATGCTGTGTTCCTTTCGCCGCGGGCTCCAAACAAAAAAATACGCTGGGATGGGCAGCCTGCACCCCTTCCCAACGTCGCTCCATGATGCGCCGCGAATGTTTCCAACGCGAAAAGCGCGCGGAATGTAACGAGTTCGAAACACGGGGAGGGCGCCTTGCCAGCGCGTGACAGCCCGACAACGGCGCGCCCATCGCGTGATAACGGATGCCGTGCGCGCAGCCCTTTGCGGAAGGGTCATCTTTAGACTAAACGTCAATCTTGTTTCCGAGAGAAAGGACACTTCAATGTCTACGCTGCTCGTTTTGGGCTATCCCACCGAGGAGAAGGCCAAGGAGGCCTACCAGGAGGTGCTGAACCTCGGTAACGACTTCATCGTGAACCTTCAGTCGGTGGCCGTGGTCGCCCGGCGCGACAACGATAAGTTCGATGTGGTCACGCCCGGCCAGCCCATCGGCAACTCCACGGTGTGGGGCCTGTTCTGGGGTATGCTCTTCGGTCTCATCTTCCTCATCCCCTTCTGGGGCGCGGCCATCGGCGCGGGCTTGGGCGCGCTCACGGGCTTCTTCGTGAAGCGCGGTGTAGATGAGGACTTCCAAGACCGTGTGCGCAACCTTCTCACCCAGAAGGACGAGGCGGCCGTGTTCATGGTGGTCAGCTCCATGACCGAGGACAAGTTCGCCGAGGCCATGCGCCCCTTCGGTGGCGACATCCTGCAGACCTCGCTGTCCATCAAGGACGAGGAAGAGCTCAAGTGCGAGCTGGGCAAGTGCTAAGCGTCTTCTGATCTTTCCGCCATCTCGAGGCCCGTACGGTGCACGCCGTGCGGGCCTTTTGTCATTTCGAGACGAAAGAAGCCGTCGAATCTCCACGAGGGGGATGCGGCGCGGTGCGCTATACTGAATCGGTTATCGGGGCGCCGCGGGCGAGCGGCGCCGCTGCTGGATCCGTGTCGTCAAAAGGAGTGCCGTCCATGCGCGAAGGTTTCGACAACGACAAGTACATCGAGCTGCAGGCGGAGCGTATCCGCGAGCGCATCGACCAATTCGGCGGCAAGCTCTACTTGGAATTCGGCGGCAAGCTCTTCGACGACTACCATGCCTCCCGCGTACTGCCCGGATTTTTGCCCGACACGAAGATCTCCATGCTGCAGTCCATGAAGGACGAGGTGGAGATCGTCATCGCCATCAATGCCAACGATATCGAGCGCTCGAAGGTGCGCGGCGACTTGGGCATCACCTACGACGAGGACGTGCTGCGCCTCATGGACATCTTCCGCTCCATGGGCTTCAAGGTGGGAAGCGTGGTCATCACGCGTTACGCTAACCAGCCCAACGCCGACCTGTTTCGCAAGCGGCTCACGGCCATGGGCATCACGAGCTATCTGCACTATCCCATTCCGGGCTATCCCAACGACATCGACCACATCGTTTCGGACGAGGGCTTCGGTAAGAACGAGTACATTGAGACCGAGCGCCCGCTTGTGGTGGTGACGGCCCCGGGCCCTGGCTCCGGCAAGATGGCCACCTGCCTCTCGCAGCTCTACCACGAGCACAAACGCGGTGTGACGGCCGGCTACGCCAAGTACGAGACCTTCCCCATTTGGAATCTGCCGCTCACGCATCCGGTAAACATCGCCTACGAGGCGGCCACGGCCGATCTTGATGACGACAACATCATCGATCCGTTCCACCTGGAGGCCTACGGCGAGACCACGGTGAACTACAACCGCGACGTGGAGATCTTCCCGGTGCTGCGCGCCACCATGGAGCGCATCGCAGGGGAGTGCCCGTACCTGTCGCCCACTGACATGGGCGTGAACATGGCGGGCCTGGCCATCTCCGACGACGAGGCTTGCCGCGCCGCCGGCAACAACGAGATCGTGCGCCGCTACTTCCAGACTGCCGAGGAGATCAAGCGCACCGGCGTGGGCGAGGAGGCCCTGAAGAAGATCGAGCTTCTGATGAACCAGGCGGGCATCAACCAGAATCTCTCGCCGGCCCGTTCGGCGGCGCTGCTGAAAGAAGAGACCACTGGCGGGCCGGCCGGCGCCATGGTGCTGCCCGATGGGCGCGTGGTCACTGGTAAGACCGGCAACCTTCTGGGCGCGGCCTCGGCCCTGCTCATGAACGCGCTCAAGGGCGTGTCGGGGGTGGATGACGAGCTCTATGTCATCTCCGACGACGTGTTGGAGCCCATCTGCCACCTGAAGACCGCGCATCTGCGCAGTCACAATCCGCGCCTGCACTCCGACGAGACGTTGCTGGCGCTGTCCATCTCGTCGGTGAGCAACCCGTTGGCGGAGAAGCTCATCGACAATATCGACAAGCTGCGCGGCTGCGATGCCTACTTCTCGGTCATCATCTCGGCGGCCGACGAGAAGCTGTACAAGACCTTGGGCATCAACGTGTGCTGCGAGCCGAAGTACGAGCAGCACCGCTACTATCACAAGTAGTCCCGGAACAGCACTTATGGAACAGCTCTTCGCGGACGGCGCGCTCACCGTGCCCTTCGGGGCCGATTTCTTCAGCGTTGCGGTGGGCGTCATCACCGGCGCCATGTTCGCCTGCGACCGTAAGCTGGATATTGTGGGCACCATCGTGCTCGGCCTCATGACGGCCTACGGCGGCGGCATCATCCGCGATCTTCTGCTGCAGGACGACGGCGTGTACTTCATGCAGTATCCCGACGTCATCCTCATCTGCATCGGTCTGGCCGTGTTCGTGTTCTACTTCCGCGGTTTGTTCCGCCATTCGGGCCAGGTGCTCTTCTTCGCCGACGCGCTGTCGGTGGCGCTGTTCGCTCTGGCCGGCGCCAACAAGGGCTTCGCCTGCGGCGAGGGGTTTATCATGGTGGTTATCTTGGGCGCGCTCACCAGCGTGGGTGGCGGCGCTCTGCGCGACATCAGCGTGGGGGAGACGCCCGGCGTGTTCCAACGCTCGAACTTCTACGCCGTGGCCGGCTTCGGGGGCGCCTTCGTGTTCGCGGCCATGGCCTTCGCCGGCGCGCCGCTCGTGCTTGCCGGCTGCGCCTGCGTGTTCACGGTGGTGTTTCTGCGCTACTTATCGGTGTTCTACGACTGGAAGACGGCCGACGAGGCCGATCTCACTCCGAAGGTATCCCGCGGTGCGCACAAGGCCAAGGGGCTTGCCGCCGAGCTCTTCCGCCGCGCCACGCTGCACCGCCGCCAGCCTTCGGAGCGCTCGCTGTTCCCGCGCCGGCGCAAGGGCTGAGAGCGCGCTACGGAACCGTGACGGTCGACGCGCCGGTGGCCGCGAGGGCGCATGCCGTGCCATACTGGGGAAAACGTCGTTGCAAGGAGCTTGATTATGGCTGACACCGCATCTGCTGAAACCGCCGCCGCGGCGGCCCCGCGCATTCTCATCGTGTACACGGGAGGCACCATCGGCATGACCGAGGACCTTTCCACCGGCGCCCTTGTGCCCTTCAGCTTCGACCATCTGATGAAGAACGTGCCCAAGATCGGCCGGCTCGGCTACACGCTCGACCATGTGGAACTGACGCCGCCCATCGACTCGTCGAACATGAACCCGGACACTTGGGCGAAGGTGGCGAAGATGATCGTCGATGCCTACGATCGCTTCGACGGCTTCGTGGTGCTGCACGGCACTGACACCATGGCCTACACGGCAAGCGCCCTGTCGTTCATGCTGCCCGGCCTGGCTAAGCCCGTCATTCTCACGGGCAGCCAGCTGCCCATCGGCGAGATTCGCGAGGACGGTACGGAAAACCTCATCACCGCGCTGCAGATTGCCGCGGCGCGCACCGAGGGCGGCATGCCCATGGTGCAGGAGGTGGCCATCTCCTTCGGGCGCCACCTGTGGCGCGGCAACCGGGCCACCAAGGTGAGCTCCACGAACTTCGGCGCCTTCGAGTCGTTCAACTATCCGCCCTTGGCCGACATGGACCTGCATATCGTGTACCGCGAGAAGCTGCTGGCGCGTCCGGCGGCCGGCACCGCGCTGGCGCCCGACTACGCCATGGACGACGCCGTGGGCGTTGCGTTCCTGTTTCCCGGGATCACCGAGGCCATGCTGCGGCCGCAGCTGACCGCGCCGGATGTGAAGGCCGTGGTGCTGCGCACCTTCGGCGCCGGCAACGCGCCCACCGAGGCCTGGTTCACCGATTTGGTGGCCGAGGCGGTGAAATCGGGGAAGGTGATCGTGAATGTGACCCAATGCCCCGCGGGCGGCGTGGAGGAGAAGCGCTACGCCACCGGCGACGCGCTCGCCCGGGCCGGCGTGGTGTCGGGGCTCGACATGACCTGCGAGGCGGCTCTTACCAAGCTGATGCACCTGCTCGGCCACGGCCTCGCCGCCGCCGAGGTGGCCGCGGCTATGACGCGCCCGCTTGCGGGGGAGCTCACCGTAGCCGAGTAGCCTCTGACCTGCTCGTCCGGCGGGACCAGGAGCCGCGCCCTCCCTGCCCTCCGGGCGCGGCTGCGGGGCAAGGGCGCCGTGCTCAGACAGTCCTCGCTTTGTGGGAATGCCCACTGGGCATTCCCAGTCGCTGCGGAACTGCGCGCGGACCCTCGCCCCACATCCGCGCCCTGCTCAACCGTGGCTGAGCGTAGAGGGAGCGGCGGGTGTTCCAACCGAGCGAGTTCCGCAGCGACTGAAACAGGACTAAATGTCCTGTTTCACAAAGCGAGGACTGTTTGAGCGAATTGGAATATCCGCTGCTCCCGACAGGCGAGAAGTAACTGCCGTCTTACATCTTGTCGCGGGGGTGGGCGTGGGCATACTCCTCGTGGAGGTGGGTGCGGTCGAGGTGAGTGTATACCTGTAGGGTCGACATGTCGGCATGACCCAGAATCTCCTGCAGCACGCGCAGGTCGGCGCCGCCCTTCAGCATGTGGGTGGCAAACGAGTGGCGCAGGGTGTGGGGGTGCAAGTCGTAGCGGTTGATGGCCCGTCCCGCCTTGCGCACCAAGTTGAACACGCTCTGGCGTCCCAGGCGCCCGCCGCGTTGGTTTAGGAACACCGCAGCTTGCGAATCGCTGTTGGCGGCACCCGCGGCGCGGGCGAGGGTGGGGCGTCCCTCGGCCAGATAGCGACGCAGGGCCGCATCGGCCGCGCCGGCGATGGGAACGATGCGCTCCTTTGAGCCCTTGCCGAAAACGCGGAGAAAGCCGTCATCCAAATACAGGTTCTCCAGATCAAGGCCGCACACTTCGCTTACGCGCAGCCCGCATCCGTAGAGTACTTCCAGAATAGCGCGATCGCGCAGGCCGCTCGGGCGCTCGTCGATGTAGGCGTCGAGCATCCGCCCTACCTCGTCTATGCTCAGCACGTCGGGCAGCACGTCGGCTGCCTTGGGGATATCCACTGCCTCGGCCGGATTAGTCGAAGCGAGCCCTTCCCGTACGAGAAACTTGTGATAGCCCCGTACGGCGGAGATGCGCCGCCGCACCGTGGTGGTGGCCAGGCCATCCTCGACGAGGCGCTTCTCGAAGGCGGCAATGACATCGGAGGTCACATCGTCGCACTCGGCGACCTCTTGTTCGTCGAGAAAAGCCAGGTACATTTCCAGATCGCGCCGATAGGCTTCGGCAGTGCGCGGCGAGGCGCCCCGCTCGATACGCAGGTGCGACATGTACTCGTCCAAGGCGTTCTCCAGCTCGAACACGGCGGCTCCTTTTTCTCGGGAGCCGCTATTGTACCGCGCCGTCCGGTACTCGGCCTCTTTCTTCTCGACGACTGTGCTCCCTGTATCGTCGGGGTAGGCGTCGGGTTTCGTGCAGTTGGATTCGCGTGCAGCTGCGTTTCTTTTTCGCGTTCTGCCGTTCGCGGGAGCTCGTGCACAGCCTCTCCAAATCTCGTTCACGCCGTGGGATGCAAGGGGCTGCCGGCGGGGTTATCCACCATCTATCAAGAGATTGGGCATATCTAGTGGTGGATTGTTCATTTCAGGTATTACGAATACAAGATATAGAAATTCACTCAATATCGCGCAATTCATTTCCAATATCTTGCGGGTAACAAGTGGGGCGAAAATACCGTGAAAGTGGGACAAAATGTTGCGAAGTGGGGCATTGTGGGGTAATATGCATCGCGTGGAAAACGACCGAGCGGGATTTCGAAACGCACTACTAACACACTTGAATCCCACTCAAAACGCAGCACGGGAAAGGAAGCCTTGGCCGCAACCGCCGACAACGGAATCGTGGAGGATGCGCCTCAGCGCGAGGTGGATCTGAATGGCGAGTTCCGTTTGAAAGTCGACGGCAAGGGCCGCGTGACCCTTCCCGCGAAGTTCCGCAAGGTTCTTTCCAACGACCTCACGGTCACCCGCAACCCCTTCGACGAGTGCGTGTACGCGTTCGAGGCGCCGGGCTTCAACCAGTGGGTCGAGAGCGTTATGGGCGGCGCCTTTCCCGAGCGGAAGGCCAACGACCGGCAGCAGGACAAGTTTCATCGTGCCCTGAAGAGCCGTGCCCGCGATGTGGAGGTCGACGCCTCCGGCCGCATCATGCTCTCGGCTGACATGCGCGAGGCTTGCGGCATCGACAAGGACATCGTCGTAGTGGGCAACGGGAGCCGCTTCGAGGTGTGGGACGCCGAACGCTACGAGGCGATGATGGACGATGTCGATCTGAGCCTGCTGTTCACCTAGGGCAGGGCGCAAGGCGAGGGAACCGTGACAAGCGAATACCGGCACATACCTGTTCTTCTGACCGAGTGCATCGACTACCTCGACCTACCGGACCATCCGGTGTTCGTGGACGCGACGCTCGGTTTCGCGGGGCACTCCTTCGAGGCTGCTCAGCAGCTGGGGAGCGAGGGCCTGCTCATCGGCATCGATCAGGACGAGGTGGCGCTGGCAAGCGCGACCGAACGTCTGGAATCGATTCCCGCCGACCAGCGGCCCGAGCTCGCGCTTCTGCGCGGCAACTTCGGAGACCTCGACGACTTGCTCGCATCCTGCGAGATTCCCGGCATCGACGCGATTCTGTTCGATCTGGGAGTTTCGTCGGTGCAGATAGACACGCAATCACGCGGCTTCTCCTTCAAGGAGAACGGCCCGCTTGACATGCGGATGGATCCGGGTAAACAAACCCTTACCGCACAAGAGATCGTCAACACCTACAACGCAGCAGATCTCACCCGGATCATTCGCGCCTACTCCGATGAGAAGTGGGCGAGCCGCATCGCCGAGTTCATTGTGGCGGCGCGGCAGGAAGCGCCTATCGAAGAGAGTGGGCAGCTGGTCGACATCATCAAGGCGGCTATTCCCGCCTCGGCGCGGCGCGCGGGGGGACATCCCGCCAAGCGCACGTTCCAAGCCCTCCGGATCGAAGTCAACTCGGAGCTGACCGTCTTGCGTCGCGGTTTGGACGCGGCGGTTCGCTGGCTGAATCCGGGCGGCATGATCGTGGTGATCAGCTACCACTCGCTCGAGGACCGCATCGTGAAGGACACGTTCGCGAGTTTCGCGAACCGCTGCACGTGCCCGCCGGAGCTGCCGGTGTGCGCGTGCGGGAAACAGCCGGTACTCGATCTGGTAACGAGAAAACCCCAGCTTCCCTCATCTGAGGAGATACAGAGGAACCCGCGGGCCCGCAGCGCCAAGCTGCGTGTGGCGCGGAAGCGGTGAGATACCCTTCTGAACAGGAAGAACTCGCCAGACATGACAGACAATGATAACAAGCCCGAAGAAGCGATTCTCGGGCTTGTGTAGCCTATAAGGCTCGACGAGTTCGAAGGAGGAGAAGACCATGAGCGCCCCGGCTCGCACCAGCGCGCGCACGCGCGTGGCCGTCTCCTCGCGAGGTTCGTCGGTCGCCCGCGGCGCTGCCGCCCGCAGCAGCTTCGCCGCCGGCTACCGTGGCGCGCGCTACGTGCCCACCTCGGTGGCCGAGGCGCTTCCCGATTTCGACGAGCAGCCAGCTATCTCGGTGGTGCCCGGCCGCGGTGCAGCTCCCGAGCCTGCGGGCCTTGCCGCCGGCGCCCTGGCCCTGGCGAAGATCTGCGCGGTGGTCCTGGTGGCGCTGTCCCTCGTTGCCGTGGCCCGCGTGGCTATCACCTCCGCAGCGGCGGCCTGCGCCCTGGAGACCAAAGCCATCGAGCAGGACATCGAGACGGCGCGCACCGAGGGCAACGACCTGGAGGTGGCCCAGAGCATGCTCTCCAACCCCTCGCGTATCAAGCACAAGGCCGAATCGCTCGGCATGGCGGCCCCCACGGCCGATTACACCGATCACATCGTGCTGTCCGACGATGTCGTCGCCGTGGACGCGCAGGGGAAGCTGTCGCTTTCCGAGAGCATTGCCGCCGTGGCGGCCCAGGAGTAACCCATGACCGCATCTTCCCGCAACCACCGCGACCGCGATCGCGGCAGCAGCCGTGCCGCTTCCTTCTCCTCGCAGGCCCACAGCGCCCTGGCCGCCGTCGCCGGCTCGGTGCCCGAGCGCACCAAGGTCGTGCTGGGCGCCTTCGCCGTTCTTGCGGTCATCTTCTTCGTGCGCCTTGTGTTTCTGCAGGTCATCGTTGCCGACCAGTACTCGGCTATGGCCGAGGAGTCGCGCACAGTCAGCTTCGAGACCGCGCCGCGCCGCGGCACCATCTACGACCGCAACGGCATCGTGCTCGCCACGAGCGTAGAGGCCACGACCATCTACGCGAACCCCGTCGAGGTGAGCAACGCTGTGGATGAGGCCCGCCAGCTGGCCGACGTGCTCGGCGGGGAGGCCGATGACTACCAAGATCTGCTCTCCACCCCCTCCACGACCTTCGTCTACATCAAGCGGCAGGCCGATGTGGACAAGGCCGAGCAGGTGAAGGAGCTCGACTTGGACGGCATCTACTTCATCTCCGAGATGCGCCGCGAATACCCCCACGGCAGCGTGGGCGGGCAGGTGGTGGGCTTCTGCAACGCCGACGGCGAGGGGCTGACGGGCCTGGAGCTGCAGTACAACGACATTCTGCAGGGCACGCCCGGCGTCTATGTGGCCGAGCGCGGCGAGAAGGGATTCCCCATTCCCGGCGGCGTGAAGGAGGAAGTGGCCGCCGTAGATGGCCAGGACATCATGATCTCGCTGGACATCAAGCTCCAGGATACGGTGGAGCGCGCGCTAGAGGAGGGTGTAGAGGAGCTGGAGACCGAGGAGGGGTCGTCCATCGTGATGGACGCGGCCACCGGTGAGATCTATGCCGCCTGCTCGTTGCCCTATATGGATCCCACCGACATGACGAAGTCCGAGGTGGGGAGCGAGCATGTGAAGGCCATCACCCAGCCCTACGAGCCCGGTTCCACCTTCAAGTCGGTCTCGGCCATGGCCATTCTGGAGAGTAAGGCCATGGGGCCCGAGTCCACCATGTTCTGTCCGAGCAGCATTTCGGCAAACGACTACGATGTATCGGACTCCCATGAGCGTGAGGGCGCCACCTATTCGCTGCGCGAGATTTTGAACCACTCGTCGAACGTGGGCATCTCGTTGGCCATGGACGAG
This sequence comes from Eggerthellaceae bacterium 24-137, assembly GCA_041225375.1. Taxonomy (GTDB): domain Bacteria; phylum Actinomycetota; class Coriobacteriia; order Coriobacteriales; family Eggerthellaceae; genus Adlercreutzia. Next base: position 61,849 of record JBCLSG010000010.1, read on the forward strand.
GCGGGATTCCCCTATCTGCATGAGGCCATCGAGCGCTACCACCTGACCGAGGCCACAGGCGTCGACTATCCGGGCGAGGGTGTCGGCAGCGTGCCCGACTTCAACCAGTGGGGCAAGATTACCGGCTACAATATCAGCTTCGGCCAGGGCATTTCCGTGACTCCGCTGCAAATGGTACGCTTCTACGGCACCATCGCCAACGACGGCGTCATGGTCACGCCGCACTTCCTCATCGCGAAGACCCAGAGCGGGGAGGTGCCCACCTATCATCAGGAGACGGTGACCGAGGACTTGGAGGCCGTGGAGGACCTGCGCTCGATGCTGCGCTCGGTTGTGACCGACGGCACCGGTGTGGCGGCCGATATCGAGGGCTACGACGTGTGCGGCAAGACCTCCACCGCCGAGATCCCGTCGGAAGAGGGCGGCTACAAGAAGGAGGTCTACAACCTCGGCTTCTGCGGGTTCATTGACAACTCGTCCAGCAAATTGGTTTGTTTTGTAGGAGCCAACGAGGTTTACGCCATGCGCCAGACCACCCAAATTTTTAACGATATAATGTCCAATGCCGTCAAGCAGTACAACATCACGACGGTCGAAGCGAAGTAACCCCACGTACAAAGGGATAGACGAGCCATGACCCACACCTGCGCAGAGCTTTTCCAAGGAATGGAATGCACCATTATCGGCAACGGCGACGAGGAGGTGGCGGGCCTGGCCTTCCGCTCCGATGCGGTGTCGCCGGGCGACATGTTCTTCTGCATCGTGGGCAATGTGGTGGACGGCCACTCCTTTGCCCAAGACGCCATCGACCGGGGCGCCACCTCGCTGGTAGCCCAGCGCAAGGTGTACCTGGCCGATGCCACCGATGTGACCGAGGTGGTGGTGGCCGACTCCCGCAAGGCCATGGCCCATGCGGCCGCCAACTTCTACGACCATCCTTCGGCTGATTTCTCGCTCGTGGGCATCACGGGTACCAATGGCAAGACCACGACCACCTATCTGGTGGAGCATATCGCGGAAGTGGCTGGCAACCGCTGCGGCGTCATCGGCACCGTGGGCAACAAGATCGCCGGGCGCATGGAGCACTCCGACCACACGACGCCCGAATCGCCCGATTTGCAGAAGCTCTTCGCGCGCATGCGCGACGCCGGCTGCACGGTGGTGGCCATGGAGGTGAGCTCGCATGCGCTCGACTTGGAGCGCACCTGGGGCACCGATTTTGCCGTGACCGCGTTCACCAATCTCACCCAGGACCACCTGGACTACCATCACACCTTCGACGACTACTTCGAGGCCAAGGCCCTCCTGTTCTCGCGGGCCTATCCGGCACGTCGCGTCATCAACATCGACAGCGCCTGGGGCCGCGAGCTTTTGCGCCGCGTGACCGAGGCGGGCGACGAGGTTATCACCACGGGCTTCACCTCCGATGCCCAGATTCACCCCATCGACATCGTCTACGAGGCCGCGCGCACACGGGTCGTGCTGGAAGTGCGCGGCGCGAAGGTGGAAGTCGTCTACCCGCTCGTGGGCCGCTTCAATGTAGAGAACGTCATGACGGCCTTCGGCTGCGCGCTCGCCCTCGGCATTCCCTCCGATGTCATCGTTGCGGCCTTGGCCACGATGCCCGCTGTGCCGGGACGCTTGGAGCGCGTTGATGCCGGCGTGGACGCGTCGGTCGCCGTTTACGTGGACTACGCCCACACCCCCGATGCGCTGACGAAGGCCATTGCCTCCATCAAAGAGCTCTCTGAGGGTCGTACTATCGTGGTGTTCGGCTGCGGCGGCAACCGCGATGCCACCAAGCGCCCCATCATGGGCGCCGCGGCGCTGGCTGCCGACTTTGCCGTGGTGACGAGCGACAATCCGCGTCACGAGGACCCGCAGGCCATCATCGACGACATTGTGGCCGGCATGGATGGCGACGGGGCCTTCATCGTGGAGGCCGACCGCCGTGCGGCCATTGCGGCGGCACTCGCCGAGGCGCGTCCCGGTGACGCGGTGCTTCTGGCCGGCAAGGGCCATGAGGACTACCAGCTGGTAGGCGATGCCGTGCTCGATTTCGACGACCGCAAGGTGGCGGCCGAGGAGATGCGGCGCGCCTTTGGCGAGACGGAGACCAACTAGAGGGAAGGATGTCGCGTGCGCCTCAACGCAAAACAAATCGCAGCATGCACGGGCGGACAATTTCTCATAGAAGCCATTGATCCGAGCGCCCTTATGACGGGCGTTACCTGGGATTCCCGCGAGGTACAGCCTGGCTGGCTGTACGTGGCGCTGCCCGGCGAGCGGGTAGATGGCCACGATTTCGTGGAGGCGGCTCTGCGCGCCGGCGCCGCGGGGGCCCTCGTCATGCAGCGGCCGCCCGCGGCGGCGTGCCTGCTGGCCCGCGAGATGGGCGCCGCCGTCATCGAGGTGGCCAACACCGCGAGCGCCATCACCGATCTTGCCCGCGAATGGCGTTCCCATCTGCGTGGGCGCGTCATTGCGCTCACCGGTTCGGTGGGCAAGACCACCACGAAGAACCTTGTGCGCGACGTGTGCGCCGCCTACGGCTCGGTAGTCGCCACCCGCGGCAACCAGAACAACGAGCTGGGCGTGCCCCGCACGCTTTTGGCCGCCGATCCCGAGACGGCCGTCGTGGTGGTGGAGATGGGCATGCGCGGCACGGGCCAGATTGCCGAGCTGTGCGATTTCGTGCGTCCCGACTGGGGCTTGGTCACTAACGTGGGGGAGAGCCACATCGAGCTATTGGGCTCGCGCGAGAACATCGCCCGGGCTAAGGCCGAGCTGTACGCGGCGCTGCCGGCGGGTACGGGCCGGGCCTTCCTGAACCTCGACAGCCCCTTCCTCGATACGCTCATCTGTGCCGGCGCGTTGCGCGACCGCCCGCTGTCCTTGTCGGGATTCGCCGGCGCCCCCGACGCCGCGCTGTGCGAGATGCTCGAGCGGGACGAGACCGCCTGCGAGGAGGTGGTGTGGGCCGAGAACGTGGAACTCGACGGCGAGGGTCGCGCGCGCTTCACGTTGTGCGCCCGCGATCACGCCGACCATGAGGAGGCGTCGCTGTTCGCGCCGATGGAGCGCTGTCGGTGCGCGCTGTCCCTCACGGGGGTCCATAACGTCGACAACGCCGTGGCCGCGGCGGCTGTGGGATTTGCTCTCGGCCTCGATCTGGAGACCATCGCCTGCGCACTGGGCGCCTCGGTGCCCGAGCCCGGACGCCAAGAGGTTATCGCGGCGCGTGGCGGTTTCACCATCGTGAATGACGCCTACAACGCGAGCCCTGACTCCATGCGGGCGTCGCTTTCCACCTTCGCTGCCACTGAGGTCGCCGGTCGTCGCATCGCCGTGCTTGGCGATATGGGCGAGCTGGGAGATTTCGCCGAGCCGTGCCACCGCGGGGTGGGAGCCCACGCGGCGTCGCTTTCCCTCGACCGCCTTATCTGCGTGGGCGAGCTGGCGGCCTTCATCGCCGAGGGCGCATGCGAGGGCGGTATGGATGCCGCTCGCGTGGGTCGCGCCGCCACCGTGGCCGATGTGCTGGAGGAACTTGATACCCTGTTGGAGCCCGGGGACGCCGTGCTCGTGAAGGCGTCCCATTTCATGGGTCTCAATCGTGTCGTCGAAGGATTGGTCCGCTAATGTTCTCGCTGTTCTCTGCCTACCCTACGTTCATGGTCTTTCTGGCGGTTGTGTTGTCCATGGTCATCACCATGGTGCTCATGCCCGCCTGGATTCGCTTTTTGAAGTCGGCCCAGATCGGTCAGCAGGTGCGGGCCGACGGCCCCCAGAGCCATTTGGTAAAGCAGGGCACGCCCACCATGGGCGGCGTCATCATGCTCGTGGCCGTTATCGTGTTCACGCTGCTCGCCTCGGTGGGCGCTCCCACTGTGGAGTTGTGGCTGCTTCTGGGCGCTACGGTGGCCACCGGGCTTCTGGGTCTTATCGACGACGCCTCGAAAGTGGCTCATGAGCGCTCGCTGGGCCTTACCCCTAAGGCGAAGCTCATCGGCCAGTTTCTCATCGCCGGCGTGTTCATCCTGGCGGCGGTGAACCTGCTCGATGTGGCTCCCACGGTGGAGATTCCCTTCGTGTGCACCATCGATCTGGGCGTGCTCACTACGATAGTGCCCGTAGGCGACGGCATCGAGATTCCCTGGCTCTACCTTATCTACTGTCTCATTCTGCTCGTGGGCCTGTGCAATGCGGTGAATCTCACCGACGGCCTGGACGGTCTGGCCGCGGGCACGGTGATGGTGGTCATGCTCGTCATGGCGGCCATCGCGTTTCGCACGGGCACCCTGGAGCCTGCGCTGTTCGCCGGCGCGCTGGCCGGTGCCTGCATCGGCTTTCTGTGGTTCAACTCCTTCCCGGCCGACATCTTCATGGGCGATACCGGCTCGCTTGCCCTCGGCATGGCGCTCGGATGTTTGGCCGTGGTCACCAAGGTGGAGTTCATCGTCATCATCATCGGCGGCCTGTTCGTGGCCGAGGCCCTCTCGGTTATGATCCAGGTGTTCTACTACAAGAAGACCAAGAAGCGCATTTTCCTCATGGCGCCTCTGCACCACCATTTCGAGAAGAAGGGCTGGTCGGAGACGAAGGTAGTCGTGCGTTTCTGGATTGTGTCGGGCATGCTCGCGGCTTGCGGCTTCGTGCTGCAGTTCGCCTCGTCGCTGGCGGGGGCCTAAGATGGCGGCGCAGGAGTACCTGGAGGGGCGCAAGCTGGCGCCCGCCCATCTCGGTCGCGTGCTCGTGCTGGGGTTGGGCAAGTCGGGTCGGGCAGTGGCCGACTACTGCCTGGGCTTGCTCGGGGGCCGCGTGGAGGCGCTCGCCGTGGCCGCGGGCGCGCCGAGCTCCGATGCCGAGGCGTGGGCGCAGACCGCCCGCGAACGCGGCGCGGTAGTGCTGTTCGATCACGAAGCCATCGAGGGCGCCTACGATGTGTGCATCGCGAGCCCTGGCATCTCCCAGTTCTCCGATTTCTACCTCAGCGCCGAGGCCGCTGCTGCCGAGGTGATAAGCGAGGTTGAGTTCGCCTGGCGCGAGAGCGCGGCCTCTTCGAAGTGGGTGGCTGTGACCGGCACCAACGGCAAGACCACCACCACGGCACTCACGGCCCATCTGCTGCGGCACGCGGGCTTCCCTGCCGATGCGGTGGGAAATATCGGCGATACGTGCATTCAGGCCGTGGCTGCGGGTGCGACCGAGGTCTACGTGGCCGAGGTGTCCAGCTACCAGCTGGCGTCCACCCGCGACTTCGCCCCCGATGCGGCGGTGGTGCTGAACATCACTCCCGATCACCTGTCGTGGCACCGCAGCCACGAGAACTACGCCGACGCCAAGTGGAAGGTGCTCGCGAACATGGATCGCGTGCCGGACGCTACGGCCGTGCTCGTGGCCTGCGACGATGCCGTGCGCGCCCATATCCGCGAAACTCGTGCCGCCGGCGGCTTCCCCTTCGCCTACGTGCCCGTGGGCACGGCGGCCGGAGTGGGCGGCGACATGCGCGATGCCTGCGGCTCTGCCAACGCAGCTTTCCGCGGCGCGGGCGGCCGGCTCATCGTGGCCTTGGGCGACGAGGTGTCCGAGCTCATCTCGGTGGACGATTTGCAGATCAAAGGCTCCCACAACCAAACGAATGCCCTGGCCGCTGCCGCAGCGGCCCTGGCCGTGGGGGCCCCGGCGTCTTTGGTGGCCGAGGGGCTTCTGTCCTTCGCGCCGCTCGAGCATCGTGTGGAGCCTGCTGGCGAGGTTGCCGGCGTGGCCTGCTACAACGATTCAAAGGCCACGAACGTGGACGCCACCCTCGTGGCGCTCACGGCGTTTCTGCCCAAGCGCCCCGTGGTGCTGCTCGGCGGCCGCGACAAGGGTACCGACCTGGCGCCGCTCGTTGCTGCCTGCAAAGAGCATACGGCGGCCGTGGTCTGCTTCGGCGAGGCACGCGAGCGCTTCGAAGCCGCCTTTGCAGACGCGGGCGAGTTGCGCGTGCTGGGCGCGCCCACCATGGAGGCTGCCCTCGATGCGGCGCTGAGCGTAGCCGGTCCCGATGAGGTGGTGCTCCTCTCGCCGGCATGCGCCTCCTTCGACGAGTTCAGCTGCTTTGAGGAGCGCGGGTGCGTGTTCAAACAGCTCGTGGCCGCCCGCGCGGCGGCAGCGGAGGGACGTTCGTGAGCCGCACGGCGCGACAGAGTCCTTCAACAACGGGCCCCTTCTTGCAGGGGCCTCGTGTTCTTCTGCTCCTGTGCGTGCTCGCGCTCGTGCTTATCGGGCTTGTGATGGTGTACTCCGCCTCCATGGTGAAGGCCCTGGAGAACGGCGCGCCGGCTGAGACGTTCTTTCGCGGCCAGGTGATCTATGCCGCCCTCGGCATTGTGGTGGCGCTCGTGCTGTGGAAGGTCGTGCCCTACCATGTGTGGATCGGGCCGTTCGTCTGGATCGTGTGGGCGGTGGCCGTGGTGCTCATTTTCGCCGTGTGGCTCGTGGGCGTGAACCATTACGGTGCCCAGCGTTGGCTTGCCGTCGGCGGTTCGGAGATGCAGCCCTCGGAATTCTGCAAGATAGCCTTTTTGCTGGTGGCCGTGCGCCTTTTGGTCGACTATCAGAGCGGTGCAGTGGACTTCCGCGCCTCGATGACGCGTGCCCTTCTATTCATTGTGCTGCCCGTGGGGCTTATGTACCGAACCCAGTCCGACCTGGGTACGACGGCCATCTGCTTTGTGGGCATCCTCGCGGTGCTCTGGATGGGCGGCGTGAGTCGACGCGCTATCGCAGCGCTGCTCGCCGTGGCCTTCGTGGGTGGCCTTATCGCTGTGTTCGGCACCGGCTACCGTGCCGACCGCATGGTGTTCCTCGATCCGTGGAACGACGGCGAGGGCGGCTACGGTACCGGCTACAACATCATTCGCTCGTTCTACGCCCTGTCCGAGGGCGGCTTGTTCGGCGTGGGACTCGGAAACTCCCACGAGAAGTTCCAGTACCTGTTCGCTTCCGAGAGCGACTTCATCTTCGCCGTCATCGGTGAAGAGTTGGGGCTTGTGGGCGCCATGGCCGTTATTATGCTGTTCTTCGGCGTGCTCTTCGCGGGGCTCTCCATTGCCGAGGGCGCGCCCGACGAGGTGGGTTCCATGATCGCGGGCGGCTGCACCGTGATGCTCGTCTTCCAGGCGTTTCTGAACATTGCCTGCGTGATCGGTGTGTTCCCTACCACAGGAAAGCCCCTGCCCTTCATTTCCTCGGGCGGTACATCCATGCTGGCATCGTTCATCTTGGTGGGGCTCGTACTGTCGGTTTCCAAGGCCGATGCGGCCCCGTCTGTCTACGAGCAGCGCCGCGCCGATCTGCGCCTGGTGAAGCAGGAGCGGCCGGGCGACGGTGCCGGGCGAGCGAACCGTCCGCGTATCGCCGACGCCGCGTCCGCGGCCGCCGGATCGCGCTCGCGTCGCGGCTCTACGGACCGCTCGCGCGACCGCAGCGGCTCGCGCGAGCGGTCCGATCGCCCGCGCAGCGACTCGCAGCGCACCCGATCTCGAACTTCCAGGAGGTAAGCCATGCTGGCAGTGCTTTCCGGCGGAGGAACCGCCGGCCACATCAACCCGGCCCTCGCTCTGGCCGAGGAGCTGACCGACCGCGGTTGGGACGTGCGCTTCGCCGGTACGCCCCAGGGGGTTGAGGCGCGGCTCGTGCCGGCCGCCGGCGTGCCCTTCACTGCTTTCGAGGCCTCGGGCTTCGACCGCGCACATCTGCTGTCGCTGCCGCGGGGCATCGCGAAGATCGCAGCCTCCACGGCCAAAGCGAGGAAGTGGTTTGCCGAGATCGAGCCCGATGTGGTCGTCGGATTCGGTGGGTATGTGTCCATTCCCGTGGCCCGAGCGGCCGAGAAGACCGGCGTGCCGGTGGTGCTTCACGAGCAGAACTCCGTGGCGGGCATGGCCAACAAGTATCTGGCAAAGAAGGCCGCCGCCGTGTGCCTGACCTACGAGCACGCCGCCGCCGGCTTGACGACGACGGCTCCGGTACACGTGACGGGCAATCCGGTGCGCCGCCAGGTGATCGAGGCCGATCGCGATACTGGGCGTGCGTTGTTCGGCCTGGCCGAGGATGACTTCATGCTGCTCGTCTTCGGCGGCTCGCTGGGTGCGCGCCACATCAACAACGCCATCGTCGCCATGAAGGACGACCTGCTCGCGCGGCCGAACCTGCATATCGTGCATATCACCGGCCCCAAGGAGCTCGACGCGGTGTGCGAGGCTCTGGCGCTCACGCCCGACGAGGAACGCCGGTGGCACCTCATGGGATACCAGGATCGCATGGGCGAGACCATGGCCGCCGCTGACGCCATCGTCTCGCGGGCCGGCGCTACCTCGCTCGCTGAGATTTCCGCCCGCGCCATCCCCGCGGTGCTCGTGCCGTTTCCCTATGCCACCGAAGATCACCAGACCACCAACGCCCGCGCCTGGGTGGAGGCCGGCTGCGCCTTCATGGTGCCCGACGCCGATCTGGAGGGTGATGATTTCACGCAGGCGGTGGCGACGCTCATCGACAACGCATCGATTCGCGAGGCCCAGCGGGCTGCCGCGCGGGCACAGAAAACGACCGAGGCGGCCTCTCTATTGGCAGATGTCGTGGAAGCGGCGGCCCAACGGGGTACGCGTGCTGTACAATAGCGAAGTTTGAACACGAGACGGGTGTAAGGTGATTGGCTATGAGCACGGACAAACTTCACTTCATCGGGGTCGGCGGCGTCGGCATGAGCGGTATTGCGCGAGTCGCTCACGACCAGGGTATGGAGGTGTCGGGCTCCGACTTGAAGGAGAGCCGCTACACCAAGCAGCTGCGCGATGCGGGCGTGACCGTATTCATCGGCCAGGACGGCACGAACATTCCCGAGGGCGATCCCATGGTCGTGGTGTCCACGGCCATTCTGGATAACAATCCCGAGCTTATCGAGGCGCGCCGTCGCGATCTCAAGATCTGCCACCGCGCCCAGATGCTGGCCCATTTGGGGCGCAACCTGGACACCCTTGCGGTGGCCGGCACCCACGGCAAGACGACGACTTCCTCCATGCTCGCGAGCACGCTGGATGCCATGGGATGCGATCCCACCTTCCTCATCGGCGGCATCGTGCGCGCCTATGGCACCAATGCCCATTCGGGCACGGGCAGCTACTACGTGGTGGAGGCCGACGAGTCCGACAAGTCCTTCACCTATCTCACGCCGGCTGCGGCCATCGTCACCAACATCGAGGCCGATCATCTTGATCACTACGAGGGTCTCGACGAGATCTATGCCCAGTTCCGCATGTTCATGGAAGGGGTGCGCGAGGGCGGCCCCATCGTGGTATGCGGCGATGACGAGAAGCTCGTGGAGGTGGCGCGCTCGACGGGGCGCCCGGTGACCACCTACGGCTTCTCCGAGGGTTGCGATGCCCGCATCGAGGTGTGGGAGGCTGCCGGCGTGGGCACGCGCTTCACGCTTCGCTTGCCTGACGGCCGACGCGTGGCCAGTTCCATCAAGCAGAACCCGGGCCTGCACAACGTATCCAACGGCGCGGCGGTGCTCACGCTTATCAATGCCTTGGGGCTGGATGTGGAGGACGCCGCGGCGAAGCTCGGCGAGTTCTCGGGCGTGCGCCGTCGGTTCGATCTGGTCGGCGAAGCAGCCGGGGTGACCGTGGTGGACGATTACGCGCACCATCCCACCGAGATCGCTGCCACCATCAAGGCGGCTAAGGAACTCGACTTCAAGCGCGTGCACGTACTGTTTCAGCCGCACCGCTACTCGCGTGCGGCTCTGTTCACTGAGGTGATGCGCGACGAGTTCGGGGCCGCATTCGACGGTGCCGACACGGTGACGTTCATGGACGTGTACTCGGCCGGCGAGGCGCCGGTGCCGGGCATCACGGGCAAGACCTTCCTCGCGCCGGTGGTGGAGCACGGCCATGAGGGCACCCGCTACGTGCCGCGCCGCATCGACGTGGTTCCTGCCATGATGGAGGTGGCCGAGCCGGGCGATTTGGTCATCACCATGGGCGCGGGCGACGTAACTGCCGTGGCACCCCAGCTCGTCGACGAGCTGGGTCGCTAGGGGTTGCATCTATGGCCCGTCACGCCTCTCCGCTCCAATCGCTGCTCGTGGACGATCGCTTCGACGGCGACGTGTACCCCAACGAGCCCATGAGCCGCCATACCACCTACCGTATCGGGGGTCCGGCGCGCTTCTTCGTGCGTGCCAACTCTATCGGCGCGCTCTGCAGCCTTGTCGACGTGTGCACGGCTGAGAACGTGCCGTGGGTTGTGGTGGGCCGGGGTTCCAACGTGCTCGTGGCCGACGAGGGTTTCAGCGGTGTTGCCATTGCGCTCGGACGCGACTTCCGCACCTCCCGATTCGAGGACGGGCGCTTCATGGTGGGTGCGGGCGCCACGCTCTCCTCGGTGGTGCAGGACGCCTTCCGCCGCAACTTGGGCGGCTTCGAGTTCGCCGTGGGCACGCCGGGCACAATCGGCGGTGCCCTGCGCATGAATGCCGGATCACGGGACGAGTGGATCGGCGGCCGCGTGATCACCGTGACCACCTACCGGCCCGGGCGCGGCCTTGTGCGCCGCCGCGGCTCGGAGCTTTCCTGGGGCTATCGGGAGAGCTCGTTTGCGCCCGACGAGGTCATTTTGGAATGCGAGCTGTCCGCTGAGGCAGCCGATCCGTTCAAGGTGCGCGACAAGATGGAGGAGAACCTCGCGCGTCGCCAGCAGACCCAGCCGCTCTCGCTTCCCACGTGCGGCAGCGTGTTCAAGAACCCCGAGGGCGCCTCGGTGGGCAAGCTCGTGGAGGAGCTGGGGCTGAAGGGCGCCTGCGTGGGCGGTGCCCGTGTGTCGGACGTGCATGGCAACTTCATCGTGAACGCTGGGGCGGCCACGGCGGCTGACGTGCGTGCGCTTATGGAGCACGTGCGCCGCTGCGTGGCGGCCACGTTCGGCATCGAGTTGGTGCCCGAAGTGCGCATGGTGGGCTTCGGCGCTGATGCGCCGCGGGCAGCTGCCGCCACGGCCGACGCGCTCGTGCGGGGCGCCCACAGCGCTGCCGGGGAGCACCATGGCTAGGGGAGGGGCGAACAACCCCCGCTACAACAAGAGCGCCGCCCGCCGTGCCGTACCCGCCTCGAGCCGCCCGGTCGGCACGGGACGTTCCTCCGCGTCGCGCTCAAGAGCTGCGCGCGGTGCCTCGGCGCCCACGGCTCGGTCGTCTTCGGGTCGCGGCGCTTCCTCACGGAGCACGGTGACTTCGGTGCGTCTGGGGGATATGGACCGCGCGTCGCGCGGTTCGCGGCGCGGCACCACCTTGCGCGAGGGGGTGGCACGCCCCAAGCGGTCGCGGGCCTTCCGCGTCATTGTCTCGCTGGCGATCGTGGCGGCGGTGGTGGGGGTGGCCTACGCAGGCCTGTATTTCTCGTCGGCCTTTACCATCGAGAAGGTGGAGGTGACCGGCGCCGACCATCTGACGAGCGACGAGATGGCGGTGCTCGCCGCCGTGCCTCAGGGCACCACGCTGCTCAACGTGGATGCCGGTGCTGTGGCCGATAGCGTGGTACGCGACGCCTGGGTAGCCGACGTGAAAGTGAACCGCCATTTCCCCGACACGCTGGAAATCGCGGTCACCGAGCGCAAGATCGCCGCGGTGGTGGACGTGGTGGCCGACAACGCCAAAACCACTCAGCACTGGGCCATCGCTTCCGACGGCATGTGGCTCATGGAGATTCCCGATCAGGACTCCGAGCTGGGACAGGCTATCAGCCCCCAGATCTACGAGGACGCGAATAGCGTGCTTCACATCAAGGACGTGCCCTTCGGCCTTACCCCCGAGGTGGGCACCTACTGCGCCGACGGGAACGTGAACAACGCCTTAAAGATTCTCGACGGTCTGACCGGGGAGCTGGCCGATCAGGTGAAGACGGTGTCGGCCACCGACGCGCAATCGACGCTGCTCACCCTGGAGAACGGCATTCAGATCGCCTTCGGCACCGCCGACGACATCCGCGACAAGGAGCGCATCTGCCTGAAGATCATGGAGCAGAACGCCGGCAAGGTCGCCTATATCAACGTCCGCGTCCCCGACCGCCCCACCTGGCGCGCCGTCTAGGGGGACGCCTTACCCGGTAAGGTGTCCCAGTTTCTACTGGGTAAGGTGCCTCAGTTTTGCGGTTTCCGCTGGCCACAGCCCACTTGTCCTGCTCTCGCCGCGATGTTACTATGACAATCAACATCATGTTATGGGACACCTTACCGGGTAAGGTGTCCCAGTTTTGACGAACGAGGGAGAGGCTCCATGACTGCGCTGATAACGACGATGGGGGGGGGTATGCTCCTCTAAGCGCTTCTTCTCGCTGAACGCCGCCGCTGGGGCGGCGCGTTTTCGCGTCGCGCCTTCGCTGACGCGTGCCGCATCGGCTTTCCATTGCAAACGACTCTCTTTGGGCGCAGACCTTCGATCGAGGTCTGCGCCCTAGTTTTGCGTCAAGTGGGACACCTTGCCGGGCAAGGTGTCCCACTTTCGGCAGGCGCAGTTTGTGCGCAAACGCAATACTGAGAGGAGTTGAAATGGAGAAAACAACGGGGAAATCCCCTTGCCAAAAGGTCATGGCTCTGGTGCTTGCAGTGGTACTGGCCGTGACCATGATACCCGCCGAGGGGTTGACGGCCAAAGCCTATGCGGCTGAGCCTCTGATTAATATGGGGGCTTCGCAGGCGGGGACGTTGGCAAAGGAAAACGAGGTCAATTCGTATAAGTTTGTTATGCCCGCATCGGGCCAGCTGTCCATTTCGGGGCTAGTGACCAAGGAGACGAGTCAAGCGGGCGGCGCCTATGTCTCACTGTCGATATATCGTCAGGACGGCACAGAGCTTTCCAGCTGGCTCATAGGGGTTGATTCGCAGCAGCGCTTGGGCAAAACCGTGTTCCTGAACAAGGGCGAGTACATTCTTGAAATCAAACAGAGGACCTTTAGCTGGCCGCTCCGGTACAGCCTCACGCTCAGCTGCAAATCTGCCAACGAGAGCTTCGTGGAAGGGTCGGGCGGCAGCAACAATACCTTCGATACCGCCAACGTCATTCGGGCCAATACCACGTATCGGGGGCAAATCTCGGCTGATGACAGGTGCGACATGTACCGTGTCAACATTTCTGCAAAGGGAAACAAGCGCCTGATTTTCAACCTTATCGAGAAAAGCGACACCGTTGGTCTCGGTGAGGTGAAGATTTACGACAGCAATCGAGTGGAAGTCAAGTCCTGGTCGTATGCGTCTGGGATAAACGGGGAAGTCATCGGGCTTACGGCCGGTACCTACTATATATCGATCGGCTCATCCTACAGCAGTGGTTGCTACTCCTATTCGTTCCAGTTGGCCGACCCGCTGCCTATCTCGAAGGCGTCCGTCAAGCTTTCGCAGACCAAGTACACCTATACCGGTCGTGCGATTCGGCCTGGTGTAACCGTGACCTATGGTGGCAAACGGCTCGTAGCGGGGCAGGATTATACCGTGTCTTACGGGGCGAATAAAAGCGCCGGCGCCGGCAAAGTGACCGTAACTGGCTTGGGATCCTATGCTGGCAGCATCGCCAAAACATTCACTATTCAGCCGGCGAAGCCGTCGGCGAAGAATGTGAAGGCCGTCAAAGCCGGCTTCAAGATTACGTGGCGCAAGAAATCGAGCGCGGAGGCTACGGGCTTTCAGGTGCAGTACTCCACCAACAAGTCGATGAAGGCTGCGAAGACCAAGACGGTCAAGGGCACTTCGAAGACCGTCAAAGGGCTGAAGAAGGGCAAGAGCTATTACGTGCGCGTTCGCGCCTACAAGACCGTGGGCAAGACCAAGGTGTATTCCACCTGGTCGGCGAAAACCAAGGTAACCACTAAGAAGCGTTAGCCCGCAAGATGAAACTGGGACACCTTACCAGGTAAGGTGTCCCAGTTTGTTTCGATGAGAGAAGGAGCTATGGGAATAACTGCAATTACCCGCCGCATCGGCTCATGCGCCCTTGCCGGCATCCTAGCCATGTCCATGGCATCTGGACTGGTATCGGTCACGCCCGACGAGGCCCAGGCTGCCACTATCAAGATGTCGGCAAAGGCCAAGACGCTCACCGTAGGCAAAACCTGCACGCTCAAGGTCAAGGGCACCAAGGCCAAGGTCAAATGGTCCTCGACCAACAAGAGGGTCGCCACCGTGTCCACGAAGGGCAAAGTGAAGGCCAAGAAGATGGGCACTGCCACCATCAAGGCCAAGGTTGGCAAGAAGACCTATACCTGTAAGGTAACCGTCAAGCCGAAGATCAATGCGTCGAAGAAGACTGTGAATGTCGGCAAGACCTACAAACTGAAGCTCACAGGTGCTGTCGGTGCCGTGAAATGGTCCTCGTCGAACAAGAAGGTAGCCACCGTCGGCGCCTCGACGGGCACCGTGAAGGGCATCAAAGCCGGCACTGCTACCATCACAGCCAAGATCAAGAACAAGAAGGTCGCGACGTGTAAGGTGGTGGTGAAGAAGGTTGCGGCAAGCAACGGAACGTCGAATTCCGGCAGCAATGGTGGCAGCGGTGGCACCAACAGCGGCACCAGCACAACTGCGCCGAGCAAGCCTGGGACTGTCGAGGAAGAGCTGATAAGGAAGGTCTCCTCCTATACGTATAGGGTATCCCCTGTAAATGGGAGGTTGAACAATATCGTGTTTGTTGAAACGAACAACCCAGATCCCTACAGTTTTCAATTGGCTGACGAGTCAAGCAAATATTTAGCAGAAGACGAGGTGGCAATATACAGGCTGCTTCCTTATGTCTATGCCGATGTGGCGTATACAGATGAATCGACCCGGCGAATCGCAAATAAAGGTTATCTCTTCTATTGTTATAATTGCAACTCCGATGGGGGCAGCCTGAGGGTTTTGGCGAACAGGGGCTACTCTTACACGAAGTATGCCAACGGTAACACTTATTTTTATAACTATATTAGTGGTAAGAATTATCGTACGGACAAAACAATAAACATGACTACCTTGGAAGATCGTGCAGACTACCTTATCCGCACTTACACAGTGGGTAAGAGTTCCTTTTTCGAGAAACTTAGCGCTGTGCAATTGGGTCTAAACGGTATAGCTCTGTATCCGAAAAACTTGCTTGACACTGCGAAGCCCAATGAGAATGCCCATCCCTATCTTGCCGTATCCCCTTATCCTGAATTGTTCTTGAGTGCGCGTATCGGGAACATGTTCAAAGAAGCTGGAGACGGATTGTTCCTCGACGCGGCCTATGGGTTTGTCCTGGACTCTCTCAGCTTTCCTGGGATGATGGGGAAAGTCGCAAGAAGACTGGAGCCGGCGTGCACTGTCGCAGCTGGATTTTCGCATGCTTACATTGATGTGACCTTTAATGGAGTGACGAAAACATATGGCGGCAATGGGTCAGGAGGTTCTAATCCGCTCTACTCAAAATATGTAAACTGGCAATTCAGATTCGATGGCACCGATAAGGGGTATGGGACGAATCCTTCGATGGATACCATGAGAAACGCGCGTATTTCTTGCGCCAGCAAATCGAGTGAGTTGTCTCAAGTGTATTTGGACCAACTTAGCATGAAAACAATCACGGCTATTGTGGGGCAGGGCGCTTGGATTAGATGTGCTGGAGGTGGTGTCCTCGGTAACGGCAAGCCATTATGCTATGTCACAATGACTCCGTACGGCGATGTGCGTGTTGCTTCGAGTGCTTGGGTTGACGGTCGCTATGTGAATGAGTATGAGACATATCAGCCTGGGGCGAAATTCGGCGATTATCCAACCTCGAAGATCGTGCTTAGCAATGTAACCTATAAAAAGCGTAGCGGAACTTCAGTAACGGGGAATGTAACCTACTCCTATTCGCCTTCAACCGATGACTGGCGAGCGCAGGAGTATTACGGCATCATGTACGCTTCGGAAGACTTGGCCGTTGTAGCACCGTCACTCGTGCTAACGAGGGAGCGGGTCGAGGCAATGGCTGCGGCGGGGCAGATTGATGGCAAAACCAACGAAGTGCCGACGAAGGGCTACATCTATGATGGCACCGTAAAGCCTGGAACCTACAGTAGCGCTCTAGCTCAGACAGATTAGCGTTAAGAACGAGACGATTTCGTTCGCGATTTCATCATACTTGAAACCTGGGACGCCTTACCTGGTAAGGTGTCCCACTTTCTACCGGGTAAGGTGTCCCAGTTTTAGGCGCGGGAGACGATGCTTTTCGGGATGCCGGTAATGCGTTCGATCTGGCGCAGGGAAAGGCCGGCGCGCTTGAGTTTTGCCAGGGCGTCATCACGCTGAGGCTTTGGGAGTTCCTTGACGGCGCTTGGTCTGAGCGGTCCAAGCGTCTGCCGCGCAAGGGCGAGCGCGTCTTCAGGTGTGAGCGTCGGCTGTTTCGCCGGTGTTTCCGCATCGGATCGTCCCGATGCGTGATTGAAACGGATGAAGTCGTCGGGGCTGTCGAACATCGAGAGCACGAGCGTTGTGGATGTCGATCCCCGGCCGGTGAGGTAGGACGCGTAACTGCTCCAAGGATACTGGCAGCTGTCGCTCAAGCCTCTCTTCCAGGGGTTCTGGTGAATGTAGCGTATGGTGGCCAGAAGCTGTTCATCGGAGTTGACGGCCTCGCTGCCGAAGCGGCCTTGGAAGAGGTGGCCGCTGCGCCCGTAGCGCAGGTTGAAGCGACGGGAGTAGGCGTGATTGACTTTCTGCATGAGGGCCGATAGCTGCCCCATCTCCATACGGAAGAGCAGATGGACGTGGTTGTCCATGAGACACCAGGCAAGAACCTCGCCGTCGCATTCCGCAAGCGCCTTCTTCAAGATGGCCAGGTAGGCGCGGCGGTCGTCATCGTCTTCGAAGATGAGCCGCTTTCCCGCTCCGCGGGCGGTAACGTGGTAGATGTTCGCGTCCGATAACGCGCGTGGTGCGTTCATACTTACCGCCTTTGGAGAAGAGGTTGCCGCTTGATGCCAACGCTACCGCCGCGTCGGATCGCGCGGCCCGACGCGTGTCGAACGGCAGAAGGCCGGGGCTGCACCGTGAACTTCCCGCAAAGTGGGACAGCTTACCGGGTAGGGTGTCCCACTCCCCGCGAAACTGGGACACCCTACCCGGTAAGCTGTCTCAGTTGTCGTATTCGTGTGCTTGGGGAATCCTTTGGCCTTGCTGGGCGTTGCAAACGCAACTTCATCGTGTACAATATCGCCAGATAAGCGCTGTCCGAGGGGCTGCGCGATAGGGTGCGCCTCGCAAAGGCGCGCGAAGAACGATTGAAAACGCAGCAACAAAACGCAGCTAGTGTGGAGGAAACAACCATGGCGAACATCCCGGGCGGAGATCATCTGGCGGTCATCAAGGTCGTCGGTGTGGGCGGCGGCGGCACCAATGCGGTGAACCGCATGGTGGAGGCCGGCGTGAAAGGCGTCGAGTTCATTGCGGTCAACACCGATCGTCAGGCGCTGCTCATGTCCGATGCCGACAAGACCATCCACATTGGCGAAGAGCTGACGCGCGGCCTCGGTGCCGGCGCGAACCCTCAGGTGGGTTGCCAGGCCGCTGAGGAGAGCCGTGCGGAGATCCGCGAGGCGCTGGCCGAGGCCGACATGGTGTTCGTCACCGCCGGCGAGGGCGGCGGCACGGGTACGGGTGCGGCTCCCATCGTGGCTGAGATCGCCCGCGAGGAGATCGGCGCCCTTACGGTGGGCGTTGTGACCAAGCCCTTCTCCTTCGAAGGCCGTCTGCGTCGCAACCAGGCCGATCAGGGTATTGATCTGCTCTCCCAGAAGGTCGACACCCTCATTGTGATTCCCAACGACCGCCTGCTCGAGATCGTTGATAAGAAGACGTCCATGATCGACGCCTTCCGCATTTGCGACGACACGCTGCGCCAGGGCATCCAGGGCGTTACCGACCTCATCACCATTCCCGGCCTCATCAACCTCGACTTCGCTGACATTCGCACCGTCATGAAGGATGCGGGCACGGCCATGATGGGCATCGGCGTGGCTACGGGCGAAAACCGTGCGCTGGACGCGGCCCAGCAGGCCACCTCCTCCAGCTTGCTGGAGTCCTCCATCGCCGGCGCATCTCGCGTGCTGTTCTCCATCGCCGGCGGTCCCGACCTCACGCTCACCGAGGTGTCCGAGGCGGCTCGCACCGTTGAGGCCTGCGCCGACGAGAACGCGAACATCATCTACGGCCAGATCATCGACGAGGAGTTGCGCGACGCCGTGCGTATCACCGTCATCGCCACCGGTTTCAAGGTGGGCGCCGCCCAGGCTGCTATGGACTTTGCGCCTCGCAAGGACCTGTTCGCCTCCACCGAGGCCCCCGCGCCGCAGCCGGTGCAGCAGGCCCCGGTTACCTTCAGCGCTCCGGCGCCCGCGAACCGCTTCGCCGATGAGGACTACATCCCCGACTTCCTGAAGCGCCAGCGCTAGGAGAGGCGAGCGACGGCCCCATGGCACTTCCCCTGCCCACACTGCAGGCCCGCACGAGCGCGGGCCTGTCTTTTTTAACCGATGATGCGCTGTTCGCAGCTACCGGCGTGCGCCTGGGTTTCTCCCGGCGCCAGGGAGGCGTGAGCGAGGCGCCCTACGACGGCCTGAACCTGGGCGACCATGTAGACGACGACCCCGATGCCGTTGCGGAGAACCGTCGCCTTCTCCTGGAGGCGACCGGTCTCGGCGGCACGGCGCTGCTCACCTTGAACCAGGTGCACGGCGATTGCGTGCTCTCTCTGTCGGATGCGAGCGAGTCTGCGTTTCGCGCGGCAGCTGAGGCCGGTCGTGCTGGCGCCGATGGTG
This sequence comes from Eggerthellaceae bacterium 24-137, assembly GCA_041225375.1. Classification (GTDB taxonomy): domain Bacteria; phylum Actinomycetota; class Coriobacteriia; order Coriobacteriales; family Eggerthellaceae; genus Adlercreutzia. Next base: position 80,697 of record JBCLSG010000010.1, read on the forward strand.
TTGCTGTGTCGGCGCTAAACGTGACGGCGCTTCTGTGCTTCGCCGACTGCACGCCGGTGATCGTTGCATCGCCCACCGGTGCTTTCGCCGTGGCCCATGCCGGTTGGCGTGGTGCTCTGGCCGGTATTCCCGCGAAGGCGGTAGAAGCGGTGGCGGCTCTCGATGCCGCTGCCGGCACGCGCACTGACCCAAGCGAGCTCAATGCCTACATCGGCCCCCATATCGCGGCGCCTTGCTACGAGTGCGGCGATGAGCTGGTCGGCCGCTTCGTCGATCGCTACGGGGAAGCCTGCGCTCTCGGTGCCGATCATTTGAATCTGGAGGCAGCCGTGCGCGCCAGCCTCGTCGAGGCGGGTGTGACCGCGGCGCGCATTGCGGCGGCGGGGGAGTGCACGGCCTGCTGCGAGGACCGGTATTTCTCGTATCGAAAGAGCGGAGGGCGCTGCGGACGTCATGGCGCCTTCGCCGGACGAAAGGAATGAGCCCATGGGTACCGCCGAGCGATATCGAATGGTGGCCGACGAACTGGCCGCGGTCTGTACGGAGTGCGGGCGCGATCCCGGTGAGGTGTGCCTCGTCGCGGTATCGAAGACCGTCGGACCGAACGAGGTGGCCGAGGCCATAGCGGCCGGTGCGCGGGATTTTGGCGAGAACCGCCCCGATCAGCTCGTCGTGAAGGCGGCGGCCTTTCCCGAGGCACGCTGGCATTTCATTGGCAACATCCAATCGCGCCGCATCTCCGATATTGTCGGATCGGCCTCTCTCATCCACTCGCTCTACCAGCTGCGCCATGCCGAGAAGATCGATAGCGCCGCGGCGGCGCGCGGGAAGGTGCAGGACGTGCTCATCGAAGTGAACGTGTCGGGAGAGGAATCGAAGAGCGGCGTTACCCCGACTGAGGCTCTGACGCTCGTGCGGGCGTGCGCAGCCCTTGAGTACGTGCGTGTGCGCGGGCTCATGACCATGGCACCTCAGGGCGACCCCTCTGTTGCGACGGCCACCTTCCGCGGCCTGGCGACCTTGGCTGACGAGATTCGTGCCCAGCTTCCCGAGGAAGATGCTGCTGCGTTCACCGAGCTTTCCATGGGCATGAGCGAGGATTGGCGCGAAGCCGTTGCCTGCGGCGCCACCATTGTGCGCGTCGGCCGTGCTATCTTTAGCGAATCTTTTCAGGAGTAGCCCCGAACCTGTTATGATGGTGGATGGCTTATAGCGGGTAGGAAAAGACCCCGCAACCTTATACGAGCAAGATCGGCGGCGTGGCCGCCGCGCACATGAAGCAGGAGGCCCCATGGACCTGAACGACGGCAAGCGCATGTTCGGCGACATCAAGTCGAAACTGGGCTTCGGTCGCAAGGACGACCAGGAGGAGTTCTACGACGATTACGAGGAGTTCGACGACGGCGACGATTACGGCGAGTACGGCTTCGACGAGAGCTACACCCGCACCTCCTCCCGCTCGAGCTATGACCGCTACGACTCGGTGACCACCCGCGAGCCCGGCATGCGCTCGTCCGGCCGCTCGAGTATGCCGCGCCTCGTGTCCATCGATGACGTGCGCGCTCGCACCCAGGTGCCCTCGCTGCCCGACGACGGGGTGGTTTCCACGCGCCGCACTTCGGGCTCCAATTCGTTCCGCACCATGGTCGATTCGTCGCTGCCCCCGCAGATGACCCCCGAGGGAACTGCGGCGGCATCGGCGGCGGCATCGGCCGCCCATCACGCGCGCTCGGAGGGACTGAACTCGCTTTTCGAGCCGACGGCGGCCGCCCCGGCCGAAGATCGTGGCACGGCGCGCAGCTTCTCTTCGTCGGGCCTTGCGTCCTCGCCGGCCCGCACCACTCCCTCCCGCACGGTGAAGGTGGTCAAGCCTTTGGCCTACAACGATGCTGAGGCCGTGTCCACGGCGCTCAAGCTGGGGGATGCCGTGGTGCTGTGTCTCACGGGCACGCCCGATGCCCTTGCCAAGCGCATCCTCGATTTCTCGTTCGGCGTGGCCAGCGCCCTTGATGCCAACGTGGAATGCGTGGGTAACAAGGTGTTCGCCCTCACGCGGGTGAACGAGCTGACTGAGGCCGAGCGCTCGTACCTGCGCAGCCAGGGCCTGATCTAGCCATTCGAGGCCGCAAACGATACGGCAACGACGTTTCGCGGTCCGTGATAAGGAGACTGCTCTATGTTATTCTCACTTCTCGTCCGTTTGGTGGACGCGTATTCCATGATTATCTTCATCTATGTGATGATGTCATGGTTGCCGAACACCCAAAGCGGCGTGATCGGCGACGTGTACCGCGCGTTGGGGAAGTTGTGCGATCCGTACCTCAACTTGTTCAGAAAGTTGATACCGCCCCTTGGAGGTATGGTGGATGTAACTCCCATCATCGCCTTGCTTGTATTACAATTCGGGGTACGTTTGCTCGCTTGGCTCATCTAACCGAGCGATGAGCATTCAGGTAACAAAGGCAACGTAAGAAGGGCTAGGGTAACTACATGGCTATCACCGCCTCCGACATCCACAACCAGAGCTTCTCGATCGATCGTAAGGGCTACGATGTCGACGAGGTGGACGTCTTCCTCGAGCATGTGGCCGATGAGATCGACGTCCTGAACGACACCATCGCCCAGCTGCAGGCGCAATTGGAAGAGGATCGCTTCAGCGGCTTCGACGCCCCGGCGTCTTCCACCGTCGCCATCACCGAGACGGTGTCCGCCTCGGTGGATACTGCCGAGTACGACGCGCAGCTCGCCCAGAAGGATGCCATCATCGCCGATCTGGAGCGTCAGCTGAACGACAAGCGCGCCGACGACAACGCTATCGCTCAGGCTCTCATCATCGCCCAGCGCTCCGCTGACGAGATTCTGGCCAAGGCCAACGCGAATGCCACCGAGACCATTCAGGATGCTCGCGATGAGGCTCAGCGCATTATCGATCGCGCCAACACCGACCGCCAGGATGTCATCGACGCCATCCGCAAGCTGCAGGACGACCGCGAGGACGCTCGCGAGGAATATGCCGACCTGCTGAAGGACATCATCTCCGATGCTTCTCGCAAGCTGGCCGATATCGGCGCGAATGTGCCGGCCGCGGCTGCTGCCGCCGGCGATGGCGAGTACGATGTGGCTGCCGGCCTCACGGGCAACTTCGAGATCGACGAGTACGTGGCGCCGTCCTCCTATGTGACCCCGGCTGCCCCTGCTGCCGCTCCGGCCGCCGCGACGGGCATGGCCGTGGCTGCCGCCACGCCGGTTGCCTCCGCCTACGAAAAGGACCTCTCCGGCTTCGGCGACGCCGACGACTTCGAGTTCGAAGAGATTGATTAATCGATCGGAAAACCTTCCCAAAATGACGAAAAGGCCCTGCGGGGCCTTTTCTTATTGTCGAAGGAAACGAGCGGGCTTGTAAGCCGGGTTCTGTCGGGGACGGCCATTTATCTCGAACGCCTGTCGCCAGACGCCTCTAGCACGCAACCCGAGCGCACGGCGGGCCACCGTATGGCGCTCCTATTTGCGCTTGCTCCAGATGGGGTTTACCAAGCCACGCTGTTGCCAGCGCGCTGGTGCGCTCTTACCGCACCGTTTCAGCTTTTCTCCTGTGTCGCGCATGCTGTGTATCGCAGCATGTTCCGAGCAGGGGAGTCTTCTTTTCTGTGGCACTTTCCGTCGGGTCGCCCCGCCCAGCCGTTAGCTGGCATCTTGCCCTGCGGAGCCCGGACTTTCCTCGCACCCTTACGGGTACGCGGCCGTCTGGCCCGCTCGCCTGTGGTATTGTAGCAGAACAACGAGCAACATTGAGAGGGGATTCGCGTGACCACCTACGCTCTCGTCGGCGCTTCGGATTTTAACGCCGCGCATTTCGCGTGCCGTGCCGACGCAGGCGCCTTCGACGCCGTCATTGCCGTCGACGGCGGCTACGCGTCGCTTGTTGCTGCTGGTTGCACGCCCGATCTTGCCATTGGCGATTTCGACTCCCTGGGCTACATGCCCGATGGTGTGCCTGTCAAGGCTTTCCCGGCCGAGAAGGACGCTTCCGACATGGAGTTGGCTCTGGAAGAGGCCCTCGCGCGCGGCGCCGATGCCGTGGAGGTGTACGGGGCTTTGGGAGGACGCCTCGACCACACGCTCGCGAACCTGCTGTTGCTCGCCTCCTTCGCCGAACGCGGCCTCGCAGTGGCGACGGTGGGGGAGGCTGAGCGCATCGTCTTTCTCGTGGGACCGGGCGAACTGGTGCTGCCGGCGGCCGATGAGGGCATCGTCTCGGTGTTCTCGCTTACCGACGTTTCCACCGGTGTGGTGGAGGAGGGCTTGAAGTACGGACTTGACGGTGTGGCTCTCACGAACCGCACGAGTTGGGGCCTTTCCAACGAGCTTGCCGATGTGCCCGCGCGCATTGCCGTGGAGAGCGGCACCCTGGTGGTGTTCCTGCCCCTGTAGGGCGCCCGCCCGCGCCCGCGCCGCACGCGCCGCGGGCCATCTTCCCTATACTGTTCTCACAACCTCATACCCGGGGAGCTTGCAGCCGCGCGTCGGCCGGGCAGGCTGAGAGGGGGCGCCGTATACGCTCCGACCCGAAGAACCTGATATGGGTAATGCCAACGAAGGGAGTCTTCATGACCGACACCGCACTGCGCGGCGCCGCCACCGGGCCGCAAACCCCCATCACCCAAATCGATTTCGCCCGCGCGGGCGTCGTTACGCCGCAGATGGCTGCTGTGGCGGCTGCCGAGGGACGCGACCCTGAGGTCGTCCGCGCCGCTGTGGCCGCCGGGCGCATCGCCATTCCGGCGAACATTCACCATACAAGCCTCGCGCCGGCCGGCGTGGGATCCACGCTCGACGGCGTTCCGCTGACCACCAAGGTGAACGTGAACCTGGGCATTTCGGGGGATCTGGCCGACGAGGCCGTGGAGTGGGAGAAGGTGGCGGTGGCGCACGAGCTAGGCGCCGATGCCATTATGGATTTGTCGAACTCCGGCAAGACGCGCGCCTTCCGCCAGGCGCTCATCGAGCAGTCGCCGGCCATGATCGGCACTGTGCCCATGTACGACGCCATCGGGTATTTGGAGAAGGCGCTCATCGACATCACGCCCGAGGACTTCCTGGAAGTGGTGCGCGCCCATGCCGAGGACGGCGTGGACTTCGTCACCATCCACGCGGGCATGAACCGGCGGGTTATCGAGTCCTTCAAGGAAACGGGGCGCCTTACCAACATCGTGTCCCGCGGCGGCTCGCTCATCTTCGCCTGGATGGAGGCCACGGGGCGCGAGAACCCTTTCTACGAGTACTACGACGAGGTGCTGGCCATCCTGCATGAGCACGATGTGTGCATCTCGCTGGGCGATGCCATGCGCCCCGGATCTGGCTACGACGCCACCGACGCGGCCCAGGTGGCCGAGCTTGTGGAGCTGGGCAAGCTTACGAAACGTGCGTGGGATGCCGGCGTGCAGGTGATGGTGGAAGGCCCCGGGCACATGGCTCTCGACGAGATCGCCGCCAACATGAAGCTGCAGAAGCGGCTGTGCCACGAAGCGCCCTTCTACGTGCTGGGTCCGCTTGTCACCGATATTGCGCCGGGTTACGACCATATCACTGCGGCCATCGGCGGCGCGGTGGCGGCAACGGCGGGCGCCGATTTCCTCTGCTACGTGACGCCGGCCGAGCATCTGCGCCTGCCCGATGCCCACGATGTGCGCGAGGGGCTCGTGGCCACCAAGATCGCCGCCCATGCCGCCGACATCGCCAAGGGTGTGCCCGGGGCCCGCGACCGCGATAACCGCATGAGCGACGCGCGCCGCCGCGTGGCCTGGGACGAGATGTTCGAACTCTCGCTCGATCCGGCCCGCGCCCGCGCCGTCTTCGAAAGCGCTCCACCTTCCACCGAGGGCACGTGCACCATGTGCGGCAAGATGTGCGCCATGAAGACGGTGAACGACATCATGGATGGATTGACTGTTTCGCTGTCCTGACGGACAGCGAACGGGCCGACGCTGCGGTTCCGACGGGCACCTGGAGTTCTGTTCAGCTGCGCTGCCCAGGACGCGCCCTCTCGGGCGCATAGTCAGTGCTGAACAGCCCACAGGGCTGTTCACTGTTTTCGCCACGGCGCGTACCGAGGTACGCTTGGGCGAAAGGCGGGGCAATTGCAGGCGCCGGTCGAAACCTCGCTGACTTATGCTCAACCTAGGAGACAAGATGTTTGACAAGAACAAGTTGAAAAAGGCCCTGAAGTTGTACGCCGTTACCGATAACGCGTGGCTGGGGGAGCGGACGCTGGCGGAATGCGTGGGGGCGGCGCTTGCTGGCGGAGCGACGTTTGTGCAGCTGCGCGACAAGCACGCGAGCGCGGACGAGCTGCGCGCCGAGGCCGCCGAGCTGCTGGGTCTCTGTCGGGCGGCCGGCGTCCCCTTCGTGGTGAACGACGACGTGGAGTGCGCCCTGGCCGTGGGCGCCGACGGGGTGCACGTGGGCCAGGACGATATGGCCTGCGAGCGCGCCCGGGCGCTTCTCGGCCCCGACGCCATTGTCGGCGTGAGCACCCAGACGGTGGAGCAAGCTCGTGCGGCCGAGGCGGCGGGGGCCGACTACCTGGGCGTGGGCGGTGTTGCCGGCACGGCCACCAAGCCTGAGGCTGGCGTGCTCACCCCCGATGAGTTTCGCGCCATCGCTGCCGCGGTGGATATTCCCATCGTAGCTATTGGCGGCGTGAACGCCGAGACGATGCCGCTTCTGGCCGAGCTTGACGTCGATGGGGCCGCCGTCGTGTCGGCTATCTTTGCCGCCGACGATATCGCCGCTGCCACCTGCGAACTTTCCCATATCATCGAGAAGATCCTCTAACGCGTCGTTCAGAGCAGGGGTGCGCAGCGCTAGAGCCGAAGGGTTTTCAAGAGAGGAAGGACTTCCATGCTGGGAGACGAGAACAACAACGATTTGGTAGATCTGACCGCCATCGACCGCGCTAAATGCGCGCTCCTCGTCATCGACGAGTTGGGCGACCCCACGGGCACGCCGCTCGAGCCGGTGCTTCTGCCCTCCATCCTGCAGACGGCCAAGCTCACCGAGGCCGCCCGCAAAGCGGGCATGCCCGTCATCTTCACCAACGACGCGCACATTCCCGGCATCGACCGCGAGTTGGCGCTCTGGGGCACCCACGGCATCGCCGGCACCCCCGAAGCGCAGACTTCGCCGCTTCTAAACCCCCAGCCCACCGACTACGTGGTAGAGAAGCGCCGCTACAGCGGTTTCTTCCAGACCGGGCTCCTTCTGCTGCTGAACGAACTGGGCGTCGATAGCCTCATCTGCTGCGGCATGGACACCAACATCTGCGTGAAGCACACCGTGGCCGATGCCTACTTCAATAACTTCAGCATCATCGTGGTGGGCGATGCCACGGCCACCTTCCTCGTGGGCGATCAGGAGGAAGGCCTCGACTACATGCGCACCTGCTATGCTGCCAAGGTCATCGATACCGATGAGGCCGTGAAGCTCATCGAGGGCTAGCCCGCGCGTGACGATTGACTATCGGAAGGAGGCGGCCGTGTATGGTCGCCTCCTTTTTGTGAGATGATAAACGCACTCGCATGCGCGGAGAAAGGAATGCCATGAAAGCGGTACTCACCATTGCCGGGTCCGATTCCAGCGGGGGAGCGGGCATCCAGGCCGACTTGAAAACCATCGCCGCCCATCAGCTGTTCGGCGAGAGCGTCATCACGGCGCTTACGGCCCAGAATACTACGGGCGTATTCGGCGTGCTGGATGTAGATCCCGCTTTCGTGGGTGCCCAGATCGATGCAGTGTTCGATGACATCCGCCCCGACGCGGTGAAGATCGGGATGGTATCCTCGCCCGCCATCGTGCGCGCCATTGCCGATGGGTTGCGCCGCCATGGGGCCGAGAACATCGTGGTGGATCCGGTCATGGTGGCCACCTCGGGCTCAGCGCTTATCGCTGATGAAGCGGTTGATGCGCTCGTGGCCGAGTTGTTCCCCTTGGCCGCGGTGGTCACGCCGAACATTCCCGAAGCCGAGGTGCTCGCGGGCATGGCCATCAGCTGCGCCGACGATGTGGAGCGCGCCGCCGAGCTCATCGCCGCCCGCTGCGTCGCCGCGGGCGAGACGTCGCCCAACCCAGATGCGGAGCCCCGCGTGCCGGCCATCATGGTGAAGGGCGGCCATGGCGTGGGGGAGCCCGATGCGGCCGACGACTATCTGCGCATGGCCGGCGGCGAGCACGTGTGGCTGCACGGCAAGCGCGTGCGCACCGAGAACACCCACGGCACGGGCTGTTCGCTCTCTTCGGCCATCGCCTGTGGGCTCGCCCAGGGCTTCTCGGCGGATGTGGCCGTGCGCGAGGCCAAGGCCTACGTGGCCGGCGCCTTGGCCGCTGGTCTGGACTTGGGGCGGGGAAGCGGTCCGCTCAACCACATGTGGCGCTATCCGGGCCCCGCGCCCTGCTAGGGTTCTGCGCTAGAAGAAGATCCGACTTCCGAGCCCCCTTGCAATCACAAGGGGGCTCTTTTCTTGTCTCTTACTTTACATTGTAAACTAAAGTGGTTATCATGCGTGATGCGCGATACTTTACATTGTAAAGTAGAAAGGCACAAAGGTGTCAAAGGCGCGCAATGGGAGAGAACGAACGAGAAGGAGGAACCATGGAGGGAACGAGCGTATCTCGCCGCGACTTCCTGCGCGGTGCCAGTGCCATGGGCGTTGCTGCGGGGGCTTTCGCCCTGTCGGGCAGCGGCGTGGCCGTGGCCGATGAGGCGCCGGCTGCTGCCGAGGGAGCCTATGGCCTGGCGACCGATACGGCGTGGGTGCCGGTGAAGAAGGCGGCTTGCCCCGGTCCGCGCGGCCCGGTGGGTTTCGAAGACCGCGACATCGCTGCCGACGAGCTGGCAGCAGTGGAGGACTGCGATCTGGTTGTAGTGGGCGCCGGCATCGGCGGCCTCATGGCGGCCCTGAAAGGCGCCGAGGAGGGCGCCAACGTCATTTGCGTCGAGAAGATGTCGCGCGGCCGCGGATGCTTCGAGTGCTTCGGCGCTGTGAATGCGAAGTGCCAGGAGGGAACCGAGATCAACAAGGTGCATCTGCTCGACGAGATGTACCGCTCCGCGTACTGGCGCGTTCGCCCCGAACCGACGCGCACCTATGTCGACCGTTCCGGCGAGGCGACCGACTTCTGGCAGGCCATGCTCGACAAGGGCAGCAACGGCTTTGTCATCTCCAAGGTCGAGCAGGACCCGTCCACGAACGGTATGCCGGCTATCACGCCGCTGATCGACACCGAGCTCGGTTTCTACGACAGCCCGTGTCTGCCGTCCGATGCAGGGATCCGCTCCGGCTACTCGGGCATCTACGTGTGCCTGGAGATGCAGGAAGTGGCGAAACTCTACGATAACCTGGAGCTGAGATTCTCCACGCCGGCGGTGCAGCTTGTGCGCGAGGGCGACCGCGTGACCGGCGTCGTCGTGAAGAACGCCGACGGCACCTACGGGCAGATCAACGCCGCCAAGGGCGTGATCCTCGCCACGGGTGGCTACGATGCCAACCCCGATCTTATGGAGGCATGGACCCGCCCCGAGGATTACGCCACGTCCAGCTGGTGGAATCCCGGTTGGGGCACCACGGGCGACGGCCACCTCATGGGCCTTAAGGTGGGCGCCCAGATGGATCCGTGCCCGCAGCCGGTCATGAATTTCCGCTGGGGCAACCCCGACTCGTTCTTCGACGCCCGCACATGGAACGCCATCTGGTTCGGCTTGCTCATCAACCCCGAGGGGAAGCGCTTCGTGCGCGAGGACCTGCCGTTCCAGAGCGTGTCCAACGCCCAAAACGCGCAGCCGGGCTTCGGCGCCGGTTGCTGGGAGGTGTTCGATGACACGATGATGGAGGGTATGGACGAGGCCGCTATCGAGGAGTTCAAGGCGCGTGGCTGGCTGTTCGAGGGCGCAACGCCCCAGGAGCTGGGAGCCGCCTGCGGCATTGACGGGGATAACCTCGCCGCGACCATCGAGCGCTACAACGGCTTCTTCGAGGCAGGCGTCGACGAGGACTTCAACCGCGATCTTGCGACGACGATCCCGTTTACGGGCACGCGCTTCTTCGCCTTGACTACCAACAGTTGCGTGCTGGCCACGGTGGGCGGTCTGACCATCAACGGTCATTGTCAGGTGCTTGATGTGAACGATGCGGTTATCGGCGGCCTGTACGCTGTTGGCAATGCCTCGGGTAATTTCTTTGCGGGCAACTACCCGCGCCACATTCCGGGAACATCTATCGGCCGAGCCGTCACCTTCGGGTATGTGGCCGCCGAGCATGCGGTGAAGGGGGAGTAGGTCCTATGAAGAACAACGCGATGAAGCTTGCCGCCCTCGCCTGCGTGGCGGCTCTCTGTCTGGCTCTGGTCGCTTGCGCCCCGGCCGCTCCGACTGCCGGGGGCGCTGCGGAGGGGGATTCGACGGCCCAGATGGCGGATACCGGCGCTGGCGACGGCATGTACGAATCTGACGAGCAGTGCCTGTCCTGCCATGGCGGCAGCTATGACTCCCTGGCCGCGACTACGGCCGACTACGGCCTGTCCAACCCGCATGATTCTATCCATGGCGGCCCTGTTTCCTGCGTGAACTGCCACGCCAAGGACAAGGAGGTCACCGACAATCAGTGCGACAACTGCCATACATGGCCCCATAACCCCGAAACAGGTCCGGGCACGGCGCTGTAGTCGGCGCGATGCCGGTCTGGATTTCAAATGGCAAAAGAAGCGGCGCGCCCCTTGCGGACGCGCCGCTTCCCTATACTGGAGTAGAAAGTCGATGGCTGAAGGAGAGGAGGCCCGCTATGGCCTGCAAGGCGTCTGCCGAGCGCCCCGCGCTCACGCGCGATCGCATCGTCGACGCTGCTACGGCGCTCATCGAGCGCGACGGGCTGGCCGCGTTCACCATGCGCTCCCTCGGTCGCGAACTGGGTGTGTCGGCCATGGCGGTGTACGGGCATTTTCCCTCTCGCGACGACTTGCTTGCCGCCGTGCTCACGCGCTTCATGGCCGGCCTTGATACCGATCCCGTTCCCGGGGAGCGCTGGGACGACACGCTGCGGCGCACCATGGGGTCCATCTATCGCATGGAAGTGGCGCACCCGCAGCTCGCCTCCATCGAGGTAAACCCTTCTGCGGGCTATGCAGGCTTGGCCGAGCATACCGAGAAGATCGTGAATCTGCATCTGGCTCAGGGCATGCCCGAACCGGTGCTGCGCCAGGCGTGGGCCCTCGTGGACGCCTACCTCACGGGCTTCGTCGGCAACACGCTCGCCATGCGTTACTGGAATGCGCAGTCCGCGACGGAGTCGGCGGGGAAGGACGACGCTCCGGGCAGGCCTTTGTGGCAGTCCATTGTCGGTGACGCCTACACCGATGACGCCTTCGCCCACGGTGTGGAGATCATCATCCAGGGCATCCGCTCGTTTGCCGCGCCCGATCCGTGCGAGTGGAGCACGCCGCGTCTCTAGGTTGGTCCGGTCGCTGACGAGGGCATCGTGGCCCCTCGTTGAAAAGACGCTCCCTGCCGTTCTCCGCAATTTTCGAAATTCCTGAAATTGGGACTTGACGCAGGCGGGTCCCTTCCGTAATATACTCACTTGCGCTTACCGCTTTAGCGGTACGAGCAAAGAAGCATCGTTGGGGTGTCGTCTAATGGCAGGACAGCGGTTTCTGGTGCCGTATGTGAGGGTTCGACTCCTTCCACCCCAGCCATTCTTTGCGCGAACGCTATGTGGCTCCGTCGTCTAGCGGTTTAGGACGCCGCCCTCTCAAGGCGGAGGTCGCCGGTTCGAATCCGGTCGGAGCTACCAGGGAAATCGGGCCGGGAGGCAACCATCCTCCCGGCTTTATGAAGCGCGCTATGTGGCTCCGTCGTCTAGCGGTTTAGGACGCCGCCCTCTCAAGGCGGAGGTCGCCGGTTCGAATCCGGTCGG
>JBCLSG010000010.1:92759-95656 GCA_041225375.1 Eggerthellaceae bacterium 24-137
AGCTACCAAGAATGTACGAGCCGCCTTCGGGCGGCTCTTTTCATGTTTGGCGGTCGCACGCGGAAGGGTGGAGGCCGAGCGCCAATGTCGCAACGGCGAGAAGGAGGCGTCTGTGGAGTTCCTCATCGTGTGTCCATTGGCGCTCATCGCCGGGTTCGTGGACGCTATCGCTGGCGGGGGAGGCCTCATCTCGCTGCCAGCCTATTTCTTTGCAGGGCTGCCGGCCCATGCGGCTATCGCTACTAACAAGCTTTCCAGTACTCTCGGCACCACAGTGGCCTGTGTGCGCTATGCGCTATTCGGCTACATGGTGAAGCGCTTCGTTGTCGTGGGCGTGGCCTGCGGCCTGATCGGCTCGGCTTTAGGCGCGCATCTGGCGCTTCTGGCCGATGCCACGGCGCTTATGGTGTTCATGCTCGTGGCCTTGCCTCCCGTGGCCTTTCTCGTCTTTCGCGCGAAGGATCTCAACCGTTTCTCGGAGCATCCGCTGCCGCCGCGCCGGGCCCTCGCGGCCACGGCGATCATTGCACTGGCCGTAGGCGTCTACGATGGGTTTTACGGGCCGGGCACGGGCACTATCCTCATGCTGCTGCTTACGGCAGTGGGGCGTCAGGACGTGAAGAGTGCCGCAGGTACCACCAAGGCTATCAATTTGGCCACCAACGTGGCGGCTTTGACGGTGTTCTTCGTCAATGGTCAGGTGATTATTGGCTTGGGGCTTGCGGCGGCGGCCTTCAACATCGTCGGCAACTGGCTCGGCTCCACTTTCTTCGACAAGAAGGGGGCGCTCATCCTGCGCCCCGTCATGCTTGTGGTCATCGTGCTGTTTGCCGCCAAACTCGTGGCCGATTTGATGGCCTAACGCGGTTGCGGTCGGCTCTCCAGGACCGCGGCCGCCCTGTCGTTGTGCCATCTTCTATGCGAGGGCGTGCGGTCGCGTTGCATTCCGGGCCCCCCGAGCTTCCTCGACCCTACCGCACCTGCTCGCGCACGAAGGACAGCAGCGCCTCGCGCTCGTTGGGAACGCGCTCGTCGATAACGGCGTCCAGGGCTGCATTCAGGATGCGGCCAATTTCAGGTCCTGCCTCCACGCCGAGGGCCATCACATCGCGCCCGTTCACGGTGAGGTGCTTCACCGAAAATGCAGCCTCTTCTTCTAGAATCTGCCGCATGAGCGCTCGCAGTTCTTCCGCCGCATCGGCGCGAGGCGCGCAAAACGGTGCCTGAGCCAGGGCGTCGGCCCGCTTGATGTCGCAGAGCGCCTCGAACAGGTCGGTTCGTCCCCCCAGGCGGCCGAGCGCCCGGCGCACGGCTCGCGCGTTGGGCGGTACCACATCGTCGTGGATGCGCACGAGTACGGGCACGTCGCGGCGCAGCCACGCGGGGAAGGGGAGACGCCACATAATGCCTTCGGCCAGTGTCACGCTGACGGCGGCATGGCCGTAGAAGTGTTCCACACGCTCGCCATCGCGCTCTTCGAAGAAGGCGGCCGCCGGCTTTCCCATGTCGTGGAACAGCGCGCTCCATCGTTGCAGGGGCTCAGGCGGGGTGCGCTGTACGACCCAAGCCGTATGTTCCAACACGTCGTATATATGGTATTTCGTCGCCTGTGCGCATTCCTTCATGGACACCAGCTCCGGCAGCACGAAGGCGAGCACCTCGGCGCATCGCATAAGGGCATCGTGTACGTGGTCGCCACACACAAAGCGTTCCAGTTCGTGGTATACACGCTCGCCGGACACTTTCCGCAACAGGTGCTTTGAGGCCATCATGGCGTCGAACGTGCTCTCGTCGATGGCAAATCCCAGTTGGGAGGCGAATCGACAGGCACGCAGAATGCGCAAAGCGTCCTCGGAGAAGCGCGTGAGGGGATCGCCTACGCAGCGGATGATGCCGCGCTTTATATCGGTTGCGCCGCCGAAGGGGTCGATAATGCCGCGGTCCGGATGATAGGCCAACGCGTTAATGGTGAAGTCGCGCCGCAGGAGGTCTTCCTCGATAGAGGAGGCCGCCTCCACCGTATCGGGGTGGCGTCCGTCGCTGTAAGCTCCGTCGCGACGATAGGTGGTGATTTCGATGGGCTCGCCCTCCTGCACCACGGTGAGGGTGCCATGGGCCACGCCGGTTTCCACCGTGTTCCAGCCGGCTTCCCGGAAAGCGGTCTGCACCTGCTGCCAGGGAAGGCTCGTGGCCAGGTCAACGTCGTGCACGGGGCGTCCCAGCAGGGCATCGCGCACGTACCCTCCGACACACCACGCCTCCGCACCTGCAGCTTCCAGGATGCTCAGCGCCTCTTGAGCGCTGTCGGGCAAGGGGAGAGTGCTGGTTTGTGCGAGGGTATCCGGTGTGTTGCCGAGCCGGAAGGGTCGTGCGCTGGTATTGGGGTTGCGGTGAGTCATGACGTATCCTCCGGGCGTCGCGCGGGTAAGAGCCCAGTATACTGGTCTCTCTTTTCGAGAGGGTTTCCAAAACAGGTGCGGCGAAAAAGTTTTTGAGAAATTTCAAATTGCCCCTTGCGCTCACGGCAGGGGCGTGTATTATAGGCAAGCTGTCTTTTTCGGAGGTACGAAAGACAGCCTCGAAGCGAGATCCGCTGGCGACGAGAAATCAAAGTTGTTGAGACTTTGTGAATGAGTTGACAGCAAAAAGGAAACCGCGTAAAGTACTTCCTTGCGCCGCTCGCGAGAGACGGCGGCGGGGACGGCCCCGCAGGCACCTTCACAACCGGATACTGAGGATGGAAGCCCGAGATACGATCTCGGGCGTCAGACGGACATTCGAAGCGAAAGCTTTAACTTTATAACCCTGTCAGGGGCTCCGGCCCCGACGGAGAGTTTTAAACAGAATCACACTCACATGATCTGTCGCGCCGCGCCTCGCGGCGCGGTTTGAACGGA
>JBCLSG010000011.1:0-91269 GCA_041225375.1 Eggerthellaceae bacterium 24-137
AACTTGGGCCGGCGTTTTGTCGGGAGCGACCTCGCGATTGCTTGCCAAGAAAAGCACACTTTTTGAGCTATAACCCCAATTTCCCCTGTCGACGCTGCAGCTCCGGTAGGCACCTGCTCTTGCGCCCAAGGCTTTCCTTCGCGTAACGAAGTACACTCAGCTGCCTTTCGGCACGATTGCGGGCACCTGTTGAACCCTCGCTGACTTCCTTGGGCGCACCCTCCCAATCTATTGAAAACATTTGTTCTATTATTTGGCGGCTTCGCGTGGTACCATTACGAGCCATGGATACTTTATTTACTGCTATGGAGAACAATCGGAAGATGGACGTGGCGCCGCTAGCGGTGCGCATGCGTCCGCGTGCGCTCGATGAAGTGGTCGGGCAAGCCGAGGCGGTAGGCGAGGGCAGCTGGCTGCGTGCGGCTATCGAGAACGACAGTTTGAGCTCGGTCATTCTCTTCGGTCCGGCGGGTACGGGGAAAACGTCACTGGCCCATGTGATTGCCGAGTCCACCAAGGCCACCTTCGTGGAAGTGTCGGCCATTGGCGGCACGGTGTCCGATCTGCGCCGCGAGATCGCCGAGGCCGAGCGGCGCTTGGTGTCCGGCGGTTTGCGCACCATTCTGTTCGTGGATGAGATACACCGCTTCAACCGCAGCCAGCAGGATGCGCTGCTGCATGCAGTGGAAGATCGTCTCGTGGTGCTTGTGGGCGCCACCACGGAAAATCCCTTCTTCGAAGTGAATTCGGCGCTTATCTCCCGATCGCGGGTTGTGGAACTGCATTCTCTGGCCGATGACGAGGTGGCCGAGCTTGTGTCGCGTGCCGTTGCCGATGCGCGGGGCCTTGCGGGCCTCTATGTGCTCGATGATGCGGCGCGCGATGCCATCGTCACTTTGGCCGGTGGCGACGGGCGCGGTGCGCTCACCACGTTGGAGCTGGCGGCGGGTATGGTGGCCCCGGGCACCGTGGAGGCACCGGCTTCCATCACCGAGGACATCGTGCGCGCGGCCACGCCCCATCGGGTGCTGCCCTACGATAAGAACAAGGACATGCACTACGACATTATCTCCGCGTTCATCAAGTCAATGCGCGGCAGCGATCCCGACGCGGCCGTGTACTGGCTCGCCCGCATGATAGATGGCGGAGAGGACCCGAAGTTCATTGCTCGCCGCATGTTCATTGCCGCCTCCGAGGACATCGGCAATGCCGACCCTCAGGCGCTGCTCGTGGCCGAGGCCGCCTTTCGTGCCGCTGAGGTCATCGGCTATCCCGAATGTCGCATCAACTTGGCCCAGGCTGCCATTTATCTGGCCCTGGCCCCGAAGTCGAACGCCGCCGAAGCCGCTATCGACGCCGCTCTGCGCGAGGTGCGCCAGGGTCCTGCGCGCAAGGTGCCCGATTATCTGCGTGATAGGCATCGACCCGGCTCGGAGAACTACGGGCAGTACAAGTACCCCCACAGCTATCCGGGAGGGTGGGTCGACCAGCAGTATCTGCCCGATGGCCTGGAACGCGGATGCTTCTACCAGCCGAGCGAACGCGGGTGGGAGGCCTATCGAACCGATGCGGCCGCCCGCGACCGAGGGCGCTAAGACTGCGGGGCATTTGACGTGCTGCCAACTTCCGTTTACGGAATGGCTACTGTGTGGGTGCCTTCTGTGGAATGGCCTGGGAGCCTTATTAGAATGGGCGGGGTAATAGTATAGTCTGGTCTTCGGAAATATAAGGAGGCTCATCATGGATTTCGCCCAGATCGTCGACATTGCGCTGCCGGTCGTGTACGTTCTCGTCGGCGCCGTGCTCGTGTGGTTCGTCGTGGAGCTGGCTCTTACTATTCGTTCCACACGCTCCACCATCGACGATGCTCATGCAGGGCTCACCCCCACCTTGCAAAACGTTGAGAAGATCACCGCCGAGGTGACGCCTTTGGTGGGTAACGTGAACACGCTCATCACCGATCAGGTAACGCCTCTCATGGAGAAGGCAAACGCCCTGGCCGAAGAGGCCAAGCCCGCTGTCGGTCGAGTCGACCCGCTTGTGGAGCGTCTGTCGCTTACGGTAGATGCGGCTAACTTGGAGCTTATGCGCGTCGATCAGATCTTGGAGGATGTCACCCAGATTACCGATTCGGTGTCGAAGGCCGCTGGTGCGGTTGACACGGTGACGAGCGCGCCCATCGATTTGGTGAACTCGCTGACGGGCAGGCTGCGCAGCAAGTTCAAGCCCCGTTACGCCTCCGATGAATCGGTGCGTTTGGGCGGGTCGGCGCCTGCCGATCCCGAGCGGTCGGCCACCGTGGCCGACGCCGTGAGCGCTGTGGGCGATGCGGCCAGCGCCGTGGTATCCGAGCAAAAGGCCCGCATGGCCGCGCGCAAGGCCGCCAATGCCTCGGCGCGTGCCCGCGGCGAGGCATTCGAAGAACAGCTGGGCCATACCGCCTCGGCCATCACCAACGCCGCGGTGTCTGCGGCTGGCGCTGATAGCGACGCTCCGGCGTCGACAGAGATGCCGGCCTCTCCTGTCACGTCGCCCAATGCCGCCGCTGCCCACGCGGCGCCTGCGCCGGTGAAGGGCGATTCCTACACGGTCCAATAATTCGAACTCTCTTCAAGCTGCACTGCGAGGAACTTTCATGAGCACCGAGGCACCATCTACCAACAACCCCCGCATGAACGCCGACCGCACGCTGACGGCACGGCAGCTGAAGGCGCGCATCCGCTTTCTCGATCTGTGGTCGGTTATCGCCACTATCTTGCTTTTGGGGGCGGTGGTGTGGCTTATGGGCATCTTGTCGGTGCCCGTGGCCATCCTTATCTGGACGCTCATCATCGTGTTCTGCCTGCGTGGTATTGTGAACGGCCTGGAGCGTATCCACGTGAACCGAGCCATCGGCACCACGGTGGCCTATATCGTGATGGCGCTTGTGTTGGCGGCCGTGGGCTTTCTGCTGTTCTCGCCTATGTTTGGCCTGAATTCCCAGTTCAACGACTTGCTTACGAGCATGCCCCACTATGTGGAGGCCATCACGGCCTGGGGTAACGACCTGTACGCCCGCTACGCACAGTTCTTCGAGGACGACACGGTGAAGAACCTCATCTCCGAGGCGCAGAAGTCGGCGGCTTCCTGGGCGGCCGGCGTGGCCTCGGGGGCAGGCAGCGGGGTCATGGCCTTCGGCACGACGCTCGCCAACGGGCTTATGGCCCTGGGCTTTGGGCTTGTCATTGCCTTTTGGGTGCTCATGGAGCTGCCGGCCATCGGCGCTGAGACGCGCCGCCTCATCGGCCCGAAGCACGCCGAGGATGCCGAGTTCTTCCACGCCACTTTCACCCGCGTCATGGGCGGCTATATCAAGGGAACGTTGCTTCAGTGCGCTATCATCGGTGTGGGCTGCGGCATCTTGTTCGCCGTAGCAGGGGTGCCCAACGCGGCGGTGCTCGGCCTTATCACCGGCGTTATGAACATCATTCCCATTATCGGCCCTTGGATCGGCGGTGCGCTGGCGGCTATCGTGGCCATCTTCGCCGGCCCCGTCACGGCGGCTATCGCACTGATCGGCACCATTGTCATTCAGCAGCTCGTCTACACTTTCATCTCGCCGCGCATCATGGCGAACTCGGTGGATATTCATCCGGCCCTCACGCTGTTCGCGTTGATGGTCGGTTCGGCTCTGGGCGGCGCCATGAGCGGGCTTCTAGGCTCGCTTGTGGGCATGCTCGCGTCCATTCCGCTTGTGGCTGTGGCCAAGTCGGTGTTCGTGTACTACTTCGAGAAGAAAACGGGCCGTCACCTCGTGGCCGAGGACGGTGTGTTCTTCAAGGGCACGCCCGAAGATGCCGAGCAGGTGAACCCCATCGCCGACGCCACGGCGCCCGGCACTACCACCGGCGCCATGAAGCCCATCCGCCTGGATAGCGTGCCCGGGCTCTCGGGGCGTCTGCCGAAGCTGCATCTCCAGCGCCACGGCAAGATCACGCCGCGCCATTCTCACGACGAGGACGACCAGCGCAGGTAACTTGTACTATAATCATCGGCTGGATATTTTCGGCAATCCGCAAAGGACGGACAGGATACCTATGCAGTACATGACAACCGCTGAGATTCGCGAGAAGTACCTGAACTACTTCCAGGAGAAGGGCTGCAAGCTGGTGCCGTCCTCCTCGCTCATTCCCGACGACCCGTCGCTTCTGCTGACGAGCGCCGGCATGGTGCAGTTCAAGCCCTACTTCCTGCAGCAAAAGCAGCTGGAGGCGCCCTATATCGGCACCACCAGCGTGCAGAAGTGCGTGCGCACCAACGATATCGATATCATCGGCACCACGGGGCGCCACCTGAGCTTCTTCGAGATGCTCGGCAACTTCTCCTTCGGCGAGTATTTCAAGGACGAGATGTGCGCCTGGGCCTACGACTTCTCCGTGAACGTGCTGGGCCTGCCGCCTGAGCGTTTGTACTTCACCGTGTTCGAGGACGACGACGAGACTATCGAGATCTGGAAGAAGCTCGGCGTGCCCGAGGACCACATTTCGCGCCTCGGCGAGGACGACAACTTCTGGCGTGCTGGTCCCACCGGTCCCTGCGGCCCCTGCTCTGAGATCTACTACGACCAGGGCCCCGAGTTCGGCTGCGGCAGCCCCGACTGTGCGCCGGGCTGCGATTGCGACCGCTTCCTGGAGTACTGGAACTGCGTGTTCACCCAGTACGACGGTCAGGAGGACGGCACGCTGCTGCCGCTGCCCAAGAAGAACATCGACACGGGCATGGGCCTGGAGCGCATGGCCGCCATCATGCAGGGCGTGCAAAGCAACTACGAGACCGACGTGCTGCGCAGCCTGGTGGCCGTGGGCGAGCGGCTTTCCGGCCACACCTACGGCGAGGATGCCGAGATCGACCTGGCCCTGCGCATCATTGCCGACCATTCCCGTTCGGTCACGTTCATGATTGCCGACGGCATTCTGCCGGGCAACGAGGGCCGCGGCTACGTGCTGCGTCGCCTGCTGCGTCGCGCCATCATGAAGGCCCAGCTTATCGGCATCGAGGGCCACTTCCTGAACGAGTACGTGGACGAGATCGTGCGTCTCATGGGCGATGTGTACCCCGAGATTGTGGAGAACCGCGAGTTGGAGCGCGGCCTCATCATGGCCGAGGAGGACCGCTTCGGCGCTACCTTGCGCCAGGGCCAGGCCTATTTGGAAGATGCGCTCTCCGCTCTCGAGGGTGACGTGCTCTCCGGAGAGGCGGCCTTCACTCTGCACGACACCTACGGCTTCCCCGTGGAAGTGACTCAGGAGATCGCCGAGGGCCGCGGCATTGCCGTGGACATGGCCGGCTTCGAGGCCGCCATGGAAGCCCAGCGCGAGCGCGCCCGCGCCGCCGGCGCCAAGGACGCCGAGGCTGCCTGGTCCACCTACGGCGGCATCTACGCCGACCTGCTGCGCGAGCTCGGTCCCACCGACTTCGTGGGCTATAACGCCACCGAGGCCGCCACGCGCGTGTTGGCCGTGCTCGTGGATGGCGAGCGCGTGGGCACCCTGGCCGCCGGTCAGTCTGGTGAGGTGGTGCTTGCCGCCACGCCGTTCTACGCCGAGATGGGCGGCGAGGTGGGCGACACCGGCGTCATCGAGAACGGGGACGCGCACATCTACGTGCTGGACACGAAGGCCCCCGAGAAGGGCCTCGTGGTGCACGCCGTGCGCGCCGACGAGGGCGGCCTGGCCGAGGGCGATGAGGTGGTGGCCCGCGTGGACGCCAATCGCCGCGCCGCTATCGAGCGCAACCACACCGCTACCCATATTCTGCATGCCGCCCTGCGCCGCGTGCTGGGCGATCATGTGAAGCAGGCAGGTTCCTACGTGGGCCCCGACCGCCTGCGCTTCGACTTCACCCATTTCGAGGCTTGCACGGCTGAGCAGCTGGCGGAAGTGGAGCGCGAGGCCAACATGCACATCATGAGCGCCACGCCCACCACTATCTACGAGACCTCGCTTGATGAGGCCCGCGCCAACGGCGTGACGGGGCTCTTCGGCGAGAAGTACGGGGACGTGGTGCGCGTTGTGGAGGCGGGCGATCTGTCCCGCGAGCTGTGCGGCGGCTGCCATGTGTCCAACACCGCCGAGATCGGCTTCCTGAAGGTCACGAGCGAGTCGAGCGTGGGCTCCAACGTGCGCCGTATCGAGGCCGTGACGAGCTATGGTGCGCTCGCCTACGTGAACAAGGTGGAGGCCGCTCTGCGCGAGGCCGCCGGTACCCTGCGCGTGCCGCCTCTCGATGTGCCCGAGCGCGTGGCCGCCGACCAGAAGGCCATGAAGGAGATGCGTGCCAAGGCCAAGCGCGCCAAGGAGATGGTAGGCGACGACATGTTCGCCGCGCTGCTCGCCCAGGTGCAGGACGCGCCGGCGGGCTACCCGGTCATTATCGCCCGCACCGAGGTGCGTGACGGTGGTCAGATGCGCAACATGTGGGATGTCATCCGCAGCCGCATGAGCGCTCCGGGTGCCATGGTGGTGGCCGGGGTGAACGACGGCAAGCCCGTGCTCATGGCCGCCGGTACCGACGAGGCCGTGGCTGCGGGCTTTAACGCCGGGGCCATCATCAAGGCCATGGGCCCGGCCATCCAGGGCGGTGGCGGCGGCAAGCCCACCATGGCCCAAGCCGGCGGCAAGAATGCCGACGGCATCGATGAGGCCCTGGAAATCGCCCGCAACATGATCCTGTAGGCGCGGACGTTCATTTGGCCCGCTAGCCCCCGAAGGCCCGGCAGATAATCTGCCGGGCCTTCGTTTATTGCGTGGGATGGCCGCTCGCCGCAGGGGGCGCGTGGTATGATGGCGGCGAAATTACGGAAGGCGCCTACGCCGGCGCCGCACACGATGAGGATGGACGATGGCAGCGTATCACACGGGAGGTCCGGGGCCGCAGCAGCCCCATGACAGCTGGGGGAGGCCCGCGGCCGAACCTCAGCAGCCGGGCCCTGATGCCACTTACGAGGTTCCCTGGGACGACCCGACCCCTGCGGGGCCGGCGGGCGGCCAGCCAGGATCCCAGCCCGGCGTGGCCTCTTCGTTCACGCCTGGCGAGAGCCCGGTGCCCGGCATGTCGGCCAAGGACTTCGAGCGGATGTGCCGGTCGGTAGATAAGGCGTTCACCCAGTTTGCCAAGGTCGTGGAAAAGGGCGTTGACGAGGCCGCTGCGGCCCTCGGGCAGTCGCCCGAGAAGAACCTCAAGGCCCACAAGGAGTTCCAGGAGAAGCGCAAGAAGCAGCAGAAGCAGGCGCGGAAGGCCCAGAAGGAGGCCCAGCGTGCGGCGCAGCAGGCTGCCTACCAGCAGCCCCAGGGCGTCGCATCGGGAGGGCCGGGCTATCAGCCGACAGCGGCCTACGTTGCCCAGCAGGTGCGACAATGGGCGCCGCCTGCCAAGACCAAGGGCAGGTTCCGCTCATCGGCGGGGCTGACGGTGTCGGGCGCTTTGATGACGGCCGTTGGCGGCGCGGGCACCGCGTTCTTCGCGATCCCCACGCTGATCGCCGCCATCACCGAGGCGGTCGTGGGAGTTGAAGGCGTGGCCACAACGGTGGTGCTTGGGTTGATCACTGCTGGTTTCGCCGTGCTGCTCGGTTTCGGCATTCGCAGGCTCCGCCGCGCCTCGAAGCTGAAGGCGCTCGCAAGGGCCATGGGGGAGCGCGAGGCCGCTGCTTTCGAGGATATTGCCGCACGCATGCAGATAAGCCCCAAGGCGGTGCTTGCTGCGTCGCGCAACCTCATCAAGGGCGGCTACCTTCCCCAGGGCCGCATCGACGACGAGCAGACCACCCTCATGGTGACCGACAACGCCTATCGCCAGTACCGCCAGCTGCAGATGGCCCAGCGCCAGTCGCATGAGAACCGGCGCGCCGCCGAGGAGGCCCGCGCCGCCGAGGCCGCAGCTGCCGCCGCGCGGGAACAGCACCTGTCCGAGAACCTCACGCCTGTCCAGCGGGCCTTCATCGTGCAGGGACGCGATTACGTGCAGCAGATGAGCGCGCTGAACGTGGCTATCGACGATGCGGCCGTGAGCGAGAAGATCGTCGCGATCGAGGAAGTGGTCGACCGCATCCTCGCGCGGGCCGAGGCTGAGCCGAAGGTCGTCGCCGGGCTCGACCGCCTGAACGCCTACTATCTGCCCACCTGTGTGAAGCTGCTCGAAGCCTACGACAACCTGGAGGAACAGCCCGTGCAGGGCGAGAACATCTCCAGCTCGCGTCGCGAGATCGAGCACACGCTGGATGTGCTCCACGCCGCCTTCGAGAAGCTTTTCGACGACACCTACCAGGATCTGTCGCTGGACGTGTCGGCCGACATCTCGGTGCTGCACGCCATGCTCGCCCAGGAGGGTCTGACCGATGGCCCCTTCGATATAAAACCCTGATCCTCGCGAAGGGGGGACACCGAGCGGGACACCTTGCCCGGTAGGGCCCCCTTTCAACGATATCGCCGAACCTCGAAAGGAAACCCATGAACAACGACCTTGCGAACCTCGAAAACGTTCCCGCTCCCACGCTGACGCTCGATCCGGTGGAGGCCGATGCTGTGGAGGCCACCATCGTGGAGACGGAGGCCCCGGCTGCCCCCAGCCTCGCCGACTCGCTCTCGCCCGAGGAGCTGGCCCAGGTGGACGCCTTCGCCCAGCAGATCGACATCGCCAACTCCCAGCAGGTGCTCACCTTCGGGTCGGGCGCCCAGAAGAAGATGGCGTCGTTCTCCGAGACGGCTCTGGAGCGCGTGCGCACCCAGGACCTCGGCGAGGCCGGCGACCTTATCGCCGGGGTGGTGACCGAGCTGAAGAGCTTCGACGTGGAGGACGAGGGCAAGGGCATCCTGGGCCTGTTCAAGAAGTCGGCGAACAAGATCACGGCCCTGAAGGCTCGCTACGACACCGCCGAGGCCAACGTGGAGAAGATCGCCGGGGCGCTTGAGAGCCACCAGGTGCAGCTCATGAAGGATGCCGCCACCCTGGACAAGCTCTACGAGCTGAACCTCACCTACTTCAAGGAGCTCACCATGTACCTTCTGGCCGGCCGCAAGCGCCTGGCCGAGGTGCGCGAGGGCGAGCTGGCCGAGCTGGCGGCGAAGGCCCAGGCCTCAGGCTCCACCGAGGACGCCGAGGCCGTGCAGAAGCTGTCGGCCGCCTGCAACCGCTTCGAGAAGAAGCTCTCCGACCTTGATCTGTCGCGCACCGTGGCCATGCAGATGGCCCCGCAGATTCGTCTCGTGCAGAACAACGAGATGCTCATGATCGAGAAGATCCAGACTACGCTCGTGAACACCATCCCCTTGTGGAAGAGCCAGATGCTTTTGGCCTTGGGTCTCGCCAACAACGAGGCGGCGCTTAAGGCCCAGTCAGCCGTCACCGACATGACCAACGAGCTTCTGC
The DNA here is from genome assembly GCA_041225375.1 of Eggerthellaceae bacterium 24-137. Classification (GTDB taxonomy): domain Bacteria; phylum Actinomycetota; class Coriobacteriia; order Coriobacteriales; family Eggerthellaceae; genus Adlercreutzia. The sequence continues at coordinate 9,406 of JBCLSG010000011.1, forward strand.
GTAAGAACGCCGAGAAATTGAAGCAATCGACGGTGGAGGTGGCCCGCGAGTCCGAGCGTGGCATCGTGGACATCGAGACATTGAAGGCCACCAACGAGAACCTCATCCAGACCTTCGATGAGGTGATGAAGATCCAGGCTGAGGGCCGCGCCAAGCGCGCCGAGGCCGAGGTGGAGATGCGCCGCATGGAAGCCGAGCTGCGCGCCAAGTTGCTGGAGGTACGCTAACCCGAAGTGGGACACCTTATCGGGTAAGGTGTCCCACTTTTGGTATCGGATGCAAGGCGGGACACCTTACCGGGTAAGGTGTCCCGCTTCGGGAGAGGAGCTGCAATGCGCGTGATGGCGCTCGACATCGGGGAAGTGCGCGTGGGGGTGGCGGTGAGCGACCCGGGCGAGCGCGTGGCGAGCCCGGTGTGCGTGCTGCCGGCATCCGAGGTGCTGGCCGGTGCGAAGCCCTTCCGCCGCGTGCTGGAGGACTGGGAGCCGGAACTGCTCGTGTGCGGGCTGCCCCGCACGCTAGCCGGCGAGGAGGGCCCCCAGGCCGCGCGCATACGGAAGGCGGCCGCGTGCATTAGCCGCGCTTGCGACATTCCCCATGTTTTCGCAGATGAAAGGCTCAGCTCGGCCGAAGCCAAGCGGAGTTTGCGTGAAAAGGGCCTCAGCGAGCGCGACATGCGCGGAAAAGTCGATATGATAGCCGCGAGTTTGTTCCTGCAATCGTGGCTCGACGAGCGCGCCCGCAGCTAGGGGAGCACGTTCGCCCATTGGGCGAACAATGCGGCGCCTTTCCGTCGAGAACGTGGCGACAGAGAGAAAGGCATGCCTGTGGCTCTGCATAAGAAGTCGACGACCTACTCCTCGCATCCTACGTGGGCCGCCCGCGCGGCGCACGCGAAAGGCGATCGGGAGTTCCGCACCTACGACACGAGTGCCATCATGCCCAAGCGCGACCCCAAGCCGTTCATTTTCCTCGGCATCGCAGCGCTCATTATCATCGTTGCCGTGTGCTTCTTCGCCTTCAACGCCTGCTCGGCCAACGCGAATCTGCTGGAGCCCGGTCAGACGGTGGAGGTGACCATCGAAGAGGGCGAGAGCGCCCAGTCTATCGGGGATGAGCTCGTGCAGGCGCACCTCATCGGCTCGGCCCAGGATTTCGTGGGCGAGGTCACGCGCTTGGAAGCTGCCGCCGCGCTCATTCCCGGTACCTACACCTTCGAGGGCGGCACCTCTGCCGAGGATCTTGTGCGTCAGCTGATGGCAGGGCCGGCCGTGGTGGGCGACACCCTGGCGGTTCCCGAGGATCTCACGCGCGAGGCGCTGGCGGCCATCGTGGAAGAGTCCACCAGCGGCCGCGTGACGGCTCAGGCCTTCCTGGATGCCTCGGCCGATGCGAGCGCGTACGCGGCCGACTACCCCTTCCTGGAGACAGCCGGCACCAACTCCCTCGAGGGCTTCCTGTTCCCGAAGACCTACGCTGTGGCCGAGGATGCCGATGCGGCCGCTATTGTGCGCATGATGCTCGATCAGTTCGCCACCGAGACGGCGAACCTGTCCTATGCCTATCCCGAGGAACGCGGCCTGAATCTGTACCAGGCCGTCACGCTGGCCTCCATCGTGGCCAAGGAGTCCTCTGACGACGCTGAGGTGCGTGCCCAGGTAGCGGGCGTGTTCTACAACCGCCTTGCGTCGGATCGCCCCTATCTGGAGTCGGATGCCACGACCGCTTACGCCGTGGGCCATGACCCCTCGGCCGAGGAAGTGCACGCTGATGACCCCTACAGCACCTATACCAACGAGGGTCTGCCGCCCACGCCCATCTGCTCGCCGGGTCTGGCGAGTTTGGAAGCGGTGTGCGCGCCGGCCGAGACCGATGCCATGTTCTTCTACTTCACCACGGCCGACGACGGCACGGTGCAGCATTTCTTCAGCAAGACCTACGAGGAGCACCAGCAGGTTATCGCCGACAACTCCGATGCCGGCAAGAGTTCCGGCAATGCGGATGCGGGCGAGGAAGCCTAGTCGGGCTGCTGGAATCGCTCACGGGAAATTGCCATGGCGCTCATCACCCCCGACCGCTACTTCTCGCGCATCACGAGCATCGATATTCGGGCCGATCTCATTGATCGCGGCCTTACAAACGTGCTGCTCGACATCGACAACACGGTGCGCGCCCGTGACACCCATAGTGTGCCGCGGGACGTGGGGCTCTGGCTCGGCCGCGCGCGCACGGCCGGCGTGTCGTTCTGTCTCGTGTCGAACAACTGGCACGCCGATGTGCACCAGTTCGCCGGCGAGCTGGAGATGCCCATTGTGGCGAAGGCCATGAAGCCTCTGCCCTTCGCGTTCCTGGCGGCCATGGGCAAGATGGGCGCCACGCGGAAGAACACGGTAGTGGTGGGCGACCAGCTGGCCACCGATGTGGTGGGGGCGCACGCCGCGGGGCTTCCCGCCTATATGGTGCAGCCTCTGGTGGAGCAGGATCTGCCCCACACGCTGCTGCTGCGCAACGTGGAGCGCGTCATTCTGGGCGACCGCGTGCCCGAGCCGGCAGTGAACATGCAGAAGACGGAAGGGGAGCGACCGTGAGCGAGAAGCTGTACGTGCTGGGACATCCGGTGGGGCATTCGAAGTCGCCGGCGATGTACAACGCCGTGTACGAGAAGGCTGGCCTTCACTGGCATTACGGGCTCATGGATCTGCCTACGGTCGACGAGGCCGAGGCGTTTTTGGCCGCGCGGGACTTCCTGTCCATTAACATCACCACGCCCTACAAGCCCGAGGCCTTGGCCGCTGCCGACGTGCAGGCCGCCTCGGCGCGTTTGGCCCACGGCGCCAACGTGCTCGTGAACAAAGAGGGCGCGCTCATCGCCTACAACACCGATGGCCAGGGGTGCGTCGCGTACCTGGAGCGGGCGGGTATTGCCTTCAAGGGGAAGTCGGTCGTCGTGTGCGGCACCGGCCCCACCTCGCTTTCCATCCTGCACGCCGTGGCTCAGGCGGGTCCTGCCGAGGTGGTGCTCGTGGGCCGCGACAAAGCACGGGCCCAGACGGTCATGCGCGCCTACGCCGACGAGCTGGGCGCGCTCATCGGCAAGGTCGTGGACATGCCCGCCATGAAGGAGGGGCATCTGAGTTTTGCCGAGCTGTACAAGCAGGTGGCCTTCAAGTTCGGCAGCTACGACACTTCAAAGCAGGCAATCGCCGCTGCCGATATCATCATCGACGCCACGCCTCTCGGCATGCGCGAAGGTGATCCGGCTCCCTTCGACACGGCGCTTCTGAGCGCGGGCCAGACGGTGTTCGATGTGGTGTACGGCCACGGCGAGACGGCGCTCGCGCATGCGGCCCGGGCGGCCGGCTGCACCTTCCTCGACGGTGCCGGCATGCTCGTGGGCCAGGCCGTGGTTACCGTGGGTATCCTGCGCGACATCACCGGCGAGGCGTCCCTCGACATGTCCGAGGATGAGCTGTTCGCCCTCATGGCAAACGCTGCGGGCTTTACGCTGTAGGAGTGCCGGTGCGGGTGTTCCCGCCTTATATGGCCGCAGGGGCCGCGCCCTGCTATGATGGGTGCCGGTAGAAAACGTTTTCGGTTCTGAAGGAGAGCGCCTCATGGATCGCATCAAGATCGCTCAGCTGTACGCCGACGCCGACCGCTTCGCGGGCGAGCGCATCACCGTGGCCGGCTGGGTCAAGTCCGTCCGCGATATGAAGAACTTCGGCTTCGTCACGCTCAACGACGGCAGCTGCTTTAAGGATCTGCAAATCGTCATGGAGCGCGAGGCGCTGGCCAACTACGATGAGATCGCCCATCAGAACGTGTCGGCGGCCCTTGTGGCCACCGGCACGCTGCGCCTGACCCCCGATGCCCCGCAGCCCTTCGAGCTGGCGGCCGCCGAGATACGTGTCGAGGGCCCCTCGGCCCCCGATTACCCGCTGCAGAAGAAGCGCGCGACGGTGGAGTTCCTGCGCACCCAGCAGCATCTGCGCCCCCGCACCAACCTGTTCCGTGCGGTGTTCCGCGTCCGTTCGGTGGCCGCGGCCTCCATCCACCGCTTCTTCCAGGATCGTGGGTTCGTCTACGTGCACACGCCCGTCATCACGGCCAACGATTGCGAGGGGGCTGGCGAGATGTTCCGCGTGACCACCTTCGATCCGGTCCATGCCCCGCGCGTGAGCGAGGAGGCGGCTGCCGCGAGCGAAGGTGCGCTCGTGGCCGGCGAGACCGATTGGAGCCAGGATTTCTTCGGGGAGGCGGCGTCTCTGACGGTGTCGGGCCAGTTGAACGCCGAGAACTTCGCCATGGCCTTCGGGGACGTCTACACCTTCGGGCCGACGTTCCGCGCGGAGAACTCCAACACCGCCCGCCATGCCGCCGAGTTCTGGATGGTGGAGCCGGAGATGGCCTTCGCCGATCTTGACGATAATATGGATGTAGCCGAGGCCATGCTCAAGTATGTGATCGAGGACGTGATGGAGCGCTGTCCCGATGAGCTGGCCATGCTCAACAAGTTCGTGGACAAGGGGCTGCTCGAGCGCTTGCGCCATGTGGCCGGCTCCGACTTCGCGCGCATCACCTACACCGAGGCTATCGATATCCTGCTGGCGGCCCAAGAGGCCGGGCGCACCTTCGAGTTCCCAGTGGAGTGGGGCATCGACCTGCAAACCGAGCACGAGCGCTATCTGACCGAGGAGCACTTCCGCTGCCCCACCTTCGTGACCGACTACCCGGCGGCCATCAAGGCGTTCTACATGCGCCTGAACGACGACGGGCGCACGGTGGCGGCCATGGACTGCCTGGTGCCGGGCATCGGCGAGATTGTGGGCGGCTCTCAGCGCGAGGAGCGCCTGGAGGTGCTCGAGCGCCGCATCGAGGAGCTGGATATGGACGCTGAGGACTACCGGGCCTACCTGGACCTGCGCCGTTTCGGCACCTGCTCCCATGCCGGCTTCGGTCTCGGCTTCGAGCGCATGGTGATGTACCTGACCGGCGTGAGCAACATCCGCGACGTGATTCCGCACCCCCGCACCGTCGGCAACGCCGCGTTCTAGCGGTAGGGGGAGCGCGCCGTTCGGGTTCGGGCCGTTGCTGGTTTGCGAGCCCGCGGCGGCGCGTGGCCCTGACTGCGTTACAATAGGGCGTTGTGTCGATTGCGCAGCTTGATCAAACGCTGCGCCATGAGAAAGCGTCCACCATGGAATACATTACAGCCGGCGAGAGTCACGGACCGGAGCTGACCGCCATCGTGACCGGGGTGCCGGCCGGTCTTCCCGTGTCCGAAGAGCACATCAACGCCGATTTGGCACGCCGTCAGACCGGTTACGGCCGCGGCGGCCGCATGGCCATCGAGAAGGACAAGGTGCGCGTAACGAGCGGTATCCGCTTCGGCCGCACCATCGGCAGCCCCATCGCGCTTACGGTGGTCAACCGCGATTGGGAGAACTGGACCGGCCGTATGGCCGCCTTCGGCAGCGCCCCGTCCGATCTGGTGCGCGAGGTGACGCCGCGCCCGGGTCACGCTGATTTGGTGGGTGCCCTGCGCACGAACACCGACGACTGCCGCAACATTTTGGAGCGGGCAAGCGCCCGTGAAACGGCGGCGCGGGTGGCGGCGGCCGGCATCGCGCGGGAGTTTCTGGCCGAGCTGGGCGTGGATATCATGAGCTACGTGGTGTCGGTGGGCGATGCGTCTATGCCCGAGGAGTCTATGGCCGACGCGGCCGAGCACAAGCCGCTCGACATCGAGCTCTCGGAGATGCGCTGCCCCGACAAAAAGGCCACGGTGGCCATGAAGAAGGCCATCGACAAGGCCAAGGCCGATGGCGAGAGCCTGGGCGGCACCTTCCGCATCGTGGCCACGGGGCTCGTGCCGGGGCTCGGCACCTACGCCGCCGGCGCCGACCGCCTTACGTCCCGCATCGGCGCGGCGCTGTTCTCCATCCCCGCCATCAAGGGCGTGGAATTCGGACTCGGTTTTGCGGCGGCGGCTCGTCCCGGCAGCCAGGTGCACGATCCCATCCTCTTGGAGGGCTGCGACTTCATTCGCGCGTCCAACAACGCCGGCGGTCTGGAGGGCGGTATGACGAGCGGCATGCCGCTTATCGTGACCGCGGCCATGAAGCCCATTCCCACGCTCATGACGCCGCTTCAGACGGTGAACCTGGATACGCTGGCGCCGGAAGAGGCCTCTAAGGAGCGCTCGGATGTGTGCGCGGTGCCGGCGGCGGCCGTGGTGGCCGAGGGCGAGGTGGCCTTCGCTCTGGCCGACGCTTACATCGCGGCGTTCGGCTGCACCTGCATGGCCGATATCAAGGCCTCTATCAAGGCCTACAAGCAGCGTCTGCGCACCATGGGACGCTAACGTGGGCGCCGGAGCGAGCCGCGGTGCACGTGGCGAAACGCGTTCGGGGAGGCGGCCGGCTCCTGTGGCCGCACCCAGTCACGCAACCCCGCTGGAGCTGACGCGCCCGGTGTTCTTCGTGGGCTTCATGGGCGCCGGCAAGACATCGGTGGCCCGGCGCCTTGCGCGCACCTGCGGGGTGGCTTCGGTGGATATGGACACCTACATCGAGCGCCGCGAGGGCAAGAAGGTGAAGGACATCTTCGCTGAGGCGGGCGAGGAAGGCTTCCGCACCGTGGAGACCGCCGTGCTGCGCGAGTTGGCGGCGGGGGACAACCCCATGCTCGTATCCTGCGGCGGCGGGGTGGTGGTCACGCCCGCCAACCACGAGGTGTTCCGCGAGGGCGGTTTCGTGGTGTATCTGGAAGTGACCGCCGATGAGGCCGCGAGCCGTATCAGCGACATGTCCACGCGCCCGCTGTTCCAGAACTTGGAGGCCGCTCGCGCTCGCTGCGCCGAGCGCGAGCCGCTGTACGAGGCCGTGGCCGACGTGACGGTTCCCACGGCCGGCCGCTCGGTGGCCGCCATCGCCCGGGACGTGCAGCGCGTGTTGGAAAAGGAGGGAATCCTGTGCCCGCAACCAAGATAATCGTCAACATTCCCGGCGAGACCCCCTACGACGTGCGCATCGGAAGCGCCGTGCTCGCCGGGCTGGGGGCCTCACTGAAGAAGCTGGCCGCTGTGGCCGATGCGCCTCGGCTTCTTGTGCTCACCGACACCAACGTGGGGCCCCTGTATCTGGAAGAGGCCAAGGCGTCTCTGAAGGCCGCGGGCTTCCGCGTGAGCGATATCACCGTACCGGCCGGCGAGGATGCCAAATCGCTCGCCGTGGCCGGCGAGGTATGGAACGCCATGGCCGAGCTCGGTCTCACGCGCGATTGCGCCGTGGTGGCCCTCGGCGGCGGCGTGGTGGGCGATCTGGCCGGGTTTGTGGCTTCTACTTACATGCGCGGCATTCCCTTTGTGCAGGTACCCACGACATTGCTCGCCATGGTGGACTCCTCGGTAGGGGGCAAGACCGGCGTGAACCTGGATGCCGGCAAAAATCTCGTGGGCACCTTCAAGCAGCCGGCCTACGTGGCCGCTTGCACCTCGGTGCTGGCCACGCTGGACGAACGCGAGTGGGCTTGCGGCTGCGCCGAGATCGCCAAGGCATCGGTGATCGATTCTGACGAGTTCTTCTTCTGGATGATGGACCACGCCGAGGCTTTGGCCGCCCGCGATGCCGTGACGGTGACCGAGGCTATCGCGCGGTCGGTGGTGTTCAAGGCCAACGTGGTGGCCGAGGACAAGACCGAGAGCCGCGGGGTGCGCGAGTGCTTGAACTACGGCCACACCCTGGGGCATGCTGTGGAGGCCCTTTCCGGTTACGGCACCTTCTCGCACGGGGCCGCCGTGGCCGAGGGCATGCGCTTCGCCGCGCGTCTCGGCGTGCAGGTGGCGGGCACCTCCGAGGAACTCGTGGAAGCCCAGGACGAGCTGCTCGATGCGCTCGGCTTGCCGCCGCTTGCCTGGTCGGCCCCGGCCGCCGATATGCTTGCCGCCATGAAGCGCGACAAGAAGACCCGCGCCAGGGAAGTGCGCTTCGTCGTTCCCCGCGATATTGGCGACTGGGAGCTTACGGCGGTGCCCGATGAGGTGATTCTGGATCAGCTGCGTCAGTGGGAGGCGTCGAAGTGAAGAAGATACTGCTCATGAACGGGCCGAATCTGAATATGCTCGGGGTGCGCGACCCGGCCATCTACGGCACCGACACCCTGGCCGACATTGAGGCCATGACAGTGGCCTACGGTGCCGAGCGCGGCGCGCAGGTGGACTGCTTCCAGTCGAACCATGAGGGCGCGCTCGTCGACCGGCTGCATGCGGCCCACGGCAACTACGACGGCATCGTGTACAACCCGGGCGCCCACACGCACTACTCCTACGCCCTGCACGACGCGGTGGAGTGCATCGATGTGCCAGTGGTGGAGATCCACATCTCGGATATTTCCCAACGCGAGGAGTTCCGCCGCACGTCGGTGATCGCGCCGGCTTGCATCGCCCAGGTGAAGGGCTTGGGGAAGGAAGGCTATCTGCGCGCATTGGATATACTGTTGGAAGAGGAAGCGATCGAAACTGAGTAGGAGGCGGGGGCGGCGGGGCGCGCCGCGCGCAGGTTGCGCAGCGAACGGAAATGTCCAGTGGACATTTCCGCCGAGCGAGCCATTGCTTGAGCACGGGGCGTCCCGCCGCCCCCGACGCCGGACAACAAGATGAAAGGCACTGCCATGACCGTCTTCGATGAACTGCACAATCCGGTGGCCTGCGAGTGGCATATCGGCCAGCTTCTGCGCACCATGAACCAGCTGCGTGACGGGCGCCCCTCGCCCATGGTGGTGCGCGACACCTCGAACATCCGCTGGCTCACGGCCTTCGACGGCGTGTTCGACGACGAGCAGGCCCATGCCCTGTACGTGGCCCCCGACCGCGTGGTGCTGCACACCGACTCGCGCTACGCCAAGGCCTGCGAGCAGGCCGCGCGGCGCACGCCGGTGCGCGTGGACGAGACGCGCGAGAGCCATGCGAGCTTCGTGGCGCGCCAGTGGAGCGGCTCGTGGCTGCACGGCATGCCCGGGGCCCAGCTGCAGATCGAGGACACCATCACCCTGGCCGAGTACCGAGCCCTGCAGAAGGCCTTTCCGCCCGAGTTCTCCATCGGCGAGACCGATGGGGTGGTGCGCCGCTTGCGCGCGGTGAAGGAGCGCTACGAGGTGGCTCGCATGAAGGGCGCCCAGTCCATCACCGACGCGGCCTTCTCCCATATCGTGGAGTTCATGCGTCCCGGCATGATGGAGCGTGAGGTGCAGCTGGAGCTGGACGAGTGGATGCTGCGCCACGGAGCCCAGGGCCTGGCCTTCGCCACCATCGTGGCCACGGGCGAGAATGCGGCGAACCCCCATGCGGTGCCTGGCATCGCCATGTTGGAGGCCGGCCAGTGCGTGGTGCTCGATTTCGGTGCGAAGTCCTACGGCTACTGCTCGGACATGACCCGCACGGTGTTCCTCGGCGAGCCCGAGGGGCGGATGCTCGATGCGTGGCACACGGTGCGCGAGGCCAACGAGACCGTGGAGGCCATGCTCGCTCCGGGCGTGACGGGCAGGCAGGCCCACGAACGGGCCGAGGCGGTGCTCGCCGAGGGCGGCTTCGCTGGCGCCATGGGACATGGGCTCGGTCACGGCGTGGGGCTCGATATCCACGAGGAGCCGGTGCTCTCGGCCTGCAACGACGAGCCGCTCGCGGCCGGCAACGTGGTCACCGTGGAGCCGGGCATCTACCTGCCGGGCAAGTTCGGCATGCGCCTGGAGGACTTCGGCGTTATCACCGACGACGGCTTCGAAGTGTTCACGAAGTCGACCCACGACATGGTGGTCATCTAGCCGTATGCTCTGTCGCTCGGTGCGGCCGATGGGGCATCGTTAAAAGCGATAGCGCGCCGGCCCCCGCTCCCGGAAATTGCCGTTCAACGGCGTGTTCCCAGTGCTATAACTGAGAAGGTAAGCATTCGAACGACGCTGGAGAGGACGGTGAGGAAACGATGACGGAACGGAAGATCAATCGTGGGAGCGAGATTCGGACCAAGGGCAAATCCATGGGGCGCGAACGCTCGGGCGCATCTGCCGATCCGTCTGACAGATCCTCATGCGGCGTAACGGCCTCCTCGTCTGCGTCCTCGGGCTCCGTGCGGAAGACCACCACGAACTCTGCAGGCGAGCAGCGGCAGCAACGTAGCTTGCAGGCCACGCTCTTCCTGGTTGGCCGCGTCCTGCTCATGCTGGCCGGCGTGGCCGTCATGGCTCTCGGCATCGATGTCGTGGTGAGGGCCGATTTGGGTAATTCTCCCATCTCGGCCACGCCCAACGTGCTCAGCATTGGCTTTACCGCCGTGAGTTTCGGTGCCTTCATGCTGGGGTGGCAGTGCTTTCTCGTGCTGGTGCAAGTGGCTATCTTGCGGCGTGATTTCCGCCTGGTAGATCTGTGGCAGATTCCCATCTCGGTGTTCTTCGGCGTGTGCATCGACGCGTTCATGGCCCTTATCGGGCAGGCCGGACCGGAAAGCTATGCGGCATCGTGGCTGTGGCTTGCCGTTGGCATGGCGGTACTCGCCCTCGGTATCGTGATGACGGTGGTGTCGGGCACGGTCATGAACTGCGGCGAGGCCGTAGTGCAGGCCGTGGTGCGCAAGACAGGCATCCGTTTCGGTACGGGCAAGGTGCTCTTCGACCTGTCCTGCGCGGCGCTGGCGTGCCTGTGCGCGTTTCTGTTCGTGGGGCATCTGGCCGGCGTGCGCGAGGGAACACTTGTCTGCGCGGCGTTCACGGGCGTCATTGTGAATGCGTACATGGGCATCTACGGGAAACTGCGCGAGGGCGTCCGACGATGCCGCACATCCTTTGCAGGATGCCCGCAAGACGGCTATAATGAAACGGTTTGAGTCAGGCGCGACGTGCGAGCATGAAGTTTCCACGGCGCGTGAACATGAAAGGACACACCCGTGGCAAGCATTTCTACCGCCGATTTCAAGAACGGCATGTGCATCATCAACAACGGCAAGATGTGCACCATCGTCGAGTTTCAGCACGTGAAGCCGGGCAAGGGCGGCGCGTTTGTGCGCACCAAGCTGAAGGATATCAAGACCGGCCGTGTGGTGGACTACACCTTCAACGCCGGCACGAAGTTCGACTCCGTGCGTCTGGAGTCCAAGAAGATGCAGTACCTGTACAACGACGGTGCCGACTACTGGTTCATGGATAACGACACCTTCGAGCAGATGCCCATCGCTGCCGATATGGTGGGCGCTGCTTCCGACTGGCTGAAGGAGAACGACGAGGCCACGCTGCTCTACGCCGGTGACGAGCTGATCAGCCTGGAGCCCCAGATGTTCGTGGAGCTGGAGGTTACCCACACCGAGCCGGGCTTCAAGGGCGATACCGCTACCAATACGCTGAAGCCGGCCACCCTGGAGACGGGCAAAGAGGTGCAGGTGCCGACGTTCATCGAGATCGGCGACGTCCTGCAGATCGACACCCGCGACGGCCGCGTCATCAAGCGCGTCTAGCAGTTGCGGAAAACTCGCAGGTTGAGGAAGCCTCCTTCGGGAGGCTTTTCTATTTCAGCTGTGGCGGAGCGTAGAGGAGGTGGCGGGTGTTTCCACCGAGCGAGTTCCACAGCGAACGAGACAGGACTTAATGTCCTGTCTCGCAGAGCGAGGACTGTTTGAGCGAATGGAAGCACCCGCCACCTCCGATTGGGGGGGAGTCGCAAACAGAATGTTCGACTACGGCTCCTGTTATTTCCTCGCGAAGAAGGCGAAGGCGACGCCGTCGGGGCCGACGTGGGTGCCGATGACGGCGCCCACGAGCGTGAGGGGCAGCTCCACCGCATCTGGCGCGCTGATCATGCCGTCGGCTGCGGCGCGCTCGAGGGAGTCGGCGATGTACTTGCGGCCGATCTTGTCGGACAGGCCCGAGTAGGCCACCCATACCGGACGCGTGAAATCAATGCCGCCGGCCTTCTCGATCTCCTCGAATACCATGGAGCGGGAGGCCTTCGAGCCGCGGGCCTTCCCCAGCACCACCACCTTGCCGTCCACGACGCCCACCACGGGCTTGATGGAAAGCAGCCCGCCGATAGCCGCCGCCGCACCCGAGATGCGGCCGCCGCGGCGCAGATACTCCAGCCCGTCGAGGGCCGCCACGAGGCGGATGTCCTTCTTCTCCTGATCGAGGCAGTAGGCGATGTCGGCGGCGGTAAGCCCCTCGTCGCGCAGGGCCCAGGCGCGCTCGGCTAAGATGCGCTCGCCCACCGTGGCGTTCTCGGAGTCAACCACGAAGATGGACTCCTTGAAGGGGGCGGCGGCAATGCAGGCGCTCTGGTAGGTGCCCGAGATGTGGCTCGACAGTGTGATGACCACGGCGGTGTCTCCCGCAGCCACCACCTCGGCGAAGATGTCCTGGAACACCATGGGCGGGATCTGGCTCGTGCGGGGCAGCTCGTCGCTCTCGATGAGGCGCTCGAAGAACTCGGTGCGGCTGATGTCGACGCCTTCGGCGAACTCCTCGTCGCCGAAGGTGATGGTCATGGGGATGATCTGGATGCCGTGGGCGGCGGCGTAATCCTCTTCCATATCCGCCGACGAGTCCACGATGATGCGAATGGCCATGGTGCCTCCAAGGTTGCGGTTGCTTCCCCTCATTTTATAGTGCAGGGGCGCTGATCGGCCAAATCTCCGAAAAGGCAAGTAAATTGTTCATAATTCGCAGACGGTTTCCCGGTTGACGCGCCTGCGGAAACGTGGCCGCTGGGAACAAAGCGGACTTGGGCGCGCGTCGCGTCCGTGTTTTGGGCGATCCGTGCAGTAAAAAGCGCGATTGTGCGAGTTTTTCGACGTCCAAATTCGCCCCGATGCAACAAAAATGACGATTGTGCGAGTTTTTTGAGCCAAAGAACTCGCACAATCGCGCTTTTTACTGCAGCACAGAGAGGAAATCGCGTAGAAAGCCTTAGGGGCGCCGCTGCATCTCGCGGGCGACGAGGGCGCGCACGGCATCGTGGCAAGCAGGGCGCACGAGGTAGTAGACGAGCGCTTCGAGCACGGTGGCAAAGGGAACGCCGCGTCCGACGATCTTGAAGGACTCAATGCCGTAGCGCTCGTGCACCTCGGCTACTTCCTCGGCGGTGAACTGCACGGGATGCCCCGGTGCGTGGTCGAAGAAGTCTGGGCGACCGCTTCGGCAGGGGAAGGGGCGCATTTGGCCATCGCGCTGGTCGGCGCTGTTGTGGCGGTAGTGCTCGGCGCGGTGGGGGCAGCCTGGCACACAGAACTCGTTCACCATGATCTCGGCTTTCTTTGGCGCTGTAAGGGCGCTCAGCACCGCGGGATCTTTGTGGGCGTTGTAGCCGAGCACGATGGCGTCGTAGGTGCCGGCAAGCTCGTTGAACGTCGCGGCGTCGGCCACCTCCCGGGTGGTGGACAGCACAAGCGGCATGCCGTAGCGCTCGCGCAGGTAGGCGCCGGCCGCGTTGTCGTAGACGATGGCCTCGCCGCCGAAGCGCGCCGCCGTGTGGCAGATAGCGTTGAAGTAGGGGTCGGCGAGCATGGCCTCGGTCACGTCGGTGTTGGTGAAGGTGAGGCGCGGCACCACGCCGTGCTCGGCCATGATGGCGAAGGTGCGCTCCATGGCGGCCGCGTCGGGCCGCTCGCGCAGGTAGGCGCGGCCGCCGTTCATGGGGCAGTCGGGGAAGCACCCGTAGAGGCTGCCAATGGATACATTCTCGCGGAACAGGGCGGGGCGGTCGTGCAGAAGACGCACGAAGAAGAGGTTGAGTCCGAGGTTGACGGTGAAGTCGGGCAGCGTGTAGGTGATCATCGTCGGTGCCTTTGCAGTCGGGGTTGCCGCATAGGATAGCATGGGCGTTTAGCGGACGAGGGAAGGCGCGCGGCGCGCCCTTCAGAATCAGGGTGTGCTTCGGGGCCCGGGCGCGCGGAGCATCTCAGGAGGATCTTTTCGCATGAAGCGAGCCCCCACCTCCGAAGATGCCCCACGCGCCCGGGCCCTGCGCGCCTAGAACATGCACATCTCCAAATCAGGGCCGATGACCTGGTGGATTTTGTTGTACATGGAATCGGGCTTGTTGGCCTCCCATGTGGGCTTCTCCATGGAGATGAGCACCGCCTCGCGGCCCATGAACTGGCGCATTGGCACGGTGTCGTCCACGGTGATGGCGCTCGCGGGGCAGAGGCTCTCGCAACTTCTGCACTGCACGCAGGCGGCCGGCCGGTGCCGAAGGCCCCAGAAGTCGCCATCCTCGGCGCGGTCGAGGGCGCCGGTAGGGCAGAACACCGCGCACATACGGCAGGAGGTGCACGCGTCGGTATCGATGGTCACGCGTCCGATGACGCGGTTTCTCACCTCGTCGGCCGCCGGTTCGCCGATGCGCGCGAGGTAGTTGTACAGAAGCGTGCGCCGCGTGGGCACGAAGCGCGAAAGGGTGCCCTCGGCGTTCACCTTGCGGTAGCGGGGCGCTATCGGCTCGTGCGCGGGCTCGTCGTCGGCTAGGCCCAGGGTATCGGCCACGGCGTCGGCGGCCAGGCTCGTGGAGGCGTCCCGGGCGCCCGCGAGAAACGCGCGGCGCGCCGGGTCGGCGGCCTCTCCCGCCGCTGCGGCGGCATCGGCGGCGGCGCGGGTTCGCTCCTCGGCGCGCCGGCCGCGCTCCTCGAGCACGGCAGCGTCCACGATGAGGCGCTCGGGCATCGCATCGGTGAACTCTACCGCGAAGTCCGAGCCGAAGGCCGCGAGCAGGTTCTCGGCGCTTTCCAGCACGTCGAGCGCCTGGCAGCCGCCGGGCTCGTGCTCGCAGCCCTCGCAGCGATTGCACACGAGCGTGCCGTCGACGCTCCGGTAGGCGGCCATGGCCGCGATCAGCGACTCGTCCACGCGCCCCAGGCACGGCACCGTGCACAGAGCGTCCTCGTCGAGCGCCGGCGCGTCTTTCGCCGCAAGGCCGAGCGCGCCGCGCCAGCCGGCCACGGCCCGCTTCTCGCCGAGTCGCGCGCGGGTGGCGGCTACGGCTTTCTCGCAGGCGATGACCGGGTGCCCCTTGGTGGCTACGATGGAGCGCTTGAGGGCGCGCGTGAGCTCGGCGTCGTCGGGGGTGCGCACCTCGATGGCCGAGGTGGGGCAGGCGGCGGCGCAGGTGCCACAGCCGATGCAACGCTCGGGGTGCACGGAAAGCTCGCCGTCGGCCAGAACGAGCGCGCCCGAGGTGCAGGCACGCACGCAGCGCAGGCACTCCACGTTGCGGTTGCGCATGACGACGCAGCGCTCGTCGTGCACGGCGATCTTGTCGCTCTCGATAGAGGAGAGCAGATTGATGAGGCTGTCGAGGAAAGCCATGGGGATGCTCCTATCGGTCGGTGCCGGTGCCCTCGGCGAAGGCCAGGTCCTCGTCAAGGTCGGCGGGAGCGGGCGTGGCGGCGCGCTCTCCTGCGGCCTTGGGCGTCAGAAGCGGGAAGGTGATGGCGTGCTCGGGGCACACGTCGGCGCAGGCGCGGCACTTGCTGCAGTCGGCCAGCGTGGTCTCGCCAGCGGCGATGTCGTGCAGGTTGATGCCCTCGGGGCAGGCGCGCACGCACAAATCGCAGGAGGCGCCGCGCGACTCGGCAAGGCACTTCTCGGCGTTAAGGTGAGGGCGGAAGGTGCGGTTCAGGCCGCTCATGAGCGACAGCAGCGCGCCCAGGGGGCAGAACTTCGCGCACCAGCGGGGAAGGAGGACGACCTCCGCCGCGATGAGCGCGATGAACGCGATGATGGTCCAGGTGGTCTCGCCGAAGGCGAACAGGCGCATGACGAGGAGCACCGTGGCGAAGGTGAGCCCCACGGGGCACACGAGGCAGAACACGGGGAAGCCGAAGACGAGCGTGCTGCCGAGGGCCGCGGCCAGGATGCCGTGGCGGCTGTCGATTTTCACGCCGCGCGACTTGCCGCAAGGGGCGGCGCAGGAAGAGCAGCCGGAAAGGGCGGCCTTCTCCTGCTCGGTAAGGGCTCCGGCATCTTCGGGCGCGTCGTTCCCGTCGTCTTTGCGAGTGTTCGTGGCGCAGGCGCGAAGCTCCTTGCGGCGCTTGCTTCCCGACAGGAAATGCACGGGGCACACCCAGGAGCAGAACACCTTGCCGAGCGCGATGCAGATGGCAAGCGCGGCGAGTACCGATACTACGGCTGCGGGTATGGCGGTCTTCTCGGCCACCATGGCCAAAAGGGCGCCCAAGGGGCACAACAGCGTGATCGACTCGAAGCCGATGCCGCAGAGGTTGCCGATGCCGCCGGCGGCGAAGTAGCCCACGGCCACCACAGCCAGCACGGCCAGCATGGCGATCATGCGCAGACGGTAGGTCTTGGTCTTGTTCTCGTTCATGTCAGGCTCTCCCTAGCTCAGCGGGACGACGACGATGGCGCGGTCGGTGGCGCCCGGGGCGATGGCGCCGGCGGTCAGCGAGATGCAGGCGTTCTCGCAGGCGCCGCAGCCGTTGCAGCGCTCGGCATCCACGACGGGCACGTGGTCGTAGCCGAGCTCGAGGGCGTCGAAGGCACAGACATCCACGCACTCGTGGCAGCCCATGCCGCGCTGGGCCAGGCACCAGTCGCGGTTCACCTCGGCCACGCCGATAACGACGTTGCCCACCTCGCCGGTAGCGGTGCTGCCGAGTACGGCGTGCGCGGGCAGGCGCAGGGCGCGGGTGGGGCATACGGCCACGCATCGCGGGCCGCCTTCCTCATCCGAGCAGAAATCGCACCAGCCGGCGCGGAAGTCGAGGGAGGGCGTGCGCAGGTTCAGGATGCCGTCCTCGAGATGCGCAGGCCCGATGGCGCTTTTCGGGCACACCTCGCGGCACTTCTCGCAGTGCAGGCAGCTGGCGGCGAGCTGCACCTCGTCCTGGCCCCCGGGAGGGCGCAGCAGGGTCTTCGAGGGCAGTACGCGCGCGCCAGCGCCCAGAGCTACAAGCCCGGCGGCGCCGATGGCCCCCAAGGCGAAGGTGCGACGGCTCACGCCCGCAGGCGCAGGGCGTTTGGGCTCGAGCTCGGGAGCGGGGGTGTTTGCGGCCATTACTCGTCGCCTTCCTTCGCGCTCTCATCTTCCACGTCTTCCAGAAGCTCGTTCAAGAACTCGCCGTCGTTGGCGAGAAAGCCCGCGGTGAGCTTGCCGAGTCCCCGGTAGAACGCGGTCTGGGAGAATTTCTCGATGTCCTCGGCCATCATGGGGTACCAGCGCAGCAGGTGGTCGGCCAGGAAGTTGCGCTGCTGCATGAGGTAGCTCACGGCCAGCTCCTCGTCGTCGCGGTCGAGCGCGTCGATGGCGCGGTCGATGAGAATGGCCACGAACTCCAGCTCGTAGGCGATGTGGTCCTCGCCCTCCTTCTCGCTCTCGCGCTTCTCCAGACCGGCGGCGCGATAGAGCATGAGCACCTCGTCGCGGGCGTCCTGCATGGTGAGGCGCTTGGGGCTCGTGTACACCGACTCGTTGGGATAGGCGGCCGAGAAGCCGTCGTTACCGGCGCCGATGAAGGTGCGGGTGTAATCGCGGGCCAGCTCGGTCAGCACATCGGCATCGGCTTGGGACAGGTAGCTCACGATGAGGCGGTGCCCGCGGTCGACGGCGGCAACACCGGTGTCGGCGGGAAAGCGCATGGCTCCCAGCGCATCCAGAAGGTCGGTGTCGGCCTCGGTGCGGAACATCCGCGCGAGCAGGCGGTAGGTGGCACGGCGGCCGTCGAGCACGTCGGTCAAGGTGGTGTCTTGCGTGGTCATGGCAAAGCTCCTTACGGCTTGGGGGATTAGAATTCGTCGAGCACGCCGGTGGCGAGGGCCTCGCGCCCCAGGTCGGTGACG
The DNA here is from genome assembly GCA_041225375.1 of Eggerthellaceae bacterium 24-137. GTDB lineage: Bacteria > Actinomycetota > Coriobacteriia > Coriobacteriales > Eggerthellaceae > Adlercreutzia. The sequence continues at coordinate 27,232 of JBCLSG010000011.1, forward strand.
ACCCAGGCATCGCGCCATTCCACCAAGCCGGCGGTCTCCAGCTTGTCGATGAAGTACCCGCAGAAGCGGCGCGGCTCCTCGCAGAGCGGATCGGAGTCGATGGCGCCGTCGAGCTCGGGCGTGGTGGCGCCGCCCTCGGCGCCGGCCATGGACATGATGCGGGCATAGAGCGGCTTGTAGCGCGGCTCCTCTTCGATGATGGCCGCTAGCGAGTTCGGGTCCACATAGCGCGCCACGGCCTCGCGGCCGGCGTCGGTGGCGAGGTAGAGGGCCGGCGCGGCGGGGGCCACCACAAGGTAGGTCTCGCCATCCTCGCCGATGACGAAGTTGTCCTCGGTCAGGCGGATCTCATCGTCTTCCTCCACCACGCGCGCATCCTCGCCGCGGGCCTCGCGATCGATGGCGCCGGCCTCGACGAGCAGGCGCAGCAGGCGGGGCGTGTCGTATACGCTGCCGGAATCGGGATAGGCGGCGTCTACTTCGGCGACGATGGCATCGGCCTCGCGCGGCTCTTCCGCATCGGCGGCCTGCACCACGGAAAGCACGCGGAACTGCTGGCCCGGAAGGCCCTTGAGCAGCCGCTCGATGCGCTCGGCGGCGGAGAGGACCACCGGCGCGGGCACGACGGACTTGTCGGCGTCGGGAATGGGGGCCAGGTACTCGGCGTTGAACTGCTCCTCGTCGTCGGGGGCGTCGAAGGCGATCTCGGCCAAAGGATCGAAGTCGTCGTCGATGGTGAACACGTCGATATCGCTCATGAGAGGTCCTTTCTACAGCGTGGCCAGGCCGCCCACCATGGTTTCCACGGTAGGCAGGGAGGGCACGGGAGAGTAATCGTCAAGGTAAGGGGAGGGCTTCACCTGCGCCATGCGCAGGCCGTCGGCCATGTAGATGCGCGCGACGTCCATGGACAGCACGTCGGCGTTCTCGATGCGGTCGTCGGTAAAGCGGGTGAGCACGATGCGCTCGCCCGAGGACTTCGCCGCCTCGAAGAGGATGCGGTCGCGGTCGTAGGCCCGGCGGCGGTGATCTACCGTCTCGCGGTCGCTCACGGCATCCAGGGCGGGCAGGAAGCCTCCCACCATGCCGCAGATCACGGTGAGCACGCCATGGCGCCCGAAGGCACGGCGGTAGGGGACGACGGCCACGGCATCGTCGGCTGCGGCGTCTCCGTCGGTCGCCTCGTCGCCCAGCACCCGGCCGGCGAAGCGGGCGGCGTCGAAGGCGGCCTCGGCGTCGAGCAGAGCGCGCTCGCGCTCGGTCAGCGCGCAGCCGGCGTTTTCCAGGGCGGCGCGCGCCGTGGGCCCGTCGGCTCCGTCCAGCTGGTCTTTCAGGGCGCTGAAGCGGGCGTGCGGCTCGTCGAACTTGTGGAAGAGCGTGCAGCCGCGCTCGGCGTCGGGAATCGCTATGAGGGTCGAAAACGCCTCGGCGGCGCTCGTCTCGTGGTCGCGGGCCCAGGCCAGAAGCTCCAGGAAGGCGTCCGAGCGCACGAGCCAGTCGCCGAGACCCAGCCAGCTGCGCCAGGCGGTGAAGTCATCGGCGTCAAGGAGCAGCTTGGCGGCAGCGCGGGTGCGCAGGCGCCCGCAGCGGTCCTCCTCGCGCGGGTCGCCCTTCGCCTTGCGCGCGGCATCTTGCACGGCGCCCGGGATGCCCCGCGCCGCGAGCCGGCCCGCGATGGCGTCCATCCAGGTGCGGTTCGGGCAGGCTACGGTGATGGCGTGCGGGGGCGTGCCCGCGTCCACGGCCGCGGCCACGGCGTCGCAGACCGCCTGGAACTCCTCGGCGGGGTGCGCGGCCACCGCCGTTGCGCACGCCTGCTCGTTGCAGGGGCCTTCCAGCACGACGGCGGCCGTGCCGGCTTCGGCAACAAGCGCGTCGAAGCCTGCGGGGTTCGGGTAATCCTCCTCGGCGTTGCTCGCGTCCAGATCGGTGCCTGCAGCCACGAGCGTGCGCGTCGCGAGCATGCGCACGAAACGCTGGGCCGTGGCGCTCAAGGTGTTGAAGGCGGGCGCGATAACGAGCGCGTCGGCGTCGGCAAGCGATGCGGCCGCCTGGGCGCCACCCGGCGTGGCGAGGGCATCGGCGGCTACGGCGAAGGCCTCGCCGGGCAGCAGCGCTCGGCGGGCATCCAGGTTCTCCGTCATGATGGCCCAGATGCGCTGCTCCTCGGCGCTGATGAGCCAGTCGGCATCGCGCGAGACGCCGTCGGCGATGCCCTTGTAGAAGAACTTGGTCATCTCGCGCAGGCGTCCGGGTTTCAGCCCGCTTACCTTCAGGTCCTCCAAGAGCACGTCCATCTCGTTGCCGTCGAGCAGCCGTGCCTGGCGGGGAAGCGCGCCGCGCGCCCCCGCAATGGTGGCCAGCGCCGCCTCGCGCGCCGATATCACGGTCGCGCTCGCGCAGCCTCGGGCCGCATCGGCGCGCCAGCGCGCTGCGCTCGGGCCGTCGGGCGCCAGTACGAGCACGGCCCGGCCCGCGGCCACGGCCCGGGCGGCCAGGCGCAGCAGGGTGGCGCTCACATCGTCGCGGGCATGATGGCGCACGGCGACGAGCGGCTCCGATTCATGTTGTTCGAGAAATTGATCCAGATCGGGAATCGATCTTGCAGATATCGCACTCACGTTGCGGTCTCCATCCTGTTCGGATGAAGCCCTCTGCATTGAAGCCCCCCAGCTTCATAGGCGAGTGTACGAGGCCTAGTATGCCGCGCCCACGCCGGCTTGTCCAGCCCCCAATTCTCAGTTTTTTGCCGTATCGAGTGCGCCTGCGCCTTCGGCGGCTATCTGTTGGGCCAAATCGATGAGCTCTTGGCGGTTGTTCGATCCGGTTTTCTGGTAGATATGGCGGATATGGGTGCTTACGGTGCCCGCCGAGATGTAGAGGGTCTCCTGGATGCGCTGGATGGTGCGTCCCTCCAAAAGCAGTGGCAGCACGTCGCTCTCGCGCGGCGTGAGCCCGTAGCGCTCGACGATGAGCGGGGCGGGATCTGCCGGAACCTCCTCGACTTCTTCGGTGCCTGCGGCATCCTCGTTGACGGGCACGATGAGGCTCACCTCCCCGATACCGAGCTTGATGAGGTCCACCTCGGTGAACAGGAACAGGTGCGCGATGAGCAGCACGCCCACGGCCAGCAGCGTCATGAGCGCCAGGGTGTAGGGGGTCGATTCCAACCCTACGTTGTAGCCGAGCAGGTGTCCCAGCACCTCGCCGCCGTACAGGGCCACGAAGCCCAAGCCCAAACAGCGCGCCACGTTGATGCGGAAGCTCGTGGCGAAATCGATGCACAGGATGTACAGCACAATGGTGAAGCAGGTGTAGCCGGCGAAGACCAGCACGCTGAAGTAGGTGGTGCCGTGCCCCAGGAAGGGGGTGAGCAGGCACCCCAGGCACAGCACGAGTACCGAGAAGCGGTAGGCGTAGAACACGCCGTCGCGCATGGTGAGCACCGAGATGAGCGACAGCAGCAGGGTGACCATGGAGCCGGCGAGCAGGAGGTACACGCCGTAGTCGGCCTGCACCACCGAGGCGTTGAAGCCGCCGGCCACGTCGAAGAAACCCGAGATGACACCCACGAGCAGGCTGCCCGACAGGGTCTTCACGGCCAGGAGCACCGTGGAGCGCGACAGGGGGCTGCCCTCCCCGGCCAGGGCGATGGCGGTGCGAGCCGCGAACCCGTGGGCGCAGGCCACTCGCCGCGAGCGGCCCAGAAGCACGGCCGATCCGAGGGGAGCGGCGGCGATGACGGCGGTGGCGGCCTCGCGCGGAAGCACCATGAGGCCGAAGCCGAACACAAAGGCGGCGCACGAGCCCACCGACAGCTCCACCAGGGCCACGCGCCCTCCCGTGCCGAAGAACTGCTCGCCCCAACACACGAACAGCGCCGCCGAGCCTGTGCCCGTGAGAATGCTGCTCAGCATGAGGGCTCCCATGCCCACCGACTCGTCGGGGTTGGAAAACGCGCTTAAGACCGCGCCCGCCGTCATGGCGGCGGCCGCGCCCCACACGATGAAGCGGTTGTCGCTCAAGCGCTCGGCGCGTCGCAGGGCGATGGCGATGAACAGGGTGGTGGCCACCATGGTGACGAGCGAGATGGTAAGCCCCACGTACAGGGCGGTGCGCGGATCGGGCGCGGTGAGGTAGGGCACGATGCTGTTGAACATCATGACGGTCCACAGCCACAGGAGCCCGTAGCCCCCCATGCGCGTGATCATAATGCGGTCGCCGAGCATGGTCGTCCACGTGGCCCGAATCTGCTCCATGGTCCCCTCCCCAGGATGATTCCGTCGCGAGATGTCTCGTTGAAAACTGTTGGAGCGCATTATAGGTGAATGCGTGCCGTCGCACGGTGCCCAAAATTATTCTAACTTGCGAATAATAGTGAGTCGGATGAAGAATCGCCAGTTCAGGCCCTATCAGAAAAAACGCCCACGGACAAAATCATAAGTTTTCATGATGGCCTCGGCGAGGTTCCCAAGGGTTTCGCCGATGCCGCGGAGCCCCTTTTCCCGTTACTTTCCCGTCATGCAGGAAGCGCCGAGCCCCCCAAACTCTGCACGGTGCGGAACGCAATCGCCGGGCGCCGGATGCGCGCTGGCGGAAACGTGAACGTGTTGGAAGAGAGAGAAGGAGGAGAAGGTGAGCAAGAGTCTGACAATGTCGCGTCGCTCGTTCGTGAAGACCGCTGCCATCACGGCCGGAGCTGCGGCGGCGCTCGGCACCCAGACCCACACCGCCTTTGCCGAATCGACGTATCCCGAGGTGCTCGGGAACGACACGGTGGAGGTCAAGACCTGCTGCCGCGGTTGCGGCAAGATGGAGTGCGGCGTCAAGGTGATCGTCCAGAACGGCCGCGCCATCCGCGTCGAGGGCGACGAGGGCGCCTTCCAGTCCATGGGCAACTGCTGCACGAAGTCGCAGTCGTCCATCCAGGCGGCCTACCATCCCGACCGCCTGCACTATCCCATGAAGCGCACCAACCCCAAGGGCGAGGAGCCCGGCTGGGTGCGTATCTCCTGGGATGAGGCGATGGAGACCATCATCAAGAACATCACCGAGCTGAAGGCCAAGTACGGCGGCCCGTCTCTGGCCTGCCAGGTGGGCACGTCCCGTATCTGGTGCATGCACTCGGAGTCTATTCTGAAGAACCTGCTGGAGACCCCGAACAACATCGAGGCCTGGCAGATCTGCAAGGGCCCGCGCCACTTCGCCACCACCATGGTCTCCCAGTTCGCCATGAGCTGGATGGAGACCATCTGCCGTCCGAAGGTGTACGTGCAGTGGGGTGGCGCCTCCGAGCTTTCCAACTACGACGACAGCTGCCGCACCACCGTCGACGTGGCGAGCCGCGCCGACGTGCACATCTCCTGCGACCCGCGTATGGCGAACATGGGCAAGGAGGCCGACTACTGGCAGCACCTGCGCACCGGCACCGACGGCGCGCTGGCGCTGGCCTGGACCAACGTCATCATCGAGAAGGGCCTCATCGACGAGATCTACGTGAAGAAGTGGACCAACGCGCCCTTCCTCGTGTGCGAGGACATGGAGCCCACCGGCTTCCCGACCATCCGCACCGACGGCTCCTACTGGGATATGAAGACCCATCTTCTGAAGGAGTCCGATATCGTCGAGGGCGGCAGCCCCTACAAGTTCCTCGTGTACGACAACAACTGGGAGAAGCTGGCCGCCGAGGGCGTCAAGCATCAGTACGGCGCGTTCACCTGGTTCAACGCCGATCAGGAAGGCGTCATCGACGAGACCGGCGGCTTCTGGGAGGGCGAGAACTACGACTCCGACAAGGCCCGCGAGGGCCGCGAGGCCGCGCAGGAGAACCTGCTGCCCGGCCAGACCCAGGGCTGGGTGCCCGATCTGCTCGGCTTCGACCCGGCCATCGACCCGGCGCTCGAGGGCGAGTTCGAGATCACGCTGAAGGACGGCCGCACCGTGAAGGTGAAGCCGGTGTGGGAGCACTACAAGGCCCGCGCCGCCGAGTTCGACCTGGCCACCGCCGAGGAGATCACGGGCATCCCCGCTTCTGAGATCGAGGCTGCCGCGACGGCCTACGCCGACCGCATCGACCCGTCCACCGGCTACGGCAACGGCGGCATTCAGTACATGTTGGCCGTCGAGCACGGCTGCAACGCCATCCAGAACTGCCGCGCCTTCGACAGCCTCGTCGGCATCACCGGCAACATGGACACCCCGGGCGGCAACCGCGGCCCGACAATCGTGCCCATCGACGGCGACCTGCAGGGCTTCTCGGCTTGGGCTCCCGGTGCTTCCACACCGCCGGCCGAGGTCAACCTCAAGCAGATCGGCCGCGATGAGTTCCCGCTGCTCGGCTGGTGGCAGTACTGGTGCGACGGTCCGTCCATCTACGAGACGATGAAGACCTCCGACCCCTACCCGGTGCGCTTCCTGTGGAACGAGTCTGGCAACTTCATGGCCTTCGCGAACACCACGGTGGCCTGGGAGGGCATCAACTCGCTCGACTTCTACGTCGACTTGAACCTGTGGCACACGCCCTCCACCGATGCCGCTGACGTCATTCTACCGGTGGCCCACTGGATCGAGCTGAACTCGCCGCGCGCCTCCCAGGGTTCCGCCGGCGCCATGGGCGCGACCGTCAAGTGCGTGCAGCCGCCCGCGGAGGCCAAGTACGACCCCGAGATCGTCATGGACCTGTTCCGCCGCATCGGCGAGCCGTGGACCCAGGAGCCGGGCAATGAGTGGCCCGACATCGACTGGCAGCTCACCGACTCCATCAAGCTCCTGACCGACGACGAGCTCACCCACACCAAGTGGCATGTAGAGAACGGCAAGGTGTCCTTCGAGCGCGTGGGCGTGCCCATGGCCGAGGTTACGCCGAAGTACAAGAGCTGGGACGAGTACGTGGCCGCCTTCCAGGAGCACGGCTGGTGGCAGGCTAAGGACATCGAGCCTTTGAACTGGGGCACCTACCGCCGCTACCAGACCGGCGCTCTGCGCGCCCGCGACCGCGTGTGGGCCCGCCTGGACTACACCGCCGGCAAGGGCGTGGGCGACTGGAAGCCCGGCTGGTTCACCCCCACGATGAAGCAGGAGATCTGGTCGACGGTTATGGAATCCCATCACCCGGATCATCCCGAGTGGTGCCTGCCGAGCTGGGTGGAGCCGCCGCACGGCCCGAAGGACGGCGACCGCATCAAGGAGTACCCGCTGACCGCCACCACCGGCCGTCGCATCCCGGTGTACTTCCACTCCGAGCATCGCCAGCTGCCCTGGTGCCGCGAGCTGTGGCCCGTGCCGCGCGTGGAGATCAACCCGAAGACCGCCGAGCAGTACGGCATTCAGCAGGGCGACTGGGTGTGGATCGAGACCGAGTGGGGCAAGATCCGCGAGGTGGCCGACCTGTACTACGGCGTGGATGAGAACACCATCAACCTCGAGCACACCTGGTGGTATCCCGAGGTGCAGGACTGTGGCCACGGCTTCCAGCTGTCGCAGGTCAACCAGCTTATCGACAACAAGGCCCAGGACCCGCACTCCGGTACGAGCAACCTGCGCGCCTACCAGGTGAAGATCTACAAGGCCACGCCTGAGAACTCGCCGTTCAACAACCCCGTTCCGTGCGACTCCAACGGAACCCCGATCATCCACACCTCCGACGACCCGCGTCTGAAGGAGTGGCTGCCTACCTACGAAGGGAGGGAGTAGACCATGGCTACTGCCATCATCACCGACCTGAACCGCTGCGTCGGCTGCCTCGCCTGCGCCACGGCGTGCAAGGGCGTGAACAACGTGCCCATCGGCAACTACTGGAACAAGGTCGTGCGCGTGGGACCCAACCCCATCCCAGGCGGCTCCGGCCAGTACCCCGACGTGTACATGTACTTTTTGCCCATCTCCTGCCAGCACTGCGAGAACCCCGAGTGCGTGAAGGTGTGCCCGACCGAGGCGTCGCACGTGGCCGAGGACGGAAGCATCCAGGTTGACAAGGACAAGTGCATCGGCTGCCAGTTCTGCGTCATGGCCTGCCCCTACGGCGTCCGCTACCTCAACGAGGAGGAGAAGGTCGTCGAGAAGTGCACGCTCTGCGAGCAGAAGCTGCTCCAGGGCGAGCTGCCCCAGTGCGTCAGCCAGTGCGGCGGCAATGCCCGCTGGATCGGCGACCCCAATGAGGGCTACGACTCCTTCGTGGGCAGCTATGACTCGGCCGGCGAGCAGCGTCGCATGCTCGAGTTCCTCGAGCCCTTCGACGAGAGCGAAGTCTACAAGCTGCCCGACGTGGGCAACCGCCCGGCCTACTCGTACATTCTGCGTGGCCAGAAATGGGAAGGAGGCATCGCCTAATGGAAACTCAATGGCCCCTCGTTATCTTCACCCTGTTCGTCTGCGTCACCTGCGGTCTGCTCGGGAGCATGAGCATCCTCGCCCTCAAGGGTAAGGGCCGCGACCTGCAGATGACGGGCCTCATCACCGCGGCTGTGTCCCTGGTGATCGGCGGCATCGGTGCCTTCTTGCACCTCGAGCACTGGGAGCGCATCTTCAACGGTTTCGGCCACATCTCCTCCGGCATCACCCAGGAGCTTATCGGATGCGTGGCCCTGGCGGTGGTCATGGTGCTGTGGTTCGTGTTCCTGCGCAAGGCCGACGAGAAGCTGCCTGCGTGGCTGCCTGTTGCAACCCTCGTGGTTGTGGTGGCCATGGTGGTCGCCACCGGGCATTCCTACCTCATGCCGGCTCGTGCGGCCTGGGGTGTGGCGCTCATCGTCTTCTACCTCGCCAACGCCTGCATGCTCGGCCCCATTGTGCTGTGGGCTGTGGCCGTGGCAAAGGGCGATGCCGACGCCGAGGGCGTTGCCATCAACCTGGCGTTCATCGGTGCCGCCATTCAGCTGGTGGGCGATGCGGTCTACGCTGTGTCCGTGGCCATGTCCTCCATGCCCGACCACGGCTACTACGCCGATCCGACGGCTATGACCACGCCGCCGAAGGCCGTGACCGACCTGTTCGAGGTCATGGTTTCGGGCGCCGCCGCCCCGATGTTCTGGAGCGCCATCGTGTGCGCCGTCATCGTGCTGGCCTGCGCGCTCGTGGCCCGCAAGAAGGTCGGCGAGAGCAAGACCTTCCTCGTGCTGGCCGCCGTGGCCGCCATCGCCACGAGCTTGTTCTTTCGTGTGGCGGTCTACCAGCTTGGCTTCTCGGTGTTCATGCTGTACTAAGCGTACCGCCGAGGCGCGCCGGACCGCGCCGGGGTCGTTTCTGCGACGGCCCCGGCGTTGAGCCGGCCGGGCGCGTGCTTCCGAGGCTGCCACGCGATGCGCTGGCCGGGCACGTGCTTTCGCGGCCGGCGCCCTCAATCGAAAGTTCCGACGGCTGGCGAAGCGCCTCCCACCCCTCCTATTTCCCTCCACTTCCTTTTCGCTTCGTCAGCTCCATCCTTCCACAAGGGCGGCCCCAGTTCGGGCCGCCCTTTCTGTGCAGCAGAGAGAGGAAATCGCGTAGAAAGCCTCAGGGGCGCCGCTGCATCTCGCGGGCGACGAGGGCATGTGTCGAAAGGCGGCTGCCCCCTAGCCTTCCACCAGGTCGATGAGCTCTTGGTGGGAGTGGATGTCGAGCTTCGCGTAGATATGCTTCACGTGGGCCTTCACGGTGTTGCGGGATACCACGAGCGCTTCCTCGATGTAGCTGCGGTCGCGTCCGCGGGCCAGCATGGCGAACACCTCGGCCTCGCGGGGCGTGAGCGCGTACTCGGCGGCGACGGCTTTGCAGCGGGCGGCGAAGGCCTCCTCGGGCGTCTGGGCCGCGGTCATTGCCGATGCGGATGCGTGGCCACCAGGCGCCTCCACCGACACCGGGTCGATGCCGTCGATGGCTCCCGCGAAGGTAAAACGCTTCAGCCCGATGGTCACATAGGCGGCGAAGACCAGCAGCAGCGCCGCGGGAATGGCCACGCGCAGCGCGGGAACGCTCGCCGCCGCCCCGTTGGCCAGCATGCCCGCAGCGGCCCCGGAAAGCGATCCCAGGGCCGAAACCCCATTCCCCCAGGCCACGGTCGTGACGGCTCCTAGGGGGTTGCGCGCGGCAATGGTGACGAGCGCCATCTGGGCGGCCATGATGAACAGGCCGTTGCCGGCGTTCAGCAATGCTACGTCGGCCGCCCCGCCATCGGCGACGAGCAGGGGCTGGGCTGCCAGAAGGAACCCGGCCATCACCGCAAGGGCAGACAGCTGAACAAGACCGTCGGCGGGAAAGCGGCGCCGCGAGAGAACGACGTAAAGAGCCACGCAGGCCGCCGGCACTGCCGAGAAGAGCGAGGCGCGGGGCACGCCACTCACTTCCCCGAAACGCAGTGCGAACCCGAAGGCCACCTGAAACAGGAACAGGCACACGAACAGGGCTGAGAACGGTGCCAGAAACGAAGCCGGTCGCGTGATGGCTATGTCGCTGGGGGCCGGGCGATCGTGGGCCATGTCGAAATAAAAGCGCGCCCCGCGGGTTGTGAGCGCGATGGCCGCCAAGGGGAAAGACAGGAACAAGGCCGCGCCAAGCCACGGCGGAAGAAACGGGGTGACGGGGATCGCCGTTAGCTGCACGGTGTAGCTAACGGCGATGACCATGGCTGTCTCGCGAGGCGCCAGCCGCGCAAGGTAGAGCGCCGCCGACACCGTGGCTACCGCCCGCCCGATGGAGGCAAGGCTCGCTCCGACAACGAGGGGAGCCGGCAGCGAGAGCCAAAGCCCGAGACCCAGAAGCGCCCCGCCGCCCAGAAGACATGCGATCGCAACCGCAATAACGGCGCGCTCCTGCAAAAGGCGCGGCGCGCGATAGGCCGCGAGGCCGAGGCCGAGCAGGGTGCCGGCCGAGAACGTGACGGAAATGTCGCGGGCGAACATGAAGATGGCGTCGAACTGGGGGAAGAGCGACCCGTTCATGAGCGCAGTGGCCCCCAGGGTCGCAAGCAGCGCGAGAAACCCGCGCAGGGGGCTTGCGGCATCGGGGGCATTCTCCCGCAAGTCCGCGCGCCCCGCAGGATCGTTGCTGCCCGTGAGTTGAGGTGCAGGCGCTTTGGGGACGCCGGCTCGCGACTCGCTTTCGCGGCCGTCTGCCCCCGCGCCTTCCACGCCGCTCTTCTCGTATTGGACTGCCATGCCTCTCCCTTCATCCTCCTCCACTCCATTCTACACGCGAAAACCCCCTGTTCGCGCGGAACAGGGGGTTTTCGCTCTCGTAACCGCTGGTCGCTGGAGGGGAGGCGCGACCGGCGGCATCCCAGGGAAGGGCGTGGAAATTGCCTTCGCGACCTGCCTGCTGGGCAACTCGCGAAGGCGAGCAATGCTTCGCGAGCGCGCTCCTTAGGCCTGGCCGGTAGCGGCCAGCATGCCAGCGCGCCGCCCGAAGGTCATGGTGCGTCCGCAGGCAAGGCCCGTCAGCAAATTCGGGTAGCTCACGGAGAAGAAGCCGCCGGAGTCGTTGCCCGTCAGATACAGGCCCTCGATGGCATCGCCGTTCTCATCGCAGGGGTGCATGTTCGTGTCGATGGTCACGCCGTCGAGCGTCGCCAGGAACCATGCGCCGGTGCGCACGCCGTAGAACGGCGGCGTGTCGATGGCCATCAGGCGGTGCTTCTCCTTGTAGTAGTCGGTGTCCTCGCCGGCGGCGGCCATCTCGTTGTAGCGCTTCCACGAGGCCACGGTGGCCTCCACGGGCAGGTTCAGCTTCTCGGCCAGCTCCTCCATAGTGTCGGCCTTCTGCACGTAGCCGTCCTCGATGAGCTTCTCGATCATGCCGTCCACCACCTGCATGGGAATGTTGTTCTTCGCTCCGTTGGGGAAGAGGAACAGGCGGCAGCAGCCCACCTCGTCCATGGCCTCGGCCTGGGCGGCGTGGTTCGCGTCCCAGATGTCCACGTAGGTCTGGTGCGGCTGCATGATGGTGGAGTGCAGCATGTAGTCGTAGGGACCGCTCTCGTTGCAGAAGCGCTGGCCCTTCAGGTTCAGCTTCAGGAAGGGCTGCTCGCCGAACCAGAACCAGCGGCCGAGCACGCCGTCGCCGGCGGTCTGGTCGGGCTTCACGCAGGCGCGGTTGAAAGTACAGGCCGCGCCGAGCGGGTCCATGGTGGCACCGAGCCACAGCGCCGCCTTGATACCGGAACCGGTCGGGTTGCCGCCGGAGCCGGGTGCGGCGATGCGGATCTTCTGGTTCCAGGCTTGGCGGTCCTCCATCATCTCCAGGTTGTTGCCGTAACCACCGGTGGACAGGATCACGCCCTTGCTGGCGTTGATGCGCAGGTAGCGGCGGTCGTCCTGCACGTCGCGGGCGATGACGCCGGTCACGCGGCCCGCCTCATCGGTCTCGCACTTGATGAACTCGGTGAACCAGCGCACCTCGGCGCCCTGCTCAGCGGCGTAGGCCAAGATGGACTCGGCGAAGCCCCACTCCTCGTCCTCGCCCACCGCGTCGGTCAGCTGCGGACTGTGGCCGGTGGCGAAGGCCTTGTCGCGACCCGGGTCGGTGGTGTCGCCTACGCCGCCTTCGAACTCCATGACCATCTTGCCGTCGCGCTGCACGATGTCGGTGAGCCAGTCCACCATGGCGCCGGACTCGTCGGCCCACAGCTTCACCAGATCGTAGTTCACGAATCCGTTGGCGTAGCGGACGATGTCCTCCACGGCTTCCTTCTTCTCGATGCGGAACTCGGGAAACTCGTCGAAGGACGCCTGCTGCAGACGCGAATCGATGGCGCCGATATCCTCGCGAACGTTCTTCGGGGTACCCTGGCGGTCGATGCCGAGCACCTTCGCGCCATTCTCGGCAGCCGAGATCATGGCCGGAATGCCGCCGGTGCCTATGCCCACGACAAGTACTTCGGTATCGATGGTCTCGGCGATGTCAGACTCCTCAACGACGGGCGGGGCGCCGAGCCACGAAGGGCCGCCGAAGTCGCCCGCGCTCGGATTGGCCGGTGTTTCAGCCGCATACCCGTGGCCGCATCCGGACAGCGCGGCGGCAGACAGGCCACCGAGAGCGGCAAGGCCCGCGCCTTTGAAGAAGCTGCGGCGGGAAACGTTACTCTGCATTGGGGGCCTCCCATCCTTCGGGCAGGGTCAGGTCGTGGCACTCGTTGCACACGAGCACCTGGTTCTCGTGGATCTTATGGCAGTCGCTGCACTCCAGGGCCATGTCCTGATGGCTCGCGTGCGGGTTGTACTTCTCGTCATTGCCCGCGAAACCCCACAGGTTCGCCGTGATCTCGTCGAAGGAGGTGCCGGCGGCGTGATGGCATTCGGGACGGGCGCAGAACTCCTCGCTGGCGAACTCCTTGCCCGTGGCGAGCATGGTGCCGTCCTCGGTCATGGGGTAGTTGTCCGACACCCAGGCGCACACCTCGGCGACCTGGGTGGTCAGCTCGGCGGTGTGGCAGTCGAGGCACGCCTCTCCGGCCTCGGCGTGGGCCGTCACGCCCAGCTGCGGGTTGCCGTCATCGTAGGTTTCCACGTAGTAGTCCATGGGGCTGTGGCAGATGGCGTTGCAGAAGCTCGGCTGCTCGTGCCACACCCAAAACCCGGCACCCGCTACGATGACGACGGCAGCCACCACGCCCGCTACGATCCATCCGCGCTTGCGGGGCCGCCGCGGCGAGGCACCTCCCTCCGTCGGCGTCCCGGTCGCCTGCGCGACCCCGTTCTCTTCGATGCCCATAATCGCATCCTCCCTTCCTGATGTTCCTCGGAAACGATGGCGTCAGTGTGCGGCGCGGGCTCGCGAAAAGCTATTACCCCAGCGGGGTAAACTTTGCGTTTAGCCTGATGGAAAGGGGGTAAGAAAAAGCAGGGCGCTCATCTTGCTCCTTTCGGCCTCAGCGAAGGAAAGGCGAGGGGCGCCGCTTGCATCTGCGAGCGCCGGGGCAGGGAAGGGGGCGAGCTGGCCGCCCGCCGTCGGCTCCCTCGGCCGGCTATCGGCCTGCCGGCTTCCTCAACGGGTCGCCCGGGCCGCCGGCCCTCCCAGTCGGCCGTCCCGCCGTCGACTTTCTCAGCCGGCCGGTCACGCTGCTCCCATCGTTTGGCGATCCCTTTTCTCTCGCGGCCTCCTCCCGCCGCTTCGTTGATGTTTCTTGTCGGCAAATCGCGCGCTCACGGCCCGCGCCGTGGTAGGCGTCCCCTATAATGCGAAACTTGATCTTTGACTATCTATAAGGAGGTGTGAGTTCATGCCACGGCTTCAGATCATGGATACGACCATCCGCGACGGTCAGCAGAGCCTGTGGGCCACCCGCATGCAGATCGGCGACATGCTGCCGATCCTGCCGAAGATGGACCGCGTCGGCTACTGGGCCATCGAAGCGTGGGGCGGCGCGACGTTCGACTCGTGCCTGCGCTTTCTGGACGAGAATCCCTGGGAGCGCTTGCGCGCCATCAAGGCCAACACGCCCAACACCCCGCTCGCCATGCTGTCGCGCGGCCAGAACCTGGTCGGCTACAAGCATTACTCGCGCGATATCGTGAACCGCTTCATCGGGGCGGCCCACCGCAACGGCATCGAGGTCTTCCGCGTGTTCGACGCGCTGAACGACATCCGCAACGTGGTGGACAACGCCGAGGCCATTAAGGAGCACGGCGGGCTTTTCGAGGGCGCCATCTCCTACACCATCTCGCCGGTGCACACGCTGGACTCCTACCTGGAGTACGGCCAGCAGCTGAAGGACCTGGGCGCCGACACCATTGCCATCAAGGACATGGCCGGCATGCTCACGCCCTACCGCGCCGAGCGCATGGTGAAGGCCTTCAACGAGGAAATCGGCCTGCCGGTGCACATCCACTGCCACTACGTTGGCGGCATGGCCCCGGCCAACATCCTGAAGGCCGCCGAGGCCGGCGTGGCTGTGGCCGATACCGCCCACGCGCCGCTCGCTTTCGGTAACTCGCATCCGGCCGTCGAGATGATCGTGGCCGCTCTGAAGGAGAGCCGCTACGACACCGATCTGGATCTTGATCTGCTGTTCGAGATCTCCGAGTACTGGGAGGAGATGCGCAAGCGCGGTCATTACAAGCGCGGCGTGTCGTCGCTCATCCACATGCAGGTGTACTCGCACCAGGTGCCCGGCGGCATGATGAGCAACCTCATCAGCCAGCTGGAGGTGCAGAAGGCCGTCGACCGCCTGCCCGAGGTTATGGCGGAGATCCCGAAGGTGCGCGCCGAGGTGGGCTACCCGCCGCTCGTGACCCCCATGTCTCAGATCGTGGGCACCCAGGCGGTGTTCAACGTGCTCACCGGCAAGCGCTGGAGCGTCATCTCCAAGGAGATGAAGGACTATGTGTGCGGCTACTACGGCAAGGCGCCGGGCCACATGGACAAGGAGATCGTGGCGAAGGTGGCCGGCGACTCCGAGATCCTGGACCCGAGCATTGCGCCGGGCACGCTGGTGACCACCACCTACGACGAGGTGGCCAACGAGATCGGGGATTTGGCCCACAGCGAGGAGGACGTGCTCATGTACGCCCTGTTCCCGAACGAGGCCCGCACCTATCTTTCCAAGCACCGTGTTTCCGAGAAGGTCGATTTCATGCTGGAGCAGGAATCCAGCGGCACCAAGGAGGACGATTACGTGGATATCAATCAGATTCGCGAGCTGGTTCGCGTTGCCGAGGAGAGCGGCGTCGGCGAGATCGTAGTTGAGGAAGAGGGCGTCCGCATCGCCGTGCGCATGCCCGGTCAGGGCGCGCCCGCTGCTGCCGCCCCCGCGGCTGCCGCAGCTCCCGTGGCCCAGGCCGCGCCTGCGCCTGCCGCTCCGGCACCTGCCGCCGAGCCGGCCAACGACCGCCCGGCCAGCTGGAAGCCCGTGGTGGCTCCCATGGTGGGCACCTACTACGAGGCTCCCGCTCCTGGCGAGCCGCCCTTCGTGAAGGTGGGCGACGAGGTTGCTGCCAACGAGACGCTGTGCATCGTGGAGGCCATGAAGCTCATGAACGAGATCACCGCCGAGGAGATGGGCACCGTGCGCGAGGTGTGCCTGTCGGACGCCACGCCCGTCGAGTACGGCACCGTGCTCTTCTACGTGGAGCCCCACGAGCCCGTGCCGACCCTGCCGGAGAACTAATCATGTTCAACAAGATTCTTGTCGCGAACCGCGGCGAAGTGGCCCTGCGCATCATGCGCGCCGCCCGCGAGCTGGGCGTGAAAACCGTGGCCGTGTACTCCACCGAGGACGCGGACACCTATCCGGTGCAGTACGCCGACGAGGCCGTGTGCATCGGGCCCGCCCAGTCGGCCAAGAGCTACCTGGTCATGCCGTCCATCATTGCGGCGGCGAAGAACACCGGCGCCGAGGCTATCCACCCCGGCTACGGCTTTCTGGCCGAGAACGCGGACTTCGCCCGCGCTTGCGCCGACAACGACATTGTGTTCATCGGCCCGGCCGCCGAGTGCATCGAGCGCATGGGCGACAAGTCCAGTGCGCGCGAGACCATGAAGGGCTGCGGCGTGCCCACGGTGCCCGGTTCCGATGGCTGCCTGGATACCGTGGAAGAGGCCGAGGCCTTCGCCGAGCAGGTAGGGTATCCCGTGCTCATCAAGGCCACGGCTGGCGGTGGTGGCAAGGGTATGCGCGAGGTGCACGACCCGGCCGACCTGGCCGCCCAGTACAAGGCCGCCCGCACCGAGGCGGGCGCCGCCTTCGGCAACGACGGCGTGTACCTGGAGAAGCTCGTGCTGCGCCCCCGCCACGTGGAGGTGCAGGTGCTCGCCGACGACCATGGCAACGCCGTAGCGCTCTGCGAGCGCGACTGCTCCATCCAGCGTCGCCACCAGAAGCTTCTGGAGGAGGCCCCCTCGCCGGCGCTGACCGACGAGCTGCGCCGCGCCATGGGCAAGGCGGCTCTGAAGGCCGTGCGCGCCGTGGACTACCGCAATGCCGGCACCATCGAGTTTCTGCTGGACGATCGCGGCGAGTTCTACTTCATGGAGATGAATACCCGCGTGCAGGTGGAGCACCCCGTCACCGAGGAGATCACCGGCACCGACATCATCAAGGAGCAGCTGCGCATCGCCGCCGGCGAGCCCATGAGCTGCGCCCCCCGCGCGCCGTTCACGCCTGAGGGCCATGCCATCGAGCTGCGCATCAACGCCGAGGACCCGGCTCACGGCTTCCGCCCCTGCCCGGGCACGGTGACCGCCTTCATCCCGCCGGCGGGTCCGGGTGTGCGCGTGGAAACTTATTTACGGCCTGGTTCTAAAATCTCGCCGCACTACGATTCCCTCGTTGCAAAGGTTATCGTGCATGGACAGGACCGCGAAGAGGCCGTGGCCCGTGCGCGTCGTGCCCTGGACGAGTTCGTGATCGAGGGCATTGCCACCACCATCCCGTTCCACCAGCGCGTGCTGGAAAACGAGGTGTTCCTGGCTGGCGACGCCACGACGGACTTCATCGAAACCCAGATGGGAGACGTACTATGACCAACGAAATGAACGTCGAGGGGCTCTCCATCGCCCCGGGCGTCATGGAGACCATCATCTCCGTGGCTGCCAGCGAGGTGGACGGCGTCGCGTCGCTGGGCAACTTCGCCACGAGCGGCATTCGCTCCATGCTGGCGAGCAAGCCCTCCACGAGCGGCATTGAGACGAAGATGGGCGAGGACGGCAAACTGTATGTGGCCGTGCACGTAGAAGTGTATTACGGCTATGTGCTGCCCGAGCTGGCGAGCGCGCTGCGCGCTGCCATTGCCGAGTCGCTGGCCACTCAGGCCGGTGTCGAGGTGTCGGCGGTCGACGTGTACATCGACGGCATCCAGTTCAAATCCTAGGGAGCGTCGATGTCTTCGAGGAAACACGAGAGGACCCGCGACCGCGCCTTCGCGGTGCAGGTCCTCTACACAAGCGAGCTTCAGGGGGATTCCCCCTCGAAGCTTCTGGACGAGGGTCTGTGCCTGGTGGCCACCGAGGCCGATCCGGAGCCCGCCCCGGCCGAGGCTGCCGATGAGGCGCCCTCGGCTTTCGGTCGCATCTGCGAGGGTGCGCTGACCGACTACGCGCTGGGGCTTATCCGTGGCGTGCAGGAGCATCAGGCTGCCATCGACGAGCGCTTGGAAGGGGCGTCCGAGAACTGGGCGCTCTCCCGCATGCCCATTGTGGACCGTTCCATTCTGCGTCTGGCCGTCTACGAGATGTTCAAGCGCGAGGACGTGCCGGTATCGGTGTCCATCAACGAGGCAGTGGAGCTGGCTAAGGCTTTCGGCGGTGAGGACGATTCGCCGCGCTTCGTGAACGGCGTGCTCGGCCGTATTGCCCGCACCATGGACGAGGCCCCCGAGCTGGTCGTGACACGCATTGAGGCTGCCGAGAATGCTGCGGCGAGCGCCGCTCCGGTCGCAGATGCCGATGAGGGCGCCGAGGCGGACGCCATTGTGGGCGCATCGGGTGCCGCCGCTTGCGTGCAGACGGGGGTGTAGCCCCATGGCCGACGAAGAGCGCCGCTCCTTCGAGGGCGTGCACGAGCGCCTCTCGCAGATCGTAGATGAGGTGTCCGCCGAGGACATCTCGCTCGACGATGCCCTGAAACTGTACGAGGAGGCCGTGAAGCTGGGCCTTTCCGCCTGCGATCTTTCCGAGCAGGATATCGAGGCGCATCTGGCTGCTGCCGATGCGGCTGGCACCGATGAGGGCGCCGAGCCGGCCGCGGGCGATGCTGTTCCCGAGGCCGCCGACGGAGCACCTGAGGCGGCCGTTGCCGACCCGGCCGGTGCCGAGGCGGCTCCTCAAGACGCTCCGATCCGCGAGCTTTCGTAAGGACTTCCCATGGATGTGCCGCGCATACTGGACGCCATCTCGTCGCCCGCCGACTTGAAGGTGCTCGACAACGAAGACCTGGCCATTCTCGCCCGCGAGATCCGCCAGGAGATCGTCGCCACCACCTCGGTCACCGGGGGGCATGTGGCCTCCTCGCTCGGCGCGGTGGACATTATCGTGGCCCTGGAGAGCCTGCTCGACATGCCGCGCGACCGTGTGGTGTTCGACGTGGGGCACCAGGCCTATGCCCACAAGCTGCTCACCGGCCGTCGCGAGGCGTTCAAGACGCTGCGCACCTACGGCGGCATCTCGGGTTTCACCAAGCCTCACGAGAGCCCCTACGACGTGCACTATTCCGGCCACGCCTCCGACTCGCTCTCCATCGCGACAGGCCTGGCGAAGGCACGTCAGCTGAAGGGCACCGACGAGAAGGTGGTGGCTCTCATCGGCGACGCGTCGCTGGCGGGCGGCATGGCCTTCGAGGCGCTGAACTTCATGGGCAACGAGCAGCTGCCGCTCGTTGTCATTCTGAATGACAACGAGATGTCCATCTCGCGCAATGTGGGCGCCCTCATGAAGCATTTGGGCAACATCCGCGCCAATAGCCACTACCGCGAGGCGCGCGAGGGACTGCAGGCGGCTATGGAACAGGGTGGACCTGCGGCCCGCGGCCTTTTGGGTTTCGGCAAGAATATGAAGGAATCCCTCAAGCAGATGGTGATTCCGCATACCATGATCTACGAGTCGCTTGGCATTGTGTGCACCGCGCCCATCGACGGCCACAACATTGCTGAGCTGCGCGACATCCTCTCGCTCGTATTGGAAATGGACGGCCCTGCGCTCGTGCACGTGGTCACGCGGAAAGGGGAGGGTTACGAGCCCGCCCGTCGCGATCCCGAGCGCTTCCACGGCACGGGGCCCTACGACATTGCCACGGGCAAGGCGGTGAAGAAGCCCGCGAAGCGCCCCACGTACACCGAGGTCTTCGGCGCGGCCATGGCCGACGAGGCGGCGCACGACGCCGACGTGGTGGCCATCACGGCCGCTATGACCGGCGGCACGGGGCTCAAGACCTTCGCCGCCGAGTTTCCCGATCGCTTCGTGGACGTGGGCATCGCCGAGGAGCAAGCCGTGGGCATGGCGGCTGGTCTGGCCGCAGGTGGCAAGAAGCCGGTGGCGGCCCTGTACTCCACCTTCATGCAGCGAGCGGTGGATCAGCTCATCATCGATTGCGCCCTGCCCGAGGCCAACGTTGTGTTCGCCTTCGACCGCGCGGGCCTGGTGGGCGACGACGGCCCCACGCACCACGGTGTGTTCGACATGGTGTACACCCGCATGGTGCCGAACGTGAAGGTGCTCGCCCCCTCCGACGAGGCTGAGCTCGTGCATGCCCTGCACACGGCGCTCGCGCTGTCCGGCCCCGTGTCGCTGCGCTACCCGCGCGGCGAGGCCGAGGGCGCGCCTCTGCCCGACGCCCCCGAGCTTTTGGAAGTGGGGAAGGCACGTGTTGTGCGCGAGGGCAAAGACGCAGCCCTGCTCGCCTTCGGACGCATGGTGGGGCAGGCTCGCGCGGCCGCCGAGCTGCTGGCTGCCGACGGCATCGAATGCCGTGTGGTGGACATGCGCTGGGTAAAGCCGCTCGACGAGGAGGCAATCGCTGCCGCAGCCGAGACGCCGCTCGTGGTTACCGTTGAGGAGGGCGTCATTGCGGGCGGTGCCGGCGAGGGCGTGCTGGAAGTGCTGGCGCGCCAGGGCGCCACCGTGCCCGCCGTCACGCTGGGCATTCCCGATCATTTCGTGGGCCAGGGCCCCGTGAGCCAGCTCTTCGCCGATCTCGGCTTGAATGCCGAGGGCATCGCCGCCACCGTGCGGGAGCAGCTGAGCTAAATCTTTCAGGTAGCGTTTCCCGAATACGAAGAGGCGCCCCGCACCTTGCGCGTTGCGGGGCGCCTTGTCGATGCGGCAAGCGAGTTCCTATCGTGCAGTTTTCGCCGCTTTCGCTTTTGACCAGGTTGAGTAGTAGGTCTTGCCGCCGATCTTCTTGTAGGTGCGAATCTGCACGTAGTATTTTTTACCGCCCCTGAGCTTCGATACTTTAAGGCTGTCCTTACTTGTTCCCTTCACGGTTTTGACCTTCGCACCCTTCAGCGTTTTGCTGGTCGTATAGCGTATCTGGTATCCCGTGGTCTCTTTGCGCTGCTTCTTCCATGTGACGGTGAATCCCTTCTTGGCTCTTTTCACCTTGGAAAGGGAGGTGCCTTTGGGAACGATCTTGAACGTCGCCGCTTTCGACCCCGTGTATGAACCCTTTCCCGTAATGGTCACCTTGTAGGAGCCCACCTTCTTCCCTCCTTTGCAGGAGACCGTGTAATCGATGTTCTTCCGCAGCGTCTTCCCATTCAGCTTCACGGTGATCGAAGTCGGCTTCAAGGTCTTGCCGGTATAGGCATGGTCTTTGATAGTGATCTTGGCTTGGGCAAGAGAGGGCTTAGTGGAAGGGAGTGTAGAAGGCGCTTCTGGTTGGTTGGCTGGCCTTGAGGACGATGAGCTCGAGGATTGAGTCTCGGCCGTGAAAACGTGCGCGCCGTCTAAGGGTAAATTGCTCGATAGATAGTTGCCCCCATTTTCATCTCGCCATTTACCTGTTGCTTTGGGTATGTAGTTCGGATTCGGATCAGGCAATATGTTGCGAAAATCAGCTTTGGGAAGAGATGCGCGTCGCAGCGAGCGGCAGTCTTTGAACATAGCCATTTTCGCATTTACGACAATCGTCGGAACGCTTTCCCACTCATAAAAGGGCCACTCATCGCCCTCTGGAGTACTCACTGTTGTTGTATTAACATGGGTCATATCGAAATTCGAAATATCCACGCTCTCTAATGAAGTGCAGTTCTCGAACATTCCGTACACTGACTTCAGGCTTGGGGTGCGGAAACGTGAGAGATCGCAGCTTTGTAAGGATGTGCAATCGCGGAACATTCTGCCCATGCAGATAACGTTTTCTGTGCTGCAATTGCGCATATCGAAGGTTTTCAAAGATGAGCAGCCTGAGAAGAGCCGTCCCATGTTGGTCACGTGCGCGGTGTCCATTCCTCCGAAATCAACGGCAGTGAGAGAGGCGCAGCTCTCAAACATAGATCCTATGGTTTCAAGTTTTGGCGTGTGGATAGCCGTGAGGTTGACAGATGAGAGATTTGCGCAATTGCGAAACAAACCGAATGCGTTTTCTAGCTGTGGCATGTTGAGATTGGACAGGTCTATCGTTTTGAAGGGGCAGCCTGAAAAGAAGGCAGACATGTAGAGTACTTTGGAGTAGTCAAGGTCACGATAATTGAGAGCCTGCAACGATTTACAGCCTGCGAACATGCTCGTCATTGCTTCAACGTTGGAGGTGTCAAGCGGGGATAGGTCGATGACTGTGAGTGAGACGCAACCCTTAAACATGCCACTCATGTCGGTAACGTTGGAGGTGTCAAGCGGGGATAGGTCGATGGTCTTGAGGTTGGCACAGCCCTCGAACATTCTGCTCATGTCGGTAACGTTGGAGGTGTTGAATGAGGACAAATCAATGGCGGTTAGCGACTCGCAGCCATTAAAAATACCGTTTAGGCTGTAGGCGTTCTTGGTACTGAAATGAGACAAGTCGAGCGATGTGAGGGATTCGCAGTGACTGAACATATACTGCATTTCCCATACGTAGGTGGTGTTAATTTTGGAAATATCCAGATTCTTCAGTGAAGCGCAATCATCGAACATCATATAGGTGCTTTGTAGATGCGGCATACCAGATGCTGGCAGCGTGAGAGACGTGAGCGATTCGCAGCGAGCGAAGGTGTAGCGCGCGCTTGCTACCTTGCTGGCATCAAAATAAGACAAGTCGAGCGAAGTGAGTGATTTACACCCTTCGAACATGTTATTTAGCGAGGTGACTTGCGAGGTATCGAGTGAGGTGAGGTCGAGAGATAGGAGCGAGGCGCAGCCCTCGAACATACTTTCCATGCTCGTAGTGCGGGAGGTCTTTATCTTCGATATTCCCTCAATATTGGTGAGATTCGACATTTCGCAAAACCACGAATCGGTAGTTAAGGGAGACATTTCGTCTTTGACAACGACGCGCTGCACTATTGAGGGATCGGTGTCGCTCGACAAGAGGGGAGATGCCCAGCGCATGTCTTGCTGTTCCTCTTCGATACGTTCTACGTGGGAGATGATCCGCTTTTCAGGATCTGGTTCGGCCCCCTGCTGAAGTACGAGAGTCCCGTCATCATACAGGATCGCGCATGCGGAATTGCCGACGTTTTCCTCGGCATAGGCAGGTTTGGCAAGAGCACTGACAGTGATAACGAGTAGGATGGTGGTTATAAAAGCGAAAACGGTCTGAACTGCTTTTCCGGGCGGGCATGTTGTGGCCACGGGGTGTTCCTACCTCTCTGTAGTCGGGACGTTGTGCTGGCGGGCAAAATCGGCCGCAAAGGAACTGCTTAGTGTGACAATGTGCAGGTGCGGGCAATTCTCAAATGCATCTTCAGCGATGGCACTTACAGATGCAGGAGTATGCACTTGGCTCAAGTTGGGGCAATCAGCGAGGGCCTGGGGGCCGATGGCCGTGATACCCTCTTCGAGAACAACTTCATAAAGGTGAGTTGAAGATGAAAAACAGCAACGCGGTATCCCTTTCACCGAGCCTGGCACCGTTATATTGGCAAGGCTGCTGCTTGAGAAGGCGTATTCGCCGAGCTGTTCAAGCTTTTTCGGTAATGTAACTTTCCGTAAGTTCGGGCAGCACGAAAACGCACGAGGGCCAATAGAGACAAGAGAGTGAGGCAAGACTAGACGGACGATCTCGTCGTTTCCCTCGAGAAGGGCCGTATCGATACGGGTATAGCCTTCTGGTATGACGCAAACCTTGCCATCTTCGATTTGATATCCTGGTGGCGTGAAATTTCGTAGAACTCCTGCATCCATGGTGACATCTTCTTCCCTTGAAACTGCGGATGCCCTGGCCTGAAGAATCTCACGGAGAAGAGCATCCGCTCTGTCGCCAAACCACAAGAGTTTCTCATGAAAAGACCAACATCTTGAAGGCAGGTGCTCTTCTGCTCGAGAGTTGGTCTCCAATGAGTTGGAGACGTGAGAGCATATCACCACGTATCTGGACGGGGCTCTTGTTTCTTGGCATGTTGATTGTACCTCTCCTAAATAAGGAGGCTCAAGGTTTTGGATGGCTCTTTCTTGAAACGGGGGAATGTAAACAAGTTTACATTCAACTTATTGTGATGTATGATGGGAAAAACGCTTGCGAAGGGAGGTTGCCGTGGCGACGAAGACGTTTTCCGGACGGACCGATGAGGAGAAGATCCTTCTGGCCGATGCCTTGGCGCGACAGGAGTACGGATTATCGTTCGGGCAGTACTGCAGCGGAGTTCTTATCGATTACATCTGCGAGACGGGATCACTTCCCAATACGCGTGTGAGCTCGAAGAAGAAAAGCGGCGTAGCCACGATGCTGAGCCTTGCGAAGAAGCACCGGGGCAGCGACATGGCACGCCTGAGCGACCAGGAGATTCGCGATGTCATTGCGAGCCGCTATGAGTAAAAAGCTGCTGATTGACACCAACGTTATGCTTGATCTTGCCTTGGTCCGATCTGAAGGCTTTGACGCCGCCGCTACCATTGCCGAGGCTGTGGCCTATGAAGAGGTTGTCGGATATGTTTGTGCCACCTCGCTTAAGGACATGTACTACATCCTCTCCAAGGCCATGGGGGAGAGGGATGCGCGGGCCTACATCAAGGCTGTAATGGATGATTTCATCATCTGCCCGGTGGATTACGCGCTTTGCCGCCGGGCCGTTGATTCTAACGAGCCGGATTTCGAAGACGGCTTGGTGCGAGCCTGCGCCGAGAATGCCCGGGTCGATTTTATCGTTACACGAGATGCAGCGGCATTCGAGCGATCGAGCATACGTCCGATCGCTCCGGCAGATTACGTAGCTCGGTTTCTTGTCGACGGATAGGCGTTGCCATTCGATCGAATTTCCGGGTGCTTCGTTTCCAGTTGAGAGGGGAGACCAAAGTCGCCTCCCCCTACGGGGTCGGGTTAGCGCTAGCGCAGCTTCTTCTCCATGATGTAGTCGTCCATGACGAAGCCCTCGCCGATGTCGGCTTCCACGGCGTCGATGATCTCAAACCCGTGCTTCTCGTAGGCGCGGATGGCCATCTTGTTCTGCTTGTTCACGGTGAGGTACAGCGCGTTCAGCCCGCGTTCCCGGGCGATGCGCTCGTAGAAGCGCACGATGGAGCCGATAAGGCCGCGGCCGCGGTGCTCCTTCAGCAGATATACCTTCGAGATGAAGAAGCGGTTCGTGTCTGCCTCGACGCGTCCGCCGGTATACCCGATGATGCGCGGCTTGGTGGCTGTGCGGGCGAAGTCTTCGGCATCGTGGGCCAACTCGCCGTCGCGATCGGACTCTACGGCGTCGTCGGCACCGGCGGGGGCGGGGTTGCCCTCGTCGTGGATGTCGGCGCCGTGGACGGCCTGATCGAGCTCGCGCGGCGTGGCATTCTCGCGGTCCATGATAAAGAAGTACTCGTAACCGTTATCAGCGATGTCGGTACGGAAGGCGTTCAGACTTTGGAACTTCTCTACCATGTAGTCGGTCTGTTCCTGCCCGATGAGCGCGGGCCAGTACTCGTTCCAAATATGATGGGCCATGTGTGCCAGGGCCTCGACTTCCTCGTCGCGCTCGACTTGGCGGAATGACACGCTCATGGGGATTCCTTCCTCGTGGGTTACATCGTTTCCATTGTAGCGGTACGCCGCAGTGCACGGGGATGCGTCAGGAAATGTTTCCCGCCAGTAACAAGGATTGGTCGCGGGCGTTAACACTTCTTTTTGAGGGGGTTAACAATCATCGATGATATTCCGGCCGCGCGAACGATCACGGACAATCGGTGCGTTCCCAATCATCGGGTTGCGGGTGACAAGAGATGGGAAGACTGCCAGCGGTGTGCTTCTTCCGGCCATGCGACGGGCGACGTCTTCCCATCTCTTCTCACCGGGCCCCGCCAAAGGAGGTCGATCGCTATGATTGATACCGGTTACACGGCGTTCATGCTCGTGTGCACCATGCTGGTGCTGCTCATGACGCCGGGTCTTGCTTTCTTCTACGGAGGCCTCTCGCGTCGCAAGAACGTGGTGAACACCATGGTCATGGTGTTCGGAGTCATCGGCATCGCGGGCGTCGCGTGGGTGGTGTGCGGCTGGTCGTTCGCCTACGGCGGCGACGGGTCGCTTCCGTTCTTCGGCGGCCTCGATCAGATTGGCTGCCTGTCGGCGGTAAACGACATGATGGCCGAGGCCGCGGGTGCGCCGACGGCCTTCACGGTGCTGGCAGGCCAGGGCGCGCTCGCTGACGATCCGGCGCTTTCCGCGGGCTACCCGGCGCTTGTCGACATTGTCTTTCAGATGGCCTTCGCGCTCATCACCTGCGCCATCATCACCGGTGCGGTGGCCGGACGCATGAAGTTCGGCGCGGTGTGCGCGTTTGTGGCCGTGTGGGTCGTGGTGGTGTACGCGCCCCTCGCACACATGGTGTGGGGCGGGGAAGGGTCGCTGATCGGGGAGATGATTGGCGCGCTCGATTTCGCCGGGGGCGATGTGGTGCACATCTCCTCGGGTCTCACGGGCCTTATCCTCTGCCTCATGCTCGGCCGTCGCAAGGGGTTCGCGGTCATGAGCTACCGCCCGCACAACGTGCCCTTCGTGGCTCTGGGGGCCGCGCTTCTGTGGTTCGGCTGGTTCGGGTTCAACGCGGGCAGCGAGTTCGCCGCCGACGGCGTGGCGGCGCTCGCGCTGCTGAACACGGTGGCGGCCAGCGCCGCCGGCGTGCTCTCCTGGATGGTCGTGGAGCGGGTGCGGGTGGGCAAGTGCACGCTCGTGGGCGCGGCCACGGGGCTCGTGGCGGGGCTGGTGGCCATCACGCCGGCCGCGGGCTTTGTGGAGCCTTGGGCCGCGCTCGTGATGGGATTTGTCGTGAGTCCGGTGGTGTACTTCGCGGTGTCCCAGGCCAAGCGCCGTTTGGGCTACGACGATGCTCTGGACGCCTTCGGCTGCCATTGCGTCGGGGGCATTGTGGGCGGCATTCTCACGGGCCTGTTCTGCGTGCCCGAGTTGTCGTGGACCGATCAGGGCGGCCTTATCTACACCGGCGACTTCGCGCTTTTGGGCGCGCAGGTGCTGGGCATTCTGGTGACCGTGGTGTTCGTGGTGGCGGCCGATGTGGTGCTCGGTCTTATCATCAGGGCCTGCTTCAAGGGAAGCCTGCGCGTCTCCGCCGAGCAGGAGGCGATCGGCCTGGACGTGGCCGTCCACGGGGAATCGGCCTACCCGGCCTACCTGGGTCTGGATTAAAGGTTCCGTTCGCCCTACGGGACGAACGGACTGGCCGCCGCTGCGGCTCCGACAGGCACCTGCCCTTGCCCCTTGTTTTGGGCACGGCGTTGCGCGAAGGCAACTTGGCCCAAAGGCGGGGCAATTGCAGGCACCTGTCGAAGCCTCGCTGACTTTGCCAAGCAAGCTAGATGAAATAGGAGGCTATTATGAAACGAGTAACGGCCATTGTGCGGCCCGAGAAGATGGAGCCGCTGAAGGAGGCGCTGTTCGCGGCGAACGTGAGCGGCATGACCATATCCCAGGTGCACGGCTGCGGCGCCCAGCACGGTTGGAGCGAGTACGTGCGCGGCACCGAGGTGCTGCTGAACATGGTGCCGAAGGTGAAGTTCGAAGTGGTGGTGGAAGACGGGGCGGCAGACGCGCTCGTCGACGTGATCGCGGAAGCGGCCCGCACCGGAGAGGTGGGCGACGGCAAGATTTTCGTGGCGCCGGTGGAAGAGGTTGTGCGCATCCGCACCGGCGAGCGCGGCGCGGCGGCGGTGTAGGGGCGGGACGGGGCTCTCGCCGTCTTCACGCCCGCGCACAGAGGGTGCCTTGCCGGCTTTCGGCGAGGCACCCTCTGTGCGCGCTACAACAGCATGAACAGCTTGGCCAGGCCCCAGCCGATAAGCCCGCAGCAGGGGAAGGTGAGCACCCATGCCGTCACCATGCGGCGCGCCACGCCCCAGTTCACACGACGGAAACTCTTGGAGGCGCCCACGCCCATGATAGAAGCGGTGGAGCAGTGCGAGGTGGACACGGGCATGCCGGTCATGGAGGCCACGAACAAGGTGATCACCGTGGAGGCCGATGCGGCCACGCCCTGGTACTTTTCCATGGACACCATGTCCATAGCCACCGACTTGATGATGCGCTTGCCGCCGGCGAGCGTGCCCAGCGACATGGCCAGCGAGCAGATGACCATGAGCCACAGGGGGAAGTCGGTGGCGCCGCTCGTCTCCATACCGAAGGCGAGCGCGATGCCCAAAAGCCCGATGGACATGAACTTCTGGCCGTCCTGGGCGCCGTGCAGAAACGACAGCGCGCAGGCGCAGATGTCCTGAAGCACCACGCAGACCTTGTCACCGCGGCGGCGATCGACGCAGGAGAAAAAGAACTCGATGATCTTGGTGGTGACCATGCCGAGGACGAAGCCGCCCACGAGCGAGAACACCATGCCGTAGATGACGAGCATCCACTCGGAGAGCACCACGCCGGCCAGGCCGTTCAGCGCGATGGCGCCGCCGGTGACGCCGGCGATGAGGGAGTGGGACTTCGAGGCGGGGATGCCCCAGAACCAGCAAAACACGCCCCAGCCGATTGAGCCTATCATGGCGGCTATGAGGGCGAGAAGCGCCTGGTGGGTGTTGCCCGAGAAGTCCACCATGTTGAACATCGTGTGGGCCACGGCGGTGGAGATGTAGGTCATGCCCACGAGCCCCACGAAGTTGAAGATAGCGGCGAGTGCGAGGGCTGTGCCGGGGGAGAGGCAGCGGGTGGAGACCGCCGAGGCGATGGCGTTGGGGGCGTCGGTGGCGCCCGAGATGACCGTCACGCCGATGACCAGTACCAGAATGCCGAGCAGGACAGGGTGGTCGCCTGCCTGCGCGAGAAACATCGAAAGCGTCAATTCCATGCGGAGCCTTATCTCGATGAAACCGATCCGAAGAAACGTGCTCGATTATTCTAGCGCAACATGAACCGCTGCGAACGAAGAGGGTGCGCGGCTTCGTCGGTGTGCGGGGAACGGACGCCGATACGGGGGCATGGCCGGCCGGAGCGGTGGGGGAGGTGTCGCCGTCTTGCGGTACAATCGCGGGCGAGAGAAAGATCGTGGAAGAGAGAAAGGACGATCCATGCATACTTACATTCCGCGCGGCGTGTGCTCCCGCCAGATCGATGTGGAGGTGAACGGCGACACGGTGGAGAACGTGCAGTTCACCGGCGGGTGCGACGGCAACTTGAAGGCCATCTCCAAGTTGGTGGCCGGCATGAAGGTGGACGAGGTGGCCGCGCTTCTGGAGGGCAACACCTGCGGCCGACGTTCGACCTCCTGCGCTGACCAGCTCGTACGAGCCCTGCGCGAGGCCCAGGCGGCCGAGTAGCCGGCAGGGCGTTGCCGTCCCGCCCTCTGCGCCGCTTCCCGCAGACCGCGCACACGGTCTGTGAGCGCCCTGCGAAAAATGTCGGCACTCGGGCAAAATTCACAATTCTTCGGGGGTCGGCGGTGCTATACTGGGCAAGCTTGCCGAAACTGGCGAGTGAAAGTATCTGCTGGCCCCCGAGACATGTTTGTTGCACCGCGATCTCTTGCTTCTGCAAGCGAACATGGTAAGTATCAACCATCATGACGAAGGGTCCCCGATTTAGTTTTTGAAAGGGGTCCGTTTTGACCGAAATCAAGAACACCTCCGTGATCGACTTCTCCGACATCTCCGATGAGCAGATGAACGAGATGATCGACGGTACGCTGACCGAGTTCGACGAGGGCGATCTCGTCGACGGCACCGTCGTCAAGCTGGAGCACGACGAGGTGCTGGTGGACATCGGCTTCAAGAGCGAGGGCGTCATCCCCTCCCGTGAGCTGTCCATCCGCAAGGACGCCGATCCGTCCGACATCGTGAGCCTGGGCGACAAGATCGAGGCTCTGGTTCTCCAGAAGGAGGACAAGGACGGCCGCCTGATCCTCTCCAAGAAGCGCGCCGAGTACGAGCGTGCCTGGATTTCCGTCGAGGAGAAGTTCAAGGCCGGCGAAGTGGTCACCGGCGAGGTTATCGAGGTGGTCAAGGGCGGCCTTATCCTGGACATCGGCCTGCGCGGCTTTTTGCCGGCCTCTCTCGTGGACCTGCGCCGCGTGAAGGATCTGGACATGTACCTGGGCACCGAGATCGAGGCCCGCGTCATCGAGATGGACCGCAACCGCAACAACGTCGTGCTGTCTCGCCGCGTTCTTCTGGAGGAGGGCCGCAAGAACGAGCGCGCCGAGATCCTCTCCAAGCTCTCCAAGGGCATGCGCCTCAAGGGCAATGTGTCCTCCATCGTGGACTTCGGTGCCTTCGTGGACCTGGGCGGCATCGACGGTCTGGTGCACATTTCCGAGCTGTCCTGGAACCACGTCAACCATCCCTCCGAGGTCGTCAAGGTGGGCGACGAGGTGGAGGTCGAGGTGCTCGACGTCGATCTGCAGCGTGAGCGCATCTCCCTCGGTCTCAAGCAGACCACGCCCGATCCGTGGATCAAGCTGGTGGAGAACTACCCCGTGGGCACCATTGTCGACGGCAAGGTCACCAAGATCGTTCCGTTCGGCGCCTTCGTCGAGCTGGGCGACTCCATCGAGGGCCTGGTGCACATCTCCGAGATGGCCGGCCGCCACATCGACACCCCGGCGCAGGTCGTGCACGCGGGCGACGATGTGAAGGTGAAGGTCATGGAGATCAACCCGGATCGCCGCCGCATCTCCCTGTCCATGAAGGCTGCTGCCGAGGAGCTCGGCTTCGAGATCGACGTGGACGAGTCGGTGCAGGCCGAGGAGAAGCCGGCCCGCCGCAAGAAGGACGAGGCTCCGGCCGAGGCCGAGGTTGTCGAGGTGGAGACCACCGACGCCGAGTAGCTTTCAGCGCAAAAGCGTGAATTTGACGGGCCGCCCATCGGGGCGGTCCGTTCTTTTTCGTGTATCATGATGCCAGCGAATTCGAAATTCCGAAGGAGAGGTACGACATGAAGAAGCTGTTTCTCATCGGCGGCATGGGGGCCGGGAAGTCCACGGCGCGCAAGGCGCTGACCGACGAGGGCCTGGCGTGGATCGATTTGGACCAGGTGGGGCACGAGGTGCTTACGTGGGATACGGTGAAAGACGATCTGCGCGGCGCCTTCGGCGACGATATCTTCGACGAGAACGGGGAAGTGGTGCGCAGTGCCCTTGCGGCCAAGGCTTTTGCGACGCCGGCGGCCACTCGCAAGCTGAACACCATCACCATGCCCCGCATCGAGGAGCGCTACACCGATCTCATCGACGGGTTTACCGCCGAGGGCAAGCCGGCCGTGGTGGTGGAGTACTCGGTGTTCCGCAATCGCCAGAGCTCGCTGGCCTATGGGGCCGACGTGGTCATCGCCGTGCTGGCTCCCTTGGAGACCCGCATCGAGCGCGCGGTGGCTTCGGGTTGGACCGAAGAGGACGTGCGCGCCCGCATTGCGCGCCAGATCACCGATGCCGACCGCATCGAGGCGGCCGATGTGGTCTTCAACAACGACGGCACCCCCGACGAGCTGCGCAACGAGGTGCTTGCCTGGTGGAACGAGTACAAGAAGGATATCTAGCAAGGTTTCGCAATCTGCCCCTGAAAGACGCCTCGAAGTTCGAGGCGTCTTTTGCGAGCAAGTTTAACTTTCCTTAGAGACTGCCGTGGTTTCTGCGTTTGGCTCCTAGCCTTTGGGTCCTTCTGGATGCCCGAAAAATACTTCGCAGGCTTCTGCGGCGGTCATTTTGCGAACGAAGGATGACTTGAAGGCGGCTTTGTCATAGCTGATGATGGCATCGATCTGAAGTTCTTCGGCGGCAACCCGAATGAGGCCGTCCTCGTAATCGGGCTCATCAGAATCTATAGCTTCAAACACAAAAAGCCCGGTGAGATCGATGAGGTCGAATGTTTCGGCGATGCCCCGTATGGCCGAGCGCGCGTCAGACTCATCCATGTAGTGCCGATGGAGAACGTAGTAGACCTCGTTGAGAGAAGAAGCCAGGGCATAAGCGCGGCTGTCCGATTTAACTAGGGCACGAAGTAATCGATGAACGTCTTCATGGTGTTGCATCGAGGTGCAAGTGCTATAGATAAGGGCATTGGCGTCAAAGAGCAAGGAAGTCACGATAGCGCGCCTCCTTTGCTTCAGCGATAAGGTCTTCTGCGGTGCCGCCTTCGGGCCAAGAGCGCGCCCGAAGTTCTCGCTCTTTGTTTTGCCGCTCGAATTCCTCAAGCCGCGCGAGGCGATCGCCTCTGTCGTCAAGAACCGACGTGATGACCACCACGCCTTTTCTTGGAGAGGCGATGCGCAGAGGGGTATCTTGGCTAATACAGGCTTCTTGCCGCAACGCTTTGGGAAGCAGCACAGCCATGCTGTTGCCGACCTTGGTGAGGGTTGCTGTTGCCATGATGAGCTCCTTTCATAAAGAGCATTATAACACGTTATAACAATGAGAAAACAAGACAGAAAGACGTTCTGATAATATCGGGTGGCTCGTCGCTTGCCTAACTGACAAATAGGATGTCTAAACAAGAACGCAAAGCTGTTCGCTCGGAAGACATGTATAAGGTTGCGAGGGGGAGCCATGGCAGAGTGTGCGCAGAGGGTTTCCTCTCTGCTGTTTGTTTGTGACGGGTGGTTGCTACAATGTCAAGCGTTGTCCGAAGGAGAAGGGAGAGAGGGATGAAAGAGGTGTATAGGAAGAGCCTTCCGGCTCAAGGCATTACGTGGGCTCTGCTGAGTATTGCTGCTAGTGCGGTGTTGTGTCTCTGCTTGCAGGCTCTTCCCGCCTATGCAGCGACAAAGGCCAGCGCGGGCGCAAGAGCGGTCGGTTTGGCAACCAACACGCTTTATAGCGCCTACGATATTACCGGTGACGGCAAGTCTGATGAGCTGCGCATCCAGTCCTACGATGGCGGGGGAGGGGTGTCGATTTCCATTTATGTAAACGGTGCGAGAGCGTTCCGCCACAAATGCTATGGGTATGCAGCTTTCGCGAAGCTTGTTGTCCTAAAGAACGGTGTTCCTTTTCTCCACATTAATGTGGATGGGGACAATGGTTCCTCTGATTTCAACAGACTGCTTCAATATCTAGGAGGCAAGTTTAAGACGGCTATTGATTTGAACAAGGCGTACTCCTCGAAGATAAGGGATTCCAAATTCAATGATGTTGTGGCTGTGAGGGGCAATACGGTAACAGTGAGATCCTGCGTGCAGTTTATGAATACGGGTAATCTTGATGCTGACTTTGTCTATCGTTACAAGGCCGGTTCGTTCAAAAAGAGTGGCACTGCGGGAAAGGTGGCCTCGGTCTGCGGCTGCAAGGCCTCAAGGTCATTTGAAGCGCTCAAGAAGATAACGGTCTACAAGGAAAAGAACTGCAAGAAGTCAAAATTTACCATCAAGAAGGGTCAAAAGGTACGATTCGTTAAAGTCTATGCAAAGGGGTCGAAGGTGGCCATCTGGGTGAAGGTAGGCAAAAGGACCGGATGGATAAAGACCTCCAGGCAGTACAACAAGACAGGCTGGAAGCTCATGTACAACGACGACCATGGCTATCGGCCACCGTTCAAGGGTTTGTTCTTGGCTGGATAAAACTGCGCACGTCCTCCTCGGGCTTTTCCGAAGAGGACGTGCGCGCCCGCATCGCCCGCCAGATCACCGATGCCGACCGCATCGAGGCGGCCGATGTCGTCTTCAACAACGACGGCACCCCCGAGGAACTTCGCAACGAGGTACTCGCCTGGTGGAACGAGTACAAGAAGGATATCTAGCGCAACCTTCTCATTGAACGAGAAAAGGGCCGTCCCTGCAGGGCGGCCCTTTTCGTTACCACAGCCCCAGCACGTGCTGCATTCCCAAGCTCACAGCGGCAATGCAGATCCAGCAGATGGCGCCCATGAGGATGGGCTTGCCGCCGGACCTCACAAGCTTCACGATGTCAGTGTTCAGTCCGATGGCGGCCATGGCCATGCAGATGAAGAACTTGCTCGCCGTTTTCAGCGGGGCGAAGACGGCGATGTCGGCGCCCAGCGTCACGGCGACGGTGGTGGCAACGCTCGCCAGCAGGAAGAACAGGATGAACGTGGGGAAAGCGCGCTTGAGCGAGAAGTTGCCGAGCAGCCCCTCGCGCGTGGCGGGGGCTCCGGCGGCTGCGGCCTGGGCGGCCAGCTCTGCATTCTCCTTGCGGGCCATGAAGATGCCCAGCACGAGCGTGATGGGGATGATGGCGAGCGTGCGGGTGAGCTTCACGATGGTGGCATCGTCGAGCGCGTTCGCGCCAGGGTGCATGCCGTCCCAGGCGGCTGCTGCGGCGGTGACTGAGGAGGTGTCGTTCACGGCGGTGCCGGCGAACAGTCCGAAGCCCTCGTTGGACATGCCGAGCATACTGCCCAAGGTGGGGAAGATGAGCGCCGCGGCCACATTGAACAGGAAGATGACCGAGATGGCCTGGGCTACCTGCTCGTCCTTGGCGCGGATGACCGGGGCGGTGGCCGCGATGGCCGAGCCGCCGCAGATGGACGAGCCCACGGCAATGAGCGTGGCGATGGCCGAGTCCATGCGCAGTACTTTGTAGAGGATGTAGCCCACGATGAGCGCCGTGGCGATGGTGGAGCAGATGATGGGCAGGCTCTCGGCGCCCACCACTGCGATTTGGGCCAGGTTCAATCCGAAGCCGAGCAGGATGACGGCGTACTGCAGCACCTTCTTTGCCGTGAAGGCAATGCCGTCCTGCACCGTGTCGCGGGCCGGCTGTTTCCATGCGAGCGCTACAGCCATGCCGAGCAGAATGGCGAAGACCGGTGCACCTACCACCGGCAGCGCCTCCCCGAGAAACCAGCAGGGCAGCGCCAGGGCGGCGCAGATGCCGATGCCGGGCGCCACGTTCCGCAGATTCGCCATGGGTGTCTCCTTCATATAGGGCTGATCAGCGATTGCAGAGTATAGCACGCTCCCTGAGCGGGAGGGTCACCGTTCGGATGGCGCGTTCGTGGACGCGCCGCCTCTTCCGTGGGAAAATAGGCCGATACGGAAAACGGCGCTTCGAGGCGGCGGCCGAGACGGAAGGGAAGCGAGATGACGTTCGACGCGAAAAAGGAGCTGGCGGCTTTCTACGAGCGGCACTTCGACGAGCTGGTA
This sequence comes from Eggerthellaceae bacterium 24-137, assembly GCA_041225375.1. Lineage (GTDB taxonomy): Bacteria > Actinomycetota > Coriobacteriia > Coriobacteriales > Eggerthellaceae > Adlercreutzia. The sequence continues at coordinate 62,300 of JBCLSG010000011.1, forward strand.
GAGGTGTGCCTGGAGGTCTCCTCGCGCAAATACCGGTTATCGCCCTTGAACACGCTGCCCCTTGATGAGCGTCGGCAGTGGGTGAGCGTGGGGTTTCGGGAGGTTATCGGCGCGATGCTCTCCGACGACGGCATTCCGAAAGGGCCTGCTGAGCACGCCGCCCCGCTGCGTGTGTACTTTCCCCGTGTCTCTGAACTCGCCGATACGCCGTTGTTCGGCATGACGGACATTATCGACAGCTGCGAGTGCGCGCTTCTGCCCGACGAGGGCATTCTGCCGCTTCTGTGGGAGGATTACGGCGGGAGCCCCGACGAGCTGCTGGCGCTGGTGATGGAGTTCCGCCGGGCGCAGAACAACATGACCAAGCTGCAGGTGCGCTACCAGATGGAAGACTACGAGCGCTTCATCGCCTTCGCCAAGTCGCTTGCAGTGAACGAGGAGCGTTCGCGGCTCGAGGGCGAGATATACCAGCGGTTCTACCTTGCCCTGCGCTCTCTGCGCGAGAAAACCGGCGAGCTGTATGCGCTGGTGGGGTCGGGGGCCGACCGCACGATGCTCGCCACGGAGATCACGCAGCTGAAGATGATGGAAGCCGATCTTCTGGCCGAGGTGTTCCGTGTGAGCCCTGAGGCCGATGCCGAGCATGGCGTTGCGCCGGCCCCTCTGCCTCGTCGCAGCTTTGCCGAGGCGGCCGTGGCCCGCGGACTTACCGAGCGGGAGCGGGACGTCGTGGCGCTGGTGGCCCGCGGTTACAACAACAAGGCCATCGCCGAGCGGCTCCAGCTGGCGGAGAGCACGGTGAAGAACAACCTCAGCAACATTCTCGCGAAGTTGGGGTGCGAGAATCGCTCCCAGATCGTGGTGTTTGCCGCTGAGAACGGCTACTTCGAGGATGACGAGGGGGAGCCGCACGCCCGTTAGCATTGTCGCCGAAGGGGCTCTGTGCGAGGTGTGGCGTCCTTCGCGTGCCGGCGTCTGTGGAGACGGGGCGGTACTTTCGTAGCGAGGGGTGGTACCTTGGGCCTTCTTGCTGTCATTTTCCCGAGAAATACCTGATGAGATCGTTGCGAAAGCGACACATCGTCTCCTTCCTTCGAATCTGGGAGCCGGGGCGGCGCCTCTCTAAAATGCCTGACCATAGTCATAAGCCGCTTATGCGGAAACCGCTATGGAAGGGGAGTCCCATGAGAGAGGGAAATCGTTCGATCAATCCGGTGAGCCGTCGCAGCTTCATCGCGGGTGCCGGTGCGCTGGGGGCCATCGCCCTGGCCACTGCCGCCGGCTGCGCGCCCAAGACAAAGGGCGAGGACAAGACGCCCGTCGCCGCGACAGGCGGCAGCGACCTGCCGGGTTCCTGGGATATGGAAGCCGATATCGTTATCGTCGGCGCCGGTGGCGCGGGCATGGCGGCGGCTTGCACGGCCAAGGAGGCCGGAAGCTCGGTGCTCGTGCTGGAGAAGGGCGGCGTGACCGGCGGCGATACCGCGCTGTGCGGGCAGGCTGCTCTCGGCCCGTGGATTTCCAAGCAGCAGGAGGCCGGCATCGACGAGTCGGTGGAGCTGTACCTGGCCGACATGGCCAACAGCTACTCCCATGGCGCCTTCGCCGAGCAGGGGCGCGACCTGCCCGCCGAGGCACCTTTCACCCAGCTTCAGACCGAGCTCACCGAGGAGATGTTCGAGTGGACGAGCGGCACCATCGGCATCGCCTGGCAGTGCGATCTGACCAGCCCGGTGACCGAGGGCGTGCTGCCCCAGCCCACGTGGGACACGGTCATCGGCCGCTCTTGGATGGCCCAGGGCCCAGAGGGCTCGGTTATGGACGGGTTCAACAAGGCCGTCGAGTCCATGGGCATCGACGTGCGTTTGCGTACCGAGGTCGACCGTCTCATCAAGAACAGCGATGGTCGCGTGGTGGGCGTGTGGGCCTACGACGAGAACGACCTGCCCATTGCCGTGAAGGCCGCCAAGGCCGTCATCGTCGCCACGGGTTCGTTCTGTTCGAACCGCGGCATGATGGAGCGCTACCTGCCGGTGACTCGCGGCATTCAGGGCGGCGGCTGCTACGGTGTGACTGGCGACGGAGTGCGCATGGTGCGCAATGCCGGTGGCGCGGTCTCCGAGCTCGATCTCGGTTGCCACTGGTACCCTTACGAGGCCTCGACGAACTCCGGCCAGTTCTCCACGACGCTCATCTTCTTCGGCGGGCTTCCGGGTCAGGTGCCCATCAGCCAGCAGCCTGGCGTTCTGCTGAACTACGACGGCGAGCGCTTTGTGAGCGAGTCCGACGGCTACCACCTCATCGGCCGTGCCACGGCGCAGCAGCCGGGCCAGGAGTCGTGGTACGTCTTCGACAGCTCGCCGGCCGTCGCCGAGATGATCCTGGGCATTATCCAGTACAACAACCGCGTGGTTCAGGCCGACACCCTGGATGAACTGTGGAAGATCACCCGCCTGCCCGCCGATGCGGCCGCAGCCTCCATCGAAGCCTACAACGCCGCAGTGGCCGACGGCTCCGACGAGGCCTTCGGCAAGTTGCTCGACGGTTGCCAGCCTGTGGCGCAGGGCCCCTTCTACGCCATCAACATCCGCCCGAAGCCCTACTGCACCTACGGCGGTGTGGATACCGATCTGGATGCCCGCGTGGTGGATGAGTCCGGCGCTGCTATTCCCGGCCTGTACGCTGCGGGCGTGGTCACCGGCTCTTATGCCGCCCGCGAGGGCTTCTACTACAACGGCGGTCTGGCCCAGGCGCTCATCTTCGGCCGTCTGGCCGGCAAGAACGCCGCCGCCGACGAGGCGTGGGAGGCCGCGTCGCCCACCGGTGCCGAGTCGGAGGACCAGGGCTTGAACGAGATGGCCCGCTGCGGCGACTGCCACGGCGATACTCGTGCCCCGGGCGAGCCGAACTACCACAACTTCTAAGAAGCGCGGGAGCGCGAAGGGCTTCAAGGCCGCCATCCCCGCTTCCGATTTCCCTCCCTCGAGAAGGACCCGTCCGGGTCCTTCTCGTGTTTCAGGCGTTTGCTGCACGGGGGCGGGGCTGAGCGTGCGGTTGCGGTCAATCGTGCTTGTTCGGTGAGGTTCCCGATCATGAATGGAGACGCGCAGGTAATCTAAGCGAACATCTGTTCAATTAGAAAGGGCCGTGCTAGACTGAGTCTCTTCAACGATTCATTCTGAGAGGAGACGTGCGTGTCCACTCATCTTTCCAATATCGAGGGCATGGCCATGGAGGGGAAACTCCCCGAGGTGCGCCTGGCTAACACCCCTTTCAAAGTCGTCTCGCCCTTCGAGCCGTCGGGCGACCAGCCCGAGGCCATTGCCGCGCTCGCGAAGGGCGTGGAAGATGGCTTGCGCTACCAGACGCTACTCGGCGTCACGGGCTCGGGCAAGACCTTCACCATGGCCAAGACCATCGAGGCGGTGCAAAAGCCAACGCTCGTCATGGCGCCGAACAAGACGCTCGCCGCCCAGCTGGCCGCCGAGCTGAAGGAGTTCTTCCCCGACAACGCCGTGGTGTACTTCGTCAGCTACTACGACTACTACCAGCCCGAGGCCTACGTGCCCGCTTCCGACACCTTCATCGAGAAGGACGCCTCCATCAACGAGGAGGTGGAGAAGCTGCGCCATGCGGCCACAAGCGCGCTGCTGTCGCGCCGCGATGTGATCGTGGTGGCGTCGGTCAGCTGCATCTACGGCATCGGCAGCCCCATGGACTATGCCGGCATGGCGGTGTTCGTCGACAAGCAGAAGGAGATGGACCGCGATGCGGTCATTCACGAGCTCATCGACATCCAGTACGACCGCAACGATTACGAGCAGAAGCGCGGCACCTTCCGGGTGCGGGGCGATGCGCTCGATGTGTTCCCGCCTTACGCCGACCATCCCATCCGCATCGAGTTCTGGGGCGATGAGATAGAATCGATCGACGAGATCGACCAGGTCACGGGCGAGGTGCTGAACTCCTACGAGGCGCTGCCCATCTGGCCGGCTTCCCATTACGTCACGGCGCGCCCCAAGATGGACAAGGCGCTCGGCACCATCCAGGACGAGCTGCGCGAACGGTTGCAGCAGTTCAAGGAGGAGGGGAAGCTTTTGGAGGCCCAGCGCCTGGAGATGCGCGTGAACTACGACTTGGAAATGCTGGAGACCATGGGGTTCTGCTCTGGTATCGAGAACTACTCGCGGCATTTGGACGGGCGCGAGCCGGGCGAACCGCCCTACACCCTCATCGACTACTTCCCGAAGGACTTCCTCTGCATCATCGACGAGTCCCACGTCACGGTGCCGCAGATCCGCGGCATGCACGAGGGCGACCGCTCCCGCAAGATCACCCTGGCCGAGCATGGCTTCCGCCTGCCCAGCTGCCTGGATAACCGCCCCCTTCGCTTCGACGAGTTCGAGGAGCGTATCCCTCAGTTCATCTACGTGTCGGCCACGCCTGGCGATTACGAGGAGAAGGTGAGCCTCGCCCAGGTGGATCAGGTCATCCGTCCCACGGGCCTGCTCGACCCCGAGATCGTGGTGCGCACGAGCAAAAGCCAGATCGACGACATCATCGACGAGGCGAAGGCGCGCGCGGCCCGCGACGAGCGCGTGCTCATCACCACGCTCACGAAGAAGATGGCCGAGGATCTGACTGACCATTTGCTCGATCAGGGCGTGAAGGCGCGCTATATGCACTCCGACATCGCCACACTCGAGCGCACCGAGATCTTGCGCGATCTGCGCCGCGGCGAGTTCGACGTGCTCGTGGGCATCAACCTTCTGCGCGAGGGGCTGGATTTGCCCGAGGTATCGCTCGTGGCCATTCTGGACGCCGACAAGGAGGGCTTTTTGCGCAACCACCGCTCGCTCATCCAGACTATCGGGCGCGCAGCCCGCAACGTGTCAGGCGAGGTCATCATGTACGCCGACCGCATTACCGACTCCATGCGCCGCGCTATTGACGAGACGCGCCGGCGTCGCGACATCCAGATGGCCTACAACGAGGAGCACGGCATTAAGCCCCAGACCATTCGCAAGGCCATTAACGACATCATGGGATTCATCACCGAGGATGTGGAGGGAACCACGGCCGAGCAGGTGAACAAGGAACTCGCGGAGCTGTCGCGCGAGGAGGTGCTGCGTCTCATCTCGTCTATGGAAGACGACATGGCGGCCGCATCCCGCGATATGGACTTCGAGGAGGCAGCCCGCTTGCGCGACCAGGTGGTGAAACTGAAGAGCACCGTGGAGGACAAGTCGGAGGACGACGTGCTGAAGGATTTGAAGAAGAGCGCTCGCAAGGGAAGCGCCTACGGCAACCGCAAGCACGCCGCCTATGGCAGCAGCCGCGCCAACTAGGAGGCTCTCGCTCAGCGAAATTTTGTGAAGATCGCGCGGATTGCGAACTTTACGGAAATGTAAGGCAGTGCGGCGCGTATCGCGACGGCGGAACGCTTATAATCGGCCTATTCGATCAACGTCATCTGCCGTGCTCCCACGGCTCGCGTCACCTATGAAGGAAGAGTAATGTCCGACCAGTCGATGCCGCCCGCGGGCACTCACAATCCTCGCAACAACCCGCGTCAGCACAAGCGTCCCGTTCGCCGTCATCCTGGCGACACCTCGGCGCAGGCTCCTGTTGCCGCCGACGCCGCTGCCGCGCCCGAGCCGGACGCCCCTGTCTATGCGCCCGGTTGCGATGCTGTATCTCAGGAAGCGGCTGCCCGGGCCGCTTACGAGGAATACGCCGTTGCGACGAATCGCCCCCATCCGGGCGCGGCCAATCATCCCCAGTACGGCTCTCGTTATCAAAGCGAGTCCGGCTATGCGGGATTCGCGGCCACGGCGGGTAATCCCCGTGTGGCGCCGGCGCGTCCCACTCCCGGCCAGATGTCGCCCTACGATGCTTCGCGTTATCGGAAGAAGGGGCGTAAGAAGGCGGGTATTGCGGGCATTGTGGCCGCGGTGGTCATTTTGGCGGCTATCGGCGTGGGCGTGTACTTCTATCTGAATCCCGCCACGTTCAATATGACCGTGAACGGCATGACGCGTACTGTTGACAACGGTACCACCGTGGGCGATCTGGTGGCTCAGGGTGTGGTGAGTCCCAAGCCGGGCAATCTTATCGATGTGGAGGGCGAGGTACTCGAAGAGGGCGGCGGCAATCCCTTCGACGGTACCATCAACGGCAACCCTATCGAGGACCCGAACGTGGTCGTGCACAAGGGTGATTCGGTGCAGATCGGCAACGGCTCCGATGTCATGGAGGACTACGACGTGGAGACGGTGGAGAAGAAGCCCAAGAATGTAGAGCTCGGCCAAGGGGCTATCCACGTGTATATTCCCGGAGAGACCGGTCAGGTCGAAAAGCGTACCGGCAAGGTTTCGGGCAAAACGGCGAAGGAGGTCGTCAAGAAGGCCTCCGACAATATCTACTTCAAGTACAACGCCAACACCGGCGATGACAAAGTGGTCGCCCTCACCTTCGACGACGGCCCGTGGGGCACCACGAGCGAACTGCTCGACTTACTGAAGAAATATGATGTGAAAGCCACGTTTTTCACTATTGGAAACCAGATCGCCGACCAGCCGAAGACTATGGAGAAGATGGCGGCAGCCGGTCACCAGATTGCCACCCATAGCTGGGACCACGCTGGAAGCGGTGGGGGCAACGGGGTGGATATGACCCGTCAAACCCCCGAGAAGCAGATCGAGGAAGTGCAGAAGGGCCAGCAGGCCATCACCGATGCGACGGGGAAGGAAGCGTCCAAGGCGTTTCGTTCGCCTGGCGGCAACTACCAGGGTGATATTATCTGGAACCTGCAGCCCTACGTGACCTCCGAGATCGGCTGGAACATCGATACCGAGGACTGGCGCAAGCCGGGCGCCGAGATAATCGCTGAGAACATCATGGCTGCAAAGCCGGGCGATATTATCCTGATGCACGATGGCGGCGGCGATCGCACCCAGACCATTGAGGCGCTGAAGGTGGCGCTGCCTTACCTGAAGGAAAAGGGCTTCAAGTTCGTGACCATCGACGAGCTTTTGGCCTATGACGACGCGAAGGCTTTGGCCGAGGCCGCTGTTGAGGCTGCGGCCGCTGAGGAGTCGTAGGCTCGGATTCTCGACCGACTACGCGAAGGGCGCAGCTCCTGAAGGGGCCGCGCCCTTTTTCTTGAGGGCGTTATCGACGGCTGGCCGGGCGGACGGAGTCGTCTCTCGGCGCGATCGGCGAGGGTCGCGCCTGCATCTGCGGCAGCTTTTTCGATTAGTTAGCGGTGAGTGTCGGCTGCCTCGAGCATCTCACGGGCATGGGCGAGGGACGTGTCGGTGGCGCTCCCCGATAGGAGCCGGGCCACTTCCCGCACGCGGTCGTCTCCCTCTACTTCGCGCAGGCGCGTTTCGGGAACATCATCTGTGGTTTTTTCCACGGTGTAGTGGGTGTCGGCCATCACGGCCACTTGCGCGAGATGGCTGATGACGATCACCTGGTGGCTCTCGGCCAGCTCGGCCAGCACGGAGGCCAGCGCGTTGGCGGTGCTTCCTCCCACGCCGGCATCCACTTCGTCGAAGACGAGGGTCTCGGTGCCGTCCTTGGCTCCGAGCACCACTTTCACCGCGAGCATGACGCGACTTATCTCGCCGCCCGATGCGATGCGTGCGAGGGGGCGTGCTTGCATGGATTTGCCGGGCTTGAATTCGAAGGTGACCGCGTCGGCACCGCTGCGGCTCCACTGGTCGCGGGGAAGCTCCTCCACCGAGCACAGCATCTCGGCGGTGCCCATGTCAAGTCGGCTCATGACGGCACTTACGTCGTGGGCAAAAACGGGCGCAGCTTCCTGTCGTGCCTTTCGGTAGGCCGCTGCCGCTGCCTGCAACTCGTTCTCGGCCTCGGCCAGCGCCTCCTCGGCGCGGCGGATGCACTCGTCGGCGTCGTCGACAAGGGAGACGAGGGAGGCCGCCTCCTCCCAACGGGCGAAGACCTCGTCCATTGTGGGGCCGAACGAGCGCATAAGCCCCTGGAGGGCTCCCATGCGTTCTTGGGCCTGGGCAAGCGAGGCACTGTCGAAGTCGATGCCCTCGCAATAGCTTGCCATGTCGCGGGCCACGTCCTCCACGATGAAACAGGTCTCGCGCAGAGAGGCTGCATAGGGGGCGAGCTCCTCGTCGGCTCGGGCCGCCTCGTCGAGCAGGGCGATGGCGCTGCTGAGGGCGTCAAGGGCGCCTCCTTCGTCGGAAAGCGCCGCGGCGGCACCATGGGAATTGCGGGCAAGGGTCTCGGCATGCTCGGCGCGGCTGAGATACTCGCGCACTTCCTCGTATTCGCCGGGCATCGGGTTGACAGTCTCGATATGCTGCAGAGCGAAGCGCGCTTCCTCGAGCTGGGCATTGGAGGCGTTGGTTTGCTCGCGCACGTCTCTCAGGGCGTGCTCAGCGGCGGCATGGCGGTCGAAGCTTTCCCGATATGCCGCCGCCCGGGCGGCCGCCTCGGCGGACCAGGTATCGAGGATGCGGCCATGGCCTGCGGGTTTCAGGAGCGTTTGGAACTCGTGTTGGCCGCACAGCTCGATAAGGGGACCGACGGTGCGGGCGAGCTCGGAGGCGCTTGCGATGGACCCGTTCAGGGTGGCTCGGGAACGTCCGTCGGGGCTCACCTTTCGGCAGACGACGAGCTCCCCGTCGGCATCGGTCTGGGAAAGGCCGTTGGGGAAGGCGTCGTCTTCGGGGTCGGGCGTAACGAACAGACGCCCCGATACCTCGGCTTGAGAGGCGCCTTGGCGCACGAGCGAGCTGTCAGCGCGGGCGCCGATCATCAGCTTGCACGCCGAGATGAGGGCCGTCTTGCCTGCGCCGGTCTCGCCCGAGACGACGGTGAGACCGCGGGACGGGGCGAACGAGGCCTCTTTGATAAGAGCGAGATCGCGCACGAGGATCTCATCAATCATAGCGACACCCCTCTCAGAAGTCGACGAGGTCGAAGACGATGCCGCGTTCGGCCTCGATGTCGGCAAACAGCTCGGGGGGAGTGACGCGCCTGATGGGGCGCGAGATGGCCAGCGCTCCTTTGTTGGTGACGATGTAATCGGCCTGGATCTTGCGTGCGCAGGATTCGACGATGGCCGCCTCGTAGGGCAAGTCGACGTGGTCGAGGGCGAAGCGGATGTCGGAGCCGTCTACCGAGCAGACGGTAATGAAGCCCATGGTCGAGCGCAGAGCCGAGCGTACGTCCTCGTCGCCGAGTACGGCGATCAGTTGGTCGCGCAGGCGATCGTAGGATGAGGCGGCGGCCCAGAGCTCGGCGCAGCCGGTCAGCTCAAGGGCATTGAGTTTGTTCCATGCCGCAACTGACTGGGGGCGCTCGGCGATGAGGTCGAGCAGCACATCGGTATCAATGAGGAGTCTCATGGGCTAGGCCTCCTTCGAGAAAGGGTCGGGATCGTTCCAAAACGACGGCGGCACCGATCGGGTCGCGTGCTTGAGGCGGAACCGAAGCTCGTTTTCCTGGGCCTCGGTGAGGGTGATACAGAGCGGCGCGTCGTCCTCGTTCGCGTCGGGCAACGCACCCGTCTTCAGCACATAGTCGTAAGCGGCGTTGACCAGCTCGGTTGGGGAGGATCCGATAGCGCGAAGCTGGGCATTGACCTGGTCGCGGATTTCCTGGGGAACCCGGGCGGTTACCATTGCGTGCATGACGTCTCCTTTCGTTGGATAGGAAGTATAGCCAATGTAATGCAAAAATACAACTATAATACGAACAAATATTTGCAATATGATACTGAATATGGTAAAGTCCGTGATGATGACGCGGCGGCCTCGTGTCTTTTTCGGCAAAGCGCTTGCCACAGGCATCTAAATTCAGGAAGATTAAACGATGCATATTCCTGGCTGGGATTTTGCGGCCAGGCGCGTGCGACCTATTGGCATAGTGAAAGGGATACTTTGGTACAGCTGCAACGACAGGGACAGCGGGCGCTTGCCATATTGCTGGCAATGGTGCTCTCCGTTTCCCTCATGGGGGTGGCACCCTCTGCGGCTCTGGCAGATCCCGCCGACGACGGACAGGCCGCCGTCGATCAGGCCCAGGCTACGCTCAACGATGCCGAGGCCCGCATAGCACAGATCAATGAGGAATACGAGGCTCTGTCCGCTCAGGTGAACGAGCTTCAGAAGAAGATCGATGAGACGAGCGCCTCTGCCCTGGAAGCCCAGCAGGCTATGTTGGACGGCCGGGAAACCTTGGGCGATGTCGCTGTGGGCGAGTACCGCAACGGCAGCGCGACGGGGCTTTTAATGATGGTGCTCGATTCGAAGAGCTTCTCCGATCTGCTCCGCAACATGGAATACGCCACCCAGATCATGGCGTTTCAGGCCGATGAGATTGCCAAGCAGGAGGAGCGCAAGCGCGCCTTCGATGAGGTGTCTGACGAACTGAACGCCCAGAAGAACGAGCAGGAAAAGGCGCTTGCTGCCCAAGAGGAGAAGCGGGCGGAAGCCGAGTCTATCGTGGCCGACGCCATGAATCGCCTCGAAAGCGCGAAGGCCGACCACGCGGCTCGTCTGGCCGAGCTTGCGGCTCAGGCCGAGGCCCTGCGCAAGCAGCAGGAGGAGGCCGCGGCGGCCGCCGCGCGCAATGCTCCGCAGGAAAGCGCCGACGCGAACACGGGTGACCGTGAGCCGGTGGTTGGGGACGACGTCCCCGTGGAGCCCGATCCCGACGATGAGGCGAGCGATGGGGGCTCGGATGACGACGCGTCGGCCTCTGACGGCTCCGACAAGAAAGATGACGACGCATCGGCTGGCGAGGGCGACTCGTCGGGTTCGTCTGATTCCTCGGGGTCGTCTGACAGCTCGAACGAGGGTTGGCTTTCCGGCACGGCCTCGGCGTATGGCGGCAAGACCGATCCCTCCACGCCCAACCCGGGTACGACGGCTACAGGTGCCGTGTGCGATGACAATTCCATGGGCGTTGCGGTGCCGAAATCGCTGAAGAACTATCGCAGCTACTTCGGTCGCACGGTGGAGATCAAGTATGGCGGCAAGACGGTGTACGCGACGGTGAACGACTGCGGTAGCATGGGCGGCGGCAGCCGCGTGCTCGACCTACAGCCCGGTGTATGGAAGGCCTTCGGCTTCTCCAGTTGCAAGGGATGGGGCCTGCGCACGGTGAAGTACCGTTTCCTGTAGGCTTTTCCGCTCTGCAAGATTTCCCTGAAGTGCTGGGAAGAAGTGCGCTATACTGCACACTTACATGCAATGACGAAGATAAGGTGCGCGCATCAGCGGTCTTCAGAGAGGGCCTCTTGGCTGAAAGGGCCCGGCCGGCGGCGCGAACCCGTTCCCTTCCGAGCAGCGCCCCTGAACCCGGACGTGCCTTTGGGCACGAGACGACCGTAGGGGACGACGGTTCGCTCCCGTCATCGAGCGCAACGAGCGGGCGACGCACGTCGCCAACCGAGGTGGTACCGCGAGAGCCCTCTCTCGTCCTTGGGTTTCCGGAAGCTTGTTTCCGGCCGAGGCGAGAGAGGGCTTTTTTTGTTGGATGCGAGAGCGAAAGGCAGAGCAGCTATGGCCATTGCAGAGGAACTTGCCGCCCTGCGCGCGCAGACCCTCGCCGATATCGAGGCGGCTTCCGACTCGACGGCGCTGGAGGCGGTGCGCGTGGCGGTGCTGGGAAAGTCCGGCACCCTGACCGGGTACCTGAGATCCATGGGGTCGGTGCCCCCTGAGGAGCGCGCGAGCGTGGGCAAGGCGGTGAACGCCGCCCGCGTGGAAATCGAGGAGGCGCTCGGGCGCGCCAAGGCCGCCATCGACGCGGCGGAGCTGGCGGCTTCCATCGATGCGGCCGCCGTGGATGTCACCCTGCCTGGGCGCGTCCAGCAAATGGGCACGCGCCATCTTATCAACGGCATCATCGACGAGGTGTCCGATATCTTCTTGGGCCTCGGCTACAAGGTGGTGGAAGGTACCGAGATCGAGACCGATTACTACAACTTCACGGCCCTGAACGCGCCGGCCGACCACCCGAGCCGATCGATGCAGGACACCTTCTACGTGCGCGACCTGTCCGGTGAAACCTCGCGAGTGCGCGGCGAGTCCGACGTGCTTCTGCGCACCCAGACCTCCGGCGTGCAGGTGCACGTCATGGAGGACTGGGATCTGCCCATCTACATGATCGCGCCGGGCAAGGTGTACCGCCGCGATGTGGCCGACCCGTCGCATCTGCCGCAGTTCCACCAGATCGAGGGCCTCGTCATCGACCGTGGCATCACCTTCGGCGACCTGAAGGGCACACTGGATTACGTGTGCAAGCAGATCTTCGGCCCCGAGCGCAAGACGCGCTTCCGTGCCCACTACTTCCCGTTCACCGAGCCTTCCGCCGAGGCCGACGTGAGCTGCGGTATCTGCCACGGCGAGGGCTGCCGCATGTGCAAGGGCACCGGCTGGATCGAGATTTTAGGCTGCGGCATGGTGGATCCGAACGTGCTCTCCATGAGCGGCATCGACCCGGAGGAGTACTCCGGCTTCGCCTTCGGCATGGGGGTGGAGCGCATCGCCTGCCTGAAGTACGACGTACCTGATTTGCGCATGCTGCTTGAGGGCGACATGCGATTCTTACGACAGTTCTAGTTGCGGCTCTGCCGGGGTCGGGCTTCCGGGTAGTGCTCAGTCGCTCAGACAGTCCTCGCTCGGCGAAAATGTCCACTGGACATTTTCGTTCGCTGCGGAACTCGCTTGGTGAGCACCACCCGAAATCCCTCTACGCATGGCCACGGCAGGGGAGAGATCTTGTTGTCAAATGAGACAGGCGATTAAGAGAAAGAAATTGACATGAAAGTATCTTTGAAGTGGCTTTCGGAATATACGCAGGTGCCGAGCGATTTGAAGGCGTTCTGCGATCGGTTGGATCTGACGGGTACGGGTGTGGAAGGCGTCGAGCAGACCGGCGAGGTCTTCGAAGGCGTCGTTGTCGGACATGTGCTCACCTGCGAGCCCCATCCCGACTCCGACCACATGCACGTGGTGACCGTGGACGTGGGCGCGGACGAGCCCGTGCAGGTTGTGTGCGGTGCGCCGAACATCGCCGCCGATATTCTCGTGCCCGTGGCGACCGTGGGTGCGGTGCTGCCGGGCGATTTCAAGATCAAGAAGTCGAAGCTGCGCGGCGTGACGAGCTGCGGCATGTGCTGCTCCCAGCGTGAGCTGGGACTCGGCTCCGACCACTCGGGCATCTGGATTCTGCCCGAGGGCACGCCGGTGGGCACGCCCATCGCCGAGGTGATCGGCTCGGGCGACACCGTGCTCGATTTGGAGATCACTCCCAACCGCCCGGATTGCCTTTCGGTGGTGGGCATGGCCCGCGAGGTGGGCGCTATGTACCAGCAGCCGGTGGCCTATCCGCTCGCTGCCGACGTGGCGAAGCTGGCCGAGCACGTTGCCGGCGCAGATGTGGCCGAGGCCGTGTCAGTTGCCGTGGAGGATGCCGAGCGCTGCCCGCGCTACACCGCCCGCGTCATCGACAACGTGAAGGTGGGGCCCTCGCCCGACTGGCTCGCCGAGCGCGTGAGCGCCGCGGGCGGCCGCCCCATCAACAACGTGGTGGACGTGACCAACTACATCCTGTACCTCTATGGCCAGCCCCTGCACGCTTTCGACCTGGACACCCTGGCCGGCTCCGACGGGCATGTGCAGGTGGTGGTGCGCGCCGCCGCGGAAGGGGAGAAGCTCACTACCCTGGATGGCGAGAGGCGGGCGCTGACCGAGGACATGACCGTTATTGCCACGCCCGAGCGTGCCGTGGCGCTGGCCGGCGTGATGGGCGGCCTGGACACTGAGGTGACCGAGGCCACCACCACCGTGCTTTTGGAGTCGGCCGACTTCTGCAACGGCCGCACCTCGCGCACGAGTCGCAATTTGGGGCTTATCTCCGAGGCTTCCATGCGCTACGAGCGCGGCGTGGACGAGAACCTGTGCGAGCTGGTGTCCCAGGCCGCTGCGGCCCTGCTCGCCGAGGTGACCGGCGGCACGGTGCGCCCCGGCGTGGTGGACGTCTACGGTCGCGAGGCCGCCCCGCGCGCCCTCACCTTCCGCATTCCGCGCTTCAAGGCCATGATGGGCGCCGATATTCCTGCCGACTTCATCGAGGACATTCTCGTGCGACTCGGCTGCGCCGTGGAGGCCACGGGCGATGCCGACGTGCTCTCGGTGCTCGCCCCCACCTTCCGCCCCGATCTGGAGCGCGAGATCGACCTGTACGAGGAGGTCCTGCGCCTGTGGGGCATGGACCGCATCCCGCCGACGCTTCCCGGCGGCCGCGAGCGCGTGGGCGCGCGCACGCCCGAGCAGCAGGTGGTGCGCCGCGTGAACGACGTGCTGCGCGCTGCGGGCCTCAACGAGACCATGACCTACTCCTTCGCCGAGCCGGGCGACGTGGAGCGGCTGCGGCTGCCCGCCGACGGCCTGGGGCTCGCGGTGGAGCTCTTGAACCCGCTGAACGCCGATATGTCGGTTATGCGCCAGTCCATTCTGCCCGGGCTTCTGCGCTCGGTGGCCTACAACCAGGCCCGCGGCGTGAAGAACATCCAGCTCTACGAGATCGGCACGGTGTTCACCGCCCACGAGGGCAAGAAGCGGGCCAAGGAGAAGAAGAAGCTTGTTGCCGTGCTGGCCGGTGCCATGGCCGATACCGCGTGGAACGCGCCGGCGGTGCCCTTCGACTTCTTCGACGGCAAGGGCGTCGTGGAGAGCATCGCTCGCGAACTCGCGTGCCCTAAGGTGCGCTTCCGCGCGCTTACGGCCGAAGAGGCGCCGCAGCTGCAGCCGGGCCGTGCGGCCGAGATGCTGAGCAATGGCGCCGTCATCGGCTGGGTGGGCGAGGTGCACCCGCTCGTGTGCGACGCCTTCGATGCAGCGGCGCCGGTGGTGGCCCTGGAGCTTGATGTGGCGGCGCTCGTGCGCGCGGCGCGTCCGGCCCGCGACTATGTAGACGTGCCCACCTTCCCGGCCGTGGCCGTGGACCAGGCCTTCGTGGTGGGGGAGGATGTGACCCACGAGAAGATGGTGCAGGTCATGACCTCTGCCGGCGGTAAGCTCCTGGAGTCGGTGACGCTCTTCGACGTGTACCGCGATGATGAGCGCGTGGGTGCGGGCAAGAAGTCCATGGCCTATAGCCTTACCTACCGTGCGGCCGACCGCACGCTCACGACTGAGGAAGTGGAGCGTGCCCATGGCAAGCTCCTGGACAAGGTGCAGAAGGCCACTGGCGCGGAAGTGCGGGCGTAGACGCCATGGCCCGTTCTAAGAAATCCCAGGCTATTGTGGACGGAGCACTGTCCATGACGGTGCCCGACGAGACCGTGGGTCTCGGCGTGGACATTGTGGAGATCGAGCGCATGCGCAAGATCCTCGAACGTTCGCCGGCCTTCGCCGAGAAGGTGTACTCGGCCGCCGAGCGCGCCTACTGCGACTCCCACGCCCATCCCGAGGTGCACTACGCCACGCGCTTCGCCGCCAAGGAGGCGGTGCTGAAGGCCCTCGGCACCGGCTTTTCCGGCGGCATCGGCTGGCTGGACGTGGAAGTACGCCGCACAAGCAAGGGGCGCCCCTACGTGGTGCTCACCGGGCGCGCCCGCGAAGTGGCCCGCGAGCAGGGCGTGCGCGAGATTCCCATCTCGCTGTCCTACACCCACACCGACGCGGTGGCCTGCGCCATGGCCATCACCGAGGAGTCGGTGGCGGCCACCGAGCGGCGCCGCGACCCTATGGAAGAGCTCACGCGCCAGTTCAAGGAGGCGCGCACCATGCTCGACGAGCTGCCGCCCGCGCCCACGCCGTCGGATGCGGGGCCGGCCGAGGCCGCGGCGGACACCGGATCTGCGAACTCCAACGCGGCCGAGAGCGCAGCCGTCACGGGCACCGGTGCGGCCGAGGCTGCGGCTGACGCCCCCAGCGCTCCTGCGGGCGTTTCGTGAAAGGCGCCCCGCTTGGGCTTCGCGCCCCTTACAATGGGGAAATCGCTTGAGAGAACCGAGGGCGGCCGCGCCGGCCGCCCCTTTTTGCTAAGGAGCAGGAACTATGTGCGGAATCGTCGGATACACCGGAAGCGCTGCAGCTGAGCCTATTCTCGTTGAAGGTCTGACCCGCATGGAGTACCGCGGCTACGACTCGGCCGGCGTGGCCATCCAGGAGGGCGACGCTATCCAGGTGGTCTGCCGCAAGGGCAAGGTGAGCGAGCTCGCCCACACCTTGGAGCACTTCGACTTCACGGGCACTTGTGGCATCGGGCATACCCGCTGGGCCACTCACGGCAAGCCAAGCGAGGCCAACGCGCACCCGCATACTTCCTGCGCGGGTGATGTCGCCGTGGTGCACAACGGCATCATCGAGAACTTCGCCGAGCTGCGCGAGGAGTTGGTGGCCCGTGGGCACGTGTTCTCCTCCGATACCGATACCGAGGTGGTGGCGCATCTGGTAGAGGAGTCCTACCATCGCATGTGTGTGGCTGGTACGGGCGACCTGCGTGCCGCCGTGGCCGAGGCCACATCGCGCCTCGTGGGTGCCTATGGCCTGGCCGTCATGGCTGATGGCGAGCCCGGCACCATTATCACCTGCCGTAAGGACTCGCCCATCGTAGTGGGTCGTGGGGCGCAGGGAAGCTATGTTGCTAGCGACATCATCGCCATGATCGACGCCACGCGCGATGTGGTGGTGCTCGCCGACAACCAGATGGCGCGTCTGACCGCCGATGCGGTGGAGTACTTCGATATGGACGGCGAGCCTATCGAGCCTGCGGTGACCCATGTGGATTGGGATGTCGATGTGGCCGAGAAGGGCGGCTATCCCGACTTCATGCTGAAGGAGATTCACGAGCAGCCCCGCGTCATCCGCGACACGCTCGCCGGCCGCTTGGTGGGCGGTGCCCTCGTCATCGACGAGCTGGACATGACGCCCGCGGAGCTGAACCTCATCGACCGAGTCTACGTCATCGCCTGCGGCACCTCCTACCATGCCGGCCTCATTGCCAAGAACCTCATCGAGGGCTGGGCGCGCATTCCCTGCGAGGTGGAGGTGGCCAGCGAGTTCCGTTACCGCAACCCTATCATCACCCCCACCACGCTTGTCGTGGCCGTGTCCCAGTCCGGCGAGACGGCTGACACCCTGGCCGCCATCCGCGATGCGCGCGTGCGCGGCGCGAAGGTGTTCGGCATCACCAACGTGGTGGGAAGCCCCGTGGCCCGCGAGTCCGACGGCGTCATCTACACCAAGGCCAACAAGGAGATCGCCGTGGCCTCCACGAAGAGCTTCCTCGGCCAGGTAGTGTCCCTCACGCTTTTGGCCATGCTTCTCGGCCAGTCCCAGGGCGAGCTCACGAGCGGCCAGATCAAGCTCTTGTTCACCGAGCTGGCCGATACCGCCGAGCAGGTGGAGCGCATCCTGGACGGGTGCGGGCCGGCCGTGGAAGAGGCGGCTCGGGCTATGATGGACGCCCAGAGCGCGCTGTTCATCGGCCGCGGCATGGGCGCGGCTACTTCCTACGAGGGCGCGCTGAAGCTCAAGGAGATCAGCTACCTGCATGCCGAGGCTTACGCCGCCGGCGAGATGAAGCACGGCCCCATCGCGCTTATCGACGAGAACTTCCCGGTTATCGCCATCGCCACGAACAGCCCGGTCTACGACAAGGTGGTCTCGAACCTGCAGGAGTCCCGCGCTCGTGGGGCGTGCATCATCGCCGTGGCCACCGAGGGCGACGAGGAGATCGTCAAGCACGCCGACCATGTCATCTACATCCCGAAGGTGCGCGACGTGTTCAGTCCCATTACGGCCAGCGTGCCTCTGCAGCTTCTGGCCCGCGAAGTGGCGGTGCTGCGCGGCTGCGATGTGGACCAGCCCCGCAACCTCGCCAAGTCCGTCACCGTGGAATAGCCTCGCGAGACCGCGGCGCCCATGAGACAGAGATTCGATTCGCGCATCATCTTCGCGGCCGTTGCGGCGGTTGTGGCGGTGCTGGCCGTGGTCATTGCCGCCACGGGTCTGTACTACTTCTCCACTATCCACGAGCTGGTGGTGCAGGCCGATTCCATCATGCCCAACGACCAGGCCGAGGGCGCTGCCATCGTCGGCGTGACGGCGCGCATGGTCATTATCGTGGTGGGAGCCACGCTTCTGGCCGTCGCGGCCATCGGCGCGCTTCTCGTGTACCGCAACCGTCGCGAGCGTCGGGGCGAGCGCTACGTGCAGAGCATCTACCAGGCCATCGGCGAGAGCATCGACACGACCATCTTCGTAGTTGACTGTGCTGACCATGTGGTAGAGGCCGTTTTCGAGAATGTGCAGGACATTTTGGGCGTGCCGGCCGCGAAGTTCTTCTCCATCGATCGCCTGTCCTCCAACGAGGCCTATGCGAAGGTGGCGGCTATCGTGCACTCGGGCGTACCCGACGATCGGCGCACCTGGGAGTTCCAGTGCTTCAACGCCGCCTTCGGCCGCGATGTGTGGCTGCGCATCACAAGCCGGCCGGTGGTACTCGGCGGCGATGAGAAGGTCATCTACTCGCTGACCGATGTGACCGATGAGCACGACATTCGCCAGCGCCTGATGGACTCGGTGGCAGCGGCCGAGGAAGCCAACCACGCCAAGAGCAACTTCCTCGCGGCCATGAGCCATGATATCCGCACGCCCATGAACGCCATTCTGGGCTTCTCGGCGCTTATCGACCGCGAGGCAGCTCATGAGGCGGCTGTGCGCGAGTACAACCACAAGATCGCCGTGTCGGGCCAGCATCTGCTCGGGCTTATCAACGATGTGCTCGACATGTCGAAGATCGAGTCGGGCAAGACGGTACTCGCCGCCGCACCCTTCTCGCTCGCGACCACCGTGGCCGCCGTGGAGGCCATGATGCGGCCCCAGACCGATGCGAAGGGACAGACGTTCACGGTGGAGGTGACCGGCATCACCCATGACGAGGTGGTAGGCGATGAGGGCCGCTTGCGCCAAATTCTCATGAACGTGCTGTCGAACGCTATGAAGTACACGCCGGAGGGCGGCGATATTCTCTTCCGCGTCGACGGCTCGCTGGGCCGCCGCGGCACGCTGCAGCATGTGCGTGTTTTCGTGCGGGACAACGGCATCGGCATGACCGAGGAGTATTTGGCGACTATCTTCGACTCCTTCTCACGAGAGGAATCAACCCTCACCAATAAAATCCAAGGTACGGGGCTCGGCATGGCCATCACGAAGAACCTGGTGGACCTGATGGGCGGTACCATCTCGGTGAAGAGCAAACTCGGTGCCGGCTCCGTCTTCATGGTCGATCTGGACTTCCCGCCGACTGAGGAGGCCGCCGTTGCGGCCGACCCGGCGCCGGCTGCGGCGGAGGTAGATGTGGATGCCGCTCTTGCGGGCAAGAACTTCCTCGTGGCCGAGGACAACGACCTGAACGCCGAGATCATCGCCGCTATCGTGAGCATTCACGGTGCTACCTGCGAGGTAGCGGAAAACGGGCAGGCTGCGGTGGAGAAGTTCGCCGCAAGCGAGCCGGGCACATTCGACATGATATTCATGGACGTGCAGATGCCGGTCATGAACGGGCACGAGGCGGCGCGGGCTATCCGCGCCCTGGAGCGATCCGATGCGCAGACGGTGCCTATCGTCGCCATGACGGCCAACGCCTTCGCCGAAGACGAACGGGAGGCGTTGGAGGCCGGCATGAACGCCCATGTGCCCAAGCCCATCGATGTGCGCGTGCTCGCGCGGACGGTGGCCAGCTTGGCTTCCTAGGGCCTGGCGCCGCCGTGGCGCCGATTGATCTTAGCGATCCCGTCCTGCAATGAAGCGTACGGCGCGGGGGAGGCAGTCGATCACATCCTGCGCGCCGGCGCATATCTCGGTCAGTTCCGCCGCCGCGGCGCGTCCTGCCTCCGCATGCAGGGCGCACCCGAGGGCCGCCGCATCTCGGGGCGCGAGTCCCTGGGCCATAAGGGCGCCGATAATACCTGCGAGCGCATCCCCGGTGCCGGCCTTCGCGAGCGCCGGCGTACCGCGCTCCATTTTCTCCACGTTGCCCGACTCGTCGGCAATGAACGTAATCGGTCCTTTCAGCACCACGAGGGCGCGGTAGGCCCGGGCGAGGGCGGCTGCCAGCTCCGGCGCCTCCAGCTCATCGTCGAGCGAGGCATCGCGCGCGAGCCGCGCGGCCTCGCCGCCATGGGGCGTGAGCACGAGGGGTCCGGTGCCTTCATGGGCTCGCTCGGCGGCTAAGCGCCGGCCGGTCTCATCGGCGATGAGTCCGAGGGCGCCCCCGTCTACGAGCACAGGGCCGGCAAAGGCGCGTAGGGTCTTCGCGAGCAGAGCGCGCTCGAAGGCGTCGCCTTCGAAGCCGCAGCCGATGACGCAAGCCGTGGGATGGCCCGGGCGCGGCTTCTCCAGGCGGGTCGGGTGCCATGCGCGCCAGTCGCGGGCCACGAGCGAGGGCTGGGCGCCGCAACGTACGGCGAGCAGCGTCTTGCCTGCGCAGAACAGCTCCACGTAGCCCGCCCCCGCGCGCTCGGCCGCACCGGCGGCGAGCCGTGCCGCGCCGGGGTAGGATGCGGCTCCCGCCACCAGATAGAGCTTGCCGCGCGCGTACTTGTTCGCGTCGGCTGCGGGCCAGGGGAGGAGGGCTGCCAGCGCAGCGTTGTCGCGAGAGGAAAGCGCACTTCTCTCGGCGGCCTCGGGGCTCCCGGCCGTCTGCGCATCGGTTGGTTCGAACGACGTGCCCATAAAATGCTCCTTCGGCTCATCTGGGGTTTCTTTCGCGCAACAAGGTGTCAACATGGCGCAATCCCCGCGTCAACGGGTGCGGGGCTTGCTGCCGCGCATCCGCATCGCGCTTCTAGAATGGTACTGTCACAGTATATCGTCAGGGTTTAAGGAGCGTGGTGACGTATGGATATCAAAGTAGGACGCAACTGGGGGTTGTTCTTCGCCGGTATTGCCCTGGTGCTTATCGGGTTCGTGCTGCTCATGGTGCCGGGCCTGACGCTTCTGAGCATTGCTGTCATCGCTGGCTGCATGTTTCTGGCCGCTGGTATTGTGGATGCGTGGGCGTACTTCAAGTACCGCCGCGAGGAAGGGCTGTCGGGCTGGGCGCTCGCCTATGCAGTGTGTGACATCGTCCTGGGCGTGCTGTTCATCGTGCACCCCGTGGCGTCGGCCGTGGTGATCCCCTGGGTCATGGGCATCTTCGTTCTGGCCTACGGCATCTTCGAGACCGTGGCCGCCGTGCGCTTCCACCGCGAGATGCCCGGCTGGGGCTGGGTGCTGTTCTCCGGCATTGTGAGCCTTCTGTGCGGCATCGCGTTCATCGTGGCGCCCGGCACCTTCGCGCTGTTCTTGGGCTTCTTCCTCATGGCCCGCGGCGTGCAGATGGCCGTTTTCGGCGTGTCGCTGCCCCAGGCGCGCGTGCGCGTGGCCCACAACCACTAGGCGCGGACGCCCTTGCGCGGGCGGTCTGCTCGGTGCCCTGCGGCCCAGCTTCAGTGGTATCATAGCCTGCGCGAGTGAACCGAGGGCCCGGCTTCGTCCGGGCCCTTTTTCGATGGAAGGACGAAGACATGGTGGATGAGCAGGCCCCTCTGTTCGACGGGGCGGATATGGCGGCTGCGGCGAGCGACCCGGCGGCGCGCGCGGCGGCGCTTCGGCGCGAGATCGAGCACCACAGCTACCAGTACTACGCGCTGGACAATCCCACCATATCGGACGCGGCCTTCGACTCGCTCATGCGCGAGCTGCGCGAGCTGGAGGCGGCCCATCCCGAACTCGTGACGCCCGCCTCGCCCACCCAGCGCGTAGGCGGCTATGTGGGCGAGCAGTTCGCCCCGGTGGTGCACGAGCAGCGCATGTACTCGCTCGACAACGCCATGGACCCGGACGAGCTTGACGCGTGGATGGAGCGCGTGCGCGAGGCCTGCGGCGGCGCGCTCCCGCCGCTTTGCTGCGAGCTGAAGATCGACGGCAGCTCCATCGCGCTCACCTACGAGGACGGCGTGCTCGTGCGCGCGGCCACCCGCGGCGACGGCACCACCGGCGAGGACGTGACCGTGAACATGCGCACCGTGCGCGACGTGCCCCTGCGCCTGCGCGAGGGGGCGCTTCAGGGCATTGCGCCGGGAGTGGACGCGCTCGAGCTGCGCGGCGAGGTGTACATGCCCAAGAAGAGTTTCGAGGTGCTGAACGCCGCCGCCATCACCGAGGGCCGCGCGCCCTTTGCCAACCCCCGCAACGCCGCCGCCGGCTCGCTGCGCCAGAAAGACGCGCGCATCACCCAGGGCCGCGACCTGTCCACCTTCATGTACGCTATCGCCGACGAAGCCGCTCTTGCCGCCGAAGGGCAGTGGGAGTTGCTCCAGTGGCTGCGCGAGGCCGGTTTCCACGTGAACCCCGACGTGCAGCTCTGCGAGAGCGAGGGAGAGGTGCGCGCCTTCTGCGAGCGCGCCATACAGCGGCGCGACGACCTGCCCTACGAGATAGACGGCGTGGTAGTGAAGGTGAACTCCTTTGCGCGTCAGGCCGCCATGGGCTTCACCGCCCGGGCCCCGCGCTGGGCCATCGCCTTCAAGTTCCCGCCCGAGGAGAAGATCACGCTGCTGCGCGACATCACCGTGCAGGTGGGCCGCACCGGCGTGCTCACGCCCGTGGCCGAGCTGGAGCCGGTGGTGGTGGCCGGCTCCACTGTGGCGCGCGCCACCCTGCACAACTTAGACGAGGTGCACCGCAAGGACGTGCGCGTGGGCGACACGGTCATCGTGCGGAAGGCGGGGGATGTGATCCCCGAAGTGCTGGGGCCGGTGGCGAGCCTGCGTTCTCCTGAGGCGCGCATCTGGGAGATGCCCACCGTGTGCCCGAGCTGCGGCAGCCCCGTGGTGCGCGACGAGGGCGAGGTGGCCTTTCGCTGCATTTCCATCGACTGCCCGGCCCAGGCCCTGGAGCGCCTGCTGCACTGGGCGAGCCGCGGCGCGCTCGACATCGACGGCATGGGCGAGGAGATCGCCGGCCGGCTCGTGGAGAGCGGGCGGCTGTCCGATGTGGCCGACTACTACTCCCTTTCGGAAGACGAGCTCGCCCTTACCGACACGGGGCGCGTGAACAAAGAGGGCGAGGCCATTCGCCTCGGCCACACTATCGCGGCCAAGCTCGTGGCGGCCATCGAGGCGTCGAAGGGCCGCTCGTTCGCGCGGGTGCTCTTCGGGCTCGGCATCCGGCACGTGGGCAAGACCACGGCCGAGCTTCTGGCCGACGCCTTCCCCTCCATGGAGGCCCTTGCGGCCGCCGGCGAGGACGAGCTGGCCGAGGTGAACGGCGTGGGGCCGAAGGTGGCCCACGGGGTGTGGCTGTTCTTCCGCACGCCCGACAACGTGTCGGTCATCGAGCGCTTGCGTGCTGCCGGCGTGACCATGGCGGCCGAGACGATGGAGCCGGGCGATGAAGTGCCCCAGGTGCTTTCCGGCCTCACCTTCGTGCTCACCGGCACCCTGGCCGCCTCCGGCATGACCCGCGACGAGGCCGGCGCGCGCCTGAAGGCCATGGGGGCGAAGGTGTCGGGGTCGGTGTCGAAGAAGACGAGCTTCGTGGTGGCCGGCGAGGCGGCCGGCTCCAAGTACGACAAGGCGGTCGCCCTCGGCGTGCCGGTGCTCGACGAGGCGGCGCTTCTGCACCTGTTGGAAACCGGCGAGGTGCCGCGGGAGGTCTGAGGGGCGGGGAGGCACCCTCCCTGCCGGATGCGCGATATCTTGATTCGCTCAAACAGTCCTCGCTTTGGGGAAATGCCCCCGGCATTTCCCGTCGCTGCGGAACTCGCTCGGTCAAGGTACCCTGCATCCGGCTCGTGCCCGGCCATCTCTTCTGCCTGGACGCTCGCTTTCCCTCTCCGAGTTTTTCCTCAGAAATGGAGGTCCTGCGAAGTGGTTGCGCAGGGCCTGCGAAGTGAACATGGGAGCCCTGTGCGCGCCTCGCGGGGGAGTTGTGAAGGGTCTTGGCGTACGGCGGCGTGCCTTATAGACTCCCCGTCATGCTTATTTCGACATCTTTTTCCCAGCGGGTGCGCACCCTGGTGCTCGCCTGCGCCCTTGCCGCGACGATGGTCGCGATGAGCGCCTCTGAGGCCTATGCCGATCAGGGCGCGATCGAGAGCCCCTTCACGAAGGTCGAGGATTTCGCCGCCGACATCAAGGATTACGTGGGCGGTGTGGCCGAGGCCGCTACCGAGAAGGCCGAGAAGGAGGCGGCGCGCAAGCAGCGCGCAGCTGATCGGGCGGCCGTGGTCGCCGAGGCGGACGACCAGATCGGCGTGCCCTACGTCTACGGTGGTACGACGCCTTCGGGCTTCGACTGCTCGGGATTCACCCGATGGGTGTTCAAACATGCCGCGGGGGTCGATCTGCCGCGTACAGCTGCTGAGCAGAGCGAGCTGGGCAAGCGCGTGTCGCTCGACAAGCTGAAGCCGGGCGATCTGTTGTTCTGGGGTAACGGCAGCGGCGTGTACCATGTGGGCATCTACGCGGGAGATGGGGAGTACATCCACGCTTCCACTGGGGGCGGCCGCGTGATGCGGGCCACCTTCGACTACTTTGCGCCCACTTTCGCCAAGCGCATCATCTAGCCCGGAGGGCTCCTATGCGGTCCGGACGCGGCTTCGGGTTGCGCTCAGGCCGAAACGTTGACCCCGTTCATCAGTGAAAATCGCACGTCAATATAAGAATTACGATTTTTTCAAAACTATTCTCAGTGAATTTGGGAAACGTCGTTTCAACGAAATAATACCAGTTCAGCAGCGGTTTTCTGTCTTTTGAAGCGCTGCTGTCGCCGTTTTAAGGTTTGTGGCGACCTCTTTTGTGAACTTCCCGTTCGGTGGACAGCGAGATCAACCGCGTTATAATGCGGGTTTCAAGGCATTATTTTGCCTTGGGTTCGCGCACCCAAATAGCGGGTGGCGAGAAACGGGAGATGAGAAACAAAGGAGGCACCATGACCTCATCGAAGAACGCAGTCTCGCTTCTGACGGCTGCCGCCTTGGTCGTTGCCCCTGTGGGCGGCGTTGCCGCAACATACGATACCGGCTATGCCGATGACGGAGACGACAAGGGCAAGGATGAGGACGGCAGCCTCGCCATTCCCGATAGCGCCGAGCAAGCCATCGAGTGGATTCAGAGCGGCGAGCTTACCAAGGAGGCTGCGCTCGACAAGGCATGGGCCGACGGCAAGATCGCCGATGTGGATATCGACAAGCTGCGCCAGTATTTGAAAGACTATCTGGAGGCCGTTGCCGAACAGGAAGAAGCCGAGGCTCGTGCCGAGGCGGAGGCGAAGGCCGCCAAGGAGAAGGCCGAGCGCGAGGCTGCCGAGAAGGCTGCAGCAGAGGCGAAGGCCGAAGCCGAGAAAGAAGCCGCTGAGAAAGCTGCGGCCGAAAAGGCGGCCGCTGAGAAGGAGGCCGCTGAGAAGGCCGAGCGTGAGGCGCAGGTCCAGGAGGAGCAGAAGGCCTCTGGCGTGGCCGGCGTGACCGGTGAGGAGGACGACTCCGACGATGCGACTGGCAGCTCGGACGATGCCTCGGCAGGCGGTGAAACGTCGGGCAAGGGCGATGCCGATCGGGAGCCGGTTCCCGACGCTACGATTCCCGAGAAGCCAGCTCCCGAGGAGACTGCGCCCGCTGAGCCGGTGGCCGACATCGAGGTGCCCGACATTACGGGCATGACGGCCGACGAGGCGAAGCAGGCACTCGAGGAGAAGGGCCTGAAGCTCTCGGAGAAAGAGCCCGTGCGTTCGTTCCACGATACGGTGAAGCGCAACGGCGTTATCAGCCAGTCGCCGGCCGCGGGCACGAAGGTGGCCGCGGGCGCGTCGGTGGACATCCTCGAGATCTCTGATGGTCCGGCCCAGTTCGCCATGCCCGATCTTTCCGGATTGAACGTCGACGCGGCCATGGATGCGATCAAGGCTCTGGGCCTGACGGTGTCCGAAGAGGCTCCCGAGCATGAGTACAGCGATACCGTGGCTGCGGGCGGTATCATCCGCACCACGCCGGCTGCGGGCGATATCATCCCGGCAGGCTCTGCGGTGAAGTTCGTTATCTCCGACGGCGCGAAGCCGGCCGACCCCGAACCTCCCCAGCAGCCTGATACGCCGGACACTCCCGAGCCTGCCCCCGAGCCGGAGGAGCCGGCCAAGCCGAGCGAGCCAGTGGATACCGATAATCCGGTGGACAGCGGTCAGCAGAAGCCGAGCGCCAACGGCGCCGGCGGCAACACATCCGGCAGCCATACGGCGGCGGTCAACAAGGGCCACGCCCAGACGCCGCTCAAGCAGGTGGCCGTGAAGGTGCCGTCCATCAGCTTTACCCACATGGACAACTCCTCTTATGTGGCGCGCCACTACAGCGAGGATCTCACTACCGAGAAGTTCATCTCGCTCGTAGGCGAATCGGCCCGCTCCATCGCGGCCGAGAGCGACCTGTACGCTTCGGTCATGATCGCCCAGGCCATTCTGGAATCTGCTTCAGGCAACTCTACCTTGGCCCAGGCGCCGAACAACAATCTGTTCGGCATTAAGGGCACCTACAAGGGCAACAGCGTGCAGCTTCCCACCCGCGAGGACGATGGTTCGGGCAGCACCTATACCATTAACGCCGACTTCCGCCAGTACGATACGGTGGAAGAGTCGCTGTCCGACTACGCCGACTTGCTCAGCAACTCCATGGGCGATTTCTATGCCGGCGCACGCAAGTCGAACACCGATTCGTTCGTGGACGCTTGCGACTTCCTCGTGGGGCGCTACGCCACCGATATCTTCTACTCCGAGAAGCTGCAGGATCTCATCGAGACCTACGATCTCACCCGTTTCGACGTGCCGCTCACCTACGAGATGACCGAGACCTTCGTGCTTCCCGTGAAGGACGACGTGACCGGGCTCGATCTGGTGCTCGATCCCGAGGCCGATAAGGAGGCCTACAACGCGCTGGTAGAGGAATACCGCGCCTACGTGGACGCGAACCAGGAGTACCAGGCCTCACTGCGCGAGTGGGAGGCGCAGATGGCCGCGGCCGAGGAGCTCTACCACGTGCCGGTGTATCTGGAGAAACCCTCGGCGCCGACGGCCGATACCCCTATGCAGCAGCATCAGAACGAGATCGACGCCGCCCGTTTCGAGGGCTTCGAGGAGCTGATCGAGAAGGGCGAGCCGCTGCCGGTGCGCGAGGCGCGCGATCTGAACGACCTCACCACCCTGGCCACGTCGTTTCTGGGCGTGCCCTACCTGTGGGGCGGCACCACCCCGAACGGCTTCGACTGCTCGGGTCTGGTGCAGTACTGCTACCGCGAGGTGTTCAACATCGAACTGCCCCGTACCACGTACTATCAGTGCGAGGTGGGCACGGAGGTGCCCTTCGAGGAGCTGCTGCCCGGCGACCTGCTGTTCTTCGACGACGGCGGCGATGTGCACCATGTGGCCATGTACCTCGGCGACGGGTACTATGTGGAGGCGCCGCACACGGGCGACGTGGTGAAGATCACTGCCATGAACGACAAGCTGCCCGACTTCGCCAAGCGCGTGGTGGAGGCCCGTGATATCGACTTGTCCGAGTACAGCGATGAGCAGTTGGCCATGTTCGTGGAACGCGAGAAGTACTTGCAGGAGCGCGAGCAGCGCCTGGGTGTGACGGACGAGGCTCTGGAGGAGCTCACCGAATGGCTGCAAGGTCTTGAGTTCTAGGGCTTATCGCCTCGGTTCTCGTTTATACTAGACCGCGTGGGAGTTACATTACGACATTTAATCGTGCTGGGCCTGATTGCCTTCGCTGTGACGTATATCTGCGTCCCGTTGGCAAGAAGGCTCGCACTGCGTTTAGACGCGGTAGACTATCCGAGCGAGCGGAGGGTGAACAAGCGCCCGACGCCGCGGATGGGCGGCATCGCTATGGCGTGTGGTATTTTTGCGGCCATTATCGTGGAAGTGCTTGGTGAGTACTTCTTCGGCTGGGCCGGCTTTTACATTACCGGCGACAGCCGCGGTATCAACCATTTGGGCGTTATGGTGGGCCTGCTGACCATCGTTGCGGTGGGGGCCATGGATGACGTATACTCGCTGAAACCAGGCGTGAAGCTGGTCGGCCAGATGCTCGGCTCCACCATCATCGCCGCTTCGGGGTGCCTGCTCTCCAGCATTGCGAACCCTCTGGGGTCGGGCTTCGTCGAGTTCGGATGGTTCTCCTATCCGCTGACGGTGCTGTACCTCGTGTGCTTCATGAACGTGATGAACCTCATCGATGGATTGGACGGTCTGGCTGCGGGCATTGCGGCCATCGCGGCGTTCTTCCTGTTCGTGATCGCCTGCGACAAGGCGCTCGAGGAGACGGCCATGCTCTCCATCGTGCTGCTCGGCGCCACGCTGGCGTTTCTGCGTTACAACTTCGCCCCAGCGAGCATCTTCATGGGTGATTCGGGTTCGCTCATGTTGGGAGCCATGATCGGCATCATCTCGCTCATGGGCGTCATGCGCTCGCCGACCATCATCGTCATGGCGGTGCCCATTGTGATCGCGGCCATCCCCATAGCCGACACGGCGGCGGCCATCGTGCGCCGTCTGTACCACCACCGGCCCATCCAGCAAGCCGATCGTAAGCACTTGCATCACATGCTGCTGCGCAAGGGCTACGGCGTGCGCAAGTCGGTGGTCATCGTGTACGCGTGGACCATCGTTCTTGGTATCGGGGCATTCCTCATGTCCCACTCCCACGGTGTGGCTGTATTTATGGTTCTTGCCGGCATCATGGTGATCTCGTTTCTCATTCTGTGGAAGCTCGGCATGTTCGACAAGGTGCTGCGCCATCACTACCACGGTCGCCACATGCGCCAGGAGGACAAGCCCCGCTGGTACGGCAAGCACGGCCGCTGACGATGCCGGGGCGCCTTGCCGGGTAGGCCGCCCCACTTTAGCTAACGTGGGGCGGCCTACCCG
>JBCLSG010000012.1:0-58313 GCA_041225375.1 Eggerthellaceae bacterium 24-137
CGGAGGAGTTCCGGAATCAGTCCCTATGTGCGGCGTAGGCCGCTTATTGGCCCGTCCAAGAACTGGGGCGCAGTTCACAGGCCCGGTGGGGCGCTTTTGCGTTGTGCCTCGAGCGCTTCTATCCTAAAAACAGCAGGTTCAAGGCCACGTTCAGCACGAACAGTCCCGCTATGATGAGGGCGAACAGGCCGATGCGGCGCATATCTCCCACGGCTAGGCCCGTGCGCGCGTCGATGGGGTGATGTTCAGGGTCATCTACGGTGAGGCCGCCGTACACCTTCTTGAAGACAACGTAGGCCACCACGCCCGAGACCAGAAACGCCACGGTGGCGAAGAAGCCGCCCACGGGGTTCAGGCACAGCGTGAAGGTGGCGATGCCGAAGGCAAGCGCCGCGTACAGCCGCACGCCCACCTTGCCGCCGCCGATGACGAACATATCGGCCGGGCGGTTTTCCACCGGGTACATCTTGCGCAGGCGCAGCACAATGAAGCCGAGGAACATGTAGCGTGCCAAGATGAAGATGATGTTCATCTCGATGATGGTGGTGAAGTCGAACTGCGAGAACACAAGCGACGAGATGGCAATGGTGAGCACGCCCACATAGGGGCTGCGGCCCGACTTGTCCACCTTGCGGATGAACTTGGGGAACAGGTTGTCCTCCGAAAGCACCCAGAAGCTGCGCGAGCCTGAGGCCAGGTAGGTGTTGTAGATGGTGCACTGGCTCATGATGGCGATGACGAGGAACAGCACCACGCCCGAATGCCCCAGCACCGTGGAGAAGATGGTGCCGTAGCCGAGCACGTCGGACGAGAAGCCGCCGTCGATGCCCCAATTCACCCAGGAGCCGGCCGGATAGGCCGCCAGGCACGCCAGGGTGGGCAGGATGTAGGACAGCGCGATCAGGGGCAGGGCAATGCGGAAGCCCTTCGCCACGTTGTGGGACGAGTCTTCGTATTCCCCGGACATGGCTGCGATGCACTCGTAGCCGCAGTACATCCAGATGCCGATAGACAGCGAATCAACCAAACACCCCATGGGCGCCTCGGGGGTGGCGAAAATGGGGTCGAAGGGGTTGGTCTGCCAGTTGACGAGGCCGAACACCACGGCCATGCCGAATACGATGAGGATGAGCACCGAGAAGAACGAGCTGATGCGCTCCACCTCGATGAGGCCCACGAGGTTCACCACCGTGAAGCAGCCTACCACGAGCAGCTTTACCACGAAAGTGCCCTCGCTATCGAGCGACAGCAGCTGGGAGGTATAGCCACCCACCATGGCGATGTAGGCGCCCGATGAGATGTAGGTATCCATGGAGGTCCACCAGCCGGCCTGGAAGCCCCAGAACTCGCCGAAGGTTTCCTTGGCCCAGGCGTAGATGCCGCCCTCGCGCGGCAGAATAGCGTTTGCCTCAGCTACGAGTCGGCTGATAGGGCGCGCCCACACGAAGGGAAGCACGATGAGGATGATGAGGGTGAGGCCCGGACCCGCCGCCGGGATGATCTCCTCGATGCCGAAGGCGCCGGCCGATACCAGGCAGAACAACATGAAGGCGATGCCCAGCGCGCTGATATTGGTCTTTCTCAGGTTGCCGATAGACCCCTCGGGAGGAGTGGGCGGGAACAGGTCCTGTTCCTTGTCGGGAAGCGCGTTGTTGACAGACACGGGCGAGACACCCCCTTGCACGGTTCGACGGCAGATGCGTATCGAAGTGTAGCCGATTCGTTCCCATGAGGACGGGGGACCTTCTCGGTGGCGGCAAGCGGGCGCTCGGGGCGGTTGGGGTTCGGGCCTGTGCGGTTGCGTGTCGCGGGCGGTGCGTTCTGCTGGGTGTTCTAGCTTATGAGGGCGCAGAGGTTATCTTCGATCAAACGCAGGTTGCCGCTTTCGTCGCAGGCGATCGCTTTCAAGGGCAGCCCCTCTTCGCCGAGGTAGCCCTCGTAAAAATCGGTCTCGTCGGCGAAGAGCAGGCTCTCATCGGGGGCCTGCACGCGGCGGTTCAAAAGCACGGTGCGGAAATCGTGGGCGAGGAAGGAGGCGATAAGCGCTTCGGCTTCGCTGAGGGCCTCGGCGGTAAGGGCCGAGAAGGGCCACGGCGTGTGACCCGGCTCGCCGGCGCGCAGCAGCAGCGTCTGGTCGGCAGTGCACGCGTAATCGAGTCGTACGGTGCTTTCCGGGGGCAATTCCAGCATCGTGCGCAGGTGCTGCTCCCTTTCGGTGGCATTGCCCGGGTGCAGCGCTAGGGTGCCGAAATAGACGGCGATGCTGCAGCGTGAAGAGCCGTCGGGGGCCGTGTACTGCCAGCCCGGTGCGTCCATGCGGCCTCCCGTGCGCTCGAGGTAGAGTTCGACCTGAGGCGCGTCAGGGGGCACTACGAAGTAGGGCCAGTTGAAAACCTCGCAGTAGCTCATGGGGCCTCCTGGGTTGCGGTTTGCGGCAGTCGGCGTCGCATTTGCCGAAGCCGCATCGGTTCTTCTCGGTTCTCACCATAGCGCACCCGGCAGCTCGCGGAAATAGTCGCAATAGTCCGATTTTGGGAAATTTCCCCGTGGCGGCCCGAAAAAAGCCCTGCCCTCCAACCCTGTTGGGGCCGAAGGCGGGGCTCGCAGGCGCTTACGGTGCAGTCGGGGGCTAGCGCTCCTCGGCGATAAGACCGCTCTCGTAGGCCGCGAGCAGGCGACCCAGCTGCACGGCGCGCTCGCGCAGGACTGCGCCTGCATCGGTGTCAGCCACGGTGCGCGGGGTGTCGTAGCGCTCGATGATGCGGCGCGCGC
This sequence comes from Eggerthellaceae bacterium 24-137, assembly GCA_041225375.1. Lineage (GTDB taxonomy): Bacteria > Actinomycetota > Coriobacteriia > Coriobacteriales > Eggerthellaceae > Adlercreutzia. The sequence continues at coordinate 2,773 of JBCLSG010000012.1, forward strand.
CCACGATGTCGGCGTTCTCCTCTACCGCCGCCTCGCGGGAGGCAAGCGGCTCGTTCGCATCCAGGAACAGGCCCTCGGCGTTCGAGATCAGCGTGTAGCCCGCCAGGCCCGTGGTCTTCTGGTAGGCCGCCGAGAAGCCGCCGTCGATGCAGAGCACGCGGCCTACGGCCTTCACGGGGTCCTCGCCGTCCTTCGCCTTCACCGGCACATGCCCGCACACGATGCGCGAGGTTGCCGGGTCCATGCCGAAGTCGCGGAAAATGCCGTCGATGACCGCGGGATCGTCAAGCAAAGAATAGAACGGGTTCTTCACTTCCTTGCGGGCGGCTTTGTCGGCGATGAGGTATAGCTCGAAGGTGGCCATTTTGCTCTTGGCGAACAGGGGCGAGCCGGGCCCGAGCCACAGGTACCACAGCATGTCCAGCCCGCGCTTGCGCTCTGCCTCGTCGGTTGCCGTGAAGGCCGCGCGCACCGAGGCGTCCACCATGTCGTAGAGCGAGCGCCCCCGGTAGGTCTCGCCGAACAGTGTGACCTCCAGAAGCGAGCCGTCGGCGGCCAGGGGCACGCAGGCGTGCAGCATGAGGTTGCCGTTCTCTATCTTGTACAGGCTGCCGTGCTCTAGGAAGAAGTCCGTGTGGCGGCCCAAGCGCTCGCAGTTCGCGAAGGCTGCGCACAAGTGCTCGATGACAGCCGTCTCGCCCTCGGTCAGACGGTAGGGGTCGTCCCAGTCCACGGTGGGGAACACCGTGTCGGTGAGCTCGTATTCCACGCCGTCGACCACCACGGTACCGTGCTCGCGGTCTACGAGATGCAGAAGGTTGCGGTCGTCCAGCCCGAAGGAGGGGTTCTCGGCGATGAGGGCCGCCTCTACCTTGAACTGGATGATGGCCATGGCCTTCTGGGTCTTCTCGGTGAGCGCCGTCTCAGCGGGCGTAAGGCCGGGGTTGCCCTTCAGGGCGAAGCCGGCGCAGGGGTCGTCGGCATAGGCCTCGGCGGCGAAGGCGGCCAAGGGGCGCAGGTTGATGCCGTAGTCGTCTTCCAGAATGGACAGGTTGCCGTAGCGCGCGCAGATGCGCACCACGTTGGCCACGCTGCCGGGCTGGCCCAAGGCCGCGCCCATCCACAGAATGTCGTGATTGCCCCACTGCACGTCCACGTTGGGGTAGTCCAGAAGCTCGTCCATGATGGCGGCCGGCGCCGGGCCGCGGTCGTACACATCGCCCACCAGGTGCAGCTGATCGACCGTCAGATGCTGCACGAGCTGCCCCAGGACCTCGGCCAGGGCGATGCCTGCCCCGGCTGCCACGGCGCCTTCGATGAGGGCGCGGGCGCAGGCCTGCTTGGCGGGGGAGTGGGTGGCCAGAAGCTCGCCGGCGATAACGGCGAAGTCATCGGGCACGAGCGCGTCCACTTCCACGAGCAGGTGCCGATCGGCGGCCGCGCGGGCCACGACGGCCATGCGCTCGATGAGGGTTGCGAGCGCCTCTTCGCCACCGGTCTCCAGCACAAGCTCGGCCTTCTCGGCCGGGTAGCACACCGCGGCGCACAGCTCGGCTTGCTCGTCGGCGGAAAGGGCTGCCTGGCCGTTTGCCGCTCCGCCGAATAAAGACGCCACGAGCGCGCGTACCGCGCCGGAGCCGTTGCGCAGCAGATGGGAGAAGGCGTTGTACTCGCCGTGGATGTCAGATGCGAACAGCTCGGTTCCGCGCGGCAGGGCGAGCGCCCCTTCCAGAAGCGCGATCTCGGCGGCCGCCTCCTCGGCGGTGGGGTACAGCTCGGAAAGCGCCTCCAGGCACGCCAGCTCGTTTCTATCCATGTGATGCCTCCTTGCGGGCCGCGAAAAATTGTCGGGGCTATTGTATCTGTTTCCCGCTCCGCCGTGCTTTGCTCAAGGGGAATCGCACGACAGGAGCGGCCCGAGCGCGGTAGGGCGGCCGGAAACCAGGAGCCCTGGGCGCAAGTAGGGGCAGCTGGAAGCCGGGAGCTCTGGATGCGGTAGGGTCGGCCGGGCCGCCCCGCGTGGACGGCGCGCAGGGGATGCGGATCGGGGCTCGTGCGCGCTTTGGCCGACGCGGGAGCAGCGCGGGCGGTATGGGCGGCTTGCTCGTTCCTAGTACTTTTCCCAGAGCCTCAGTTCCAAGTAGGAGGCAGTCACGCAGGCGGCAAAGCTCACGATGATGATGGCGAAGACCACGTTGGCGGCGCGAGGTGAGAGTAGCGAGAAGCCCTCGCACACGAGCGGGAACACGACCCACACGTACAGCATGGCGGCCAGGCCGATGAAGAAGTCGTTCACAAGCCATGCCTGGCCGAACACGTTGCCGGGCAGCTGGGAGTTGTCCCAGAAGGGGTACTCGCCGGTCACGGGATCGGGCTGGTTCACCATCCAGCCGATGACGAGCTCCAGCACCATGGCGATGAGGATAGCGATGACGAGCGATTCCAGGAACGCGCCCCATAGCGTCTTGCGACGCACCACCAGGCGCTCCTTCAGAGGCTCGATGAGCAGGGTCATGAACACGGCGCCGAAGCCGTAGACCCAGTAAGGGTGATACCACGGATCGGTCCACACGGCGTAATCGTCGGCCACGATGCCGAAGAGGTTGTCCATCAGCCAGCAGTAGGGCATCTCCAGCCAGTGCCCCAAGATGCAGCATAGGCAGAAGCATACGGCCAGCGCGCGCCAGAACTCCCACGTGCGCGGCGCGAAGTAGCCGATCTCGTCGTTCTCGGTCAGTTTTCTCATCCTCAGGAATGCCATGGGACGCTTCCTTGGTCGGAGGGTCATTTGCTTCAGGGTAAACCTGCGAGGGCGCCCCTTGCGACGCCTTCGCTCAGCCTTTGACTCACCGTTGCCCGTCCGTTGCCTGGCGCGCGTTTGTCGGTTGCGGCAGGCGGCCTGCCATGCCCTGCCCTCTCGACCCACGTCTCGGGAGCCGGCATGATTTAGCAGTTGCGGTAGAAGGGGCGCCTCGTTTCCTTCGACCCGCGTCCCGAGAGCCGGCACGGTTTGGCAGTCGTGATAGATGCCCCGTCTCGTTTCCCGATTCGCTCTTTTCGTGCAGCAAACTCCGCGAAGTAGATGCGACGGGCATGGGATAGTCTGGCTTTGCCGTTGCGCGGGCAGAATGAAAAACGACGAACAGGCATTTCTTCGATGCCCCTGGTTTCTGGTTTGTTTTGCGGACGGCCAGATGTCTACTTCGCGGAGTTTGCTGCACGAAAACGGTCTGTTTGGGTGCGAAGGGCCTCATTCCGGCGGCGCGATCCGTCAAATCGTGGTACCCTGCGGGCTAAGCGAACGCGTTGTGACTGACGGGCATGCGTGGAGAACCACGGGGGAGCAGCGCGCGATTTCCGCCGACCGTCTGGGCAAGCCGACCTGCGCAGGTGCGCAATGTCGGCTTGCCCTTTTTCATGGGCGGAAGCGGGGAATGCCAGGCGGGGTGCATCTGTCTTTCAGGCACGCGGGCTGCGAAGCTCGCGGTGGCTGCCAAACGGTGACGCGCTCGCAAGGCGCAGGAAAAAGAGAAAGGGAAGGCGCATGCAAGATCTCGTCGAACTGCTGAGGGGCAACCCCTACCCGGGCCGCGGCATCGTGGTGGGGAAGGACACGGTGTACTACTTCATCATGGGCCGTTCCTCCAACAGCCGCAACCGCATCTTCGCCATCGAGCCCGACGGCATCCGAACTGAGGCCCACGACCCGGCGCTCCTGGAGGATCCGAGCCTCATCATCTATCACCCGGTGCGCACTATGGGCGATGCGCTCGTGGTGACCAACGGCGACCAGACCGACACCATCGTGGAGGCGGGCGACTTCCGTGCGGGCTGCATGGCTCGCGAGTACGAGCCCGATGCGCCGAACTTCACCCCCCGCATCTCGGCCATCGTGAACCCCGACGGCTCCTTCGAGATGTCCATCCTGAAGCACGGCGAGGGCGACCGCTGCATCCGCGAGTTCTTCGCCTACGAGGGCGCCGATGAAGGCTGCGGCTACTTCATCAGCACCTACCAGGGCGACGGCAACCCGCTGCCCACCTTCGCCGGCGAGCCCATTCCCGTGGCGCTGCCGACCCCCGATGATCTGTGGGCGGCTTTGAACGACGAGAACAAGGTGAGCCTGTACGCCAACGTCGGCGGCAACGTCACCCTCTACAACAAGAACCTCGGCGACTAGGCAGGTAGTCCGGCGAGGACTGTCTGAGCGAATCAGAATACCGCGTAGCTTCGCCCTCGGTGATCTACAGCAACGATAAGGAGAATCATGAACGAACTTGAGCTGAAGTACGGCTGCAACCCGAATCAGAAGCCCTCGCGCATCTTCATGAAGGACGGCAGCGATTTGCCCATCCAGGTGCTGAACGGCAAGCCCGGCTTCATCAACTTCCTGGACGCCTTCAATTCCTGGCAGCTCGTGCGCGAGCTGAAGGAAGCCACGGGGCTGCCCGCGGCGGCGTCCTTCAAGCACGTGTCGCCGGCCGGTGCGGCGGTGGGCCGTCCGCTGACTGACACCGACCGCGCGATGTACTTTGTGGAAGAGGAAGGCGAGCTGTCGCCTATCGCCTGCGCCTACATTCGTGCTCGCGGCGCCGATCGTCTGTGCTCCTACGGCGATTGGGCGGCCCTGTCGGATGTGTGCGACGCCGACGTGGCGCGCTACCTGGCCAAGGAAGTGTCCGACGGCATCATCGCGCCGGGCTACACCGACGAGGCGCTGGAAATTTTGAAGACCAAGCGCAAGGGCTCCTTCAACGTGGTGCAGATCGACCCGGACTACCAGCCGGCCGAAACCGAGCTGAAGGACGTGTTCGGCATCACCTTCGAGCAGGGCCACAACAACTTCGAGATCAACGAGGCGCTGCTCGAGAACGTGGTGACCGAGAACAAGGAGATTCCCGCCGAGGCGAAGATCGATATGATCGTGGCGCTCATCACGCTGAAGTACACGCAGTCCAACTCGGTGTGCTACGTGAAGGACGGCCAGGCTATCGGCGTGGGCGCGGGCCAGCAGAGCCGCATCCACTGCACGCGCCTGGCGGGCAGCAAGGCCGACAACTGGTGGCTGCGCCAGCACCCGCGCGTGCTGGGTCTGCCCTTCGTGGAGGGCATCCGCCGTCCCGACCGCGATAACGCCATCGACGTGTACATCTCCGACGAGTGGGAGGACGTGCTGGCCGATGGCGAGTGGCAGCGCGTGTTCACCGAGCGCCCCGAACCGCTGACCCGCGAGGAGAAGAAGGCCTGGATCGCCCAGATGAGCGGCGTGACTGTGGGGTCTGACGCGTTCTTCCCCTTCGGCGACAACGTGGAGCGCGCTCGCAAGTCGGGTGTGGAATATATCGCCGAGCCGGGCGGCTCCATCCGCGACGACAATGTCATCGAGGTGGCGAACAAGTACGGCATCGCCATGGCCTTCACCGGCATGCGCCTGTTCCACCACTAAGATCGGGAGCGAGCGACGATTCAATGACCTTCCTTCGGGGAGGTCATTTCTTTTGCTACACTGGCCGAAAGGTGGAATGCCTGCTCAATTGGAGGGAAGGGAGGCGGTATGCGCGTTATCGGTCGGGAGGATCAGGAACAGCGCGAGCGCGATCAGCTGGCGGCGGACGCGTCGCTGGCGGCCGAGTCCGAGGGGCGCGATCGATCGAGCGTGCCTGATGTGCTGCGCACCGATTATCAGCGCGACCGCGACAAGATTCTGCACTCGAAGTCGTTCCGGCGCCTCTCTCACAAAACCCAGGTGTTCCTCGCTTCCGAGGGCGACCATTTCCGCACGCGGCTCACGCATACGCTGGAAGTGGCGCAGATTGCCCGCACTATCACGCGGGCCCTCGGGCTGAATGAGGATCTTACCGAGGCCATCTCTCTCGGCCACGATTTGGGCCACACGCCCTTCGGGCATACCGGCGAGGCGGCCCTCGCCGCGGCCCTGGCGCGCCACGCGGGCATCGACCCGGCCAGCCCCGAGGCGGCGCGGCTCTACCGCCACAACGAGCAGTCGGTACGCGTGGTGGAGCGCATCGAGAACGGCGGCGCGGGCCTGAATCTCACGGCCGAGGTGCGCGACGGCATTCTAAACCACACGGGGAACCTGCGTGCCGAAACGCTGGAGGGGCGCATCGTGGCCACGGCCGACCGCATCGCGTACGTGAACCACGACATCGACGATGCCATCCGCGCGGGCATTCTGCATGAGGCCGACCTGCCCGAGACCACTCATCGCGTTCTCGGTGCCGATCATTCCGCCCGCATCGAGACGCTCGTGCGCGACATGGTGGAAACCTCGGCTGCCGAGGGCGATATCCGCATGAGCCAGCCGGTGTGGGATGCCATGATGGAGCTGCGCGCCTTCCTGTTCGCCAACGTGTACACGGCACCGCCCGTGATGGCCGAGGTGGAGAAGGCGACGCACCTCATCGGCGACTTGTTCGACTACTACGCCGCGCACATCGACGAGGTGCCGGCCGATTACCGGGCCATTTCCGACGGCGACGACTTGCGCGCGGTGACCGACTATATCGCCGGCATGACCGACCGCTTCGCCACGAGCACCTACCAGCGCCTGTTCATTCCCCACGCGCTCTCGTATTAGCGGCCTCTCATGGGCGGTGCCCGCGGTGCCGCCCGTCTTTCAGGCGATACAGCTCGTAGGGGCGCGTCACAGCGCCGAGCCGGCAGGCGCGGAAGCACATGCCGCAATGCCGGCAGCGCTCTTGGTCGATAGAGGGCAGTCCGTTGGTGGCGGTGGACAGGGCTTCGTGGGGGCAAATACGCAGGCAGGCTCCGCAGCGGCAGCACAGGTGGGGGTCTATGGCGTAGTAGGTCTGCCTCATGGGGCGCCTTCTAGGCCGAGGCGCCCGGACCGCGACGGTCGGGGGTGTCGTCGGGGCTGCCGGCGCTTTCGGAACCGCCAGGCCCGCGGGGGATAGGCGTGCGCGCGGCCTGCCGGCGCTTCGCCAGCGCATCCATGATGCGCGCTGCGGCCAGTCCCGCGAGCGTGCCCACGAGCGCCCCCGCCAGCACATCGGTGGGGTAGTGCACGTAGCAGTACATGCGCGAGAGTCCCATGAGCACCGCGGCTACGGTGACGCCGGCGACAAGGGCGCCCGGCGCCTTCGGGTCGCGGGCGAACCAGAGGGCGGCCGCGGCAGCGAAGGCGGCCGTGGTGTGTCCCGAGGGAAACGACGACCCGCTCGGCCGCGGCACGATCATAGCCACGGCGGCGTTCACGTCGCACGGCCGCGGGCGCATGATGAGCGGCTTCACCAAAAGGTTCGTGACCACGGCGCCCAATGCCACGGCCACAAGCACACCTACCCCGGCCTTGCGCGTACGGCGGAAGCACACGAGCACGATGCCGAGGAGAATCCACAGCTCGCCATGGTTGCTCGTGCTGGTGAAGGCGGCCACCAGCCCGTCGAGAACAGGGCTGTGCCATGCCTGCATGGCATCCAGAATGGCAAGTTCGTTCACGGTTTCCCCTTTCGTTTCCTCACAGCCTACCCGATGAGCCCCGCACGGGCAACTCCGGGCGCTTCGGCGCCTGTCGCTTGGGGTCTGCTCGGTCCCGGGCCAAGGCGGCAGTGCGGGGTCATGCGGCGGCCACTTCGGCGGCCACTTCGGCGACTGCATCGCCGAGCGCCGGCGCAGGGGACGCCTCCATAAAGTTGAGGGTCGTGTTCCCGTCTGCCAACGGCCCGGCAACGGCTCGGTTGAGAACCCCCGTAACGCAACATGGCCCTGTGTGTGGGTTCTATGATGGCCTCATCAAAGGGAGCCGAAGTGACGGGAAACCGTCGGCGATGGCACGCAATCGATACCGAACCGCCGCGTTTTTCGAAGCGCGGGCGGTACGGTGCGCCATCGCGCTCTGGGAGTCCGACCAAGGGAGGTCATCATGTCTGGTTGTTCTCGTAGGCAGTTCATCACGGGCGGCGCCATCGCTGCGCTCGGCGGCACGCTGGCACTGGCGGGCTGTGCGCCCATGTCCCATGAGGAGGCCACCGAGAAGCGCAAGGCCGACGCCGCAGCAGGTGCCGCTTCCGCTACCGCCACCACGGCCATCGGCGAGGGTATGGGCAAACACGGCAAGTTCACCGTGGAAGTGTCCACCAACGACGGTGCCATCGACCGCATCACGGTGCTCGACTCGCGCGAGACGCCGGGCATGGGCGATGTGGCCATGGAGAAGATGACCAAGTCGATTATCGACGGGCAGACGTTGAACGTGGACACGGTGAGCGGCGCCACCCTCACTTCCATGGCATTCCTCACCGCTGTGGGCAGCGCCCTCGATTCCCTCGGCCAGGACTCCGGGGAGTGGAAGAACCGCGACTACCAGGCGTGGGAGAGCGAGGTGAAGCTGCCCGAGGAAACTGACGTGGTGGTTATCGGCGCCGGCGGTGCTGGCTTCGCTGCGGCTATCACGGCTGCCAATGAGGGCAAGAACGTGGTGCTCATGGACAAGATGGGCGTCTACGGTGGCGACACCTGCCTCTCGGGCGGCGAGATGGCAGTGCCCGGCAACTGGATCCAGGTGACCCAGGGCGTGAAGGACTCGCCCGAGGAGCTCATCTCCGACATGCTCGTCGGCGGCGACAACAAGGGCGACCCGGAGCTGGTGGCCATTATCGCCAACGGCGCGCTCGATTCCGCCAATTGGCTCACCTACGAGGGCGGCATCTCCTGGAAGCACGACCTCATGCAGTTCGGCGGTCACAACATCAAGCGCTCTATCATCCCCATTACCCATTCCGGTTCTGAGATGACCACGAAGCTCACCAACCGCGTGAACGAGATGGACGCCATCACCCTCATCGACAACACCCAGGCTACCGAGCTTGTTACCGACGACGCCGGAAAGGTGGTGGGCGTGAAGGTGAAGAACCCTGTCACCGGCGAGGAGGCCGAGGTGAAGTGCAAGGCCGTGGTGCTCGCCACCGGCGGCTTCGGCTCGAACGTGGACATGCGCGTGAAGTACAATCCCGATATGGACGAGAAGATCCTCTCCACCGACTCGGTGGCCGCCCAGGGCGACGGCATTGTGATGGCCGAGAAGATTGGCGCCGACACCATCGATATGGAGTACATTCAGACCTACCCGGTGTGCGATCCCGAGACCGGGGCCCTGCTGTACGTGGGCGATGTGCGTCTGGAGAACTTCGGCATTCTCGTGAACAAGGAGGGCGACCGCTTTGTGCAGGAGCTCGACCGCCGCGACGTCATCTCCAACGGCATCAAGGCTCAGACCGATGGAGTGGCCTACCTGCTGTTCAACCAGAAGGCCGCCGATGAGACGGGCCTTCTGAAGCAGCATGCCGACGAGTACGAGAACAGCGAGAGCCGTGGCGTCATTGTGAAGGGCGACACGCTGGACGAGGTGGCCAAGGCCCAAGGCGTCGATGCCGAGGAGCTGAAGAAGACCGTCGAGAAGTGGAACCAGTACTGCGCTGACGGGAAGGATCCCGACTTCGGCTACAGCGCCGAGATGAACACCATCGAGGATGGGCCGTACTACCTCATGGCCTGCAAGCCCGCCGTGCACTACACCATGGGCGGTCTGCATATCACTCCCGAGGCCGAGGTGCTCGACAAGAACGGCAAGCCCATCGCCGCGCTGTACGCTGCCGGCGAGGTGGCCGGTCACAAGATGGGCACGAACCGCCTGGGTTCCTGCTCCATGACCGACATCTACACCTTCGGGCGCATCGCCGGCAAGAACGCCGCGCACTACGCCGCCTAAGCCGCGCGTCGCTACAGGGAAGTGACGGCACGTCCTTCCCGCCTCGACCCGCTGCCGAACTTGCTATAGTGGGACACCTTACCGGGTAAGGTGTCCCACTTTTTACTAGGTAGGGTGCCCCGTTTTCGCGTGAGGAAGGTGTGCTGTGGAAGATCCCGTTGTCGTGGGCGTGCTCATCGCGCTCGTGGTGCCGTTTCTGGGGAATACCCTGGGCGCGGCGCTCGTGTTTCTCATGCGCCACGGCATGTCCGAGCGGTTCACCAAGGCGCTTCTGGGCTTCGCGGCCGGCGTTATGATCGCCGCCAGCGTATGGAGCCTCATCACCCCGGCGCTCGAGGCGGCCGAGGGAGGACTTCTGCCCGCATGGGTGCCCGCGGCCGTGGGCTTTCTCGGCGGCATGTTCCTACTTCTGGCCATCGATCACTTCACCCCGCACTTGCATGTGGGCGCTGACGAGCCCGAGGGCCCGGCTTCCACGCTGAAGAAGCCCGCTATGATGATGGCGGCCCTGGCCATCCATAACCTGCCCGAGGGTATGGCCGTGGGCGTGGTGCTCGCGGGCTTTCTGGCGGGTGACCCCACTATCACGCTCGCATCGGTGGCGGCGCTTTCCATCGGCATCGCCATTCAGAACGTGCCGGAGGGTGCCATTGTGTCGCTGCCCTTGGTGACCAACGGTCTCTCGCGGCCCCGGGCCTTTTTGGCAGGCACCCTGTGCGGCGCGGTGGAACCGGCCGGCGCCCTGCTCATGCTGGCCATCACGGGGCTCGTGACCCCGCTTCTGCCCTACGTGCTGGCCTTCGCCGCCGGGGCCATGATGTACGTGGTCACCGAGGAACTCATCCCTCAGACCCAGCAGGGCCATCACACCAACATCGGCACCATCGGCGTGGCCTTCGGCTTCGTGCTCATGATGGTGCTGGACGTGGCCTTGGGGTAGGGGCTTGCGCGTTGTCGGAGCGCTAAAGCGAGAAGGCCGTTTCGTTTTCGGCTGAAACGCTGGTCGCGTATCCGTAGTGTCCTTCGCGCTGGCGCGTCCGGGCACGGCTTCGCGCCGCGAACTGAAGGAGGCAGGTTGCCGAAACGTTCCCCGATCCGCACCGCGCAAAAGCGTATGATAGGGCCATGGCTACTTCAATTGACACATCCCAAGAATCCCACGCCGAGGTGTCGGCGCGGCGAGTGTGGGCGCGCTTCATCGGCTATTACGGACCCTACAAGGGGTTGTTCTTCGCCGATCTGGCCTGCGCCTGTGTGCTGGCGGCTATCGATTTGGCCTTCCCGCAGTTTCTGAACTTCTTCACCAAGGAATTCTTCCTGGAATCGCCCGATCGCATCTTGAGCAGCCTGGGGCTTATTCTGGTGCTGTTCTTGGCGCTGTATGCGCTGCGCACGGGGTGCCAGTGGTTCATCACCTGCTGGGGGCACATCATGGGCGCCTACATGGAGGCCGACATGCGCCGCGACCTGTTTGGTCAGTTCCAGCGCTTGTCGTTTAGCTATTACGACCGCCACAACACCGGAGCCATGATGGCGAAGGTGACAAGCGACCTGTTCGATATATCGGAATTGGCACACCATGGGCCTGAGAATCTGTTCATCTGCACGCTGAAGATCGTCGGCTCCTTCGTGCTGCTGTTCATGATCAACGTGCCTCTGACGGCGATTATGCTGTTGGCGACGTTGGTGATGGCGGCGCTGTCGTTTGCGCTGAACTACCGTCGCCGCATGGTGTTTCGCGAGAACCGCGAGCGCATGGCCGGCATCAACGCCACGGTGCAGGACTCTCTCGGCGGCATTCGCGTGGTGAAGTCGTTCGGCGGCGAGGCGGCCGAACGTGAGAAGTTTCGCGGGGCCAACGAGGCTTTCCTGGACACGAAGAAACGCTCCTATCGGTTCCTCGGCGCGTTTCATGCCATGAACTCGCTGTTCATGGGCGTGCTGTACACGGTGACCATTGTGGGCGGCGGCTACTTCGTGGCCCAGGGAACCCTGGCCGTGACTGATCTGGCCATCTACGCACTGTACATCGGCATCTTCATCTCGCCCGTTGAGCAGCTGATCAACTTCACCGAGACGCTGCAGAAGGGCTATGCGGGCTTCCGCCGCTTCATGGAAGTGCTGGACGAGCACCCCGATGTCGCGAACCGCCCGGGAGCCGTGAGCCTGGCCGTGGCCGATCCTTCCGAGCGCGGCCACGTGGAGTACCGCGATGTGCGGTTCGCCTATAGCGCCGACGATCCGGTGCTGCGAGGGCTTTCGCTCGATATTCCGGCGGGTGCGACGGTAGCGCTCGTGGGGCCGTCGGGCGGCGGCAAGACCACCACCTGCTCGCTTCTGCCCCGCTTCTACGATGTGGACGCGGGTGCGGTGCTGATCGACGGTGTGGACGTGCGCGATGTGACGCTGGAATCGTTGCGCGAGGCCATCGGCATCGTGCAGCAGGACGTGTACCTGTTCGGCGGCACGGTGGGGGAGAACATCGCCTACGGACGCCCCGACGCCACCCAGGCCGAAATAGAGGAGGCAGCCCGCAAGGCCAACATCCACGAGTTCATCTGCTCGCTGCCCAACGGCTACGACACCCTGGTGGGCGAGCGCGGGGCGCGTCTGTCCGGCGGTCAGAAGCAGCGCATCTCCATTGCGCGCGTGTTCTTGCGCGACCCGCGCATCCTCATTCTGGACGAGGCCACGAGTGCGCTCGACAACGAGAGCGAGCACGCCATTCAGGCCTCGCTCGCGGACCTCTCGCGCGGGCGCACCACCATCACCATCGCGCATCGCCTGTCCACCATTCGAAACGCGAGCCTTATCGCCGTGGTGGAGGACGGCCGCGTGGTGGAGCAGGGCACCCACGACGAGTTGCTGGCCCGCGGCGGCACCTACGCTCGCTACTACCGCATGCAGTTCGGGGAATAGAAGCTGGTTCCTGCGCGCTGCGGCATGGGTGCCTGTCGCTTTGGAGCGCGTTCGCCCCGGCCATACGGTGTTCTTCTGCGCGTCACCGCTGACGCACGGCGCCTCCTTCCGTGGAGAAAGCGCAGGTCGGTTCACGGAATGGCCACGGCTTCCCCCGCATTTCATGACAAGGGCCCCTCGTCCGCGCCGCGAGCCTGCGCGAGGGCGTAGGCTGGGTTCGTATGCAGTACGCGCCTCCTTCCGCGCTCTTGGGCCGGATGCGGCGTGCATCGAGACAAAGGAGCCCATCATGGCAGAGACTAGCCCCTCCTTCACCGTCACCATGAACGACGGGAAGAGCGCCACGCCGGAATGCCCCGTGCCCGAGCCCGCGAGCAAGGACATGACCTGGACTGACGGCAAGCAGACCATCAAGTACACCACCACCGCCGAGATGCTTCCCCTGCACACCGACGATGGCACTCTCATCGGGCACATGTTCGCGCTGTCCTATGTGAGCGATCAGGAGGACAAGTCCGATCGCCCCGTCACCTTCTGCTGGAACGGCGGCCCGGGCGGCTCGTCGGCCATGGTGAACATCGGCGGTCTCGGCCCACGTCGTGTGCCCATTAACACGGTGAAGCAGCTGCCCTGCCCCACGGCCCCTGAGGACAATCCCTACTCGCTTCTGCCCTCCACCGACCTGGTGTACCTGGACGCCATGGGCACCGGCTACTCGAAGGTGGCCGAGGGCTACGACCCCAAGAAGGTGTGGGGTGTGGATGGCGACGCCGATGCCTTCATGCGCGGCATCGCCCAGTGGCTCACCACCCACGAGCGCTGGAACACGCCGCTGTACCTGTACGGCGAGTCCTACGGCACCATGCGCAACTCGGTGCTCATGCGCGTGCTCGGCGAGCGCGGCATTGCCTTGACCGGCGTGATCGAGCAGTCCACCATTCTGGATTACGCTCCCACCCTTTCCGGCAACGACCTGTACTACATGGGCATGGTGCCCGTGTACGCCGCCACCGCCAACTACTTCAAGAAGGCCGGCGTGGGCGTGGACCAGTTCGAGTGGTTCGACAAGGCCTGGAAGTTCGTGGACGAGAAGTACGGTCGCGCTCTCATTGCGAGCGATTCCATTACCCCGGCTGAAGAGCACGAGCTGGCTGCTGAGATGAGCGAGCTCATCGGCCTTCCCGCCGATTTCATCGAGAAACGCCACCTGCGCATCGAGCTCGACACCTTCCGCAAGAACATCCTGGCCGACGAGGGCTTGTTCTGCGGCCGCTACGACATGCGCTTCACCGAGCCGGCCTACATGGACGTGCAGGGCGACAACGAGTTCTTCGCCGGCGAGGATCCCTCCGGCGACGCCATCATGACGCCGGACCAGTCCGCTTGGATGAAGCTCGTGCAGGAAACCGGTTTCAAGGGCTCGTCCATCAACATGCTGCTTTCCATGAAGGTGAACGAGGAGTGGAACTGGACGCATCAGGCGCCCGGCACCATGGGCAGCCCCACCTGCCCGAACACCGCCTACGATATGGGCACGGCCCTGCGCCGCAATCCGTTCTGCCGCGTGCTGTTCTTCGGCGGTATCCACGACGCCGCCACGCCGTTCTGGAACGTGAAGCACTCCGTTTCGAAGATGTTCCTGCCTGAGTCCATCACGAGCCGCATCGAGTACAAGGTACACGAGAACGGCCATATGGCCTACGAGGATCTGCCGACGCTGGAGAAGATGGTGCCCGAGTTGGCCGCCTTCTACGAGAAACGCCACGAGGCCTAACTCACGAGGTGCTGCCTCATGAGGATTAGCCGCACGAGATGTTGCTGTTGCGTGGGTGTTGCCGCTTGAGCGCGCCCGTGCCCACGCCGACCGCGACAATGTGTACAAATCGGCCCCCAACTTGCAGAGATGCGAGTTGGGGGCCAATCTGATCAGGTTTGGTGTTGAAAACCTGGTCAAATTGACAACCATCGCGCATCTCCGGGGCAAAAACCCGGTCAAATCGGCTGCGAACTTGCAGAAGCGCAAAATGATGCGCGATTTGACCGGGTGACGCGGCAGCTCGGTAGCGGAAAGTTCGAACCGACAAGGACGTCAAGGTCGCGGAAAGCTCGAGCTGGCGGGACAAGGTTACGGGAAGCTTGAACCTGTGGAAGAGCGTCGGCGATATTTTGCTGCAAGGACAGCTACCGCTGGGTCCAGCGCTCGCTCTCGTCGTACCACATGAACAGCTCGTAGACGCGCAGGCTGGGAGCGATGAGATAGGTGTCGGGCGAGAAGCCGGCGGCGGGGCTCTCGCCGTTCATGACGGCAGTGCCGAGCAACATGTCGGGGGTGGCGGTGGTGCGGCGGTGCTTGGCCGCCATGTGCGCCGCATCCTCGGGGTGCTCGTCCAGCCAGAT
Source organism: Eggerthellaceae bacterium 24-137 (assembly GCA_041225375.1). GTDB lineage: Bacteria > Actinomycetota > Coriobacteriia > Coriobacteriales > Eggerthellaceae > Adlercreutzia. Next base: position 17,837 of record JBCLSG010000012.1, read on the forward strand.
CTGCGCCTGGGCCTCCACATAGGGCATCTCCCCCAGCAGCGCCTCGCGCCGCAGTTCGCATAGCTCGTCGATGCGGTCGTAGCAGTTCAGGGGGACGCGGGGCGTGCGGGCGCCCTCGGTGACATACAGGCGCACGAGCTCCATGGGCATGCGCTGGGCCAACTCGTGCAGGCCATCGCTGAACTCGCGGGATTTCCGCCAGGTCGAGCGGGCGAAGGCTACTTCGGTGGTAACCATGAGGGCTCCTTTTGTCGTTTTCGCTGCGTTTGAAGCCAACGAGCACACTATAGCACGCACGGGGACGCTGTTTTGGAAACGGCTCGTTGCATTTGCGGAAATCTGCATAGCCGATTCCCGTTGCGCATTGGCAAAGGGGGCGAAAGGCCGCTACTATGGTTCGCGAGAGAAAACGCGGCCGCCTGGGTGCGCCGCCGAGGCCAAGGAGGCTGGTAATGGACAACAAGCGCGTCATCGAAGTGAAGAAGAACATCCTGGCGGCCAACGATGAGGCGGCCGACGCCTTCCGCGCGGCGCGCGTGGCCGACGGCACGTTCTTCGTGGACGTGATGGCCTCGCCGGGCGCCGGCAAGACGACGCTCCTGCTTGCCGTCATCAAGGAGCTGCGCGGCCGCGGCGTCGAGGCCTTCGGCGTCATCGAGGCCGACCTCGAGAGCGACGTGGACGCGCTGAAGATCAAGGAGGCCGGCGTGGAGTCGGTGGAGCTGAACACCCGCGGCGTGTGCCACGTGGAGATGGGCATGGTGGAGATGGCCTTCGAGGCCTTCGGGGGCGACCGCTTCGACTACCTGTTTTTGGAGAACATCGGCAACCTCGTGTGCCCGGCCGACTTCGACACCGGCGCGCACACCCGCGTGATGCTGCTGTCTGTTCCCGAGGGCTGGGACAAGGTGATGAAGTACCCGCCCATGTTCGCCGCCGTGGACGCGCTCATCGTGACCAAGTGCGACTATCTGCCCCTGAACGAGGACTTCGACATGGATCGCCTCAAGGAGCAGGCGCGTCTGCTGAACCCGACGCTTGACATCTTCGTCACGAGCGCCCGCACCCACGAGGGTATTCCGGAGCTTGTCGATTGGCTCCAGGCCCAGCGCGCCGAGAAGTTGGGGTTGTAGGGCTTCGCGCGGTTGGCCTTGCGGCCGGCGCGGAGCGGGCGGCAACAAATCTGACGGCAACGAAAAGCGCCGGGGTTCGACTGTGATCGGACCCCGGCGCTTTTCGTTGCTCCCAACAGAAAGACGAGGCCCCGCGGGGCCTCGTCGATAGGGAGGGTGAAGAAGATCGAAGGTTCCTACTCGGCAGCGCCGGCGAGGAGCTTCGCTACGTGACGTCCCTCGACCGAGCTGCGGCCGCAGGCCACGCCCACGATGTACTCGGGATAGTTGCCCGAGAAGAAGCTGCCGGACACGTCGCCAGCGGCGTACAGGCCCTCGATGACGTTCAGCTCGGGGTCGAGCACCTGGCAGTGCTCGTTGATGCGCAGGCCGTCAATGGTCGTCAACAGCGACCCGCCGAACCAGCAGCCGTAGAAAGGCGCCTGGCGAATGGCCGAGAGGCGATAGGCCTCCTTACCGAAGTCCTCGTCGACCTGCTTGTCGAAGAAGCCGTTGTAGCGCTCGACCTCGGCCAGGAAGTTCTCCTTGTCGGCACCTTCGAAACCGAGCATGTCGGCGAGCTCTTCGATGGTATCGGCTTTCATAAGGATGCCGGATTCCTGTGACATGGCGGTGTACTCGTCGAAGGTCATGCCCATCTGAATGTAGGGCACGGTGCGCGAGCAGCCCACAGTCTCGAAGCGCAGCATGTCGTCCAGCATGTTGCTGTCGTACACCTGGCACCACACGCCGCCGGGCTGGTAGTTGGCGGCAAAGCAGATGAAGTCGTAGGGGGTGGATTCGTTGGCGAAGCGCTGACCGCGGCGGTTCACCTTCATGAACGGCTGGCTGCCAATGTTCTCCTGGAAGATGTTGCCGGGGAAGACGGCATCCTCACCATCGCCCACATAGCCGGCATCGACGCCGGGAGCCACGGCGCCGCGGTCGAAGATCATGGGGGCGGCGTCGATGTCCTTCGAGGCTCCGGCCCACAACCCGGCACGAATGCCGTCGCCGGTGCAGGTGGGGTTGAAGCTGGAGGCGGTGCAGCAGGCCACGGTGGAGGGCTGCAGGGCGCGCATCATGACGGGGTTGGCTGCGTAACCGCCCGTGGCGAGCAGCGTGTTCTTCGCGTTGATCTGCTTGTAGCCGTCTTTCGTCTTAAAAATGGCGCCCGTAACGGCACCGTCGCCGTGAAGGAGTTTCACCATCTCGTGCTCGAAGAGAATGTCGTGTCCCTGGCCGGCCAAGCGCTCGGCAATGACGTCGTTGCGCATGGGCGGAACGTAGGACGGCTCCCACAGGTGCTGTACGTAGGGCACGTAGTAGTCGGTGCCGCCCGTGGCATGCGCGGGAGGCATGTCCAGCATGACCTCCTTGCCCTGATCCTTCATGATCTCGGTGACCCAGTCGACGTACTCGGCGCTCTCGTCGATCCAGCGCTTGATGAGCTTCTGGTTGCACTTGCCCGAAGCGTAGCGCGTCAGCTCGTTCAGCAGCTTGGCGCCATCGACGGTCACATTGTTCTCCTTGGCGTAGGAGGTGTTCACGCCGCCGAGGTACTCGCGCGTCTCGGGCACCTGGTTGGCCTTGTCGCAGACGATGAAGTCCATGCCCAAATCGCCCGCAGCGCCGGCGGCTGCCAGGCCGGCCGTGCCGGCGCCAATGATGAGGAAATCGGTTTCGACGGTCTCGGTGATGTCGCTTTCGGCAATTTCGGGCTCCTCGCCGAGCCAAGCGGGGTTACTGCTTTCGACAGGCGCGCCGGTTTCGCCCAGATCCGTTTCGCTTCCGGTCTTCGGCGTACAGCCGGCCAGGCCCATGGCACCTGCGGCGGCCACGGCGCCGAGCCCGAGAAAGTGGCGGCGATCCAATGTGAATGCGGTGTTCTCCATAGCTTGTCCCTCCTCTGGGTTGCTCTTGAGCGCTCGTCGAGCGCAGGGTGCACGATAGCGGGACCTCGAGGAGGGCCGCCATCCCCTGAGGGCGGCGATTTGCAATATCACCTCTCGTGGGTGATGCTCTGGACAGGGGTTTTGTGGTGCAGGTTGCGGCATGGTTGCTATACTTCTTATCGTGAAAGGGGAGGAAAGAATCAGATCGGAGCAAATGTGGGAGATGGTATCGGAGCTCTTCTGGGCAGAATCGAGAGCACCTTCAAGCTGCGTCATATTGGCATTGGCTTCGTATGGGCGTGGCTCTACTGCGTTTACGGGACTCCGATTCTCTTCGACACGACGGGCGTTTCAATTAACGCCGATAGCTCTTGGATTGTATCTGCCGCTACCGTCATTGTCGCGTTTTTCGCCGGAGGCTTCGCCTTCCGGCACAAGCGGGTGGGACCGCGTTCCCCGTTGCCGATTCTGGCGCCACTGGCTCTTTCCCTGGGTACGTTGCTTTCCCTGCTCGGGCCTTCAATGGGCGAAGTGGCCGTTGTGGGTGGGGGCGTGCTGACCGGCGTGGGATATGCCCTTACGAACATTCTGTGGGCCATAGCGCTTGCGTCTGTTGATGTTGAAGAACTGGAGGCGGCAATACCGCTCTCTACGTTCGTCACGCTTTTCTGCTCCCTTATTATTCCGGCCTTGCAAACTGAGGTTGCGGCGGCGGTGAGTGCTGCGCTTCCTTTGATTTCGGGCGCCTTGCTTGTTGTGTGTTTCAGGAAAGATTATGCTGCATCTACCTGGGGCGCTACGTCAGGGACGCAATTGAGCTGCACTTCGACAGGCGGCCGTCAAAATGAATCGGGGTATTGCCGTAATGGGGATTGGATGCCCTACTTGCTGAAGGTGTCGGCACTGCTGCTTGTCATGTACCTGGTAATCGGATGGGAAGCGGCAAACTTTTCCTCAAACAACGCTTTCAAGGTGATGAACTACGACCTGGCATCACTCGTTTCGAATTTTGCCGCAGTGCTTTTCGCTATTCTCCTGGTGCTCTTCTCGAAGCGGGTGAGCTTTTCGGGACTCTTTCGGTGGGTCATGCCGTTCCTGATTGCCTCCCTCGCTCTTTTTCTCTTTCCCGGTTCTTTTGCCCACTTCGGAACCAGCGTCATCAATTCAACATGCGATACGCTGATCGGGGTATTGCTGTTCCTATTTGTTTTGTCGCTTGCGAAGACGCACGGAGCCTCGGCGGCCCTTTGCATAGGGCTGGCGAATGGATTCGTGCAGGTTGGAGTGCTTGCTGGTAATCTTCTGGGGAGATTCAGCGCCGAGGCGGCGATGCCATTCGATTTGCACTCCACAGGGCTTGTGCTTATTGCTGCGGTAGCCTTGGCGATGATTGCCATTCCTCAGAAAGATCCCGCGGCGGACGATTCGCCGTCGATAGGCTCCTCGCTGACCGCCAATTCCGTCGATGAAGCTCTGGCGCGCGCCTGTTTGCGCATTCGGGAACGTTATGGACTGTCCGATAGGGAAACCGAAATTGCGGTTCTGTTGGCCAAGGGGCGAACGCGCCCCTATATTCGCGAGCAGCTGTTCATTTCCACCAACACGGTGGCTACGCACATCAAGCACATCTACGGAAAGCTCGATATCCATTCGAAGGAGGAGCTTATCGATATGGTGAATAGCGAGGCCTCTGCGAAGTAGCAGGCTCCTTGGCTGTTCACAGAGGCAAACGCCCCCGCGCTCTGGAAATGGCGCGGGGGCGTTTGTGCGTCTGTCGGGGGATGGCCGAGACGCGGGCTGGAGCAACGGTTGGGGTGAGAAGGCCCTATCCGATGAGCATCGGCACTACATAGAGCAGAGCGACCACGGCGCAGGCGGCGGCAACGACGATCTTCCAGATGCGGTACTCGTGGTCCATGCGCGCAGCCTCGGCGGCATCGGGCAGCTCGTCGGCGCCGGGAAGGGCCTCGGCTACCGACACGGGCGCAGGCTTGCCGTAGCGGGCCTGGCAGATATAGAACACCACGAGCCCCAGCACGCACCAGATGGCGCCCACGACGAGCGGCTCGGTGCCGAGCTGGCTCATCATGACGGCATAGATGACGATGGACACGGGCACGCCCACCATCACGCCGGGCACGCGGAAGGGGCGCGTGAGGTCGGGCATGCGACGGCGCAGGCCGAGGGCTGCGGCAATGCCGATGATGTAGTAGAACAGGTCGGCGAACAGCGATAGCGACGCGATGAAGTCCAGGGTGGAGGTGGCCACGAGCAGGATGGAGAGCGCGCCCAGGGCGATGATGGCCACGTACGGCGTGCGGAAGCGCGGGTGCACCTTCGCGAATATGCGGGGCATGGCGCCGTCGCGGGCCATGGTGAACAGGTAGCGCGGCGGTACGGCGATGGAGGCGTTCAGCGTGGAGAAGTCGCCGCCGAAGGCCACGCCGAGGGCCAGCAGCGCCAGCGGGAAGCCGAGGATGCCCGCCGAGATCATGGCGTCGGCGTAGGGCGCGGCGGCATCGGCCAGCCCGGGAATGGCATCGACAGGCGTGATGCCCACGAGGAACCACTGGAAGGCGCCGTTCACAGCGAAGATAATGAAGGGCGCGAGCTTCAGCGCACGGGGGATGTTCACCGAGGGGTAGCGAATCTCCTCGCCCATGCCGCAGCACGTCTCGAAGCCGGCGAAGCACCACCAGATCATGGCCACGGCGGCGATGAACCCGAAGCCGTCCACTGAGCCGAGGAAGGTGGGCGTGGTCACGAAGGTGGGCAGGCTCACGTTGGGAATCATGGTGATGAACCAGATGGCCGCCACGCCCCAGAAGAAGAACATGAAGCCGTTCTGCAAACGCCCGGTGGTCTTTACGCCCGCCACGTTGGTGACGATGAACAGCAGAAGTGCCAGGCAGGCGAGGGCCACGTCGGGCAGGGGCAGTTCCACGCCGAAGGCGAGGAAGATGGTCTTGAAGTAGTAGGCGAAGGCCAGCGCCTCGCCGCCGGTAACAGCCACGAGCGAGATGATGAAGTTCCATCCGGCGAGCATACCCAGGGGGCGTCCCAGCCCCAGGCCCGCGTACTGGTAGGTGCCGCCGGCGTAGGGGAGCGCAGCGCCCATTTCCGCGTACAGGAGCGCCGGGTAGATGGACACGAGCATGGCCACCAGTGTGGCCACGATGACCGCCGGCCCCATGAGACCCACGATGTTGCCCCCAGTGGTGAACAGCCCCACGCCGATGACGGTGCCCACCGTAATAGTGACGGCCTCGCGCAGGCCGAACTGACGTCGCAGGGTGGGTTGGGCGGTGGCCTGTCCCTCGGGGCTCTCGTAGGGTGCGCTCATGGCGGCTCCTTTGCTTTCGTGACGGCGGGTTGCGCGGCTGTTCCTCGGAGTGCCGCGGATGGGCGGCCGCGCAACCCGGCACTGCCGACTTGCTGACAATGCGTTCATCACTATAGTGCTCTACCGTGCTAAAGTAAAGTAGAAAGGTCGGGAATGATGGAGGCTTTCTGCGCCGATGATTCGGCAGGCTTCTGCGACCGAGTGCCCAAGGTTTTCTCGCAAAACGGTTTTATCCGAAAACCTTGTGTAGTCGCAATATTTTTGACCTGGGGTTTGACCCGAAGAGCCCTTGCGTGTCGGAAGACTCCCAGCGAGAAGGCTACAGGGTGGTAAGCAACTCCAAACGCGGCAGGATGTCCTCTTCGATGTCATCGGCGATATAGGGAGCGGCTTCGTAGCCTTCGTCGCCAAGCCGAGCCCCCTCTTCGCGGAGGGCTGGGAGGGCGGCCGCGGCGAAGGAGTCCGCTATGTTGCGGAGTAGCTTTATGCCCACGCCGAGTTGTTCGGCCAGGATGGCAAAGTCCGCGACTGTCACATCCTCGATATCGCTGTGGTTTCCGATGGCCATGCCCATTTCTCGCGAGAATCGCGCAAAGTAGGTGGTGCTCACCAAATCGTAGGCAGGCGCTAACGTGAACGACCTCCAGTCGGGTGCGTAGAGAATGGACATGTTCTTCAGGTGGTTGTCGCAGTTGCCGATCAAGTAATTGAAGAGGACGAGGCTGGCGAAGGTGCGCAGGTCTCGTGCCGGGTCCGCTGAGCGTCGGCGGATGAAATCGGCGATGACGCCCACACTGCTGGGCTTGAGCTCGTGGTACTTCACATGAGGCAGCAGTCCGAAAGCCTGGGTAAGATCTTCCTGGTGGCGACGCACTGGAGCCGCAAGGCCGTCGATGGTCTCGTGTGAGGCGAGCAGCCGATCGTAGCGTTCAACGCAGATAATGGGCTTGAGCGGGCTGATGAGCGAAGTACGCGCTACATTGAGCCCACATTGTACCGCGCAGACCATGGAGAGGTGCTCTACTTGCATAAGGTCTGTAAGGTCTGCGCGTGCGAATTTCACGATGTAGTTAGAAGGCGCTCCCCCTACGGGCTGATACCACCCTTCACTGATGGGCAGATGGGGGTCATGGAACAGACCGCATTTGTTCTGCGTTCCGGCCAATGAGAGGCGCGCGGTTTCCAGAGACTGGTCGATTTTTCCCGGCTGTCCCGCCATGGCTTTTATCTGGTCAAGGCATACAGGTTCATACGCGCGCTTAGCTGTGTACGCGTCAGGGTTAATGACGATATCACCCAGGCAATCTAAGCCGCACGCAGCCAGCATGCCGAAATAGTCGCTCGGGGCGATGCCCATGGAGCGGCAGAGGTTTTCGAGGGCTGCGCCTTCTGGTAAGAGTCCGCGGAAATAGGGGGTGAGCTTTTCTTCCGAGAACGCTGTTTCCTGGAGCGGCAAGGAAAGCGAGAGGGGCGCCGCGAGGGGCGAGCCGAGATAATCGGTATCGTACTGGAAGAGAATCTCTCCGGCTTTCCTTGTAAGATGGCCTAAGGCAATAAGGCCGTCGGGGGAATCGCGATAAACGGTGAGCTCCATGGCTACTCACCTCGCTTTGCAACCATGAGGTCAAGTCCGAGCGTGCTCAAGATTCGCAGCGTCTTTTCAAGCTCGGTGGTCGCCTTCCCGTTTTCCAGGTTCGATACAAACGAGAGGCTCACTCCGCACAGGTCGGCTAGCTCGGTCTGGGTAAGATGCTGGCGTTTTCTCTCGGAGCGAATAGCGGCACCGACGTCTTTCGCAGTATATACGGGGCTCATAGCGGTCTCCTCGATTCTTGCGTACGCAGTAATTTTGCCATAAAAGCAAAAAATTACTGCGTACGCCGAAAAAGCCTATGAAATCGCGACAATTCTTGCGTACGCAGTAATTTGGAGATAAGCAGGGCCAACAGGCCTTTCAAGTATTAATCGAAGAACGTATGCTCGCTAAAATCTTGAAGCATGTATAGCATATTTCTGTTCGCCCTACGAAAGCGCGGCGTACTCCTCGTCCGTGACGGGCTCGCACCACTCGTTGGAGCACTCGGTGCCCGGTGCCTCAAAGGCCACGTGGCTCATCCAGCTGTCGGCGGCGGCGCCGTGCCAGTGCTTCACGTTCGCGGGGATGTGCACTACGTCACCAGCGATAATCTTGCGGGCCTCTTCGCCCCACTCCTGGTACCAGCCCTCGCCGTCGGTGACGAGCAGGATCTGGCCGCCGCCGGTTTCGGCGTGATGAATATGCCAGTTGTTGCGGCAACCCGGCTCGAAGGTGACGTTGGCGATGAACTGGGTCTTCTCGGGGTCGGTCAGCGGGTTCAGGTAGGATTGGCCCGTGAAGTACTGCGCATAGGCGTCGTTGGGGGCGCCGACGCCGAACAGGGGCGCGAAGGTGCCGAGCGAATCGCGGCCGGCGGTCTGGACTGCTTTGGTCATGGGGTTCCTCGATTCACGAGCGACTTTGCTAACACGTCCGACTCTATAACTTTGAGCGAACTCAAGGTCAAGAATCGAAGTGCGGATTATGAAGGGTTGCGGCGGGTGGAAAAAGAAGTTGCAGAAGCGGAAGTCATGTGCGGCTCCGCCGTTCGAGTTCCTCGCGTCCTGTTATACGAGCTCAATGGTGTCGCCCGGGGCAATGGTGCCGCCGGCGATCACCTTGCAGAAGACGCCCTCGCGGGGCATGATGCAGTCGCCCATCTGGTGGTAGATGGCGCAGTGGGCGTGGCATTCCTTGCCGATCTGGGTCAACTCCAGCACCACGTTGTTGCAGGTGAAGCGCGTGCCAATGGGAAGGCTCTTCAAGTCGAAGCCTTCCACGATGATGTTCTCGCCGAACGCCCCGTTGCCCACTTCGGCGCCGCGATCCTTGAAGGCCTCGATCTGCTCATAGGACAGAAGGCTTACCTGGCGATGCCACGGGGCGGCATGGGCGTCGCCCTCGATGCCCCAGTCGGGCTTAAGCTCGATGGCGGCCTGCTCGGTTTTCTGGATTCCCTTGATATCGCTCGTGCATACGGCCTTGATCACGCTCATGATGCACCTTTCTCGCTGGCGATGGGTCGTGCGCCACTCTCGACTCACCCGGTGCATAGGACTTACCCCCGACCCGCTGCACGACGCTGAAGGGGGAATGTCGGCGCGGCAAAATTCTAGCGAAATCCTAGACTATTCGCAAGCGAGGATGATCGGGGGGGGGGGGTGCCGGACTCCCCTCTAGGCCGCCGGCGCCAGGGCGCGCACGAGGAGCTTGCCGGCCAGTACGCCGGCCGCGCACAGCACGACGCTTACGATGGCGTAGGTACCCGCGGCCACATATTGGCCGCCCTCCAGGAGCTCCAGGGTTTCCAGCGAGAAGGTGGAGAAGGTGGTGAACCCGCCGCATAGGCCCACTTTCAGGAACAGTACCGCCTCGGGGGAAAGCGCCGCGCGGGTGGGTGCGGCTGCCTCCACCACGGCGCCGATGACGATCGAGCCTACGAAGTTGATGAGCAGCGTGGTCAGCGGCAGCCCCGGCCACAGGGGCACCAGCCCCAGCCCGTAGCGCGCCACGGCGCCCACGAACCCGCCTGCGCCCACACACAGCACATTCAGCATGATCGGCCTCCTTCGCCTCGCAATCATCGCATCAGTATAGGCGAATGCGCGTGCGATAGGAGCCTTCTACCGCATGACGGGCGCACTCCGGGCCGCTTTCTTGCGTTCGCCTAGGTGCGCTGGGCGTCTGCTATCGAACGCCAAGCGAGCAAACGACGAGCAGCAGTGCCAGGAAGGCGAAGTTGAGAGCGGTGAAAAGGCCGAGGAAGCGGGCCGTTGAAAGTTCGGGCATGGTGCGGGCTTGGGGGAAGATTTTCCGGACGCTTGTGAAGTGCTGGAGGGTGATGAGGCTTGCGAGCGAGCCGACGAGGGTGCCGGCGCCCCCAATGTTCACGCCCACGAGGAGCGGCTGCCACGCGCTGGTGAAATGCGAGAGCAGCACGGCGGCGGGCACGTTGCTGATGATTTGGCTGAGGCCTGCGCTGGCGAGAAGGCCGTGGCCGGTCATGAGCGTGCCGAGCCATACGCTCAGCTCGGGGATGCGGGCGAGGTTTCCTGCGAAGACGAAGAAACACGCGAAGGTGAGCAGCAGGGGGTAGTCGACGGCGGCGAGGGCGCGGCGGTCCGTTGCGGCGAGGGCAGCGATGACGGCCACGGTAGCTGCCCAGGACGGCACGATGCCGAACACGGCGAGTATGGTGAGCAGGAAAAGCGCCAGGTAGGCAACGAGGCGTCGGCGGCTCAGGTAACCAAGCGGGGCTGACTTCCGCGCCACGGCCGCCGAGCTGTCGGGAGAAGCGGCTCCATCAGCTCCCGCGCACCCGGCGTTTTCCGCGGCTGCACCGGGGGACGCTGCTTCGCCTTGCACCGCGCTTGCCTGCGGCTTCCCGCCGCTCCTCTTCTCGACGCCTGTGCGCGTGAGGGCCAGGGTACAGGCGATCACGCCCGCCGTGGAGATGACGAAGGGAAGTGCCATGGTGCTGAGGAAGTCCTGAAGACCCAAGTCGTAGTACGAGTACAAGTACAGGTTCTGGGGGTTCCCGAAGGGCATGATCATGCCGCAGAGGTTCGCCGCGATTCCCTGGAGCGCGAAGACGGCGGGAAGAAGCCGCATCTGGCCTGCCGCCACGAGAGTTGCGGCGGAAAGCGGCAGCATCATGATGAGGGCCATGTCGTTGGTGGCCACCATGGAAAGTGCGGCCGTGGTGAGTACGAGAGCCAGGGCAAGGGCGCGCGGCGTGCGGAAGCGCCCGATAATGGCGCGGGCTCCGTGGTCGAAGGCGCCCATAAGCCGGAAGGCACTCGCCACGGCCAGTACGCAGAACAAACATTCCAGGGTTCGCCAGTCGAAGTAGCCCCCGTACGCCTCGTCGGGCGCCACCGCTACCATGGAGGCGCCGGCCGCCAGGGCCGCGGCAACGAGCACGGTATGCTCGCGGACAAAGAGCCGCACCCGGCGCGAAAAGCCCCTCACATTTCCTCCAACCTGCCTTCCGGTTTCGCTACACTGGACACCATACCAGACGAGCGACGGGGAGGAGCCCCTATGAGCGAAACGAGGCGCAGCGAGAAGGCGCGTGACGGGAGTCGGGCACTTCGTCATGCCGGGCACGTGGAGCACACGATCGATCCGGTGTACGACGAGCGGTCAGAGGTGCTTGTGCTGGGCACTATGCCGTCGCCGAAATCGCGCGAGGTGGGGTTTTACTACGGGCATCCGCAGAACCGCTTCTGGCGGGTGCTGGCAGCGCTCTTCGACGAGCCCGTGCCCGAGAACAACACCGAGCGTACCGATTTGCTGCTGCGTCACCATATCGCGTTGTGGGACGTGCTGGCGTCGTGCGACATCGAGGGGGCATCCGACGCCTCTATCGCCAACGCGCAGCCGAACGACCTGGCGCGCATCTTGCAAACGGCACCCGTGCGGCGCGTATTCTGCACGGGTGCCACCGCGGCGCGGCTCTACGGGAAGCTCTGCGAGCCGGCCACGGGAATGGCCGCGGAGAAGCTGCCCTCAACGAGTCCCGCTAACGCCGCCTGGTCGCTGCCACGGCTGGCGGAGGCCTATCGCGTGGTGGCCGAGACCGTCACGCCCTTTCAGCCGCCGGTGCTCGATGTGCCCGAGGTGGTGGCATTGGAAGGGGCCATAGCCGCCGCTGGCACACCGCTCGATGTGCTCATGCGCCGGGCTGGCCGCTTCCTCGCCTATGAGGCGCGCAAGGTGCTGGAGGCGGGTGCTGCTGCGGGGAAGGGGAGTGCCGATAACCTGCTCTCTGAGCGCAGGGGCGATGGCAGCGTCGGGAGCCGGCGCGCACACCGAGAGGGCTCGGTGGTCATCTTCTGCGGCAACGGGAACAACGGCGGCGACGGCTGGGTGGCAGCCGAGTACCTGGACGCTTGGGGCATTCCCGTGCAGGTGGTTACGGCGAAGGCGCCCGACGAGCTGACCGCCGAGCCGGCCCGGGAGGCCGCCCTGCGCGCCGCGGCCACGCTCGGCCCGCGCAGCGCCGTGCACGTCGCGCCCGATCTCGCCGCGGTGGAGACGCTTCTCGCGAACGCTCCGCTCGCCATCGACGCCATTTTGGGCACGGGATTCTCCCACGATACGGTGAAGCAGCCTTTCGACGGCTGGATTCGCGTCCTGAATGCCGCCCGCGACCGTGGTACCGCCGTGGTGGCCGCCGATGTGCCGAGTGGTCTTTCGGCCCAGACGGGAGCGGCGGCCGCCGACGCGGTGCGCGCCGACGTTACAGTTACCATGATCGTTCCCAAGCCAGGTCTGCTCGCACCTGCCGGCGTGCCGTACTGCGGCCGCGTGCGCGTGGCGCCCCTCGCCTACATCGAGCCGCTGCTTGGCTGATCGCCTGGCGGGCGGCCGGCTGATCTGCTGGAGGGCACAAAAAACGGCCGCCCTTTTCGGGGCGGCCGTGGCAGCAGCCGAAGTTATGCTCAGTGCAAAGGCGTTGGCGCGAGCGCACAAGCAGGCGGCGCGCAGGGTTTCCTACACGCCGAGCGGGGCGTCATCGTCGTAGGGGAGGCGGGCTACCAGCTCGCAGTATTCCTGAATGTGCTGGCGCGTTTCATGATCGAACAACGCAATATGCTCGTGCGCCTCCTGGGCGAACTGCTTCACCGGCCAGCGACGCGCCTCCTTGTCGCGGCCGTCCTTCTTCTCGATTACCGCGGCCCACTCCTCGGCTGCGGCCATGGCGTGGCGCAGTTTCTCGGGAATGTCCTCGGTCTCGCCAGCCTTGGTTATGGCCGGAATAATGATGTTCTGCTTCGCGATGATTTTCTCGAGCAGTTCCTTATCTTCCATGGGGTGCCTCCTGGGTATAGTGGGACGAAAAGGCGCGTTGGAGCCGTGCGGCCCGCACGCCGTTTCCCATGGTAGTTGCGCTGCCGCAACCGCGAAGGGCCGCGCGGCGAAGGTCACCGACCGAGGGCGAACCCGTTGCCAAGTTGGCACGTGCTTACTCGCCGAGCTCGGCCTCCCAGTCGAAGTCGGGCGGCGGTCCGGAGGGCTCGCTCTCCGTGCCTGTGCCATCCGACCGGCCGTCCCACTGAAAGGCGTCCATGAGCACGCGTCCCTCATCGTCGAAGCCCACGCCCTCGGCTGCCAGCATCTTGCGCTGCTCGTCGGGGCCGCCGAAGGCGAAGCCCGTGGCCATACGGCCGTCCTTGAACACCACGCGATGGCAGGGGATGCAGCCGGGCTCGCTTCCCGGCTCGGGGTTCGCGTGCAGCGCGTAGCCCACGTAACGGGCACCCCGCGGCGCCCCTATCATGCGTCCTACCTGGCCGTAGGTGGCTACCTTGCCCGCGGGAATGCGCCGCACCACCGCGAATACCCGATTGGCGAAGTCTCCCATGGCAGCCCTTTCTGTCGTAACCGTTGAGATTTGCTGTCAGCATAGCGCATGGGGTGGTGCTTGCGCAGGGGAGGTGATATCGTTCGCGGATAAATCCACGGCGCTTTGCCAGTATCTTCACGAGAAGGCGGCTTATGTTCAAAGTACGCTCCAAATATCTGCTGCTCATAGCGGCCGCCGTCTGGCTCGTCGCCGGATCGCAAGTGGCGCGCATGGGCATCGAGGCGTGCGTGACCGGCGCCGCGGCCCCATGGTTGCTCGTCATCGGCATTCCCGCCACGTTCCTCGTCTTCCATGCCATGTTCTCCAAGCTGGTGGCCAAGCACGCCGCCCGCATTCGCGGCTACGGCGAGGAGAAGATGCACGTCCTGAGGTTCTTCGACGTGAAGGGCTACCTCATTATGGCCGTCATGATGGGCGGGGGCATTGCCCTGCGCAGCTTTCATCTGGTGCCCGGTTGGTTCATCGCGTTCTTCTACACGGGTCTCGGCGCAGCGCTCGCCCTGGCCGGTATCGGGTTCATCCGCCAGTACATCCACCACGAGGACGGCACGGTGGGCTGTCCGGTTACTGGTTGTTTGCGCCGCGGGTAGGGCGGCCGTCTCGCGCTGATGCGGAAAAGTTCCCGGCAGAGCCGGCGCATCTCAAACAATGACTCAAACGGGACGTCCTGCGTGGTTGTGCGAGATGTCTTTTGGCGCACCTTCCCGGACAAGGAGGGCGAATCGTTTATTGATGATTGACGGCATTAGCATTAAGATACAGCGGTTGGCTCAATAACCGAACGACAAAAGGAGCGGGAATGAAATTGAAGGCGAAGATCTTTGCAGTCGCGGTGTGCGCCGTGGCCCTGTGCGTGGCTCTGGCTGGTTGCGCGGGCGGCGGTACGGCCGCGTCCGACAACGCAGCGAATTTCCAGGGCACCTGGGTGCTCTCGGGCGGCAATGCCGACGGTCAGGAGATGACCGCTGAGTCCATCGAGGCCATGGAGCAGATGGGCCTGAACGTGTACATTCAGCTGAACGAGGGCGGCAACGCTGTGATCAGCCTGTTCGGCGATAACACCGATGGCACTTGGGAGGCCAAGGATGCCACCACCGTGGCGCTTACCTTCCAGGGCGATACGGCCGATGCCGTGCTCGAGGGCGATGAGCTCGTGCTGAGCGTCGACGGAGACTCCCTGAAGTTCAAGAAGGGCGAGCTGCCGGCCAATGCCGGTACCGATGCCAATGCCGACGCGACGGCTGCCGAGGCTGGCCAGGACCAGGAGCAGCAGGCCGAGCCGGAGGCCTAAGCGGCTGCGGAAATACGCGCTTTGCGTGAATGAAAGGCCCGTCGTGATAATCGGCGGGTCTTTTTGTGCATGCGCACAACTGAATACGACTTGCGGAAACCCTGATCATACGGGGAAGATTCCGATTCAAAAGACCTCGCAGGTAAGAAAGTGCTACACTGTTCTCGTGCATACGAGGAACATTTCCGTCGAGCCTGTGGGAGAGGGAGCATGCCATGGACGAAATGCTGAAGGTTTGGGCGGCCACGTTCGATCGGAGCCCTCTGCCCTTCGGCATCGCCGAGGTACTGCTTGACGGCGAGGGTCGTCCCTACGACGCGGTCTACCGTTACCTGAACCCCGCTATGGCCTCCATCACCGATCATGCGGTGGAAGATCTCATGGGCGTGGGCATGTACACCATCTGGGGTGGTGATCCCGCCTGGCTCGATCATTTCTATGAAGCCGCCTACGAGGGCAAATCCGTCGAGTTCGAGACGCTCTCCGACATGCTGCGGCAGTTCTTCCGCGCCGAGGTGTTTCCCGTGGGCGAGGGCCAGGGCCTGTTCGCTCTCACCCTGCAGGACGTGACGAGCTGGATCGTGCCGGCCCAGCGCTCACTTGATAAGGCAGCTGCGGGCCTGTTCTTCTTCGATATGCGCTACCGCCAGATGCTGCTCACCGACTCGGCCCGCGAGCAGAGCGGCATCGACACTGACTATATCAGCCTGGCCGAGTTCATCGAGCGCACCTTCGGCCCGGCTGCCGGCGACGATTTGCGCCGCCAGATGGAGAACTTCCTCGAGAATCAGACGAGCCTTTACCAGGAGGGTCAGCTCGCCGACGGACGTTGGCTGCGCATCAGCCTCGATCACACGGGCCGTTCCGAACGCTTCGCCTACGGCTTTCTGGAGGATTTCACCCGCACCAAGCAGGCCGAGCAGCGCAGCGAGCAGTATGTGGAGGTCATCGACAGCCTAGGTGCCGAGAACTTCGCGTTGTACCTGGTCGATCTGGAGACCAACGAGCTGGAAGTGTATCGCCGCGGCGAGAGCGACACGGCGCAGTTCGCCCTGGCGAGCGAATCGGAGGCCGATTACCAGGCCGCTATGGAACGCTATATCGACACCTACGTGGTGGAGGAGGATCGCGCCCGCGTGCGCACCGAAGTGGGGCCCGATGCGCTGTGGAAGCGCCTGGCAGACGGCGAGAGGGACTTCTCGGTGGGCTACCGCCGCCTGTTCGGCGACGAGGAGCAATACGTGGAGCTGCGCATTATTCGTCTGCCCCGCCCCAGCAGCAAGGTCATCCTGGCGGCGCGCAATGTCACCCACGAGATGCGCGAGCAGCTGCTGCAGAAGCTGGCGCTGCAGAACGCGCTCGATTTGGCCGAGCATGCCAGCCAGGCGAAGTCCACCTTCCTCACCAACATGTCCCACGATTTCCGCACGCCCATGAACTCCATCTCGGGTTTCGCGGCCATTGCGCTGGATCACCTGAACGACACCGACCGCGTGCGCGACTGCCTGCGCAAGATCACGCTCTCCAGCGATCATCTGCTCAGCTTGGTGAACGATATTCTGGATGTGAGCCGCATCGAAAGCGGGAAGATGTCGTTCAACGAGGATGTGGTGGATCTGGGGGATGTGGCAGCGGAGGTGGCCACCATGTTCGGCGATAAGGCCGAGAGCTGCGGCATCGATCTGACGGTAGATGCGGCCGGTCTTGTGCACCCGCGCGTGGTAACCGATCCTTTGCGCTTGAACCAGGTGCTTGTGAACACCGTGGGCAACGCGCTGAAGTTCACGCCGGCCGGAGGCCTGGTCACGGTGTCCTTCTCCGAGTGCGATGGCGCGCCGCGCGGCTTCGGCAGCTACGCCGTTACAGTGAGCGACACGGGCTGCGGCATGACGCCGGAGTTCCTCGACCGCATCTTCTTGCCCTTCGAGCGCGATGGGCTGGGCTACGCCAACAAGACCGAGGGCACGGGTCTCGGCATGACCATCACCAAGAGCCTCGTGGACCTCATGGGCGGTGAAATTCAGGTGGAAAGCGTCGTGGGGCGCGGCTCCACCTTCACCATCACGCTGCCGCTGCGTCTGGCAACTCCCGAGGAGGTATCCCAGGAGGAGGCGAAGAGCGCTGCGGCTGAGGACTGCCGCCGCGATTTCACGGGGTGCAAGGTACTCGTGGTGGACGACGACGACCTGTCCCGCGAGATTCTGATGGAGATCCTGAAGGACTACGGCTTTACTGTGGAAGAGGCCCGCGACGGCGATGCGGCGGTGCGCAAGGTGGCCTCGGTGCCCCCGTTCTACTACGATGCCGTGCTCATGGACATGCGCATGCCCCGCATGGATGGCGACGAGGCCACCCGCGAGATTCGCGCGCTCGACCGCCCCGATGCGGCGAGCCTGCCCATCATCGCCGAGACGGCCGACGCCTTCGAGGAGGGCCAGCGCCGCGCCCGCGATGCCGGCATGACGGCACTCACCACCAAACCTTTGAACACCCACGCTCTCATCGCCCTGCTCGACGAGCACATTCCGCAGAAATAAGGGCGAATCGGGCGTTTGCATCATCGACGGCGACCTCTGCCCTGTCGTCTGCTGCAGTTCAGCCCTTTGCAGCTGCAAAATTGAGAGCGCATAAAAAAGAGGTCCGTGCGCGACGGACCTCTTTTCAGTTACGGGCGACTTGCCTTAGGCGATGGGCGGGGTGCCCTCCCAGTTGCCGGCGATGGCGTCGATCATGACGCGGGCGCCGAAGGGCAGCTCGCCGGTGCCCACGACCTTGCGGGCGGGCTTGTGGCCGCCGAAGAAGGCAGCGTAGGCCTCGTTCATGGCGTCCAGGTCAGCCATGTCGGCCAGGTACACGTTCACCTTCACGATGTCCTCGACCACATGGTCGACCGACTCCACGATGGCCTTCACGTAGGCGAGGCACTGGGCGGTCTGCTCGGCCACGCCGCCGGCCACCAGGTTGCCGGACAGATCCAGCGGCAGCTGGCCGGAGATGTTGTTGTAGTGCGAGAACGCCACGGTCTGCGTGGAGAAGGGGCACTTCGGGGCGGCGTCGGTGTTGTTCGCCTCGATGATCAGGCCATGACGGTCCTCGATGGCCTGGGGCGGGGTACCGTCGCCATGGGACACGACGGCCTCAACGGCCACGTCGCAATGGAAGGGCAGATCCTTCACGGGCACCACGGTGCGGGCCGGCAGGTAGTTCACAGCGCGAGCGATGCCGGAATCGGGGAAGAAGGTCTTGTACACCTCGTCCACCGCGGCCATGTCGGCCAGGTTCTTCACGAAGATGGTCACCTTCACGATGTCGTCCATCGGCACGTCCACAGAAGTGAGGATGGCCTTCACGTTCTTCAGGCACTGAGCGGTCTGCTCGGCCACGCCACCCAGGATCGGGCGGCCGGTGCCGGGATCCAGCGGGAGCTGCATGGTGATGTTGTTGTAGTGGGAGAACGCCACGGTCTGGGTGGAGGTGGCGTCATAGGGGGCGGCATGGGTGTTGTTGGTGAGCTTCACCAGGTCGCCGGCCTGGGGCACCGACTGCGTGCCCTCGCCGTTGTCCACGAGCGCCTCGACGGCCACGAGCGCACCCTGGGGCAGCGCATTCACAGCGGCCACGGTGCGGGCGGGCTGGTAGGTGGGGAAGAAGGAGGCCTGCACCTTCTCCACGGCATTCAAGTCCATGATGTCGGCCAGGAAGATGGACACACGGATGATGTCGTTCATGTCGTGGTCGATGCTCTCCACGATGGCCTTCAGGTTCTTGAAGCACTGCTCGGCCTGCTCGGCAACGCCGCCGGCCACGATGGCGCCCGTCGCCGGGTCGATGGGCAGCTGGGCCGACAGGTTGTTGTAGTGGGAGAACGCCACGGTCTGCGAATACAGGTCGCTCACCGGCGCCGCGTCGGTGTTGCGGGCCACTACCACGTTCGGATCGCTCATTGGTACCCCTTTCCAAGGTAGAATTTGCAGCGATTTGTGCAAGTGCATTAAACTTTAGAACACAAGCTGTTGTCAATGGCATTGACCGATAAACAAAGGGTGAACGCAGGTATTTGACGTTGAGTCAAATACCCTTTGGAAGCGAAAACACAGGTCATTCGCTCATAAATGTTGCACATGAACAAAAATAGTGGTTTTGTGAGGGAGCCCCGCCCCCTTCACCTTCGAGGTTGAGTGCTTCCGATGCTCTGCTGCACGGCTTCCCTGTGGGGATACCACGGAGCGGGTGGCATGCCGTTGCCGAGAGGGGGTACGATGGTTT
The DNA here is from genome assembly GCA_041225375.1 of Eggerthellaceae bacterium 24-137. GTDB lineage: Bacteria > Actinomycetota > Coriobacteriia > Coriobacteriales > Eggerthellaceae > Adlercreutzia. The sequence goes on from JBCLSG010000012.1 coordinate 37,192, forward strand.
CTTCCGTACCGAGAGGAGTCGTCGTCTATGTTGAAGCTGCATGTGCTCGCCAGCGGCAGCCGCGGCAATGCCGCCATTGTGGAGAACACGCGCACCGGCGAGGGCGTGCTGGTAGATTGCGGCATCTGCAAGCGCGAGTTCTTCACGCGTGCCGAGGTGGCCGGCTTTGCGCTCGGCAACTTACGGGCCGTGGTAGTGACCCACGACCACGGCGACCATGTGAAGGGTATGGGGGTGCTGCTGCGGGGGCTCGCGAAGGCAGGGATGCACCCGGCAGTATATGCGAGCGACGCGGTCTTCGCCGCCTCGTCGGCTCTGCGCGAGGCGGTGGCCAGCGTGAAAGCCCCGTACGCCTCCCTTTTGCCTGGCGATGAGTTGGGGCTGGGCGGCATGGTAGTGCGCCCCTTCGCCACCTCTCACGATGCGGCGGCATCCTGCGGCTTCCGCTTCGAGGATCGCGCTCAGGGCGCCCGCGCCGATGCACTCGGGTACATGACCGATACCGGCATCGTGACCGACGAGGCCTGGGAGGCGCTGGCGGGAGTGCGGCTTCTGGCGCTGGAGAGCAACCACGACGCGCGTATGCTGCAGGAGGGCCCCTACCCGTACCCCGTGAAGCAACGTATCGCATCGGATGCGGGGCATCTGTCCAACGATCAGGCGCGCGAGGCTCTGGCGCGGCTTGCCCACGGGGGCTTGCAGCAGGTGGTGGCCATGCACGTGTCCCAGGAGAACAACACCTACCGCCTGCCGCGCGAGACGTTCCAGGCGGTTGTTGCCGAGTGCGGTCTACCCACGGCGGTTTCCGTCGCCTATCAAGATCGCCCTGTGACCATCGGGTGACGTATCGTACGGCTGGCACCGAAGAATTCGGGCAATGCTCTATGCTTGCCTGCGTATGCGGTGCGCTGGCATCGCCCCTTTTTTGAAGACACGGGAAGGAACTTCCTATGGATGCTCCCACGAAGAAGCCCTGCGCGCTGAAGATCGTCAGCATTGCGCTGGCGGTGCTGGCTGGTTTGGTCCTGGTGGCGGTTGTCGGCCTGAACATCTACGTGCGCGCGGCCTTCGCTCCCTTTTACGAAGACTCAGAGCGCGTCTTCGACATTCCGGGTGTGAACGCGGGCTTTGTCTGCCAGGATCTCGATCATATAGAAGAGGCCGACGTGTGGCTGTTCAGCGGCTACATGGCCGATGGCAGCGCCTCGCCGCTGTATCGCCGCGAAGCCGACGGCACGGTGGCGTGCTTGCAGGTGCGCACCCCCGACGGAGCGGTCTATACGGGCCACGGCTCGGCCATCACGAGCACCGACCGCTATGCGTATCTGGCCTGCGACGGCGGTTACCTGGTGCTGGATGCCGAGGAGGTGGCCCAGGCTGCTGACGGGCAGGCGGTGAATGCTCTGGCCAAGGTGGATCTCGACTTCTCGCCCGCTTTCATGAACATCGAGGGCGACATGCTGTACGCGGGCGAGTTCTACTATCCGAACGACTACGAGACCCCGGCCGACCACCGTATCACCACGCCCGACGGCACCGAGAACCCCGCGGTCATGTACGCCTACCCGCTCGACGAGAACGCGCCTTTTGGCGTGGCGGCCCAAGCTGCGCGCGTCTATTCCATTCCCGGCATGATTCAGGGAGTGTGCACCGCGGGTGCGGGGCGCATTGTGCTCTCTCAGTCCTATGGGCTTGCCACTTCGCATCTGCTCGCCTACGACGTGGCCGACTTGGCGGCTGAGGGCACGTTTACGGCCGACGGTGTGGAAGTGCCCCTGTATTGCCTGGACGGCCGCAGCCTCGTCGACGACGTGGAGGCGCCGCCTATGGCCGAGGGCATCGAGTCGTTCGAGGGGCGCGTGTACGTGTCCGACGAGTCGGCCAGCAACAAATATATCTTCGGGAAGCTCTACGGTGCCGGCGCGGTGTACGCGCTGGATATGGAGGGCTAGGAGAGGCCGAGCAGGCCTGAGAGAAGCGGTCGGGACGGCTCCAGAAACGGACCCACGTTCCTTCCGCGGCTTCATTATACCGCGCGAGGTGGTTCATGCGAGCCCCGTTTGCGCAACGACGGAGAACGGACGCACGGATATCGCGGAAACCCCACGGGTGCGCGGCACGCGGCGGACGTTGGCAGTGCTATACTCGATAGTCGCATTTTCCCGAGAGCGCGGCGGCGCGTCCGCTGCAAACCTGAAGGAGCCCCTGTGATTAAAGAGATCATCACCGACGAGGAAATCCTGTCGAAGCCCTGCGATGCGGCCACGGCCGACGATGCCGCCATCGCCGACGATTTGGTGGAGACGCTGCTCGCCAGCGACGAGGCCGTGTGCCTGGCCGCCAACCAGATCGGCGAGACAAAGCGCATCGTGGCCTACCTGAACGAGGCGGGGCGCCCGGTTGTCATGTACAACCCGCAGATCACCCAGAAGCTGAAGCCCTACACCGCGGTGGAGGCCTGCCTCTCGCGCGAGGAGCCCACGGCTGTGCAGCGCTACGACTGGGTGCGCGTGAGCTTCGACCGCCTGCAGGACGGCAAGCTCGTGCCGGCCAAGAAGAAGCTTGAGGGCAACGCCGCCCAGGCCGTGCAGCACATGATCGATCACTGCGAGGGCATTCTCGTATAACTGAGGCGTGCATGTCCGACGGGCGCCCCAGGTTTGGGGGCGCCCGTCGGTGTGTTATTGGCAGGGAAACGACGGAAGGACAGCGTATTGGAAACGACCGTGACCACCTGTGAGAACCTCGACGATCCCATCTTCGCGGCCGAGCAGGCGCACCTGACTGAGGTGTACGGCAAGCTGGAGAAGATCGGCCGCGATGCCGTGGCCGCTATGGAGGCCGTGGCGGCCCAGGCTGCCGAAGACAAGAAGAACATGGCCGACGAGCTGGCCGTGAACTTCGCCACTTGGGATGACATTCTGGAAACCCATGCCGACATCGTGGCTATGAACAACATCATCGAGGCTCACGACATGGCCAACTCCGTGCAGGCCGAGCGGTTGCGCGCGGTGGAGGTGCTGCTGCGCGAGCCCTACTTCGCGAAGATCGAGCTTCAGTTCAAGCCGGGCGCGCCGACTAAGGAACTCTACATCGGTTCGGCCGGCGTGTCGGATGAGGACTATCGCCGTCTGGTGGTGGACTGGCGCAGCCCGGTGGCCGAGGTGTACTACAGTCAGGCCATGGGGCCGGTGAGCTACGAGGCCGACGGGCGCGTCATTCACGCCGACCTGAAGCTGCGCCGCCAGTTTGAGATCAGCCGCGATACGCTGCACGGCTATTTCGACTCGGACGTGGCCATCGAGGACAAGCTGCTTCTGTCATCGCTTTCGCGCGGTCGTTCTGCCCATATGCAGGCCATTACGGCTACTATTCAGAAGGAGCAGAACCAGGTGGTGCGCCATGCCGACGTGCCGGTACTGCAGGTGGCCGGCGTGGCGGGATCGGGGAAGACCTCGGTGCTCATGCAGCGCATCGCCTACCTTTTCTACCAGCACCGCGGCACGCTGGATCCCACGCAGGTGTTCCTCATCTCGCCGAACCCGGTGTTCGGCCGTTACATCGACCGCGTGCTGCCTGATTTGGGCGAGCGCAACCCCGAGATCCTCACCTGGGCCGAGTTCTTGGCGCCGCTTCTGCCCGCTGGGCGCGGTGCGGGCGACGGCGATGTGTCCTACGAGCGTTTGCAGGCCATCGACGCGGCGCTTGCCGGTCTTACGTTCGAACGTTCCGACTTCCGCGACATCGCAGCCGCCGGCACACGCCTCGTAGGAGGCGACGCCGTGGCGAAGGTGGCGGCGAAGTTCGATCACCTGCCCGCCGGCCCGCATCGCGTGACCCTCATGAACGAGGAGCTGAGCGCGCGCTTGGAGGCGCGCCTGAAGGGCATCGCCGCCGACGAGGATACCCACGACGAGATTGCCGATCTGCCCATTGAGGAGCAGCTGCGCTTGTTCGGCGAGACCTTCGAGCCGCAATCCGACGAGGAAGCCCGCGCGCTCGCCCTCACCTATGTGCGCGAGAAGTACGCCGACGCCCTGCGCCAGGTGCGCGCCATGGACTGGCTCGATGTGGACGAGATCGCCCGACGCCTCATGGGTCGCGACGGGCTCACCTCGGTAGAGTGGGTGTATCTGAAGATGGCGCTCACGGGCCTTTCGAACCCCGATGCGAAGTACGTGATGATCGACGAGGTGCAGGACTACTCGGCCGGCCAGCTGGCCGTGATGGCCCGTTACTTCCGTCGCGCGAACTTCCTGCTTCTGGGCGATCCGAACCAGGCCATCGCCGAGGGCACGGCGCCGTGGGACGAGATCCGCGCCGTGTTCGAGGCCGAGCGCGGCCCGGTGAGCGAGTGTCGTCTCATGACGAGCTACCGCTCCACGCCGGCCATCACCGACCTGTTCGCGTCGCTGCTGCCGCCGGGCGAGGCCATGGAGGTATCCTCGGTCCAGCGCGAGGCGCCCGCACCCGAGATCATCGTGGCCGCCGATGCCGACGAGTGGGCCGGTGCCCTGCGCCGCGTGGTAGATGAAGCGGCCGGCGCCGATAAGCTCACGGCGGTTATCGTGCCCTACAAGAGCGAGGTGCGGCGCATGGCGAAGGTTCTGGGGGAGAACGTTGTGGTGCTCGGTGAGCGCGACAGCCTGCCCGATGGCGGCGTGGTGGTGCTGCCGCTCGCGCTGGCGAAGGGGCTGGAGTTCGACAGCGTGGTGATCGCCGACGCCTCGCCGCGTGTGTTCCCCTCCACCGACTTGGCGCGCCGCCGCCTGTATACCGCCATCTCCCGCGCCACCCGCCATGTCACCATCTTGGCCAACGGCGAGCTGACGGAACTGCTGGCGCACTAGGGTTGTTCGGCGGGGGGGCAGGGGGCATACCTCCATGCTCAGACAGTCCTCGCTTGGCGGAAATGCCCACTAGGCATTTCCAGTCGCTGCGGAACTGCGCGTGGAGGCACGCCCCCTGCCCCCCGCCTGCTCGGCCGAGGTTGAGCGCAGAGGAGACGGCGGGTGTTCCGACCGAGCGCAGTTCACCCTCCGGGCACTTCCTCGCTTTGCTCGGTCGCCGACACGCGACTGGAACAGGACTGAATGTCCTGTTCCACAAAGCGAGGACTGTCTGAGCGAATCGGAATTCCCGGCGGCTCCGACCGGCGGGGAGATGCAACAACGAGAAGAGGAGCTATGGCGAAGAAGCAATCGTTGACGATGCGGAGCTTGCATTACTACTGGTTGGCGACGCGCAATCATCTGGGGCTGTTCGTGGCGCTTGTGGCTTCCACCATCGGGTTCTGCGGCTTTCTCACCTATGGCAACCCCTATGTGATGAGCCTCATCGTGGATCGCATCAGTGCGGCGCCGGTGGCTCCCGACGAGGTGTTCACGGTGTTCGGCCCCTACATCGCGGCGCTCATTGGTATCAACCTGGCGGGGCAGACCTGCTCCAAACTGCAGGACTACACGCTGTGGAAGCTCCAGATTGCCGTGAACTACGACTTGGCCACCACGGCTTTCGACTGCCTGTGCAACCAGTCGCTGGCGTTCCACTCCAATCGCTTCGGCGGCACGCTCGTCAGCCAGACCTCGAAGTTCATGGCCGGCTACACCCAGCTGATCAGCGTTATGAACTTTCCGTTCCTGCCCATTCTCTGCTCTATCACCTTCACCTGCCTTATCCTGTTCCCCGTGGTGCCGGCCTACGCGACGGTGCTGCTGGCCATGCTCGCGGTGTACGCGACCGTGAGCTACCTCATGTACAAGCGCATCTTGCACCTGAACGAGAAGGCGGCGAGTGCCCAGAATCAGCTCTCGGGCGAGTTGTCGGACGCGGTGGCCAACATTCTGGCCGTGAAGACCTACGGGCGTGAGGACTACGAGCGGGGGCTCTTCGATACGGCAAATCGGGAGGTGGTGGCGCGTGATTCCAAGCGCATGCGGGCGTCGCTGGCTCGCGGCATCACCACCGCGGCCATCACGGTGGTCATCATGAGCGTGGTGACGGTGTTCATTTCGGGAGGCAACGCCTGGTTCGGCATCACGCCGGGTACGGTCATCCTCATGTTCACCTACACGAACACGGTGACCAACCAGTTCAACTTCATCAACACGGGCCTGCAGCGCATCAACCAGGCCCTGGGCGATGCGAGCGGCATGACGGCGGTGCTCGACGAGCCGCGGCTGGTGGCCGATGCGCCAGGTGCGCAGGCGCTCGAGGTGGAGCTCGGTGACATCAACTTCAAGGACATCAACTTCTGGTACACCGACGGCGGTGTGAAAACCCAGGTTTTTGACGACTTCAACCTGCGTATTCCCGCTGGTCAGCGCGTGGGGCTTGTCGGCATGAGCGGGGCGGGGAAGACCACGCTCACGAAGCTTTTGCTGCGGCTAGCTGATATTCAGGAGGGCGAGATTTTGGTGGACGGCCAGAACGTGGCCGACGTGACCCAGCAGTCGCTGCGCCGCCAGATTGCCTACGTGCCCCAGGAGGCGCTGCTGTTCCACCGTTCCATCGCTGAGAACATCGCCTACGGGCGGCCCGATGCCACTATGGAGGAAATTCGCGAGGCGGCTCGCGCTGCGAACGCGCTCGAGTTCATCGAGGCGCTGCCCCAGGGCTTTAACACCGTGACCGGCGAGCGCGGGGTGAAGCTGTCGGGTGGCCAGCGCCAGCGTATTGCCATTGCCCGCGCCATGCTGGCCGATTGCCCCATCCTGGTGCTGGACGAGGCCACGAGCGCGTTGGACTCGGAAAGCGAGGCGGCGGTGCAGGAGGCGCTCGGCCGCCTTATGGAAGGGCGTACGGCCATTGTGGTGGCCCACCGTCTGTCCACGGTGGCGAGCCTCGACCGCATCGTGGTGCTGTCACAGGGCCGCATCGCGGAGGACGGCCCCCATGCCGAGCTCGTGGCCAAGGGCGGCGACTACGCCCGCCTCTGGAACCGCCAAACCGGCGCCTACGGGGAGGAGTAGGGCGTTTCGCTGCCTCAGTATAGGGGTCTAAGTCCGATTCCCGGTTTTTGCTATTGGGGCACGTGCCAGGTCTGATCGCTCGTGCAGCGGTATCGGGAGTATTTAAAGTCGGCGAAGCGCTCGTCTAAGGGCGCGCCCCGCATGTCGTCGATGATCGCGCGGCCGATCGCCTGGCCCAGCGCCACAGGAACGGCGTTGCCGATCTGGCGGTAGCGATCGGAGATGTCTCCGCAAATGTGCCAATCGTCGGGGAAGCCCTGCACGCGCATGTACTCTTCGACGGATAGCGGCCGGTTTTCGGTGGGATGGCACAGATCAGTCGCCGGCATTGTGGGCGATGTGACAAGTGTTGGGCATGGGCGATCGAACCAGATGCGCCGGTAAAAGCCCGTCTTCCCTCCGGAAAGCCCGTAGGCCTTCCCCATGGCGTCCCGCTGCATCGGCAGGGGCAAATGCTTCCAGTACTGGCCCTCTTCGAGCATCTCGAAGTACTTGAGGCGCTTCGGGGGGAAATTAGTGTGGGTCGCTGTTGCGGGATCCAGGCCCTCTACCGCTTGGCGGAACGTGCGCCAGGCGGGCAGGTCGCCCGTGCCGTCGGCTGCGTGGGTGGGGGTGAGGTAGGGAACTTTCTCGCCTCCGAGCTTTCCGATGAGCACCACGCGCTCGCGAATCTGCGGTGCGCCAAAGTTGGCGGCGTTGTACAGGTTGAAGCTCACTGCGTATCCCGCCTCCTCAAGGTGCTTGAGGATTAGACGGAGCGCCCCACCCTTGACTGGGACGCCATCCTTACAGGTGGGGTAGGGGGTGGAGAGTAGCCCCCGCACGTTCTCGATGACGATATAGGTGGGGCGAATTTCGGCTGCCAGCTCAAGATACTTCAAGAATACGTTGCCCCGGGCGTCGTCGAAGGCGCGCCGCGCGCCGGCGGTGCTGAACGCCTGACAGGGTGGCCCTCCGAACATGATGTCAACGTGGGCACCCGGCGCAAGGCCCGCGAGGGCGAGCAACTCTGCGGCGGTATAGGAGTTGATGTCGCCCGCGAGGGCCGTCTCCGGTCGGCAAGCCTCGATGGTCATGCGGCATTTCCGCTCGTTCTCGCAGTAGAGCAGCGGCGTGACCCCCGCCGCCTCCATGCCCAGATCAAGACCGAGGGCGCCGGAGAAGAAACTCAGCGCCGTAATAGCGGGCGTCTCGTGGGAGCGCCTCCCGTGGTCCTTCGGCTCGGGGACGAGATTGTTCGCGTCGAGGTATTCCGCGAGGTGCTCTGCATGGAGCACCCATTTGTTTCCCACCTTTTGCGCGGGAATCCGGTTCTCGCGGATGAGTCGCGATATCGTCTGCTTAGTCACGCCGAGGATATCGGCGGCCTCCTCGGCGGAGATAAGCGCATCTGACGGGCTATTGGTCATGGCAATCTTTCTGGTTGGAACATTTTTCAGACCATTTTATACGAGTTTGCGCGGAGCGGCTCGAGAATGATCCAGTAGTATGGCGGGGGTAGTGAAACGTCGAGGAAAGTGGGCTCCCGTGGATGATCTTGGCAATGAGCTTCGGATGGTGCTCTCGGATGAGCAAGATCTTGAGATTGATTTTGTAGATTTGCCCGAAGAGGGATTGGCTGATATTGAGAATAAGCGTGCGATAGCCTATGAATATCTTGACGCATTCGTAGAGAACAGGATTGCCTACTATCGCGATTCCAAGAAGCTCAACTTGAAGAAGCTACTCGCCAAGGACATCATCATGTTCGCGGCCCGTGGCGTCCAAAACGCCGAGGAGTTCGTCGTGGAGGCGTTTCGCGCCTGCGAGAGCTCAAGTGAGGAGACGGTCATCGGCTTGACGTGGCAGGCGATTGTCAGCGCCATATCGTCCGATACTCTCGACACGGGAGACATGATGACTGTTCGCGACGGCGCACTGTACGTATGCGAGTTGAAGTCCCAGAAGAACACGACGAACTCGTCGTCCTTTCCGCAAGAGCTGCGCGAGCTGAAAGATAAGTGCGAGGCCCAGCGCCGCTTCCGGAGAGCGAGTAACCAGCCGGTTCGCGCCGCGTTCTGCGTGCTGCGCGATAAGAGCGCGATCGATGAGGAGCGGGTGTACGAGCCGTCCGAGCGCGATCTGGCCAATCGGGACATCGCCGGCTTCCCATACCGCTATCTGACGGGAGCGGCCTTCTGGCGGTGGCTCACGGGGTTCGACTCGGAAAAGGGGCTCGTGTCCGATGTGGCGCGCATCAACGTTGGCGATGTTCGCATGGCACGCCAGGAGTGCATCGACCGCTTGCAGGGGGAGATGCGGCGTGCTCTGCAAGAGTATGGCCTCGACGAATCGATGAACTCCGTGCTCGCCTTGAAGCACCTTATCGGCTGAGATGCCGGTTCGTTGCAGTCCTGTGCCATGCGGTAGGTTGCGGGTTGTCCGCCGTAGCCGCATGGCGGAACTGTGCGGAGGGTGAGGCTGGCCAGGGCTGGTCGGAGGGCACGAGGCCTACAGCTTCACCGTTGCGTCGGCGGGGCCGTTCTCGGTGGCGTTCACGAGCACGACAGTGGCCGGGCCGGAGATATCGCCCGTGCACAGGGCGTAGAGCCCCGGGCCGCTCACGGTGACGGAGCCGAGCTCGTTTTCGGCCAGCGTGCGCATGCGGGCCGGGATAACGGTACCGTCCTCGGCCACGGTGACGGTGCAGAGGTGCATCTCTCCGCTGCCTTCTACGGCGAAGGTGAGGCCGGTTTCAGTGGCGCTGGCGGCCGCGCTGTTTGCGGCGTCGGCTGCCGCCTCGCGGCCGTCGCTGTGGCAGGAGGCGCAGGCCTCTCCCGTCTTCGTAATGGGATGGTTCGAGGCGCAGCCGGCAAGTCCCGCAGCACCGAGGGCCATGCATGCGGCCAGGACCGTCACGGCGAGGCGACGCCGGGTGCGGCTGAAGCAAGCGGAAGCGGAACGGGCGGGGGCAGTGCGGCTCATGGCGGGCTCCTCAGGTCTTCTCGTACGGAATCGGTGGGTGCAGTCTAACATGATGCGCTATGCCGACCATCATACGGAGCGCGGTATTTTCTCATATCCGGCCATCGTGTTTTCGTGACAAGCCGATGCGAAGGGCTCGTGTACGCCCTGCGAAAAGGCAGGTTGTGGTAACCTCAAGTGTTCGCAATTCGTATGGAACGACAGGAGGCGCCATGGGTTTGGGCGGCATCAAGCTGGCCGATTACGCTGACCCGCGGGCAGTGTCGCGCGGGGTTGGCATCGCGGCCAGCGCGAAGTCCGTTACCGCGCGTACGGTGCGTCGCACCGACGACGTCGCGGTCATTGCGGCGCGAGTCGCCTCGGCTTCGGGCATTGCCGACTACTTCGACGCCTCGGTGATGTTCGGCGACTACGAGTCGCGCATTGTCGATTACGAGTGCACGTGCCCCGCCATTGCCCGGTTCGATGGCCTCTGCAAGCACTGCGTCGCCCTGGTAACGGCCTACTTCACCCAACCGCGCAGCTTCGAAGATGTGAGCGCCTCTCGGCCTGCTGCCTCTGCGGCACGCCGAACGAGCGAGGCTCTGGCCCGCTGCTTGGCGGATGGAAAGGAGGCTTCTACCGGAGGATCGGGTGCCGCGGCGACCGTCGGTGCGGCGGTGGCGCTGGGCCTGGGGGTGGCACCCGGCTCTGTTCGCCTGGTGGTGCACCTCGCCTACGACGGGCGGTTTTGGTCGCTGCGGCTGGATGCGGAGGGGCCGCGCGGCACCTATGTGGTGCGCGATGTGGAGGCTTTCGCCCACCGTGTGCAGCGCGGGGAGCACTACGCCTACGGCAAGAAACTCGCCTTCGCGCATGACCTGGCGGCCTTCGATGAGCCGTCGCGCGCCGTGGCGCGGAAGATGGCCGAGTTCTTTCCCGACGAGCGTCTGTTCGGCGGTTCCACGTTCCGCTTCACAGCGGCTGGCAAGCGCGAGGTACGGTTGCGGGAGGCGGAGCTGGCCGCTCTGCTAGACGACATGGGCGCGGGCTCCTTCACGTTGGAGCGCCGCGCCGGAGGGGGCACCGGCAGCGGGGTTGGCGGCGTGATGGGGCGCGGCGATGTGGGCGAGTCGGCGGCCGCAACGCCTGCCGGGCAGCTCGGCGTCGCGGTCGGAGGGGGCACCGCGGCCGCAGCGCCGTCTCTCTGGCGCATCGACGACGACGCGCCAGCGCTCGCCCTTGGCTTTCAGCCGACCGAGGACGGCTACGATGTGCGGCTTTCCCAAGATGTGCTGGTGGTGCGCGGGTTGGAGCGCACCTTCGTATTAGTCGACGGTGTGGCCGCGGGGGTGACGGGTGCCGAGGCGCGGGCCTTCGCGTTGCTGCATGAGGCGGCGCTCGACGGCGGCAACGGGGCTTTCATTGCCGAGGGCGATGCGGCTGCCTTCTGCCGGCGCGTCCTTCCCGTGCTGGAAGAAGCTGTGGACGTGCGGCTGCCCGCGGAATGGGAGGCCCTGCGACCGGTGGCCGGCACGCTCGCCTTCTACTTCGATAAGACGGGGAAGAAGGAGAGCGCGCTCATCCGCCTCACGGTGAAGGCGTTCTACGGCAAGCGCGAGGTGGTGCTTGCGAGCCCGGCCGACTCGCCCGAGGAGCCCGAGCTGCGTCCCGCCTCGCAGCAGCCCTTCCGCGACCAGGCGCTGGAGGACGCCGGCATTACACTGGCGGCGCAGTTCTTCGACGGCTCCATGGCGTTGCCCCTGCGCCAGGCGGAGCTGGCCGGCGAGCTGCTCTACGGCGGTCTCGCGCAGTTCCGCGCCGCGGGCGATGTGTTCACCACCCCGGCCTTCGACCGCCTTATCGTGGATGCGCCCCCGCGGGTGCAGTTGGGGCTCTCGCTGGCCGCGAACCTTATCCAGATGGACGTGCGCGAGAGCGATCTTTCCCGCGACGAGTTGGCGGCGATGCTTACGGCCTACCGCCGTCGCAAGCGCTTCCACCGTATGAGCGACGGGCGCATTGCGGCCCTCGAAGCGGGCGATGTGGCGAAGCTCGCCGAGATGACGCGCGACTTGGGCGTGTCGGTGGACGAGCTGCTGAGCGGAGGCGCGGAAGTGCCCACCTACCAGGCGTTCTATCTGGATCGGGAATATGCCGATGCCGTGCGAGACACGGCCCTTTCCGACTATCTGCGCCGCCTGGACGAGCCTGTGGCGGCGGCGCCTGTGCCTGCGGGGCTCGGCGCGGTGCTGCGCCCCTACCAGGTGGAGGGCTTTCGCTGGCTTTCGCGACTCGCCGATCTGGGCTTCGGAGGCATCCTGGCCGACGAGATGGGCCTCGGTAAGACGCTGCAGACCATCGCTCTGGTAAAAACCCTGCGCGATGCGGGGAAGCTGGCCGGTCCCGTGCTTATTGCCTGCCCCGCCTCGCTCGTGTTCAACTGGACCGACGAGTTCGCCCGTTTCGCGCCCGACGTGGCGGTGGCCCCGCTGGAGGGCACCCGGAACCAGCGCGAGCTTCTGGCAGCCCGCGCCGGTGCCGGGGCGTGCGGGGAAGGGCGCGTTCTCGGTGCCGCCGCGCTTGCTGGGCTGGGCGAGGCGGTCGATCTAGATGCGCCGGTGCCCGAGGTGATCGTGGCCTCTTACGACCGCGTGCGCATCGACGCCCCCTTCCTGCGGCCGGTGACCTGGGGCATGGTGGTGCTCGACGAGGCCCAGCGCATTAAGAACCACGCCACCAAGACGACCCGCGCCGTGAAGCGGCTGCGCGCGCCGCTGCGTTTCGCGCTTACGGGCACGCCCATTGAGAACCGCCTCTCGGAGCTGTGGAGCATCTTCGACTTCCTCATGCCGGGGCTGCTCGGCAGCTACGAGCGCTTCCGCGAGCGCTACGAGTTGGGCATCTTGGGCGAGGACGAGGAGGCCGCGGCCCGTCTGCGGGCGCTGGTGGAGCCGTTCCTTTTGCGGCGGCGGAAGGCCGACGTGCTCACCGATTTGCCCGCCAAGTGCGAGAACGTGCGCTACGTGCCCTTAGGCCCCGAGCAGCGGCGCCTCTACGACGGGGCCGAGCAGCGGCTGCGCGAGGACCTGAACGCCCAGAAGCGCCAGAACTCCTCGCGGGCGAACCGTCGCGGACACCTCGCTGAGGCCGAGAAGAGCTCGGTGGAGGTGCTCGCCGAGCTCACGCGTCTGCGCCAGATCGCCCTGGATCCGGCGCTCGTGTTCGAGAACTACAAGGGCGGCGCCGAGAAGCTGGGCGCCATCATGGAGCTGGTGGAGGAAGCGGTGGACGCCGGCCGCAAGGTGCTCGTGTTCTCGCAGTTCACAAGCTACTTGGATGTGCTGGCCGCCGAGTTGGACCAGCGAGGGCTTGCGCACTTCGTCATCACGGGGGCCACGCCCAAGCAGCAGCGGGTGAGTCTCGTGAACGAATTCAACGCCGATGAGACGCCGGTGTTCCTCGTGTCGCTGAAGGCCGGCGGTACAGGTCTCAACCTCACCGGTGCCTCGGTGGTCATCCACGCCGACCCCTGGTGGAACGCCGCGGCCACCGATCAGGCCACCGACCGCGCGCACCGCATCGGCCAGCGCCGCGAGGTGGACGTGTACAAGGTGGTGGCGAAGGGCACCATAGAGGAGCGTATCGTGGCGTTGCAGCAGGCCAAACGCGACCTGGCCGATTCCGTGGTGGCGGCCAGCGGCGGCGAGGCCTTGGCGGGCCTCACCCGAGACCGCCTGGCCGAGCTTCTGGGCTGCGACGAATAGCGGATAGCCGATCGGCTTGCGGCTCAGCAGCCCTCCGTCGCGCCCTTCAGCGTCTGGGCGTCGCGTTGCCCCTTCCGCCCGTGCCGGCTCCTTCCGCCCATGAAAAAGGGGAGGGCGCTCTGCCCTCCCCTCGGATCCTGCGCGTTGTCGAACGGGCGCCTACTTGCGCTCGTCCTTCTCCACCATGGCGTTCATGGCGGCTCGCTCCTTGTCGGCAAGCTTCTCCTCGGCCACGTCCAGCGCGCGCTTGTCGTGTTTGGCGTTGGCGATGGTAAGCACAGCCCCCGACAGCGCGAACAGCGCGATGGCGTTGGGAATAACCATGAGCTGGTTGAACATGTCGGCGAGCTCCCACACCAGGTCGTTGGAGAGCAGCGAGCCCAGGAAGATGAACGCAAGCGCGATCACCGTGAAGGGCAGTACGGCCTTCTTCCCGAAGAGCCATTCCACATTCAATTTCGCGAACAGGTTCCACGACAGAATGGTGGAGAAGGCGAAGAACAAGAGGCAGATGGCCACGAACCAGGCACCCACGTTCGCACCGAAGAACTGCCCGAAGGCCAGCTGGGCGATGTTGGTCTTGGTGATGGTCTCGGCGGTAAGGCTCGCGTAGTCGCCGGTGGCCAGCATACCGTCGCCCACGTACAGGGTGGACAGCACCACGAGCGCGGTCATGGTAACCACCACGATGGTGTCCACGAACACGCCGATCATGGCCACCACGCCCTGCTCATGCGGGTCGCGCACCTCGGCGAGCGCATGGGCGTGCGGGGTGGAGCCCATGCCGGCCTCGTTGGAGAACAGGCCGCGCTTGGCGCCCTGGCTGATGGCGGCGATGATGCCGAAGGTGGCGCCACCCACGGTGGCGGCCGGGTTGAAGGCGCATTCGAAGATGAGCGCGAAGGTGGCCGGGATGGCCGGGGCGTTCATGATAAGCACGATGAGCGAGCCGAGCACGTAGAGGATGGCCATGATGGGCACAATCTTCTCGGTAACTGCGGCCAAACGGGACACGCCGCCGATGAACACGATGCCGGCCAGAACAACCACGACCAGGCCGATGGCCCAGGTGGGAATGCCGAAGGCGGTGTTCATGGTCTCGGCGATGGAGTTGGACTGCACCATGCAGCCCATGAAGCCGAGCGCCAGGATGATGGCCACGGCGAAGAAGCCGGCGAGGAATTTGCCCCCGTTGCCCTTAAAGGCGGTGGTGATGTAGTACACCGGACCGCCGTGCACAGTGCCGTCCTCGTCGACCACGCGGGTCTTCTGCGCCATGACGGCCTCGGCATAGTTGGTGGCCATGCCCAGAAGCGCGATGATCCACATCCAGAAGATAGCGCCCGGGCCGCCCACGATGATGGCACCGCAGGCACCCACGATGTTGCCCGTGCCCACCTGGGCCGCGATGGCGGTGGACAGCGCCTGGAACGACGTCATGCCGCCGCCCTGGTTGCCGCCGCGCAGGCTGAAGTCGCCGAACACGCGCCGCCAGCCCTCGCCGAAGCAGCGGAACTGGATGGCTTTCGTGCGCACGGTGAACCAAATGCCCATGCCGAGCAGCAAGATGATGAGGATGTAGTTCGAAAGATAGTTGTTGATGGTGGTAACGATACCAAGCAGTGCCTCTTCCATGGCGTTCCCTTCTTCTCATGAGAAAACTCTGGGGAACCCATGGGTAACAGCCGTTGAAGCCGTCTCGCCGCTCTGTCCGTTTGCCTGAGAGATTCGGCTCGCCTGCGAGGCGTGCCTTGCACCTTCGGCACTCACTTAAGAGTTCTCCAGAGTTTTCTCCGCCTCCGGTTTGCCAGTTGCGCTCGCATTGCACCTTTCGGTTCGCGGTCGCTCGGGCATCCCGAAGACATCACAGAAATGTTGACTCGGCCACTATACGCCCTCGCGCTCCGTCAATCAACAACTATTTTGCTCAACATTGTGCGCCGCGCTCTCAGCGCCCGCGAAAGGCGGGTGGCGCTACAGCGGAGCGCAGACGCGAGTTGTCCCTGCTGCGCCTTCGGTCGTCGAAGGCGCCGGTTTTGCATGAGATCGCGACTTATAAGCGCCAAACGAGAGGTGCGCGCCTCTCGTTTGATCAAAAACCGCTCATTTGAGTAGGTTTTCTGGTTCGTAGACGCTCATAAGTCGCGATTTCATGCAGAAACGAGCCCTCTCGCATACTGAGACTTGATTTCCGTCCCGCCGCCTCCGTATTTTGGGAGAGGCTCCGAAGATCGCTTACCTTTTCCTTAACTTACCTCCATCTGATCGCTGCGCGCGGTATATTCGTTTCGGACGTTCAAGGAGGATGCGAAATGGGTACGTGGCTGAAGCGAATCGGGCTGGGTGTTCTGGCGCTTGTTGCTCTTTGCGCGGTGGCGGCTTTTGCGATCGATGCCCATGTGCGCTCCTCTACCGAGCCGCGGATTGTGACCATCGACGAGGCGGCAAAGCTGGGTGGCGTTGATTGCGTGCTGGTGCTGGGCTGCGGTGTGAAGCCTGACGGCCAGCCGAGCGACATGCTGGCGGATCGCATTGCGCAGGGTGTTGCGTTGTACGAGAACGGGACGTCGCCGAAATTGCTGATGAGCGGTGACCATGGTCGTTCCGATTACGACGAGGTGAACGCCATGCGGGATGTGGCCGTGGAAGCCGGCGTCCCGGCCGACGATGTGTTCATGGACCACGCGGGCTTTTCCACCTACGAGAGTATGTACCGGGCACGCGACGTATTCCAAGCGAATCGCATTGTGATCGTTTCCCAGAAGTATCACTTGTACCGTGCTCTTTATGTGGCGGAACGGCTCGGGCTGGATGCCTACGGCGTTTCGGCCGACCTGCGGCCCTATGCCGGTCAGGAAGGTCGCGAGCTGCGAGAGATCCTAGCCCGAGACAAGGACTTCTTCACTTCCATGGCGCAACCGCTGCCAACGTTTCTCGGCGACCCCATCTCGTTATCAGGAAGCGGCAGCGCCACCGAGGGGTGAGTCGCTCGCGGAGATGTTCTTTGGCGTAAAAGCGGACAAGCGAGAAATACGCTTGGCGTTTTTTGGTTCAGGCTGCGGTCAAAGGTTGCGCCCCCTACTCTGCTAAGTCCTCCACGAAGCCGACGCGGTAATTCTTGAAGATGACCTCGCCCTCTTCCTGGGTGGCGTCCAAATCCACATCGGCCTCGATGCGGAAGTCGCCGGCGTCGTCCTCGTCCAGGAAGATCTGGCGCACGTGCCAGAGGTGCTGCTCCTGCTCCGGACTCTCGTCGATGACCAGGTAGGCAGCGCTGCGGGCGTCGCCATCGATGCGGATCTCATTGTGCTCGGCGAAGTAATCGTCCAGTGCTGCATTCCACGCGCGCTCGCCGTGTCCCCAGTTCTCGTCCAGGTTGCCCAGCTCGCGGGTGCGCTCCAGCGCGGCCAGGCGCACGCGGGCGAAGAGCGCGTTGCGCACCATGACCTCCATGCCGTGACGGTCGGCCACCACGGCATCGGCCGCCTGCGGGGGCGCGCCGGCCTCGGGCAGATCGCCGGCGCTTTCCCAGGCATCCACCAGCGAGGAGTCGGTGGTACGCACCATGAAGCCGAGCCAGGCGATGATGTCGCGCAACCGGTCGTCCAAGGTGTCAGGCGGCAGGGTGCGCACGAGCACGCGGAAGGCATCCGACAGGTAGCGCAAGAGCGTCCCCTCCGATTTCGCGATGCCGTAGCGGCCGATATAGGTCTTGAAATCGCTTGCCGTTTCAACCATGTCGCGCAGCACGCTCTTGGGCAAAAGCTCGTAGTCGCGCGCCCACGGCACGCCCTGGCAGTACAGCTCGAAGGCGTGGGCGAGCAGCTCTTCCAAGGGCTTGGGGTAAGTGATCTCGGCCAAACGCTCGATGCGCTCCTCGTATTCCACGCCGTCGGCCTTCATGGCGGCCATGGCGGCGTCGCGCGCCTTGCGCTCTTGGGCCCGCAGCACCTTGCCGGGGTTCTCCAAGGTTGCCTCTACGAGTGAGATAACGTCCAGTGCGTAGGTGTCGCTTTCCGGGTCCAGCAGATCCAGCGCTGCCAACAGGAACGGCGAGAGCGGCTGGTCGAGCGCGAAGTCCTCGGGCAGCTCTACCGTGAGCTCGTAGGAGGGATTGCCCTCCTCATCTTGGCCGCGCACCACCACACCCGCCTCCAGCAGGGTGTGGAAGATCTCGTCGGCACGCGCGTTCAGCTTGATCTTTTCCTCGGGGGTTTGGGCCGAATCGGCGATGAGCTGATGCACGTTGGCCCAGGCGTCGCCCCCGCGCGAGACCACGGACAACACCATGGAGTGCGTGATGCGCATGCGGGGCGTAAGCTTCTCGGGCGGCTTCTCGATAAGGTGCTCGAAGGTCTGTTTGTTCCAACTGACGAAGCCCTCGGGCGGCTGCTTCTTCTTCACGCGGCGCTGCTTTTTCGGGTCGTCGCCCGCCTTCAACATGGCTTTGTGGTTCTCAATCTCGTGCTCGGGGGCAAGCGCCACCACCATGCCCTCGGTATCGAAGCCGGCGCGTCCGGCCCGGCCCACGATCTGATGGAACTCGCGGGAGCGCAGGCGGCGCATCTTGGTGCCGTCGAATTTGGTGAGCTGGGTGAGCACCACGGTGTGGATGGGCACGTTGATGCCCACGCCCAACGTGTCGGTGCCGCAGATGACGGGAAGCAGCCCCTGCTGGGCGAGACGTTCCACGAGCAGGCGGTAGCGCGGCAGCATGCCCGCGTGGTGCACGCCCACGCCCGCGGCCAGAAGCCGCTGGAGGATCTTGCCGAAGGGCGTGGTGAACTTCGTGCCCTTCATGGCCTGCTTCACAGCCTCGCGCTGCTCCTTGTCGGCCACACCGTAGCTGGCGAGCGCGCGGGCGTTCTTCAGCGCCTCGTCTTGGGAGAAGTGCACGATGTACATCGGTGCCTCGCCGGCCCGCAGACCCAGCTCCACCGTGGCCTCCAGGGTCTCGAAGGTGTAGTCGTAGGAAAGCGGCACGGGGCGCGGCGCGTCGGTGATGCGGTCTACGGCACGCCCGGTGCGCTCCTCCAGGGCGGCGGCGATGTCGCTCACGTCGCCCAGGGTGGCGCTCATGAGCAGGAACTGCGCGTTCGGCAGCGTGAGCAGCGGCACCTGCCAGGCCCAGCCGCGGTCGGGGTCGGCGTAGAAGTGGAACTCGTCCATCACCACGCAGCCCACCTTCGATGCCGGCCCCTCGCGCAGCGCCTGGTTCGCGAGGATCTCCGCTGTGCAGCAGATGACCGGGGCCTCGGTGTTGATGGTGCTGTCGCCCGTGATCATGCCCACGTTCTCGCGGCCGAGCACGTCCACCATGTCGAAGAACTTCTCGGACACGAGCGCCTTGATGGGCGCCGTGTAGTAGGCCGTGCGTCCCGTGGCCACGGCCATGAAGCACAGTCCCAGCGCCACCATGGATTTGCCCGATCCGGTAGGGGTGCCCAGAATGACCGAGTCGCCCACGGCCAAATCCATGAGCGCATCTTCCTGGTGGGGCCACAGCTCCATGCCGCGGGATTCCACCCATTCCAGGAACACTTCCAGGGCCTCGTCGGGGGTGAGCACATCGCCCTCGCCGGTTTCCGCCCAGGGGAGCAGCCATCCGAGCGAGCCGGGCTCGAAGGGGTCTACCGGAATGCCGGCGTTGCCAGCATCGTGCGCGGCCTCGGCAGCGATGTCGTCGGGGGTCTCGTAGGTGCCTTCTTCAACGGGGGCGGGGGAGGTGCTTTCGTCGGTGCCGTGCTGGTCGCTCATGGGGTTCCTTTGCGGGTGGAAGGGCCGGCGCGCCCGACGGATGGGCTATCGGACGCGGCTATCGTTTACCATCCATTATAAGTAAGCTCCGCGCGGGGAAGATGACGCATCGGCAGCGGTTTTTCTGGTGTACTATAGGCCCCTGCTGTTTGAGACGAAGAAAACGGAGTTCAAAGTGAAAAAGGGAAATGTGGCAGCGCTGCTGCCGATCGGGGTGTTCCTCGTGCTGTATCTGGGACTCGGCGTTCTGTTCGAGTACGGCATGGGCATTTCCATGGGGTTCTACAACATCCCCATCGTGGTAATCTTCCTGGTGGCACTTCTGGTGGCGTGCTTCCAGAACCGGAAGCTCCCCTTCGACGACAAGCTCGTCGTCATGGGCCGCGGCATTGGCGACAAGACCATCGTCACCATGATCCTCATCTTCATGGCGGCCGGCGTGTTCGTGGGTACCGTGGGTCGCGATTCGGCCGAGTCGGTGGCCTACTTCATGTTGTCCATCATCCCCGCCGAGTTCTCGGTGGCGGTGCTGTTCGTGGTCAGCTGCTTCGTGTCCGTGTCCATGGGCACGTCGGTGGGCACCATCACGCTCATCACGCCCATTGCCGTGGCCGTGGCCGCCGCCTCGGGCTTTTCCATGCCGCTGTGCGTGGCCTCGGTTATGGGAGGCGCCATGTTCGGCGACAACCTGTCGTTCATCTCCGACACCACCATTGCCGCCTGCCAGGGCCAAGGTTGCCAGATGAAGGACAAGTTCCGCGAGAACTTCAAGATCGCCCTGCCTGCCGCCATCGTGACGCTCGTGGTCATTTTGGCCCTGTCGCTCGGTTCCGACATCTCGGGTACCGTGCACAACGAGTACAACCTCATCGAGCTGGTGCCCTACCTCATCGTGCTCATCGGCGGCATCTTGGGCATCAACGTGTTCATCGTGCTGCTTCTGGGCATTCTGTCCGGCTCCATCATCGTGGTGGCCACGGGGGCGGTGGCGGCCACCGATCTGTTGGGGAACATGGGCACCGGTGCGGCCGGCATGTTCGAGACCACCATGGTGGCCGTGCTCGTGAGCGCCATCTGCGCGCTCATCCGCGAGAACGGCGGCTTCGTGGCGCTTTTGCACGGCATCAAGCGCGTGTTCAAGGGACGCAAGGGCGGCCAGCTGGGCATGGGCCTGCTCGTGGGCGCCATGGACATCGCCACGGCCAACAACACCGTGGCCATCGTGATGGCGAACCCCATCGCGCACGAGATGGCCGAGACCTACGACATCTCGCGTCGCAAGACGGCCTCCATCCTGGATACGTTCTCTTGCGTGTTCCAGGGCGTCATTCCCTACGGCGCCCAGATGCTCGTGGCCATCTCAGCCTGCGCCGAGCTGGGCTTCAGCGTATCGGCCTTCCAGGTCATGCCATTTCTGTTCTACCCGTTCTTCCTGTTGATTAGCTCGCTCGTGTTCATCTTCCTGGTGCCCGACGACCGCGGTTACGAGCCCGATCACGCGGCCTACGAAGAGGAAGTGGTCGAGGAGACGATTGAGAACGCCTAAGCGCCTCTCACTCGAACCTCGCCGCTACAGGCAGCCCGACCTAGCGCCCCGCAGGATCGCCTGAACTGCCTCCCATTTCTTGGACATGAGAAATGGGAGGCTTTTTATATGGCTGGAAACGTTTTGCACGGCGTCGAG
>JBCLSG010000013.1:0-53391 GCA_041225375.1 Eggerthellaceae bacterium 24-137
GACGCCGTGCAAAACGTTTCCAGCCATATAAAAAGCCTCCCATTTCTCATGTCCAAGAAATGGGAGGCAGTTCAGGCTGCGGGGCGCTTGGATGCCGTTATGCGGCGGGCGACTTACAGGGAGTCGATGTAGGCGACCAGGTCGCCCACGGTGACAAGCCCCTCGGGCTCGCCGAAGTCGACCTCGCAGGCCTCCTCCAGGTCGCAGATGAGCTCCACCATGTCCAGGGAGTCAATGCCGAGCGATTCGAAGGTCGCCTCGGGGGTGACGGTGGCGGGGTCGATGTCGAGGTTGCTCTCGAGAACGCCGGCGATGGTGTCGATAGTGGCCATGAACTAATCCTCCTTTTGCGTGAGCAGACCGTAGCCGCCGTCCTCGCGGCGGTACAGGATGTGCACCAGGTTGGTGTCACGATCAGTGTACGCGAAAAAGTCGTGGCCCAGAAGGTCGATCTGGATGAGCGCTTCTTCTTCGGTCATGGGCGTGAACTCGGTCTCCTTGCGGCGGACGATCTCGTCGTCGGCCAGTTCGTCCATCAGACGGTCGAGATCCAGATCGCTCTCGGGATGCGCATCCTCATGGGCGAAATCGACGATGCGCTCTGTGGCGCGAACCTTCTTGTCCAGCACGCGGGTCTTGTACTTGCGCAGCTGACGGGCAACCTTGGCAGCGGCCACGTCGATGGCGGCGTACATATCCTCTTCGCTTTCCTCCACGCGCACGATGTGGCCCTTGATGCGAACGGTGACCTCGCAGATGGCCGGCAGCGGATTGGCCGGGTTCTTCTCGGTGTACAGGACAACTTCCGTGGAAACGGCGTCGGCATCCACGGCCTTAATGGCATTGCCGACCTTTTCCTCGGCATATTGACGAAGGGCGTCGGTGACGGGCATTTTGCGTCCGGACACGGTGATCGTCATGATTCCACCTCTTTAATTCGTGGCCTACAGAATCAGCCGGGCGTCGCAGTGACCCGCACGGGAGGACCACTCGCCGCTGCGTGGCAAGGAGCGCGCATCCCAGCTGGAAAAAACAGCATAGCGCACTTTGCGTCAGAATCAGAGGGCAATTTGGTGCTGCAATAAAACGATTGCCGCACGACTTAGCATGTCGCCTGTCGCTTCCGTCCAGTCAAGGCCAGGCCTCGGTGTGGTTGGCAGACGCGTCTTCCTGCCCACTTGGTTTCGCGTTTTGCGTGGATATTGCGATGACGGTCGCTTGACGCTGGCGGCTTTTGCGAGAGGTCGGTTAAAAAAGCGCTACAATAAACTGATATATGCGATACCGGCCGCTTGCGGCGGACGAGAAACAGAGAAGTTGAGGTACGCGAAGCATGGAACCCACTGCGAAGAATCCCGATCCCCATCATATTTTTATTGATGAAGTTCAAGGCCATCAGCGCCGTTGGCTGAAGGTCCTTCATTTCACGGGCTCGTCCACGAAGGCTGCCGGCATTATGCTCGTTGCCGCTATTGTGGCGCTTGTCATCGCCAACTCCCCGGCCTTCGAGCCCTTCGAAGAGTTCTGGCATACCCATGTTGTGGTAGGCGTAGGCGGCTTTATCGGAGAGATGTCGCTGGCCCATATCATCAACGATATCTTCATGGCCGTATTCTTCCTGCTCGTGGGCTTGGAAATCAAGTACGAGATGACTGTCGGCGAACTGACGAACATCCGCCAGGCAGCACTGCCTATCATCGCGGCCGTCGGCGGTGTGCTGGCGCCCATCGTCATCTACTCTCTGTTCAATGCAGGTAACCCCGAGACGTCTCACGGCTGGGGCGTGCCCACGGCCACTGACATCGCTTTCGCACTGGGCATTATGGCGCTCCTCGGCAACCGCGTGCCCAATGGCGTGCGCGTGTTCTTGTCCACGCTGGCCGTGGCCGACGACATTATCGCTATCCTGGTCATTGCCATCTTCTACGGTCAGAGTCCCTCGCTCGCCTGGCTGGCCGTTGCCGCGGTTATCCTGGTGGTACTCGTGCTGCTGAACCGTGCGCATGTGTTTTCGCTTGCGCCCTATTTGCTCATCGGCTGCCTTTTGTGGTTCGCGGTGTTCATGTCGGGCGTGCATTCCACCATCGCCGGCGTGCTTCTGGCCTTCACCATTCCCACGGGTTCTCGCGTCGATCTGCAGAAATTCATGACCTGGTCGGGCGATCGGGTGCGCGAAGCGCGCGACGCCTACGTGGAAACCGAGCCTGTGGTACTGCAGAAGGGCTACATGTCGACGGTGGCGCGCCTGTCGAGCGTGGCTCGTCAGGTGGTGCCCCCCGCAACCCGCTTGGAGCATATGCTGTACCCCTGGGTGTACTTCGCCGTGTTGCCGCTGTTCGCCCTGACCAACGCCGACGTGAGCTTCCTCGGCGGCGATGTGCTGGCTATGGTGTCGAGCCCGGTGTTCTTCGGCGTGTTCTTCGGCCTGCTTATGGGCAAGCCCATCGGCATCATGCTGTTCAGCTTCCTCACCGTGAAGTTCAAGATCGCGAGCTTGCCCGACCATGTGAACTGGATTCACATGCTGGGCGCGGGTATTTTGGGCGGCGTGGGCTTCACCATGGCCATCTTTGTGGCGAACCTAGCGTTTCCCGAGGCGGTGCTCGTAGCCGACGCAAAGATCGGCATTCTGTCGGCATCGCTTCTGGCCGGCGTGGTCGGGTTCGTGTTCCTGTTCATGCAGGCGAAGGCTGCCGAGCGCCAGGGTATCTCGTATCTGTCTGCATCTCTTGACGAGGTGGTGCGCCAGACCGCCGGCGAAGAGGCCGCCGACATGGCCGATGACGTGGTGCTCGGCACCGGCGACGAGGATCTGGTGGACGATGTGCGCGAGATTCTGGAGGCCGAGGGCGGCGTGGCCGAATTCGTGGTGCACGAGCTGCGCGACGAAGCCGAAGCCGCCGAGGCCGAGGATGTCACGGGCATGCGACCGTAGAAGCGCGATTTTCGATTGCTCTGACTCAAGGGGGCGCTCCATTGGGGCGCCCCCTTGCTTTACTCTCTTGACTTATATACCCCCAGGGGGTATAAAGGGTGAAAAAGCTAGAGCGAAGGGCAGGTGTATTTGATGGGAGAAGAGCAGAAAAGCTGCTGCCGGCACAAGCACACACCGCGTTCGGCTGAGCTGCAGGCCGATGTGCAGAAGCGTCTGAATCGTGCGATAGGCCAGCTAAACGGTGTGAAGGCCATGATTGAAGACAACCGCTACTGCGGCGATGTGCTCACTCAGCTGGCTGCTGCCGAATCGGCTGTGCGACGCGTGTCCGAGATGCTTTTGCAAGAGCATATGCGCACCTGCGTCGTGGAGGAAGTGCGTGCCGGCAACGATGAGGTGATCGACGAGGCGATGGCGCTCATGCGCCGCTTCGCGAAATAGGAGGCGTACGTGGAAACCCAACGTTTGGCTGTGGCGGTCATGCATTGCGAGAAGTGCGTGGCGAATGTGGCGCGACATTATGAGGAGCTGCCGAGTGTGGAATCGGTGGCCGTCGACCTGGGCGCGCAGGAAGTGGAGGTTGCGTACGATCCGACTCGGGCATCGCTCAGTGACCTCTTGCACGCTCTGGACGATACCAACTTCAAGGTTGCCGTCATGCCGGAGGATGGCGAGCATCCCTTTGCCGCCGAAATTGCCTCGGATGCTGCCGAGAAGGCCAGGAAGGACGCTGCAAAGGCGGCGTGCGATGGCGGCGCGAAGAGCGCATCATCCGACATGGCGTCCGGCAAGATCACCGCTTCGGATGGCGTCTCGTCGGCCAAAGACGATGCCGATACCGATGAGTTCCATCGCGCCTCTATCCGCCTGGCTATCGAGGGCATGCACTGCGCCAACTGCGCCGCCTCCATCGAGAGCCACTACCGCAAGACCCCCGGCGTTATCGATGTGGCGGTGAACTTGGCCAACAACACCGGGCGCGTGGTGTTCGATCCGGCCCAGGCCAGCGTGGATGACATGCTCGCCGTGTTCGACAACCTGTCTTTCACGGCCGAGGTCATTCCGGAAGATGCTCCGCTCGTTGATGAGAAGCGCCGTGCCCGTGAGGCGGCGCGAGCCAAGCGCGACCGCAAGGTGTTCGGCATTGCAGCGGCGCTCACCGTGGTCATTGTGGCTATCGGCATGATTCCCGGCTGGCATATGGGGGTGGGCGGTGCCCTCGCGGGGCTGTTCGCGGCCGAGCCGACCCACGTGCAGGCCATGTTTGCCGCGAATATCCTGCTGTTGGCGCTCACCATGCCCGTGCAGTTCGGCTGCGGCGCCCGCTTCTACAAGGGGGCATGGGGCTCGCTCAAGGGTGGCTCGGCGAACATGGACGTGCTTGTGGCGCTCGGCACTTCTATCGCGTTCCTCTTCTCGCTGTGGATCACCTTCCTGCCTGTGATCACAGGCGACTGGACGAGCCACGAAGCGCTGGCCATCAACGACGGTATGCCCTATTTCGAGACCTGCGCCATGCTCATCACCTTCGTGCTTTTAGGCAAGATGCTGGAAAGCCGTGCGAAGGGGGCCACGAACCAGGCTATCGAGTCGCTCATGAATCTTACGCCGCCAACCGCCCGCGTGGTGCGCGGCGGGGAAGAGCGCGAGGTGCCCCTGGCGCAGGTGGTGGCCGGCGACACGGTGCTTGTGCGGCCCGGTGAGAAGATGCCCGTTGACGGTGTGGTGGTGGAAGGTTCCACAGAAGTGGACGAGTCCATGCTCACGGGCGAGACGCTGCCCGTGGTGAAGGCGGTAGGGGACGCCGTCACGGGCGGAACCCAGAACACCACCGGTTCGTTGACCGTGCGCGCCCTGCGTGTGGGGGCCGATTCCACGCTTGCCCGCATCGTGCGGGCGGTGGAGGATGCTCAGGGTACCAAGGCCCCCATCCAGCGCATTGCCGATCGCATCGCGGCGGTGTTCGTGCCAGCCATTTTGGTTGTCGCGCTTGCGGTGTTCTGCGTATGGTTCTTCGCGGTTCCCGTCGGTCCCGACGGGCGTCTCGTGCAGGCGCTCATGCCGGCCATCGCGGTCATCTGCGTGGCGTGTCCCTGCGCGCTCGGCTTGGCCACGCCCACAGCGCTTACCGTTGGCATGGGGAAGGGCGCGCAGGTGGGCGTGCTCATCAAGGACGGTACCGTGCTGGAGACCATGGGCGGCCTTTCGGCGGCTGTGTTCGATAAGACCGGCACGCTCACCCGGGGCGAGCCGGTGGTGACGGCCTGCGACGTGCCCGATGACGCTCTGCGGTTGGCCGCCGCGCTGGAGGAGAGGAGCGAGCACCCCCTGGCTCGCGCCGTCATGGCCTATGCGACCGAGCGCGGGTTGGTACCCCTGCCTGCCGCCGAGTCCTTCGAGGCTGTGGTGGGCGACGGCGTGCGTGGCATCGTAGAGGGCCATGAGGTGTTCGTGGGCGTCGGGAAGGCCGAAGGCGACGAGGCCGGGGCGGCGGGTTCGCTCGTGTCCATCGACGGTGTGCCTGTCGGCCGCATCCAGTTCCGCGACGAGCCCAAGGCCGACGCGGCGCCCACGGTGCGCGCGCTGGCCCACGACTTTGCCGTTGCCTCCTACATGGTCACTGGCGACGCGGCGCCCACGGCCCGGGCCATCGCCAAGGAGGTGGGCATCGCGCCCGACCACGTGTTCGCCGGCGTAAAGCCGCTCGAGAAGGCCGACTGCGTGCGCGATGTGCGCAGTGCTGCCGATGTAGCTGAACTGGCGGCCAAGAAGAGCTCGGCGACGGTGGCCTTCGTGGGCGACGGCATTAACGACGCCCCGGCGCTGGCGGCCGCCGACATCGGCGTGGCGCTCGCCTCGGGCACCGACGTGGCCCTGGACGCCGGAAGCGTGGTGCTCATGCGCAACCGCCTGTCCGATCTCGTCACGGCCCTGCGCTTGTCGAAGGCCACCATGCGCAAGATCAAGCAGAACCTGTTCTGGGCCCTCATCTACAACTGCATCATGATCCCGCTGGCCGCCGTGGGCATCCTCGCCCCGGCCCTCGCCGGCGCCGCCATGGCCCTTTCCAGCGTGAGCGTCGTCAGCAACTCGCTGCTGCTGAAGCGGTTCAAGTAGAAGGGCTGCTCTTGCGCTATACTAGACCAATTGGAATTCGGCGCCTTGGGGCGCGCAAGTGGCTATAGAAGGGCGTTTCATGGAAACTGCTGCGATTATCCTGGCTGCGGGGGCCGGCACCCGCATGAAGTCGAAGAAGCCGAAGGTGGTTCACGAGGTGCTCGGCCGACCGCTCGTGCGGTGGGTGGTGGAGGCCGCCAAGGCCGCCGGCGCCGATAAAGTGGTCACTGTGGTGGGCCACATGCGCGACCAGGTGATTCCCCTGGTGGAGGGCGACACCGAGGTGGCCGTTCAGACCGAGCAGCGCGGCACGGCCGATGCGGTGCTCGCCGCCAAGGACGCGCTGGCCGGCTTCGACGGCGCGGTGGTGGTGCTCTCCGGCGATTCGCCGCTCATCGAGCCCGAGACTATTCGCCAGATGGCCGCCCTGCGCGAGGAGCACAACGCCGCGGTCATCGTGCTCACTATGGAGCTTGAGAACCCCTTCGGCTATGGCCGCATTGTGCGCGACGGCGCTGGGGAAGTGGCCCGCATCGTGGAGCAGAAGGACGCCAGCCCCGAGGAGGCTGCCATCACCGAGTGCAATTCCGGTGTCTACTGCTTCGACGCCAAGGCGCTCTTCGAGGCCTTGGAGCAGGTGGGCTCCGATAACGCCCAGGGCGAGTTCTACCTCACCGACGTGCTGGCTATCAGCCGCGCTGCGGGACGTCCCGTGCTGGCCTACAAGACGACCGACCCCGAGCAGTGCCTCGGCGTGAATTCGCGCCGCCAGCTGGCCGACGCCACGGCCGTCATGCAGCGGCGTATCAACGATGCGCACATGGCCGCTGGCGTGACCATGTGGGATCCGGCCACCACCTTCATCGGCCCCGAGGTTGAAATCGCCCCCGACGTGGAGCTTCTGCCCGCTGTCATGCTCATGGGCGCCACCTCCATCGGCGAGGACAGCGTCATCGGCCCCAACACGCGCCTGACTGACACGCAGGTCGGCTGCGGCTGCACGGTAGACGAGACGGTGGCCGATTCGGCGCGCATCGACGACGGCGCTACCTGCGGCCCGCGGGCTTACCTGCGCCCCGGCGCCCATCTGTGCGAGGGCGCGAAGGCCGGTACCCACGTGGAGATCAAGAAGTCCACGGTGGGCAAGGGCTCGAAGGTGCCGCACCTCTCCTACATTGGGGATACCACCATCGGCGCGGGTGTGAACATCGGCGCCGGCTCCATCACCTGCAACTACGACGGCGCGAACAAGCACGCTACCGTCATCGAGGATGGCGCCTTCATCGGCAGCGACACCATGATGGTGGCCCCCGTGACCATCGGCGCGGGTGCGCTCGTTGGCGCCGGCTCCACCATAACCAAGGACGTGAGCGCCGGCGCGCTCGCCCTCGGCCGCGCCAAGCAGTCCGAGATCGCCGGCTGGGTGGCGGCCCATCCCATCGAGAAGAAGAAATAGCGCTACAATAGCCGAAGCTGAAAACCCGTCGCAGAAGGGACGATCATCCATGACCGAGATGACCAAGCGCATGGCCGTGTTCTCCGGCTCGGTGAATCCGGAGCTGGCCGAGGAGATCGCGAAGAACCTGAACGTGAACCTCGGCAACATCAAGCATGAGAAGTTCGCCAACGGCGAGATTTACGCCCGCTACCAAGAGTCCATCCGCGGTGCGGATGTGTTCCTCATCCAGTCGGTGTGCGCCAGCGAGGGCTTCGATGTGAACGACGCGCTCATGGAGCTGCTCATCATGGCCGATGCTGCCAAGCGCGCGAGCGCCCGCTCTATCTCGGCGGTGGTGGCTCACTACGGCTACGCCCGCCAGGACCGCAAGGCCGCTCCGCGCGAGCCTATCACGGCCAAGCTCGTGGCCGACCTGCTCACGGTATCGGGTATCGACAATATCATCACGGTGGACCTGCATCAGGATGCCATCCAGGGCTTCTTCGACATCCCGGTGAATCACATGACCGCTATGCCGATCTTCGTGGACTACTTCCGTAACAAGGGTTTTGGGGCTGATCGTCTCTGCGTGGTGTCGCCCGATGTGGGCCGCGCGAAGGCCGCGAAGAAGTTCTCCACGGCACTCGACTGCGATTTGGCCATCATGCACAAGGATCGTCCCAAGCACAACCAGGCCGAGATCACCGCGCTTATCGGTGATGTGACCGACAAGATCTGCATCCTGAACGACGATATGATCGACACGGGCGGCTCGCTTGTGGCGGCTGCGGCCACGCTGAAGGCCAAGGGAGCTGCCGAGGTGTATGCCTGCGCCACCCATGGCCTGTTCTCCGGCCCGGCTTACGAGCGGCTCGAGAACTCCTGCATTGAGGAAGTGGTGGTCACCAACGCCGTGCCGGTGCCGCTGGCGCGTCAGACGGGCAAGATCAAGGTGCTGTCCATCGCGCCGCTGTTCGCCCAGACCATCGACGTCGTCTACAACAACGGCTCTATCGGGAAGCTGTTCGAGTAAATGTACTTAATCGTTGGCCTGGGGAATCCGGGCGGGGAATATGAGCATACGCGGCACAATGCCGGGTTCGATACGGTGGATGCGCTGGCCGAGGAGCTGGGCTGTCGCTACTGGAAGACCGAGGGCGGGGCGCTCACGGCTAGGGGCACGTGGCGCGGCGAGGAAGTGGTGCTCGCCAAGCCCCAGAGCTACATGAACACCTCGGGCGGCCCGGTGAAGACGCTCATGAAGACCTACGGGGTGGATCCCGACCACCTTATCGTCATCCACGACGAGCTGGACATCGACCCGGGAACCATCCGCGTGAAGTTCGGCGGGGGGCATGCCGGCCACAACGGGCTGCGTTCCATCTGCGACAAGCTGGGCACCCGCGACTGGTACCGCGTGCGCATCGGCATCGGACGGCCCCCGGGGCGCAAGCCGGTGGTCGACTGGGTGCTCTCGCAACCGCGCAAGGACGATGCCGAGGCCTTCGAGCACGCCGTGGCCGAGGGGGCGAGTGCGGTAACGTACCTCATGGACAACGGCCTGGAGAAGACCCAGCAGCGCTTCAACTGAGGAGAAGCACGAGAATAACGCTATAATGAGGAAGGGCGCCGCGTGCGCCCTTCCGTTCGTTTCGTAGCCAATGTGCCGCACCAGGGCGCCCGAGCGAAATCTCGAACGCTGTTAGACTCAAGGAAGGCACGGAGGTTTCCATGCATCTCACTGAAAAGGGCCATACCTATGCCCTGTTCGCCATCGTCGTCGTTACCTGCGCTTTAGGTTCGCTCACCCAGACAGTCATGAACTCCATGCTCACTGAGGTGTGCGCCGATTTCGCCATTGACGCTGCGGTGGGCCAGTGGGTCACCACCGTGTACATGCTCGTCATGGGTATTACGGTGCCGGTGGTCACCTACCTCTCGAAGCGCTTCTCACTCAAGAGGCTGGTGTTCTTGGCCCTCGGCTTCTACCTGGCCGGTTCGGCTGTGAGTTTCTTTTCGCTGAACTTCCCCATGCTGATTGCGGCCCGTGTGTTGCAGGCTATTGCCACGGGCATTACGCTGCCGCTCGTGCAGACGGTGGCCATGACGCGATTTCCGCGTGAGCGCACGGGCACGGCCATGGGCATCGGCGGCATCGCCATGGGGTTTGCGCCCAATATCGGCCCGCTTATCGGCGGCGCGCTGGCTGGCACCTGGGGTTGGCGCAGCTTCTATCTCATCTTGGTAGGGCTGCTCGCATTGCTTGGGGCGGCTACGGCCGCCCTGGTGAAGAGCCACGGCGACCATGAATCGCGTACGGTGTTCGACGTGCCCTCTTTCGTGCAGTCCACCTTGGGCTTCGGGGGCTTTCTGCTCGGCGTGTCGAATGCTGCCACCATGCCCTTCGCATCACCTCAGGTGTGGGTACCGGTATTGCTCGGCGTGACGTTCATCGTAGTGTTCATCCGGCGCCAGCTCGTGATCGCCCATCCCCTCATCTGCCTTGATATTTTCCAATCGCGCCACTACCGCGTCGGCTTCGTGGCGCAGAACTGCCTGTTCGCCTCGTTCATGGGCATCACGCTCATCCTGCCGCTGTTCATCCAGGGCCCCTGCAACATGACGCCCCTGGATGCCGGCATCGCGTTCATTCCTGCCACAATGGTGGCGTTGTTCGTGAACCCGATCGCCGGCGTGCTCGTGGACAAGGTGGGCGCCCGGGCCGTGTGCATCGTCTCGGCCATCTTTCTCACCGTTGGCGCCGCCTCGTTCATGTTCGTGGGTCCCGGGACGCCGCTGTGGATGCTCACGCTGCTGCAAGGTGTGCGCGCCGTTGGCGTGAGCGGGCTGGTGGGACCGCTGAACTCCTACGGCCTGGCCGGCCTTCCACGCGCCATCGTCATGGACGGCAGCGCGTTTTTCGCCACGGTACGCCAGGCCTGCGCGTCCTTCGGCACAGCACTCATGATGATGCTCATCTCGGTGGCGGGCCTCGCCTTCGCCGGCGCCGATCCGGCCGATGCCGGCGCCACTGCGGCCGCGTTGCCCTACCAGCTGGCCTTCGGCCTCTCAACGCTCTTTGCAGCCGTGGTGCTCGTGACGGCGGTCTGGAAAATCCGCTAGCGTATAATCTGCTTCCAAAGCGAATGCAAGTGAAAGGCGGCCTTTGTGGCATTTCTCCTCGGTTGCGAGAAGGTGCGGGTTGAATTCCCCACCAAGACGGTGTTCACCGACCTGTCCCTCGGCGTGGATGAGGGTGCCCGTATCGGCATCGTGGGCAAGAACGGCGACGGTAAGTCGACGCTTCTACGGGTGCTCGCCGGCGAGGTGGAGGTGGATGACGGGCGCGTCATTCGCACACGCGGCGTATCGGTGGGCGTGCTCGGCCAGACCGACGGCCTGCGCGACGAGGATACCGTGGCCCGCGCTGTGGTGGGCGATATGCCCGAGTACGAATGGGCCGGTAGCCAGCGCATCCGCTCCATCATCGCGGGGCTTTTGGGCGATGTTGATTGGGAAGGCCCTGTGGGCACGCTCTCGGGTGGCCAGCGTCGCCGGGTCGATCTGGCGCGTCTGCTCATCGGCGACTGGGATGTGCTCATGCTGGACGAGCCCACCAACCACCTGGACGTGAAGGCCATCGCATGGCTCGCCGACCACCTGAAAACGTGCTGGCGTCCCGGTGCGGGCGCCCTGCTTGTGGTGACCCACGACCGTTGGTTCCTCGACGAGGTGTGCGAGTCCATGTGGGAGGTGCACGGCCAGCGGGTCTGGCCCTTCGAGGGCGGCTTTTCGGCCTATATCATGCAGCGCGTGGAACGCGATCGTTTGGCCGCACTCGCCGAGCAGAAGCGCCAGAACGCCCTGCGTCGCGAATTGGCATGGCTTTCCCGCGGCGCCCGCGCCCGAGCCACCAAGCCCAAGTTCCACGTGGCCGCGGCCCAGGCGCTCATCGCCGACGTGCCGCCCCTGCGTGACGAGCTGGAGCTCAAGCGCATGGCCATGGCGCGCCTCGGCAAGACCGTGGTGGAGTTGCAGGACGCCTCGCTCTCTTTCGGCGATCGCGTCATCTTGGACAATGTGGACTGGATCATCGGCCCTGGCGACCGCTACGGCATTGTGGGTGCTAACGGCATCGGCAAGACGACGCTTTTGCGCATCATTCAGGGGCTGCAGCCGCTCGATCGCGGCCGGGTGAAAATCGGCCAGACGGTGCGCTTCGCGGTACTCTCGCAGCATCTGGACGAGTTGACGAAGCTCGGCGACGACCGTGTACGTCAGGTGATCTCGCGTTACTCGCGCCGCACCATGCTCGATGGCAAGGAGATGACGCCTGGGCAGCTGCTGGAGCGCCTGGGCTTCACGAAGGACGACCAGAACGAACCGGTGTGCGACCTGTCGGGCGGCCAGAAGCGTCGGCTTGCGCTCATGCTCATTTTACTGGACGAGCCCAACGTGCTCATCTTGGACGAGCCGGGCAACGATTTGGACACCGACATGCTGGCCGCTGTGGAGAGCCTGCTCGACGGCTGGCCCGGCACGCTTCTGCTCGTCACCCACGACCGTTACCTCATGGAGCGCGTGACCGACCACCAGTTCGCCCTCGTGAACGGCAAGGTGCGCCATTTGCCCGGTGGGGTGGACGAGTACCTGCAGATTGCTGAGGAGGCCGAGCGCGCTGCCGAGGCCGCGGATACTCGTGCGGGGAGCGCCGCTGTCCGCGGGGCGGCTGCGGGCGTGGCTGGGGGATCCTCGGCGCCTGCGGCCGCCGAGACTGCCGGATCGGTCCTTTCCGGTGGAGAGCAGCGCGTCTTGCGCAAGCTCATGGCCTCCAATGAGAAGAAAATCGCCACCTTGAAGGGGAAGATCGAGGCCAAGCAGCTGGACATGGCCGCAGCCGATCAGTCTGACTACCTGGTGCTCACCGCCATGCAGGAGGAGATCGCCGACTTCCAGAACCAGATAGAGGAGCTGGAACTGGAATGGCTTGATGCCGCTGAAAAGCTGGGGGAGTAGTGGCGGCGTATCGAACCATAGCTGTGCCCGCCGAGGCGGAGATTGTCGAGAAGAAGAGCCGCTTCATCGGGCGTATCGCGCCGGTGGCCACCGAGGAGGAGGCGCTCGCCTTCATCGCCGGCGTGAAGGCCGAGCATCGCATGGCGCGGCACAATGTGTACGCCTATGTGCTGCGCGGCGGCCGCATCCGCTATACCGACGATGGCGAGCCAGCCAAGACTGCGGGCATGCCCACGCTTCAGGCCATCCAGCATGCGGGCTTGGAGGATGTGGCCGTGGTGGTGACGCGCTACTTCGGCGGCATTCTGCTGGGCACGGGCGGTCTCGTGCGCGCCTATACCGATGCGACGAAGGCAGCCATCGAGGCGGCGGAGATCGTCACGGTGTCAGTCTGCGTCGATGTGATTTTGGAAGTGCCCTACGCCCTCTATGAGCAGGTGTGCCGCATCGCCGAGGCCTGCGAGGCCAAGCTGAGGGAGAGCGACTTCGCCGAGAACGTGCTGCTCACCTTCCGTATGCTCGACGGCACCCAGGCGCCGTTTCTGGAAAAGCTCACCGAACTCACCCGAGGCCAAAGTGAAATCATCGTGACCGACCCCTTCGACGCTGCGTTCTAGGTTTGTTCGCCTTATAATGGCGCGGACAAACGAAAGGACTTGTATGTACGGATTGAAGACTGAGAGCTCGTTCGATGCCTCTCATTTTCTGACTGACTACCACGGGAAGTGCGAGAATTTGCACGGACACCGTTGGCGTGTGGTGGCCTATCTGGAGGTCGAAGAGCTGCAGACCGAGGGCACTTGCAAGGATATGGTGGTGGACTTCGGCGACTTCAAGGCTGCCCTGCGCGCGCTGACCGACCAGCTCGATCATCACTTCATTATCGAGGAGGGTTCTCTTGCCCCCGACACTCTGGCGTGTCTGGAACGCGAGGGCTTCGCGCTGTTCATCGTGCCCTTCCGCACCACGGCCGAGAACCTCGCGAAGTGGTTCTTCGACGCCCTGGCTGAGCAAGGGTTACCCGTGGCACAGGTGGACGTGTACGAAACGCCGAACAACTGCGCCTACTATCGAGAGCAGCGCTAGCCATGGTGCCCGAGGAAGAGAACGACGGCCTGCTGGACGCCGAGCGTCACCAGGCCCGCCACACCATCGCAGCCCGGGCGCAGCTGTTCCCCGTGGCCGAGAAGTTCGTATCCGTGAACGGGGAGGGGCTGGCCGCCGGTCGTCCTGCCGCTTTCATCCGTTTCGCCGGCTGCAACATGTGGTGCACCTACTGCGATACCCGTTGGGCGAATCACCCACTTGTTGAAGTAGAGGGCTGGAGTGTACCCCAGCTCGTGAGCTGGGTGGCAGAGATGGGCGTGTCGGCCGTAACGCTCACCGGCGGCGAGCCGCTTTTGCAGCCCTACCTGCCCGATTTAGTGCAGACGCTGCTCGCGGTGGACGACCCGCGCCCGCTGCGTGTTGAGATAGAGACGAACGGATCGCGCGATCTGGCTCCCATGGCGCATCTGCGCGAGGTGTGCGCCGAGGCGGGGCTTCCCGGCAGCCTGCACTTCACGGTGGACTGGAAGACGCCCGGTGCCGGCGAGGCCGTGTCGGCCGCCATGATGCGAGAAAACTACGACCTGCTGGATGAGCGCGATGCCGTGAAGTTCGTCGTGGGCAGCGCGGACGACTTGGCCTTCATGGAACAGTGCGCGAACGAGGCTGGCCTGTGGGATCGTTGCCAGGTGCTCGTGAGCCCGGTGTGGGGCGCCATCGAGCCGGCGGAGATCGCCGCCTATCTCATCGAGCATCGCCTGGACCGCGCGCGCCTGCAGCTGCAGCTGCACAAGATCATCTGGTCCGGCGAAACGAAGGGTGTGTAGTGAACAACGAAACAAAAGCCCTGGTGCTGTGCTCAGGTGGCGTGGATTCTACCACGCTTCTGGCCCGTGCCGTGCGCGATTACGGCGCCGAGAACGTGTACGCGCTTTCCATCAGCTATGGGCAGAAGCACGAGCGCGAGATTGAGGCCGCCCGGGCCGTGGCGGCCCATTACGGCGTGGAGCAGCGCTTCTTGAACCTGGCCGCCATTTTTGCCGACAGCGACTGCTCGCTTCTGGCCCACTCCGATGCGGCCATTCCCGAGTCCACCTACGCCGCGCAGCAGGACGCGGGCGACGGCGGCCCCGTGAGCACCTACGTGCCCTTCCGCAACGGGCTGTTCCTCTCGTCGGCGGCTTCCATGGCGCTGTCGCTCGGATGCTCGGTGGTGCTCTATGGGGCCCATCACGACGATGTGGCCGGCAACGCCTACCCCGATTGCTCGCTGGAATTTGTCGAGGCCATGAACCGTGCCATTGTGGAGGGCACCGGCAACGAGCTGCGTCTGGAAGCCCCCTTCGTCACCTGGTCGAAGGCCGACATCGTGCGTGAGGGTCTGGCTCTCGGCGTGCCCTACGAGCTCACCTGGTCGTGCTACGAGGGGGGGGAGTTCCCCTGCGGCCGCTGCGCCACCTGCCTCGACCGCGCCGCCGCCTTCGCCGCCAACGGCGCAGAAGACCCCGCTTTAAATGCGGCGGTTGCGAAGCGCTGATGTGGATGGCTCTATCTCCTTCGCGGCGGGTGCGGCCTCGAAGTCCCAGATTTATAGGGAGAAAATAGGGCAGAGCGAGAATTTGGTCGCAAATCGCCAGATTTCTACGCTCCTTTCCGCAAAAAGGGCTTGAAGTTGCACGATTGCGGCCAGAAAATCAACGATGTCTATGAAAATCTAGGATCGTGGCTCGTTTTTCTTTATAAATCATAGGGCTCACGACCAAAATTCGTACGTCACGCAAGAAAATGCAGATAAACCCATTCTTATTTGACCATTACCGCCGTTCGCGGCTCTGAAAAGGGAGGAGAAGTAAGGAGTGAAACCGATGGAGATGGCCGAAGCGCTCTTCGGCGATGAGGACAAAGGCGCTGCTGCGGGAGGTGCGACTCCCGAGGGGTCGGTTGACTCCTCGGCTTTTGCTGCCATCGCGGCTCACCTGGAGCGCGGCGGCGCGCTGGCGAAGAAGGTCGACTCTGCGAATGAGGAGGAGCTTGCGAACAAGGACGCCTCCGCGGCAAAGCCCAAATTGGGCGCGCCCATGGATTTGGCCGCCGCTCGCGAGGAGGGCCTGCGCACGGCCACTGCGCCCCAGCATTACGTGGATGCGGTGAAGCGTCAGAAGATAGCATCGGGCACTGCGAAGAAGGTCAAGGAATTGGGTGCCGATGCAGGGGCGGAAGTAGCCCCGAAGGCCGTCGCGGCCACCGCGTCTGCGAAGGTGGCGAAATCCGCGAAAGCGACATCGAAGAAGGACGTGGAGGCCCCCGCAGCCGCTAAGGCCGCCAAGGCCGCTCCCGCCGCCGGACGCGACGAAGACGAGACCCGCGCCGGCGGTGTGACGCACCTCGGCAGCCAGGGCACGCAGTATCCCACCGACTACGACCCCTCGGTCCTCGAGACCTTCGAGAACAAGCATCCGGACAACGACTACTTCGTGAAGTTCAACTGCCCCGAGTTCACCAGCTTGTGCCCCATCACGGGTCAGCCCGACTTCGCCACCATCTACATCTCCTACGTGCCCGGCGAGCGCATGGTGGAGAGCAAGTCGCTCAAGCTGTACCTGTTCAGCTTCCGCAATCACGGCGACTTCCACGAGGACTGCATGAACATCATCATGAAGGACCTTATCGAGCTTATGGATCCGAAGTACATCGAGGTGTGGGGCAAGTTCACCCCGCGTGGCGGCATCTCCATCGACCCGTACTGCAACTACGGCCGACCCGGCACGCCGTGGGAGAAGGTGGCCTGGGAGCGCCTTACCCAGCACGACATGTACCCCGAGAAGGTGGACAACCGCTAGCACGCGCTCTGGCACGCCCCTTTCAGCAATTCCGAGGGCAGTCCCGTGCGTCGATTCTCGGTTGCTAAGCTCTGCTGTCCGCAGTTGCAGTTCGTATGGGCGGTATCTTGCCTTATACGACAGCCCCTATCGCGGAGTGCCCTTGTTTGTGGTCGTCATCCGGGGCGGCCAACCTCCCCGCGCCGTAAGCTCGCGGGTATTTGGTGCGTCTCGGGTAACGGGGCGTGCGCGGGCGGTGACAGCTGGGGCGGTTTGTGCGAAAATGGGCAGTAAGAAACAAGAATTTGAGCATGTTAGGTAGCCTGCCCATTATGACAGCGCAGTTTAGTATTCGGGAAGCCGACCCCGCCGTTGTGGCGCGCCTCCAGCACGATCTGGGGCTGCCCCGCTTCATCGCGGCCACCCTCGTGGGCCGCG
Source organism: Eggerthellaceae bacterium 24-137 (assembly GCA_041225375.1). Lineage (GTDB taxonomy): Bacteria > Actinomycetota > Coriobacteriia > Coriobacteriales > Eggerthellaceae > Adlercreutzia. The sequence goes on from JBCLSG010000013.1 coordinate 16,811, forward strand.
GCATCACCACGGTGCGGGCCGCCAAGCGCTTCCTCTCGCCGTCGCTCGACCGCGACTGGCTGAACCCCTATGACATTCCAGGCCTGTCGGAGGTGGCCGATGGCCTCATCGAGGCCATCGAGGCGAAGAAGCGCATCGTGGTGTTCGGCGACTTCGATTTGGACGGTATTTCGGCCACCACGGTGCTCACCCGGGGCTTACGAGCTCTGGGCGCCTGCGCCTTCCCGTTCATCCCGCGTCGCTTCGAGGAGGGCTACGGCATCACGCCGGCGGCCTTCGAGCGCGCCCGCGAGCTTTCCCCCGACGTCATCGTCACCGTGGATTGCGGCATCGCCTGCAAGCACGAGGTGGCGGCCATCTTGGAAGCGGGCGTGGAGGTGTACATCACCGACCACCACGAGGCGGCCGATCTGGTGCCGGAGAACGTGTGCGTGGCCGACCCAAAGATGCACCCCGGCTGTCCGAGCGCCATTTTGGCCGGCGTGGGTGTGGCGCTCAAGCTCGTGCAGATGATGGGCGCGCGCCTGGGATTTCCGCACCTGTGGCGCAGCTACACCGACTTCGCCACCTTGGGCACGGTCGCCGACCTCATGCCCATGCGCGACGAGAACCGCGCGCTTGTGGCCGACGGCCTGGCCCGCATGAACGAGAACCCGCGCCCGTGCATCGCGGCGCTTCTGGCCACCACGGGTCAGGCGGGCAAGCCGCTTTCGGCCACGAACCTGTCGTTCTCGCTCATCCCGCGCCTGAACGCGGCCGGTCGCATGGGCAACGCCGATCTGGCGCTCGACCTGCTCATGTGCGATAGCTACGCCGACTGCTGCACCATGGCGGAGCAGCTGGAGGAAGTGAACAACCAGCGTCGTGCCATCGAGGCTGAGCTCTCCGATATCGCCCGCGCCCAAGCCGCCGACATCTACCGCGGCCAACGTGCGCTCGTGGTGGCAGGCGAGGGCTGGCACGAGGGCGTGAAGGGCATCGTGGCCTCACGGCTCGTGAACGCCTACGGCGTGCCCTCTCTGCTGTTCACGGTGGATGGCGACGAGGCCCGCGGCTCGGGCCGGTCGGTGGGCAACGTGAACCTGTTCGAGGCGGTGGAGTCGCTCTCGCACCTCACTACGCGCTTCGGCGGCCACGGGGCGGCCGTGGGCGTGACCATTCCCACGAAGAACCTGAAAAAATTCGCCGAGGGTCTGGATGCCTACATGCAGAAGTTGCCCGAGGCGGCCTTCCATCCCATGACCAGCGTGGATGCGGCAGTCGATCTTTCCGAGCTGACACTGGAGACCGTGGCGCTGGTGGATCGGCTCGCCCCCTTCGGCCAGGAGAACCCCCAGCCAGTGTATCTGGCCCGCAACGTGACGCTCGTGAACACGCGGGCCGTGGGCCAGACCAAGGATCACTTCGCCTGTACCCTCACCAACGGCCGCGCCTCGGTGGCGGGCATCATGTTCCACTGCCCGGCTATTGACGCCCTGCTCGTGAACGATGCGGTGGTGGACGCCGCCTTCACTGTGCAGATAGACGAGTGGCGCGGGCGGCATTCCGTGAAGGCCATGCTGGAGGCCGTGGCCCCGGCGCGCACCTGCTGCGCTCTGGAGGCCTGCCTTGATCCGGACGCCCTGGCTTTCTTTGCCGACAAATTCGCGGAATCCGACGAAGATCTCCTGGCGGGTCCGTGCCCTGACGGGGAAGAGAGCCCTGCTCCCGAATCTGGCCTGGCTGAGCGCCGGCGGCACTGGGAGGAGGTGGCGGCCCGCGACCCGAAGGGGCTCGAGGCGGCCGTCATAGAGGCTATCATCGGGAAGGCGTCGCTGCACCCGGCTCAGCGCAAGATTTTGGACGCGCTCGCCCAGGACCGCTCCACCTTCGCTGTTATGGCTACGGGTCGCGGCAAGTCGCTGTGCTTCCAGGTGCACGCAGCCGTGCGCGCGCTGACCGCCCGCGATGCGAGCCTGTTCATCTACCCGCTGCGCGCGCTCATCGCCGACCAGGTGTTTCACCTGCGAGCGAGCTTGGAGCGCTTCGGGGTGGCCAGCGCCGTCATCACCGGCGAGTCCACGCCCGAGGAGCGGGCGCGGGTGTACGCCGGCCTTGCCGACGGTTCCATCGACATCGTGCTCACCACGCCCGAGTACCTCATGTTCCATGCTGACGAGCTGGCCGCTTCCGGGCGCATCAAGTTCGTCGTGGTGGACGAGGCGCACCATATCGGCCAGGCCAAGGCCGGCCAGCGCGTGGCCTACACCCAGCTGGGAAGCGCGCTCGCCCGCCTGGGCGCGCCCACGGTGCTCGCCGTTACGGCCACGGCCAACGACGATATCGCCGATGACATCGGGGACGTGCTGCCCGTGCGCGAGTCGGTTATCGACGAGACGGCGCGCGAGAATCTACTCGTGGACGACCAGCGCAACATTCCCCACCGCGACGACTACCTGGCGAGCCTCGTGGCGTCGGGCGAGAAGACCGTCGTCTACGTGAACTCCCGCGAGCACTCGGTGGCCCTCGCACGCATGCTGCGCCGCCGCGTGCCCCAGCTCGCCTGTCTTATCGGTTTCTACAACGCAGGGCTTTCCCGCGCTGAGCGCAAGCGGGTGGAGGAGCTGTTCCGCAACGACGACTTGAAGGTGCTTGTGGCCACGTCGGCTTTTGGGGAAGGGGTGGACATTCCCAACATCCGTCACGTTGTGCTGTATCATCTGCCCTTCAGCGATGTGGAGTTCAACCAGATGAGCGGCCGGGCCGGCCGCGACGGGAAGCCTGCTTGGGTGCATTTGCTGTACGGGCGCGGGGATGCGGCCTTGAACGAGCGCATCCTGGCCGAGGCCACGCCCGATCACGACGTGATGGCCCAGGTGTACCGCCGTTTGCGCAATCTCCAGCGAGAGTGCCCGAACGACTACTTCTGCGTGGCCGACGCCGACCTGGCCGAGACATCCTCGGACTGCTTCCATGTCGTGAGTCCTACCTCGGCGGCCTGCGGCCTGGCGGTTTTCCGCGAGCTGGGACTCATTGAGACGCGCACGGTGTACGAGGCGGGTCGTCCAGCCCTGTGGGTGCGGGTGCGCGAGGGTGCCGACAAGGTGGAGCTCACCGATTCGGTACGCTATCGCGAGGGTCTCGATGAGCGCACGGGCTTCGGCGGTTTCTGCAATTGGGCGCTCACCTGCGATGCTCAGGGGCTCACCATTCGCCTGAGCCACCCCATCGTGCCGAAGCGGCGTCCGGGGAAATAGGGGAGAGCAAGTGGCCCGCGCGGCCGAGCTAAAAGGGAGAAGGGAGGCGCCCGTGAGCGCCGATAAGGAAGAATCGACCCGTGTGGTCTCGCCCGAGGACGCAGCTGCCGGTGTGGCCACCAAGCAGACGGTGGACGCCCTGCTCGGCCGCCCCGATCCCACGGGACAGTCGGCCGCCTCGGCGGCGAGCACGCCTGAGGACCGCTTCGCCGAGCTACAGCGTCTTACCGGCACCTACATGGATGCCGACGAGGAGGCCATGCTGCGCCGCGCTTTCGAGTTCGCGCGTGAGGCCCACGCCGGCCAGTGCCGCAAGTCCGGCGAGCCGTTCATCATTCACCCCATCGAGGTGGGCATCATCCTGGCCGATCTGCGCATGGACGCCGAGACGATCTGCGCCGCGCTCCTCCACGACACCGTGGAGGACACCAAGGTGACTGCCGAGGAGGTGGAAGAAGTCTTCAACCCCCAGGTGCGCGCGCTCGTGGAGGGCGTCACTAAGATTACCCGCATCGAGGTGGAGAGCCTCACCGACGAGCAGGCGGCTACCATCCGCAAGATGTTCGTGGCCATGTCCAAGGACATTCGCGTCATTGTCATCAAGCTGGCCGACCGCCTGCACAACATGCGCACGCTGGCGGCCCTGCGCGAGGATCGACGCATCTTCAAGTCCCGTGAGACGCTGGAGATCTACGCGCCCATCGCGCACCGCCTCGGCATCAACTCCATCAAATGGGAGCTGGAGGACCTGTCGTTTTTCTACCTGGAACCCAATAAGTACAAGCAGGTGTCCCGCATGGTCACCGAGTCGCGCGCCGAGCGCGAGAAGTACCTGGCCAACGTCATCGACGTGCTCCATGAGGAGATGGACAAGCTCGGCATTACCGCTCAGATCATGGGTCGCCCGAAGCATCTGTATTCCATCTATCAGAAGATGACGAAGAAGGGCAAGGGCTTTTCCGAGATCTACGACCTCATTGCGGTGCGCATCATTACGAGTTCGGTGAAGGACTGCTACTCGGCTTTGGGCGCGGTGCACACCATCTGGCACCCCATGCCCGGCCGTTTCAAAGACTACATCGCCATGCCGAAATTCAACATGTACCAGTCGTTGCACACGACGGTCATGGGGCCTACGGGCCGTCCTTTGGAGGTGCAGATCCGCACCGAGGAGATGCACCGCAATTCCGAGTACGGCGTGGCAGCCCACTGGCGCTACAAGGAGACAGGCGCCTCGCGTCCTGGGACGGCCGACAACTTGGACGCCCAGCTGGCATGGCTGCGCCAGATGGTGGACTGGCAGGACGAGACCGAGGATTCCCGCGAGTTTCTGAAGTCGCTGAAGATGGACCTCGACAACACCGAGGTGTTCGTGTTCACGCCCCAGGGCGAGGTCATCTCCCTGCGCGCTGGCTCCACCCCCATCGACTTCGCCTACGCCATCCACACCGAGGTGGGCAACCACTGCGTGGGTGCGAAGGTGAACGGCTCTATCGTGCCTTTGTCCTACAAGCTGCAGGTGGGCGATCGCGTGGAGATCCTCACCCAGAAGAGCGCCGGCCCCTCCCGCGACTGGCTGAACCTCGTGAAGACGCCGAGTGCCCGCAGCAAGATTCGCTCGTACTTCTCGAAGGTGACGCGCTCCGATGATCTGCAGATGGGTCGCGATATGCTGGCTCGTGAGATGCGCAAGCACGGCCTGGGCATCTCCAACGCGCAATCGCTGCGGGCGCTGAAGTTGGTGGCCGAGGCCATGGGCTTCAAAGATCCCGATGATATGTTCGTGCAGGTGGGAGCCGGTAAGGAACGCGCCCAGCATGTGGCGAACCGTTTGCTGAAGATTCTCGTGGACAAGGGCAACGAGGAGGCCGGCAAACCCAACGTGGGAGCCTCGGCTTCCTCGACCGGCATCATGCCGCCCATGCTCACCAGCGTGAAGCGCCCGAAGAAGCACGAGACCCACACCTCCCAGGGCATTGTGGTGAAGGGCGTCGACGATGTGCTCGTGCGCCTATCGCGCTGCTGCAACCCAGTGCCCGGCGACGACATTTTGGGGTTCGTGACCCGTGGCCGTGGTGTGTCGGTGCATCGCGCCGACTGCCCCAACGCGCTCGATTTGAAGCGCCACCCCGAGCGCATCATCGACGTGGAATGGGAGGGTACGCCTTCCGCCGCCGCCACCTACCAGGTGGAGATCTACGTGGAGGCGCTCGACCGCATGAGCCTGCTTCTGGACGTGACGCGCGTTATATCCGAGATGGGCGCCAATGTGCTGTCGTGCAATACCACTACCCATCGCGACGGCATGGTGGAGATGCGCTTTCTGTTCCAGGTGAGCGATTTGTCGGTTATCGAGCGGATGACAAAGCGCCTCACCGAGGTGGACGGTGTCTTCGATGCCCATAGAATGATGCCCACTGGGTCGCGTTCGTCTAAATAGCCGAACGCGACGCCGACGCTGCGGCTCCGACAGGCACCTGATCTGCCCCCTTGTTTTGGGCTCGGCGCGGCACGAAGGCCGCTTGGCCCAAAGGCGGGGCCATATCAGGCACCTGTCGGACCCTCGCTGACTTTGGCCGAAGAAGTGACTCGAGTAATTGAGATATTAAATTGAAAGGATGAGCAATGGCAGTGGATCTGTACGAGGTAAGCGGGCTGTGCGTCGATGTGAAGTACCTGGTGATGGGCGTGCTTTCTAACAATGTGTACATCATCTCCGACGGCGAGGGCACCATGGTGGTGGATCCGAGCTGCTCGGCTGACAAGATCATGGCAGCGCTGGACGGTGCCGCGCTCGATGCCATCGTGCTCACTCATGGGCACTTCGACCATACCGGTGCCGCCGCCGAGCTGCGCGAGGCAACCGGCGCGCCGGTCATTGCCTCGGTCGCCGATGCTCCCCAGATTGAGAACCCCTCGGATGAGGATCTTTCTACCCGTGGCGTGCCGTGCGCGGTGGATCGTACCGTGGAGCACGGCGATGTGGTGGAGGTGGGCAACATGAAGTGGAAGGTCATTGCCACGCCGGGCCACACCAAGGGTTCTATCTGCCTGTTCGACATCCCGCAGTTCGGCAACCATCCCGAGGGGCTGCCGGTACTCGTTTCCGGCGACACCCTGTTCGCCGGCACCATCGGCCGCACCGACTTCGAAGGCGGTTCCATGGCCGACATGCGCGCCTCCCTGAAGAAGCTTGCGGCCCTGCCCGATGACACGGCGGTCCTTCCTGGTCACAACAACCTCACCACCATCGGAGCCGAGCGCCGCCGCGTCTTCGCCCTGTACGGCGATCCGGAGTAGGGGTCGTCGGGGGCGGCGCGGGAAATCGCGCTGGCTTCTGCTCTTAACGACTCTTCCACACTATTAAAAAAACATGAGGGTCTGTATCATTGACGGGCCGTCATGGGGTAGACTTTAGACGCTGCGCTTTTCGGCGCATGACCGTTTGTTGAAGGGAACTCCGTGACCATCGAGTGGACTTTCTTCCTCTCCGAGTTGATGCAGAATCCCATCTTGTTGGTGGTAACGCTGCTCAACATCGGCGTCATTGTCGTCAACGGTGCCACGGACGCCCCCAATGCCATTGCCACGGCGGTGTCCACGCGCGCCATGAAACCGCGTCATGCCATCATCATGGCGGCCGTCTTCAACTTCCTCGGCCTTCTGCTCGTGTCCCTCGTGTCCACGGCAGTGGCCCATACCATCTTCTCCATGGTCGATTTCGGTGGCGACTCGCACCAGGCGCTTACAGCGCTTATGGCGGCCATGGTGGCCATCATCGTATGGGGCGCCTCGGCTTGGTGGTTCGGCATTCCCACTTCGCAGTCGCACTCGCTCATCGCGGGCCTCACGGGCGCGGCCATTGCCGTGCAGGGCGGCCTTGATGCCATCAACGGGGCGGAGTGGATGAAGGTCATCTACGGTATCCTGCTCTCCACGCTGCTCGGCTTCGGGTTGGGCTGGATCAATTACAAGGTTATCGGCCGCCTGTTCCGCAACGTCGACCGCATTCGCGCCAACAAGTTCTTCAAGTGGGCGCAAATCTGCTCCGGCGCCTCGGTTGCCTTCATGCACGGCGCCCAGGACGGACAGAAGTTCATGTCCATCTTCATGCTGGCCATTATGATGACTGCCGGCATGGGCATGGATCTTACCGGTGTGGCCATGCCCATGTGGCTCATGCTGTTCTGCGCTTTCAACATGGGCCTCGGCACGGCCGTGGGCGGCGAACGCATCATTAAGTCCGTGGGCATGGACATGGTGAAGCTCGAGGCGTTCCAGGGCTTCGCCGCCAGCCTGTCCACCTTCGTCAGCCTGTTCGTGGCCACCTTCGGGGGCCTGCCCGTTTCCACCACTCACACCAACACCACGGCCATTATGGGCGTGGGGGCGGCCAAGAACCCCAAAGGTGTGAAGTGGTCCATCGCCATCGACATGGTGAAGACGTGGGTGCTCACCTTTCCCGGGTGCGGCATCCTCGGCTTCATCTGCGCCAAGCTGTTCCTTATGATCCTGTAATGCGAAAAGGAGATCACCGTGGGTAAGAAGCACAAGTACGATTACTTCGCCGCCTATGAGGAGCTGTCTGATCTGGCCGTGCAAGAGGCCAGCGTGCTCCTCCGTGCAATGGAGAACTTCACCGATGCCGCCGCGCTGCGCAAGGTGCTCGACGAGGCGCATGAGCTGGAGCATGCCGGGGACACTATCAACCACGACATCTACAAGCATGTCGGCAGCGATTTCATGCCTCCGTTCGATCGGGAGGATATCGTGGCGTTGGCCGGCTCGCTGGACAACATCCTCGACGAAATCGAGGATGTTCTGCAGTACTTCTACATGTTTGACGTGCACCAGATTCCCGATGATGCCCTGCGCTTTGCCAAGCTTATTCGCAAGTCGTGCAAGGCCGTGGATGCCGCCATGGAGGACTTCCACAACTTCAAGAAGTCGAAGAACTTCAAGCAGCTGGTCATTCAGGTGTCCGACAACGAGGAGGAGGCCGACGCGCTGTACGTGGAGGTTATCCGCAACCTGCACGTGAACCATGCCGATGAGCCTATGCATGTGCTGAAGTGGTCGCGTCTGTACGCTTTCATGGAGAGCTGCTGCGATGCTTGCGAGCACACCGCCGACCTCATGAGCACTATTCTGCTGAAGAATATGTAGGAACTTCGCTCAGTGATCCCGTCTTGTCTGGCGCGGTCGCGCGGCCTGTCTCCGTGTTCGGGCAGTCTTCGCTCGGTGCGGCAGTCCGCGGGACTGCCGCGTTCGTTGCGGAACTGCACGGAGGGGCACGCCGCGCGACCCGCGCTTACTCTTTGGGATCGTTGGCGGATTCGCCCTTAGCGTCCTCGGGTTTCGAGGGCGCTTTCTCTTTCGGGGCGGCCTCCTTGCGCTTGCGGGGGTTGCCAGCTCTTACCTGGCTTTTGGATTGATGGCGCACGGGTTCGGGAGTCTGGGGCTCGAAGGGGTCGGGCTCCGCCTCTGGTTCTGGGTTGGGATCCAAGCCGATGATGCGGTACAGCTCGTCGCGGTCGACAACGATGCGGTCGGAGGGATCGGGCTCGGGGCTCGGCGCCTCAGATGCCTGGTCGCCCGCACCGCCGGCAGCCACTTTCTCTGCGCCGACGATGGGCAGCTCGAGCTTGTCCATAAGTACGGTAGGCTCGAATTGCTCGGCAGTTTCGTCCATCCATCGACCGCTGAGACGATTGTACAGGCGTTTGCCTTGGCGCTTGAAGCGTTCCAGGCGCGTATTGCCCTGTCGCTCGCGAGCGGTCTTGCCCATGGGCACGTGCACCTTGCGGGCAATGAAGCGCGCCGGTCGCACCACGCTTTCAACGACGCGGTCGGAATAGTCGCGCGGCGGCTTAGTGCGCCAGCCGAGAATGAGAGACAGGTAGCGCAGCCCCATGATGAGCATGGCGCAGAGAAAGCCCGCCGAGTTGGGCAGTATGCCGTTTGCCTTCAGGGGGCAGTACACGATGCAGCCGATGAGCGCAGCGCTGCCGTAAATGGGACCGGCTTGGAAGGCTACAGGCGAGCGGTTCATGAGCACATCGCGGGAGATGCCGCCGCCGATAGCGGTGATGGTGCCCAGCACGACCGACGGGATGATGCCGAGGCCAGCTGAGAGGCTCTTAGAGGCGCCGATGATAGCCCACAGGGCCACCGAGATGTTGTCGAGCAGATCCACGATGGGGTCCAGATAGGTGGCCAGCTTGCCAAAGTAGAACACTACGACACCGGCCACGGCGCACGAGAGGAGGAACCAGGGGCTCTGGAATGCGTACAGGCCGTAGTTCTGCAGCAGGACATCGCGGATGATGCCGCCGCCCATGCCGGTTATGCAGGCGATGGCCACGGTGCCGAAGATGTCGTAGCGGGCGCGAACGGCGGACATGCCTCCGGACAGGCCGCCGGTGACGGTAGCGGCGAATTCGAACCAGAAGGGGAGTGTGAAAGCAGTCTCTAGCATGCGCGGTCGTCCTCGGCAGCTGAAACGGAATCGGCTGCGGCTTCCTGCGGGTCGGCGGCAACGCTTTCCACGGATACGACGACGGCTACAACCGGCTCTCCGTAGAAATTCACATCGGCAGTGAGGCGGCGCGCTGCCTCGGCGTCGAACCCGTCGTCGTCCAAGGCCTCGATGGCCGCCAGCGCGCCGACGCGGGCCTGCTCGTACAGGTCCCAGAAATCAGCGGTGCTCACGGCGTCGGTGAAAGGATGGTCCCACGGGTCGTGGCTGGTGTTGGCGAATGGCGTGGCCGTCCGCTCGGTGCCGCGGTGGCTGAGCGCCGCCATCATGGAGTGGGGCCGGGCCAGGCGCTCCAGTGCCCCGAGGGTCCGGCGCTTTGCGCCCGAGGGTGAGTACAGCACGCGTTGGGCGGCGCGGTCTGCTTTCACCGCGGCGCGGAACAAGTTGTCGGGAACATCGAGGCCGAAAGCGTCTCGCACGGCCAAGGCGTACAGGCGCGATACCGTGCCAAGCATGGTATCCGATCCCTTCAAGATGGCCCGTGCTGGGTTGAAGCTGGCAACGGTCTCACCGCGCTTGACGGTGAGGGCCATCTCGTCGAGCTCGGTCTCGATGACGGCATGCACCTCGCTGTGATCAGCGGGGGTGAGGCCCTCCACGCCGGCGGCGGTGAGCGCCTGTTCCTGACTGAACACCAGCGGATGCACCGTGCGGTCGAGCAGGTAGTGGCAGGCGAATCCCAGTACGTAGGCCCGCGCGGTGGAACGCTGTGCGGCAGGCAGCTGTGCCACGGCCCGCTTCAAGGCCAGCAGGAACTCGGAAGGGCGCAAGCGGTGAACGGTGGAGCCTAGGTTGCGCCAGGCCAGGTAGCGTATATCGGTACCGATGAAGAAGAGCGGGTCGGGACCTTGATTGCCCAGGAGGAACGCCTCGGCCTCGTCGCGGGTGCCCCCGACAGATTCGAATGTGGCGCCGTAGATATCCTTGGCGAACAGATCATGGGTGATGATGGCCGGCATTACAGGCTCCTTCCGACAGGCTCGGATGGCAGGGCGCCGGGCGGGGTGCGCCACGGCGAAGTGCCTATAGTACGCAACAGGTTCATCATAGACAATGGACGGCCCGCGAGCGGCTTGCGCCCGTCCACCGTCGGAAAACCGACATAAGAAAACGCCCCTCTGATTTCTTGGTATAGTGATGGTGCAGTGTATTCGGTAGGCAATTCCTCGCATTTTTAAGAAGGAGAAGGCGCCATGTCTTTGATCGTCGCGAAGTTCGGGGGCACCTCGGTCGCGTCGCCCGAGCGTATCAAGAACGTCGCCAAGCGTCTGGTGCGCATACGGCAGGGAGGCGACGAGGTGGTGGCCGTCGTATCGGCCATGGGTAAGACCACCGACGAGCTCATGGGGCTTGCCAGCGCTGTCACCGGTGCACCTCCGGCTCGCGAGCTGGATCGCCTGCTCTCCACTGGCGAGCAGGTGTCTATGACGCTTCTGGCCATGGCTATCGAGGCTCTCGGCTATAAGTCCATGAGTTTTACCGGTCGTCAGGCGGGTATTGAGACGGACGGCACCCACAACAAGGCGAAGATCGTCAAGGTGCACAACGAGCGCATCCTGGACGCGCTTGATGCTGGCTACATTCCTGTGGTCGCGGGCTTCCAGGGCATCGATGCCAATGGCGATATCACCACGCTCGGCCGCGGCGGATCGGATACTACGGCCGTGGCCATTGCCTGGGGTATCAACGCCGATGTGTGCGAGATCTATTCCGACGTGGATGGCGTCTACACCACCGATCCGCGTGTGGCGCCGCGGGCGAAGAAGCTCGATTCGGTCTGCTACGACGACATGTTGGAACTCTCCAGTGCCGGGTCGGGCGTTCTTCAGAGCCGCGCGGTTGAGTTCGCGCGCAAATGGAAGGTGGTCATTCACTCCCGCTCGGCATTCTCCGAGGCGGAAGGCACCTATATCAAGGAGGAGTACGAAATGGAAGAAGCCGTCATCACCGGCATCGCCAGCGACACATCCGAGGTGAAGGTCACCGTGCGCGGGTTGCCCGATGCTCCCGCCGTGGCCGCCAAGATGTTCTCCGCCCTGGCCGCGAACAACGTGAACCTCGACATGATCATCCAGAATGTGGCGGAGGGCGGCGTCACCGACATCTCCTTCACCACCCCGGGGGCCGACCTGGGCCGCGCGAAGGACACGCTTGCGCGCATCGTCCCCGAGATTGGCGCCCGCGAGTTCATCGTGGACGAGGACATCGCGAAGGTGAGCCTGGTTGGCACCGGCATGAAGTCGTCGCCCGGCGTGGCCTCGCGCGCCTTCCAGACGCTTGGCGACAACAACATCAACATCGTGGCCATCTCCACATCGCCCATCCGCCTGTCGGTCATCGTGGACGCGGCTCAGGCCACTCAGGCCGTGCAGTGTTTGCACACTGCCTTCGGCCTTGATTCCGACGACCTGTTCGTGGAAACCCAGCTGTCGGCTGAGGAGATCGCCGCGAAGATGAAGAAGGGGCGCTAACGAGCTGTTCGCGCCGCGCCCCGAGAGGGGGCGTTGCGAAGTACCCGCTTCGCTGTTCGCCTTCGGCTCAGGCGCTGCGCTGCCTCATGTTTTTATGATGCGCCCGTTGGGCGCAAACAGGATTGGTGTTCAGAGAACTTCGCAACGCCCCCTCTCGGGGCGCGGCGCTGCTCGGTATCAGACGAAAGGATACAAGAATGGCCTGGACGAAAGAAATGCCTGCGAATCCCGTGGTGGCGGTAGCCGGGGCGACTGGTGCGGTGGGGCAGGAGTTCCTGCGTGTGCTGCACGATCTCGATTTCCCTGCGAGCGAGGTGCGCGCACTGGCGAGCGCCCGTTCCGCCGGCAAGAAGGTGGCCTTCGACGGCTGCGGGCAGGTTCCCGCTGGCGAGCTTGTAGTGCAGGAGATGACCCGCGAGTCCTTCGAGGGCGTCGACATCGCGCTGTTCTCGGCGGGTGCGGGCGTGTCCAAGGAGATGCGCGAGGCTGTTACCGCCGCCGGCGCCGTGATGATCGACAACTCCAGCGCCTTCCGCATGGATGAGGACGTGCCGCTCGTGGTGCCCGAGGTGAACCCACAGGATGTGGCGTGGCATTCCGGCGTCATCGCGAACCCGAACTGCTCCACCATCCAGATGGTGGCCGCGTTGAAGCCGCTCTACGATCTGTCTCCCATCAAGCGCGTGGTGGTGTCCACCTACCAGGCTGCCTCGGGTGCCGGCGCACCGGCCATGGCCGAGCTATACGACCAGACGCGCGCCTATCTGGACGGCACGCCCGACGAGGAGTTGGAGGTGAAGGCTTTCGCCCACCGCATCGCCTTCAATACCATTCCGCATATCGATGTGTTCTTGGACGACGGTTCCACCAAGGAGGAGTGGAAGATGGTCGTTGAGACCAAGAAGATTATGGGCGACCCGAATATCGAGGTGGCTGCCACCTGCGTGCGTGTGCCGGTACTGCGCTGCCACGGCGAGTCGCTGAACGTGGAGTTCGCCGACGAGGTGACGGTGGATGCGGCCCGTGCGGCTTTAGAGGCTGCACCGGGCATTCAGGTAATGGATGATACCGAGAACAAGGTGTATCCCATGCCGGGCCTGCTCGCGGGCACCGACGGCACCTTCGTGGGCCGTCTGCGCAAAGATCCCACGGTGCCCCACGGTATCGCTTTCTGGAACGTGGCCGACCAGATTCGCAAGGGTGCGGCTCTGAATGCCGTGCAGATTGCCCAGCTGCTGCTCCCGTAACGCAGCGAATTCTGTTCGGATCTCACAAGGCGGCCTCCGGGCCGCTTTTTTTATCGGCGGTTTGGGTCTCGGCGTCAATTCTTTGAATCACCGCGGTACACAGCACGTACGAGGTATTCCACGTTGCCCTCGGGGCCGGTGATGGGGGATTCGACGACGCCCGTCACGGCAAAGCCCTCGGCGGCCAGCGCCGACTTCACCTCTTCTACGGTGCGCAGGCGCACGGCCTCGTCGCGTACCACCCCTCGGTCGGTCTCGTCGTGGGCCGACTCGAACTGGGGCTTCACCAGGCCGATGAACGCAGTGCCCGGACGGCTGAATCGAGGGAAGACCGGAGCCAACGCTGCAAGGCCGATGAACGATACGTCGATGACGATGAGGTCGAAGGGGGCGCCGAGGGCTGCGGGGTCGGCGTCCTTGATATTGGTGCGCTCGAAGACGGCCACACGCGCGTCCTGGCGGATCTTCCAGGCCAGCTGCCCGTAGTTCACGTCGAGGGCCGCTACGCGTGAGGCGCCGGCTTGCAAAAGACAGTCAGTGAAGCCGCCGGTGGAGGAGCCGATGTCCAGGCAGTTCATGGCCGACACGTCCTGCGCGAAGGCGTCTAGGGCGCCCTGCAGCTTCTTGCCGCCGCGCGATACGAACTGCTTGCGCCCCTTGAGGAAGATGTCGGCATCGGGCGCTACGGCTGTGGCTGCGCTCGTGACGTACACGTCGTTTACGCGCACTTCGCGGGCCATGACGGCTCGCAGGACGGCGTCTCGGTCGGGGAAATCGTCCCGCTCTACGAGCAGGTCGTCCAGGCGCATTTTCTTCGGCTTCTTGGTCATGGGGCTATTATACCGCGAGGAGCCGAGCGCTGGTTTGCTCGATGGCGCTCAGCGCGTCCTCGTGGCTCAGCTGCTTCAGCTGGGCGATGCCGGCGAGGGCGTTACCCAGCTCGGCGCGCCATACGTTGGTAGGCAACGGATCGCCCTCGCGGGAGGGCATGTCGGTTTCCAGCAACAGGCGGTCGAGCGGAATCTGCCGTGTGTACTCGCGCCCACGGCGGGATGCCAGCATGCGCGGCCCCACCGAGAAGAAGCAGCCGGCGTGCACGGCGCGGGCCAGGTCGTCGGTGGTGCCGGAGAACCAGTGGAAGACTACGTGGTGCCGTGCGAGCGTGCCGGCCTGTTCGAGCAGATCCAGCACGGCGCCGGCGGCGTTGACGGCGTGGATCGAGACAAGCTTTTCCCTGGTTTCCGAGGTACCGGTCGCTGACCGTTCGCAGCTACTGAGGCTTTCGCGCTGGGCGTAGTTGGTCGGGGGGTCTTCGTTGCAGGCGGCGAGGATGCGCGAGAAGGCGGCCGTTTGCAGGGCGCGGCTCTCCTCCGTGTCGCGGGGCCCCACAAAATCGAGGCCGATCTCGCCGATATAGGATGCTTCCGGTGCCAATGCGCAGAACCGTTCCAGCTCGGCGTCGCCCACGCGGCCATCGGCAATCCACCACGGGTGGGCGCCCAAGCCCAGCGCGATGTTGCGTTCGTTGGCCAGGATGCCCTGCAAACGTTCGTATTCCGCTGGTTCCACCGTGCACGAGAGGCCGCCAATGCCTGCACTTTCCGCCTCCGCCGCCGCAGCGGCTGGCTCGGGCGCAAACCCCAAATGACAATGCATGTCGTAGAACTGTTCCATGAATCGTAGTTTAGCGTTTCAACGCGCTATCGGGAAACGAACCATTCGATATGTCCGCAGTTCTTGCAAAGGTAAACTGTTGCGTTCTCGTTGGCCCAATCGAGCCCAACAAACGACATGCCGCGCGAGTTGAGGAGAAATTGGTCGCAATCGAAGTGAATGTGGCCGCAATGGGAGCAAACGAGGGCCTCTCCGGCGATCTCGTAGGTGTCGTTGCCGTCCACTCCTCGACGAAACGCATCTCTCGTGTTCTTGAAAACCCCCATAGTCGCCCCTTACAACGCGGATGGCCTGGCGATTCATGGTGCAATTATACGCGAAGAGCGGAAGCGACGTTTAGCTGGCAGCTAATGCGGAGAACTGTGCGGCGCTTTAGAATGGAACAAGCTGGGAGACGCGAGTGTCCAGCGCCTCAGCGATACGGGCCAAATCGTCGAGGCCTACGCCGACGCGCCCCGTCTCAATGCGCCAAATGTGCGCTTTGCTGCTGCCTATCATGAGCGCAAGCCGTTGTTGGGAGAGCCCCTGCTCAACCCGACGATTCCGAATGGCGGCCCCGAGGGCGACTCGTTCATCACTCATATTTATCCTTTGAGCGTATGCGGTATACTACCGAAGAAGGCTTTGCAAATGAAGTCACAATGTAGAGTGCGTTGCCATGAGGGAGGAAAGACCTTGGTGACGCTGATGGTCCGTGAAAGGGAGAAGGCGTGGAGGAGAAGGAGGGGCTTCGAGCCTCTAATGACGGAGAGAAGAGGGCTGCTGGTCAGTTGGCCGACAAGGCGGCTGCCGTAGCCAAGGATGCTGCTGGCAAAGTTGTCAGTGCGGCGTCAGATGCAGCCAAAGACGCTGCTCGTGGTGTTGCTGATGGAACGACGAGGGCGGCCCTCGGAGTTGTTAGCAAAGCCCAGGATAGCTTGGAGCGGAAATTAGAGGATAGCAAGAAGAGTTCCGCATCTCAAAAGAAGAAAGCGGAAGAAAAGAAGAGCTCTAAGAAAAAGAGGTCGACTAAGTTCCCTTCGATTGCTCGAATTGCAATCGTCGTGGTCATGATCATCGTGCTTGGCATTGCTGCCGCTTTTGCCTTGGTGGGCCCTGGCCGAATCAACTCGCTTGATAAGGACGACTTCGTGACTTCGGCTCAGCTGGAAAAGGCAGTGGATATCGATGAGTTGTCAACGGCCGAGTTCGTCTATAACGGTATTGCTGAGAAGTACAAGGAAAACAGCGATGAGGTGGAGTTCCGTATCTCCTACGACGCGACGGTGAAGGCTGGCATAAAGATGAGTGATGTGACCTTTGATGTCGATAACGAGGCGAAAGTTGTTCGTCCTCATCTTCCCGAGATAACCGTCACCAATATCCACGTGCAAGAAGACCAGCTGAGTTATATGCCGGAGAATCCCAATAGCGAGATTGGTGAGGTGCTGACGATTTGCGAGCAGGACGTTCGGGATGAAGCCGCTGAAGCAAAGGGCTTCAAGACTACGGCGGAGGAGAATCTCATGACGGTAATAGAAGCGCTCACAACGCCGATTCTGAAAAGCAAGGGCTATGCGCTTGAGTGGTCCGATAGTCGTGAAGGCGAGGTGGCACAATGAGAAGGGCGGTGGCTATCGTGCTTGCCTCGTGCTTGGGGTTGGGCCTTCTGGCTGGCTGTGGGTCGGAAAGTCCTAAAAAAGATGCTGATTTTTCGGGAATCAGCTCCGTATGCGAGTTGGCTACCTTGAAGTGCTACTACCACAATGTCGCAGAGGCGCGCCAGGAGGCATCGGGGCTTTTTGGTGGCTTACTTGGCACGGGCTATAAAAAAGTGTGGATGGAATATAGCGGCATCGTGGAGGTTGGCATTGATGTGGCCCAAGTGAATATCAGCCAGCCTACGGAGGACGGGGTTGTGAGGGTCCATATTCCTGATGCGCAGATACTCAACATCTACTTGGATAAAGACACGTTGTCTGACCCCATGATCGACACGGGATTTCTGACCGAGGTTACGATGGAAGAGAAGACTAACGCGGTTGCGTCGGCTCAGGACAACATGGAAGAGACGGCGCGGCAGAATACATCCATTCTGACCCAGGCGAAAGAGCGCGCAAAGCGAACCATCGAAGGTTACATTATTAATGCCGGCGATGCCATCGGCGAGAAATATACGGTTCAGTGGGAATAAAGATCAGGTGTTGGTTTCTTCCGATTGACGGCGATGATACGCTGGAAGGAGGGGTCGACTCTTTGATGCAAGAGCGGCCGCAAGGTGGTTTTGGTGGCGGATGCTGTTAGCAGTAAGGACGGAAAGGCGTAACGATGGGGTTGTTCAGAAGGACACGGAAAGATTGCACGGTTGGCTCGTTTGAAAAGAAGCATGGATTGCCCGCGGGGACTATCCGGAACAAAGATGGGCGTAAAACACGCAAAGACAAAAAGATCGGAACGATCCGGCGTGAGGGCGGCCTAAAGTAAGCACTCGTCAAGGCGCGCACAAGGGACGTCGCATCTGCGACGCGCGAAAGAAGGCGGGTGAGAGAACTGATAGCATAGATCTTCAACGATGCTGACTGATGTTTATCGAATCGAGCTGCTTTATGTCCACTATCGCGAACATAATCTGGATTATCCTCGGCGGTCTGGTAACCGCTATCGGGTGGTGTTTTGTCGGTATCGTGTTCAGCGTCACCATCATCGGCATTCCCCTGGGGCGGCAGTGCTTCAAGATGGCGTCGCTCACGCTGGCGCCCTTCGGGAAGACCATCGTGTACGGCGGCGGTGCGCCGTCGCTTATCGCGAACATTTTCTGGCTCATTCTGGCGGGGCTGCCCATGGCGATTTCCTATGCGATGCTGGGCATAGCCTACTGCATCACCGTTATTGGCATCCCCGTCGGGCTGCAGTGTTTCAAGATGGCCAAACTTTCCCTGCTGCCGTTTGGCGCGCAGGTAATGTAGGTGAGGTTCGCAAAGACGTATGGCGGGTCGGTAAAACCGTAATGGGGTTCTCGCGGCGAGCGTGTATAAAGAGGAGGGTTACGCTTGGATAGTGAGGCGAAGTTGGACTGGTCGGCGCTTTTGGGGCTCATGCCCTTATGCCTGAAGTACAGGGAGCAATTTTTGCAGGGAGAGGATGTTGATCTGCGAGAGTTTGCTGAAGGCATTGGCGCGGCATTTGGCGTCGACGATATTGATAAGTTTGCGGCCCAAAAGCTGGGTGCTGTGATGAAAGATGGCTTCGGCCAAGGGCTTGAGGGCCAATCTGCGGACGCCTTGGCGAGTATATTTGCTGCGAACGCGAAGCCGGTTATGTCCCTCGTGATCGAGTTCGCACAGGGACAAACAGATTCACGGAAGTTCGTAACCGCTCTTAACAGTCTTCATCTCGAAAACGCTGCCAGTCTGGAATCGGGGCTGCAGCAAGCGCTTGGAGTCCCCACCGAGCTGGCTGAACTTCTTGCGCAGAAGCTGGGACCATACCTCGTGTCTATGTATGCTTTCGCTGCCGCGTACAAAATATATGCGCGTGCGGCCGCAGATGCTCAGCTTGCAAGAGATCGGCGGATCGAAATCGAGCGACTTGCTGGTGAGGCTATCGAGCAGCTCCAGAGGCAACGGACCGAAATGGAGGACTTTGTCGACGCGTGTCTTCTGAATCGCCTGGAACCCTTCCAGGAAGGTCTATCTACGGCAAGTCAGGCGTTGCTTGACGATGACGACGACGCATACATTGCGGCGAGTGCTAAGCTCTGGGACATCTTTGGCCGTGAGAGCCAGTATGGGAATGCGAGGGAGTTCGACGACCTCATTCTTTCCGAAGAAGTTTTTAAGCTTTAAAGGAGACGTTTATGGCTTTTTTGCCAGGGTTGGACTTGGAAAAGATAAAAGATGGTGTCAGTTCCGGCGTCAAGATGGCACAAGATGGTCTGGCGGCCGGTGTTCGGTCGGCCCAGGAGGGCGTTGCGAATGTCAACGTTGATGCGATTGTGGAAGGAGCGAAAAGCGGCATTGCATTCGGCGTTTCAGCTGTAAGCGAAGCTGTTGAGGGGCTTGTTCCTAAAGAAAACGATGCCGACGATGAACCTCAGGACTACCGCGAGTTCATTGCGATTCTGTGGTACTTGGCTCAGGTTGATGGCATGGTATCCGACGAGGAGAAAAAGGCACTTGAGCAACTTGCTCTCAGCGTGGATGAGGGCTATGGAAGCTATGCTGAGGAATTGGAGGCAGAATGCGCGTCCTCTCTGGAGGTGTCTGCGAAAGAGTTTGGGCTGCCGGCTGGAGCAAAGATCGAAGCGCAGAAAATTATCGAGAGCCTCCAGCTCTCTCACGTTGAGGCGAAGCTTCTCTGCTGGAACCTGCTTGCCCTTGCCAATTCCGATGGAATGAGTGGGGAGGAGTTTGACTTTATCAGGTTTGTGGGCGAAATATCTGGCGTTTCCCGGTCCGTCTTCGAGGAATTGCGCAATTACAGCGATGCTGTCGTTGAAATAGGAAGCGCGCGCGATCGGTTGCGAAAAAGTAATCGCAGCTATGCCGATGTGGAGCCATTGATGGTCGAATACGGGAAGCGCGAGCGGGCTGTTCTGGAGGCTGCACAGGCGCTTGTTGAAGATAGGTAGGGATGACCATGTTGCCTGTGGTGTTTATTGTTCCGGCGGCGGCAACGGGCATTGTCGGTGCTGGCAAGACTGTCAAGAGCTTTATTGACAGCAGGGAGGCGGATGGACTGACCTCGGACGCTAATGCGTTAGTCGATATGGCGAGAGAAGGGCTGGAGCGATCCCGGCATTTGTGTGCCGATGCTCTTTCGAGCTACGGTGAGGAAAAGCTAGTAGTGCTCAATGGCAGTATTGCTCGTTTTATAGACAGTTTTGAGAAAATCAAGAACTTAGAGCTTGTCGAATCGCTTGGCCTGGAAGAGCTGAGAAAGCTTCGTATCGACAAGGAGTCGATGGTCGAGCTGAAAGAAATGCAGCAATTTGCAGCTGCGGTCGCCGGCGGTATGACCGCCGGCGTGGCGGGCGGTGCACTCACTGCCCTCGGGGCGTACAATGCTGCTATGGCTCTCGGCACAGCCTCTACGGGCGCAGCTATTTCTACTTTAAGCGGCGCGGCAGCCACAAATGCTACCTTGGCCTTTTTCGGCGGCGGATCACTTGCCGCTGGCGGTCTTGGCGTGGCGGGCGGCACAATGGTTTTGGGTGGCTTGGTTGCAGGGCCTGCGTTGCTGGTGATGGGTCTCATTGCCGGCAAGAAGGCCGAAGAGAAGCTCGAACTGGCTAAGGCAAATATGGCCCAAGCTAAGGAGATACGCACGGAGCTTTCCAACGCCGCTTACCAATGTGATGCGATTCGCCGCCGTACCATGATGCTCTACTCCTTTTTAGCGCGGCTGGACGTGCAATTCGTCTCACTTGTTTTTTCGCTTGAAGAAGTTGTTGAGAAAGAGGGTGCGGACTACGCGCGGTATTCCCAGGACGCTAAGAGTGTCGTGCTGCGCGCGGCGACAATGGCGGGAACGATCAAGTCAATATTGGACACGTCTATCCTTAACGAGGATGGCGCCTTGACGGAGGAGTCCGAGGGCTTAATGGAGTCGTTGGGCGTGAGATTGCTCCAGAAATAAGACATATGAGCGACAGGCTTGCGGCCGAACGTAAAGTTGGAAAGAAGGGGGATCCGGTTGTAGGCCGGAGCCTCCTTCTTGCTGTATCGCAGGAACTTGTTGCTCGTTGTCAGTACGCTGCTCGTCGGAGTGTGGCTCAGACAGTCGGTGTTGGCGTCCAGCCTACACAGCTTCGGGGTTCTCGTTTGCGCCGAGGTCCTCGGGGACGGTCTGCTCCTCGAACTCGGTTTGCTGCACCTTCTCGGCCTGGGTGGGATTCATCCAGTCGCCGGCGTCGGCGAACGCGATGCACAGGGCGATAACGGCCACGATGGCGATGATCGCCCAGATGAGCCCGGGGTGCTTGCGCTTGTTGGCCTCAGGTCCGCCCTCGTCCACCTCGAACTCCTGCATGGCGGGAAACTCTGGATCGTCGGCTGATGATTCCAGCACGGTGGGTTCCTCGGCGGCGAGCGGGTCGCGTTCAGCGAAGGTCTCGTGTCGGCGGTGCTCGTCGCGGGTCTGCTGGTGCTCGTTGTGCTTATGCGCGCCCATGGTGCGTCCTCTCTCGGTGTTCGTGCGAGCCGGGCAACTTCTGCGCCCGCTTGCCTCTGCGTTCGGTTCCATGGTAGGCCGATTGCGGCGGACAAGACCTCGCACGGGAAAGCGGAGGGGGATTGTTAGGCGAATTGGTTCGCTTTTGTTGAAATTCGGCCTCTGGGGATGATGCCGTCGGCTGGTGGGGGATGATACGAGCTGCTTCCAGCGCTCTATGGTAGAGGGGAAGAGGCCCCGCCTTTGGCGGGGAGGTCCTGCCTGGAAGGAGAGAATCCCATGATCGATGCAACCTTTGCCGTCAGTGTGCGCCGCTCTGCGGCGGTTACGGCGGCTCGTGCCCTCGCCGCCGCCCTGGCCACTCTGGTGCTGGCCGTCGCCTTGGCCGCCGCGGCCTCCGTGCTCACCGGCTGCTCGTCCGAGAATGCCGACTCCTCGGCGGCCGGCATCGCCGGGGACGCGGAGGCTGGCGTCGTCCCCACGGCCGAGGTCGGCGTGCTGCGAGTGGCCTCGGCACTCAACAGCGAGCCCTACGAGCAGGCCACCAGCACGAGCCAGATCGGCTTTACTGTGGAGCTGCTCAAGCTGGTGGGGGAGCGCGCCGGGTTGGACGTGCAATTTGCCAAGGCTGTGAACCACAAGGATGCCGACCAGAATATAACGCCGGGGCAGCCCGCAGACGTGGCGGCGAAAGTAGGTGCTGGCGAAGCCGACTTGGGCGCTTCCTCCATCTCGACTGATGCCGTGCTAGAGGGCGTCGTCTTCACCGACCCGTACCTGCACGCCGACTACACGGTGCTCACGAAGATGGACACGGGCTACGATGATCTGGCGAGCATCCAGAACGATGGCGTTGTGGTGGCTGTGCAAAACGACGAGGCCATCGCTGCCTGGGTGGCCGAAAATCTGCCTGGAGCCGAGGTGGTCACATTCGACGACGGCATCGACGCACTCATGGAGCTGAATTCCGAGCGGGCCCAGGCCGCCATCGTGGACGAGCCGCGCTTCCGTCGCTACATCAAGGTGAAGGAGCCGCACCTCCAGGCAGTGGAGACCGTGGTCTCGGCTAAGGACTACGCCTTCGTGGTGGCTGCCGGTAACGACGAGCTGGCCGCTATGGTGAACGACGCTTTGGCTCAGATGAAGTCCGACGGCTCCTACGATGAGCTTTGCGAGGAGTGGTTCGGCGATGCCCCTGAGGCGGGTACGGCCACGCGCCCAGCCGGTGAGGCGGTGCAGGATTCCACGGGTGCCTAGGGCGTCCGTTGCCGACGATGCCGTCCGGATGCCTCCTGCGATCCGCTTATGCGCAAACGCCGTTTGCTGCCCCGAAACCGCCCCTCCTTCGGTCATTTATCGAACAGGCGGTGAAACCTTGATGGGGCTTGCCCCGCTGCCCGTGTTCGGGCGATAGAATGGAAGGCCGCTCGTTTTGGGCGGCTTTCTGAATACTCGGGGACGCGGTTCCCCGCAGGCAAGCGAGAACGAAGGACGAAATCGTGCCCATCGATATCGACACTCTGAACGATCCGCAGCGTGAGGCGGTCATCACCACGGAAGGCCCGCTTCTGGTATTGGCGGGCGCCGGCTCCGGCAAGACCCGCGTGCTTACCTACCGTATCGCCAACATCTTGGAGCAGAACTTGGCCGCGCCGTGGGAGATTCTCGCCATCACCTTCACCAACAAGGCCGCCGCTGAGATGCGCGAGCGCTTGGGCCAGCTGGTGGGCAACCGCTCTCGCGGCATGTGGGTGGCTACCTTCCACTCCATGTGCGTGCGCATCCTGCGTGCCGATGCCGAGCGGCTGGGATTTACGAAGAACTTCACCATCTACGACACCGACGACTTGAAGCGCCTGTACAAGGACATTATGGCCGAGCTGGACGTCGATCCCAAGCGCTTCCCGGTGAACCAGCTGATGAACCGTATCTCCCAGGCCAAGAACGACCTTCAGGTACCTGCCGATTTCGAGGCGAGCGCCACCGACCCGGTGGGTCGGGTGGCCGCTCGGGTGTATACGCGGCTCCAGGAGCGCCTGCGGGCCGCCAATGCCTTCGACTTCGACGATTTGCTGCTGTACGCCTACCTGCTGCTGAAGCAGCACGAGGACGTGCGCCGCGCCTATCAGGGTCGCTTTCGCTACATCATGGTGGACGAGTACCAGGACACCAACCGCGCGCAGTACGCCATCACCCAACTTCTGGCGGCGGCCCACCGCAACATTATGGTGGTGGGCGACGACGACCAATCCATCTATTCATGGCGCGGCGCCGATTTGCGCAACATCCTGGAGTTCGAGAGCGATTACCCCGAGGCGCGTGTGGTGAAGCTGGAGCAGAACTACCGCAGCGTGGGCAACATTCTGGCTGCGGCTAACGCCGTTATTACCAACAACCGCCACCGCAAAGAGAAACGCCTGTTCACGGCCTCGGGTGATGGCGATAAGATCTCGGTGTATCTGGCAAGCGACGAGCGCGACGAGGGCCGTTGGATCGCCGGTGAGATAGAGAAGCGCCGCGCCGACGGCATGTCCTACAACAACATGGCGGTGTTCTACCGCACCAACGCCCAGTCGCGTATGCTGGAAGATATGCTGTTGCGCGCTGGTGTGCCCTACCGCATCGTCGGCGGCACGCGCTTCTTCGACCGCGCTGAGATCCGCGATGTGATGGCCTATCTCACGCTAGTGGTGAACCCGGCCGATGACATCGCGGCCAAACGCGTCATCAACGTGCCGAAGCGCGGCATCGGCAAGGCCACCATCGAGCGCATCGACCAGTTCGGCCGCGAGCTGAACATGCCCTTCCTCACGGCGGCCGAGCTGGCCATCGTGGACGAGGACATCCGTCCGGCTACGCGCCGCGCGGTGGGCGAGTTCGTGCAGGTGCTGAAGAACGGCGCCAGCTACGAGGGCGACCTGCGCAAGGTGATTGAGCGCATCATCGACGATGCGGGGCTCATCGAGGCGCTGCAGAACGAGGGCACCGACGAGGCCCGCGGGCGCGTGGAGAACATCCAGGAGTTTCTGGGCGTTGTGGACGAGTTCATGGAAACTCACGACGTGGAGGACGCCGACTTCGCTGCGCCCACGGCCGACGGTGCGCCGGATGCCGAGCCGGTGCGCGTGCTGCGCGGCGACTCGCTGGCCGACTTCATCGAGTGGGTGCGCCTGCGCACCGACCTGGACACGGTGACCGAGGACGGCCAGGCCGTCACCCTCATGACCGTGCACTCTTCCAAGGGCCTGGAATTCGACTGCGTGTGGGTGGCCGGCATGGAGGAGACGTTGTTCCCGCACATGAACTCCACGGGCGACGCCGCAGCCGTGGAAGAGGAGCGGCGCCTCGCCTACGTCGCCATCACCCGTGCGCGTCAGAAGCTCTACCTCACCTGCGCCCAGCAGCGTCAGATTTTCGGCCAGACCCATGCGAACCCCGTCTCGCGCTTCATCGGCGAGATCCCGAGCGAGCTGCGCCAGACCACGGGCCTCGGCTCGGCCGGCTTTTCCGGCACGGGCTGGGAGAAGCGGGGGAGCCGCCGGGGCATTGCCGGCTCGGGCACCGAGGCAGGGGAGGGCCGCGTGTTCGGCCGCTCCAGCGCGAGCGGCTCCCAGGGTCGCTCCTTCGCCGAGTATCGTGCGGCCACCGGCAGTGGTCGGGCGGCCACGAACATGGGTGGTTCTTCGCGGAGCAGCGCCGGCTCGGGCCGCATCGGCGCGGGCGTGAACCCGAACGCGGGCAAGAAGGCCGCTGCGCGCGCCACTTTCGCCGCCGGCGATGCTGTGGATCACAAGACCTTCGGCCGCGGCACCGTGGTGAAGGTGGACGGCGACACGCTGCACGTGAAGTTCGCCAAGACCGGCCAGACGAAGAAGCTGTTGAAGGACTACGCGCCCATCGTGAAGATCGGCTAGCCGCGAGACCGAGGGCGCAGGCGCCTCGCATCGTTTCTGGCAGAAAACAAGCGGGCCCCGAATCGCACGATCCGGGGCCCGCTGAGCTTCGCCGACTGTTTGTGATTAGAACTTCGTGTTCTTCAAGGCGTAGTTGATCTCGGACTTCGTGAAGCCCTGATCCTTGAGAACACCGCGAACGAACTCTTTGACCAGGCTCGCATCGAGCTCGTATTCATCGGCGATGCCGGCGCAGTACTTCGAGGTCATGAGGGCCTGCTGGTACCAGTTGACGCCGCAGTTCGCTATAGCGAATTTCTTGTATTTGGACGGCCAGTTGGTTTTATTGACTATGCTCTGTACTTCCTTCTTGGAGCAGCCGATTTTCTTGCCCTCGGGGTTGATCCAAATGCCGCCAACGTAAACGCCATTGAGGTACTGGGTGGCGTAGAAGATGTCGTCCGAGACCTCTTTAGCCTGCGAGTTGTATCGCTTCACGAAGTTTTTGACCTCTTTTACGACGAACTTCTCGTCCTTGGTCTTGGCGGTCTTCACCCACTTGGCGTACACGGTGATGCTCTTCGCCGTCTTGCCGCCCACCTTCGTCACCTTCTTGGTCAGGTACTTGTCGGAGTACCAGCCCAGGAAGGTGTAGCCGCTCTTCGAGAGCTTCTTCAGCTTCACGTTCTTGCCGTAGGTGAACTTCTTGGCATTCTTGTTGGTGCCCTTCACGTTCTTGTAGGTGATCTTGTAGGTCTTGGCCTTCCACTTGGCGGTCAGCGTCACGTTCTTCTTCACGTTGACCGTCGTCACCTTCTTCTTGCCCTGGTACCAGCCCTGGAAGGTGTATCCGGTTTTGGTGGGCTTCTTCAGCTTCAGCTTGCCTTTTTCCACCTGGGTTGGGTTGGCGTTCTTGGCGCCCTTTACCCCCTTGTATTTGATGGTGTAAGTTTTGGCTTTGGTCGCGGCTGCAGGCTCGTCAGCAAAGGCCTGCTCGGGGGAAAGCCCCGTCGCCGCGCCGCCGACAGCGAGGGCGAATGCCAGGACGATCGCCATGACGATGGCCGACAGCCGCTTTTGAGCAATGGACATAGACGTCTCCTCTCCTTCTGATAGATAACCTATTTCGATATAGTATCACTTGAGGCCAAGGCATGTTGCCGCAAAAGGGCATCGCTGAGTAAGGATGCACCTACGCAAAAGGGCGCTCCTCACCGGAGCGCCCCAAGGGTTGCGAATGTATGCGGCAGGGGAGTCGCGTGTTCTCTAGCACCCCGCGCAGAAGGCGCAGGCAGAGGGCGCCTTGGCGATGCCGCCGAGGGCGGTCTCGCGCAGCTCGGGGGGAAGGCCGCGGCCCACCTCGTCCATGACGGCCACGGCCTCGTCGAAGCTGATGAGGTTCTGCACGCCTGCGAGCGCGATTTGGGCGCTCACGAGAGCCACCGAGGCGGCGGTGGCGTTGCGCTTCTGGCAGGGCACCTCCACGAGGCCTCCTACCGGATCGCAGACAAGCCCCAAAAGCGACATCATCACGTTCGCGCCGGCCGCCAGGCATCGATCGGGCGCGCCGCCCGCCATGCTCACGGCCGCCGCTGCTGCCATGCCGGCGGCGCTTCCCACTTCGGCCTGACAGCCCCCCTCGGCGCCGGATACGCTGGCGTTGCGGGCGATGAGGTAGCCGAGCCCGGCCGCCGTGAGGATGCCCTCGCGCAGCTCGTCGTGGGTGAAGCCGCGCTCGTCGCGCAGGGCCAGCAGCACGCCGGGCAGCACGCCGGCCGATCCGGCTGTGGGCGTGGCCACGATGACGCCCATGCGCCCGTTGGTCTCCAGGGTGGCCAGCGCGTACTGGGCCGCGCGTGCGGCCAGGGGGTCCACCAGGCGCTGCTGGGCGCCCGCACTCTCCAGGCTCTCGTGCAGCTTGGCCGCCTCGCCGCCGATGAGGCCGCCTACGGAGGGCTGCGGGTTTGCGAGCGGCTCGGTGGCCGCCGCGCCCATCACCTCCAGCACGCGATCCAGGTAGGCGTCGATGCCGGGGACGGTGCCCTGTTTGGCGCACAGCGCCTCCTCGCGGGCGCGGAAGGCCTGGGCGATGGTCACACCCTCGCGCTCGCACAGGGCCAGAAGCTCCTCGCCGGAGGCATAGTCCCAGCGGGCGAACATCTCTTCGGCATCCGCGGGCACGGGGATCTCCTCACCGTCGCCGGCGGCGGTGGCATGCACCACGCGGGCGTTGATGATGGCGGGGTGATCCAGAAGCTCGTCGCGCACGGCCGGGTTCACGTCGCTGTCGGTTTCCAGCACAGTGTAGGCGTCGCCGCGCTTGGCCGTGCGGTGCAGGTTGGCGTTCGCGATGTTGATATCGTGGTCGGCCAGCACCGAGGCGATGTGGGCCAGCACCCCGCGCTCGTCGTGCTGGTGCACCACCACGTTGGTGTGCTCGCCAGTGATGTCCACGTCGATGCCGTTGATGCGTCGGATGACCGCCGCGCCGCCGCCGATGGACACGCCGCGCATCTCCAGCGTGCGGCCCTCGCTGCTCTCGCAGCGGATGTCTACCGTGTTGGGGTGCGCCACATCGGTGGTGGTGTCCCATACGATGTCCACGGCCACGCCGGCTTTCTCGGCAAGGGCGAAGGAGTCGGCTACGGCCGGATCATCGGTCTCAAGCCCCAGAATGCCGGCCACGAGCGCTTTGTCGGTGCCGTGTCCGCTGCCCGTAGCCGCGAACGAGCCGTACAGCGTGAAGGCGACGCGCTCGGGCTGCTCGCCGAAGAGCTTGCGCGCGGTGGACGCGATGCGCAGCGCTCCGGCCGTATGCGAGCTGGACGGGCCCACCATGATGGGGCCGATGATGTCCCGCAGACCGTAGGTTTTCATGCCTTCTCCTTTCGCGGGGCGGCTTTGTCCCGAAGATTTGCGAGCTCGGTTCGGCCGTGCACGCGTCTGCGCCGGATGTCTCACGACCCCCGAGCTTTTGTATTCGTCGAAGAACGCTATCATAGCCCATCGTCATTCGGGCGCGGGAAGGGTATACTGCTTCAAAACCGTAAAAAGGTAACGACCAGAACCAGAAAGGGGCACTCATGACTGCCAAGATCCTCGTCGTGGGCCATCGCAATCCCGACAACGACTCCATTTCCGCCGCTGTGGGGTACGCGCACCTGAAGAACGCGCTGGCCGCTCGCGACGGCGAAGCCGAGGCTGTGGAGTACGTGCCCGCCCGCTTGGGCCCGCTGCCTGTGGAAAGCGCGTGGCTCCTCGAGCGCAACAATATCCCCGAGCCGGTGCTCATCGACAATGTGAACCCCGTCGAGCGCGACGGCGAAATGGTGGCCCAGAAGGTTATTCTCGTCGACCACAACGAGGTGGCCCAGGCTGCTCCGGGTATCGAGAACGCCGAGGTCGTCGAGGTTATCGATCACCACCGCATTGCCGATGTCACTACGGCCAACCCCATTCTTTTCCTGAACCTGCCCATCGGCTCCACGGCCACCATCGTTACCCTGCAGTTCCGCCAGACCGGCATCGAGCTGCCCGACTCCACCGCCCAGATGCTGCTGTCGGCCATCCTCACCGACACGGTCATCATGAAGTCGCCCACCTGCACCCAGGTCGATATCGACCAGGTGAACTTCCTGGCCGGCAAGCTCGGCATCGACGCGGTGGAGTTCGGCATGGAGATCTTCCGCACCCGCGGCGGCGAGGACAAGATGCCCATTGCCAAGCTCGTGGAGGCCGACTCCAAGGAGTTCAAGGTAAACGATGACGTGACCGTGCTCATCGCCCAGCGCGAGACGGTGGACCTGCCGTGCGTCATGGGCCGCGAGGCCGAGATTCGCGAGCATATGAAGAAGCTCGTGGAAGACAACGGCTACGAGTTCGCCCTGCTGCTCGTCACCGACATCCTGGCCGAGGGCTCGCAGTTCATCGTGGAGGGCGACGCCTCCCGCGTGAACCGCGTCTTCGGCATCGAGTGCGCCGAGGGTGGCAACTGGATGCCCGGCGTGCTGTCCCGCAAGAAGCAGGTGGCCGCCCCTATCCTTGCGAGCTAAACTTGGTTGTCCGCGGGAGGGGTGACGGCGTCATCGTCGCTCCTCCCGCTGCGCTGTTCGCCTTCGGCTCAGGCGCTGCGCTCCTTCATGCATTTAACGGGCGACCTTTGGTCGCTTTTTCTTTATAGTGCTCAGAGAGGATCGCCGACGACGCCGTCGCCCCTCCCGCTGCTTTGCCAACCTGCTTTCCTGAAAGAAGGACCCTTATGAACCCCGATCGCGTGCTGGAATCGTTCTTGGAGATGGTGGCTATCGAGAGCCCCTCATGGCACGAGGCGCCCATGGCTGCTTACTGCGCGGCGAAGCTCGCGGAGATGGGTTTTTCCGTCACCTTCGACGCTTCGACGGCCGAGACGGGGTCGGATACGGGCAACCTCATCGCGCACCTGCCCGGCACGGTGCCCGGGCGCATTGCGTTCTCCGCGCACCTCGATACGGTGAAGCCCTGCGCGGGCATCGAGGCCGTTATTGAGACGCGGCATATTTGCGACGATGTGACGTGCCGTATGGCCGAGGTGGTGTGTTCGGCGGGGGACACCATTCTCTCGGCTGACGATAAAGCTGGCATCGCCGCCATCTTCGAGGGCGTGCACGCCACGTTGGAGGACGGCGCACCTCGGCCCGATATTACGGTACTGTTCACCACCTGCGAGGAGCAGAGCCTGCTCGGCTCCTCGGCTTTGGCCGATGACGCGCTTGTATGGCCGGCCGATCTTCCGGCTGCCTCGCGGAATACAGAATGCGAGGGGCTACTCGCTGCTGCGGGGGACGACGGCGCGCTGCCGCTGTTCGTGCTGGACGCCGACGGAGCGCCCGGCACCCTCATCATGGGCGCACCCTACCACTGGACCCTGCGCGCTCGCATCGAGGGCCGGGCGGCCCATGCGGGCGTGGAGCCCGAATGCGGCGTATCGGCTATTCAGATCGCTGCAGCAGCGGTGGCCGCCATGCCGCTCGGCCGCATCGATGAATGCACCACCGCCAACATCGGCCACATCGAGGGCGGCGTGGCCGTGAACATCGTGCCGGCTGCCGTGACTCTGGAGGGGGAGTGCCGCTCGCTCTACGAGGATCGCGTGCTCGCCCAGCGCGACGCCATGACGACGGCCCTGGAGGATGCGGCCGCGCGCCTCGGTGGCACGGTGGAAGTGGCCTGGGAGTTGGATTACCCCGCCGTGGTGCACGGGCCGGGCGACGCTATCGTGGAGCATCTTGCCGCTGCGGCTCGCGCGGCCGGCCTCGAGCCTCGCCACGCCATCTCGGGCGGCGGCGCCGACGCCAACGTACTCGGCACCAAGGGGGCCGACGCCATTACGCTCGGCATCGGCATGGCCAACTTCCATTCCACCGACGAGTACATCGAGCTGGCCGACTTGCGTGCCATGGCTCGCTACGTGGAGGCCATCATCGCCGAGTATGCTTAAGGCTGGGGCAAAAGCCTCGGTTTTGGCCCATATTCTGACCAGGCAGTTCTGAACGTATTACCTGTTCAAGCCATTCGTTTGTTCCTGGCTAAAATTCGGAGTCCTGTACAACCCGACGCGGCTCTTCGAATTAAATGTGAACAAATTGTGCCGCTCGCCGGAGGGTATGGATACGCCCGGGTACGTGGCGTTTGACACACGGCGGGAACCCTCGTAATATGCTCCCTCGCGCCTCTCGGAGGCGCTTGTTTTGTGCAGTGCAAGCCCGTGGATAAAGGAAAGGAAAAGAGTCTTGCCTACAATCAATCAGCTGGTCCGCAAGGGCCGCAAGAAGTCGGTCGACAAGTCGAAGACCCCGGCTCTCAAGGGCAACCCGCAGAAGCGCGGCGTGTGCACCCGTGTGTACACCACGACCCCCAAGAAGCCGAACTCCGCTCTTCGCAAGGTCTGCCGTGTGCGTCTCGTCAACGGTATGGAGGTTACCGCCTACATCCCCGGCGAGGGTCACAACCTGCAGGAGCACTCCATGGTGCTCATCCGCGGCGGTCGTGTTAAGGACCTCCCCGGTGTTCGCTACAAGGTCATCCGCGCCGCGCTCGACTGCGCTGCTGTGGACAACCGCAAGCAGGCTCGCAGCCGCTACGGCGCCAAGCGCCCCAAATAACGTCATTTAAGTCGCGCGGGCCGAAAGCGGTCTAATGGGCAAAGCACAGCCCCGAAGCGCGCAGATGCAAAAGGAGAAACTACATGCCGCGTCGTGCAGCAGCAGTCCGCCGCGAAACGCAGCCGGACGCAAAGTTCAACAACCGTCTCGTCACGCAGCTGATCAACAAGGTCCTGCTTGACGGCAAGAAGTCCATTGCCGAGAACATCGTTTACGGCGCCTTCGACCTGGTCGCTGAGAAGACCGGCGAGGATCCGCTGGCCGTGTTCAAGAAGGCTATGGACAACGTCCGCCCCACCCTCGAGTGCAAGCCGAAGCGCGTGGGCGGCGCCACTTACCAGGTGCCGATGGAGGTCAACTCCCGTCGCGCCACCACCCTCGCCATCCGTTGGATCGTCGACTTCTCGCGCAAGCGCAAGGAGCACACCATGATCCAGCGTCTCGCCAATGAGATCATCGACGCCTCCGAGAACACCGGTGCCGCCGTGAAGAAGCGCGAGGACATGTACAAGATGGCCGAAGCGAACCGTGCGTTCTCGCACTACCGCTTCTAAAGGCTGGTGTGATATATGGCTAAAATGGATCTGAAGGATACGCGCAACATCGGCATCATGGCCCACATCGATGCAGGCAAGACCACCACGACCGAGCGCATCCTTTACTACACGGGCAAGACTCATAAGATCGGCGAGGTGCACGACGGCGCTGCCACCATGGACTGGATGGTCCAGGAGCAGGAGCGCGGCGTGACCATCACCGCCGCTGCCACCACCTGCTTTTGGAAGTACCCCGGCGGCAAGGCCGACGGTAAGGAGTACCGCTTCCAGATCATCGACACCCCCGGCCACGTGGACTTCACGGCCGAGGTGGAGCGCTCCCTGCGCGTGCTCGACGGCACCGTGGCTGTGTTCGACGCCGTTGCCGGCGTGCAGCCCCAGTCCGAGACGGTGTGGCGTCAGGCCGAGCGTTACGGCGTGCCCCGCATCGCCTTCATCAACAAGTACGACCGCGTGGGCGCTGACTTCTTCCACGCCATCCAGACCATGCGCGACCGTCTGGACGCGAAGGCCGTGGCCGCTCAGATCCCCATGGGCGCCGAGGACAACTTCTGGGGCATCGTGGACCTCGTGACCATGACCGCCTGGGACTTCAAGGCCGATGACAAGGGCATGACCTACCCCGAGCCGATGGGCGAGATCCCGGCCGAGTTTAAGGAAGATGCCGAGCTGTATCGCCAGGAGCTGCTCGAGGCCGCCGCTGACTGCGACGACGAGCTTATGGAGAAGGTCCTCATGGAGGAAGAGGTGACGGTCGAGGAGCTGAAGGCCGCCATCCGCAAGGGCGTCATCGCCTGCCAGATCAACCCCGTGTTCGTGGGCTCCGCCTACAAGAACAAGGGCGTACAGGAGCTTCTGGACGCCGTGGTCGACTACATGCCGTCCCCGGTGGACATCCCCCCGATCAAGGGCACCAACCCCGAGACGGGCGAGGAAGAGGACCGTCCGGCCGACCCGAAGGCCCCGTTCTCCTCGCTGGCCTTCAAGATCATGACCGACCCCTACGTGGGCAAGCTCACCTACCTGCGCGTGTACTCCGGCGCTCTGGATGCCGGCAGCTACGTGCTGAACGCCACGAAGGACAAGAAGGAGCGCATCGGCCGTCTTCTGCAGATGCACTCCAACCAGCGCGTCGACATCGACGCCGTGGCCGCCGGTGACATCGTCGCCGTCGTGGGTCTGAAGGACACCTCCACCGGCGACACCCTGTGCGCCGAGAACGCTCCCATCATCCTGGAGTCCATGGAGTTCGCCGATCCGGTTATCGACATCGCCGTGGAGCCCAAGACGAAGGCCGAGCAGGACAAGATGGGCGTCGCCCTGGCCAAGCTGGCCGAGGAGGACCCGACCTTCCGCGTGTCCACTAACCACGAGACCGGCCAGACCATCATCGCCGGCATGGGCGAGCTGCACCTCGAGATCATCGTCGACCGCCTGCTGCGCGAGTTCAAGGTCGAGGCCAACGTGGGCAAGCCCCAGGTTGCCTACCGCGAGCGTCCGGGCCACGAGGTGATGAACGCCGAGGGCAAGTTCGTGCGCCAGTCCGGTGGTCGCGGCCAGTACGGCCATGCGGTCATCAACATGTACCCGCAGGAGCCGGGCAAGGGCTACGAGTTCGTCAATAAGATCGTCGGCGGCGTGGTGCCCAAGGAGTACATCCCCTCCATCGACAAGGGTATCCAGGAGGCGCTGAACTCCGGCGTTCTGGCCGGCTACCCGGTCGAGGACGTGAAGGTCGAGCTCATCGACGGCTCCTACCACGACGTTGACTCCTCCGAGGCGGCCTTCAAGGTGGCCGGCTCCATGGCCATCAAGGACGCCCTGCGCAAGTCCGATCCGGTCATCCTGGAGCCCGTCATGGCCGTCGAGGTGGAGACTCCCGAGGAGTACACCGGCTTCGTCATGGGCGACATTCCGTCCCGCCGCGGCCTTATCCAGGGCCAGGAGCAGCGTGGCAGCGCCGTCGTCATCGAGGCCAAGGTTCCGCTGTCCCAGATGTTCGGTTACGCGACCGACCTGCGCAGCGGCACCCAGGGCCGCGCGGTGTACACCATGCAGTTCGATTCCTACGAGCCGGTTCCCAAGAGCGTTGCCGACGAGATCGTCAGCAAGGCCGGCGGCAACGCCTAGTCGGGCGTCCGTGAGAAACTTCTATTTGGAGGTAATGTAAGTGGCAAGTCAGAAGATTCGCATCCGCCTGAAGGGGTACGATCATGAGATCGTGGATCAGTCCACGCGTCTCATCGTCGACACCGCTCAGAAGACGGGTGCCAAAGTTTCCGGTCCTATTCCGCTGCCCACCGAGCGCAACCTGTACTGCGTCATCCGCGGGCCCCATGTGAACAAGGACTCCCGCGAGCAGTTCGAGATGCGCACCCACAAGCGCCTGATCGACATCCTGGAG
Source organism: Eggerthellaceae bacterium 24-137 (assembly GCA_041225375.1). Classification (GTDB taxonomy): domain Bacteria; phylum Actinomycetota; class Coriobacteriia; order Coriobacteriales; family Eggerthellaceae; genus Adlercreutzia. The sequence continues at coordinate 51,121 of JBCLSG010000013.1, forward strand.
CCGACCCCCAACACGGTCGATTCCCTGATGCGTCTCGATCTCCCCGCTGGCGTTGACATCGAGATCAAGCTGTAAAGGAGGTTTGGGACATGATTAACGCTATCTACGGCAAGAAGATCGGCATGACCCAGATCTTCGACGACGAGGACCGTATCGTTCCGGTGACCGTCATCCAGGCCGAGCCGAACACCGTGTGCCAGGTGAAGACCGTGGACACCGACGGCTACGAGGCCGTGCAGATGGGCTTCGGCTACATCAAGCCCCGTCGCGTGAACAAGCCCATGCAGGGCCACTTCGACAAGCAGGGCACCGAGCCCAAGCGCTACCTGCGCGAGGTTCGCGTGGAGAACGCCGGCGAGTACAAGGTGGGCGACGAGCAGACCGTCGCGGCCTTCGCCGACGTGAAGAAGGTGGACGTCACCGGTACGTCCAAGGGCAAGGGCTTCGCCGGCGTCATGAAGCGCTACGGCTTCCGCGGCGGCCCGGGCGGCCATGGTGCGCACTTCCATCGCGCTCCCGGTTCCGTCGGCCAGTGCGCCACGCCTTCCCGCGTGTTCAAGGGCCTGCGCCTGCCGGGCCACATGGGCTGCGACACCGTGACCGTGAAGAACCTCGAGGTTGTTCGCATCGACGAGGAGCAGAACCTGATCCTCGTGAAGGGTGCCGTGCCGGGCGGTAAGAACGGCATCGTGCGCGTTCGCATGGCTTAAGGTATCGATCGGTAACAAGGAGTTACAGAAATTATGGCAACTATTGAGATTAAGGACGTGAAGGGCGCTGCCGCCGGCACGGTCGATGTGAACGACGCCGTGTTCGGTATCGAGCCGAACGTGCCTGTCATGCACCGCACCGTGAAGGCGCAGCAGGCATCGTGGCGTCAGGGCACCGCCAACACGCGCACCCGCGGCATGGTCCGCGGCGGCGGCAAGAAGCCGTGGCGTCAGAAGGGCACCGGCCGTGCCCGCCAGGGTACCATCCGCGCTCCCCAGTGGACCGGCGGCGGCACCGTGTTCGGCCCGCACACCCGCTCTTACGACCAGAAGGTCAACAAGAAGGAGATCAAGCTGGCCATGCGTTCCGCTCTGTCCGCCAAGCTGGCCGACGGCGAGCTGGTGGTGGTGAAGGGCCTCGACTTCGAGAAGCCCCGCACCAAGGACGCCGTGGCCCTCATCAAGGCCCTGGGTCTGGAAGGCAAGCGCATCACCATTGTCATCGGCAACGAGGACATCGAGACGTTCCTGTCTTTCCGCAACATCCCCGAGGTGAACATTCTGCCGGTGGGCGATATCAACACCTACGAGCTCATTGACAACAAGACGCTCGTTATCGCCGAGCCGTGCCTGGCCCGCATCGAGGAGGTGCTTGCATAATGGAGAAGGATCCCCGCGACGTCATCATCCGCCCGGTTATCACCGAGGCCAGCTACGACGCCATGGAGAACAACGTGTACACCTTCGAGGTGGCCAAGGATGCCAACAAGGTTGAGATTCGCCAGGCCATCGAGGCTATCTTCAAGGTGAAGGTGGTCAAGGTGAACACGCTGAACGTGAAGTCGAAGCCGAAGCGCGTCCGCTACCAGGAGGGTCGTACCCGCACCTGGAAGAAGGCCATGGTCACCCTGGCCGAGGGCGAGACTATCGAGGTCTTCAGCGCGTAATATAGGCCACGGCTTGTATCATCGGCTGAATATCGAGGTCTTCAGCGCTTAGGCGCCGTCTGCTGAGGCAGTTTGTCGGCCTCGTAGGCCGTATACGAAACCCCGTCTCTTCCGAGACGGGGTTTCTTGTTTTAAGGGGGGACGGCCATGGGGCGATTGAAGCTGCCGCGGAGTGGTGGTGAGGAAGGCAGTCTAGCTGGAGAGCGGAGGAGACTACCCGGCCGAGCCGGCGCGACTGGTCGCGAATACCGAGCTTTATATGCATTCGACGGTGTTGTAGGCGATTTTTAGACGCAGATTCGTGGATGTATATGCAATTTGCGATCTATGTCGGGCGTCGTGCGTAGGCATCTCGCAACTTGCGACCGGGGATGGTAGGATTGTCCCCTCGTCTCACATGAAGGGCTCTTCGGCTTCTTAGAAAATCACCTTTTTGTGACCGAAAAAGCCTGGATCAGATCGCGAGAACATATAAATCTCTGTGTTTGCATCCGGGATTGCCATGCGGGAAGGGTGTCGCAGGACGCAAAAAGGCCCCCGAGGCTGAACTGCGCCCCAGTTCTTGGACGGGCCAATAAGCGGCCTACGCCGCACATAGGGACTGATTCCGGAAC
>JBCLSG010000014.1:0-23817 GCA_041225375.1 Eggerthellaceae bacterium 24-137
CTCGACGCCGTGCAAAACGTTTCCAGCCATATAAAAAGCCTCCCATTTCTCATGTCCAAGAAATGGGAGGCAGTTCACCTGATGCCGGCGGGGCGCTTGGCATTGGTTCGCTATAGGGCGCGTCGCTTGTCGTGCGAGCCGTTATACAACTCCTCGCGTGCACGGCATGCCGATGCCCTTGCACGAAAAACGGCTACTTGCTCTTCTTGTCGCCGAGCAGTTCGCGCACTTCCTCGCGGCCCTCGTCGTTCAGCTCGCGCTCATCGGGGCACAAACGCTCCAGCAGCTCCATCAGCTCGCCCATATGCTCGCGCTCCTCGTCGCGGATGTCGGAGAGCACCTTGATGGCATCCTTGTTGTCGGTGGCCTGAATGTGGGCATCGTACTCGTGAATGGCCTCCAGCTCGCCCACCAGATCCTGGCGGATGGCGTTGGCCAGCTCGCGGTCGGTCAGCTTGCGGGGGACTTCCATCACGAAGGGGTTCGACAGAATTGCCATGGGGCATCACTCCTTAGGGTCGCAACTTGGGCAGTACCACAGCACCGCCTTCGACTCGGCCATAATATCGAAGGCTGCGGCAACTCGTTGACCCGTCCCGTCATCGTGCATCGAGCCGTTGACCCCGCGTCACCGCGCCGATTACGTTGCCGTCAATCATCGACAGCCACGAGCGAGAACACCTCGGCATCGGTGGTCTCGGCGATAACGGCGCGAGGGTTCAGGAAGGCAAGCTCCATCACGAACCCAAGACCCGCAAGACGCGCGCCGCTCGCCCGCACGAGCCGCACCATGGCCGTGGTGGTGCCACCGGTGGCCACCAGATCGTCCACGATGAGCACCACATCGTCGCGCGTGAGGGCGTCGGCGTGGATTTCCAGCACGTCGGTGCCGTACTCCAGCGCGTAGGACTCGCGCAGCACCGTGCGCGGCAGCTTCCCCGGCTTGCGGCAGGGCACAAAACCCGCGCCGAGCTTCAGGGCCACCGCGGCGCCCACGATGAAGCCGCGGGCCTCGGCGCCCACCACCTTCGTGATACCGCGGTCGGAGAAGTGGGCTGCCAGGTCGTCCACCATGGCTGCAAAAGCCGCGCCGTCGGCAAAGGCCGGCGTGAGATCTTGGAATACGATGCCCGGCTTCGGGTAGTCGGGAATGGGCACGATAAGTTCTTCGTAGGGGCGCATAGGTCATCCTTTCTCGCGGCACCATTGTCGCGCACAGGCGGCATCTGGCTTCCGCGGCTGCCAAGCTGTAACGCAAGTTTTGCCCTTATCCGCGCGGGGCCATAGCCGGGTCGGACTGCACGTGGCGGCGCACTTTGCGGGCGTACACCACGGCCACCACTGTCGCCACGGCCAGCAAGGCAATGGCAATCCACAGCGTGAAACCGATGCCGTCGCCGTAAGCCGCGGCCTTCGCAACCCCCGCGGCCCGCGCCGCACTCACGCGACCCGACATGAGGCCCACGAACAGGGCTGAAGAGACCGAACCCGATATCTGCACCAGCGTTGAATGGATGGACGAACCGCTGGACGACTGCGCCGGAGCCAACACCTCCAGGTCGACGCTCTTAATCGCGGGGTACGCGATGCCAACGCTTCCGTAGGCCGCAGCCACGCAAGCCACCATGGCCAAGGCCGCATCGAAGCGGGCCGCCACAACCATGGCGCCGAACGCCACCAGGGTGACGGCAAAACCGGCCGGCACAAGCGGCCATACCCCGCGCTTTCCCAAAATGCGGCCGCTCATGAAGCAGAAGCCCGCGTAACACAGGATGGCCGGAGCCAAAAGACAACCGGCAATGAACGGCGTGTAGCCTGCCACGCCCTCCAGATAGAGGGGAATGAGCAGGTTGAGGTACATGGACGCAATGTAGCTGAGCACCACGAGCGACTCGCCGAGGGCGAACAGCGGGTTGCGGAAGGGGCTCATATCAAGCAGCGGATGCGCGATACGGCCCTGACGCCACACGAACAGGCCGCACACGCCCACGCCGCCGAGCATAAGAGCCACCATGGGCGCGCCGAAGCGCGTGAGCTCGTTCAGACCCACCATGAAGGCGGCAAGCCCCGTGAAGCTGAGGGCCACGCTCACGACGTCGATAGGCCGGCGCTCGCGCGGCATGATGTCGTGTAGAATGTGCACGGCCGCCACGAGCAGCACCGCGGCCAGCACAGCGGGAATGAGGAACAGCACTCGCAAGCCCCAATAGGTGATGACCAGGCCCGATACTACCGGTGCCAACGCCAGGCCCACGCCGATGATGCCGCTGTTCAGCGCCAGTAGCACGCCGGCGCGCCCCTTGGGCGACAGCACGAGCAGCGCCTCGTTGATAACCGGGAAGAACAGACCCGTGGTGACGGCCTGCACGAGTCGGGCGGCCAGAAGCGACGGATAGTTCCACGCGAAGGCCCCCAGAAGCGAGCCCGCAAGAGCCATGACCAAGCCGAATCCGATAATGCGCCGCAGCCCGAAGCGCCGCAGCAGCGACGCGGCCATGGTGATGACGGTGCCGGCCACCACGGCATAGCAGAGCACCAGCAGGTTGGCCTCGGAAAGCCCCACGTGGAACTCGTCGCACACGTAATCGAGGGCCACGTTCATGATGGACTGCATGAGCGAGGCCAGCACGTTTCCGGCAAACAGCACTGCGATCATGAAGTGCCGCTCCCGCGTAGCGCCCGAACATGCAGGAGCCGCCGACGGCGCTGCCGGAGAAGAAGAGGCCGCACCGTCGGACGACGAAGCCGTCTCTTCCCGCGCTTGAGGCGTCGCCTGCGCGAGCGGGCCGTTCTTCGCTGCACGGGGCTGCTTCCTGGTCATGGCCACCATTCCTTTTCCGCCACTGTCTATCGTACCAAGCCGTGAGCCTAGCACCATCACGCCAGCGCTGGGACGACCCGGCCGCACCGTATTCAATTTGGTGCCGGAACCCCACGCGCTCCTCAGCCCGACCCCGAATGGTTCTCACTTGCGTTACAGCTAACGGCGTCCGCACGCCACCGAAGCCGTGCCGCCCGACAATAAACGGCAAACCCGAGAAACCGAGAAAGGAAGCCCCATGACCACGGAGAAGTCCTCCACTGCACCTGCCAGCGCCAACATCCCGACCGATTCCGCAACCGACACCCTCACCCCGGCCGAGAAGGCCATCCTCGCCAACGACCAGCACGCCCTGGAAGAGTCGCTGGCCGCCATGTCGCCTTTCGAGGTGAAGAATCTGCTGGTAAAGATGGCCCGCGAGGGCGATAAGGCCACCACGCGCACCCTGCTGAACGCGGGGCGCGGCAATCCCAACTGGATCAACACCCTGCCTCGCGAGGCTTTCTTCCTGCTCGGCCAGTTCACCATGGAGGAGGCCAAGCGCACGGCATCCCTTCCCGAGTTCGACTTGGCCGGCATGCCCGCCCAAGAAGGCTGTGCTGAACGCCTGCTCGCCTTCCTGGATGCCCGCAAGGAGGAGAAAGCGGCCCAGTTCGTTCGTCGTGCTTACGACTACCTGGTCGGACAGGGATTTCCGCCCGACGAATTCGTCCACGAGTGGACGAGCGGCATCTCGGGCGACCTCTACCCCTTCCCCGACCGCATCCTGCCCTACACGCAGGAAATCGTGAACCGCTACCTCGTGAAGGCCATGGACGACGGACAGGCGCCCGAGGCCCCCTACGACTTGTTCGCCACCGAAGGCGGCACGGCGGCCATGTGCTACCTGTTCTACTGCCTGAAGTGCAATTTCCTCGTGAACCCTGGCGACCGCATCGCGCTCATGACGCCCATCTTCACGCCGTACCTGAACATTCCCACGCTGAACGACTACGATCTGGACGTCACCTACATCAACGCCACCACGCGCGACGCCGAGGGGCTGCACACCTGGCAGTACCCCGACGAGGAACTGGAGAAGCTGGCCGACCCGTCCATTAAGCTGCTGTGCCTGGTGAACCCGTCGAACCCGCCGTCGGTGGCCATGGACGACGCTTCGCGCGAAAAGCTCATCCAGATCGTGCGCGAGAAGAACCCGAACCTGCTCATCATCAGCGACGATGTGTACGGCACCTTCGTGCCCCACTATCGCTCGCTCCTGGCCGACCTGCCCTACAACACCGCCTGCGTGTACTCGTTCTCGAAGTACTTCGGGGCCACCGGCTGGCGTCTGGCCGTCATCGCCACGGCCCAGAAGAACGTCTTCGACGACCGCATTGCCGCCCTGCCTGCCGACAAGAAGGAGCAGATTCGCAAGCGCTATGCGTGCCTGACCGATCACATCGAGTCGGTGAAGTTCACCGACCGCATGGTGGCCGACTCGCGGCTCGTGGCCCTGAACGGCACCGCCGGCCTGGGCACGCCCCAGCAGGTGATGATGTCGCTGTTCGCCCTGTACTGCCTGCTGGACGAGAAGAACGTCTACCGCGCAAAGATGCAGGAGCTGGTGAAGAGCCGTCTGGATCTGCTGTGGAAGAACCTCGGGTGGACCCTCGAGCCCGACCCGCTGCGCGCCGGCTACTACTCGGTGATCGACCTGGAGATTTGGGCGACGCGCCTGTACGGTGCCGACTTCTTCGCGTGGCTGAAGAAAAACTACGACTCGCTCGATATCGTGGTGCGCCTGGCCCACGACACCGGCGTGGTGCTGATGGACGGCGCCGGCTTCGACGCGCCCGAGTGGTCGGTGCGCGTGTCGCTGGCGAACCTGGACACCGACGACTACGCCGTCATCGGCCAGCGCATCGCCTCCATGCTGAACGAGTACGCCGAAGCCTGGAAGGCCGAGACGAGCAAGTAGAGCCTCTCAACCGGCGCGGCATCCTCCTCGCCAAGCCTGCGGGCCAGTCGATGGCACGGCCGATGATGCGGTAGTGTTGGCCTCTTATTGGGCAGAGCCGAAATCGGCAGCGTGCTCTTCCACAAAAGCGCGGGCATCGGCCAGGTTCACGTGGCAGTAGCCGAAGGGGTTGCGGCCCAGATAATCCTGGTGATAGGCCTCGGCGGGGTAGAAGTTCTGCAGCGGGGCCGCCTCGATACGCGGGTTCTTTCCGCTGGTGCGCGCGAGGTTCACGAGGGTCGACGCCACCGCATCGCGGTCGGCCTCGCGAGTCCAGTAGATGCCCGTGCGGTACTGAGTGCCGCGGTCGTTGCCCTGGCGGTTCAGCGAGAAGGGGTCCACCGTGCGCAGGTAGGCCGCCAAAAGCAGGGGCAGCGGCAGCACGTCGGCGTCGTAGGCAACGCGCACGGCCTCGGCCGCGCCCGTCTCGCCGGAGCAGACCTCCTCGTAGGTGGGGTCGGCCACCGTGCTGTTCGCGTAGCCGACCTCGGTTTCCAGAACGCCGGGAATGCGCTTCAAGTACGCCTCGGTACCCCAGAAGCATCCTCCGGCCAGGTAAATCTCGCGCTGGTTCATGGCATCTCCCTTCTCGCCCGCCTGGGGCGCCGCAATGCGGGCCGCCCGGAACTTTCTGGATCATCATGCGGAAAGGAGTTTCCCCTGACAACCTTTTCGCGCCGATGACACCAACTTGTAGGGACGCTTCCAGCCCATGTGCCAAGGCGATACAATATGACTCGCCAATGGCAACGGAGAAGCAGGAGGACCATTGCAGAGTAAACGCAACGGAGAGAAAGGCTGGCCATGGATTTTGTTGCGAAGCGCTTTAACGAGCTGAGTCTGGACGAGTACCACGAGCTGCTGAAGCTGCGCTGCGCGGTGTTCCTGGTGGAGCAGCAGAGCCCCTATCAGGAGGTGGACGACGCCGACAAGGAGGCCATCCACCTGTACTTCCGCAACGGGGAGGGGGCGCTCGGCGCCTATGCGCGGGTGCTGCCGGCCGGTGTCACACACCCCACGGCCTCCATCGGGCGCGTCATCGCGGTTGATCGCGGCTGCGGCGCGGGCCGGCGCATCATGGAGGAGGCCATCCGCATCGCCCAAGAGGAGCTTGATGCCGATGTCATCACCATCGAGGCCCAGGTGCAGGCCCGCGGCTTCTACGACAAGCTCGGCTTCGTGCAGACCTCCGACGAATTCGACGACGGCGGCATTCCCCACATCGAGATGCAGCTCAAACGCGCCTAACGCCACGCGGGGCCGCCGCTCGCAAGAACAGCAGCCCCGCAACATCCCCCTCGCGGCCTCAACCTGTGGCGCAGAGCGCTAGCCTTCCACCGGACGCACGGGATGCCGGATGACCGTCTTAAGCTTCTCCGGAGCCGTCCGGCGCGGGTCCGACAGATATATCTCATGATGGTGGCGTCCCGCCGCCGTGTCGGACATATCGTTTTCCAACCCCTGCTCAGCCACGAACGCATCGAGCAGCGCCACCGTGGCCGGCTCGTCGTCGTAGGGGCCAAGATGCATGATCTGGGCGCACGGGCCCTCTTCGATGGTCAAAAGTTCGGCGGCCGAGGTGTCGATGCCCTTCTTGCGCGCCGCCTCTTCCTGCGCCCACGCGAACTCCTCAGCTGTCACGAAGTCGGGCAGCCGAATCAGCGCGATCCAGTGGAAGGCCTCCTTGTTCGCGTAATCGACGCCCATAACGCCCGGCTGCCACCAGAAACCCTCGAGCGGAGGCACCACGAAATCGTAGTAGCCGCTCATACGGTGGTCGCCCATCTTCGACATCTTGATGGTGTAGGCGATGGCGTACAGCACGCCCACGGCCTCCTTGTAGGCGCCGCCCTCCACGTTCGGGTTGCCCTCGCCCCGCACGGCCACAAAGGTCATGGGCGGCACGCGCACCAGCTCGGGCGTGCGCTTCGGCAGGTAGAACTCCTTGTATTCCTTCTTGAAATCGAATGCCATCAAGGTTCCTTTCCGCATAGAACGCTTCGCCTTGAACCAAGCGCGTCACATCGATCCATTATAAGTTACCGAAACAAGCTTGACAGCCTCTTGATGCAATATATAATTTGCAAATGCAAGATATATCTTACATTATCAGAGCACACTGCATCGTCGGATAGAACGACGAGAAAGGAGGGGCATGGAACGCGAGGAGAAGAACCTGCGCATGAAGGCCGCCCGCATGAAGATGGGTCTTTCCCAAAGCGATCTGGCCGAGCGCGTAGGTGCCACGCGGCAAACCATCGGGCTTATCGAGGCCGGCCGCTACAACCCCAGCCTCAAGCTGTGCACCGCCATCTGCAAGACCCTGAACACCACCTTGAACGACCTGTTCTGGAACGAGGAGGACGCATCATGAGAATCATCGAACGTTGGAACGCCATCATGGGCCCCAAAGACGAGCGGCTCACGGCGGAATCGAACCGCTGCGCGGCCGTCGGCTATATCATCCTCATTATTGGAGCGGCCCTGGTCCTGTACTACGGCATCATGCTGGAACAAGTGGCCGAAACCACCGACCACCCGCTGCTCACGCCCCTGGGGCAGTCGGTCTTCCCCGCCTCCACGGCGCTGCTCATCGTCATTCTTATCTCGGGCCTGGTATCCACGTACCTGCAAGTGCGCACTGGCGCCTTCGACACCCATGCGCGCATCGCCCAAACCGACCGCATCCCATGGGACTACGTGGCCCTGATGGCCCTCCTGTGCGGCGGCTGCCTCGGCGTTGCGACCACGGTCACGCGCATGCTCGCGGAGGTGCAGATCGTCGGCATTGCCAATGTGACCTGGGCGGGAGATATCGCCATGGGCGTGGTGTACTTCACGCTGGCCTTCGCCGTGGGGTTCGCCTGCTTCGCAGCCACGTTCCACGGCGCCATCAACCGCCGCCGCCAGCTAGAACACGAACTGGAGGAGTAACTCGCGTAATTCTAAACACTCCGCTTCCCGCCGCCTGCCTGCGTGCGGAGGCCGCTCAGGGTAACCGGTGTGTTGCAAGTGGCGAAACAGCGCATGAGCAACAATGACCGAGCACCTAAGATATAGGGCGCAACGAGGCCGCATAGCCTCACCACTACACCAGGGAAGTTCCGCGAGCATTCGGAAGACTCAGAAGGCCCAGGCCCCGGCGAGGGCTTCTACTCCTACCGCTAGGCCCCGCCCATAAGTGGGGTACGTCCGAGAAAGGCGGTCATCATGGAAACGAACGGCATCGAATTCCAGCCCGACAGCAGCCCGGCAACCCAAGAGGGCACGCGCGCGCTGCCCAAGCGCATCGCCGTTATCACCGGCGCCTCCTCGGGCCTCGGGCGCGAGTTCGCCGTGCAGATAGACCGCATGCAGGTGGTCGACGAGCTGTGGCTTATCGCCCGCAACCGCGAAACCCTAAAGGCCGTGGCCGCCGATCTCAGCACCCCGGCCCGCGTCCTCGCGGCCGACTTGGCACGCACCGAGGACATCGCTGCCATCGCCGAGGCCCTGGCGACCGCCCAACCGCGCGTGAGCTACCTGGTGAACGCGGCCGGCTTCGGGAAGTTCGGCGACTGGGAGACCATCGCCGAGGCAGACGTGAACACCATGATCGACCTGAACTGCCGGGGGCTCGTGGCCATGACGCGGGCCACCCTGCCCTCCATGGAGCGCGGCAGCCGCATCATTCAGGTAGCCTCGGCCGCCGGCTTCGTCCCGCTGCCCCATATGAACGTATATGCCGCAACTAAGGCCTTCGTCCTGCGCTACACGCGCGCCCTGCGCTGGGAGCTGCATGGTACTGGCATCACAGCCACGGCGCTGTGCCCCACGTGGGTGAAAACCGGTTTCGAGGAGGTGGCGCGCGCATCCGGGGGCGGTCACGATGTGGGCCACCCCTTCGGCGAGCAGAGCGCGAGCACTGTGGTGCGCCGAGCCCTCTGCGCCAACAAGGCCCACCTCGCCGTGGCCTGCGCGAGCCCTCAGTCGGCCGCCCTGCGCCTGGTGGGCAAGGTGGTTCCCGATTGCATCACCATGGGCGCCTGGAACCTGTTACGGCGCCTGTAACGGACCGCTGGGGGTGCCCCTATTCCAGGGGCTTGTCCTCGCCCGGCACATCGCGGATGGTGCGCAGGCCGTTGGCGGGCGGCTCGCCCAGGGGGAACCAGTACTTCCACGCCTGAAAGGGGTCGGCGCCGCGCACCCCGCTCACCTCCCGAAAGGCGTCCTTGGGAACAATGGTGCGCAACCGATGGCCGCTGCGGGTGATCAGGCGAATACCGCCGGCCTCCAGCGCGTCGTCACAGAAAGTGAGGCAGTTGTACGTGACGAGGTTGTAGGTGCCCGGATCGCGCCGCCGCTCCTCGGCGTACGCGCGCACCCCGTTGAAGGCCACCTCGTCGCAGGCAAGGGCTATCGCGCAGTTCACGTGCTCGTTCCACCAGTTCCCCGGCTCGCCGTGCACGATCCAGCCCGAGCTTTTCTCCAGATCGGCAAAGGTCATGGGTTTCCGCAAGTCGGCCATGATGCCCGGCGCCTCCACCTTGGTGCTGTGGCGGTAGTAGGAATAGGTCTGCAGTGGGCCACCGACCGCGCCCAGCGCCAGGATGCAGTGGCCCTCGTCCCACGCCGCCTCCAGGTTGAAAAGAAGAAACACGTTGTAGGAGCCCGCAGGTACGGGCGCCCACTGGCTCTCGGGCACGGTCTCGCGCTGCTGCGCCTCATGGCTGCGGCGCAGGTTCTCCTCAGTTCGGTCCACCTTGATGCGCTCGTCCATGGCTGCTCCCTTTCCCGATGCTGTTTCTCGCATGCCCATTATAGGAAGGGAGCCGAAGGGGCCGTGCGCCGCGGGAGCGAACCGTTACCGTCCCATAGGGAGCGCGCCCCTCCCAAAGACGACGATTACCGGAGAAGCGACAGCCGAAACGCGGAGCTCCACCGCTTCCGGCAGCAGCACGACGACCGAAGCGCGAGGAACCTACTCCCCCGCGCCGGCGGGAACCATCTCGTCGGCAGGCGCGGTTTCCGCAAGACGTTCCTCACCGCGGCGGCGCGCCTCATCCACCGAGATGGTCTTGATGCGGAACGCGAAGTACCATAATTCGAAGACAACGAGCGCCACGAGGAGCGCCTTGGCCCACCACTGCGGCAGCACCACCGCGAGCACCGACATGATGCCCACGCCGGGCGCCATGCACAGAAACTTGGTGCGCAGGGTCATGACGCGGTTCTCCATGAAGTTGGCCAGATAGCGCTTGTACAGGCGCGTCCCGTGGAACCAGTCGTCCAGGCGCTTGGAACTGCGCAGGAAGAAAAACGACGCCAGCAGCAGAAACGGCGTGGTCGGCAGCACGGGCAGCACGGCGCCCAGAGCGCCCAGCCCGAAGAACAGCAGGCCCAAGGCCCCGTTGATGATGCGCATGCGAAGCTCCTTCACGCCGGGGCGCTGGGCACCCATCTTCCATCGTGAGCCTATGATACGGTGCGGCCGCAGCCTCCCGCATCCCCTATACGGGCTATTCGGCCACAGGCCGCCCCTCGTTACCGCAAGTTCCTCGTATCGAGCGCTTCCCGGGGATCGACGTTCCGGATAAGGCGCGGATCGTCGAACAACTGCGGGCAGACGAGCTCCTCCCGGTCGAGCTTATGGGCGGCGCGGCCCAAGGCGTTCTCGTAGAACGCGACGAGGTAGGACTCGTCGGGGAAAATGCCCGCGTCGGGATTACGGTACATGGCGCGCACCAGAGCATCGCGGAAGTAGCGCGCATGGCTTTCGAACGGCTCGTTTGACACTGTGAACCCTAGGTGGTTCAGATAGAGCATCGAGAACACGGCGGCCGTGCGCGTGTTGCCCTCGTAGAAGGGATGGATCTGCCAGAGAAAGGCTATAGTGTGGCAGAAGGAGGCCAGCTCGTCGCCCTCCAGCATTCCGTAGAATGCGGCCTGCTCGGTAGCGAAGGCTCCCGCCAGCGCCATATCGTAGGCCAGCGGGTCGGCGTAGAGCACGCTATCGCCGTTGAGGATGTCCTCCTGCTTCACCATGCGCTCGGTCTTGAACGCGCCGGGATGATAGACGGCGGCATCCAGGTCTTGGAACAGATAGCGGTGGATTTCCGCGAACAGAGCAGGAGCCAGGTAGAACGAAGAGCGGGAAAGCAGCTCGGCGATGCGTTGGCTCACCAGGTCGGCCTCCAGAGCAGCCGGGTCGGCCCCGGCGGCATGGTGGGCGCGCACCAGCTCGCCCGTCTCGGCAAGCGAGCGCTCGCCTCCAATGTAGGCATCGGCCGCCTCGCGCAGATACGGAGACACCTCCAGGCCGTCCACCCGCTGCAATCCGATGGCCACCGCCCAATAGTGGCGCCGCGCCTGCTCCGACTCGTGCGCCGAAGCCGGCTCGTATTCGAAGTTGTCCAAACGCTCCGCAGTCATGGGCCGCCTGTTCCGCTGTTTCGTACCGTACTGTTTTTACCAGACGCCTACCTTACCACGAAACGCTGGCGCCTCGAGAAGCGAAACCGACGTGACGGAAATACGGTCGCCGAGGCGAGGGCCACACGGGCGCCGACAACCCTCGGCGCGCACGGCAGTGCCAACGCGCGCCGACGCCGGCAGCCGGGGTGCAGTGCTTCCCCCAACCGGGCCGCCCCGCCTCAGTCGTCAGCGCTCTACGGTTGCGGGTCGGCCTCTGGCGCGGCGCACTCCTCTTCCGCAAGCAACTCGCGGGCGTGGGCGATGGCGTCGTCGATGCTGCTGCGGAAATGCTCCTCCCCCACCAGATCGACGAAGCCGGCACGCTGCATGGTGCGCATCGGCTGCTCGTTCACGTGCGAGAAGATGAGGCGCACGCCGTGGGCATCGCAGTACGCGTAAAGGTTCTCCAGAGCGTTCATGCCCGTGGCATCCAGCGAGGGCACGCCGCGCATGCGGATGATCAGGTACTTCGTGAACTCCTTCACCGAAATGTCGGCGATGCGCTCGGTCATGCCGAAGAACATGGGCCCGTTGATCTCGTACACGCGCACGCTCTTCGGCAGCTCGCGCAAATGGGTAACCTCGGAATTCTCGTCGCAGTAGTACTTCCAGCCCTTCACCTCGGTCTCCTCGCTCACCATCTTCAGGAAGAGCACCATGGTGATGAGCATGCCCGCGGCAATGGCCACCACCAGGTCGAACACGATGGTCAGCACGAAGGTGAGCACCAGCGTGGCCACCGCCCCCTTCGACGCCGTCTGGCACAGGTGCGCGAAGTTGCGCCAGCCGGACATGTTGTAGGCCACATACAGCAGGATGGCGGCAATGGTGGGCATGGGAATGAGCGCCGCGTAGGGCATGAGGAACGCCAGCACTGCCACGAGCACCAGGGCGTGCACCATGCCGGAAATGGGCGTGCGGCCGCCGGCCTTCACGTTCGCAGCGGTGCGGGCGATGGCGCCGGTGGCGGGAATGCCGCCGAACAGCACCGAGGCGATATTGCCGATGCCCTGGGCCACCAGCTCCGTGTTGGCGCGGTGATGCGCGCTGATCATGGAGTCGGCCACCACGCAGGACAAAAGCGACTCAATAGCGGCCAGGATGGCGATGGTCACGCCGTTGGCCAGCTGGCTGCGGAAGAGGGCCCAGTCGAGCTGGGGCAGGTGGAACGTAGGCAGCGCGCTGTCGATAACGTACAAATCGCCGATGGTGCGCACATCCAGCCCGAGCACGCTCACCATGGCGATGCCCGCCAGCAGTGCGATGAGCGAGCTGGGAACGCGCTCGCACACCCGGGGCCACAGAAACAGAATGGCCAGGCACACCACACCCACCACGCACGCCTGCGCGTTCACCGTGGCGATGTTGTCTGCCAGCGCCGCCAGCTTCTCCGTCGTTTCCACGGCAACGGTGCCGTCAGGATAGGTGAACCCCAGGAAGTCTTTCAACTGGCCGATGGTGAGCGTAACGGCAATGCCGGCCGTAAATCCGGTGGTGATGGTGAAGGGCACGAAGCGGATGACGGCACCCAGCTTGCACAGACCCATCAGAATGAGCAGAATGCCCGCGATGATGGTGGCCGCGATGAGCCCCTCGATGCCATCGGTGGCCACAATGCCCGCGACGATGGTGGCGAACGCCGCCGTGGGGCCCGAGATTTGCACACGGCTGCCGCCGAGGAAGGCGATGAGGAAGCCGGCGATGATGGCCGTGTAAAGGCCCTGCTCGGGCGACACCCCCGATGCGATGCCCAGGGCGATGGAAAGCGGCAGCGCCACCACGGCCACCACGATACCGGCCACAATGTCGCGGGGTATCTGCTGCTTGAGCTCTTCTTTGCTGGAATGCTTGAGGATGCTGAAAAGTATCGGCTTGATCTTGTCGCGCTGCTGCATGGCTCGCTTCTTCGGGTCGTCGGACAGGGCGCGCCCCACGCGACGGTGCACCACGAGGAAGGTTCCACGCGGCGGTAATACCTCTGATTCGGCAGTGTGCGAGAAGACGCGAGGCCGCATTCTAACGCTCGGCATTGGGGCGAGCAAGGCAGAATCCCACGTCAGTCGGGGGAACGGTTGGCTGCATAAGCGGCGGCGCTTCCGCCAGGTGCCACAAGGGCGGCGCCTGGTTTCAATACGCAATCAGATCGCGGAGCCGCGCAGATGCATGCAAGAGCCGATTATACTTTCACGGAAAGACCCTCAAGGGAAGGAGCCGCTGTGAACCCCCTGCCGCTGAGCACCGAAACTACCATCGAGACCCAAGAGCTGGTCGTTATGGAACCGGAGCCTCTGCCCGAGCGCCCAATGAAGGAGAAGGCCATCATCGCGGGCATTCTGGCCGCTGTCGCCCTCGTGTCGCTGCTGGTGGTGGCGAACATCGCCTCGAACCCCGCCACATATAGCAGCATCACCGACACCCTCGACGAAAAGAAGGGCAACGTCATGATGCTGGCCACCACCACAACCGCCGCATCGGCCGCCATCTCGGCGCTGCCCAACGACATGGGCACCCCCATCGCCGAGAAGCTGGTGGACTTCAGCTCGTACTTCATGGTCATCTTGGCCGTTATCTATCTGGAGAAGTTCCTCCTGACCACGCTGGGATTCCTCGGCTTCGGCATTCTCATCCCCATCGCCTGCGCGCTGTTCGCCGTCGCGGTGTTCCTGCAACAGGGAACGCTTTCGCGGGCGAACTTGCAGCGGCTGGGCGCGAAACTCGCGGCGTTCGGGTTGGCGCTAGCGCTCGTGGTGCCCGTGAGCGTGTGGCTCACCGACAACGTAGATGCCACCTTCGATGAGACACTTGCCGCCTCCAATGCCGCGGCCCAAGAGGCCACTCAGGAGCTGGAGGAGAACACCCAGGCCGAACCGCAGGAGGACCAAGGGCTGCTCGGCGGTATTGCAAGTGCTGTGCAGGACGGGTGGAACGGCCTGACCCAAGGCGCGCAGCAGGCGCTAGATAGCCTGGGCGACCAGCTGAACACCATGGTGGACACCATGGCCGTCATGATTGTGACGAGCTGCCTGATTCCCCTGCTCGTACTCATGCTGTTCCTGCAGCTTGTGAAGATCATCACCGGAATCGACTTCGGCGGTGTCACCGCCGTCATGGGCGCTGCCCGCACCAAGGGCCGCAGCGTCGCCACCGCTCTCCGCCGCCCGGTGCAGAAGGGGTAGGGCGCCGTGAACGGCCTGGACGCAAATCGTGCCGTATGCGCTATCTGCCCGCACGCCTGCACCCTGGCCGAGGGGCAGACGGGGCTCTGCCACGCGCGCACCGCCGTCGGCGGCCAGGTGATAGACGCCAACTACGGGCGCGTCACGTCGCTCGCGCTGGACCCCATCGAGAAGAAGCCGCTGGCCCGCTTTCGCCCCGGAACCAAAGTGCTCTCAGTGGGCTCCTACGGCTGCAACCTGCGCTGCCCGTTCTGCCAGAACGCCGCCATCGCCTGCGCCGGCGAGCGTGACGTGCCCTGGCGCGAGATAGCGCCAGCGGAATTGGCGGATCTGGCTGCCTCGCTCGTGCCCGATGGCAATATCGGCATCGCCTTCACCTACAACGAGCCACTGGTAGGATTCGAATTCGTGCGCGACACCGCCCGCTTAGCGCGCGAGCGCGGCCTGGCCAACGTGCTCGTGTCGAACGGCTACGTAAACGACGGCCCGCTGCGCGAGGTGGCTCCACTCATCGATGCCGCGAACATCGACCTGAAGGGCTTCACCCAGAGCTTCTACGATTTCGTCGGCGGCGACCTAGATACCGTGACGCACACCATAGAAGTGCTGGCCGCCGAACCCGGTTGCCACCTGGAGGTGACGACCCTTGTCATCCCCGGCCTGAACGACAACGAGCAGGAAATCGGCGCCGCGGCCCAGTGGCTCGCATCGCTGGACCCGGGCATCCCCTACCACCTCACGCGCTTCTTCCCTTGCCACCGCCTGGCGGATCGCCCCGCCACTCCGACCGCAACCGTACACAAACTCGCCGACGTGGCGAGCCGCTACCTGGAGCACGTTTACGTAGGGAATTGCTAGGATCGGCGCCTGCGTCCTTGATTTCTTTTAGCAATCTTGATTTCTTTAAGCAAGTTTTAGCGCGCGACCGATAGCAACCGATAGCACCCCTTGCGTTCCCAGCCCCTCTACTGCTACACTTCCCTTCCGTCAGCAAAAGCGCTGGCGCATTTTATCCAGAGTCGGGGTAGAGAGTTGGCTCGATGATCCCGGCACCAACCGGCCGTGCGGCACGGTGGTCCCGCCAACATCGATGAAAGGAGTCCTGCTATGGACAATGTCTCTGTGCGCGATGCACGCGAATTCCTCAACCTTAACGTCGAGCGGCCGAGGATGCACCTCCTCGATGAGCCCACGGGCTACATTTCAGCCATGGGAAAAGCCAACCTGAGCTACCAGATGCGCTATAGCGTGGAACGCCTGGAAGCCGAGCTGGCCGAGAGCGGCGAGCCGCGGGTGCTTCAGCTGGTCTGCGTGGGCGACGAGCGCGAACCCCGGTCGTGGACCCTCTACGCCGACGGCCTCAAGTGCGCTCACGGCACCGGCGAATTTGCCCGCGCATGCTTCTGCGAAGCGGCCAAAGCATTCATGGACGTATGCCGGGATGCGGTGCGTGCCGCCGCTCTTCCCTCCCGCAGCGCGCACGACTACGAGCTGCTGCGCACCGCCCGTAGAATAGCGGCGGTGGAGGCAAATCTGACACAAGGGTCAGGTCAGTAGCGCAGCAGAACCACATTGCGCGGCAGGCAAACTGAAGAGATGGTGCCCATAACCGTGCTTCGGCATCGCGGGCGTCCTCGCAAAGAGGGCGCCCGAAGCTTTCGATCTGCGACGAAATGGGTGGAAGCCGGGACTTCCGGCAAGATGCCAACGCTCAAAACCGCACGGCACTGCCGACAACGAACTGCCCGACAACCCCAACGCGAAACCGCAACGTTCCAAAGTATCCTTGTGGAAAGAGCCGCAGATCCGGAAAACGGACGAGCCCCTACAGCTCGACCGAGAAAACCTCCGTCTGGTTAACCAGGTCCAGCTCAAGCTGCAGCGCGGCGATCTCGTCGGCGACGGCGCGGTAGTCCGCCTCCGCCTGGGCGACATCGTAGTTCGCGTAGCGGTACTCGATGGACCCGCTGCCGCTGCCGTAGTACCGGTCTGCAAGGCGCTCCCTGGGCTGCCGCGAGGCGAGCTCGTTCAGACGATCCTTACGCCCTGAAAGCTGTGCAAGCAGGATAAGCGCCTCGTCGATAGTAATGCCCCTCTCGGGCAAAACCGTCTGCATGTTGAACCGGTGCAGAGCATGGCGAATGGCCCGCGCTTGGGCATCGATCTGCGCAACCTTCTCGCGCACAGCCTCGTAGTCGTAGGCAGGAGGCTTAACCGCCTCCCCTTCTGCGAGCACGTAAGTGCTCACCTCCTGCTCGGTCCGCAGGAACCGATCCTTATCGTCCTGCAGCCTCCGCAGGTACTTGTTGGCACTAGCCGATGTGAATTCCACGCGACCACCTCTTCCTCGCGCCGACCATTCGATGGCGTCCACCATAGCAGGCGCCACTGGTTGCATTTGGCGGGCAAACAGGTTCGATTGGAGATTGATACTTTTGCGTTCTTGCGACGCTCCGCCAAAACCCCCTTTCCGCCATCGCAAAGATAGCACTTCATCCACTCGAATAGCCCACGAGGGAATGCTACTCGCGCTCGGTATAAAACTAGTTTCGTTTTCTTACTAGAGTGTGAAAGCCTTTCGATCATAGCCAAAATAGTGAGACGAACGAGGCTCTTAGCGGACCGCAAAAATCGCGCGGAAATGGCGTCTACGGCAACAAACCGAACTATCAGAACCCAAGGACAGCCGTACGAAGCACCCTTAGACGCCTCCCCGACTTATAGACTATAATGAATTGGCGGACATGTCCAAAGAAGAAATTGGAATGGCGTGCCACAACACGCAATACAGCAAGATACAAAAGTAGCCGCCACGACATCGAGACCCCGTCGAAACTCAGCCATGATATTCGTGAATCGAAGGAGTTGTACAAAAAAGCATCTAAGTAGGTTGCTTGCGAAACGACAACTGAAATACACTAAATACTGTATCATCTACTGCGTTTATATTATATGGCTCTGAGGGGGGTATACCGTGCAGCACAGCGGCATGCTAAAGAACAACGTCAGCGAAGCGAATCTGTGCATGCCGCTCGCCCCCGGCGAACAAGCGGCCGGCATAATACGCATGTCCAAGAGTTTTATGGACACTACGAAAGAGGTTGCAGAGATGCGCAAGATCGGCCTCGGCACGCTCGGCCGCATGAGCATAACTCAAAAGCTTGCCAAGAAAACCAGCGGCTAGACAGGCCTCCGGGACGAACGCGAGAGGGACGTATGTATCCGCGACTCATTGACAACAAGAGGCAGGATCTCAAATCCGTGCTGTCAGATATCATCGGCTCGGGGAAATACGAGTACCTGTCGATCGCGACAGGCTATTGGGATCTGCCCGGCATGGTCGATATCATCGACGGCCTTGCGAGGTTCAAGGGAATCAGGCTTCTCATTGGACAGGAGCCGTTGCCCCATCGATTCCAAAAATCGCTCCAACTCAACGAGAACGATCCGGATGCGCTGTTCCCAGACAAAAACTTCGCTTTCGACCTCGAGCAGCTTGGCAAGAGGAAGGAGCGTGAGGTCACAGAGCTGCGCAGCGTGGCCCGAAAGCTCTCGGCCCTCATGAAGGAGGGCACGCTCGAGGTCAAGGTCTTTCGCAACCCTAGACTCCACGCCAAAGCCTACATCTTCGGAGATATGGCGGCATCGGAGGCTGTGGGCATCATCGGTTCGAGCAACTTCACTAAAGCGGGGCTCACAAGCAACGCTGAGCTGAATTGGCTCGAACAGGATCACCATCTCGTGCTATACCAACCGCAAAACGAACAACAGGAGCACGGGCACCTCAGCTGGTTCAACGAAATGTGGGAAGACGAGGAAGCTGAGTCCTGGACCGGCACATTCACCGAGATTCTCGAGAAGAGCCCCGTAGGTGACATGATGTACGGCCCCTACGATGTCTATATCAAGACGCTGATGGAGGTGTTCCCCGACGAGCTCCTTCCTCCCCAACAACTCTCGGACGACACGCGCGACATTCTCTTTGCGTTCCAGGATCGCAACGCCGGCATCCTGCTAAATAAGCTGCAGAAGATGGGGGTAGCGATGCTCTCAGACTCCGTCGGCCTCGGCAAGACCGTGACCGCTGGAGCCGTTATTAAGCACTATCGAGAGTCAGGCGCACATCGCGTGCTCGTGATAGCCCCATCGGCGCTCAAGCAGCAGTGGTACGACGACCTTGGGAAGCACTTTGGGCTCGACAGCAACGACTTCGGCGTTATCTCGATGCAGCACATATCCAAGCAGGAACGCCTCATCGACGAGATGCGCAAGCCGTGGGTTCGCGAGGTAGACCTCTTCGTCATCGACGAAGCACACAACCTCCGTTCGCCATCGAGCGCGCGCTACGAGACCATCCTGAACCTACTCGACGCGAGCCCGGACGCCCCCGTGCTGCTGCTGACCGCAACCCCCATCAACAACAGCCTTATGGATTTCGCCAACCAGATCCAGCTCGGACTGCGCGGCAGCATGACCTCCGTCCCTGTCCAATATCGAAGCAATGATGGCATTGTCCAGAGCATTGACTTCATCGACGCCCTAAGGCTGATTCAGGCCGAGGCTAAGAAAGCCGAGAAGGAGGGCGTCGAATTCGACTGGAGCCGATACGATGCGACGCTGCGAAGCGGGCTCAGACACTATCTGGTACGCTCGACGCGACAAGGCGTCGAGGCGGAAGGGAGCCTCCGAAAGAGAGGAGTGCAGCAGCGCTTTCCACGCACGACGGTCAAGCAGCTTTCTTACCGATACGCAGATGCCATCGCGGAGAATGCCCGCAGCCTGTGCTCCAATGCGCAAAACCAGCTATTCGAGGGGATCGACCCCCTTCGCCTGAACCTCGACATCGCTCTTGAGATCACCCAGCAGACAATGCATCCCTTTGACCTCTTTGCGCCCGTGTTTGCAGGCAAAGCGAAACCTGCCGCGCTGGACTCCATCGATGACAGCGCCGCTCATATGTTATTCGGGGAGAAGAGATCCCAGTCGCTAATTCCCAGCGTCTTCCAGATAATCAACTTCCTCGGTTTCGTCCCGTACAGGCCGGATCTGTATCGGCACCGCTACTATGGCAAGACGAAGGAGCAGATCCAAGACCTCGGCCTCAGAACGGAGGAGCGCTCCAGGATAAGCACACAGCGAACCATCCACAACATCCTGCACGTGACCTGGCTCAAGCGGCTCGAATCGTCTGCAGCCGCGCTCCTCAAGTCCGTGGACTACTACGGCAAACGACTCGACATATTCGAGAAGTACCTGGACAAGGGCTTCATCGTATCGCTCGCGGACGCAGCCGAGCTTGAGTCGGAGTACGGAGAGGATCTCGAGAGAGCGTTCTCCGACTACGAGCATTCGATGAGAGCGATTCAAGCGGCGCTAGACGCCGGAGAAGACATCACCAACATGAAGATCGAGGGCATCGAAAGGCGCGAGGCCAGTCAACAGGAGTACAAGATTGACCAGATCAGGAAGGATATATCACGGGATCGCGGCATCCTTTATCTTTTGCGAACAATCCTGCAGCATATGCAAAGCTCTGACGACAGCGGCAAAATCCACGCCTTCGCGGACGAAATCAAGGCGCTCATCTCAAATGGGGAGCACGGGCGAAAGGTCCTTGTGTTTAGTTTCTTCGCCGACACAATCGACTACCTCAGGGAATCCATGCCGACACTGATGGCTGACGTGCCCGGTTTCAAGACCCGCAGTGCCTTCCTGACCGGATCTAGCGGAGGGAAGACCGAGGAGATCGCCTGCAGATTTGCCCCAACCGCCAAAAAGTACGCTCTTAAGGACGGCGAAGCAGAAATAGACTACCTGTTCGCAACAGATATCCTCTCGGAGGGACAGAACCTCCAGGACGCAGGTATCCTCATCAACTATGACCTTCACTGGAATCCAGTGCGAATGATTCAAAGGAACGGTCGCATCAATCGACTGGGATCTGTCTACGAGGACGTCCAGATCGTCAACATGAAGCCACATGACGACCTTGAACTCTATCTGAACCTTGTTCGCAGGCTTGAACGGAAGATTGACACCATCAAAAACAGTATCGGCACCGATCAGAGCGTTCTCGGCGAGCAGGAAAACCCCATCGAATTCGCCGATTTCTACAACGATGACGTCGCTACGGCATCCGAAGCAGCCGAGGCGATCTCCGCATCCTCCCAAGCGCTAGATGTGTTTGACTGCGCCGACGAATACGTATTCGAGTTGAGGTGTTTCCTGAATGAGCACGGGGACGATGAGATGCGCAGAAGGATCGAAGCGATGCCTGCCGGCAAATGGAACTACCTGCCCGAGCGGGATATTCGCTTTTTCGAGGGCGAGGCTGGGGACTCCTTGCCTGCCGACTCATATCTAGCCCTTGAACGCGTGGAGGGACATAGCGTTGTGTCGAACGAGCCATTCAACACAACCATGTTCGTCAAAGTGACCGCAGCCGGCAGGTACCCCGCCGAAATCGTCGAGGAGGTCGATGCTCTCGCGCTGATTAAAACCAGCCCAGAGAATAACGAACCTCAGCGCGACACGATCAATCCGAGCCTGAGTCGAGAAAGGATATCCAAGCGCGCCAATAGGATGGCACGCGTGCGCGCTGAAGCGACTGAAAGCCTGAGGACGATAAGGCCGTCCGAGCAGAAGGCGCTTGCCGCCATCCAGCCCTACTATCCCGGGGAGATCGACCTCCAAGGGCTAGTGCGCAAGGGCATCAGGCGTGAGCAGGACAACCGCGAATTCAAAAAGGTTGTCAGGCTTATCAACACCGACATGAAGGAGCGCGGTGTCGTCACCTCTTCGACCAACACTCGGTTCATCACGCTCATGAAGAAGCTCGGCGAGCACGTTGCCGAGGAGCATCGAGCTGATACGATTGAAGACGTGCTCTTCTACGCGACCAAAGGATAGGAAGACAGGTATGTCCAAGAACGAGTATGCAAAGCTTGACGATCTAATTCGCAGTCTTCATTCCGAATCCGACCGCGACATGAGTCTCGATATCGCCATAGAGGCAGCGAACGAGTTCATGCGCATCGTGTTTCCCAAGTCCTCCAAGGGCGGATTGTGGGCGGAGGAGCTCCTCGAAGGTGAGGAGCTCCTAGACGAGACGATACCCGCGTCGAGCTTCCCCAACCAGAAGGTCGAATCGTGGTTTGAGAAGCACCCCTATCTCGGGGGCGAGCGTGTCGCAATGCGCCACTTCCACGATGACTCCGCCCCCATCGAGAGCAAGTTCTATTGGCTGAACAAGAGCTCCGCGAAATCTCGTGTCGCAGCTGGCGTGAGCCTCACTCCGAACTGGGAGGACAGCGACCTGACCAAATTCCCCTCCTACAAGGTGGGCATAGACTTCTTCATGACTGCAGACGGGAGCTCCCTGCTCATCGCCATAAGCAACGAGGGCAATCTGAGAGTCATGGAGCTTTCCGAAAGGCTGTCGAACACCCAGATCGACATCCTGCACAACATCGATGGCGCAGCCGGCTTCGAGGCTATCGGGGATCTTGAGCCACAGCGGACCATCCACAAAACGCTTTGGGACGCTTTCGCGCTCAAGGAAGTCAACAAGAAGTTCTATGAGGGCATCTCCGAGCACTTCCATATTCTCCTTCAGCACCTTCACGAGAATGACGAAAAGCCTCAGGAGGAGGCAAAGCTTTTTGCGACCCGTCTTATCGGTCGTCTATTGTTCATTTGGTTCCTTCGCAAAAAGGGTTTCGTCGGCGAAGACATGGGCTACTTCGACCATAAGGGCATCCCCGCTACGGAATACTACGAGAAATGCCTCAAGCCCCTCTTCTTCGAGACCCTCAACAAGCCAACAGACGAGCGACGCGTCATTAACGGTAAGCTCGATCCCGTAACTCCATTTCTCAATGGCGGCCTATTTGACGCCAGGCCAGACGATTGGGCCGATGAGGTGGTAGACTTTCCGCCCGACTGGTTTGAGTCTCTGTACGCCCACTTCGATCAGTTTAACTTCACAACGGATGAGTCGACTCCCGAGTACGAGCAGGTTGCAATTGACCCTGAAATGCTGGGCCGCGTCTTTGAGAACCTTCTCGCTTCGCAACTCAACGAGACCGGCAAAGAGGCCCGCAAAGCAAGCGGCTCCTTCTACACCCCCCGGGAGATTGTTGCCTACATGTGCAAAGAGTCTCTGCGAGAATACCTTTACGATGCCCTCGGCACCGAGGGCGCACGTGCAGGCGTTGACCGTCTACTGAATATGACTGACCAGGATTTCGAAATCAAACATTCCGACGCAAAGAAGAGCCTCTGGGGTGCAGACCGTACGGCGGAAATGACAGGCAAGGCGATGCGGGCCCTCGATAGCCTCAAGGTTGTTGATCCCGCTTGCGGATCTGGAGCATTCCCCATGGGCATGCTCCAGCTTCTCATCAAAACGTATAATCGACTTGGATCGAAACTGAGTTCCTACGATCTGAAGCTTCAGATTCTCGGCAGCAACATATTTGGCATCGATATCCAACCTATGGCGGTGGAGATATCTCGACTGCGCGCCTGGCTCAGCCTCGTGGTCGACGAGGGCAATCCAAAGAACGTGCGTCCGCTGCCGAACCTTGACTTCAAATTCGTGTGCGCCAACACACTTGTACCCCTTGTGGAAAACGAGCCCCAGACGACGCTCTTCGACGACTTCAACAACAAGGCTTTGGATTGCCTGGACTCAATAATGGGGCGAGGTTATTACACCGCCACCAACCCGCAGGTGAAGATGAAGCTGAGAAAGGAGTACCAAGACGCTGTCGTTGCTCTCGAGGAAACAAGCAGCATACAAGGGAGCAAGCAACTCAAGCAACGAATGGAGTGGAATCCGTTCGACTCAAGCCACAGCTCAGATTTCTTTGATACGAAGGTCATGTTCAATCTTTCACGAGGCTTCGACATCGTCATCGGCAACCCTCCGTACATTCAGCTTCAAAAGATGCCAGCAAAAACGAAGAAGCTATACCAGTCGCTGGACTATGAGACCTATGAAAGCACGGGGGACATTTATGCGCTGTTTTACGAGCGCGGCACCGAGCTTCTGCGTTCAGGCGGCGTGCTCTGCTACATCACATCAAACAAGTGGATGCGCGCCGCATACGGGGAATCCTTGAGAAATTTCTTCCTTTCAAAGACCAATCCGATTGCCTTGATTGACTTTGCGGGCACCAAGGTGTTCGAGTCAGCGACCGTCGATGTCAACATCCTGCTCGCAACTAAATCCGATAGCACCGGCACCGTTGCTGCGACTATCATTCATGACGACTGCCGCAACAATATGAGCGATTATGTTAAGCGGCATGCCCTGCCGTGCACGTTCAGCAAGGGCGACAGCTGGGTGGTCCTCAGCGAGATCG
>JBCLSG010000015.1:0-10846 GCA_041225375.1 Eggerthellaceae bacterium 24-137
TTCGAATGTCCGTCTGACGCCCGAGATCGTATCTCGGGCTTCCATCCTCAGTATCCGGTTGTGAAGGTGCCTGCGGGTCCGTCCCCGCCGCCGTCTCTCGCGAGCGGCGCAAGGAATAAGAATACGCTTCCTACTCCTTGTCGTCAAGACGTTCACAGAACCTTTACAAATCGTTTCTGCTGCTTGACAACCTTTGGAGCGATGCTCCGTGCTGCTTCATTCGTACCCGAAAAAAGCAACTTGTTTATAATACACGTTGCCGCAATTTGCGCAAGGGGTAATTTCAAAAAATTTGGGGCGACCGTCCCAAAGGTGGCCGCCCCAGTATTCATTTCCTTTTATATGAGGGTCATCGTAGCCCGCAGACACCCCTTCCCTAGTGCACGCTGCAGGACAGACACGGGTCGTAGGCACGCACCAACTTCTCGATTTCCAGGCGAATCAGGTCGGCATCGTAATCATCTGCAACCATCTTCTGAGCCAGTTGGCGCATATCGGCTTCCAGGTTCGCGATGTTCTGGGCCGTGGGCGTCATGATGGAAGCGCGACTGATCCGGCCGCTCTCGTCGAGATCGAGGATATGGAAGAGAGCACCGCGCGGCGCCTCGGTGAAGCCCACGCCGCGGCCCGCGCGCACCGTAAATGCCACGGGCGCGCTGGAGCCCGCAAACTCGTCGGCAGCCAAACGGCGGCAGAGCGTAGCACAACGGTCGAGCACATCCACCAGTTCAACTGCCTGGGCGATGTTGTTGGCGAAGGGATTGTACTCGGGAGGCCGCAGCCCCGCCTTGGCAGCTGCGTAGCGCGCATCCTTGCACAGTGCGCCCCAGCTGGCATTCACACGCGCGAGAGCCGCCGTCATATAAGAACGACCCGTGCGACGGGCACGGGCAAGGAAAGCGGCCGAAGAGCCCTGCGGGTACTCCTCGATTTCCTCTTCCACATCGGAGGCGAGAAAATCGTAATCGGCGCGCACGAAACGGACGGTATCGGACGTGCACACCGGATAGGAGCCCGGCTCTGCCATGGCGAGCAGATCACCGTCCGTCTGCACGTCGATGGTGTCGAAGTCGCGGAACAAATCGACACACTCCAGAGCGAAGGCGCGCGCATCGTCCATGGCGTCGGCAAGGCGCAGATACTCGGCGGGAGCGATCTCGTGGGTGAAGCCGCCGACTACCGCCGTAATGGGATGGATGGACCGGCCGCCCACGAGCGTGCAGAGCTCGTTGCCGAGAGCCTTCATCCCGAGAGCACGCTCGAGCAGCGCAGGGTTGGCATCGGCCAAAGGGAAGACCGAGCTGTGGCCGAGAAAATCCGGCGCTGCGAACACGAATAGGTGCGTGGCGTGGTTCTGCAGAAACGACCCGTACACCAAAAGCTCGCGCAGAGCCTCGGTGCGGTCGGTCACCGTGATCCCGAAGGCTGCTTCAATGGCGCGCAAGTCGGTGACCACATGGCTCGAGGAGCAGATACCGCACACGCGCGAGGCGATGTAAGGCACTTCCTCGAAGGAACGGTGTCGCACCATGGACTCGAACAGACGCGCCGGCTCCACCACGGCCATCTCGCAAGTAGCGACCTCGCCGTTTTCTATGACAAGGCGGATATCGCCATGGCCTTCGACGCGGGCGACGTGATCAACGTTGATGGTTGTGGAAGCCATAGGACTACTCCTTTTCCGCCGCGGCCAGCGCCACGGCGTTGAACATCTGCAGCGCCTCGTCGAACCGGGCCGCGTCATGACCGCGAGAAGCGGCGAAGGCGCGGGCGGCGGCCACGTTTCCGTCGGGCGAGAGGCCGGCGCAGCCGTTGCAGGCACGACCGAGGGCCGGGCAGCGGGCGCCGCAGCCGGCGCGGGTGACGAGCCCGAGGCACATTTGGCCGGCGGCGTACAAGCATCCTCCCTCGTTGCGGGAGCACTCGCCGCAGAGCGCCGAGGTGGCGTCGAGCCGGTTGCTGCCGTAGAGCGCCGCATCGAGCACGCGCACGAACTCGAAGGGGTCGACCGGGCAGCACGGCACCGTGAAGTCAACCTCGATAAGGGACGACACCGGAGCCGGAGCGCGCAGGTTTCCGCAGGCGGCAGGCAGCGCGTCGCCGTAGACTGCTGCCACATGGCCGTCCAGATCGGCGGCGGCCATGCCGGGAATGCCGCCGGTAGCCGCGCAGGCGCCGATAGCGATAACGCAGTCCGCCCGCTCACGCAGACGGCACACCGTGGCAGCGGCCTCCTCGGTGGTGACCGCGCCCTCGATGACGGCCACGTCAAAGGTCTCGGGCATGGGATCCGAGGAGGTAAGCTGCCAGTAGCCCAACTCGACCTGGCCGAGAACCGCCAGCAGATGCTCCTCGATGTTGGTGATGTTGATCTGGCAGCCGAAGCAGCTGGCCAGGCCGACGAAAACCACGCGCGCCGGGCGCGGGGCGTCGGTTACAGGTTCCCTCTCGCTCATTTACATCGACCCCTGGATGTTCTTGGCCTCCCAGTAATTGAAGACCGGACCGTCAATGCAGCAGTACTGATGCCCGATCTGGCAGTGGCCGCACTTCCCCACGCCGCACTTCATATGGCGTTCGAAGCTCATGTAAATGCGGTCGTAGCTGATATTCTTCTTCCGCATCTCGGCCACCACGAACCGGTACATCACCGGCGGCCCGCACAGGGCGCCGAACGTGTTTTCAGCATCGATCTCTAGGTGCTCGAAGGGCTTGGTGACCAGCCCCTCCTCACCATCCCATGTATCATCGGCATGGTCGACGGTCAGGTAGAGATCAAAGTCCTTGCGATGGCGCCACATTTCGAACTGGTGGCGGAACATGACCTCTTGAGGGTTGCGCGAGCCGTAGATGATAGTGACCTTGCCGAACTCGCTGCGCTCGTCGTGGATGTTGTTGATGAGCGAGCGCAACGGCGCGATGCCGAGGCCACCCGCCACGAGAAGCACATCGTGGCCGCGCATCTCGTCGATAGGAAAGCCGCGGCCGAAAGGTCCACGGATTCCGACAATCTCGCCGCACTGCATCTGGTGCAGCCGCTCGGTAAAGCGGCCGGCCCGGCGCACGCACAGCTCGATGAAGCCGCGCTTAGTAGGCGATGACGAGATGGAGATGGGCGCCTCCCCCACTCCGAAAATGGACAGCTCCACGAACTGGCCCGGCGCGTGGCAAAAGGCCTCGCGAACTTTGTCGTCCACAAGACGGAACTCGAAGAGCTTCTCGGTTGCCGTAAGCTCAGTGATGGAGGTGATGCGCGCCGGCCAGGGGCGATAGGGGTTCGCCGCCATCAACTCGGCACCGGTCATCTCGCGGCCGGTATCGCGATAGGGATGGATGGAAACAGTTCTCGTACCAATCGCCATAACGCTAGGCCCCCTTTCTCTCGAAGAAACGAAGCACCTCGATGGGGCTGATGTCCACCTTGCAAGCCGCGGCGCACCGGCCGCATCCCACGCAAAGACTACGATCGTGGGTGGCCAGGAAACCATTCAGCTTGTGGTACATACGGTGCCGCACGCGCTGAGCGGGTGTGGGCCGGAAGTTGTGGCCGCCGGCCACCATGGCGAACTGCGGCGACGTGCAGGCATCCCATACGCGCTCGCGACGCCCCGTTTCCGCGCCGGGATCCAAGGTGTCGCGGATATCGAAGCAGTAGCAGGTAGGGCACACGTTCGCGCAGGCGTTGCACGACAGGCACCGGCCGCCGAGCTCATCCCAGAAACCATCCTCGTGGAAGGCATCCATGAGCATGGGAATCTCCTGAATGTCGGGGATGGCCGGATTGAACGCCTCCTGACGAGCGCGGGTGGCAGCACGAAACGCGATGCGATCCTCGTCGGTGGCCTCGCGCACATCGCAGGCACTCTCCAGGATGTTCGCAGCCGTAACCGAGCCGATGGAGACGAGGTACTTGTCTCCGATGGCGGAAAGGAACAAGTCGTAGCCCGGTCGCGCCTCCTCGGAATCCATGAGATTACAGAAGCAATGCTCGGAGGGCATGCAGCTCACTCCTACAATAAGAGTGGCGGCCTGATGGGCGGCGTAGTACGGATCGGGATAACGCGTGTCGTTGAACACGCTGTTCAGGTTCATGATGCCGTTGATATCGCAGGCATGCACCCCGAAGAGCACCCGCGGCCGCACTTCATCGACGTAGTCGGTCACATCGTTGGAGGCTGCGTCGAATTCGAAGAGAGTCTCACGCGCCGGCAAAAAGTACTTCTTGGGCGAAGCGATGGTGGAGGGATAGTTCAACTCAATCTCGTCGAAATCGGAGACGGCGGCGAACACGTACCTCTCGCCGCGCCGCGTAGGCGCCACCACCTCGTAGCGCTCCATGAAAGCCGCGACGAGCAACGGCACATCCGCGCGATCGATGACACGGTACAGCATAGGCGATCGAATTCCTTCGCTTCCCTGGGGTCTTCTCCTTGCCCCTATGGTAACGGCTCGGACGCTCTCGTACCCCCCTGCTTCGACCGACGGCCGAAAAACCAGATGAAACCTATCGCAGCGACGCGGCACCATTTCGCGCCTCAGCTTCCCAATGCGCCGGTTTTGCGCAGCAAACTCCGTGAAGTAGATATGCCGAGTCCCCCAGGAGCCGAAAACCCCACATTTCCCCAGGAGAACAATCGCTCGAGTAATATACAGGACCACTCCCCTTCCCTTCCGAATCTATTTCGCGGAGTTTGCTGCGCAAAACCGGGGAATACAGAAACAGCGGAAAGCCCATGTAGGCTTTCCGCTGCTGTCCATGCTCTGCGAAGGGCCCTTGTCGCCGCAGACAAATTGAATGATCGAACTCGACCTAGGCGAAGAAGATCCCGATCTCGCGCTCGGCGGACTCGGGGGAATCGGAGCCATGGATGACGTTCTCGTCCATGATGAGGCCGAAATCGCCGCGGATGGTGCCCGGAGCGGCCTCGGCCGGGTTGGTGGCGCCCATGAGCGAGCGGCACTTGGCCACCGCGCCCTCGCCGGAGACGACCATCTTCACCACAGGACCGGAGGTGATGTAGGCGATGAGCCCGTCGTAGAAGGGCTTGCCCTCGTGCTCGGCGTAGTTCGCCTTCGCCTGCTCGGGGGTGACCATGCCGAGCTCCATGCGCTCGATGGTGAGGCCGGCGCGCTCGAAGCGGTTGACGATCTCGCCGATGTGGCCGTTGCGCACGCCGTCGGGCTTGATCATGGAGTAGGTCTGCTGAATTGCCATGGATGTCCTTTCAACAAAGTAAGGGGTCGTTCATGCAAACGGCCCGCACACCGCAGGCGCGAGCCGAAAATGCCTTGAGTAGCGCTGCGTTAGCTCTGACTCGGGAA
Source organism: Eggerthellaceae bacterium 24-137 (assembly GCA_041225375.1). Classification (GTDB taxonomy): domain Bacteria; phylum Actinomycetota; class Coriobacteriia; order Coriobacteriales; family Eggerthellaceae; genus Adlercreutzia. The sequence goes on from JBCLSG010000015.1 coordinate 5,323, forward strand.
GTACAGCTCGATGTTCGAGATCTTCCAGCCAATACCATCGCGCACCATGGAGATCTGGTACTGCACCGTACCGCCGCCCTCGGTGGAGGCAGTGGCGAAAACGGTGGAGTCGGCCATGGACTTGTTGACGCCGTCGATTTTCACATTCGGGTCGGCCACAACCGGATCGATCATGCCGTCGATCTTGCTCGCGTCCACATCGGCGGCGAACACCGTCTCCTTGGCGGAGGAGGGATCGGCGAACAAGGTCTTGGCCACTTCCTGCTGGGTCGGCCAGCCATAGCCCTGAATGTACCCGAAAACGCCGGCGGCCGCGGCCAGCACGATGATGGTAACGAAGAACAGGAGGATCTTCAGTCCCACGTTGCGACGCTTGCGGTCCTGCTTGGCCAGACCGCGCGACCACTGCTCGAGCTCGGCATCGGTAGCGGTGAAGAAACGGTCGTTGTCCACGTTCTCATAGGCACCTACGTATCCGGGGAAATTCGCCGGGTCGGCCTCATAGGGCTCATCGTAGTAGAAAGGCTCGGCGGCGTCGCCCTCGTAGACCTCCATGTCGTAGACGCTCGTGCCGTCAGCAGCCACATCAAGGCCGGACATATCAGCGAGCTGAAGGACCTGCGTGGCCTGGTTCTGCTCGGACGTGCCCTGGGCCACGGCGGCCACTGCCCGCTGGTAGTCGACACTGGCGGAATCGGACAGGAAGTAGGTCTTGTCGGCGATAGCCTCCTCGAAGGCATGTACCGCCTTCTCCATCTGACCGCAGGCGACATAGGCCTGGCCGAGGGAGGCCTGCAGCTTGTTGCGGGTGCTCGACAGCATATCGAACTGCATGGCGCTCTCGTAGGAGGCCACGGCATCGGCGGGACGGTTCAGCGCCATGAAGCACACGCCCAGGTTCAACAAGGCCTTGGTGGGATCGGGGTTCGCCTCATCGAGAGCAGCCTCGCGGAAGGCCACACCGGCCTCGGCGGACTTGCCGAGCTTCATGAGCGCGTTACCCATGCCCATGTATGATTTGTAGGGCGTGGGGTTCGCTTCGTCAGCCACCGACTGCTCGAAGTAGCGGATAGCGTTCTGGTAATCACGCAGCGAGGCGTAGGCCATGCCGAGATTGCACTCCACAGTACCCATAGCCCCGTAGGCGGTATCGGCCGTGGCCTGACTGTAAGCCTGGATGGCCTCGCCGGGATTCTTCAACTTGACCAGGCAGTTGCCGATCTGGTGATACAGAAGGCCCATTTCGCCCGGCGCCAAGGGAGCGGTGGTGTCCTGCAAGCATTCCGTGAACGTCATCAGCGCGCCGCGATAGTCGCGCAAGCGGTAGCGCTCATTGGCACGATCGAATAACTCGTTGTTCATAGACTTCCTTCGCTTCGCTCATCTTGCAGGCGGCCGCACAGCCGACCGCCCTGCGCCCGGGATGCGCCCGGAAACATAGTAGGTGGTAGACAGCCAGATTACGCCGCAGCGTTCTCGATGGTCACCGATTCGATGACGTCGCCGGCACGCAGCGAGCCGATGACGTCCTTGCCCTCGATGGTCTGGCCGAACACCGTGTAGCCGGAATCGAGGTTGTGCTGGGGGCCCAGGCACAGGTAGAACTGGGAACCGGCGGAATTCGGATCCATGGAGCGAGCCATGGCCAGCGCGCCGTCCTCGTGCTTGTTGTTGGGGTTGGTGGTGAACTCCTCCTTGATGGAGTAGCCCGGGTTGCCGGTGCCGAAGGGCGCGAAGCCCGGGGCGCGGCCGGCGGCCACCTGCTCAGGCGTGGCCTCGCGGGTGTTCGGGCAGCCGCCCTGAATGACGAAGCCCGGCACGTAGCGGTGGAACTTCAGCCCATCGTAGAAGCCCTTCTGGGCCAGCTCGACGAAGTTGCCCACGTGGATGGGGGCATCGTTGCCAGCCAGCTGCACGCGGATGGTGCCCTTGGAGGTGTTGATGACGGCGATCTCCTCGCCGGTGGGCTGGTACTCGGGAGTGTAGAGAGCCATGGGCTCCTCCTTTTCGTCGATGGCGCGCCGCCGCATTGCATCCGAGGAGCAACGCGGCTCGTTTCTTTACATACGGTGACTGATTCTAACAGGTTAACGCCCGCAGCGTTCGAAAATGCTAACCACTTCCACATGGTACGTCTGGGGAAACAGGTCGACGGGCGTCGCGGCGGCCAAGCGGTAGCCGACGCCCTCGAAGCGGGCGACATCCCGGGCCCACGTCTGCGGGTCGCAGCTCACGTAGGCCACCCGCGTCGGAGCGGCCTGGGCGATGGATTCCACCACACCCGGGGCCAGGCCCGCCCGGGGCGGGTCGACCACCAGCGCGTCCAGCTCGCCGAGCTCGGGCAGCTCTCGGGCGGCGTCTCCTCCGACAACCTCGATCTCGACCCCGGCGCGCTCGGCGTTGCGACGCAAATCGCGCACCGAACTGGCCGCAGCCTCAACCGCCACCACGTCGGCCCCCGCTGCGGCGAGGGGCACCGAGAACGTTCCGCCGCCAGCGTAGAGGTCGGCCACGTAATCACCGGGACTCAAGGCCAGGCCCTCCCGCACCAGATCGATCAGTTTCTCAGCCTGAGCGGTATTGACCTGGAAAAACGACGGAGCACTTGTAAGGAAACGCTCACCAGCGAGCTCTTCCTCCCAGCAGCCCTTACCCGAGAGCGCCTCAACCTTCTTCACCTTGCGCGCACGACCCGGCTCGGCGAGCACGCGCACGACCGAGGTGTTCTTGCAGGCGCTTGCCAGCATCTTGGACGCCTGGGCGCGGGGAAAAGCCGACGGGGGCGTCCACAGGGCTATCTCCACATCTTTCGTACGAAGGCTGCCGCGCACCCCCACGCGGAAGATGCCCAGGTCCTCGTTGCCCGCCAAAAAACGGAGAGCGCCACGCAGGGCCTTCGGCGCGCCCTCGATGAGGCGGTTAGCGAGCGGGCACCGATCCAGGGGCACCACCGCTTCTCCCCCTTCCGGTCTCATGCCCAGCACAAGGCGCCCCGCTGCATCGGCGCCGCAGGCCAGCTCGAGCTTGTTGCGGTAGCCCCACTCGCGCTTCGAGGGCACACATGGCGCCACAAGATCCTCCGCGCGCTCGCGGTCGAGGCGGCCGGTGCGCACGAGGGCATCCACCACATTGGCACGCTTGGCATCGAGCTGGGCGCTGTAAGCCAGATGCGCCCAGGAACACCCCCCGCATCCGGCCGCGCAGGGAGCCTCGATGCGTGCCGGCGATGCCTCGGCGACGCGCGCAAGGCGCCCGCGGGTGAAACGCGGCTTCTCCTCGACGATATCGATCTCGACGGTGTCGCCAGGAGCGGCTCCGTCCACGAACACGGTCTTGCCGCTGGCCAAGCGGCCCACGGCGGCGCTTCCGTAGCTCATGCGATCGATATGGACGGTCTCGGTCATGGGGCTCCTCCCATCAGACAAGCGCTCGGCGCCCGACCATCCCGACAACACTCGGCGGGCTGGCGGACTTCCAAAAGAAAAGGCGAACCTCGCGGTCCGCCTTGGCAGTTCATGGTGCCCTCGACAGGATTCGAACCTGCGGCACCTTGCTCCGGAGGCAAGTGCTCTATCCCCTGAGCTACGAGGGCGGCTCATGGCGCCCCGTGCAGGGGCGCAGGCTATTATAGGACAAATTCCGCAAGAGCAGGGCAAAACTCCACAATACCCCGCAGGCGGAACTCGCAATAGGACCCTATTGCCCGCGAATAACGGTAATGGCCCGCGGGAGGCAGTCGATCTCGAACCGCGTTCCCTCCAGCTTCTCGCCATCGAGCTGGGCCGGAGGCTCAACGGGAAACTCGAGTACGAGAGAGCGTGTCCGCTCCATGTGAATATGGGAGTTGCCCGTATGGCGACCGCCCTTGGCCGCCAGAAGCAACGCGAGGGCCTTCCAGGAACCTAGCGTCGGCGAGGCCCAGCACACATCGAAGAGCCCGTCATCGATAGACGCATCCGGCGTAATGCGGAAACCGCCGCCGTAGGTCTGACCGATCTGCACAGCGAACAGGTAGGCATCCCCCTCCACAATGCGGTGTGTGGGCTCCGCGGCAGAACCACGCCCGCCAAAGGGCTCCCCGCACGTCGGCATCGGCCCTTCCAGAGTCGCCTGAAAGCGATAGACGTCCAGATGGTGGAACAGCTGATCGATGGCCGACTCAAGATAGAGCCTCGTCCCCGCGCCACCGGTGCGCACCCGGCGCTTCACCGTATCAAGCGCAATGGCGGCATCCAAACCGAAGGAGAGCGTCTCTACAAAATACCGCCCGTTTACACGCCCCACATCGGCAGGAACTGTGCGGAACTGCAAGATCTGATCGATGGCGCGGGACAGGCCCGAGGCCATCCCGAGGGTCGCGGCGTAGTCGTTGCCCGAACCGGCAGGAAGAACCCCCAGCGGCGGCCGATCAGCCGCGGGGCGCGCCATCAGGCCGCAGGCGACCTCGTTCACCAGACCGTCTCCGCCCAAAGCGACCACGGCAGCGGTCTCGCTGGGAAGCTGAGAGACGATCTCGGTGGCATGGCGGGGCCCCTCGGTCAACAGCAGCCGAAAGCCCTGGTCGCCCACGCGCGCGCTCAGAAGACTGGCTGCCTCCACAGCCGCCCAGGCACCGCGACCGTTCTGAGCGGCGGGGTTGGCGATGAGCGCGAGCGGGCCACGCGGCGAGGAAGGCGAGGTCGGCATGGCTTCACGCTATCCGCGCAGGGCGATCGGCTCGACCTCGCCCGCGTCGTCGGCGGCAAAAGCCTCTTCGGCGGTCGGACCCGCATCGAGGAACTTCTTGCGCGTGATGAAGTTGTACACCATGACGATAGCCGTGGCCCCTATCTTGGTGATGAGATAGCTGATGCCGAGCAGAGAGGTGCCCACCCACATAAGACCGTCGTTGATGAGAAGACCGATGACGGAGAGCACGACGAAGATGATGAATTCACGCCGACGGGACAAGCCCTCCTTGTGCGTGAACACATAGCGCATCGAGGCCAGATAGTTGAATATGACCGATACTGTGAATGATATCGTGGCTGACAGGAGGTACTCCACACCGGCCAGCTCGGTCAACGCCACCATCAAACCATAGTCGATTACAAAGGCGGCAACACCCACCACGCCGAACTTCATGAACTGTTGTATCAGGTGCTTCATGTTCCCTTTCGCAATCGACCCGATGTTTTCGCATACAGCATCATTGTGCGTCGGGCGCCCCCATCGCACAAGACACGTTGTCAAGTTGATAAAAAATTCTCAGATGCATTCTTGCCAAGACCGTGTTGGTCTGTCATACTATCAAAGCTATTTTGCTTGTCCCCATAGTCTAGAGGTCAGGACGCGGCCCTTTCAAGGCTGAGACACGGGTTCGATTCCCGTTGGGGGCACCACGAATGATCAGGCCGAACCCGCGGGTTCGGCCTTTTTTCTTCTCATTGGCCTGTGGCCAGCTATGGGGGGTATGGCTCAAAAAGTGTGCTCCTGAAGTTTACTCACTGCCCGTATTGCGTGGGCATGTGGAACTCGTTCCAGT
>JBCLSG010000016.1:0-6360 GCA_041225375.1 Eggerthellaceae bacterium 24-137
AGGAGTTCCGGAATCAGTCCCTATGTGCGGCGTAGGCCGCTTATTGGCCCGTCCAAGAACTGGGGCGCAGTTCACAGACGAGGCGGGGCTCTCACTCAAGGCTCTCTAGCGCTTGGTCTTGGCCTTCTTGGCCTTCGTCCAACTCGAGTAAAGGGTCTTGCCGGTGACCTTATCCTTGTAGTACGTGCGCACCTTCACGTAGTAGGTCTTCTTGGCCTTCAGCTTCTTCACGGTAAGGGAAGTGGTCTTGGCCTTCTTGACCGTCTTTTTCACCGTGGTCTTCTTGGTGAACTTCTTCGATGTGGAACACCAGATCTCGTAGCCCGTGACGTTCTTGGTCTGCTTCTTCCACTTGATTTTGAGGGACTTCTTCGCACCCCTGACCGAGGAGAGCTTCGTCGCAGGGGGCTTCGAAGCCTTAGCCGTTGATGAAGTCGCAGCAGAGGAAGGCTTAGCTGGCTTTGACGCTCCCGCCGAAGAAGGCTGGGCCTTTACTGTCACCGTCGCGGTAGTCTGTACACCATTGGCGGAAGCCGTGAGTGTGGCAGTGCCCGCCTTCTTGCCTACCACGGTATTGCCGCTGATGGCGGCTACAGCAGAATTGCTGCTGGTCCAAGTAGGATTGATCGCAGCGAAGGACAGTTTCCCCGTAGGCCAGTTGTCCTGCACGACCATGGACGCGTTAAGCGCAGGAAGCGCTGCAGACTTGCCAGCCGTCACCGAAAGCGTAGCCGGAGATGCCTTGAGGGATTTCTGGGTGATGCTCGCGTCATTGATGGACACAGCCACGGTACGTGCGCCGTTAGCCGCGGTGGTGGGCGTAGCGTTCACAACGGGAGAACCGAAGTTCTGCACCCAGTAATGGATGCCGTTGAAGGTCACATGCCCGATGCCTATCGCCGTAAAACCAGCATCCAACATGTTGCGACGGTGGCCCTGGCCGGCATAGCCATAGTCGTCCTCGCGCCAACTGGTAAAAGCCGCCGCAGCGGTTGTTTGGCCAGCGGCGATATTCTCGCCATACGTATAAAGGGGCAGCGAAGAGAAAGCCGTAAAGCAAAGGGTGCCGTTCGGACGCGTGTGGGAGAAGCTCACGGCAATCTCAGCGGCGCGCAGCATAGCGGCCTGCTCGAGGGCGTAGTCGTAGGCTAGCGCTGGCTGCTTGCCCACGGCAACTTGAGCGGTATCGTCCTCATTCCAGCACTTTGCATCGCTCGCGCGGAAATCGTTGATCATGCTCAGCATGCTACGAGCCTCGGTCTGGCCGTAGGTGACGGGAATCTGATAGTCGGCCGTGGCGGCCTCGGCGGGACGCGCGGGCAGAACCGTCATGGTGGCAGTAAGCGCAACGGCCAGCACGCCGCAGATCAGGCGATTATCGCGAGCTACCCCTCCCCGTGCGCTTTTCGCGCCCTTGGACAGTGCGATCATGAACCCTCCTTCTCGTGGTAGTGAACCTTTTCGCAGTATAAACCCTTTTGACGACCTATCAAGTTCACTTTTAGCAAAACGGCGCACCCGGTCGCGGCCGCCACGGAACCATGATCGCCAGAAGATCCGCTACAGCACCTCGAAAGAATGCACGGCGGCAACGGGCGACGAGTCGTCGTCCTCATTCACCGACCTCACCATCATCTGGTAGGCACCGGGCGCGGGGGGCGTCCATGCAAAGGACCAGGCAACCCAGCGATCGCTCGTTGTGTCGCCCAAATCATAGTGAGTCCAATGATCGCCGTTATCCAGCGAGAACTCCATGGCAACGATACGTTTATCGAAATCGTGAGCCCAGCCGGTGAACTCCATGGGTTCGCCCACACGTCCCACGTACTCCGCTTTGGCGGCAACATTGGGGCGGTTGGTGTAGTCATGGCCGTCATCGACGAAGGGGCCAATGACCGGCGGCACCTCCTCGTTAATGAAGCGAATCTCGCGAATATCGCGCACGAAGTATTTGGCCGGCAGCCCCGGCACCCAAAGCTGGTTCATGGCGCCCATGACGCTCAGGATATCCTCGCCGTTCACCTTGCTGGCCACAATGGCGCCGCGTTCCAAGAGGAAGTCCAGCGGAAACCGCTGCTCCATGCCGTCGGCTCCTACGAAAACGACGGTATTGCAGCCGGAAGCCGCCGTCGAATCCAAATCGCCCCGGGCGGCGTCGGCCGTTGCATTCGTCGCCGACTCCTCCCCCAAGCAGCGGGCTTCCTTCGTCATTGCCTCTTCCCCTTTCATACTTGGTCTCCTGACTCATCGATAAGCCGCATCAACTCGCCCGCCGAATGCACATCCGCCTTCGTGTAGATGGCGTGCACATGCGAGCGCACCGTCGCCACAGATACGACGAGCGTGTCGCTGATTTCACGCGGACGCATATTGCGCGCAAGCAAGCGGAGCACCTCGGCCTCGCGCTCGGTCAGGCCGCAGCGCTTCGCGAGGGCGTCGCATCGCTCCTCGCGGGTGCGTTCGTAACGTCCCCGCGGATCCTCATGGGGCAGCAGGCCCCAAACGGTCTTGGCGTAACGCTCAGAATTCATGTTGAACGTCACCAGGCACAGCAGAACGAACACCACCGTGCCGATGACGCTGAAGGCCGCCGTGTCGAGCATCACGGTATCGTGCACGGCCGAGCCGATGACGTTACCGGCCAGAAAGCCCACCGACCGGATGAGGAAGGCACGGCCGAAAACCTGGGAAGGCTCGGCGTGGATAGAGCAGCACACCGCGTAGCAGGCGGTAGCCAAAAGCGCATCGAAATAGTACAGCGCGCAAGCTTGCATGACGAGCGCCGGCAGAAACTCAGTGGAGGCCGTCAGCGGCCCCAAGAGCGCCGCCACGGTGACCACAGGAAACACGAAGCGGTAGAAGCGGTTCCATATCCAAGACACATCCCGGGCGCGGCCTGGCGGCATGGTGACGGCGAACAGGGCCAGAGCCACAACCGCCCCAATGAGAAACGAGCTCACGCGGGCCACCACGCCGAGAGGCAGCGCCAAAGGCACCACGTGCAGGAAGCCGAACACTCCGCCATAGGCGCCCACGATGAGAAAGAGACGGCCGCAGAGGGGCATACTGCGCAGAAGCTTCGCGCATTGCGCGGACGGAGCCGCCGACGCATCCTTCCCGCCAGCTCCTTGTCGCCAGCCGGCCGCGAGATCGCGCTGAGGGGCTTCGGCAACCGTCGTTGCCTCTTCCCCATGAGGTCTATGGCAGCAGATGGGCAGATAGGTCATCTGCTCGTAGGCGTTCACGAGACAAGAGCCGGGTCGTGTCGCCCGCATGGAGGCAAAAGCCGCCGCACCTAAGAGCCCCAGATGCAAAAGCTCCGACACGAAAAGGGGCGCGTTGGTCTCCAGGATGCTGAACAGCCCCTGCACGACGAGGGTGGTGCCCCCAATGACCGCCACCGTCGACAGCAGGAATTGCCGCGGCGCGAGCACAGCAGCCACCTGACTTGCGGCCACGAAGAACATCGCCCCCGACGCCGCGCCCACGAATTGCACCACCACAACGGCGAACAGCGGACCGGCCCCGTCCATGAGCCAGTAGAAAACCAGCACGTCGACAAACTGCACGAGGAAGAAGACGAGCCACACGGACATATCGCGGGCATGGCGCGCAAGCCAAGGGCCGCAGGCCTGGGTGAGGGCATAGCCGAATACCAGGCCAAGCGAATGGACGTCGCACGAATAGGCCCGCACGTTCACGGACCGCCCCGCCAGCGTAGCGTAGTCCAGCGACCAGCTGGCCGACTCATGCAGCAGCATAGCCGACGACACGAGCGCCACTACCGCCGCTATCGTCCATCCCAGCCCCTGCGGGCCCGCATTCCAACCGCTCCCCGCTCCGCTTCCCGTTGGCTTTCTCGTTTTCCGCTCCCCTTGCACCATGGCGGCCCTTCCCGTCTCATCCCCCGACTCCATGTATCCAACTTCATCATATCACCTGGCATTTTCCGCGAATCAACAAGAGTTGTTGAGAAGGCGTGGAAAGGTCATTAACCCTTGCTGATTTCAGAGGGCGTCCCCTTTCGTATGGTGAATGCAGCTCGCACGACAACGCAACGTGCGGGTGCAGGAAAACCATTGAAAGGAGAGGAAGATGGAGAAGAGGGAAACCACGCGGTTCTCAAAGCTCGCTATGGCGCTTGCCATAGCAGCCGCAGTGCTCGCCATAGCGCTTGCGCTGTGGGGTTGCGCTCCCAAGGCCACGATGCCCAATACGGGTACGGCCGAGGGCGGAGACGCCCAGACGGAGGCAATCGAGGGAATGTACCCCGACTTCACCGAGAAGTCGTCCGGGAACTTCAACGACACCTTCAGCACCACCGACATGCTGAACGCGGGCAACCGCGGCTGCAACTCGTGCCACGAGGATTTGTGGGATGTCATGAACATGAAGGATGGATACAAGCACATCCTCACCCACGTAGGCTACGGCAAGGCGCTCACCTACCAGGACTGCGAGCCCTGCCATCGCGGACACACCGCGCTCACCGGCCCCTATCTGGGCGACCTGATTCACGCGAGCCACTACGGCAGCGCCACCTTCGTGGAGGCCAACGGCAACTGCTGGAGCTGCCACGCCATGAACTCCGCCGGCAATCAGGGTGACTATCAGCTCGTTCTTTGGGACGACTTCTACGATGAGCCCGCGCTCGGCGGCTATCCGAACATCGACGGCAACGAGATGGAGCAGAACTGGGTTGATTCCCGCGGCTTCTTCGGCGGTTTCATCAACGGCATGACCCAGGACAGCGAACCGACCATTAACGTGAAGCTCGACCAGGCCATCACCGACCACGAGGACGTCTTCATCGTGAACAACTGGGGCGAGGAAGTGACCGAGAAGAACGGCGAGCCCTTCAGCTTCGACGCCGTGTGCGACGAGAACAACACCGTCACCATCAACGGCGTGAAGAACCCCCGCAGCTTCACCAAGGCCGAGCTTGAGGCCATGCCCCAGACCGAGTTCGCCGGCGCGCTGGCCTGCGCCACGAACGGCCGCGGCGGCTCGCTCGTATCCAACATCCCGATGTCCGGTGTCTCCATGGCCTACCTCATCGAGCAGTGCGGCGGCTTGGCCGATGGCGTGAACGCTGTCAACGCCGAGTCCTGGGACGGCTGGATGGCCTTCCCGCCCATGGATCTAGAGGCCAGTACCTACACCGAGAACGCCTACATCGTCCTGAAGTACTACGGCGAAGACCTCTCCAAGGACGATGGCGCGCCCATGACGCTCATCACGCTGGGCAACCCCGGCGCCCGTCAGGTCAAGCACATCAAGTCCGTCGATTTCAAGCAGGCCGAGAGCTTCTTCGAGGGCCCGATGATGGCCGAGTCCGACGAGCCCTCCCCCAGCTACCCCATCAACGGCATGTGGTTCCAGGAGGACGGCGTGACCGCGAAGGTGGGCGAGCCGATCACCCTGACCGGCGCCGTGTACAGCTGGAACCGCGTTGTGGGCGATCTGGCCAGCGTGAACTTCAGCTTCGATATGGGCAAGACCTGGACCGACGTGAAGATTGCCGACCAGATCACCGACTTCGATCCGTTCCAGTGGGTCACCTACTCTCTGGATTGGACTCCGACCAAGGCCGGCAAGTACCAGGTGAAGCTGCAGGCTACCGACGTTGACGGCACCCAGATCAAAAAGCCCATCACCCTGTTCGTGAACGTTGAAGAGTAGAGAGGCCGGTGACATTATGAAATCCCAGACTCTGAAGACCGTCGGAAGCGCGCTTTCCGCCGTGGCCCTCATCTCCGGAGGCGCCACCGTGGCGATGGCCGCACCGGTTGACGCGCCCGCATCGGACGCGAACGCTCCCCTGACCGCCGCGTCCGAGAACACCCAAGCTGATGACGGCACGGTAAAGCCGTCCGCCGTCGAGGGAACGTTCTCTTTCGACCAGGGCACCCTCACCAGCAATGAGACGTTCTCGAGCATGTTCGCCAAAGCGGCGGCGGTTCTGTGCACCGGCATTCCCGCCTACGAGGTGCAGGCCGCCCAAGCCGCCATCGGCGTCAGCTACGATGGCGAGCAGGCCTTTGAGGCAACCGTCGATGAGATGGCCGCCGAGGAAGGCGCTGAAAGCTACACGATGGCCTGCGCGTGCTCCACGAACACCCCCGGCGGTGGCGCCATCGCCAACGCCGAGGTGGAGGGCGTGAGCCTGGCTACCATCTTGAAGATGGCGGCCGCATAGGATCGTCGCCTCTGGAGCAATCTGCTCGGACCTCCCCTCCCGCATGGGCAGTGCTCCATGGCACACGAAAGGCCCCCGAGGAACCGCCTGAACTGCCTCCCATTTCTTGGACATGAGAAATGGGAGGCTTTTTATATGGCTGGAAACGTTTTGCACGGCGT
>JBCLSG010000017.1:0-5049 GCA_041225375.1 Eggerthellaceae bacterium 24-137
GCCGCAGTACTTTCGGCGATGCGGGGCTTAACTGCCGAGTTCGGAATGGGGTCGGGTGATCCCCCGCTCGATGGTTCCGCTCGCGGGAGGCGCTCCCGCGGCGACGGTATGTCGCCGTCCGGGGCCCGGGTAGCCCCGGCGCCCTGGCGGCCGCATGCGCGCGCCATGCCGCACGATCGCGAAACGTACGTCTCTGAGAAGAAAAAGCGAAGAGCTCGGGCTATTAGTAGCGCTCGCCTGAGCGGGTCGCCCCGCTTGCAGCTGCGCCCTATCGACCTGGTGTTCTACCAGGGCCCTTACCGGAGAGGGAGCTCATCTCGGAGGCGGCTTCCCACTTAGATGCCTTCAGCGGTTATCCGTGCCGGACGTAGCTAGGCGGCGGTGCCGTTGGCCGACAACCGCGTCACCAGAGGTCCGTCCACCCCGGTCCTCTCGTACTAGGGGCAGATCTCCTCAACTCCCTTGCGCCCGCGGAGGATAGGGACCGAACTGTCTCACGACGTTCTGAACCCAGCTCGCGTACCGCTTTAAACGGCGAACAGCCGTACCCTTGGGACCGACTTCAGCCCCAGGATGCGATGAGCCGACATCGAGGTGCCAAACCTTGCCGTCGATGTGGACTCTTGGGCAAGATCAGCCTGTTATCCCCGGAGTACCTTTTATCCGTTGAGCGACGGCCATTCCACTCTGGGCCGCCGGATCACTAGAACCTGCTTTCGCACCTGCCCGACTTGTCAGTCTCGCAGTCAAGCCCGCTTGCACTCTTGCGCTCTCGGGACGGTTGCCGACCGTCCTGAGCGGACCTTACGCGCGCCTCCGTTACTCTTTGGGAGGCGACCGCCCCAGTCAAACTACCCGCCTGGCACGGTCCGCGCGCCGGATCACGGCCGCGCGTTAGGCAGCCGGCACGACGGGGGCAGTATTCCAAGGTCGCCTCCACGGGGGCTTGCGCCCCCGCTTCAAAGGCTCCTGCCTATCCTCTACGCGCCGTACCAGATGCCAATGCCAAGCTGCAGTAAAGGTTCACGGGGTCTTTCCGTCCTTCCGCGGGTAGTTCGCATCTTCACGAACAGTACAATTTCACCGGGTCCACGGTTGAGACAGCGCCCAAATCGTTACGCCATTCGTGCAGGTCGGAACTTACCCGACAAGGAATTTCGCTACCTTAGGACCGTTATAGTTACGGCCGCCGTTTACCGGGGCTTGGCTTCAGAGCTTCGCACGAGTGCTAACCCATCCGCGTAACCTTCCGGCACCGGGCAGGCGTCAGACCCTATACGTCGTGTTGCCACTTTGCAGAGTCCTGTGTTTTTGATAAACAGTCGCTTGGGCCGTTTCGCTGCGGCCGCCCCTAGCTCCGGACGCGTGGTCCTTCACCGAGGGCGGCGCCCCTTCTCCCGAAGTTACGGGGCCAGTATGCCGAGTTCCTTAACCGTGGTTCTCCCGATCGCCTCGGTATGTTCTACCCGCCCACCTGTGTCGGTTTTGGTACGGGCGCCGACGGCACTCCCTAGAGGTTTTTCTCGGAAGCATGGGCTCACCGGCTTCGCCAAGTCGCTTCGTCTCGCGTCTCAGGCCTTATGCAGGGCTGATTTCCATGCCCTGCGCCCTACGCGCTTTCACGGGGACGTCCAGAACCCCGCCCGGCTACCCTTCTCCGTCGCCCCATCGGTAGTGCCGCGCCGTCGGCGGTGCGGGAATCTCTGCCCGCTGCGCATCGGCTACGCCTGTCGGCCTCGCCTTAGCTCCCGACTGACCCTGGGGGGATTAGCCTCGCCCAGGAACCCTTAGGCTCACGGCGGCGGCGTTTCTCGCGCCGCTCTCGTTACTCATGCCAGCATTCTCACCTCCGTGCGGTCCACCGAGGGTCGCCCCTCGGCTTCGCCCCCCACGGAGAGCTCCCCTACCACTGAAATTCAGTCCGCCGCTTCGGCGCATCGCTTAGCCCCGTGAATTGTCGGCGCATGTCCACTCGACCAGTGAGCTGTTACGCACTCTTTAAATGCATGGCTGCTTCTAAGCCAACATCCTGGTTGTCTGGGCAGACGCACATCCTTTGCCACTCAGCGATGACTTGGGGGCCTTAGCGGGCGGTCTGGGCTGTTTCCCTCTCGAGCGCGCAGCTTAGCCCACGCCCTCTGACTCCCGGCCTGTGGTCCCGCGGCATTCGGAGTTCGGTTCGAGTCGGTAGGCGGTGAAGCCCCCTCGTCGATCCGGTGGCTCTACCACCGCGGGAGAACGGCCGAGGCTAGCCCTAAAGCTATTTCGGGGAGAACGAGATATCTCCGGGTTTGATTGGCCTTTCACCCCTATCCACGGGTCATCCCCTCCGTTTTCAACCGAAGTGGGTTCGGCCCTCCACGGGGTCTTACCCCCGCTTCAGCCTGCCCATGGATAGCTCACCCGGCTTCGCGTCTGCAGCGTGCGACTCGAGCGCCATCTTAAAGGCTCGCTTTCGCTGCGGCTCGTTTCCAAACTTAACCTCGCCGCACACCGCAACTCGCTGGCTCATTCTACAAAAGGCACGCCGTCACTACGTAAAGTAGCTCCGACTGCTTGTGGGCGCACGGTTTCAGGTACTGTTTCACTCCCCTCCCGGGGTGCTTTTCACCTTTCCCTCACGGTACTGGTTCGCTATCGGTCACAGGAGAGTGTTCAGCCTTGGAGGGTGGTCCCCCCTGCTTCGGACCGGGTTTCACGTGCCCGGCCCTACTCGGGATACGCCGCTGAGGTCCGCATGGTTTCGCGTACGGGGCTCTCACCCGCTGCGGCCGGCCCTTCCATGCCGTTCCGCTACCATGTGGATTTGTAACCTCATGCAGGAGGGCAGCTCCTGCACGGGCGTCCCGCAACCCCCGGGCGGCAACGCCTGCCGCTTACACGCGCCCGGGTTTGGGCTGGTGCGCTTTCGCTCGCCGCTACTCGCGCAATCTCGGTTGATTTCTCTTCCTCGGGGTACTTAGATGTTTCAGTTCCCCCGGTTGCCTCCCTACGCCCTATTTGATTCAGGCGTGGGTACCTGGGCATGACCCCAGGTGGGTTCCCCCATTCGGAGACCCCCGGATCGAAGCGTGTTTGCCGCTCCCCGGGGCTTATCGCAGCTTGCCGCGTCCTTCGTCGACTTCCTGTGCCAAGGCATCCGCCGTGCGCCCTTGGTATCTTCGCTTTCCTCTGATACGCTAGGCGCCGGGGCACGCAGGCCCCGGCTTCCGTCCTATGGATCGATCTATGAGAATTAGATTTAATATCCGTCGTAAAATAAAACATACGTTCGCGATCGTGATGAATCGTATCGTCCATGATGCGAACACCCATCGAACCTAAGCTATGCAGCTTAAGGGATGATGTTGGTGTTGATCATGTGCGACATTTTCATGTCACGCGCTATGCAGCTGTCAAGGTGCCGGGGCCTCGTCGGGGCCCTCGCAGCCGGATGCTGAGCGATGGGGACGGTCTCTAGGTTCTCCCTAGAAAGGAGGTGATCCAGCCGCACCTTCCGGTACGGCTACCTTGTTACGACTTCACCCCCCTTACCCTCCACACCTTCGACGCCTCCGCCCCAAGAGGGTTCGGCCGGCGGCTTCGGGTGCAGACGACTCGGGTGGTGTGACGGGCGGTGTGTACAAGGCCCGGGAACGTATTCACCGCGGCGTGCTGATCCGCGATTACTAGCAACTCCGGCTTCACGCAGGCGGGTTGCAGCCTGCGATCCGAACTGGGGCCGGCTTTCCGGGATCCGCTCCCCCTCGCGGGGTGGCAACCCTCTGTACCGGCCATTGTAGCACGTGTGCAGCCCAGGGCATAAGGGGCATGATGACTTGACGTCGTCCCCACCTTCCTCCGGCTTGACGCCGGCAGTCTCCTGCGAGTCCCCAACCTAATGCTGGCAACACAGGACGGGGGTTGCGCTCGTTGCGGGACTTAACCCAACATCTCACGACACGAGCTGACGACAGCCATGCACCACCTGTCACCGCTCCTCTCGGCCACCGCGTCTCCGCGGCTTCACGGCGATTTCAAGCCCTGGTAAGGTTCTTCGCGTTGCTTCGAATTAAGCCACATGCTCCGCTGCTTGTGCGGGCCCCCGTCAATTCCTTTGAGTTTTAGCCTTGCGGCCGTACTCCCCAGGCGGGATACTTAATGCGTTGGCTGCGGCACGGAGGGAGGATCCCCCCACACCTAGTATCCATCGTTTACGGCTGGGACTACCAGGGTATCTAATCCTGTTCGCTCCCCCAGCTTTCGCGCCTCAGCGTCAGTGACGGCCCAGAGAGCTGCCTTCGCCATCGGTGTTCTTCCCGATATCTGCGCATTCCACCGCTACACCGGGAATTCCGCTCTCCTCTACCGCACTCGAGCCGCCCAGTCCGGAACCCGGCCCGAGGTTGAGCCCCGGGATTAGAGGTTCCGCTTAGGCGGCCGCCTACGCGCGCTTTACGCCCAATGAATCCGGATAACGCTCGCCCCCTACGTATTACCGCGGCTGCTGGCACGTAGTTAGCCGGAGCTTCTTCTGCAGGTACCGTCTTGGATCTTCCCTGCTGAAAGCGGTTTACGACCCGAGGGCCTTCGTCCCGCACGCGGCGTTGCTGCGTCAGGCTTTCGCCCATTGCGCAAAATTCCCCACTGCTGCCTCCCGTAGGAGTCTGGGCCGTATCTCAGTCCCAATGTGGCCGGTCGACCTCTCAGTCCGGCTACCCATCGTCGGCTAGGTGGGCCTCTACCCCGCCTACTACCTAATGGGCCGCGACCCCATCCCGCGCCGTCGGGGCTTTCCCGCCCTCCCCATGCGGGGCGGGCGGAGTATCCGGTATTAGCCGCCGTTTCCAGCGGTTGTCCCGGAGCGCGGGGCAGGTTGGTCACGTGTTACTCACCCGTTCGCCACTCTATACACGGCCGAAGCCGTCTTAATCGTTCGACTTGCATGTGTTAAGCACGCCGCCAGCGTTCATCCTGAGCCAGGATCAAACTCTCCGTTCAAACCGCGCCGCGAGGCGCGGCGCGACAGATCATGTGAGTGTGATTCTGTTTGAAACTCTCCGTCGGGGC
>JBCLSG010000018.1:0-1893 GCA_041225375.1 Eggerthellaceae bacterium 24-137
TAGAGATCAAGGGGTGAAAGTCCCCGACCATTGAAGGACCAGCAATCCACAAGGTCCCCGAGTCATGCGTTGCATACCGCGAGGTATGGGGCGAAGCGTTGACAGGGGTGTTGACAGGCCAGCCATTGAGCCACGAAATGTATATTAAATTACCGGGTGCCGACGTTGTACTGTTAACGGAAGGCAACATCATAGGGTGCGATACTGCGAGTGCCACATGGACCCGGCGGGGTCTGAGACCCTGGCATGTCAATACGATCTCTACGCGGGAACCGGGAGATCTCCCCTCTGACCATCTGCCAGTGTCGGAGACGGCCCGCACCGGGAAGACGAGGAGTCATAGCCGGTGATGTACGGAGAGGAGAAGTCGGACTCGCTCATAGTAGCGGCGAAGCAGGCGAACAACCCGAAAGGAGCGGAGTCAGTGGAGCGAAGGAGCGGGGCCAAGGGGAACGCGGAACAGCCACACATGCGCCGGACACAGAGCCGGGAAAGCATGTCACAGAGGCTGTCACGCGTGCGGGAAGCTGCGAAGCAGCGGAAGAAAGAACGGTTTACAGCATTGTTCCACCTGCTGACAGTCGAAGCACTGGAAGCCGCATTCCTCTCCCTGAGCAGGAAAGCGGCCGCCGGAGTGGATGGCATCAGGTGGATGGACTACGCCGGAAACATGAAGAACAACATAACAGATCTGCACCGGAGGCTACATCAGGGCAGCTACAGGGCGCAGCCCGGCAGGCGTCACTACATCCCAAAAGCGGATGGAAAACAACGCCCGCTCGGCATCGCCTCGCTGGAGGACAAGATCGTCCAGTATGCGCTGGTGAAAATCCTGAACGCAGTCTATGAAAACGACTTTATGGGGTTCTCATACGGGTTCAGACCCGGGCGAAGCCAGCACGATGCACTGGACGCACTGGCCACAGGGCTGGTACGCACTAACGTAAACTGGGTACTGGATGCCGACATCAGTCAGTTCTTCGACAGGGTGAGCCACGAATGGCTGATCAGGTTCACAGAGCATCGGATCGGCGACCGGAGGGTAATCAGGCTCATACGTAAGTGGCTCACAGCCGGGACGTCGGAGGAGGGTCAATGGCGAGCAACGGAGGAAGGCACCCCACAGGGTGCGGTCATCTCACCGCTGCTGGCAAACATATACCTCCACTACGTCTTCGATCTGTGGGCGCATCAGTGGCGACGTCGCTATGCCACAGGCAATGTGGTAATGGTCAGATACGCCGATGACATCGTCATCGGGTTCGACAAACGATACGATGCCCGGCGCTTCCGTATAGCCATGCAGCGCAGACTGAGGGAGTTCGGACTCACGGTTCACCCGGAGAAAACCCGTCTGATGGAGTTCGGCCGCTTCGCTGCCGAAAACCGTGCCATCAGGGGAAAAGGCAAACCAGAAACGTTCAACTTCCTCGGGTTCACGCACATCAGCGGGAAAGATCGCAACGGCAGGTTCATGCTGATACGAAAGACCCGCCGGGATCGGATGACGGCAACTCTGAAAGCCATCAAAGACGGTCTGCGAAGGCGCTGGCATTACTCAATCCCCGAACAGGGAAAATGGCTCAGGAGAGTGGTTCAGGGATACCTGAACTATCACTCGGTACCGGGCAACTTCCCCACCATGCAGAAGTTCAGGACACACGTAACAAACCTCTGGCGCCGGGCGCTCAGGCGCAGGAGCCAGAAGGATGATACGACCTGGACGAAAGCAAACAAACTGGCAGCCGCATGGCTACCAAGGGTTCGGGTTCTTCATCCATGGCCTGTGGAGCGGTTCACCGCCAGACACCCGAGGCAGGAGCCCGGTGCGTAAATCGCGCACGCCGGGATCTGTGCGGGGGGTATCCGGTAACGGGTATCCCTACCGCGACA
>JBCLSG010000019.1:0-1798 GCA_041225375.1 Eggerthellaceae bacterium 24-137
CACCGGGCTCCTGCCTTGGGTGTCTGGCGGTGAACCGCTCCACAGGCCATGGATGCAGAACCCGAACCTTCGGCAGCCATACGGCTGCCAGTCTGTTTGCTTTCGTCCATGTCGTATCATCCTGCTGGCTCCTGCGCCTCAGCGCCCGTCGCCAGAGGTCTGTTACGTATATCCTGAACTTCCGCATCATGGGATAGTTGCCCGGGACTGAGTGGTAGTTCAGGTATCCCTGAACCACTCTCCTGAGCCATTTTCCCTGTTCGGGGATTGAGTAATGCCAGCGCTTTCGTAGTCCGTCCTTGATCGCTTTCAGTGTCGCCGTCATCCTGTCCCGGCGTGTCTTTCGTATCAGCATGAACCTGCCACTACGGTCTTTCCCACTGATATGCGTGAACCCGAGGAAGTTGAACGTTTCTGGTTTACCTTTTCCCCTGCTGGCGCGGTTTTCGGCTGCGAAGCGGCCGAACTCCATCAGTCGGGTTTTCTTCGGATGTACCGTGAGTCCGAACTCCTTCAGTCTGCGCTGCATGGCTATACGAAAGCATTGAGCGTCGATTCGCTTGTCGAACCCGATGACTATGTCATCTGCGTATCTGACCATGACCACATTGCCTGTGGCATGGCGGCGTCGCCACTGATGCGCCCACAGATCGAAGACATAGTGGAGGTAGATGTTTGCCAGCAGCGGCGAGATAACCGCACCCTGTGGGGTGCCTTCCTCCGATGCCCGCCATTCTCCTTCCTCTGAGGTCCCGGCTGTGAGCCACTTTCGTATGAGCCTGATTACCCTCTGGTCGCCGATTCTGTGTTCTATGAACCTGATTAGCCATTCATGGCTTACCTTGTCGAAGAACTGACTAATATCGGCATCCAGTACCCAGTTTACATTGGTCCGAACCAGCCCTGTGGCCAGTGCGTCCAGCGCATTGTGCTGGCTTCGCCCGGGTCTGAACCCGTATGAAAACCCCATAAAGTCATTTTCGTAGACTGCATTCAGGATCTTAACCAGCGCATACTGGACGATTTTGTCCTCCAGTGAGGCGATGCCGAGCGGGCGCTGTTTTCCATCCGCTTTCGGGATGTAGTGCCGCCTGCCGGGCTGAGCCCTGTAACTACCCTGATGAAGCCTCCGGTGCAGATCTGCTATGTTGACCTTCAGGTTTTCGGCGTAGTCCTTCCACCTGACACCATCAACTCCGGCAGCCGCTTTCCTGCTCAGGGAGAGGAATGCGTTCTCCAGTGCCTCTGCTGTCAGGAGGTGGAACAATGCGGTAAACCGTTCTTTCTTCCGCTGCTTCGCAGCTTCCCGCACGCGTGACAGCCTCTGTGACATACTTTCCCGGCTCTGCGTCCGGCGCATGTGTGGCTGTTCCGCGTTTCCCTTGGCCCCGCTCCTTCGCTCCACTGACTCCGCTCCTTGCGGATTGTTCGCCAGATTCGCAGCTACTATGAGCGAGTCCGACTTCTCCTCTCCGTACATCACCGGCTTCGGCTCCTCGCCTTCCCGGTGCGGGCCATCTCCGGCACTGGCAGATGGTCAGAGGGGAGATCTCCCGGTTCCCGCGTAAAGATCGTATTGACATGCCAGGGTCTCAGACCCCGCCGGGTCCATATGGCACTCGCAGTAACGCACCCTATGATGTTGCCTTCCGTAAACAGTACAACGTCGGCACCCGGGAATTTAATATACATTTCGTGGCTCAATGGCTGGCCTGTCAACACCCCTGTCAACGCTTCGCCCCATACCTCACGGTATACAACGCATGACTCGGGGACCCTGTGGATTGCTGGTCCTTCA
>JBCLSG010000020.1:0-1450 GCA_041225375.1 Eggerthellaceae bacterium 24-137
TGAACTGCCTCCCATTTCTTGGACATGAGAAATGGGAGGCTTTTTATATGGCTGGAAACGTTTTGCACGGCGTCGAGGCGAGGCTGCGCGCAACAGAGCTGTACGACGAGGGGCACGGTCGCGCGTCGATCGCGACTCTTCTCGGGATACCAGAGGAAACCGTGAGAAAATGGCTGGACATCTACAGATCCGCAGGCATCGAGGTCCTAGCCATGATGGGAAAGAAGCACACCGCCTATCCGTTCGAGACGAAGCTGGCCGCCGTCAGGGCGGTCGTGGACGAGGGCATGACGAAGCCCGAGGCCATGGCGAGGTTCGGGATAGCCTCGCCAAGCTCGTTCAAGAGATGGCTGAAGGCGTACAGGGAGGAGGGCCCGGAGGCGCTGAGGCCGAAGCCGAAGGGAAGGCCGCGCGGCGCGAGCCCGGCGCCCAAGGAGCTGACGCGCGAGCAGGAGCTCGAGCGCAGAATCCGGAAGCTCGAAGCGGAGAACGCCTACCTAAAAAAATCGATCGCCCTGAAGGCGGGGAAACGCTCTCGAACGGCGAGAAGGCCGCGGTCGTGAGCGGGCTTTCAGGGCAATACCCCCTCTCCGACCTGCTCGAATGCGCCGGTCTGGCGAGGTCGAGCTACTACTACGCGCTGTCGCACCCGAAGCCCCCCACCAGGCCCGAGCTCTGGGAGGCCGCCGCCGAGATATTCTCGCGCACCGCCAACGGGTGCGGCCACAGGCAGATCGCCATGTGCCTGCGCGCCGAGCGGGGCGTGCGCATAGCCGACAAGACGGCGCTGAAGATGATGCGCGAGATGGGCGTCAGCTGCGGGATCCGCCGTGAGACCGACTACCACAGGTACAACTCGTACAGGGGCAAGGTCGGAAAGACCTTCGAGAACGTCATCGGCAGGGACTTCGCCGCCGACGGGCCGTGGGAGAAGATGGGCACCGACGTCACCGAGTTCAAGCAGCCCTGGGGCAAGGCCTACTTCGCGCCGGTCTACGACTTCGGCAGCAAGGAGATCGTCGCCTGGTCCACGTCGCTGCGCCCCGACATGGCCCAGCAGCACGAGCTGCTCGACCAGCTCGTGTCCAAGAAGCCCGAGGGCTCAACGCCGATCCTGCACTCGGACATGGGCTGGCAGTACCAGCAGGCCGGGTGGCGCAGGCGGCTGGAGGAGGCCGGCGTGGTGCAGAGCATGTCCCGGAAGGGCAACTGCATCGACAACGGCGCGACGGAGCAGGTGTTCGGCCACATGAAGGACGAGTTCTTCCGCGGGAGGGAATGGCCCTGCTTCGAGGACTTCAAGAAGGATCTGGACGAATACATCATCCACTGGAACACGAGGAGGAGGCAGGTTAAACTGAAGGGACTGACCCCGGAGGAGTTCCGGAATCAGTCCCTATGTGCGGCGTAGGCCGCTTATTGGCCCGTCCAAGAACTGGGGCGCAGTTCA
>JBCLSG010000021.1:0-1354 GCA_041225375.1 Eggerthellaceae bacterium 24-137
TGTCGTTTTCAGAAGACGGCTGCACTGAACGTCAGAAGCCGACTGCACTATAGCAGCGGAGGGGTTGGATCCATCAGGCAACGACGGGCTGCTGCCGGCCATCAGCGGACGCAGGGAGGACTTTCCGCAACCGGCCGTTCGATGCGGCACCGATGGCCTTCGCGCAGGGGTAGTGAATCCGCCAGGATTGACTTGCGCTGCCCTACCTCTCACTAGTGAGGGGCGGCAGCGCATCAAGCGGTGAGCGCACTCCGGCACCGCCAACTTTCAGCACATGCGTGTAAATCATCGTCGTAGAGACGTCGGAATGGCCGAGCAGATCCTGCACGGTTCGAATGTCGTAACCGCTGCGGAGCAAGGCCGTCGCGAACGAGTGGCGGAGGGTGTGCGGTGTGGCGGGCTTCGTGATGCCTGCTTGTTCTACGGCACGTTTGAAGGCGCGCTGAAAGGTCTGGTCATACATGTGATGGCGACGCACGACACCGCTCCGTGGATCGGTCGAATGCGTGTGCTGCGCAAAAACCCAGAACCACGGCCAGGAATGCCCGGCGCGCGGATACTTCCGCTCAAGGGCGTCGGGAAGCGCAACGCCGCTGCGGCCCTCGGCCTGGTCCTTCAGCCACCATGCCCGTGCACGCGACAGCTGCTCGCGCAGGCTGGGTGCCAAGCTCTCGGGTAACATCAAGGCCCGATCCTTGGAGCCCTTGCCCTCCCGCACGATGATCGTGCCGTGATCGAAATCCAGATCCTTGACCCGCAGTTGCAAACCCTCACTGATCCGCATGCCCGTTCCATACAGAAGCTGGGCGAACAAACGATGCTCGCCTTCCAGAAAACCGAGGATGCGAACCACTTCATCCGGGGTCAGCACCACCGGCAAGCGCCGCGACGGCCGAGGTCTTCCGATCTCCTGAAGCCAGGGCAGATCCGTGCACAGCACCTTGCCGTAGAAGAACAGCAAGGCCGCCAATGCCTGACGATGCGTGGAGACCGAAACCTTGCGCTCGTTCGCCAGCCAGGACAGAAATGCCTCGACTTCGCTGCTGCCCAAGGTTGCCGGGTGACGCACACCGTGGAAACGGATGAAGGCACGAACCCAGTGGACATAAGCCTGTTCGGTTCGTAAACTGTAATGCAAGTAGCGTATGCGCTCACGCAACTGGTCCAGAACCTTGACCGAACGCAGCGGTGGTAACGGCGCAGTGGCGGTTTTCATGGCTTGTTATGACTGTTTTTTTGTACAGTCTATGCCTCGGGCATCCAAGCAGCAAGCGCGTTACGCCGTGGGTCGATGTTTGATGTTATGGAGCAGCAACGATGTTACGCAGCAGGGCAGTCGCCCTAAAACAAAGTT
>JBCLSG010000022.1:0-1190 GCA_041225375.1 Eggerthellaceae bacterium 24-137
AAAACGCCGGCCCAAGTTGTCTCCCCCCAACTTTTCGCTGGCTCAAAAAGTGTGCTCGTGTAGATATTGACGCACCTGTTCAGGCAAGCTTTTCCGAGAGAGAAGTTGCCTCGAGACAGGATTGGACAGTGAATAACCCAAGATGCGGGATCTGCGATCGGCCGATGCGCAGGAACGGAACGACGTCCTCCGGCAGGCAGAGGTGGCGCTGCAGCGCCTGCGGCTGCTCCTCGGTCCGCAAGATAGACTCTCGCGCCAAGCGCCTCGACATGTTCCTGAGATGGCTCCTCTCGAAAGCGACGCAAGCGGATATGGGGTGCTCGCGCGCGACATTCAAAAGGGCGACGAGGGAGTTTTGGCGCATATGGCCGATCGCCCCATTCACGGGAGAGGTCTGCGACGTCGTCTTCCTGGACGGCATCTGGATCGGACGGGACGCGGTCGTGCTCATAGCTTGCACGAAGGAGCACGTGCTGGCGTGGCACCTGGCGCAATCCGAATGCGCCGGCGCGTGGGCGGCCCTCATGGCGAGGGTGCCCGCGCCCGCCATGGCGGTGACGGACGGGGCGCCCGGGTTTGCGAAGGCGGCGAGCGCGATATGGCCGACGACGCGCGTCCAGCGCTGCACCTTCCACGTCTTCTGCCAGGTGAGAAGGTGCACCACGAGCCGACCGAAGCTGGATGCCGGCATCGAGCTCTACTCGCTCGCGAAGCGGCTTCTAAGAGCGAGAGACGCCGCCGCTGCGGCGAGATGGCTCGCCGATTACGCGACATGGTGCGCGAAATGGGAGCGCTTCTTGAGGGAGTTCACCTTGAGGGACGGGAAGAGGCAGTACGCGCACGAGCGCCTTCGCAAGGCGCGGCGCGCCTTGAACAGGCTCGTGCAGTCGGGCGAGCTCTTCACGTTCGTGGAGATGGCCGAAGAGCGGGGCGGCGCATGGGACTCGACCAACAACATGATCGAGGGCGGCGTGAACGCGCGCCTGCGCGAGATGCTGCGCGCCCACCGGGGCCTCTCCGCGATCAGGCGCATCAAGGCGATCTTCTGGTGGTGCTACATGCACACCGAGTCGCCCCTGCCGCCGGCAGAGATGCTGCGCGCCATGCCGACCGACGACCAAGTGCAGGGGCTGTTCTCGTCGATCTCCGGCAAGCGCAGGCGGCCCGACGGGGCGCCCGAGGAGTACGGG
>JBCLSG010000023.1:0-949 GCA_041225375.1 Eggerthellaceae bacterium 24-137
GGAAGGTGCGAATAAGCGGGGAAATTCTTCTCGGCTGACTCAGTCATTTCATTTCTTCATGTTTGAGCCGATTTTTTCTCCCGTAAATGCCTTGAATCAGCCTATTTAGACCGTTTCTTCGCCATTTAAGGCGTTATCCCCAGTTTTTAGTGAGATCTCTCCCACTGACGTATCATTTGGTCCGCCCGAAACAGGTTGGCCAGCGTGAATAACATCGCCAGTTGGTTATCGTTTTTCAGCAACCCCTTGTATCTGGCTTTCACGAAGCCGAACTGTCGCTTGATGATGCGAAATGGGTGCTCCACCTTGGCCCGGATGCTGGCTTTCATGTATTCGATGTTGATGGCCGTTTTGTTCTTGCGTGGATGCTGTTTCAAGGTTCTTACCTTGCCGGGGCGCTCGGCGATCAGCCAGTCCACATCCACCTCGGCCAGCTCCTCGCGCTGTGGCGCCCCTTGGTAGCCGGCATCGGCTGAGACAAATTGCTCCTCTCCATGCAGCAGATTACCCAGCTGATTGAGGTCATGCTCGTTGGCCGCGGTGGTGACTAGGCTGTGGGTCAGGCCACTCTTGGCATCGACACCAATGTGGGCCTTCATGCCAAAGTGCCATTGATTGCCTTTCTTGGTCTGATGCATCTCCGGATCGCGTTGCTGCTCTTTGTTCTTGGTCGAGCTGGGTGCCTCAATGATGGTGGCATCGACCAAGGTGCCTTGAGTCATCATGACGCCTGCTTCGGCCAGCCAGCGATTGATGGTCTTGAACAATTGGCGGGCCAGTTGATGCTGCTCCAGCAGGTGGCGGAAATTCATGATGGTGGTGCGGTCAGGCAAGGCGCTATCCAGGGATAACCGGGCAAACAGACGCATGGAGGCGATTTCGTACAGAGCATCTTCCATCGCGCCATCGCTCAGGTTGTACCAATGCTGCATGCAGTGAATGCGTAGCA
>JBCLSG010000024.1:0-788 GCA_041225375.1 Eggerthellaceae bacterium 24-137
TTTTGTCTTATTCAAAGGCCTTACATTTCAAAAACTCTGCTTACCAGGCGCATTTCGCCCAGGGGATCACCATAATAAAATGCTGAGGCCTGGCCTTTGCGTAGTGCACGCATCACCTCAATACCTTTGATGGTGGCGTAAGCCGTCTTCATGGATTTAAATCCCAGCGTGGCGCCGATTATCCGTTTCAGTTTGCCATGATCGCATTCAATCACGTTGTTCCGGTACTTAATCTGTCGGTGTTCAACGTCAGACGGGCACCGGCCTTCGCGTTTGAGCAGAGCAAGCGCGCGACCATAGGCGGGCGCTTTATCCGTGTTGATGAATCGCGGGATCTGCCACTTCTTCACGTTGTTGAGGATTTTACCCAGAAACCGGTATGCAGCTTTGCTGTTACGACGGGAGGAGAGATAAAAATCGACAGTGCGGCCCCGGCTGTCGACGGCCCGGTACAGATACGCCCTGCGGCCATTGACCTTCACGTAGGTTTCATCCATGTGCCACGGGCAAAGATCGGAAGGGTTACGCCAGTACCAGCGCAGCCGTTTTTCCATTTCAGGCGCATAACGCTGAACCCAGCGGTAAATCGTGGAGTGATCGACATTCACTCCGCGTTCAGCCAGCATCTCCTGCAGCTCACGGTAACTGATGCCGTATTTGCAGTACCAGCGTACGGCCCACAGAATGATGTCACGCTGAAAATGCCGGCCTTTGAATGGGTTCATGTGCAGCTCCATCAGCAAAAGGGGATGATAAGTTTATCACCACCGACTATTTGCAACAGTGCC
>JBCLSG010000025.1:0-580 GCA_041225375.1 Eggerthellaceae bacterium 24-137
TCAGTGGGACGAAATGATCCGGACCGCTGGCTCCCTGAAGCTGGGCAAAGTACAGGTTTCAGTGCTGGTCCGTTCATTGCTGAAAAGTGAACGTCCTTCCGGACTGACTCAGGCAATCATTGAAGTGGGGCGCATCAACAAAACGCTGTATCTGCTTAATTATATTGATGATGAAGATTACCGCCGGCGCATTCTGACCCAGCTTAATCGGGGAGAAAGTCGCCATGCCGTTGCCAGAGCCATCTGTCACGGTCAAAAAGGTGAGATAAGAAAACGATATACCGACGGTCAGGAAGATCAACTGGGCACACTGGGGCTGGTCACTAACGCCGTCGTGTTATGGAACACTATTTATATGCAGGCAGCCCTGGATCATCTCCGGGCGCAGGGTGAAACACTGAATGATGAAGATATCGCACGCCTCTCCCCGCTTTGCCACGGACATATCAATATGCTCGGCCATTATTCCTTCACGCTGGCAGAACTGGTGACCAAAGGACATCTGAGACCATTAAAAGAGGCGTCAGAGGCAGAAAACGTTGCTTAACGTGAGTTTTCGTTCCACTGAGCGTCAGACCCC